>NZ_VKNW01000009.1 GCF_007474535.1 Chryseobacterium echinoideorum | reverse complement strand
CTTTCCAAAGAAACCGTCACTCAACTTGAAAAAGGTAAATGACGGTCAACTATTTTTAAACTTTGCTTAAACCGAACTCAGGTTAAATTAATAATTCCATTTGTTTGACTTTGAGTAAAAATAGTACACATAGGATTATCAACAGGATCGTGCCATTTTCCATCATTATTTTGAGGTTGTGAAATAGTACTTTCACCGCAACAACCATAACCAAAATCTTTTAAAAACCCTTTTTTAAGATGTAAATCACTTTTTCCTGCGAGTTCTTCTTTTAAAAATTTTTCGTAGTTTGCTTAACATTCTGCTTTTGTTCCTGTGGGCTGTCCATAAGGTGCATCAGGTAAACTAGCCCAACATAAACTTGATGTTAAAATTACTTTGTCAAAATCATCATCAATAATCATTTGTACAATGTCTCCGTAAGCATTGTTAAATTTTGCTCGTCCTGCTCTTGGTGTGCCATCTTCTTTGTAAAAAAAACTATGTGCTCTTTTGCCTACGTAATTATGTTTTAAAATAACTATACATAACTTATCTTGTGATTCTTGATCAAAACTATTAATTTTATATTGTTTTATATAATTCAGTTTTTCTGAGTACTGCCAATTTTTATTTTTATCTAAATAATATCCTTGAAAACCTTTAAAAGTGTCTTGCATAATTTGATATGCTCCAGTAGCACTCGATGAATATCCACCGGCTGTAATTACTATTTTAGGATGGGTACTCATATCTCTATTATACGGAGGTTTAGTAAAATCTTTATTAGTAAATAGTGTAGTATATCCTTTTTGGCCTTCAGAACCTTCTTTTACCCTCAACATTCTCATAAAAGCTCTCACTTTTGCTTCACATTCACAAACTCCGTTTTCATTAGAAAGTTGCGGTATTGTTTGTCTTCCATTCGTCACAGCCCCAACATAACTTGCTTCTTTCAACAAATCACTTTGAGGCGTAAGAACTGTAGAACACAATATATCACTGTTCTTTCCATCTAATAATTCATCATCGTCTTCATTATAGATTTTGGCATAGTAATTTTTGGTTTTCTTATTTTGCTTGGCATCTTTTAATTTACCCCAATTGATCTCAGTGATCAAAGTTCCATCTTCTTTTACAGTTTCAATTACTTCGAGTTCTTGGCATTCATTGTCTATTTCCCAATTGATGTCTTCAAAAATTTTTACTTTTAGCTTTGTACCTTTTGGATAGGTTGTGTTAGCATATACCCAACTTATAACGTCGTAATCTACAGGATTATGCTTTTTCCTTCCGTTTCATCTTTTAGGAATTTATTATAAAGCATTACTCTTCACATTTTTTTAAGATAACTGAATTGTCTTTATTTTGTTTTCCCTCTTGTTGAAATTGACATTCGGTAAATTCTCTCTTTTTTGTCTTATTGTTATAGAAACCATACCAATAAAAATAAAGTGTATTATCATCTATTACTTTTATATAAGCAATTGGTTTGTCATTTAGATATTCTTTCCAATTTAACATCATTCCCCCACGTCCCATATCTTCTGGTTTTTCTTTCAGTTTAAAGGCTATGCCTTTTTCAAAATCATATCTCTTTACTTCAACCATATCAATATAAATTTGATTGCTTTGTACTTCAAAAAATATTTCTTTGTCTTTTATTTTTATATATGAGCCTTCATTACATTTAATGCCCCAAGTTCCATTGGTATTATAATTTTTGGAATCTGACCTTTCAATATCTTCACAATCATCATAACATTCTTTACATGGCTGCTTCGAGTGAGGAATTGTATTAATGTATAAACTGTCTATAAAAATTTCACCATTAATTTTCCAAAATTTTTTATTTTTATCTAATTGTTGAAATGTAATAAGACTATCATTAGTTTCAGGAGTTTCGTTATTATACTTATATTTTGTTCTGAAGATAGTCTGATTTTTTGTATTTAATATTTTTGATATAATAAGTATATAATTTTCTTGTCCCCAATCACGAAAAATACTATCCTTATATATAATATACTTAGGAGTTTTGGCATCACAAGGTTGATATAAAACTTTACCTTCTTTTGTATCCTCAACTCTAAAAAAGGTATGCCCTGTAATATCTAAATTTTGACTATTTTTCTTATCCTGACACGATACTAGTGCGAATATGAATATAAAATAAATTTTAAAAAAATATCTCATAATTGTATTAATTATTTCTTCTAACTTCTGTAACTGTATAAGTATGTGAGCCTCCATAGCTTTTTCCTTGTAATAAATTATCACCTTGTAAATATAATTTTAAGGTTTCACTTGTTCCTTGGTCTTTAGTTGGAGAACCAACATCAAAAAAGCGATAGTATATTTTACCCTCTTCACAACCTTTACCTACTATTACAAAGAAATGTTCTGTTGCTTTATGTGAATTATATGTTGCTTTTCTCAAATTATCATCAAGACCTACAACTATTGGATTACCTAATTTCAATTGTGAATCAAGATAATCTAATGCTTTTTGAGTATCTTTTGGTATCAATGTAGTTCCTGTTTGATCTGCCATGATAATACGATTTTGAGGATAACCACTATTATTTTTTAATCCATAGTTTGCCAATATATCAATACTAGCTTGCCAACATTCGCTTGGTTTTTGATGGATCCAGTGTTCTGGTTTTGATACATCATAATGATTTTGATGACATTTATCACATGATCCTGTTCCTACTGATGGTGTTGATTGCCCATCACAACAACTATACCCAAACTCTTTTAAAAATCCTTTTTTTAAATGTAAAGGACTTTTACCAGTCAGTTCTTCTTTATAAAATTTATCATATAATTCCAATGCTTTTTCCATCGTTTCAATTGGTTGCCCATATCTACCAGGAGGTAAACTAGCCCATTCATAGCTTCCATATTTTTCTGTTGCACCTTTTATTTCTCCTTTTATTATTAAATCTAACATACCCTCTCTTTTATGTTTAAATAAAACTATACAAAATTTGTCTTGCCCCTCAGGTGAAAAATCTTTTACACTATACGTTTTTCTCTTATTTATCATATCATTATCGCTCCATGTATATCCCATTACTTGGTAGGCACCTGCAGCAGAACTATACACTTTTTCTCCATTTTTCTTTGTGTACCACAGAACTTTTATTTGAGGATGACTACTCATGTCTTTATTGTGGGGTGATTTTGTAAAATTGTCTCCACCAAATAATTTAGTATAACCACTTTCAAAATCATGAGCAATGTATACAATTTCTGTTTTTTTAGTCTTTTTATTATATTCTGATGATTTTATTAGTTCTCCTGTTCCTTCTCCTACTCTCAACATCCTCATATAAGCCCTCACTCTTGCTTCTTGTTCGCAAACTCCGTTTTGATTATCCGGTTGTTGTATTGTGTCACTTCCAACAGTAACCGCTCCTACATAACTTGCTTCTTTATTCAGCTCACTTTGTGGCATTAAAACCGTAGAACATATTGTATCGCTGTCACTACCATCCAATAATTTATTGTCGTCTTTATCATAAATGACAGCATAATATTTCTTCGTCTTTTTATTTTGCTTGGCATCTTTTAATTTCCCCCAATTGATTTCTGCTACCAAAGTTCCGTCTTCTTTTACGGCTTCGGTTACTTCCAGTTCTTTACAGTCCGGATCTATTGCCCAATCTTTATCTTCAAATATCTTTACTTTCAGTTTTGTATCTTTCGGATAAGTAGTGTTTGCATAAACCCAACTTATGATGTCATAATCTACAGGATTGTGCCTTGCTCTTCCATCTTTATCTCCTATTATTGCTCTGTAAACTTCTTCTTCATTATTGACTGTAAGATGCTTTTGAGTGTCTTTCTTTTCGGTAACATCTGTTAAAGAGGTATTAAAACCAATTAGTTTGGCTTTGGCATATAATTTCACTTCGTCGGAAGCAATATTGGTGGTTCTCTCTTTTATTTTATCGCTGAGTTCTATTCTGTGATATGCATAACTATCATTAGCTTTTCCAGTAATTTGAAGATTATTTTCTATATTAGAATAAGCAAAATCATCGTCATTAGGTGGATTATCATCATCGTAAATATGAAGTTCAATTTTCTCTCCTTCTATATTTTCTCCTTTTATGCAATAATCTACGGTTTGTCCCCATCTCGCACGGCTTACCTCACTTCCTCCGAAATCGTTCCAGAAACCTTCTGTTATTTTGGCTTCTACTATGGGTTCTGATTTTATAATCCCTTTTTGAGAATTAATATAGCATCTTACGCTTAAAACCCCAGAAATTGTAGGGGTATAATCTACATAATGCCCCTGAAATGTTTTTCCTCCCAAGTTCCAGTAAATTTGTTCGTTGCTAGCTAAATTTTTAAAAATTAAATCATTATTTCCAATACTAAAACGGATACTTTTACCTACTTTCAACGGACCGTTTTTCTGATAGCTTATAATATCATTATGCTTCACTTCAAAATGCCAGTCATCTTCCTCATGTTTCGCTTTTGAGCCAAAAGCATTTGCCATTTTACAAAAAGCTTCTACGACATATTTTTGAGGTGTAAGAAGCATATTGCCCGGTATGGTAATGCTTCGCCCAGTTCCTATCTGTATACCGTTGAGATTCCATTTTATTTCGTTTATTTCATTGGGAGAAATATCCAATTCAGGAATAGCTGTATTGAAATCGTATCTCATTTTTTCAACATGAAATTGAAGAGACGTTCCTGGGCGTACTACTTCAGCAGAATGACTTATACCTACCACCGTATTACTTTCTGTTTCTCCGATGAGTTGTTTGGTAATTATTTCTCCCGATTCGGTGGTATATTCTGCGACAATGGTATAAATGGCTTTGCTATTTTGGGGTATTAGAGTAAGGCTTACTCCTTGTGCTACCGCATCTGTAAGCACATTACCTGCTGCGTCTAAGGCATACATCCTAAGGCGAGACTTTTCCTCTAAATTTCTTGGCATACGGAATTTTGCATTAAAACTTACAGGAAAATTCTGTCTGAATTTTAGTTTTTTATTTGCATCTAACCGATTGGAAAAACTATCCGTTACACATTCCAAATCGTAAAGAACATTTTCTATTACTTCAATGTCTATAGAACACGAGGGATCACATTTGTCATATTTCCCATTCTCGAAATCCGGACTTTTTGGTTTTCCATATCCTTCTACACGATATTTACCATATTGCTCGAAGCTTTGGGAAAATTCTGTCCCAATTTGCGCTCTCACTAGTATTCTGTTTTCTTTTGATCCTTCATGATCGTTATAGACTACCCAGGAAGTGAGTTGTTTATTTCCCTTGCTTAATTGAGCTTCAAACATAGCTTCTTCTCCTTTCCGTAAATAGATTACAGAAAATTCTGCTTTATCAATTTTTGAATTCTTTGGTTTAAAATTTTGTCTGTTTCCTATCTGATTAATTGATATGGAAGATACAGAAGGATAATCTGTTTTTTTCTTAGGCTGTTCTACTGCAGGATTTACCATTGCCAATTCGAGCGGGTTTGTATTGTCGGCGTGTGCTGTAGTTACAGAATCGGTTTGTCCGTGTTTTTCTATGGTAATTTTTCCACCTACCATACATTTCAGTTCAGAGATTTCTGTGAGAGATTTCTTGCCCTGTACCTGTGTACTTTCATAGGCTTTGTCCCACTTAGGAGCAGGTGCAAGGGCACATGGAAGATAACCTCCGGAAGAAGGTTTTAGTGTGCACTTCCCAAAAGTAGCAACGGGAGGCATAAAGGTTTTATCATCTTCTGTAGCTAAATATTTTTTGGATTGGTCATTAAGCACAATAATTTTATGTGAAGTGACCTGAAAATCTGCTGTTTGCTTTGGGTTTTCTGCCTTGTCACAAACGCATTTTGCACCATGTACTACGAAATATTTCCCATCGTGCTCACCTTTAGCTATCTGTTCTTGTTTTTTTTTCTCTTCCTGTTTCTTGTTTTCTTCCTGTTGTTTTTGCTCTTCCTGCTGTTGCTCTTCTTTTACCTCATCTTTTGGAGGTTGGGCATCGCCATTCATTATAGCAACATCTTCCGGAGAGGGTGTTAGTAATTCGGTATTGGCATACAATGTATTGCCTACCTGATGATTGAAACCAGCGCACTCGTTATGATAACTCTTGAGCTTAATCCAATCTTTTAGCCCTAATTTTTTTGCAATTGAAGAATAGGTATCTCCAGATTTTATGATATAAGGAATTGGTTCTGCCATCTCTTTGTATTTGTTAACTGTTTATATCGTTTTTCTTATCATTTTATCGGCTTCAGTTTTATATAAAGCTCTATTTTTCAACAATAATTACAATATTCTACCGTTCTCCGTTATAAGAAGTAAGCCATATCTTTCCACCTGTATGGAAATTCTCTTCCTTGGGAATTTCATAATATTCTACTTCACCAGTATTTGCATTTACCCATATACCAGAGCAATTAAATACTCCTATCTTATGAATGTATGTTACAGTAGAAAAAATATAAAAATCATCAAGAACATAGAATAAAGGATAACCATGATTTGATTTAAGTTTTATTTTATCCTGATTTTTTGAAGAGTAGTCTAAATGTATTTGATAGGCTTCTTCCAATTTTATTTTCTTTGAAGATTCCCATTCTTGAAATAATTGCGAATTTCTATCATAGGCTATCGCTTTATTTTTGTCTATTTTCATTTTTAAATTATTATGATTGTTACAGCTAAATAAAAATACTGTTAATATAAAATATTGGAAAAAAAATCTCATTTTAAGTTTTTGTTTAAGATAAATCTTTTAGTATCGTCTCTTTTGCCATTTCTCCTTTTTTAGATCCTGCCGTATTCGTTAACATCAATGTTTTTAAGTGATTAAAAAAGAACTAGGGGTACAAATTGTCCCATATGGCAATCTTCTAATAATTTTTGCTTCTACCAAAGAATCATGAACTGTCGAAGTACAATGCTCTCCATTTTCCATTATATTCACAGAATATAATCCCAAGTTTTTATTATATTTATTTTCCCACCATTCTTTAACGATTTTTGCTTGGGACTCTTTTACTTCTATTTCAAATATATGTACTTCTCCCAAAACTCCATATTGTTTTCTCAAGCTATCACTGTTTAGAATAGTCATTATATCATTTAAATTTGCATCTCCATTTGAAGAATAGGAATAATCCCACCAAGGTCTGCCCAATGTTCCCAATGGATCTCCATATGAACCTTGATTTAAACCAGAATCTTTCAAAGTGGGATCGTCAATACCATTATAGATATCTGTAGTGTCTCCATCATTGTTTAAATCTCCATATTTTGTTTCAGAAATATTTCCTTGTAAAATAGATTTATCTTGCTCTGGTCCATAATCATAGTATTCTTTATCTATACCTATGGCTGTATGACCTAATAATCCCGCTTTTGCAACAATTCTTTGTCCAGTACTCATACCGGAATAATCATAATTTTCCATAGGCAGCTCTACAATAACCGTTATCAATACTTCTTTTTCGTACAGTATAAGATAATCATCACTTTCTTTGGGAAGGTTGGCTTTATCTCCATTATAGACACATTCTACATACAGCTCCAACTCGTCTCCTTCAAAGTTTTCATCCAGCAATGCTCTGCTTCCTTCACCAGTTGTCCACTCCACGAAACCTTTGCCACCTGTAATTACAATTTCTTTGGATTCGGTATTGGTACCTGCTTCTGTTAAGGTAAGTTTGTCTTCCAAATACGGAAAAAAATCCCAATCGTAAATCGTAAAATTTATCTTTTCTCCATCATCAATATTGTCCGTTTCTACATTAAAACGAATGGTTTCTCCAATAGTGGTTTCTTTAATTGGATTATCATTTCCATCTGTCCATTTCCCGTTAAGAAAATATTTGGTAATCACATTTCGTTTGATCGGCACTTTTATATCGTATTCTACTCCCGGATTAGCCATCTTATGTGTTTTTGAGTGTTATTTTTTGTTCATAAAGAAAAATATTTTCTATCTCAATTGATATATTCGTTTCCGAATTTTTCATCCTTCCGGTTTCTCCGGTGTATTCCGATTTATGGTAAAAATCCGCAAACAACGGTACATTTTCATCTTTAAAATCTACAGAATAGTCATTATTATGAATGTAATGGATAATGCCATCCATCACTTCTTGTGCATCTCTTACCTTGGGTTCATAGATTAATCGATTGAGGTTTTTATCATATTTTATTTCTCCTCTCCATGTGGAAAGCCTTATTGGTAAAATATTCCATTGGAGTTGATAAATTTTTCTCTGTTCAAATTTTTGCATACCTAAGTTCAATACTTTCATAAAATGCAATTGCTTAATGAATTCCCTTAAATTTTCTTCATTTTTTACGGCACTCATAAAATTATTGCGAATGTGTTTTGCTCCGTCTCCATGATAAGTGTCTTGTATCTCCTTATCAACTTTCCTGATTCGCTCCTGAATGTCCACAATATTGGTTACATATAGCCTATATTCTTTTACTTTACACCTCAAAGGAAATATGGCTTCTGCATAACGATGGGCAATTCCCAGAAATTTAGTGTCTATTTTTTGCCCATTTACTTTGTAATTAGATCGTACAATCTCTATATCATACATAGAACTCTTGCTTTTTTCAAGAAAAAGTGTGTATGTCAGAGTAGTTTTATACTCTTGTTCTCCTATCTTCAAAGTACATTTATCTTCGATGGAGTATGTGGAAATGGGTAATGTTAAAGTAGGGGATAACTGCATATAACTTAATTTTTCACCAATAATTCTTGTTATAACATATTGTTATTTATAAACCAGGTTTTCCACTCATTAGGACAATCATACTTAAAAAGATATTTTTCCTTTTCTATCTTATTGAGCTTCTTCCAGTAAGGGAGCCAGTTATTGATACAATAGTGTTCCTGATATCCTTGATTCCATCTTGGTGACCCTTGAAATACTTCTGGAAATACAAACCATGGAGGAAGTAATTCTTTGAATTGTGAAACATAATTTTTGAATAATATTAGTTCATTTTCTGTTCTAAAACTTATACCAACATAATCTAAATTATTTGTAATTTTTTGAATATTGATTTTTACAAAATTAATATTTTCAATTAGCAAAAATCTCTCTAATTCGCTGGTAGATATTTCAGGTAATCTATTTATTAGCTCTACAGGTAAGTAAAAATGATACCAATGTTTTTTTGAAAATAAACTTAACATACTCAAACAATTTTAGTTTTCATCTATATAATCAGCCACCCAATCCGCACCAAAATATCCCGCAGTTCCAAATATGATTGCACCAACCGCACCTGTAATAATAGCTCCAGGTCCTGTCTCTATACCTACAGCCGCCCCTCCTATAGCTCCTATTTTAGCTCCCGCAATTGCACCTCCCCATCCTCCAACTTGTCGAATTGTTTCTGCCGCTATTGGTTTAATTGAATTTTGACTTATTGATTTTTCTGTTGCTTGTTCAAGTTCATAAGCTGTTATAACAATACCAATGACATTAAATACTCTTAAGCCCTTTGTTATTTTTATTGATGTAGAAGATTTAATTGCATTGGCTGGTATTTCTCCTTTTATTAATACTTCTTTTTCCGTATTTGAAACAGCATTAATTACTTTTTCCAATCTTACTTTTTCTTTAGGAGAAGGAGCTTGTTCTTGTAACCTTTTTAAATCAGCGACTATTTCTTCAGTAGAATATATTTTACAACCTGCTGCTTCTGCTTTTTTAATATCAATATATTGTGGAGAACCAGTAATATTTGGCGCTCCATGTGGCAATGTACTTCCAGATAAATAAGGACTCTGATTTAAACCATAAGCATGTTGTCCTATTGATATGTCAGCTAGAGGATTAGGAGGAGACATTCCGAACATCTCAAATTTATTACTCTTAAAGTAATCAAAAATTGTTTGAGGAGGTGGAACTACAACTTTTCTAACAATTTTTCCAGATGGTAATAACTCATCTGTAAGAATAAATAAAAAAGCTCCACCATAATTAATTTTTACAGAAACCTTCAAATAATCACTAGAATCAAAAGGCAAGTCAACATTTTCATTACTATAACTACATGCGTAAAATAATTCTAATGTTTTGTCTTCTTCATTATTAATCAATTCTGCTAATTTTCCCTGTTCATTTAATTTAATAGGTACAATAACTTTATCATTATTTTCAATTTTATAGTAATTGATAATATGATATCCTTTTTCATCATTTCCTATTTCTATTGATTCATTTCCTCCACCTTCTTTTGTATCCGAATCAAGCAATCTGAATGCTATATTTTTTTCATCTTCATTTCTATTTTTCATCTTAACATGAAACCTTACGGTATCACCCAAAAAAGCTTCTTTGATTGGTTTGTCATTTTCATCTGTCCAATATCCTTCATCAAAATATTTGGTGAGAGCTTTCCTTTTTATTTCTTTTTTCTTATCATATACTAATCCTGGTGGCATACTAATTCTTTTTTTAGGGTTATATAACAAGATTACTTATTATCAAAATAGAGTTTAAAATATTTCCCTTTTTGTTCAAACAAAAAAGTCATTAAAAGACTGTCATTATTATTTATTATTTCATATACATAGTTTTCCAAATTTTTATGATATCCCAATTTATCTATCTCTTCCTTTAACAACCTCATTTCCTGCATTGTAAAATCTATTTTGTCAATTTTCAAAATACTTTTTCCTGAATTTTGTTCTTTTATATTTACTATTAATGGGAAATTTGTAGATTTTATTTTGGGAATACTAATATCTTTTATACGGAAATTATCTTCATCTAATACGTATTCTATAAGCAAATCTTCTTGCTCTGGCTCTCCTTCAAAGCTTCCTACAGTTTTATAAAATAAAATATTTCCCGCAGAAATAGGAAGGCTTTGAGAAGATATGTATATATCGGCTTCTTCTTTAGTAAGAGTTTGTATATGATGCATTATTGAATCTCTTACTTTTTTTGATTCTTGAATATCCTTTTCTGCAAAATCATTAATTTGTTGTATACCCTCTACGTTATCCTTATAATTAAAAACATAATTTGCATATATGTCATTCATAGAAGTATATTTAATTTCCATACTTTTTTTATATACATGAAATATTCGATAATAGAATTACTATCCATACAATTTGCCTCATAGGTCAATATCAATAAATATCAAAAAGTAATTTTTTTGCCTTTTCTTTATCTTCATTTTTTATGATACCTTCTTGCTTGTAAAAATCTTCTACTGGTATTAAAATTTTGTAAAAACCTTTTTTGCTCCTAATTTCCGATTCTCTTCCAACATATATTATATTTATTATATCTTTTTCTTTTTCTAAATACAAATGATTTATATGATCATTTGCATTTCTCATTACATTATCAAATTTCAACACATTTACCACTGAATCTTTATAGGATATATAGATTTTATATACTACTCCTACTTCGGTTTCTGGCTTCAATTTCATTCTCCTCCCAAAAAATAATAAGGTTCTTATTTTTTCAGAATCAAAATCTCCTACTTCAACAATAGTTATCTTTGTGTTGTTTAATAATTCTGCATCTCCGAATACTTTAAATTCCTGATTGTCCATTTTTTTACATGATTGATTTATAACTAATAACATTAATAAAATTAGAGATTTAACGATGGTCATTAAATACTCCTTGATGTGATGATTTGATAAGTACACCATTTTTTTTCATTTTTGAAATGGAGAAAAATTTTATTACCTTATATATCTTACTCTATTTTTAAATAGAGCTAATAACGACTGTAAAAACGATTGTTATATTTTTTCAAATCTTCTTTAGTAATTATGAGATTTTTTTTCATATAAATATCTTTAGGAATTAGTATCTTCTTGTATACATCATTACTACCTACATCTGCTTTTCTTCCTACAAACCAAAAGAGTATTTCATCATTTTTATTTCTTTCTAAATAAAGATGATTGATTTGATCATATGCATTTCTGAATATATTTTCCATCCTAAAACTTTCAACAAAATTATCTTTATATGATATATGAAATTCATAAAAGCTATATGACTCATCATAAGGAATAACAATAGATTCACCATTATATAGCAAAGTTTTTGTTTCATATGTAATATTTTCGTTTTTATAAATGGTAAAAGTGCAATTGACTTTTACATCTTTTAATAACTCATTGTTTCCAATAACTTCAAAATTATTTTCATTCATACTGTTACAATTTATATTTAATAATAAAAAAAACATTTAACGATGGTCATTAAATACTCCTTGATGTGATGATTTGATAAGTGTTCCATTTTTATAGCAATTCATTACATTAGCTTTTGGATATCCTCCCTTTTTTAATTCTTCTTCTGTTAGTGATGATTTGTCGGGTCTATAGCTAATAGATTTTTTACCCTCTCCTTTATTGCCTGCTACTTGATATGTATTTCCTCTTATATCCCATCCCAAGCCATTCTCAATAATTCCTCCACTATAATCTCCATCTATACTTCTTGCTGCACTTGTAACACGATAATCAGGGTAAAATGACGGAAAAGATGATGTAGATTGTCCCCAAACTTCAACATCTTTAAAATTGGATAAATTGGAAATATTTTGTGCAAAATTCTTTGATGCACTTGGATTTCCAGTGTTACAACCATAAAACACACATTTACCACTTGGTGACCATAAAACATCAATTTGTTCCCAACCGCACATATCCATTTGTTGTGGCCATCCACTTATAGGACAATTGATCACTTCTTTATTATAAGAGATTGGACCATCACCTGCCGCATGAGAAAAAACACCAATTTCTGCCATAACAACCCTTTTCGTATCGGATTCCGAATGTTTTTTTACAATTATAGGTATTTGCTCTAGAATTTCATCAACAGATTGAATTGGAATACTAAATGCCTTATATTTTTTTCCATCATACCAAGATATTTTTTTTAAATTTTTTAAACGAGTTTGACAGGATTCTGAAATCATATGTTTTCCTTTATGATCCTCATCTATATAGAAAAATAAAAATAAAAAAACATCTTCTTTTTCTCCTAAGACATTACTACTTATCTCTTCTTGATTTTTATCAACTTCACTTTCCTTTCCAAATCCCTGTTTTACTACTTTTTTCTGGCTGATAAGTCCTAAGTCGTCTTGTAGAGCTTCAATAATCACTTCTTCAGACTCTTCATAAGAAACCTTACTTATGGAAGTATAGGTATCTTTAACTACAATGTTTATATTTTTAGCATTTTTTATAATAGCCATACCAGAAATATTTAATGCGAGTTTCCTTCTTCTCCACTTTGGGATTTTACCGTTTTTTCACTTTGCAGAATCATATTTTCTTTTGTACTTACTACCGTAACTTTTTCAGCATAAGAATCACTTTTTTTAGATTGCACATTTCTTTCGTTTTCAGAGATCTCCGTTCTTTTATCTGATGATTCGTGAATATTCCCCGTTGCTAACTGCATAATATCTTTTCCTGCTGTATCTATCATATTAATCCCTGCATTGGAGACAATATTAATCTTTGCTGTAGATAATATGTTTTGCCCTGCTGTCATAGTAATGTTTTCTCCTGCATTTAATGTAAAGTTTTTAGGCGCATTCACATTAATATTCCCCTGTCCATCCATCAAATAAGTATTTCCACTCGGGTCTTCTATGAAAACTGAACCTTCGGCATCGTTGAGAATAATTTTTGTTCCACTTCGGGTATGAATTACTTTCTTGTCGTTTCCACTTGTGTGATAAGAACTCGTTTCAGATCCATTATACTGCGTTCCCATCACAAAAGGCTTCTCTGCATTTTGTGATTCGTGGCTTACCAAAACTTCTTCCCCAATCTCAGGGATAAAATGAAAACCTTTGCCCGCTCCGGAATGTGGCTGAATCAATCTAATCCACGGCGTTTTCTGTCCTTTTTCTTCCTGCCAAGGAAACTGTACTCGCACTCTTCCCGCTCCAGTTGGGTCGTTGTTATCCATAACTCTTGCAGGCTGTTCTTCTCCTTTCGGTACAGCTTCGGTGTCGATGTATGGTGCTGCATTGAACAAATCCGGGATGCCGACAAACTCGTTATAATAATCGCCCGGTTCGTAAACGTGCTTGATTTCTATAATCCTGTAAGTTTCCATCGCTTTGCCGTTGATGTCGGAAAGTTGCGCTCTTCCGCCAATCTTAAGTTCCGGAGTTTTGCTTCTGCCTTTTACCTGCATCAGGTTTTCACGCTTTTCTTTCTCCAATCTTACAGCTTCTTCCAGCTGAGCTTCCGAACCGTCGTGGATTCCCGTATGATTGAAGTGCATTTTAGGTTTCTTCTTGAACACGTTTTTAGAAGCATTGGTGGCGATCACCTGAAACGGACTTTCCTTAAATTCGCTTCTTGCACCATTACTGTCTTTTTCTATTTTAGATCCGCTTTGGGTGTCGTAACTTGTGAAACTAAATTCCTGAGCCTGCATCCGCATTTCAAATTCAACATCAATCAAATCTACATTTTCGCCCAATTTCAAAATAGGTTGTACCGTGTTTCCGAAGATGAGTTTTTCACCATTGTAATAGAAATATTCTCCGTGACGGATGGCGAGTCTTTTGATAAACTCGTAATCGGATTCTTTGTACTGAACTGTGTAAGGAAAGGCTTTTTTATTATATTCATTAAGATGATCGGAGGAAACTTCTACTTTGGCTTCCTGTGGATATTCTTCGGTAACCTGTTTGATGATCTGCTCCAGCGTTTTGTCTTCAAAACTCTGGCAGTCTTTTCCGCTTTCCAGCAAAATACTTGGTGCATAACCTGTAATATGAAGATCCCCATAACCTCCGCCTTCGTCTTTTTTGTTTCTGATCTTGCCGATAATGCCTCTAAAATAATGCTGAGTTGTACCAAAACGCCAATAGGTAATTCCTATTTCTTTTCCAAGCAAATTTTTGGAATTCTCCATCACATAGCCTTTAAAAGTGTCTAAGGCATCATCCGGAACGACGATCGTAAAGCTGTCGTGGTCATTGGTTTTCTGGCTCAATTCTACCGTGTAACTGTTTTTACGGATAAACTCTTTGCCGTCTAAAGTCAACAAACAATAAACGAGAGGATTTGTTTTGTCGTGAAGCCAGTCTTCAAATCTGCGCGAAGTGCCGAATATGGTCGAAAAATCTTGGTTTTCCATACTATTTTATTATTGATGGTAAGTAGTTGATAGTTTTTGGTTGTCAGTTGATGGACTGAAATTCAATACCTTAAAAGTTTATAATTTATGATTTAATTATTCACAAGAATTCAGATAAATCATTAATTATCAATCAATGATCATTATTCCAGCCACTGTTTTTCGTGCATCGCTCCGTTGATGTTGAATTTTTTGGCAATCAGACGCATTTCTATTTGCAGAGGCTGGCTGTCAAGTCCGTTGAAGCATTCCGTAAATTCTATGCAGTATGCTTTTTCAAAATTCAGCTCCTGAAGTTTGCTCATCGCATCTCTTCGGTAGAAAATAATTTTGCCGTTTTTCATCTGATTATGATCCAGCATCCAGCCCAAAAGCTCAGGGTTTCCCGTGCTTTCGATTTTGATGATGATGTCTCCACCTTTAGGCATCCCTTTCGGCTTTCCGGTGCCGTCAACAGGCTGGATGAAGTTATATTTACACTCCAAAATATTGTAGGTGTTGCCGTCTAATTCTAGTTTTGATAAAAAGGACATATTTTTTTATTAATGGATTAATTTGAGAATGAGATAATTTGAAAATTAGATAACTTGTTTTCATCTATCACATTACACTTCTTATGAAAAGAAAAAAATGGGCAATATAATCGTATTACCCATTTTCTTAGCTCAATGGCTTACACCCACTCATTGATGTACTTGCCTGTTCCCATCTCAAGCTCTCTTGCAGAAATAGTGAAGGTTTCCGTAAGAGGATTATCTCCGGATGCATCAAATTTCTCTTTGTGCTTTACCAGATAAGCTTCTGAAAATTTAAGCTCTTTCAACGTAGCCTCGGTGTCTCTTTTGTAGAACACAACGCTTCCGTCTTTTCTCTCGAACGAATTGGTCATCCATTCAAACAAATCGGTCTCACCGGTACTTTCAACGGTGATATCTATTTTTCCGCCTCTTGTAATGGTAGAAGGCCTTCCCGTAGCATCTGTTTCCTGGAATAAACCATAGTTTATGCTTAATACGTTATAGCTTTTTCCGGATACTTTTAATATGGATTTAAATGACATAATTGTAAAATTTTAATTGTTATGAATAGAATTTGTGTTTTTAAAATCTTTGAACCAAAATGAAATTATACGTGATAAGAACACAATTGAAATCAATACAATCTAATCCCTATCTATACAATAAGATTAATTTGAATCAAAGAATTTTAATGGATTTGTTTCTGAATAAGGATTATACCCACTCATTGGTATGCTTAGCATTCCCCAACTCGATTTCTTTTGCCGAAAGCACGAAAGTCTCTGTTAATGGATTATCTCCCGATGCATCAAAGTTTTCGTTGTATTTTACGATGTAAGCTTCTTTGAATTTAAGCTCCTTTAATGTAGCATCGCTGTCTCTTTTAGTGAACTTAACACTTCCGTCTTTTCTCTCGAAAGAATTGGTCATCCATTCAAAAAGATCGGTCTCGCCGGTGCCTTCTACTGTAATAAAGATTTTGCCTCCACGGGTTACGGAAGAGGGTCTTCCTGTTTTGTCGGTTTCCTGTAGCATTGCGTATTCTACAGACAGTACGTTACGCTTTTTTCCTGCGTATTCCAAAATGGTTTTAAATGACATAATAAAATATATTTAAGGTTTAAATTTTAATACTACCAAACATGGAATATACTCTGATCTGTGCTTCTTCATCATTTGTAATTTTGACATCAAACCAATATGGAATATATTCTGACGTTATATAAATATTTTCTTAAAATTTCACAATCATGCTGAAATATTTATAAATCAAATGTAGAAATATTTTTTTATCCTGCAAATACTTTGGAATGCTCTTTTTAAAAGCAAACCTTAGGAAATCAATTTGTTACGAACAAAAAATAACAAAAATAACAGACAGAATTTTATGCAAATTTTCACATAATTGAGAAACATGGCATTTATTCTTATTAATAAATTATTACAACTAAATTATTCGCAAAATGAAAATTTCGCAATTTATTTACCTTTGTAGATAAAAATCTACAAAATTTCTCTAAAAATGATGATTTTTCGTCCTATTTGTTTCTGATTTGAACTGAATTATCTAAATTTTTTGAAAAAAAATCCGACCGGAATACCAATCGAAGTTAAATTTTTAATCCTTTTCACAAAAAATAGTAAGATAATGCTCAACTTGAAGCAAAAGACACACTAGTCACTTGGAGGTTTTGAAACTGATCCAAAATGTTGTACAAAAGTTGCAGCCAAAAATAAAAAAGCACCTACATTTTTGTAAGTGCCCGATCTTAATTAGCTCCTCCTGCTGGGCTCGAACCAGCGACCCTCTGATTAACAGTCAGATGCTCTAACCAACTGAGCTAAGGAGGAATGTCATTGTTTTTAAGTGGTGCAAATATAGGACGGATATTTAAAACACGCAAATTTTTTTAATTAGATTTTTAAAAAAAATTAAAATTTATTCGTGATAATTTTAAAAATATCTGCTCCAAAAATCAGTAACATTAAGCCTAACAGGAAGATAACCCCAACCATTTGAGCATTTTCCAGAACTTTTTGCGGAACAGGCTTTCCTACGATCATTTCATATAAGGTGAAAATAACATGCCCCCCATCTAATCCGGGGATTGGAATTAGATTCAAAAATGCTAACCAAACGGAGAACATCGCAGTAAAACTCCAGAACATTGTCCAGTCTATTGATACACTTCCATCTTGAGCTTTGTCAACAGGCATATTTTTGATAATTGCCAACGGACCACCTACTTTTTTATATCCTTGTACTTTCGAATTGAAAACCAGTTTAAACTGCTTTACCTGATAAGTCAAACTTTCAATGCTTCTCGTAAAACCTCTTCCAATTGATTGTGCAAAAGTAAAATGTTTGGTTTCAGCATATTTTGTCAATTGTTTATAAGAAGCCAGACCTAAAGTTCCCTCTTTTGAAACCTGTAAAACCAATGGCTGAACTGTTCCAGCTCTTGAAACTTCAATATTAAGGTCTTTTCCTGCATTATTTCTTACTACTTCCTGAAATTCGTCGTAATAAGCAATTTTCTTTCCGTTTGCTGAAATTACCTGATCACCAACTTTTAAACCTGCAGCTGCCGTTTGGGGATTATATATAGAATCAATTACCGCAGGATATCTTGGTGTAAGAAATGCTTTCGGGTTTGCATCTTTAAAGGCTAAAGCTTTACCGTCGTCATTTGTTTGGAAGGTAACCTCTTTACCATTTCTCAGAACAGTAATGTCGTCACTCAATAATATATCTAATGAAAGTTTATCAAGATTATTCTGAACTTTTCCATCAACTTTTAAGATTTTATCACCATCCTGAAAACCCATCGCTTTTGCAACATGAGTATAATTCATTGGGGCATCTATTTTTGTGCTGTCGAAAACAGTTTCTCCGTTAAAAAACGAAAGACATCCGTAAATAATCCAAGCCAGAAAAAAGTTTACCGTTACTCCACCAAGCATGATAATCAATCTTTGCCAAGCCGGTTTTGCTCTGAATTCCCAGGGTTGTGCAGGCTGTTTTAGTTGTTCGGTATCCATGCTTTCATCCACCATTCCGGCAATTTTCACATAACCTCCGAACGGAAGCCATCCAATCCCGTATTCGGTTTCTCCTATTTTCTTTTTCACAACAGAAAACCAAGGATCAAAGAAAAGGTAAAATTTCTCCACTTTGGTTTTGAACCATTTTGCTGGTAAAAAATGTCCAAGCTCGTGAAGAATTACTAAAATAGAAATACTCAATATAAATTGAAAGATCTTAATCGCTAATTCCATTAATTGTTTTTAGATTTTAATTTGCAAAGGTAACAATTATCAATAGGATGCCAAATAAAAAAGCTCCTCGTAATGAGAAGCTTTGTCATATAATGATATTGTTTTTAAAAATTAAAGGAAACTCCTAAGCTTCCGTTATTTCCAACCTCAGCAAAAACACCAACTTTGTCGGTAAAGAAATACCTTGCACCAATATGAGCCCCAATCCCGAAATCTCTGCCAAGAACTCCAAGATCAACACCCGGATAAAGATCCAATTGCTCAGGAAGATCCAACGCTTCTTTTAAATGAAAATTCAGACGACCAAAAATAAAAACTCTGTTGTCTTTATTATTGTCTCTGTAATTGTCAAAATAAGCATTCCCTCCTGCCCCAATTGAGATAACATCACTGAGACCGTAGTCATAGGTTGCCGTTACTCCTGTTCCGTATCCCCATGCATTGAGTCCTAAATTGACTTTCTGATCACCTTTTCCTGTGTAAGCCTGAGCATTGGTAATAATACCCGCGAAAAGCATCAGTAATAAAATCATTTTTTTCATAAATAGATTTTTTAGTTTAAAAGATCATATAAAAAATATCTTCATCAAAAATAAAACCGAAATCAGTTTAAAGCTGTATTTTTATGGAAGATTAAACAAGTATTATGAAAATTACAGGAATTAACTTAGACATTGTCTGGAAAAACAAATTAAAAAACTTTGAAAATATAATAAATGAACTCAAAGATGAAAAAGCAGACCTTTACATTCTTCCTGAAATGTTTTCTACCGGCTTTTGTATGGATGCTGCTAATGTTTCGGATCGTAACGGAGAGTCTTTGGAGTTCTTAAAGGAAATGGCTAAAGAAAAAAATGCCGCTTTTTGCGGAAGTGCTCCTGTGGAATCAGAAGGTAATTTTTACAACAGAATGTATTTTGTAAAACCTGACTCAGAAGTTGTTTTCTATGATAAAAGACACTTGTTTTCTTTTTCAGGAGAAGATAAGGTCTATACACCAGGGAAAGAACGGGTTATTGTTGAATATTTAGGAATCCGCTTTCTGTTACAGGTTTGCTATGATCTTCGTTTTCCTGTTTTCTCAAGAAATAATGATGATTACGATGCTATAATATATGTTGCCAACTGGCCTGAAAAAAGAGTCGAAGCCTGGAAACATCTCCTAAAAGCAAGAGCTATAGAAAATATGTCTTTTGTTTTTGGGGTAAACAGAATTGGTACGGATGGTAATAATCTTTTTTATCAGGAAAGTTCTCATAGTTTTTTTGCAGACGGAAAAGAAATCTCAACAAAAAAAGGAAATCTGATCTCATCAGAACTAAATTTATCCGAACTAAACAAGTTTAGAAACCATTTTCAGTTTTTGAATGACAGAGACGATTTCTTGATTAAGATGTAGTACTCTATTCTCATAAGTTTATCTAAAAATATCTTTAAGATTTTGTATTAAAGATGGTTTTTCGTATCCTAGATATTTAAAATCGTTCTGAATTTTATTCTTGACTTTAGAATAATTCCGATGATAATATTGTGAAATTTTAGCAATCTTATTTCCTTCTTTATACAAATAAAGATATTCGTAAATATTACCTCTATATACTACCCTGCTATATTTCCAGCCGTTTATTTCATTTTTCATATATATTTTAGAAAATATGCCGAAAAAAGACTTTACCACAATATCTCTTCTATTTATCTGAAAAATTATTGTTTTTGTTCTTATTTCGCTAAAAAAAGATACAAACATAAAAATAGTTATTAAGAGAATAAATATTTTATGAAATAAATCAATATTATTAGAAGACAAAGATGTTGGTAAAATTTTTATTATCAAAAACACAGAAAATAAAAATATTCCCCCTACAAAATAAGCTCTAACTGAAAACTTTGTTTTAATCACCCTTATTGCTTTATCCTTGATTCCCTTAACTTCCTCCAAGCTTTTCTTCCGAAAAAAACAATCAAAACCACACATAAGATCGCTAAAACAACCGCTATAAAAGGAGCAACCATTGCTAAAACAGCCATAATTCCTGCTCCTGCCGTTTCTGTGGTTCCTACAACATTGTTGCCCAATCCTGCGGTTGTGGCTGTAGAAGCAGCTCTAATCCCCGCAAATCCAGAACTGATCGTTGCCGCAGTTCCGCCACCGGCAATAAGCGCCAATCCCCATTGTGGAAGTGTTCCCAAATCCGCAAACTGGCTCGCAAAAAGAATAGAACCTGCTATAGTTGCCATAGGAACCGAAACTGTATCTAAAAAATTATCAACAACAGGAATATAATATGCTAAAATTTCTGCCAAAGTTGCAATCCCGGTGGTGATAAGCGCAGGAAGTGACGAAAGCCACTCAAAAGTCTCAAGCGAAGGAATCCATTGAAAATAAGATGCTAAACTAACAGCAAACATAGGCAAGAAAACACGAAAACCTGTTGCAGCAGCAAGCCCGATTCCAATAAAAGCACTCAAGAAAAAAGATAAATAGGGAATTTGATCTAACATTTTATTCGTCAATTGTTTGACTAAAGCTACAAAAAATATAAATAATACAAATCTTTGGTGAAAATTATTCGGGATTATTAAATACCATTTGTTTTGAACAACACATTCATAAGATTTATTTGAGAAGAATGTTACCCTTCGTCCCGTAAAATCAGTTTTTACTTTTCTTCTGAGATTCGCAAAGACTAATAAACTGAGACTCTACCTCCTGAAACTTCACAGGCATTTCATTTGAAACCCAAAAAAGCATGGCGACTGTTTTGTCTCCGAAACTTTCTGTGAATAAAGCTTTATTCAATCGGTAAGATTCTCTCAAAAGACGTTTTACACGATTTCGATGCACTGCTTTTTTAAAATATCGTTTAGAAACAGAAACCCCAAACTTTATTCCGCCAGACTGCAATTCAGGATGATTTCTAAGAATAATAATCCGCAGATTTCCAAAAGTCTTCCATTTACCTTTAGCAAAAAGCAAATCAATCTCGGCCTTCTTCTTGAGCTTTTCTGTTTTTTGATATGTATAATCAGACATTAATTTTTTTTCACTAAATAATTAATGACTTCTGCTGCTGCATACAATCCGAAAATAGCAGGAAGAAAACTTATTGTCCCATAAAAAGATCTTTTATAATTGCTCCCGTCTGTCATTTTCAGGCTGCTTTCATCCTGAATTTCATCAGAAAAAACACAACGGACACCTTTATCAATTTTTACTTTTTTTAATCTTTTTCTGATTTGTCTTGCCAAATGACAATGCTGTGTTTTGCTGATGTCGCGAACCAAGACTTTTGAAGGGTCAGATTTTCCTCCGGCTCCCATAGAACTTACAATTTTTATCTTGCGACGTCTTGCAGCAATAATAAGTGCAAGTTTTGGCGTTACACTGTCTATACAATCCAAAACAAAATCAAAACCTCCATTATCCAGGATCTCTTCCATTCTGTCCGGATTTAGAAATTCATTTATCTTGGTTAAATTTAATTCGGGGTTAATATCTAAAAGCCTTTCTGCAACCACTTCTACTTTATGCTTTCCGACAGTTGATCGAAGGGCAGGCAATTGTCTGTTGATGTTGGTAATATCAACAGTATCTCCGTCAACAATCGTCATATTTCCAACGCCCGCTCTGGCAAGAAATTCTGCTGCAAACGAGCCGACACCTCCCAATCCTACAACCAGAACAGATGCTTTATCCAGTTTCTCCAAGCCGTCTTCTTTAATGAGAAGTTCAGTTCTTTCCAGCCAGTATTTATCCATTTTGTATTGTTTCTAAATTTTCTAAAATCTGTGATTGAAGCCGTTCCAAAGAAATCCCTTTGAGCTCTGCTACTTTAGCATACAATTCTTCAAGACTAAAGTTATCGTTATCAGTTTCCAAAAACATTCTATCCAAAGGAACTTTTTTCATCGTATTCTGCAAAGATAAATTATAGAGAACCGCTTTTCCAAAACTTAGATAGAAATTATTCTTGAGCAAATCATCGGCAATATTTTGTTTTTTATTAAAACCATGAATAATCATCGGCTGCTGCGAAAATTTCCTGAATGAAAATATTTCATAATATTTTCTTACACAATGAATAATCATAGGTTTTCTCACTTCATTAGCGATCTCAATTTGTTTCAAAAAAACTTCTTCCTGAATTTTCTGATCAACCGAAACCAAAGAGTCTAAACCGCACTCACCTATCGCAAAACAGTTTTGCAAGATCATTGATCTAACCCAGTCTAATTGATTATCAAAATTACCCGTATCAATATCCTTAGGATGAATTCCCACAGAATAAGGAAAATCACAAGGTTTCTCATCCAAGTCCAAATTATAGATCCCGAAGCTCACTTTTTTCTTATGATGATGAAAATCAAAAATTTGCATTGTCAAAAATACATATTTAAGCCAGATTAAAAATAATTAAGCAAATGTTTATAACAGAAGAAAAAATGACTATTTTTACTAAAACTGAATACATGGCAAAAAAATTTTCAGAAAAGCAAATGCACATTCTGGGTGTTGCGGAAGAACTGATTGCCCAAAAAGGATATGAAGGCACCTCTGTAAGAGATATTTCTACAAAAGCCAACATCAATGTGGCAATGATTTCTTACTATTTTGGCTCAAAAGAGAAGATGATGTCTGCGCTCTACCAATATCGGATCCTCAAGACCAGAGAAAATTTTTCTGAATTTGCAGACACCATTAAAAATGGCAAACCTGAAATGCAGATGAAAGAAATGATTAAATATATTATTAATCAACTGTTTAAATACAATTATTTCCATGGTTTTGTCACTCAGGAACTTCGCCACACCGAAAGTCTTAAAGATGAACTGATGGAATTCTACCAACTTTTTGTAAGAAAACTGGATGAGGTAATCAAAAAAGGAGTTACAACAGGCGTTTTCACTTTTACTCCAAAGCCGGAAGACTTACTCACTACAGTGATTGGCTCTACGCTTTTTGTGATACGAAATAAAAATTTTTATGAATTATACGTTCCTCATAAAGATCCAGAATCTTATCAGAAAGAGGCGGAAAAAAAGGTGAAGATGAATTTGCTGATGAGTGTTTTTGCACTTTTGGGATACGCATCAGAATGAAAATTTAACAGAATCTTTTTTAAAAATAATACCTTAAACTAATTAATTTCACCTTTGGAAATACTTTACTAGCTGTTTTAACGTTAAATAATCATAAAAAAAAATCTTTTAGCAAAAAAGTTATATTTTTGCAAATTGATAGTACGGTAAACCCGTGAACTGTTACATTATATATGAAAAAATATTTTTTAGGTATTTTCGCCGTAGCTGTTTTGGCAGCATGTAAAAGTCAGCAGGAAAAAGCATTGAGAAGCGCAGACAAAAACTTCATTCTGAAAACCGCTAACGAAAATTTTGCCAAAAAGAAATGGAAAAATGCTTTGGCATTATATGACAGGCTTCCTAATCTTGTGGCAGGAACAGATGATGCTCCGAATGTAGTATTCAATTCTGCGTATGCCAATTATTATGATAAAAATTACAGACTTGCAGGAAATCAGTTTAAAAATTTCGCAGTAAGTTTTCCTCAGGACAGCCGAAAAGAAGAGGCTGCCTATATGTCGGCTTTGTGCTACTACAATGGTTCTATGGATTATAACTTAGACCAGTCGAGCACAGAATTGGCGATTAATGAGCTTCAGGACTTTATCAACAATTACCCTTCTTCTGAAAGATCAAAAAACATCAATACGATGATTGACGAGCTTTCTTATAAACTAGAATTCAAAGCCTACGAAAATGCTAAGCAATATTTCAAAATGGGAGATTATAAATCTACTGTTGTAGCATTTGAAAATGTATTGAATGACTTTCCGAGCACAAAACTTCGTCCGAAAATCTATGATTATGTCATGAAGGCACGTTACCTTTTAGCTCAAAACTCTGTTTACGACCTCAAAGAAGAACGTATTGAAAGTGCTTTGGCATTCACCAGACAAGTAGAAAAGGAACTTCCCGATACAGAATATTCTAAGACAGCTTTAGATTTAAGGGAAAAACTTGAAAAAGAAAAGAAAGATTTTGCTGTGGTAAAGAAACAAACTGAAGAAAAGATTGCCATTCTTACAGCAAGACAGAAAAAAATGGCTGACAAGCTTGCTGCAGACTCCAAAACAGAGCAGCACATTAAAGATCAAATCTCCAACGAAAAGCAGGCAAAGCAGATCCAGAGAGACAGCGCAGTAATAAATACCCCTCCACCGGCAGCAACTTTCAGAATTCAAAGATAA
Organism: Chryseobacterium echinoideorum; assembly: GCF_007474535.1. GTDB lineage: Bacteria > Bacteroidota > Bacteroidia > Flavobacteriales > Weeksellaceae > Chryseobacterium > Chryseobacterium echinoideorum. Next base: position 197,621 of record NZ_VKNW01000009.1, on the reverse strand, counting down.
TTCGTAAATTTGCCAACTTATAATTAAATTAATTTTCTCAAAATGAGCGTAAAAGATACAAAAGCAGAAGTAAACACCATTACTTACGATAAAGATAAGATTGAAGACAAAGTAGGCTCAATCTATGAAGCTATTGTCATCATGGGAAAAAGAGCAGAGCAGATCAATGCAGAAATCCGTACTGAATTGCACAACAAACTAGACGAATTTGCAGTACACAACTCTACTTTGGAAGAAGTTTTTGAAAACAGAGAGCAGATTGAAATCTCAAAACATTACGAAAAGCTTCCAAAACCTACCTCTATCGCAATCCAAGAATGGCTGGATGATGATGTATACTTCAGAAAAACTGAAGACAGACAGAAATAATCAAATTTTAATATTATAGGCAAAGGTCATAGAAGAATTCTTTTATGACCTTTGCTGTTTATATTGAGCTTATTGAAAAAAAATAAGTAAATTAGACGTTTAAAAACAATTTCATGAGTATTTCCGGAAAAAAAATTCTCATTGCAGTTTCTGGTGGAATTGCGGCTTATAAAATTCATTTTCTCATCAGAGAGCTTATTAAAAAAGAAGCGGAAGTACAGGTAATCATGTCTCCGGAAACAGAACATTTTGTTACAAAACTAAGCCTTTCTACTCTTTCAAAAAAACCGGTATACTCTGAGTTTTACAGTGAAAACGGAACCTGGAACAGCCATGTAGAAATGGCACTTTGGGCTGATATTATTTTGGTTGCACCGTGCACGGCAAATACTTTGGCAAAAATGATCCACGGAATATGCGACAATCTTTTGATTGCTATTTATATGTCCGCAAAATGTCCTGTTTTTATTGCTCCGGCAATGGATCTGGATATGTATCAGCATCCTTCCACCAAAAATAATCTGGAAATGGCAGAAGATTTCGGACACATCGTTATTCCTGCTGAAAGCGGAGAGCTTGCAAGCGGTCTTTTCGGACAGGGAAGAATGGCAGAACCGGAAACAATTGTAAAAACTATAGAAAGTTTTTTTGATCCTATTGATAAGAAAAGTTTAGCCGGAAAAACTGTACTTGTAACGGCCGGACCTACTTACGAAGCGATTGATCCTGTACGGTTTATCGGGAATCATTCTTCAGGAAAAATGGGATATTCCTTGGCTGAAGAAGCAGCAAAAAGAGGGGCAAAAGTAATTCTTATTTCGGGACCTTCTTCTTTAAAAATCACCAACGAAAATATTGATTTACACAAGATTACTTCAGCAAAGGAAATGTACGAAAAAGTTTTTGAGTTTTATAGTAAATCTGATATTGCCATTGCAAGCGCCGCGGTTGCGGATTATGCTCCAAAAGCAGTTGCCTCAGAAAAAATTAAAAAAAATGATGATACATTAACAATAGAACTAGTCAAAAATCCGGATATCCTTAAAACAATGGGGGAACAGAAAGACCATCAGATTTTGGTAGGATTTGCTTTGGAAACCAACAATGAAGAAGAAAACGCAAAAGCTAAACTGCAAAAGAAAAATTTAGATTTAATTATTCTCAATTCTCTACGTGATGAAGGTGCCGGCTTTAAAAATGACACCAATAAGATAAAAATTTTTACCAAAACAGAAAAACTTGAGTTTGAGCTGAAATCTAAAGAAGATGTTGCAAAAGATATACTTGACTGTGTGGAAACTCAGATTTTAAAATAAATTTTATAAATTTCCGTTTTGAATATTTAATAACAGGAATAAGATTGCCATGATCCATCAATGCAAACTAATGATAATGATGCCATTACATGGCTTTTTAAACAATGAAATCTATTTATGAAAAAAATAATCATCCTTTTTTTTCTGATTCTATTTAATCTCAGCTTTTCGCAAGAGCTTCTTGCTACTGTTCAGGTAAACTCCCAACTTCTTGGCGGGAGTAATACGCAGGCTTACAAATCTTTAGAAAAAAGTCTCCGTGATTTTATCAATAATACAAGCTGGACTGGCAAGAAACTTCAGAATTTCGAGAAAATAAAATCAAATTTTGCCATTGTTCTCAGTGAAAGAGACGGAAACCGATTTAAGGGAACCATTGTTGTACAGGCAGTTCGCCCGGTTTTCAACAGTTCTTACGAATCTCCTCTGCTCAATCTTCAAGATACGAGATTTGGATTTGAATACGCTGAAAACGAAAATTTGATCTTCAACGAAAGACAATTTTCCGGTAAAAACCTGATTGACGTTATCAGCTTCTATGTATACCTGATTTTAGGTTATGATGCAGACAGTTTCCAGTCGATGGGAGGAAGCCAATGGTTTTCAAAAGCGCAGCAGATCGCACAAAACTCACAAAACAGAGGATATGATGGCTGGAATCAGATCAACGAACCAAGAAGCCGTTCCATTTTAATAGGAGAAATCCTGAATCCGAATATGAATCAGTTGCGTTCAACCATTTATACTTATCACAGAGCCGGTTTAGACGGATTATACAATCAGGATCAGACTCAGTCTAAAAAAATTATAGCCGATGCTCTGATGCAATTGAAAACTTACGAAAATACTTTTCAGCAGAATTATTTTTTCAATTTATTCATGGATACCAAAGCTGACGAAATTTTCAATATATTCAATTCAGGGAATAATGGCTCTGTCAATATCAATAATCTGAAACAGCAAATGATTGTTTTTTCACCGAAGAATACAGAATCTAGATGGAATAAATGGAAATAAAAAAGTTTAACTCCCGAATTCTGAATTCCAAATTTTATCTTTGCAGTACTAAATGAAAATCTGCTTCTGATTTATGCTTTCGAGAATTTACATTAAAAACTTTGCCCTGATTGATGTGCTTGATGTTTCCTTAAAAAATGGTTTACAGGTAATTACCGGTGAAACAGGTGCAGGAAAATCTATTATTCTGGGTGCACTTCGATTGATTTTGGGAGAAAGAGCAGATAGTAAATCCATTTCAAAAACTGACGAAAAAAGTATTGTTGAGACCGAATTTAACCTCAACAATCAGTTTAAAAAATTCTTCATCGAAAATGATCTTGATTATGAGCATCATACGATTATCAGAAGAGAAATTCTGCCTTCCGGAAAATCCAGAGCTTTCATCAATGATGTTCCAGTAACTCTTGATGTTCTGAAAGAACTTTCTTCTCAACTGATAGACATTCATTCTCAGTTTGAAACATCCAATCTTTTTTCCGCTGAATATCAGTTCAAAATTATTGACGGATTATCTGAAAACAAAACTTTAATCGAAAATTACCAGCAGGATTTTGTAGAATTTCAAAGTCTCAAAACTCAGCTGAAAAAACTTCAGAACCAACTTTCCGAAAATACCAAAGAAAGTGATTACAAAATGTTTCTGCTGAATGAGCTTGAAGATCTTAAATTGGATGATATTAATTTTGAAGATCTTCAGAACCAGCTTTCCGTGCAGGAGAATGCAGGAATGATCTCAGAAAATCTTGCACAGATCCTGTCAAGATTTCATCAGGAAGAAATGGGAATTTTGACATTTTTTAATGAAGCAAGGTCTAAACTCTCTAAAATTGCAGATGTTTCCAATACCTTTACGGAACTTAGTGAAAGGCTGGAAACCTCTTTTGTGGAAGTAAAAGACATTATTTCTGAACTGGAAGATGAGGCAGAAAAAGTAGAGATTAATCCCGAAAATTTAGCCCTGATTTTAGATCTGAATAACAAAATCAATAGCTTATTCCTGAAGCACAATGTTTCTGATGTAAAAAGTTTAATTGAAATTCGGGATCAGCTTTCAGGCGAACAAAGAGGAACAGCAGAAATAGAAATTCAGATACGGGAAACACTGGAAGATATTTCTCAAAAAGAAAAATCTTTAAAAATTTTATCCCAAAAACTTTCCAAAAACAGGAAAAAAAGCATTCCTGTTTTCATCAAAAAAGCTGAAGATCTTCTTAAAAAACTAGGTTTGGAGAAAGCTAAAGTTGATATTGAACTTACAGATTCTCAAGACTTCAATCCGTTTGGAAAAGAAAATATTCAGCTGTTGTTTCAGGCAAATTCCGGTTTTCCTTTGAAACCCATTCAGACAGCCATTTCGGGGGGTGAAAGATCTCGTGTTATGTTGGCTGTCAAGAAGATTATTGCCGAAAGTGATGAGCTTCCTACTCTTATTTTAGATGAAATTGACACCGGAGTTTCCGGAAAAGTTGCCGAAGAAATCGGAAATCTGATGCGTGAAATGTCTGAAGATATGCAATTGATTGTGATTTCTCACTTAGCGCAGGTTGCTGCCAAAGGAAATAATAATTATAAGGTGGTAAAGCAGGATGTTGCAGGAAAAACTCAGTCTACAATTATTCCGCTGAACGATGAAGAAAAGCTGAACGAAATTGCACAACTCCTTTCCGGAAGTAAAATTACAGAAGCTGCTTTAACGCAGGCGAGAGAACTGATTGGGTGATTTTATTTCAAACGCTTCTAATAGGTGTTTGTTGTTAGTTGAAATCTTTATTGTTAGTTTTTTTAATCCAGACCAAAGACTTAAGTGTTTTTTAAATATATTATAAAATGAAAATAAGATTATTTACATTATGCTTTACTTTGTTGACTTTCAGCCTGATCTTTGCATGCAGTTGTGACCCCAAAGGTGATTTTTCTAAAGTTGCCCCAAAAGCAGATCTGGTTGTTTTAGTAAAAATCAATAAATACCTAACTTTCAAAGAATTTACAGATGGTAAAGTACCTATGTCAATGGAAATAGAAATAATTGAATCATTAAAAGGTAAGAGTCAGAATAAAAAAATTGTGGTTTGGGGAGATAATGGCATTTTATGCAGACCTTACTTGTCAACATTTGATGAGGGAGAATATTATTTTCTAGCTTTGTTTAATGCCAGCGATGGTATATGGCATAAAGAGGAGAAAAAAACTGATTATTTTGTTTCGATTTGTGGAGAATATTGGATGAAAGCTGACATCAATAAAAAAAAGCTATAAGTAGCTATATGGATAGGCAGAAACAAATTTCATTTAAGAAAATATTTACACAGTTTAAGTAAAGTCCGAAAATATTATTCCTTTAGTAAGCTTTTTTTATTCAATTAACTTTCCTTATTTTTGATAAAATCCTTTTAAGATGAATTTTAAACCAATCTTATTAACGGCTGGAGTATTATTTTCAGCCCAATTTTCAGCTCAAAAAATGCAGTATCCTAAAGCTATCAAAGGAAATCAAACCGATCTATATTTTGGAAATTCTGTTGCAGACCCTTATAGAGATTTAGAAAATGATTCTGAAGCTACCAAAAAATGGGTAGATCAGGAAGTCGCTTTCAGTGAAAGATACTTATCGCAAATTCCCTACAGACAGGAAATCGTAAAGCAATTAACAGACATCTGGAACTACGAAAAAATAGGAGCTCCTTTCAAAGAAGGTGATTATAAATACTATTACAAAAACAACGGTTTGCAGGCACAATCTGTACTGTACAGAACTCATAACAAAACAAAAGCAACCGAAGTCTTCTTAGATCCCAACAAATTTTCAGAAAAAGGCACCACTTCTCTTTCCGGACTGTCATTCAACAAAAAAGGAAATCTTGCTGCCTACTCCATTTCAGAAGGCGGAAGCGACTGGAACAAAATCATCATCATAGATGCAGTTACGAAAAAACAGATCGACGAAACCATTGTTGATGTAAAATTTAGCGGAATCTCCTGGTTAGGAGATGAAGGATTCTATTATTCCAGCTATGATAAACCGAAAGAAGGTACTGTACTTTCCGGAATGACCGACAAGCACAAAGTATACTTTCATAAGCTTGGAACTAAGCAATCTGCAGATCAGCTGATTTTCGGGGGAGAAAAAACACCAAGAAGATACATCGGAGCCGGAGTTTCTGAAGATCAGAGATATTTGATTGTTTCGGCAGCCAATGCTACCAACGGAAACGAACTCTATATTAAAGATTTAAAAAAAGGCGGAGACTTCATCCAGATCAATAAAGGGTTTGATATCAATGCCAATATCGTTGATACAGACGGTGAGAACCTTTATATTTTCACAGACAAAGATGCGCCCAATATGCGTCTGGTAAAAACTACCATTCAAAACCCTTCTCCGGAAACTTGGAAAGACGTAATTCCTGAAACAGAAAATGTATTGGGGATTTCCGGTGGTGGCGGTTATTTTTTTGCCACTTATATGATTGATGCGATTGATCAGGTAAAACAATTTGACAAAAACGGAAAACTCATCAGAGAAATTACGCTTCCAGGAAAAGGAAATGTAGGTGGTTTTGGCGGTAAAAAAGAGGAAAAAGAACTTTATTATTCTTTCAGCAATTACATCACTCCCGGAACGACTTATAAATTTAATGCCGATACAGGAAAATCAGAAATTTATCAGAAACCGAAAGTGAAATTTAATCCTGAAGACTATGTTTCTGAGCAGGTATTTTACACCTCAAAAGACGGAACTAAAATTCCGATGATGATTAATTATAAAAAAGGAACAAATCTTAACGGAAAAAACCCGACGATTTTGTATTCATACGGCGGTTTCAATGTCAGTTTACAGCCCTCTTTCTCTGTTGTAAACGCAGTTTGGATGGAAAACGGAGGTATTTATGCCGTTCCTAATATTCGCGGCGGCGGTGAATACGGCAAAAAATGGCATGATGCAGGAACTAAAATGCAAAAGAAAAATGTTTTTGAAGATTTTATTGCAGCAGGAGAATATCTGCAGCAGAAAGGCTACACCTCAAAAGAATATATGGCAATCTCTGGAAGATCAAATGGAGGACTTCTTGTCGGAGCAACGATGACGATGCGACCAGATTTAGCCAAAGTTGCTTTTCCGGGAGTGGGTGTCTTGGATATGCTGAGATACAATAAATTTACCGCAGGAGCAGGCTGGTCTTATGACTACGGAACTGCGGAAGACAATAAAGAAATGTTTGAATATCTGAAATCTTATTCGCCTGTACATAATGTGAAAGCAGGAACCTGCTATCCTTCTACCATGATTATAACCAGCGATCACGATGACAGAGTGGTTCCGGCACATTCTTTCAAATTCGGAGCTGAATTGCAGGAAAAACAAGGCTGTAAAAATCCTGTTTTAGTAAGGATTGAAAAAAATGCAGGACATGGTGCAGGAAGAGCAACCGATCAGGTAATCAGCGAAAATGCAGACTTAATTTCGTTTGCTTTGTACGAAATGGGAATTAAAAAGCTTACTCAATAATTTTAAAATAATAACAAAAAAGGCTGTTTTCAATGAGGAAAACAGCCTTTTCTTTTTTATAAAGCAAAAGCATCTAAATTTCACTGATCAAATTGACCTGATCAGCAAAATACTGCTCAAGATCTTTTAAAGTTTCAGGATTGGTTTGTATATCTTTTACCATAACTCCTTTATTAACCACTACAATTCTATTGCATACTTCTGTGGTATGAGAAAGGTCGTGACTTGAAATCAGGAAAGTAACACCACTTTGCTGAGATAAAACTTTAATTAAATTTTTAAGTTTAATCTGGGTAGAAGGATCAAGATTGGCAAAAGGCTCATCTAGAATAATAATTTCAGGGTTTCCGATGATGGCGCCTACAATTCCCACTTTCTTTTGGTTCCCTTTCGATAAGTCTCTCACATATTTTCCCGAATTTAAAATTTCGCCGCTGAAAAGATCATGAAACTGCTTGAGAAACTCATCCACAGTAGCTTTATTCTGACCTCGCAATTCTCCGATAAAATAAAAATACTCTTCGGGCGTTAAATATCCAATTAAAAAACTGTCGTCTACAAATGCAGAAACCTTGGATTTCCAGGCTTCAGACTCGTTTACTTTAACTCCGTCAATGCTTACAAATCCTGTACTTGGCTGAATCAGATCAAGCATTAGACTGAAAAGTGTTGTTTTCCCGGCTCCGTTGTTTCCTACAAGACCAAAAGTTTCTCCATTGGGAATTTCCAGGTTTTCAATATTCAGAACGGTTGCTTTTCCGTATGTTTTAGATAAATTTTGTATCGTAATCATTGTATTAATCTTTGTTTTTGAATGCTTGTATTGTGGTGTATTTTTCTCTCTTATAGTGTTTCACGATAATATCAAATATTTTTTCTCTTAAAAAGAAACCTATTAACCCTAAAATAGCAATACTGATAACCGCTGCAGTCATTCCTGAAAAGTATTTCATGATTCCAAATACCACCATTGGCAAAATTAGTTTTGGAATTAGCAGCAATAATGCTTTAAGATTAAAACTATTCTTCTGCCCCATTCTTTTTTCTTTAGAATTGAGGTCAACCTGCATTTTGTTGTATGCTCCGGACCAAAGTGTGAATTGGGAGTTCACCCCTATATTATACAGACCTGCCGCAAAAAAGGTTACATAAATTTCCCAGCTTATCAAGGCATAAAAAAGAGCCAGAATCATAGAAAAAGAAGTCACAATAATCATGAGCCACCATTTTGCTTTAAGATATTCTTTATAAGGCACATTGAGCGTCATCATGAGCGGATAATAAGAGCTGTCGAATGCAGGAACCCGCTGCCCGAAGAGAAACTGGAATCCTCCTGTTACAAATAATCCCATAAACATCATCATATACGGCGTTTTATAAACAGGAGAGGTAAACATCAGCAAACCGTAGAAAGTAAACATCAGGCTTCCAAGAAGGACCCCTTTCGTTACTTTGTTTCTTCTGAGCATTTTTATGTCATTGTTGATGAATGTTCCCAGAGAGCCATATTTGTTTAAAAAAGCAATATTTTCCGTTTTCCCTACCTCCTGTTTAATCTCAAGACCCTTATCAAGATAAAATTCCTGGAAGATATAACGATAGCACAACTGCCAAAGCACAACAAAAAGCAATACCGGAATCAGGGCAAAATACGGGCTTTCATACAGACTGTAAAATAATGTTTCTGAATAATTGAGCACCGGAACAATCTGATAGTATTCTAACAATGCAAAAGCAGCAATAACCACTCCTACCCCGATGGCAATATTTTCTTTATTATTAAAAAATATATTGAGAAAGTTGTTCAGATAAAGCAGAGACGAAATCCCGACCAACCAGCAAAAAACTCCCGAAATACTGTAACCGTTATACAGCAGAATAATAGAAAACGTGATGAAGAACCAAGAATTCATCCAGCTGAAAGGCGAGAGAAAGGTTTTAATCAAGGTATAATTGACCAATGTTCTTTTCGGAATATTTAACGTAAGAAACGGTTTGATGTTCTGTGCAGAAATTTGCTGCATCATGTATTTAAACACGAGATCTGCTACCCAAACCAGAATCAGATATTTTGAAACAACTTTTAAAGGATCCTGCTCCAGCTCTTTTTGTACGTAAAAAAACGCTAGAAACGCTCCTCCGATGAAATACAAAATAAAAGACAGAATTCCCAAAAAGCGAAAAATCTTCATCGCCAGATTGATTCCTAATGAAGTTCCCCGGAAAAAACTTTTGATCTCTAATCTCAGAAATTTTAAAAACATGGTAGATTTCTTTTAAACATTAGTAAAGATAATGGTTTTATTGTTACAGAAATTTTCCTGAAATCTAATCTTACTTTTTATAATTTAAAAAAGCTCTATAAGCAAAAATTAAAAGCAGGCGTGCTTTTGTATAAATCGTCGAGAGCTTTTGGTTAAATCCTTTAGAGGTTTTTGGAGAATGGTTTCGATCTTTTCAAAAATTCTTTTTCAACTATTGAAGATTAATACTCTGAAGGATATATTTTGTTTCAAATCCGTGAATGGTATTATCGGTTTCTTTAATTTCTAAAGGATAATATTTTTCTAAAATACTCTTCTCAAATACAACAGGATGATACAAGCACTGTATTTCGTCTGTCACCCACATTTCTCTTTTGTAAATAACATTGCCTGCAAAATCCATAAAATCCTCATCGTTGCTTTTCTCATCTTCTTTGTACTCATAAACAACTTTGTAACATTGATAACCGTTGATTTTTTTTGTTTCTTCTTTGTTTTCGGCGATATTAAGAATCACATGACTTGAGAAAGACTGCAAATTATCTTCAAAACTGTATGAGTGAATTTGTGTTGAATCTTCAACGTAGATTAATTTCATTGCTTCTGCTGATGCGCTACCCCATCCCTCAATTTCTTTTTCTCTGCCTGCATATTCTTCATCTTTCTGAAAAGATTTTTCAATATCTTGTTTAAATTTCTCTCCGTAAAGATATATTGATTCCTCAAAAATTTTTCGGTCGGTAATTTTGGAAATCTCTCTAAACACTATTTCCCCTTTTGCAGGCTTAATAGGTTTATAGGAATAAAAAAGTTAGTATGATTTTTCTTCTCATTTTCTTATGCTTTTCCGTAGATTTTTCTCTTTCACTATGAAGCCAATCATTTAAAGATAAATGGCTTGGCTAAAACTCAGAAACTATTAAAATTGTTTTAATTATTTGTATCAAAGTGACACTTATAAAAGTGCAAAATTTTATCATTTGTGATATGTATTTTGATCGTGTCATGTATTTGAATTTCTTCCTTTGTATAATCTTGTATGATATGATCTTTAAGTTCTTTATTTGAGTATAATTGATAATCATTGTTTGATATCTTGACATCAAATTGAAGTCGATAGAAATACAGATCATTGTCGTATTTATAGTTTAGAATAGAAATACTATCTTTCAAAATAATCTTTTCTGTTTTTAATATTTCTTTTGCTTCATGATGTGTAAGGTTTTGTTTATTTTCCTTTTGTGTTACTAACAAGTACCCAAGCAACAATGTCAAGACCAGAAAGACAATTAGAAAAAAATAACCAACACTTTTATCACCTTTCATAAAACCACGAATGGAAATAACCAAAAGGAATATGAAAAAGATGCCTGTAAGCAATAATAGAATGATGATAAAAATAGCTACAAATAACATCAATTTTTTATTTTAATGTATCGCAAATAGTCTCCTTCTCTATATTTCATATTATTTTCTTTTGTGGCATATATTCATGTTGGAAATCTCTCTGAATACTATTTCTACTTTTACAGGTTTAATAGATTTATAGGATTGAGCGTGTATGCCCAATCCTATAAGGAATAAAAAAGTTAGTATGATTTTTTTATTATAGCTATTTATCATAAATCATCTTATAAAGTTCATCAATAATTTTTTCCTTTTCTTCCTGCCTCCTATCAGTGTTGAGTATGTTGATTGAGAAACTTGCACCAATAGGACTATATCCAATATTTATACAAGCTGTATTAATTAATGATGCCGATAAAATAGAAGCGTAAGGATCAGATAATCTATTGAATTTTACATAACTTTCCGCAAATCTTGTATATTTAGAATTATTAAGTTCATTGTTTATTGCATTTGCATCTTTTTTACTCTTTACTTTTTTTAGTGTAGATAATTGTTTCAGGTATGAAAGGCTAAACAAAGTCATTCCATAGCTGTTTTTTGTCTGAATCGTATCAATATTATATGTTGTCATCTCCTCTTGCTTCAAGTGATTAATATCTCTGATCAGCAAAAGTTCTTTCTCACTGATCTTTTTGTAAAGAAGCAATTTAAAACGATCTTCAGGATAAGGATCTGTGGTTAACGGAATACTGTCCAGACTTTCCAGTTTAACGGCGATTAAGTTTTGGGAGTTTTCTATTATATCCCATATCTTATAATGTGCATTGTATTTTTTAATGTTTACCGGTTGTAAAGAAAATGTGTTAGATTTATACAATGTATCGTTGCTTTGTCTGTAGACATGCATTTCATCTGAACCCACATAATAATATGGTTCTTTAAAGATCTGTGAGTGTAAAAAGGTTGATAAGCTTATTATTAGCAATACGAAAATTTTTCTCATAATGTTGTGTTTTAAAGAATTATCCATTTTTTGAATAAGTACCAATTTAATATTCCTAATAAAATACTGATCATTATAAAAAAGTCATTTATTTCTCCTTTATTAAAAATAAAAATTGCCAGCAGATAAATTATAACAGAATATAATATATGTATCCACATTTTATTTTTATACTCTAAAATAATAAGATATAAAAGCAAAAAAGCCCATATATAAATCATAATTACAAAAGCAAAGAAGTCATAAAAAATAACAATTGCTAATGAAAATGTACTTTGTTTGATATTATATATTGTGTAGACTTCTACGTCTGTAAACGAGGTCAGTAAACCGAATATTATTTGCAATATATTTTTTACAATTAAAAATATATACATATTACCAATGAGTATTACAGTATTTTTTAAATGAAATATTATTCTGTCTACCATGCTACTTTAATTAGAGTTTATAGGATTGAGCGTGTATACTCAATCCTATGAGGAATAAAAAAGTTAGCGTGAATTTCTTCTCATTTTCTTATGCTTTTTAGTAGATTTTTTCTCTTTCGTTATGAAGTCACTTATTTAAAAATAAATGGCTTGGCTACAACCAGATTCTTTTGTTCCCTTCTTGTTTTTTGTCACAAATGATGCATTAGAAGTTATTGCAAAACGCTACAATCAAACCGAAACAAATGAATAAGATGATAATTATTATGAGTAAAGCATCGAAAATCATTATTACTTCACTTTTTCAAAATAAAGAGGGTACTCATACTCATATTTATCATTCGGTTGTCTTAATCGGAGATAAAAATAAATTTTTTTCCCTTTTTTAAAGCCACTTGTTCCTCCTATGTAGGCTGATCCATCAGGATACTTTTTGAAAATTAGCATATCCTTTGAAGTTGGGTACACTGTAAATTTATTTGTGAAATTTTTTGTTTTGATTGCTTTATCATGATAAAAATAATTAAATGTAAATGTTGAATCACTTCTTATTTCTAATTTTAGAGTGTCCCCTTTTTCGAGATTAAGATATTTGAAATCATCTCTTCCATATTCTAAAGCTTGATTAGGAACATAAATGTACTCTCCAACAGCCTCTTGTAAGGGGATATGATAATCAGGAAGACTATCTGGATATTCTTCCTGATCTTTACAATGAATTAAAAATAGAGTTAAAAATGCTATTAAAATATTACAATTTCGTCCCATGTATAAGTATTTAATAAATTACCTACCAAGTGAACCCTTAATTATACTTTTTTATCTGATTAAAATAAAATCTATATTGATTATGATCAGGATCGCCTGTAAAAAAACAAAATATAAAACTACTGTCACTAATTTTCATCTGCATTTCTTGTACTTGTAAAAATTTGTTATTTACATTTAAATATTTGTCTATTTTATTATACTTATCATATTTTCCAGTATATTTCAAGATTATTGATGTTGAGTATTCATTTTCTTTTGAACTAATAGGATTCTTAACTAAATTCCATTTCCCTTCTGCATAAGGAATGAATTCATCCGTTTTCATTTAAAGTTAAAACTATTGAATCATTTGGTAATTTATCTTTTTCATGAAACTCTCTATCTAAAAGGTAAGTCCCTGTAAACTCTTTAGTTTTTGGTACCCAGTATACATTTGTATATTCTTTCTTATTATCACTAAAACAAGAAATGACAATAATTGATAATAAAAATATTAATATGTTATTATTTCTTCCCATGTAAATGTATTAATTAAATTACCTCCTAAGTGAAGCCCTTCTCCTATCTCTTTGTTTGGAACAATTCCTATTGTTTTTGATCCGTTCTGAACAAATCTAGTTGCCGAATCCCACCCTAAAGTATTTTTGATGAAAAATCTGATTACCGCAGCATTTCCAGATTTAGAAACAACAGTTGCTTTAGTATCATAAGACCCAAGCATTTGTATACCAACGTTATTATTGGAAAGTGTTGCATAATATTGTGTAAAGTTATACCAAAATATTTCGACATACTATTTCCAACATTTAATGTTCCGTTGTTTAAGCCACTTTTAATATCATTCATCATATCCGGGTTTCCTTTAGGAAACTTGTATACTGCATTCGTATTTGCATTATATAGCGTATTTCCATTTATCACATTGGAACTCCATGTAAAATTGATGCTACTGTTAGGATTTGGCATCAACTCAAACAGCCAGATATTAAATAGATCTTGCCAATTCATGGTGTCTTTATTCATATTCGTTGTCTGTTTTATTTCATTTCTAAGCTCATCAATAAATATATTTAGCAAAACTCTAGTTCCAGTATTGTTAGTATATGGGTTGCTACTTACTTCGTCGTAAAAGGTTTTTACAACTTTTGCTGTTTGATGTACCCCTTGGGCTATTGAGCTTTTTATTTTTTGTTTAACTTTTTGCCAATTTGGCCAACTTGTCTGCAATTGATTTAATGTGCCGTTTTGATTCGCAATTACCAAATCATAAGATAACAAAGATAAATCTTTTGCAAATTCGACATCAGCAATATTTTGGTAATCTAAATTACCGTCAATAAACCAATTTTGAAACTCTTCCCAAGTCGTTGTAGGATTCTGAATTAAAAAATTAATTCCCCAATATCCAAAATCTTTTCTGTTTGGGTAATCCAGCAGAATATAAGCGAGAATCTTGTCAAACAAAGCCGGGTTTTGTGCCTTCCAGGTGTTTTGTGCAGAAGACAAACCCGAATTGAAATTAAAACCATTGATGTAATTGCTAATAGCAGTCTGCATTTCCTGAGCCGTAGATATGGGCCCGATACTGTTGATGAAAGAAATAGCAGCAGCTTTATGTTGGGGATTCTGATTTAAAAAAGTAACAATCTGGGAAGCAAGATGTGGCGATTCTAAAATTTTAAACTTCTGGATATTGGTTAGAAAATAATCTGGTTTCAGCTTTATTCTTAGGGAATTGTAAACCTGATCTGCAGTGCTGTACACATAAGTTCCTGAAGAGTTGCTCGGGAAATTAGCCGTAGGAGTTCCTGTATAATAGGTAGAGCCGGAAGTGACTGTTCCTGAACCAGAACCTGTACCACACTGGGTAAGCATGATCTGGATAGGGTGGGTGCAACCGCCTGCTGCGTGAGTCTCGTGACAGGAACACGGACCCGTGATTAAATAAGTAGTACATTCTGCATCTTCTCTAGCAGTGACAGATTGAGGATCATAGTTATAGGGTACAGAAGAAACTATTTCAAGACTTTCGTCATCTTTCAGCTGCACTGTAACCATTCGGGATTGCAACCCCTCATCCGAAATTCTTAAAGAAAGAGAATGCAGAATATCTTCTCTCTCATCGGTTTTACTTATCGCAGGAATGGTGTAATACGTTGCATTCTCTGCAGTAATTTTTTGGATGTCGTCGGTGTTGAAATAATAGTTGTTGTCTTCAGTATTTTTTTCTGTATTTTTGTTTTCTAACCTTTTTTCCCACGTGAAAGTACTGAGGTCATGGGTAATTTCTTTGTCGAATTTGGAAGTCTTGGATAGAACTTCTTCCAGGCTCACTTTAAGAATAGAATTAGAATAATCTTGAATTTTAGGGTCTTCCTGATTGAAAGATTCCGTTCTGCAACTGAGAACTAAAAATAATAATGCAAAAAGCATCAGGAAACTGATTTTTCTCATCATGGGTTTTTATTTTAATATTACAGATACAATATTAAAATAAATTTCTCAAAATACTGCGATATTTTTTATTCGGGTATATTCGGTTTTAGTCGAATAATTTTTACATTTGTAAAAAATGCTTTATGGTAAAGGAAAAGTTAATAAAAAAGAGAAACGAAAAAGATTTTACCCAAAAAGATCTGGCAGAATACCTGAACATCAGCCAGACCCAATACAGCCGTAAAGAGAAAGGAGAAGTAGAAATCTCGGAAGAAGAATGGGAAAGAATCTCAAAACTTTTGGAAACTGAGGTGGAAGAAATAAAAGAAACTGATGAAAATAAATACACTAACAACTATTTTGAAAATACTGTAACAAACAGTTCATTTGGAAATGTTGGAGGTACTTTTTATTGTAATATTCCCGAATTTCTTTTAGAAAACCAGAAAGAGCTGATAGAAATGCTCAAAAAAGAAAACCGGCAAAAAGATACAGAAATAGAACTTCTGAAAAAGAGAATAGAAGAGCTCGAAAAACGATAAAAAATAATCCCCAAAGAACATCTTCGGGGATTTTTTAGTAAGTTATTTCACCTCAACAAAATTGTCTTCGGGATTTACATCTGCCATTCGCTGGCTGAAATCTATTCCCAAAACTTTCAGCTGAGATTTAGGGTAAGGAATTGTGAGTGTATATTCTTTCTGTGTCCAGGGCCAGTAATTCAACGTGGTAAAATCACCAAAAGCATCTTTTGTTTTCCAGGTGCGGGTCATATTTAATGGAATCTGGTAAGTCACTATTTTATTATCTGTTGTAATCACAGAGAAATCAATCGGCATCGGAATCTGACTCTTATTCACCAAGGTAATCATTGTAGATTTTGCATCGTATTTTACATCCTTTATTCCGTAGTCGATGGTTTTTATGGTGTTGATCCAGTAGTGATGAAACCATTTCAGATCCATCCCGGAAATTTTCTGCGCAATATGAAGAAAATCTCTGTCAGAAGGGTGCTTCATGCTCCATTCTTTAAAATACTCCGTCATGATTTTGGCTAAATTTTCTTCTCCTACGATATACCCCAACTGTACCAGATACAATTCGCCTTTCACATAACTTGCAAAGCTGTAAGCTGTTCCGTTATCATGATGATCTCCCAGCCAAATTGCAGGTTCTTCAATTCCTCTTTTCACGATATTTCTGTAGGCATTCAGTTTTTCAACAAAAGCATTCGGCCGGTTATCTTTTGGCGGAAACAATTCATTCATTACAATGCTTTCTGCATAACTCGTAAAACCTTCATCCATCCAAGGTCGCATCGGCTCATTGGTAGCCAGCATCTGCTGATACCAAGAGTGTGAACCTTCGTGAATCATTAATCCCATCAAATCTTCCAGACTTTCGGCTTCTCCGAGAATCATGGTACACATTCCGTATTCCATTCCGCCATCGCCCCCCTGAATAAATGCATAGGAAGGATAAGCATATTTCCCGAATCTGCTGTTCATGATCTGGAAATATTTTGAAATATAAGGTTTCGCTTCAGCCCAGTATTTTGTTTTATCATTTTTCTGATATACAAAATAGACTTTCGGACCTTGTGGAACCTCAAAACTTTCTACTGAATAATCTTTATCCGCAGCCCAGGCAAAATCGAGCATATTTTTGGCTGTCCACTTCCAGGTTGCTTTGTTTTTGTCTGCTTTAATTTTTGCAGAAGCTTCATATCCTTTCACTTCAGACGGATTCAAAAGTGTTCCGCCCGCTCCTACTACATAATCTTTATTAATCTTAATCGTTACATCAAAATCTGCAAACGGCGCATGAAATTCTCTTCCGACATAATCGAAAGCTGCCCATCCATCGTAATCGTATTCAGAAATTTTAGGATACCATTGCGTCATCGTCATATCAATACCTTCCTTGTTATTTCTCCCGCTTCTTCTGATCTGCTGAGGAATCACGGCATCCCAATTCATGGTGAAAGTAGTTTTTGAATTAGGTTTAATTGGTTCTGCCAAATATACTTTCATAACGGTTTCCTGAACTTCAAACTTGAGTTCTTTTCCGTTTTGCCTGATCCAGTGAATATTTTGTGAGCCTTCCTGATCTTTAGGAATAGAAGCCAGTCTCGAAATTCCGTCTTTCTGCAATCTCCCGTCACCATTTTTACCTTGTCCGGCAACTCTTTGATCCATCATCGAATTAGGCTTAAAAGCATTCCAATATAAATGAAAATAAACGACTTTTAATTCGTCCGGAGAATTGTTGGTGTATTCTAAAGTCTGATTGCCTGTGTAAGTAAATTTTTCAGCATTTACATCAATATCCATTTTATATTTTGCATATTGCTGATAATATGCTCCCTGCTGAGCCTGAAAGTGCGTAATAATAAATGCAAACAGAATTGCTACTGATTTTTTCATTGAAGAATTTTAATTTGCCTAAAGATAAATAAATTTTGAAAGAGGCTAAAATCGTATTGTAAATATAAAACTGGTAAATGAAATTTTATTTAGAAAATCTTCCTTTGATTCAGAGTAGCTTGTTTCAAATCAATTCAATAACTTTTTTATCAAAGTAATCTGCCCCAAATGATAATAAGCATGCTCAATCATTCCGTCAATATTTCTAAGATACGTTCCGTATTTTTCATCTACGAAACTTTCATTCATTTTAGAATCGGGTATTTTCTCCAGCAAATCGGCAAATTTTTCAGCATCACTCCAAAATTTATTCAAAAGATTGTTCCATTCCAGCTGGGATTCAATTGGAGGAAGATCAAAACTGTATTGATCTCTGATTTCCAAATTGCCACCTTCAAAAAAATTGATTAACCCGGCAATATAATAATCAATATGAAAAGTAAGCATCGCAATCGTATTCAGGTTGGCAATTTTCGTTGTTGCCTGTTCCCAGCTTATGTCAGAAAGCTGATCTCTGAAATTGGTATTGGCAATCCATTTCCCGTCAAGAATTACCTCTCTGAATCTTTTGGCTAATTGTAAAGCTGTGCTCATTTGTTTTATTTATTTAAAGATAATTATTTTAGTTTATTTTTTTAACGCGCCGAATAAAACTTAATTTGGTTGAAAATTTTTAAAAAAAATCCTTCAAGGTTTTAAAATCTTGAAGGATTGCATTATTTATACCACTTGAAAACTATTTCTTAGCCGAAGCCTCTTTTGCTCCACTTTGTAAAATTTTCTCTAAAATTCTCAAAGTAATCAGGTAAGTAGGTTTCACGCCCGTCAATCCCAAACCACCTGAAGAAAGTGTGCTTCCAGTTTCCAAAGGATTATCTGAAGCATAATAGGCATAGCAAACAAATAAATCCGGTGCAATATGATGCCTGATTTTAGAAGCCACCTGAATGGCTTTCTGATAGTGCGCTCCTTCCATTTCCAGACCAATCGCTTTCCATGACGTATTCATAAAGTAGGAAAGAATATCTCTGTTTTGAAGGGAAGTTCCCAAAACGGTAATCATAGGACCTTCAAAAGCCTGAAGTTCGTCATCAATAAAATCTTCCAGCTTCAAAGCATTTTCAAAAGGATAGTTATCTGCTGTTCCTTCAAAAATATGCGAAGTCGGGATCATAATATCTCCTTTCCCACCGGCAAGAATTCCTGCTTTACCCATGATTGATACAGATTTTACTTTCATCATATACACTTCACCTTTCTGCTCGAATGGTCTTAAAAGCTCGTCCATCACTTCAAAAGCCTGTTCTCCAAAAGCATAGTCGAAAACCAAAACTACATCATCCCCGCTAAATTTAGTATTGCTGAATGGTGTATTTTTTAAATCAACAGATTTTAAATCAATAATCTGAACGTCAATATTACTTCCGCTTTTATCATCAATATAAATTAAACCCTGCTCCTGAGAATATTTCAGAACTTTATCCCGAAGATCTTTTTTATTGGAAATTTCTTCGTACAATTTATAATCAACGTCTTTCGTCTGTTTTTTCTTCAGTGCATCGTTGGCAAACAGCATATTTTTTACAGAATGCATATTGGCAGAAATAATGTGAAGCGGTCTCATGTGAAGATCATTTTCAAACAAAACTTCCTTCAGTTTATGCGCCCATTTTTCACCAAAATAATGATGTCCTACCCTTTCTTTTAAAATAGCACTGAAATAAATCTCTCTTTCTCTGGTTTCTTTAGCATCTTCAAGACTTACTTTGCCTAAATGATAGATTATTTTGAATAATCTGTCCGGATTTTCATCATCTCCAAAAGTATTATAAGCATTTAAAGTTTCGTCAAATGTTCTTCCTATTAGAGAAGACAGATGAATCAATGCAACTTCTTTTTCTTTTCGGCTGAATTTCTTTTCTCCTTTTACTACCTCTTCAATAATTTTGAAAGCTCTTGTCGGTTTCCAGTTTTCCTCTTGGATGAAGGCGAGATTTCTAATTTTGTCTGCCTCAATAAACAAAAATGTTAAATGGGTAAGAATATCATAAATTTCTGACCGCCCCAAAAGAACCTCAATATTCATTTGGTGCTCATCAATTCTGTAACAGTTTCTTCGTCTTTTTTTAGGAACAATCGGCTCGAAGCTTCCTTTGTCAAAACCTTCATCTGATGTAAGATGTATAAAAGCACATTCTTCAATACCTTCTGGAAGCCTGTCTAAAACATACATCAAACCATTAAGCTCCAATTTGCTCGGAATACTCATGGTACCGTAAATTTCCGGATTGATCGTCTTCAACAAACTTCTAATGCTTTCTCCGGAAACTCCGCTTGGCTTAAAAAAACCTCTATAAAACAGGTGTCTCATAGATATATATAGTCTTTCAATTGCCTCGGTGGTTTCTCTTGCTCTAGAATTTGTCATATGTTAAAATTTTTATAAAAAGTCTGCTAAGTTACAAAAATATTTTTAAGTGATCTTTTTTGTAATTTTAAGAAGAGTAATTTCAAAGAGTTTTCCGGTATAATTTGTTTCTTAGAATAGCATTTTGTTTTTCTTTTGAATCTTACTCAATAATGTCTAATCCTGGAATTATAACCTTCATTGTAAATGTTTCTTTTTTCGATTCACAATGTTTTTCTATAGTAATCAATACCGAATAGCTTTTCGAATAATTGCTACAAAAACCAATCATCTCCTTATTTTTTATTTATTCCAGAGTTTTTTGAAGATGGATGTATTTCTTTTCCACAAACAAAACCCACAAAGCATTCCCCCAAATCTATCAACAGGGATCCAGCTCCAGCAATAGTTTTTTTTATTTCGAATCGCTATGAATCTCATCTAATCCTATCTCTATTAGTTCCTGCAATTTTGAGAAAGAAACGAACATCCTCACTTTTTTATTAAGCAAGCATTCTTTTAGCCTTTTTTACACCTTCTACAAGCAAATCAATTTCATTAAAAGTATTATAAACCGCGAAACTTGCTCTTACGGTTCCGGCAATATTAAAGAAATCCATAATTGGCTGTGTACAATGATGTCCAGTTCTTACGGCAACACCCATTTTATCAAGAATCATTCCTACATCCGAAGAAATCCCAATTCCTTCTAAGTTAAACGAAACCACTCCCGTTCTGTGAGCTTTTTCACCATACACTTTTAGCCCTTCGATTTCCAAAAGTTGCCTTTGTGCATATTCTAACAAAGCATTTTCGTGATTCTGAATATTCTGATGTCCAACTTTTTCAATGAAATCAACGGCTGCTCCCAAAGCAATATTTCCTCCAACATTTGGAGTTCCTGCTTCATATTTAAAAGGCAAACCGGCGTAAGTGGTTTGATCAAAAGAACAAACAGCAATCATTTCACCTCCACCGTGAAAGGGAGGAAGGTTTTCCAGAATATTTTCTTTTCCGTATAAAATTCCGGTTCCCATCGGAGCATACATTTTATGTCCCGAAAACACAAAGAAATCGCAGTCTAATTTCTGTACATCAATCTGAAAATGCGGCGCAGACTGAGCACCATCAATTACGATGTAAGCATCAGAATTAGCTCTTGTTCTGGCAATAATCTCTTCAACAGGGTTTACAATTCCCAATGCATTAGAAACCTGATTCACTGAAACCACTTTTGTTTTTTCGCTTAAAAACTGATCTAAAAAATCCAGTTGAAGGATTCCGTTTTCATCCATCGGAATCACTCTCAATTTAGCACCTGTTCTTTCACAAAGCAATTGCCAGGGAACAATATTCGAATGATGCTCCAAATAAGAAATGATAATTTCATCATCTTTTTTTAATTTTTGAGTTAAAATATAAGAGATGAGGTTTAAACCTTCGGTGGTTCCTTTGGTGAAAATGACTTCAAAATCATGTTTAGCATTGATAAATTTCTGGATTTTTCTTCTCGAAAGCTCCATTTCTTCGGTTGCCAATTGACTTAAAGTATGAATTCCACGATGTACATTTGCATTAAGCTCTGTGTAATACTGATTCCAAACTTCCAGAACTGAATTAGGTTTTTGAGATGTCGCTGCATTATCTAAGTAAACCAATGGCTTACCATTCACTTCCTGATTTAATATAGAAAACTGACTTCTGATTTCCTGAATGTCAAACATTTAAATAATTTTTATAATAGATTCCTTATTTAGAACCCTTCAAATTTACGGCTTTTTTCCTTAAACATTAGTTTATAGCACCTATTAGCTTCATAAAAAAACCTGAAGAAATTCTTCAGGTTTTAAACTATCTTATCAACTGGCGAAATGTATCACCCTGTCTTATATCTCCGGAATTGTATCCTTTCATAAACCATTCCCTTCTTTGTTCGGAAGAACCGTGGGTAAAACCTTCCTGATTTACATATCCCTGTGATCTTCTCTGAATATTATCATCACCAACCGCCTCTGCGGCATTGACGGCAGATTCCAGATCTCCGGGTTCAATAAAAGAGTTTTCAAGGTCACCTGTAATTCTTGCCCAAAGTCCGGCATAAAAATCTGCCTGAAGTTCTGTTGCTACAGAGATTCTGTTGAGTTGCTCTTCAGAATATCGCCCGCTTCTTCTGGCGTTATTGGTTTGATCCAATGTTCCTAAAAGATTCTGCACGTGGTGTCCCATTTCATGGGCTAAAACGTAAGCTACAGTAAACTCCGTAACTTTTGCTCCGAATCTTTGCTGAAGCTCATTAAAAAAACTCATGTCCATATACACCGATTGATCTGTAGGACAATAAAACGGTCCCATTGCAGACTGTGCTGTCCCGCATCCCGAATCTGTATTTTGCTCAAACAAGACTACTCTTGCCGGTTTGTACTGCATTCCGTTTTCAGAAAAAACTTTTGTCCAGGTTTGTTCGTTTTCTTTGGTAAGCATACTGATAAATGTTCTTATCTTCAGTTCTTCCTGAGTAAGTTCTCTCTGTTCTGTTCTTTGCGGTGAGCTTGTGCCAGAAGAAAGAATTGCAGAAGGATCTCCACCCAAGAAAAAAACAATTGCTGCGATGATAATTGTTCCTAAACCTCCGCCGACAATTGCTCCGCCTCCACCAGAACCACGCCTGTCATCCACATTATCACTTCTGTCGTTTGTCCATTTCATAGTTGTATTTTTTATTTGTTTGTAAATTTAAAAATTAAATACATACAATTTATCAGCCTTGTAATATTTTATAATTATTTAGCGGTTAAGCTGATTTTTTTTAAGCCAGTAAGAGGTAGACTGATAGGCTGAGATGGCAGTATAAACAGCATTTTTATCCTGATCTTTTTCATTTAACTCTTTTTCTTCAAAAATGATATTAAATTCTGGTGCCAAATTATTTTTTTGCTGAATCAGGGCATATTGTTTTACTTTTCTTACAGGAGAAATAACGGTTAAATAATAATCCTTCACAAAACCTAAATCTTCGTAAGTTGCCACATACGCTTTTGGCTGAAATTCATTACTGAAAACATTCTGTCCTAAAAATTTAGATTGATAAGTAAAATTAAGCAGTCCGAAAACAGTAGGCATTATATCAATCTGAGACATGACTTTTGTAAATTTTTGTGGCTGAATAAAGCCTTCCGAAAAAACTATAGCAGGAATCCTGTATTTATCCATCGGAAGCTCTGTGTCTCCTGCGCTTGAAGCACAATGATCAGCAATGATCACAAAAACAGTATTCTTGTACCAATCCTGTTTTTTTGCCATATCGAAAAACTTTTTCAATGCATAATCTGTATATTTGACTCCGCCTTCACGTGATTTTACATTTCCGGGAATATCAATTTTTCCTTCAGGATAGGTAAATGGTCGATGATTGGAAACCGTCATCCAGTGATTAAAAAAGGGTTTTCCTGATTTAGCCTCTGCATTCATCGTTTGAATTGCTTTGTAAGCCATATCTTCATCTGCGACTCCCCAAACATTAGCAAAAGTAATTTCTTCAGGTTTGAAATTATTCCTGTCTACGATGTCATACCCGTTTCCTGCAAAAAAATCCTGCATATTATCAAAATAGCTATATCCTCCGTATAAGAATTTTACATCATAACCTTTCGATCTGAAAACACTTCCGGTGGTAAACTTATTTTTATTGTTTTCTCTTTTGATGATGCTTTCTCCCGCTGTAGGAGGGATACAGAGCGTTAATGCCTCCAAACCTCTAACCGTCCTGTTCCCTGTTGCATAAAGATTAGTAAACATCAAAGACTTGTCCGCAAGACTATCTAAAAAGGGGGTGATTTTCTGAGTGTTTCCATAGTGTTCCAAAAACTTTGCAGATAAACTTTCAACAGAGATTAAAACAACATTTTTCTTCATCTCTGGTTGATCAGAAACAATATTTCTTTCTAAAGCAGAAGGTGAAAACTGAGCTAAAAAGTTTTTTTCAGCCTGATTTTCGTTGATTTCAGGATAAAATTGAAAATAATCCAGCTCGTTATGAGTAAATGCCCAATAGAATTTTGGAAGACCATTGGCTTCGATTTCTTCTTCAAAAACACTATCTCCTTTTATCTTAGTTGTAAAATTTAAGCCAGATAAACTTACTCCAATTAAAATAACAAATACTCCCAACAAAATAAACTTTTCTTTTAAAACCGGAAGCTGTAAAAGCTCATTTTTTGTTCTTTTGTAAATGAAAACTGTCACCATCAGTGCTACAAAAAAAATTGCAGAAAACAAAGGTATAACAGGATAACTTTCCATAATATTTCCGATTACTTCATTGGTGTAAATCAAATAATCTACTGCGATAAAATTATATCTCAACCCGAATTCATTATAGAAAAAATATTCGCTTACCGCATTGAAGACTATGACTAAAACATAAAGAAAAAGAGTAACGAAATACAATATATTTCTGATTTTCATACGCTTTTTCGGTAAGAAAAGCATTAATGCGAAACAGATAATTTTTAATCCGATGAAAGCCAGAGCAACTTCTGCAACTGAGCCTCCATACTGTTTGAAGATGTTATTCGGAATAAGGAGAATGTACAAGAAAAACAGCATTAAAATCCCTAAAATGATTTGTCCGTAAGGC
Source organism: Chryseobacterium echinoideorum (assembly GCF_007474535.1). GTDB lineage: Bacteria > Bacteroidota > Bacteroidia > Flavobacteriales > Weeksellaceae > Chryseobacterium > Chryseobacterium echinoideorum. The sequence goes on along the minus strand of NZ_VKNW01000009.1, from coordinate 172,685 downwards.
TTTTGGTATTTTAAATCTGATAGAAAAAGTAAATACAACGCAAGAAAAGTGCTTGCTAAAACAAAAACCAAAATATCATTCAGAGATCCTACAAGAATTATTTTAAAAGTTTCTGCTACTCCGAAACTTGCTGTAGTAATCGGATGGAATAAAAAAATAATTCTAATGATTAAAGATATAATCAAATAGAAAGTTGCCAGATAAAGAAATGGTTTTATTTTATTAACAGCCATGGTATTAGTTAAAATAGTATTACAAAAGTAAGTAATTAGCAGAAGTAATAAACTCGTCTATTGTCACTCGTACCAAACATTAGAAAGTTTATAAATATTCTAAATAAAACCTGCTTACAATTAATTATAAATTTGCATGAAATTTATTTTGATTGTCAATCACATAATCGAAAAAAATACCGTGAAATTATGTGCTATAAAATTTTTATTGAATAAAGTTGATTCAGCCTCTAAGAAAAAAAAGCAGCCAAATCTGACTGCTTTTGTTTTTATGATTTCAACCACTCGGAAGAGGCAAGATAATTATCATCAGGATAGTAAATGAAGAGTACATTTTTCCCTTTTATGGTATTAATAATAGGTTCTGCCAAAGCTCTGGGAACAGCGGGGCAACCCCAACTTCTTCCGATTCTTTTGTGAGCGGCGGCAAATTCTTCACTTACGTAATCTGCACCGTGCATTACTACGGCTCTTTGTAAAGCGGCATCATTAAAACCTTTATCCATTCCCAATAATCTTAGTGAGTAACCGTTTCCGCCCTCATAAGTGGTGTCAGTAATGTAAAATCCTAAACTGCTTTGATAAGAGCTTTCGATATTTGAAAATTTTTCGGCAAACTCTTCTCCTGTATTTTTTCCGTGTGCTACCAAAGAGTTAAATACTACTTTTCTTTCATTCATATCAATGACCCAAAGTCTTTTTCTGTTGGATGACATAGAGAAATCACAGACAGTAAGCAAGTGGGCATTTTCATCAAGTTTCCCTGCTTTTTTAAGATTATTAAATCCTAAAATTGCTTTTGAGAAAACATCGAAATTCAGTTTATTGTCATTTTCAAATAAAATGGCATTGTAAAGCTCTTCCGAAGAGCTCAGATTGCCTGTTTTTTCATTTGATGTGTTTTTGGTCGTTATTTTTACTGGTTTTTCGGTAATGGTTTTTCTTGTAATATTTTTCTCTGGAGAAAGATAAAAAGAGGTTGTTATGAGATAAACCATTCCTAATAAGCTATAAAATCCTTTCATTCAAATATTATGTTAAATTCAACTAGGTCATGCAAAATTATAAAAACATAATTGTCAGTGGGTTATTGTAGCAACAGTTTAACTCAATTTAAGAAACTTTAACGCAAATTCTTCCGTTTTATAATGAAATTTATTGTTAAAAATTAAGTTAAAATCCATTTGTGGAATGTTTTTTGAGTTTGTTTAAGATTGATTTTGCAATATCTATATCAACTAAACGAACTCATCACCAATTTATTATATTTAATGATATGAATGATGACATCAAAAGAAAACAACTCAATAAATATAAAGCTTTTGCCACAGGACTTTTTGTTTTGATGGCGGTTATTTTTGTTTTAACTACTATTTTACAGAAAACACATGATTCTCATTGGATAGGATATGTAAGAGCATTTTCCGAAGCTGCAATGGTGGGAGCTTTGGCAGATTGGTTTGCGGTAACCGCATTGTTCCGTCGTCCTCTTAGGCTTCCAATCCCGCATACAAACCTTATTGAGAACAGCAAACAAAAACTTGGGGATAATCTGGGAAACTTTGTGGTTTCTAATTTTTTGTCGCCTCAGACGATTCGCCCATACATTCAGAAGCTGAAAATTTCAGGCTTTGTAGGGGAATGGCTCGGAAAGAAAAATAATCAGGAGGTTTTAATTAAAAATATTTCGGATATTGTTTTGGATATTTTACATAAACTTGATGATTCGCAGGTCAGTTCTTTTATCAGCAAGAAAATGTCTGAAATGACTGATAATATTCAACTGAATACGATTCTCGGAAACGGAATTATTTATCTTTTAGACAAAAACGATCATCAGAAGATCATTACCAACCTTTCCAAGCAAATTAAAAGCTATATTATTGAGAATGATAAAATGATTCAGGAAAGAGTAAAAAAAGGCAGTTATTCTTTTATACCTTCATTTGTTGATCAGAAAATTGCAGATAAAATTACAAGTGGACTTTCAGATTTTTTTAAAGAAATTGAAGAAGATTCTCAACATGAAATCAGAAATCTAATTACGGAGAGAATCTACGAATTTTCTAATGATTTAAAAGAAAATCCTAAATGGAATGATGAATTTAAAACCATTAAAAATGATCTTTTAAAGAACGATAAACTGGCAGAATACTCAACCGACATCTGGATCTCTATTAAAAAGACATTGACAGAAGAGCTCAGAAGTGATGATTCTTCATTAAAAAACTATGTATCTAAAAACCTGAATGAATTTTCCCGGAATTTGAAAACGGATGAAAATCTTCAGAATAAAATTGATCATTGGATAAGAGTTACAGCATACAAATACATTCTAAGAAATACACATCAAGCTTCGACTTTAATAAGCTCAACAGTTGGAAATTGGGAAGGTAAAGAATTGAGCGAAAAGCTTGAATTAGAAGTTGGTAAAGACCTGCAATTCATCCGCGTGAACGGAACTTTGGTCGGCGGATTGGTGGGTTTGATTATTTATACGATTTCGCATTTTTTTTTATAAAGTAACAAAAAGCAAAACCTCATTAGTTTCGCTTTCACTATATTTTACTCTAATATTATCTTGGCAAACGGCTCGCTCTCGTTAAAATCGCCTTATTAATATCATTAATCAATTCCGGACCTTCGTAAATAAAGCCTGTGTACAACTGAACTAAAGTTGCTCCTGCATCCAGCTTCTCCAACGCATCTTTCGCAGAATGAATTCCGCCCACTCCAATGATTGGGAAAGCACGGTTACTTTTATCAGAAAGATATTTAATCATTTTTGTACTTCGCTCACGGATTGGTTTTCCGCTTAAACCACCGTTTCCGATTTGCGCCAAAGTTTCAGGTGAAGTTTTCAGACCTTCTCTGTTCACGGAAGTGTTAGAAACTACAATTCCGTCAATCTTAGTTTCTGCAATCAGTTCGATAATCTCGTCAAGCTGTTGGTTATTCAAATCCGGAGCAATTTTTAAAAGAATAGGTTTTGGATTTACTTTAGTATGATTGATTGCTTTTACTGCGGTAATCAACTCTCGCAAATATTCCACATCTTCCAGTTTTGCGTGACTTCCTACATTCGGACAACTCACATTCAGAACGAAATAATCTACATAAGGATGTAGGCCTTCAAAACACTCGAGATAATCCTGAGTATAATTTTCCGGTGTTGTAGTGGTGTTTTTTCCGATGTTTCCGCCGATGATGATCCTGCCTTTGTTCTCTTTCAGTTTTTGAATCGCAGCTTCAAGACCATCGTTGTTGAAACCCATTCTGTTGATGATTCCACCATCTTCGATGAGACGGAAAAGTCTTTTCTTAGGATTTCCAGCCTGCGCTTTTGGCGTAACCGTGCCAATTTCAACAAATCCGAAGCCTAAATCTCCCAGTTCGTTGAACAAAACTGCATTCTTATCGAAACCTGCTGCTAAGCCAACCGGATTTTTAAATTTCAGCCCGAAAACTTCTCTTTCCAGACGTTTATCTTCAATTGGTTTTGGTAAAAATAATTTAGTAAGAAATCCGAAATTTTTCAACACGGAAAAAGTAAAATGATGAACTTCTTCAGGATCAAATTTGAAAAGAATGGGGCGAATGAGCGATTTGTACATTGAAAAAAAGTTTTACAAAAGTACTCATTTTAAAATTAATGGCTTATTGATATGTGATAGATAAACTCGAATTGCAATAATCTATTTTATCTGTAAACCTTCGGGAGTTTTTTAACGCAAAGATGGATTTTATTGAAAATTAATTTTAAGGAGCAAAGTATTAATCAACAAGTTGATTTGATTAAGCTATGTTTTCAAGCTTTGCGTAGCAAATTTATTTGCCTTTGCTGCTTAAAATAAAAAGTAGGGAAATAGATCTTTGCGTTAAATGCTTACAGAATTGAAAAGATAAAGTAGCAAGTTCTTCAGAATAAAATTTAAAAAAATCGTACGAATGAGTAATTTTTATACTGAAAATATAAAAATTAAACGCAAAGTTTTTCATTTGAATATATTCGGTTTTAAGGAGCAAAGTATTAATCTACAAGTTGATTTGATTAAGCCATGATTTTAAGCTTAGCGTAGCAAATTTATTTGCCTTTGCCGTCTAAAATAATACAAGATAAAATATACTCTTTGCGTTTAAATTAATTTAAATTATTAGGAATAAGAGCTCAAATCAAAATTCAAAATATCCCCTACCTGCTTAAATTCATCATCTATAGTAGCATTTACCGTAATTCTTTCGTTAGAAATAGGATGATTAAAAATCAAACGATGGGCATGAAGCGTCATTTTGTTGATGCTAAATGTCTGAAGCCACAGTTTATTCTGTTTATTGCATCCATGTTTTCGACAGCCTAAAATCGGATGTAAAATATGTTTAAAATGTTTTCTCAGCTGGTGAAACCTTCCAGTATGCGGAATCGCTTCCACCAAAGAATATCTCGAAGTCTGATGTTTTAAAAAAGGTAAATTGATTTCAGAAGTTTGTAATCGGCGATAATAGGTAATTGCATTTTGCTTGATTTCATTCTCATTTACCAGATCATAATCAATGGTTTCCTCTTCTTTTGTCCAGCCGCGGAGAATAGCGATGTATTTTTTCTCAACTTCTCTTGTGGCAAACTGTTCACTCATCATTCGCAGAGTTTCTTTATCTAAAGTAAACAACAAAACACCAGAAGTTTTTCGGTCTAAACGATGTACAGGATAAACTTTTTGTCCGATCTGCTTTCTCAGTTCCTGAATTGCGTATGTATCTGCCTCTCCCGAATAAAAAGATTTATGAACTAATAATCCGCTGGGTTTATTGATCGCAATAAGATGTTTGTCACGATAAAGGATTTCTAACATGGGGCAAAACTAAGATAATTAGTCTTATAACTCTCTTTTAAAAGTATAAATAATACCATAAAAACTCCCTCCATAATCTCTACTTTCTGCCGTCACTAATTCCCATCCCTCACTTCCGTACTGATTTAGCGTTTTATCAATATCTGCAGGCTCATATTTGGTTCCCCAAAATCCTTTAGGCTCAATAATAACTGTTTTATATTCGAATCTTTTTCTCATAATAAATTTCTATTGTAATCTACAATGTAAAATAAATTTTTGAAATTTACACATAAACCTAACGGTTTTTTGTTTTTGTAAATTAAATGTATTTGTAACGATGATTATTACTAAACCTCATAGGTTTTGGAAACCTATGAGGTTTGCTGCCCAAAATTTCTTTTAAAGTGTACTTTTCTCCCTAGTCCTGATTTTAGCGGCATCCTTTTTCTGCGTTACCTGAAAAAGCGCCGGAAAAAAAGATATAGCTCTTCGACAAGCTCAGGATAAACTACAAGCAGATTCTTGACTCCTAATAAATTCAAAATTAAAAACTTGCATCACCCTGCTTCTAACTTCCCGCTTTTTCACTATTTTTGCACACAAGACGAAAAATTTATGGCAAAGCAAGAAGATGTTTTCAAGAAAGTGATTTCTCACGCTAAAGAATACGGTTTCATTTTCCCTTCCAGTGAGATCTACGATGGATTATCCGCTGTTTATGATTATGGACAGAATGGTGCAGAACTGAAAAATAATATCAAACAATATTGGTGGAAGGCAATGGTACAGCTGAACGAAAATATTGTAGGAATTGATTCTGCAATTCTGATGCACCCGACAACCTGGAAAGCTTCTGGTCACGTTGATGCCTTTAATGATCCTTTGATTGATAATAAAGATTCTAAAAAACGTTTCAGAGCAGATGTTTTGGTAGAAGATTATTGTGCTAAAATTGAAGATAAAGAAAACAAAGAAATTGAAAAAGCAGCGAAAAGATTCGGAGAGTCTTTCGATAAAGCTCAATTTGAAGCGACAAACCCAAAAATCTTAGAATATAGAGCCAAAAGAGAACAAATTCTTTCAAGGTTGGCAAAATCTTTAGAAAATGAAGATCTTGCTGATGTAAAAGCATTAATTGAAGAATTGGAAATTGCTGATCCGGATACAGGTTCTAAAAACTGGACGGAAGTAAGACAATTCAACCTGATGTTCGGAACTAAATTGGGTGCTTCTGCAGATTCTGCGATGGATCTTTACTTAAGACCAGAAACAGCGCAGGGTATTTTCGTTAACTTTTTAAACGTACAGAAAACTTCGCGTCACAGACTTCCTTTCGGTATCGCACAAATTGGTAAAGCATTTAGAAATGAAATTGTTGCAAGACAGTTTATTTTCAGAATGCGTGAATTCGAACAGATGGAAATGCAGTTCTTTGTTGCTCCCGGAACTGAACTTGAATTCTACGAACAGTGGAAGCAAAAACGTCTGAACTGGCATTTGGCTCTTGGTTTAGGAAACGAAAATTACAGATTCCACGATCATGAGAAATTGGCACATTATGCGAATGCTGCAGCTGATATTGAATTTAATTTCCCATTCGGATTTAAAGAATTGGAAGGTATTCACTCGAGAACAGATTTCGATTTAAAAGCGCACGAGGAATTCTCAGGAAGAAAATTGCAGTTCTTCGATCCGGAAAGAAATGAAAATTATGTTCCTTATGTTGTAGAAACTTCAGTAGGTCTAGACAGATTATTCCTTTCTATTTTCTCTCATTGCTTAAGAGATGAAACATTAGAAGACGGCTCAGAAAGAACAGTTTTATCTTTACCACCAGCTTTAGCTCCAATTAAAGCAGCGATTTTACCGTTAATGAAGAGAGATGGTTTAGCTGAGTATGCAGAGAATATTTTCAACGATCTGAAATACGATTTCAATTTATTCTACGAAGAGAAAGATGCGATTGGAAAGCGCTACAGAAGACAAGACGCCATCGGTACACCTTATTGTATTACCGTAGATCACGATTCACTTACAGATCATACGGTGACCATAAGAGACAGAGACACGATGCAACAGGAAAGAGTTCCGGTTTCTGAACTGAGAAGAATTATCGACGAAAAAACAAGTTTCAGAAATTTACTTGCCAAAATATAAACAGAAAGCCTTGAGAAATCAGGGCTTTTTTTAGGCATGATTTTAAAATTAGTTTAAATTTGTTCAAGATCAAACATTATGGTAATTCTCATTTCTGTTGTAGTTTTTTTTGTTATTGCAATTCTTGCTCTATACATTTCCGGCTACGAATATCTACTGAACGGTATTTCTAAAACCTATCTGAAAGGAAAAACCAGCGCAAATATTGATGACGGAAATTATTTTACGGGAAATATCATTTCTACTAAAACCCCAAAAGCTTGGAAAAAAACGGAAGATTATAATAAAAAAGAATTACCGAAAAATATCGTTGATGATTTATTACAATCTAACACAGCATCTTTTTTAGTAGTAAAAGACGGAAAACTGATGCATGAGCAGTACTTTAAAAATTACAAAAAAACATCACTCACCAACTCTTTTTCTATGGCTAAAGCTATAACCGTAATGTTGTTAGGGAAAGCTCTGGAAGAAGGAAAAATTAAAAGTCTTGATGATAAATTCTTTGATTATTTTGATGAGTTTAAAACCAAAACATTAGCAGGAAATCTTACTTTAAAGAATCTTGCTCAGATGGAATCTGGGCTGGATTGGATTGAAGATTATAAAAATCCTTTCCTTCCGAATGCAAAAGCTTATTACGGAAAAAGTCTTATCAATGCTACCTTTTCAAGAAAATTCAAAGGAAGACCGGGAGAAACATTTGAATATCAAAGTGGTTCAACTCAGCTTTTAGGCTTTGCGGTGAAAAAAGCCGTGAATCAAACTTTAGCAGATTATTTATCTAAAAAATTCTGGATTCCTTTGGGAATGGAATATGATGCAATCTGGAGCACCGATCAAGCGGGAATGGAAAAGACCTATTGCTGCATTCACGCTACTTCAAGAGATTTTGCCAAACTCGGACAATTATTTCTAAATGATGGTGAATTTGATGGTCAACAGCTTTTAGGTCTAAGTTTCATTAACGAAATGCGGGCTCCAACCAAAAAATCCCAGGAAATTTACGGAATGGGGTTTTGGATCAATCATGATAATCCCATTAAGCATTATTATTTTTTGGGTTTACAGGGGCAGTATATTATCATGATTCCTGAGCATAAAATGGTCATCGTAAGAACCGGAAGCTACAACAACCTCCCCAAAACCGATAGAGGAAGACCGGATCAGGTAAAATTTCTGGTCAATGAAACGGTGAAACTCTTTTCCTGAATCCCAGATTGAAATTAATTTTTCAGACGTGAAAAACCAATTAAATTTTAGTGAAATCTAAAATTAGCTTCTGTAAGCGTATTATTTTTTAAAAAATTTTCATATTCAGGAGATAATTGTTTTCTTCCCCAAGTGTTTTCTCCGCTCATACTTCCGAGACGTACTTTATCTTTGCCATATTTTTTATTCAGGGCATCCATGGCTTTCATTACAGGCAAATGCTGATTTTGGGCATCTTCTTCAAAAAGATTGATCAGTCTTTGATCTTCAGGAACAAAATCGTTGACAATAACTCCGGCTTTTTTATAATGAAATCCTTCTTCATATATAGAATCAAACAGGTCATTCACAACTCTGCTGATCAAAATTGATGAGTTGGTAGGATTCGGAAGAATTTGGGTTTTGGCATTTCTGTATTCGGGTAAATCTTTTCTGAAGCGGTTGGTCTGTAGAAAAACCGTGACCATTTTGCAGCAGGTATTCTGCTTTCTCAAGCGTTCCGAGCAATACATTCCAAAGGTTTCCACACGTTCCCGAACATCTTCCTTTTTGGTAAGCATTTCCATAAAACTTCGGGTTACCGCAATAGATTTTTTAGCAGAAGGAGGGTCTAATTCGAGCTGGCGGATTCCTTTTAGTTCATTCACCATTCTTACCCCGTGGATTCCCATGATCTTACGAACCCACATTTCAGGTTTCTGCAGAAGATCCCAGGCTTTGTGAACGCCGTTATCATGCATTTTTATGGCAAGCCGTCTTCCGATTCCCCATACATCATCGATGTTGATCCATTTTAAAGCTTTTTCAATTTTTTCAGGAGTATCCAGCGTAAAAACTCCATTGAATCTTTCAGGATCTTTTTTTACAATTCTGTTAGCAATTTTACATAAGGTTTTGGTGGGCGCAATGCCTATACTTACAGGAATGTTTGTTTTAAGCTTGATTTCTTCTTTAAGCTGAAGACAGTATTCTGAAATATCAACATACTTAAAACTTCGTAGATCCAGGAAAAGTTCATCAATACTATAAACTTCATAATCTTTTTCGCCTACATACGATCTGGAAATACTGATGACCTCCTGACTTTTAAAATTGTAAAGTTCAAATTTTGCCGAAAAACTTTTTACATCATATTTCTTAAAAAGCTCTTTGTACTTAAATGCGGGTGCAGCCATTGGAACCCCAAGATCTTTTGCTTCTTTGCTTCTCGAGACAACACATCCGTCATTATTGGAAAGTACCACAACAGGTTTATCTTCCAGTGAAGGGTCTAAAGTTCTTTCACAGGACACGAAAAAATTGTTGCAGTCTACCAGAGCGTACATTTAGAAAAAAAGTATTTTGAAAACACAAATCTAAAACTTTTTCGATAGATTATTATGTTTAATTAAAATTTTAACATTGAATATAATTTACTTGTTTTCAGTTGATTAAATAATTTATAACACGACGAGTTTTGTCGCATCACGCCTCTACATTTGCATCAAGAGAAATTGAAAATTTAAAAAATCATGGACAAAGCAACGATGCAAAGAATTGAAAAACTTCATCCTTTAGTAAGAGATGAGGTAAAAGAGATTATAAAAGAATGCAATAAAGCATTAACAGGAAGAGCTAAAATCAGAATTACCCAGGGGTGGAGAAGTTTTGAAGAGCAGGAAAAATTATATGCAATCGGAAGGATTACTTCCGGAAAAAAAGTAACCAATGCAAAGGCAGGACAGAGTATTCATAATTACGGATTGGCAGTAGACATTTGTCTCATTATTGATGGGAAAATGGCAAGCTGGGACACTGCGAAGGACTGGGATAATGACCGAGTTGCAGATTGGTATGAATGTGTGAAAATTTTTGCAAAATACGGATGGGATTGGGGTGGTAACTGGAAAACTTTTAAAGATCTTGCTCACTTTGAAAAAAAGAATATTCAGACTTCAAAAGGTTTGGTAAAAACTACTTGGAGAAATCTGTCTAAAATGGAAAGAAATGAAAATGATTATGTAGTTGTATAATATATTTTGTTGATTATCAAAAGGAAATATTAAAGATATGAGTCTTCGGCTGAAATTCAGCACGGAGACTTCTGTTTTTATAAACTGCTGGAATTTTGTAAATCAGGCGAAAGATTAAAGAATAAATCACAGGCTAAAAAAACAAGATCAGTAAAAATATCATTTTAATAAAAATTTAACCAAATTATATAAAACTTATTATTTTTTACTAGTGTGAAATTTATATCTTTGTAAACTTAAATCAAGGAGAAAATTATGAGTTTATTCGATATGTTTACGCAAGAAATTGCGATAGACCTGGGAACTGCCAACACGCTTATCATCCATAATAATAAAATTGTTATAGACCAGCCATCTATTGTTGCGATAGAGCGTTCTACGGGAAAGCCGATAGCAGTAGGTGAACAGGCAAAACATATGCAGGGTAAAACCCACGAAGATATTAAAACAATCCGTCCGCTAAAGGATGGCGTTATTGCAGATTTTCACGCATCGGAGCACATGATCAAGGAGTTTATCAAGTTAATTCCCGGGATTAAAGGAAAATTTATCCAGCCTGCTCTTAGAATCGTGATCTGTATTCCGTCAGGAATTACAGAAGTAGAAAAAAGAGCGGTAAGAGATTCTGCTCAGAAAGTAAACGCAAAAGAAGTACGATTGATTTATGAACCAATGGCCGCTGCGATAGGAGTCGGGATTGACGTTCAGAAGCCTGAAGGAAATATGATCATTGATATAGGGGGTGGTACCACCGAAATTGCAGTTGTGGCTTTAGGAGGTATTGTTTGCGATAAATCTGTAAAAATTGCAGGAGATGTATTTACCAATGATATTGCTTATTTCTTAAGAACTCACCACAATTTATATATCGGAGAAAGAACTGCGGAAAGAGTAAAAATTGAAGTAGGTTCTGCTGTTGAAGATCTTGATGTGGATATTGATGATATTCCGGTACAGGGAAGAGATCTTATTACCGGTAAACCAAAGGAAATCATGGTAGGTTACAAGGAAATTGCCCGTGCTTTAGATAAATCAATTATCAGAATTGAAGATTCGGTAATGGAAACCCTTTCTCTTACACCACCGGAATTAGCAGCAGATATTTATAAAACCGGAATCTATCTTGCAGGAGGAGGTGCTTTACTAAGAGGTCTTGCAGACAGATTGCACAAAAAAACAGGTCTTCCTGTTTTCGTAGCTGAAGATCCTTTGAGAGCAGTAGTACGCGGTACAGGGATTGCGTTGAAAAACATGGATAAATTCAACTTCCTTATCAAATAATTTTTAATTTTTACGACTTTTTATCGGAATGGGATTTTTGCTGAGATTATTTTCTAAGAATGCGCTTTTTGTATTCTTTATTTTCCTGCAAATTATTGCGATTGTTCTGATATTTTCTAAAAATGCAATGCAGAAATCCTGGCTTGCCGGACAAACTGCGGCGTTCAATTCCAGAGTCTCTGGGTATATTGATGAAGGCGTTTCTTATTTAAAACTGAAAAAAACCAACGAAGATCTTGTTGCTCAGAATAAGGCACTAATGATAGAGCTTTACGGAAAAAGAGGAGCAAATTATCCGCAATTTAGAAAGGTCCACGATACTCTGGGTGGCGGACAGATTTATACTTTTGTTGACGGAGAAATTGTTTTCAACAGCATCAACAGGAGAGACAATTATTTTACCATCAATCGAGGGAGAAGAGACGGCGTTTTTCCGCAGATGGGGGTAATGGCGCCTAAAGGGATTGCCGGAATTGTGATCAACTCTACCGACAGTTATGCATTGGTTCAGTCGGTTCTAAGTGTGAATAAAATCAGGATTAATGCCGCTTTAAAAAATTCAGGATATTTCGGAACACTGACATGGAGAGGAGAAAACTCCCGTCTTATGCACCTATCCGATGTTCCTAAATATGTCTCTCTCAAGATAGGAGACACCATTGAAACCGACGGCAAATCTGCTATTTTCCCTAAAGGGGTGATGATCGGGACAATTGCAGGTTATTCCGTAGATAATAAAACAGGTTTCTGGGATATTTCTGTGGAGCTTAGTGAAAAAATGGGTGCGCTCAATAAAGTGTATGTAGTAAAAAACCTAAAAAAAGCTGAGGTTCAGAAAATACAGGATACCATGCAAGCTGTAATAAAAAAAGAACATGATTAGCAGAACTATATTTACCGATATTTTGATAATGGCTTTTCTGGTTTCATTACAAATTTTTGTTTTGAATAGGATTGTGATATTCGGTCAATATACACCAGTTCTCTATCCTGTATTTGTTATGTTTTATCCCTTTTTCAGAAATAAATTTCAGTTTCTGGCTTTAAGTTTTTTGATAGGACTTGTCATTGATACTTTTCTAAATACGGGAGGTATTAATGCTTTTGCCACAACATTCATTGCTTATTTCAGGACTTTAATTTTTCGTACTTCCACAGATACTTCCACAGATTTTTTCTCTTTTCAGTCCTTACAATGGTCACAGTTTTTGCTTTTTTTGTTGTCAAGTATTTTTCTGCATCAGCTTTTTGTGCAGTATATTGAGTTCTTTAAATTCAGCAGAGTTTTTGAAATCTTGCTTAATGTGTTGGTAACTACAGGTATTTCCTTTATATTTATCATTATTTACGCATTAATCTTTAAAATCAAACAAAAAGTTTGAACCCACGTCATTTAAAAATCTTATCCATTCTTATTATCATTGCTGTAATTTTTATAGCAAGACTTTCTTATTTGCAACTATTTACCGATCGGTATGCACTTAATGCTGCCAATACTTCCATTAAGACTGAATACGTTATTCCGCAGAGAGGTGTTATATTCGACAGAAACGGTAAAATTTTGGTCGGAAATCAGCCTGCTTACGAAATGTCTTTTACTCAGGCATTGATGAAGCCGGATTTTGATACTACAGCTTTTTGTAATTTAATTAAAATTACAGAGAAGGATTTTATCAACAGGATTAATAAAATTAAGACCGAAAAATATTATTCCAAACTCACCCCAATGACTTTTCTGAAAGATTTGAGCAGAGAAGACATTGCAAGAGTACAGGAAATAATTTTCAAATATCCGGCATTCAATATCGTTCAGCGTCCTCAGAGACAATATGAGGTTTCTACTTCAGGGAATTTATTGGGATATACCAGTGAAGTTAACGATCGTGAAATCAAGAAAGATTCCACCTATTATCTCCCGGGAGATCTCATTGGGAAAACAGGCGTGGAAAAATCTTATGAAAAAGAATTGAGAGGAATAAAGGGTATCAAATATATTCAGAAAGATATCAAGCTGAGAAATGTTGGTCCGTACAAAAACGGCACGCTGGATCGTGATGTCGTAACAGGAAAAGATATTACGTTAACTATAGACTATGATCTGCAGAGAATGGCAGAAGAAATGCTGGTGAACAAACACGGGGCAATTGTAGCTCTTGATCCTAACAACGGTGAGGTTTTGGTGGCAGCAACAGGACCTGACATTGACCCCAATCTTTTTACAGGGCCTAACAAGTCTAAAAACCTTTACGCTTTATCAAAAGATACCATTTACGAAAATAAGCCCACTTTTGACCGTTCTTTACAGGCAGCTTATCCTCCCGGATCAACCTTTAAATTATTGACTGCTTTGGCAGCAATGCAAATGGGCGTGATGGATGAAAATACTATTTTTCCGTGCGGAGGTGGATTTTATTATAAAGGAAAAAGAATTAAAGGACATGGCGGCGCAGATCCGCTTATTCCTTCTATTCAGGTTTCCAGTAACTGTTTTTTTACTTATGCTTTCATTAAGATAATTAAAAAATATCCCGGAAATCCTTCACGTGGTGTTGATGAATGGAAGAAAATCATGAGCAGCTTCGGGGTTGGTGAATTTCTGAATAACGATTTTGCTGTTGGAGCAAAAGGAAGAATTCCTTCCGGAGATTTTTACGAAAGAAGATTCAAAGCAATTATGAAAGCCAGCGGCTCCAAAAGAAAGGATTTTAAAGACTGGGACGAAATGTCAACCGGGGCTATCTACAACGGAATGGGACAGGGAGATGTACTGGTTACTCCCATTCAGCTTGCCAATTATGTAGCAGCAATTGCAAATAAAGGCTGGTATTATACCCCCCACATCGTAAAATCTATTGACGGAAAGCCAAATCCGGATCCAAGATTTAAGAAGAGGCATCAGACTTTAGTAGATAAGAAACATTTTGATCCTGTACTGAAAGGAATGGAGGCAGTGGTTCTCGCCGGAACAGCAAGGGGATTGAAGTCAAACGATTTTACACAATTAGCAAAAACCGGAACTGCACAGGTTCCGCAAGGAAAAGATAACTCAATTTTTGTATTGATTGCCCCTGCAGATAAACCAAAGATTGTTGTAGTTGCTGTAATGGAACACGCCGGTTTTGGGGCAACATGGGCAGGTCCTGCGTCTACGGTTATTGCTGAAAAATACATTATGGGGGATCTCAAAAGAGAACATCTGTATAAAAAAATGGTGACATCCAGCTTTATGCCGGAATATAAAAGACAGTGGATTGCCGATCTTAAAAGAAAAGGACTTTATAAAGAGCCAAAGCCGGACTCATTAAAGCTTAAAAGAATACAGGACAGCCTAAATCAGGTGAAGAAAAAGAAAGAAGATTTACAGAAAAAATTAAAGTCTCAATCACCAAAAACCCTAAAACAATGAAATGGACAGAAGGAATAGATAAACTTGGGCTGGGTCTTTATTTCTTGCTCTGTATTTTCGCTATTGCCAACATTTATAGTGTTGATGAAGGGCTGGGTAAAAAGCAGCTTTTGTTTTTCGGGATTTCTATTTTTATAGGAATTGTTATTTTTTTTAGCAGAAGTAAATTTTTTGAGAATATGTCGGGCATCATTTATATTGGCGGTGTGTTGATGCTTGCAGGTCTGCACGTTTTTGGAACAGAAATTTTGGGACAGAAAAACTGGTATAAGTTCGGAAGCTTTACAATGCAGCCTGTAGAATTTTCCAAAATCGGAGTTGCGCTGATGTTAGCAAATTACGTTTCCGGAGCAGAATTTAATCTCAGCAACAGAAAGTCTTTAATGACCGTTTTAGGTATTATTGCTATTCCAGCAGTAGTTGTACTGTCAATTCCGGATGTTGGTTCTTTACTCGTTTTTACGGCATTTTTCATAGCATTATACAGGGAAGGGCTTAGTGGGAAACTTTTTTTAATCGGGACACTTTTCGCATCGGTTTTTCTAATTGCCAATTATCTTAATGATCCTTTAGGATGGAGTCTATGGTATTTTACTGTATTTATCATTATCATAGGTTTGCTTTGGTTTCTTTTTAATGCTGCATTTCTTCGCAAAAATGTTTATAATTTGTTACCTGGCGTTGCGGTAGTTTTGGGATTGGCGGCTTTGTCTTTCATTTCGCCTATCATTTTTGAGAAATTACCAAAACACCAGCAGGAAAGAGTAGAGGTTTTATATAAAGGTGAAAAAGAATTCAGAGACACATCCGGTTATAATTTATTATATTCTAAAACAGCCATCGGATCTGGTGGACTTACAGGAAAAGGTTATAGAGAAGGCTCTGTTACGCAGGGTAAATTTGTCCCGGAGCAGGAAACCGACTATATTTTTTGTACGGTAGGTGAAGAATGGGGCTTTTTGGGCAGTACAATTCTGGTACTTTTTTATCTCATCTACATTGGAAGAATTTATTATCTCTCAGAGCAGCAAAAATCGGTGTTTAACAGAGTTTTTGGATATTGTTTTGCATCTATCCTGTTCATGCACTTTTCCATCAATTTAGGAATGGTAATGGGGCTTTTTCCAACGGTGGGTATTCCTTTGCCTTACTTCAGTTATGGTGGTAGTTCTTTGCTTGCATTTTCAATCATGACATTTATCTTTTTTAAGTTAAATTACGCAGATAAAAACAGCTTGGTGTAAGTATCAAAACAATAAGTGCGTCCATATCTGAAAATTTCTTTGATAAAAATTTCTCAATTTAAAGTTCCATAAAATCACAAACAGTTATGAAACAAACTTATGTTACAGATAAGACCTTTAAAAACATTGATCTCGAACAGAAGCTTTTAGAAGCTGGCGAATATGAAAACTGTATTTTCCGGAACTGTAATTTTGAATATGCAAATCTTTCAGGTTTTAAATTTACTGGCTGCGAATTTATCGAAAGTAATTTAAGCATGACAAAACTTATTGGAACTGCTTTTCGCGATGTTGTTTTTAGAAACTGTAAAATGTTCGGGATGTCTTTCAATGACTGCAATAAATTCGGGATGTCTTTTCAATTTGAAGACTGTATTTTAGATCATTCAATCTTTTATCAGGCTGATATCAGAAAAACAATTTTTAGAAATTCAAAGCTCAATGGAGTAGATTTTTCCGAAGCAAATATTTCGGGTTCTATTATCTTGAATTGTGATTTAAGCGGAGCCGTTTTCGATCAAACCAATCTGGAAAATGCAGATCTCAGAGATTCCTTTAATTATATCATTAATCCTATCGGAAATAAGCTTAAAAATGCTCAGTTTTCACTTTCCGGAATTTCTGGTCTTCTACACTCCTTCGATATTAAAATTGATAAAAACAACTAATTCAAATTGTTATTTCTTCTAAATAAAAAATTAAAGCCATCAAAAACTGATGGCTTTATTTATATAATCAATTATTTAAGACTAAAATCCAGATGCAGATGCAAGGGTATTATAATTTTCTCCGTTCTCATTAATGACTCTTTTGGCAAATCTATATTTAGGTCCCCAATAAGAATCGTTCAGCGAAGAAATCATGACTCCTCTAGAAGTTGCGGCGTGAATAAATTTAATTTCTCCTTCTTCGGTAACTTCTTCTACAATTCCTACGTGAGATATTCTTCTGCCGTGAGAAAAGAAAATCAAATCACCTTTCTGTAGGTTTTCTTTATCTACACTTTCTCCTTCCTGAGCCTGAGATGCAGCCACTCTTGGCAGACTAAGACCTGCAGCGGCTCCGAATACTGAAAGAACAAATGCTGAGCAATCTATACCGTTTCTGGTAGTTCCTCCGTATCTGTAAGGAGTTCCCAAATAAGTAGAAGCTTCAGCTAAAATATTATCAATTGTTTTACTATGCTTGATTGCTTTTGCAATTTCTAAACTCTTCAAAGAATTTTTAGCATTCGATAAAGCGGCTGCTTTTTCAGAAACAAAAGAACTGATTAGCAATTTTTTATCTTTTTCTAATTGAATATCTACTGCAGCAAGTTTGGCATCTGTTTTGTACTCTTTAGCGAAGGTTGCTGGTTTAGATACCACATAGTTGGTAACGCAAGATTGTAATGATAATGTTGAAACAAAAGCAACTAAATAAAACAAAACTCTTTTCTTCATATAAATTTTATTATCCGTGTTAAAAAGGAATATTTATTTCTTTAAAGCAATACAAAAGTAGATATTCCTAGTAAAAGCTCCTGTATATGAGTATTGTCAGGTTCTTGATTTAACACATTTTAACATATTTTTTATGTATGTTAAAAGAAAATAAACCGCAGGCTCCCATTTATGGTAATTCCGCGGTTTTTTTTATTAAGATTTTTTAACAAAATAGATTGTTTCTATTCCGTTTATTACGAATCGTAATATTTTATTCCATCAAATAATAAATTGGTTTTAACAAAAAAGTTCCCCGGAAAACCCGGAGAACTCTCACTAATATGGAACTTTACAGATGTTATCTCGTGAATAACATTTCTCTGTATTTTGTCATTGGCCAAAGTTCATCATCTATCATCATTTCAAGATCATCAGAAGCATCTCTGATGATATCGAATAAAGGTTTCACTTTGTTGCAGTAGTCTTCTGCCTGTTTTTGGCTATCTGTTATTGCTTTCGCAGTTTCTCTTGCTTTGATAAGATCTTCAACACCCAGCTTCATTTTAGAAATGTTTTCAGAAATACTTGTAATCAGACTCATTTGTTCTTTTGCTAAAGGTCTGAATTCTTTATCTCCAAATATTTCTTTTAGTCCTTTTACGTTTTCGATCAGTCTGTTCTGATAATTTAAAGCAGAAGGAATGATGTGGTTTCTTGCGATGTCACTTAGTACTCTTGCCTCAATATCAATAACGGTAGAATATTTTTCTAGTTTTATTTCGTTTCTTGCTTCTACTTCTCTGTGGGTGAAAATTCCCATTTCCTCATATAGAGCAAGGAATTTTTCGTCCATTTCCTGTTTAAGAGCTTCCGGAGTAGTTTTTAAGTTGTTAAGACCTCTTTTTTCAGCTTCCAGAGCCCAGTCATCAGAATATCCGTCACCTTCAAACATGATGTTTTTACACTTTTTGATATATTCTCTCAATACATTGAAGATGGCTTCGTCTTTTTTCAGTCCTTTTTCAATTAAAGCATCTACTTCTTTTTTAAAGTCGTTTAATTGTTTTGCAGCAATCGTATTCATTACGGTCATAGATTCTGCGCAGTTTGCAGAAGATCCTACCGCTCTGATTTCAAATTTATTTCCTGTAAATGCAAATGGTGAAGTTCTGTTTCTATCGGTATTGTCCAGCAAGATTTCAGGTATTTTTCCTACCACATTTAGTTTTAAATCTGTTTTTTCGTCCGGAGAAAGTTTGCCTTCCGTTACTTTTTCAAGCTCTTCCAAGACTCTGAACAGCTGGCTTCCGATAAATACAGAAATAATTGCCGGTGGAGCTTCGTTTGCACCTAATCTGTGATCGTTGCTTGCAGAAGCGATGCTTGCTCTTAAAAGATCTGCATATTCGTGAACTGCTTTGATTGTATTGACGAAGAATGTTAAAAACTGTAAGTTTTTCTTAGGATTTTTTCCAGGGCTCAAAAGGTTCTCTCCTGTGTTGGTTGCCAAAGACCAGTTGTTATGCTTTCCGCTTCCGTTTACTCCTGCGAAAGGTTTTTCGTGAAATAAAATGTGGAAATGGTGTCTGTGAGCAGTTCTCGCCATAACGTCCATCAATAAAGAGTTGTGGTCAACAGCAACATTCACTTCTTCAAACATTGGAGCCAGCTCAAATTGGTTGGGAGCTACCTCATTGTGTCTTGTTGTTACAGGAATACCCAATTTCATGCATTCAACTTCCAATTCTTTCATAAAATTCATTACTCGTGTAGGAATTGATCCGAAATAATGGTCGTCCAATTGCTGCCCTTTTGCAGGAGAATGTCCTAACAAAGTCTTGCCGGTTAAAACTAAATCCGGACGAGACTGGTATAATGCAGAATCTACCAAGAAATATTCCTGTTCCCACCCTAGAGTAGGAGTTACTTTTGATACATTTTTATCGAAATACTGCATTACGTTGGTCGCAGCTTCGTCTACAGCGTTCAAAGCTCTTAAAAGAGGTGCTTTATAGTCTAAAGTTTCTCCTGTATAAGAAATGAAAATGGAAGGGATGCATAATGTGGTTCCCATAATAAAAGCCGGAGATGTAGGATCCCATGCGGTGTAACCTCTTGCTTCAAAAGTGTTTCTAATACCTCCGTTCGGGAAAGAAGATGCATCCGGCTCCTGTTGGATCAATAAATTTCCGCTGAATCTTTCGATGGCTCTTCCGCCTTCAATCGGAGTAAAGAATGAGTCGTGCTTTTCTGCAGTAGATCCTGTTAAAGGCTGAAACCAGTGTGTATAATGAGTTACTCCTTTGCTCATTGCCCAATCTTTCATTGCTACGGCAACCTGATCTGCAATGTGTCTTTGGATTTTGCTTCCTTTTTTCACAGCATCCATAATAGACTGGAACGCTTCTTTCGTTAAATATTCTCTCATTGTTTCTTCTGAGAAAACATTCTGACAAAATAATTCTGATAATTTCACAGGAACTTCAACAGAATTATCTTTTCTAAAGTCCTTGAATGGTAAAGTTTCTAACGCTTTAAATCTTAAGGTTGACATATTAGGTTTGGTTTTATATTGCAAATTTAAACAAAAAATATATTTGAAATTGATCTACCCCTATATTTTAATATTAAATTGTAAAAATATTTGAAAATATTGAGGGTTAATTGGTTTTTTGAAGGGGTTATTCTGGGTTTTATTATTTATTGGTTCAATTGCCTGTCTGGTTGCTTTCTTACATAGACAGGAAGAATTCAATAGGAAGAAAATTTACTACTCAATTATTAGATAATTTTCAAAAGAATTAATTTCTAATGAGAAATAATTATCAACCAATATCCATGTAAAAACTTTTCAGATTAGAGAATTTTCTTTTAAATAATTATTACTGCAAAACCACTCTTGCCAGTCATTGCCCTATTCAATATAGGTTAAAATTAAACTTTTGAACGATTAAAAACAAAATTCCCCGTAAAAATTACAGGGAATTAAAAAACGCAAATGATGAAAAAAAATATTTTTTGCTAAAGTAAAAAAAAACAAATTATCCGGTGAAAATTTTCTTGTGAAAAAAAACATCAAAATTTGCTGAATTTCTTTTGCACTTTTCACAGAATAAATTTTCTAAGTTTGTACCATGACACAGATGAGAAGTTCGCAAACGTTTTACGACAATCTGTTGTAAGTGTATTTCTTTTTTATTGTCAAATGATGCATCATCCTGTCTGTACATTTTATTCTAGGCAAAACTGTACAGGTAGGGAAAAAATTATTTTAACTTTAAAAATTGTATTAATTATGAAAAAAATATTTTTCTGTGCCTTCTTAGGCATATCAGTACTCGGATTTGCAAGGAAGGTGGCAACTTGGACATCTACCTGCGGCGTAGCTCACACTACATCATTCGCAGATCATTACACAACAGCTCAAATAGCTGCAGCTATTGAAAAAATGAATGAATCGGAATGTGGTACAAAGGTAAAAGTAATCCTTAGCACTAATGTGAACGCTTAAAATTACTAATGTGGCGGAGGAAACTCCGCCTTTTATAAAAAAACAATAAAAAAGCTTTGATCAAATAACAATAAAAAAGCGAAAGACATCATCAGAAAAAATAAAATATTCCTATATGAAAAAAACACTTTTAGTATTCATGGTGTTTACGGTTATCCATGTTTTTTCTCAGAAAATAACAATTGAGCCAACCATAAAAGTTACTTACGACTCCAAACTGCAATTGGGAGAAAAATATAGTCACTACCAAAAATTCATACTGATCGGCAATTCTAAAGATTATTATTTTGCGGCAGGTCAGAATTATTTGAATGACACAAAACAATACATCCCTTCGGGGATAGATACGCAGGCGATAAGTGATTATTTTGAAGAAAGACTGATCAGAAAAGACGGTGTTACCAACATCTATGTGACTGCAGTTGAAGCCAAGCTCAGGTATCAGGAAAAAATCGACCTCAAATGGATGCTGTATTCTGAAACGAAAATGATCAACGGAATTAAATGCCAAATGGCAGCAACCAACAAATACGGCAGAAGGTGGATTGCCTATTTCTCACGAGATTACCCGCAGTCTTTGGGACCATACAAATTTACTGGTCTTCCGGGACTTATTCTGGAATTGTATGACACGAGAGATGATTATCATTTTACCGCTTCAAAAATTGAAAAACACACCAAAACTTTTGCTTTTAATCTGGGCGAATACAAAAACTTTCCAAAAGAAAAGTATTTGAAAGCAAAATACAATATGGATTTTACAATGGCTGCTTTTGACGGTATCGAAGGAGAAGATAAAAGAAATCTGGAAAAAGCATTAGAAAAACTGAAGAAAATGTATAACAATCCTTTAGAACTAAAGCCTCTTGAATAATAAATGTTTAAACAATCATCGACTTAATTTTTCAGAATATATTAAAGCGAGTTTTTGTTATTAACTGATCTTTCAAAGAATTAGTTTTTTGTGAAAAAAATTCAAATTAAAACAACAATCCGGGACAAATAATTTATCACTATATTTGTAGTGATATTTTTTTGTTTTGGTGAAAATTTAGAAATAATCTCTCGAATAAGTGTAACAAAAAATGAATACTTCTCACTAATTAATCGAAGCTAAAGATCTGAAACTTTTTAAAAATCACAAAAATGTGATCCTGCAAAGAATTGAAAAAGCCAAGAACGGAAGCTAAACTATAAAAGAATAAAATCTACATATGAAAATAAAAATCTCCCTTTTCCTGATGTTTTTTTTCTCTGTCATCACGTTTGCACAGAAGACTGTTACAGGAAAAATTACCGATGAAGATGGCATAGCCATTCCAAGCGCAAGTGTAACGATTGAAGAACCCGGAAAAGATGCCATTTTGGCCTACGGAATTACCAATTCTAAAGGTGAATATAAGGTAACATTTACTTCATCAGAACCCAATGTAGATCTTAAGGTAAAAGCTTTTAACCAAAAATCTCTTACCAAACAAATCAGCAACACCAGCCAGAATCTTAGCTTTAAGCTTCAGCCGGAAGCTACAGAGATCAAAGAAGTACAGCTGAAAACTAAAATGATTACCGCTCGCGGAGATACGATCTCTTACGATCTTAAAGCATTCGACAGTAAAAATGACCGGACACTTGCTGATGTAATGAAAAAAATTCCGGGAATTGAAGTGAAAACCGACGGTACGGTTCTTTATCAAGGGAATCCCATCAATAAATTTTACGTGGAAGGAAAAGATTTAATGGAAGGAGGTTACGGAACAATTAATAATTCGCTTCCAAAAGATGCAGTAGCAAAAGTTGAAGTTTTGGAAAACCATCAGCCTGTAAAAATGCTGCAGGGAAAAATTCCTTCCGATGCAGCAGCCCTTAATATTAAGCTTAAAAAATCGGTTACGATGACAGGAAGAGGCGAGGTTGGAAGCGGTTTTGGTGATCCCTGGTTATGGAATGTGAAACTCACCCCCATGTTTTTCAGTAAAAAACAGCAGTGGGTTCTCAATTACAAGACCAACAATATGGGAGAACAGGTAGAAAATGAAGGAAACATTATTGGTTTTGGAAGCTCATGGGAAGGAAGAAGAAGCAACATAGGACAGAATAATTGGCTAAGTGTAGAAAATGCAAGTGTTCCTAATCTTCCGGTAAGAAGATATTTATTCAATAATGTTCATTATTTGTCTGCCAATTACCTCACCAATATTGACAAAAAGCAGGAATGGGAACTGAAAACCAGTGCTAATTACACTAATAATGCGGTGGAAAGGGAAGATAATGTTGAAACTATTTTTGCTGGAACAGCTAATCAACCTGGTTCAACCATCACAACATCTACTAGAAATAATTTCTATACTGATAAATTAAAAGGCGAACTTATTTTTACAAAAAATGCAAAAAAAGGATTTTTCAAAAATGTAACAACATTCTCGCAGTTTTGGAATGCTGACAGAGCTTTTGCAAAAAGAGTTGGCAGAATTGGAGATCAGTCACTAGAGTCCCCTACATCATCTTTCCAAAATTCATTGAGTTCAATTATTCCGTGGAAAGAAAAAATGGTAAACTTTAAATCTTATGTAAGTTATCAAAATGATAATCAAACATTATCAATTACACCGGCAAATTATTTACAATTCCCATACTTACTTCCTAAAGCAGATGAAAATGATCCGGACGAATTTGGAATCATCAATTTTGCTCCAGACACAAGAGCTGTTCAGAATTTTAACATTAAGACTTTAGTGACCTCACATTCAGCAAACGTTAGTTTTACAGCAAAAGGCTGGACATTTACACCACAAATTGGAGTAGATTACTCCTCAAATAAATTACTTACAAATTTTGATGGTGTAACAGTTCTTAACCAACCTGATTTCAGTAGTCCTGCTTACGAAAATAATTTGAAATTTACTGAGCTTGCGCCCTCTGCATCTCTTGGGATAAATTATAAAAATGACGCATGGAGTCTATTTGCTAATGTACCCGTAAATTTTAACAGTATTCAGGCAGAAGATGATATGAGGGGCGTTTCAAAATCTTTAGAAAAAACTACTTTTACTCCTAATACTTTTGTCCAGTATAGTTTTGCCTCTTTCTGGAAAGCAAGTTTAAATGGAAATATCAATTACAACTTTGGTGATATTCAGACTGCATATGCAGGATATTTACTAACAAGTCCTGCAGGATTTAATGTGATGGATGCAAATAATCCTATTCCTGAAGTTAACACTAAAAGCGTAGGATCAAGAATAGAATATAGAAATCCTTTAAATAATTTATTCTTTAATGTAAATTATAGAATAAGCGATACCAAAAGAAATCTTTTGTCATCCCCTATCTTAGATAGAAGTACCGGTTTTACATTAATACAGTATAAAAATCAGGATAATAAGTCTGCAACAAATAGTTTTAGTGGAGAAGTAGGAAAATATTTTCCTAAATATAAAACCAATATGTCAGTCAATTACCGAAATTCTTACACTGTTTCAGACGCATTCTTGGATAATGTACAATTTGAGAGTCAAAATACAAACCAATCTTATGGTCTAAAATTTAACAACACTTATTTTAGTTGGTTGAGCGTGGATTACAACGTCAATTTCACTTCCAACAAACAAGAAAACATTGGTCTTCCTAATGGGAGACTTGCAACAAACAAAGGCTTCAATCATAACCTTGCTGCCTTTCTATATCCTTTAGAAAACCACACAATAGGCTTTACATGGGATCAGGTAAATTCTAGTGATGGTGAAAGAAAATTTGATAATGCTTTTTACGATCTATCCTATCAGTTTTCATGGGCAAGCAAAAAAATAGATTTCGAATTAAAATGGATGAATATTGCCAACAGAAAAGTTTTTGAAACCTATGATATTTTAGCCTCACAAAACGCAGTAAGATATACGAGGGTGCAAATACGCCCAAGTCAGGTAATGTTTACCGTTAAATTTAACTTCAAATAAAACAGAAAGCCAATCTTCAGGATTGGCTTTTTTAATATTCATTCAAAAAATAATTCAAAAAAAATGTAACATTTTTTATATAATCCCAACTAATTATTAAAAATTGAAATATTAAAATCTACATAAATTGAATGATTTTAATAAGCACAAATGAATAACTGTAATTCCTTATATTCTTAAATAAATACCTTTTATGAAAAACATACTATCATTCTTATTTATTGCTGTTTTTGCCATCTCAAACGCACAGGAAACTGCAAACAGGTTTTTTTATGAATTGACCTTTAAACCTAAACAAGATTCTACCAAAATAGATAAAGTAATCACCATTTTAGATATTACAGACAAAAACAGGTCTATTTATCAGGATTACACAATCATTGCCCAAGACTCAATCATGAAAGTTGAGATTGAAGCAATGCAAAAAGCAGGAATTATGAAAGATCTCTCTAAATCTTTGAAACAGCCAAAAATTTCTGCAAGGGTTTATAAAACTTACCCGAGTATGAAAGTCCAGTTCGTTGAAAAAATTGCAAGTGGGTTTACTCCGGCGAACATTGGTTATAATGAAGAGCCTAAATTTAAATGGAAAATTTTAAATGAAAAACAGAAAATTGGTGAGTATAACACTCAAAAAGCGACTACAGAATTTGGAGGAAGAAAATGGACAGCCTGGTTCAGCTCGGATATTCCTTTTCAGGATGGTCCTTACAAATTCTCAGGACTTCCTGGTCTTATTGTAAAAATCGAAGATGACGGAAAAAATTACTCATGGGTTTTACAAGGGAACAAAAAAGTAAATGATTATACTGAATATTCTTACATCGAAAATCTAATGCAGGCGAAAGGGGGGAAAGTAAATGAATTGCCGAGAGATAAGTTTGAAAAGAAATTTGCTGAATTTAAAAAAGATCCCTTTGCAACGGTAAGACCAATGATGACTCAGGAAATGCTTTCTAAAACAATTCCGGGGATGGACGGAACTATCGGAGATATGATGAAGAAACAAGAAAAAGATTACAAAGATTTTTATAATTCCAATGATAATCCTATTGAGCCCGCTTATGGAAAAGTTTCTGTAGGAGAAGTTGAGAACTTAGGTCCGGATAAAAGTAAAAAATAACATTCATTTTAACTAAACTATATTTAGATAAGCCCAAATACTTCTCGTATTTGGGTTTATTTATGAATTTCATTATTTAGATTAAATTTAAATAGCGTATATTTGCAGTCAAAATTTTTGGCTTTGCAGGATATTTCATTACACAATCTTAGCAGCTTTCCCAAAAACAAATTGGGGAAAATTACCGGTTATGATAACGACGGAATGGATATGCCTGTGAAGATTATAGAAATGGGGCTACTTCCTCATACTACTTTCAGAATTCTTTATCAGGCTCCTTTCGGCGGACCTCTTTATGTGGAGTTTGGGGAAGAAAAAAGTAGGATTGCTCTTCGCCGTGAAGAAGCAGATTTTATCACTGTAGAAGAATTGACAGATGCGGGAAAATAATCAAAAACAAATTCTATTAGTAGGAAATCCAAACGTCGGAAAGTCTACTCTTTTTAATGCTCTTTCCAATAAAAAACAAAAAACCGGAAATTATGCAGGCGTTACTGTTTCCAGTCATTCCGGAAGATATTCATACCAAAATGAAGAGGTTGAAATAATAGATCTGCCCGGATCTTACAGCATATACCCAAGTTCAGAAGATGAGGCTATTTTTTCTAAATATTTAATTGACAATCAGAATAAATATTCCGGTATCATCTATATCCTCGAAGCTTTAAGCATTAAGAGAGGTCTTTTGCTTTTCCAGCAGATACAGGATTTGGGAATCCCAATGGTTTTAGTTCTCAATCAGATAGATCAGGCGGAAAGAAGAGGAATTTATATTGATGCAGATAAATTATCTGAAAAACTCAATATAAAAATCATTAAAACCAATGCAAAAGAACAGTTAGGCATCGAAGCCATAAAACAAGCTGTTTTTAATAATGATTTTACCAAAACTGAAAATCCTGTTTTCAGCATTCCTGTAGAACATCAGGATAAGATGTCAGAAAATACTTACCAGGACTGGCTCAAAATAACTTTAGCAAAAAGTGGCGAGCAGGATAAAAAACTAAACCCTAAAAGACTACAGGTACAGGAAACAGTGAGACGTTATCAGAATATAGACGAGATCCTTTCTGAAGTTATTTCTAAAAAGGCTCAGTTTAAAGAACTTCTTACCGAAAAGCTGGATAAAATTCTGGTACATCCTGTTTTAGGATATTTTTTCTTTTTACTGGTACTTTTAATTATCTTTCAGAGTGTTTTCTTTATTGCAGAATATCCTATGAATTGGATTGACGCACTTTTTGCCTGGCTTTCAGAAACTTCAGCAACTCATCTTCCCGAAGGCCCTGTCAATTCACTGGTTTCTAAGGGAATTATTCCCGGATTAGGCGGAATTATCATTTTCGCTCCTCAAATCGGGATTTTGCTGTATTTTCTTTATCTTCTGGAAGATTCGGGATATATGGCAAGAGTCGTTTTCCTGATGGATAGAATCCTGCGTCCATTCGGATTAAACGGAAAAAGTATTGTGCCTTTGGTTTCCGGAACCGCATGTGCGATTCCCGCTGTAATCTCAACAAGAAATATCGAGAACTTAAAGGAAAGATTATTGACCATTTTGGTGACACCTTTTATGACCTGCTCTGCAAGACTTCCGGTTTACAGCATTATCATCGGATTGATCATTTCAGACAAAACCGTTTTCGGAATAAATTACAAAGCTTTGGTGCTTTTGGGAATGTATCTGCTAGGATTTTTTGTTGCTTTGTTTTCTGCTTTTTTACTTAAAAACTTCATTAAGGAAGACAAGAAAACATATTTGGTAATGGATCTTCCAACTTACAAAAAGCCATTATTCGGATATGATTTCAAATTGGTTTTAGGCAAAGTATGGGAATTTATTACCGGAGCCGGAAAAATAATTTTTATTGTAAGCATTATCATTTGGTTTCTGAGCTATTTTGGTCCTAAAGAAAAGCCCGGACAATTTGTCGCAGCTGATGTATCACTAGATCATTCTTATTTGGCAAGAATGGGGAAAATATTAGAACCTGCCATAGAACCTCTCGGCTATGACTGGAAAATGGGAGTGGGAATTCTCACAAGTTTTGTGGCACGGGAAGTTTTTGTAGGTACAATGTCTACATTATACAGCTTGGATGATAATGCTCCGGAAGGAAAAGTAATTGATAAAATGAGACATGATGTAAAACCTAATGGCGAAAAAGTCTTTAGTTTTGCAACAGGAATTTCGGTGCTTTTATTTTATGCTTTTGCGATGCAGTGTGTTTCTACGATTGCGGTAGTGTACAGAGAAACAAAAAGTTTGAAGTGGACAGGTTTTCAGGTAATCATGATGACTGGTTTGGCATATTTTGTGTCGATGATTGTATATCAACTTATAAAGTAAATGGATAATTCATTAATCTTTCAATACATTATTGTAGCGTTAATTGTAATTTTCGCATGCTATTCTCTGTATAGAATTATCCGTGAAAATTTTTCACCCAAAAAATTCAATTCCAAAAGAAGCAATTGTGATAAAGATTGCGGTTGTTCTTAAAACCCAGATACTTGTTTAAGTATATTGTACAACCAACCCTAAAAAACTAAAATCCAGCTTATTTTTAAATTAAAATTACTTTTAGGTAAAGAAAAAGTTACGAACTTACAAATTCTAGGTATTTGAGTATCTTTGCAAAAAATTAACTCAAATTCAAATAATAATAAACTATAATGTCATTAATAAAAAGTATTTCAGGAATCCGTGGAACGATTGGTGGTAAAGTTGGTGATAATTTGACACCGCTTGATATTGTAAAATTTGCTTCCGCTTTCGGAACCTGGCTTCAGAATAATAAAAACAAAAAAGATTTAACTCTAATCATCGGTCGTGATGCAAGAATTTCAGGATCAATGGTTAATTCTCTGGTTACCGCAACTTTACAGGGATTGGGAATCAATGTGATTGATTTAGGTCTCTCCACAACCCCAACTGTTGAAGTAATGGTTCCGGAGCTGAATGCAGATGGCGGAATTATCTTAACCGCTTCTCATAATCCGAAACAATGGAATGCTCTTAAACTTTTAAATGAAAAAGGAGAGTTCATCAGCGGAGAAAATGGTGCTGAAGTTTTGGCTTTGGCTGAAAGCGAAGATTTCAATTATGCAGAAGTAGACGATCTCGGAAAATATGAAACCAGAGAAGATGCTTTTGATATTCATATTCAGAAGATTTTAGATTTACCAATGGTAGATGCAGAAGCTATCAAAGCCAAAAAATACAAAATTGTTCTGGATGCCGTAAATTCTACCGGAGGAATTGCCATCCCGATGCTTTTAGATAAGCTGGGTTGTGAAACTATAAAACTGTATTGCGAGCCTAACGGACATTTTCCTCACAATCCTGAGCCTTTAAAGGAGCATTTAGGAGATATTTGTGCGTTAGTGAAAAAAGAAAATGCTGATTTTGGCGTTGTAGTAGACCCGGATGTTGACAGATTGGCTTTGATTGATGAAAAAGGAGAAATGTTTGGTGAAGAATACACCTTGGTTGCCGTTGCTGATTATTTGCTGAAAAATAAAAACGGCGTCGCAATTTCCAACCTTTCCTCAAGCCGTGCTTTAAGAGATGTGGCTCAATCGCATAACTCGGAATACTTTGCCAGTGCGGTAGGGGAAGTAAACGTGGTGAATCTAATGAAAGAAAAAAATGCCGTAATCGGTGGTGAAGGAAATGGCGGAATCATCTATCCTGATTTGCATTACGGAAGAGATTCTTTGGTAGGAGTTGCTTTATTTCTAACACATTTAGCAAAAGAAAACAAAACAGTTTCCGAGCTAAGAGAAGGATATCCAAGCTATTTTATGGGGAAAAAGAAAATTGAACTGACTCCCGAAATAAATGTGGATAACCTTTTAACTAAAGTTGAAAAAGAATATCAAAATGAAGAGGTTTCTACGGTAGATGGTGTAAAAATAGATTTTGAAAACAATTGGGTTCATCTCAGAAAATCGAATACAGAACCAATCATCAGAATTTATACCGAAGCCAAAACTCAGGAAGAAGCCGACAAAATAGGTGATGAAATGATCGCTAAAATCAATAGCTTGATTTAAGAAAAAATACAATCAGTTTTCATCATTTTAAAAATTATTATTAGTAAATTTATAGTCATTAAGATTTTCAGAAGCAGGGATTAGTATATCTCATATCTCATATCTTAAATCTTAAAACTCGTTATATTGGAAGAATATTTTGGAAATGAACTTGTAAAAAAGTTCGAGGAAATGATGGAAAACAATGATGAATTCTACTTTGATACAGAAGAGTTAGAAGACATTATTGTATATTATCTGGAGTTGGGAGATTTTAATTACGCCGATATGGCTGTAAATTACGGTCTCAAACTGCACCCTAATTCTTTAGACATCAAGATAAAAAAGCTTGAAGTTCTTTTGGAATGGGAAGATTATAATATGGCGAAAGAGCTCATCAACGAGCTGAAAGGCTCATCAATGGAAAATACAGATTTTCTGGTGTGCTACGCCAAATATTATTCTAATTTAGGAAATCCGAGGAGATCAATAGAAATTTGCAAAAAAGCATTAGAACTGGAAGAGGAACAAAATTTCCTCAATAATTTTATTGCAGATGAATATGTAAATCTTGGTGATCCTTTCAATGCTTTAAAACATTATCAACAAGCTTTGAAAGAAGATCCAATGGATGAATATTCGTTAGAAAATGCGATGATTTGCTTTAATGATCTTAACAAGAGCGAAGAAGCCATTGCTTTCCTGAATGCTTATCTTGACGATTTCCCTTATTCAGAAATTGCATGGAGTGAATACGGACAATATTATTTTAACCGGAAAAATTATGAAGAAGCCATTAAAGGCTTTGATTATATGCTTGCAATCAATTCCAGCGCAGTTGGAGTTTACGCAAGCAAAGCAGCGTGTTATGAAGCATTAAATCAATATCAGAAAGCGATAGAAGTGTATGAAGAAATGCTTGATCTGGAATATACCAAAGCATTTACATTCTATAAGATCGGATTATGCTACAAGGCACTGAAACAGCCGATTGTTGCTTTAAATTCTTTTCAGAAGTCATTGAGAGAAGACCCTCAGTTTTATCTATCAATGATGGAACAGTCTTATCTGTATGAAGAGATGGGAGGGATGCCGGAAGCTTTACATTTTGCAAAAGAAGCAACATTACTGAACGAAAATAATCTTGACTACCAGAAAAGGCTTGCATTTTTATTTATAGATGCAGGAAAATTTGAAGAAAGTCTCACTTGTCTTAAAAAGCTTGTGGATGCAGAACCTTCCAGATTTTACAACTGGTATGCTTATTCTGAAGTAATGATGCTGGTCGGAGAATATGAAGAATCAGTAACCGTTCTGAAACAGGCGATAAAACATCATTATCGCGCAGAACTATTTTATCAGCTGAGCAATTGCTACCTCAACCTGAAAGATAAAGAAAAAGGGATTGAATCTCTACAGAAAGCTTTAGAGCTTGATCCTACTTTGATTTCTGATATGCAGAAAAAATATCCTTACATCAAAGATGAGGTGAAAGAGGCAAAAGCGAAAGTAAAAAAACGGAATTAAGGCTAAAATCATCTTTTTTAAACATAAAAGTCTGGCACAAACCAGACTTTTCTTTTATGATAAATCAAGAATATTATTGCAAAAAAATTCCCCTGAAAGTTATGCTTTCAGGGGAATTCCATATGAAACGCTGATTTGATTAAGCGTTCGGTTCTACAGATACAAAAGATCTGTTGTTTGCTTTCTTTCTGAAAACTACTTTACCGTCTACCAATGCAAATAAAGTGTGGTCTTTACCCATACCCACGTTTTCACCTGGGTGGTGCTGTGTACCTCTTTGTCTGATGATGATGTTTCCGGCAATAGCTTCTTGTCCTCCGAAAATCTTCACACCTAATCTTTTAGAGTGAGATTCTCTACCGTTTTTGGAACTACCAACTCCTTTCTTGTGTGCCATTTTATTATAAGGTTTTTTGGTTTAAATTACTCTGCGCTTTCAGTTGTTTCAGCGTCAGCTTTTTTGGTTGTTTTTTTAGCAGGTTTTTCTGCTTTTTTAGCTCCGTCAAATCCTGTAATACCAGTGATTTTGATCTGAGTAAGAGATTGTCTGTGACCGTTTTTCACTTCGTAACCTTTTCTTCTTTTCTTTTTGAAAACGATTACTTTATCAGCTTTTACATGGTCAAGGATCTCTGCCTCTACAGTGATTCCGTTTACAGCTGGGGCGCCTACAGTGATTGCTCCGTTTACAGTAAGAAGAATTTTATCAAAAGATACTTTTCCTCCTTTATCTCCTTTCAAACGGTTTACAAACAACTTCTGGTCTTGCTCAACTTTATATTGAAGCCCTGCTATTTCTACAATTGCAAACATTGTCTATAAATTTTTAGTTAATTCGAGGTGCAAATGTAGTGATTTTTTATTTACTAACAATGTGATTTTGAGAATTTTTCTATTTTCTCTACAGATTCATTTTAAGCTGATTATTTATTTTCCTATTTTTTAATAAATTATATTTTTCAAAATACTTTAAACTTTGTGACATTATCACCTAGTTAACACTTAAAATTCTACAGAATAATTCAGAGATTGTCAACGTTGTAGATTAACTTATATAAAACAATCAGGCTACATCACTTATATTCCAAATATAGAAATTAAATTGATTGCAATTAATTTGTACTTTTGAAAAAACTTATTTATGAAAATAATCTTAACTATTTTACTCTCTTTATCACTTACTTCATGTACTGTATATGGCTGGTCAAACGATTATAAAAAACTTTCCGGAGAACAGCAAAATTCTATTGTTACGCTACAAAACTTTGAAAATACAAATTCACAAAATATATATAAAGTAACCGGAAACCAGCTTAAAGAAGAGCTTAAAAAACATCCGAAATCTCTTGTATACATTTTCACCAACGGCTGTGTGTCAGAATATTGTCTTCCTATGTCCAACTACGAGAAGTTTGCGAAAGAAAATAATTACAAACTTTTCTTGGTAATGAACGGGTATGGTCACGTGGAGGAAACCACAAAACAAAGATCAGAAGTTTTTACAGAGCCTTTATATTCTATCAATAACGAAGCCTACAATTCAAATACCCGATGGAAATATTCCAGATATTTTGAAAATGAATTGAGAGGAATTGACAAAAAGTCGAAACCAAAATGGGAAGGAGGTCTTTACTTCTTCAATTATGATAAATTAGAAAAAGTGATGCAAGATTTACCAAAATAAGATGAACAGAGATCTTTATATTGATTTTGCCAAAGGATTGGCAACGCTTTCCATCATATTTATTCATACGGCATTTTGGTCGGGACAGTTTTATATTATTCCGGAAGTGCGGGTTTTTTCTTTGGTTTTTGATGTTGCGCTATTTTATGCCTTGAGCGGAATTACTTCGGGATCAAATATTGAAAAAACCTTCTACCGTTTGCTGAAGCTCCAGATTACTTACATGATTTTTGTAACATTGCTGTTCTTTTTAGATTATTTCTTTAAAATTTTCGGGCTTACATTTTTCTCGCTGGAATGGCTGCAGAACTTCTACTCTACTTTCGGATCTAAATATGCTGCAACAAGCATTTCAACAACTCCGCAATGGCAGAACCTGGGAAACTGGTATTTGCATGAATATTCTAACGCAGATACATTTCCGGTAGTAATGGGCAGTTTCTGGTATTTGAAAGTTTATTTTATTTTGACGGTTTTTGGGGTTTTAATACTGAGATTTTTTCCGAAACATATCAATTGGTTTATAGGAATCTGTATTGCATTGACATTAGTTTTTAATATTTTCCCGCAATTCTATCCTTCCGGTCAGGTAGGTTATATTACATTTTACATGATCATTTTTCTGGTTGCTCATCAGATGAGAGGAAAAAAAATTCCCGCAAAAGCAATTCCTGTGCTTTACGGATTGGTTGCTGCCGCTTTGATCTGGATGTTCTGGTATTTTGGAAATGAAATTTTCTTTAAAATTAATAAACAAAAATTCCCGCCCAAAACCCCTTATATTATCTGGACTTTATTTTCGCTGACAACATTATTTGTATTCTATAGCAGGCTGAAGATAGCGAAAGAAAATCTCATTACCCACATTGGGAAAAATGCTATATTTTTCTATTTCGCACAGGGAATCAGTTCTTCTTTGGTGTATTTCTTGGTTGTTCCGTTAAAAGAAATGATGCCTTGGTGGGTTCTAATGATCATCATTTATATCATTAATGTTGTTTTTGCGTTTATTATTGCTGAAGGTTTGAAGAAGTTTGATGGCTTCGGATGGAAGTTTCTGGAATTTTTACGAAAAATAACCGCCACACTGTGACGGTTATCAGTTTTTTTAATTCAATAGATTAAAAATTAATCTCTGCTGGATGATCTTCCTCCACGCATAAGAACAGCGATTAATACAATAAATAGTATTGCTCCTACAATAATATATACCGGGTTGGTATACCATTCTTCAGTTTTTGTAGTTTTGGTCGTTACTTCAACTTTTGGTACAGCTTCCTGAGCAAAAGCAATAAATCCTGTCAATAAGGTAAGAATGCAAACGGCAAATCTTTCCAGCTTTTTTGTGATCAATGATGTGTTCATAAGTTTATGATTTTAATGTTATTTTTTAACATAATCCAACTTTATGCCAAGATGATAATTAAACTGGCAACGAAAATCAAATTCATATCTAAAGAATATTTATTTTAATTAAATTTACAGAAATTTTTAAAGTCATGTTTAAGCTAAAACTTCCTACCGATCCGAGGTGGGCAAATATTGCAGAAGGAAATCTTGAGGAAATTTTAACGGATCATGCATGGTGCGAGCAAAAAGCCGCCACCAACGCTATAGGATTGATTACGATGCTTCCGGAATATCCCGAAATCGTAACCGAACTTTTGTCAATTGCGCAGGAAGAGCTTGATCATTTTAATCAGGTTCATGAGATTATTAAAAAAAGAGGATATACTTTCGGACGCACAAGAAAAGACGATTATGTAAATGAGTTGGTAAATTTTATCCAGAAAGGAGGCAACAGAGATACTTTAATAATTGATAAAATGCTTTTTGCAGCAATGATTGAAGCAAGAAGCTGCGAAAGATTTAAAGTATTAACAGAAAACATCAAAGACGAAGAGCTGAGAGAGTTTTACAAAGAATTGATGATTTCGGAAGCCAATCATTACACTACATTTATCGGTTTTGCAAGACAGCTGGGTAATCCGGAACAGGTAAACAAAAGGTGGGAAGAATGGCTGGAATATGAAGCAAAAATAATTAGGTCTTACGGGAATAAAGAAACTATACACGGATAAAATATTGAGAAAGCCCACTTTTGAAACCATGACCAGTATTTTCCTGAAAAACTTTTTTCAGGGACTTGTAATTATTGGTCCCATCGGGCTTACCATCTATGTTATTTATTTTGTCATCACTTCTATCGACAATATCATCCCTTCTGTTGCAAGGCAGATTCCCGGTCTGGTTTTTATTTCGGTTTTATTGGTAACAGCTCTTTTGGGCTACTTGGGGAACAAGTTTGTTGTCGGAAGATTTTTTGTAGATGCTGTTGACAGCCTTTTAGAAAAAACGCCGGGTATCAAACATATTTATTCGTCTACAAAAGATGTGATGTCTTCGTTTGTCGGAGACAAAAAAAAATTCAGTCATCCGGTTTGGGTAAAAACCAATGAGAACCCTGAAATCTGGAGAATAGGATTTTTAACACAAAAAGAAATGTCAGATGTAGACAAACACAATTATGTAGCGGTCTATCTTCCGCATTCTTATGCAATTTCGGGCTGGGTAATTGTTACAGAAGAAAAAAATATCAAACCTGTCGTAGGAATGTCTGCCGCTACAGCAATGAAATTTGCAGTAAGTGGTGGTGTTGCAGGTTTTCATTCGGATGAAAATATATTTAAAGCTCCTGAGTAAATTTCGATTTGCTCCTTTAAATACATTTGATGATTTGAAAATATTTTCAAATTAAACTTTTCTTTAATAAAATCTAAAAATTATATCGCATGGAATTACCATATGCAGAACCGTTTCGTATCAAGATGGTGGAAGAAATCCGCCAGTCTACAAGAGAAGAAAGAGAGCAATGGCTGAAAGATGCCAAATTCAATTTATTTAATCTTAAATCTTCCCAAGTTTATATTGATTTACTTACCGATTCAGGAACCGGTGCCATGTCTGACAGCCAGTGGGGGGCTTTGATGACAGGAGACGAAAGTTATGCGGGTTCACGCTCATTTGAACAGTTACACAACACTGTAAAAAGCATCACAGGTTTCAAATATTTATTACCCACTCACCAAGGAAGGGCTGCTGAAAATGTTTTGTTTTCTGTATTGGTAAAAGACGGAGACATTATTCCGGGAAACTCGCATTTTGATACGACTAAAGGACATATCGAAATCAGAAAGGCTCATGCTGTTGACTGTACTATTGATGAAGCTTTTGATATTAACGATCTTCACCCTTTCAAAGGAAATATCAATCTGGAGAAACTGGAAGCCGTTTATCAGTCACATCCGAAGGAGCAGATCCCTTTTTGTCTGATTACAATTACCTGCAACTCTTCAGGAGGACAGCCTGTTTCTCTGGAAAATATGAAAGCTGTAAAAAAACTTTCAGACAAGTACGGAATCCCTGTATTTTTCGATTCTGCAAGATTTGCCGAAAATGCTTATTTCATCAAAAAAAGAGAGCCGGGACAAGAAAACAGAAGCATTAAAGATATCTGCAAAGAAATGTTCTCGTACGGAGAAGGGATGACGATGAGTTCTAAAAAAGACGGATTGGTTAACATTGGCGGATTTATCGCTCTGAATAATGAAGATGTTTTCAGAAAAGCGTCTAATTTCACCATTATTTATGAGGGCTTTATTACTTATGGCGGAATGGCAGGAAGAGATATGGCTGCTTTAGCAGTAGGGTTGAATGAAGCAACAGAATTCCCTTATTTGGAAAGCAGAATTTCTCAGGTAGAATATCTTGGAAATAAGTTAATTGAATACGGAATTCCGGTACAAAAACCAATCGGTGGACATGCCGTTTTTATTGATGCGCTTAATTTCTTGCCTAATGTTCCCCGTGAAGAATATCCTGCGCAGACTTTAGGACTTGAAATTTACAAAGAAGCGGGAGTAAGAACTGTAGAAATCGGAACTTTGCTGGCAGACAGAGACCCTGAAACCAGAGAAAACCGCTATCCAAAGCTTGAATTACTGCGTTTGGCAATTCCAAGAAGAACGTATACCAACAACCACATGGATTATATTGCAGCAGCAGTAAAAAATGTCTACGAAAAAAGAAATGAAATTACAAAAGGCTATAATATTACCTGGGAACCGGAAATTTTAAGACATTTCACCGTTCATTTGGAAGAAGCTTAATTGTTGATCTATAAAAAATAAAAATCCATTCCAGTATTTTTGGAATGGATTTTTTTATATAAAACAGTTGTTAATTTAATTCTGTCACAAAATCTTCCTTTGGTTTTCTAACTTTAGCCAAACCAGCCAGCCAGTCATTTTCGGTGTCTCTATATCCTATGGGTAGCAACAGAACACTTCTTAAGCCTTTTTCTTTCAAATTTAAAATTTCATCTACTGCTTCAGGAGAAAAACCCTCCATCGGTGTTGCATCTACCTCTTCAAAAGCTGCGGCAATAATTGCTGCTCCAAATGCAATATAAGCCTGTTTTGCAGTATGAATAAAGTTTTCTTCTGCAGGTTTTGGCGGATACATCTGCAAAAGCTGCTGTCTGTAGTTTTCCCAGCCTTCGTTTTTAAAGCCTCTTATTTCATTCGTCAGATCAAACATTTTGTTGATTCTTTCTTCTGTATAATTATCCCACGCTGCAAAAACCAAAAGATGCGAACAGTCTGTAATCTGCGGCTGATTCCATGCATTTGGTTTGATTTTTTCCTTAATTTCCTGATTTGTGATGACTATAATTTCAAAAGGCTGCAACCCGCTTGATGTAGGTGCCAATCTGGCTGCCTCCAATATTCTGTCTATTTTTTCCTGCGATACTTTCTGTCCGTTCATTGCTTTTGTTGCAAATCTCCAGTTAAGTCTGTCTAATAATTCCATTATTTTTTTAAATTTTACAGCACAAAATTATATTAAACAACTTGAAAAGAGGGGATAAAAATCTAATTTGAATAATTGTTAAAATCTATAATGTAATAAAAGTAATTACAGAAAGTTTAGGAAGAAAAATCGTTGTTTCTTGAAATTAAATATTGTAAAATATTTTTCTTTTTGAACTTTAACTCTTTTCCAGATTCGTTTTGAAAGATAATTTCACAATTTTTAAGAATAACTTTTGAAAAAATAATATTGTTTAATTTAGTTATAAATATTCATAAAAAAGAGCTATTTTTTCAAATAGCTCTTTAGTATTTTAAAATATGAATTATAAATTTCCGAATCCGATATTTCCTTTTATACCAGAGAGATTCTTTTTAAAATCTATCATCCTCAAAGCAGTCACTGCAGCTTCTACACCTTTGTTTCCTAAATCACCTCCGCTCCTTGCAACCGACTGTTCTTTGGTATCATCGGTCAATACACAGAAGATCGTTGGTGTATCTGTCATGATATTACAGTCTTTAATTCCCTGTGCAACTGCAGAACAGACAAAATCAAAATGTGGGGTTTCTCCACGTATTACGCAGCCAATGGCAATTACTGCATCAAATTTTCGCTCTTTACAAAGCTGCATACTTGCATAGCTGAGCTCAAAAGCTCCGGGAACAGAAAACTGTTGTATATTTTCTGCTTTTACGCCTTCTTTTTCAAGAATTTCCAAGGCTGCATCACGAAGATTGTAAGTTACAAAATCATTCCACTCAGAAAAAACAATGCCGATAGAAAAATCTTCGGCATTGGATATATGAAGTGGCTTGTAATCTGAAAGATTAACTGTTGCCATATTTTAGTTTAAGTATTTAGCCATTTCTATATAAGAATCAGACATTCCGTTGTCGTAATCCTGATATTTTTCATCAATTGTAGTAAAGTATTTTTTAGCTTCGGCATTCTTTTTCATTCCTAAAGCCAAAATTCCTGCTTTTCTTGTGAAATAATACGAGGTATAAGGATCTTCTGCGGCAGAAGCTGCTTTATCCAACAAAGACAATGCTTCATCATTTTTATTAAGACCCGATTTAGCATCTGCCATTGCGCCGTATTTCATGGCCATCAATGTTTTGTTGTCTGAGGAAAATTTATCCATCAAATCATACGCTTCCTGAAACTTTCCTTCTTTAAATTTGATAAGACCTGCATTATAAGCAGCCAATTTACCAATATCAGTTGAAGAGTATTCTTTGTATGTTCCCATAAAACCAGGATTAGCAGCAGATGTGCCTCCCAAAGCGTCTTTATCTTTACCTTCTGTAAGGTTTTTCTGTGCTGCAAGGTAAGTTTTTACTGCTTCTTCATTTTTCGGAGCTACAATAAACTGCTGATATGCGAAAAAGCCTAAAACTCCCAGAACCAAAATTCCAAAAGCTATACTTAATGGTTTTGAATATCTTTCAAGGAATCTTTCTGTATTTAAAGCCTCTCTGTCAAGATCTTTAAAAAACTCCACTGTTTCTTTTCCTTCCAGCTCTTGCTGAGCATTTTTTCCCAATTTTGCCATAAATTCTTAAAAATTGAATTGCAAATTTAATTGTTTCTGAATGATTTACAAAATGTTTATTTGTATTATTAATAAATGTCTTCAAATAATTGAACATCTTTTGAAACAGTTATAAATGATGATATTTTTTATAATATCTTTCTTTTTCCGAATTGACATTAATCTCAGCTGATCAATATTGCAGAATACTGTAAATATCAGCGCCAAACTTTTTGAGTTTTTCTTCACCTTTAAGATCTTTTAAGCCAATTAAAAAACTAAACTGTACTACATCTGCACCTTGTTTTTCAACCAACTTTGCTGCCGCTTCTGTTGTTCCGCCGGTTGCCAAAAGATCATCATGAATTAAAATTTTTTGTCCTTTCTTTATCTGACCTTCTCTGGTTTCTATTTCTGCACTGCCATATTCAAGATCATATTTTTCTGAAATTACCGGAGGTGGAAGCTTCCCTTTTTTTCTGATTAAAATAAAAGGAACATCCAAAGCAACTGCAATTGCAATTCCGAAGAGATAACCACGACTTTCTATTCCGCATACTGCATCTACTTTGCCCTTGCTGAAGCTGACAAGATCATCTATAACCTCTTCGTATAGTTTAGGATCTAAAAATATAGGCGAAATATCTTTGAACTGAATTCCCGCAATGGGAAAATCTGGTATATTTTCTATCGTTGCCTCAAGCTTTTTAATGAGTTGCTCAGATGCCATACTTTTAAGGATTTATTTTATAGCTGGAGATTTTCCATTCTCCGTTTACATTTTTAAGACCAAAAGTAGCTTTTAAAGAAGTTGTTCTCCCGTTTTTATCTGTTACGTCATAAGTGGCACTTACACTTGATGAATTTGCCGTTGATCCGTTAGTTGTAATATTTTTAACATTTACACTTTTTATTGCTCCAAATCCTGAGGTGGGATTAGAAAAAGATTCGTAGCTTCCCCAACTTGGATTGCTTGATGCATCAAATGCAGCCTTTAAATTTTGTGAACTTACGTTATTTAAAAATTTGCTCACCGTATTTTTAGGATCTGCAGGCTGTTTTGGCGGTGCCTGTGTCGTAGGATCTGTACCCGGTGAAGTGGTAACTGCAGGATTATTAGGATCTATCATTGCAGCAGGATCTTGCTCAATCATTGTAGAATCCGTTTTAGGAATTTCCGGAACTTTCAATGCAGAGGGGTTAACATCTAAACCGATCTTAGACATTTTAAATGTCTTTGCCGTTGTTTTAACTGAAACGGTCACATCAATTTTGTTATCCGTAATTTTAGATGCCAGTAAAGAAGAAAACTTGAGATTGAAGCCCTTAAAGTTATTGTCCTGCATCAAATTTTTGGCGGTAGAAATTTTCACTCCGTTGCTGAAAACTTCTAATGTGGCTTCCAAACCTGCTCCAGTGAATGCAATAGGATTTCCTGAATTATCAACC
Organism: Chryseobacterium echinoideorum; assembly: GCF_007474535.1. Classification (GTDB taxonomy): domain Bacteria; phylum Bacteroidota; class Bacteroidia; order Flavobacteriales; family Weeksellaceae; genus Chryseobacterium; species Chryseobacterium echinoideorum. The sequence goes on along the minus strand of NZ_VKNW01000009.1, from coordinate 131,190 downwards.
AATCTAGGAATGATCTGAATTGCTGTAGGACCATTTCCATTATCTCCGGAAAACTGAGTAAGAATATTCAGTGAGCTTGCTTTCACATCATTCGGATCACTTTCTTTTGCCAATTCGTCACCAAAGATATTCATTTCACCCAAAGACGGAGGCGCAGTACTTGCCCACTCTATTCCGTTTTCCTGAGCTACTTTGTCGGCCATAAGCAATATTTCCGGTACTTTTTTTCCATTGATCAATTGTCCCAGAGCCTTTAATTCTGCAACATCTCCATCTGCTTCCACGCCGAAAGTTTTGAGGATATATAATGCTTCATTGAATTTGATTTGTTTTATCGTGGTAAGGCTGGATGCCATATCATTAATACTCGACTGGAAAGACTGAGTAGTGGTCGCATCTACGCTGTCTTTTTTACATGACGTAAAAAACAACAGGCTGAAGATGAGCAGCAAAGAAAACTTTTTCATTTTAGTATGGTTTATGGCAAATTTAATAAAACCTTTACTAATAAATATTTTTATTTTTTATTTTGTTGTTCTTTTAACTTATCCTTAAAAAAAGAACTGAACACAGTCTGCATATTGGGGAATGAAGAATCTTTCCAATAGTTTGTATTATAACTGCTATTGCTTTTATTAAATTTTACTTTTTGTTCTACATTATTATCCTCTGCAAACTCAAGTTCAACGGGATAAAAATTCCTGTAAACAATAACTTGGTTATAATTAGTTTCACTTTTATGTTTCAATTTGATAAAACTGATCTCATTAGACTCTAAGAAATCTCTCAAAGTCTTATCAGAATCTTTTTCGTAAGAATGATTAATAATTCCTTTAACATCAAAAAAACGATATCCAAATAATGCTAATTCTTTTTCCTGCAAAGCCTCACCTGTGATTTCAATTTCGTCTTTATTAATACCTTTAAGTTCTTTAATCTTAGCTCTTTTAGATTTAAACTCAGCAATATTACCTACATCTTTCAGTTTTGGCAGATCAAGAAAGCTATTATAATCCCACGAAGCTGTTTCTTTTTTCTCATTCTTTGCATCTTCCAGTCTGAAAATGCGATATTCTTCCACATTTGCACTCTTCAGTTTTTTGGTTTTATTGTCAAAAATATACGTGATCACACCGTCTGCATAACAGTTAAGCTTCGTATTCAAAGTAACGTACGCGTTAAAATTTCCACGCACTTTGATGTATTTTGCCAGTTTGTTGTTTTTGATAATTACAGGTTCAATATCTTTAATTTTATCGTCAAGTTTAATCACTTCTTTATTCAAATCAGAATAAGATAGACTTGTAAGAATAATGTTGTCATAAATGAGTTGGAAATTTTCCTGTTCTTTAACCAGTGCAGACTTTTCAATCTTTCCATCAATATCCGATATTGCTAAAATATTACCCTCTTTTCCAAAAACTGATACTTTAGGAATCGGTAAATTGGTTTTCTCTGAAATGAATGTAATGCTCTGTGCATTAAATAAATTCAAAATTAAAATGAAGATAATTGATAGGATTTTTGAAGTTTTCATAAGGATTTAGTTAAAAGTTTTCAGAGCAAATACTCTATGTGATCAGATTAAGTTATACGACATTAATAAGACGAATAAAAATTGAAAAGGTTGCCTTTAAATGATTTATAAAAAAAAGACCGATTATTAATTAATCAGTCTTTTTATCGTTTATTTTGTTACAATTCCTTAGAAAGGATATTCGTAAATTTCAGATTCGTGTAAATAAGGGTTACCTGTAGGAATTAATTTCAGCTTAGCTAATGCTGAAAGCACTGTAAACATAAACAATCCCGCTACAAATAAAATGGCACCTATAACAAGAAGTAAAACCTCAGGAGTCTTCCAGTAAGGACCAACCGTTCCCGGCATTACCATATTGAAATAATCTAAGATGTGACCACAGATTACAACAACTGCCATAATTGTTACAACTTTGTAATTTCTCTTGATGCTGCTGCTTACTAAAACCAATAATGGTAAAAGGAAGTTTACAATAAGCATCGGAAGGAATGTTGTAGAATAATGTTCGAACCTTCCGAAGAAATAATTTACTTCTTCAGGCACGTTTGCATACCAATATAACATGAATTGTGCGAACCATGTATAAGTCCAGAGCATACTTGTAGCAAAAAGGAAAACTCCTAAATCATGCAAGTGATTATCATTAAACTGTGGTAAGAAACCATTTTTCTTTAGGAAAACACTTAGCAAAATGATCACAGCAATTCCACTTGAAAGGCAGCTCACCATAGAATACCAAATATACATTGTAGAATACCAGTGAGGGTCAATAGACATCAACCAATCCCATGCCCAAGCTGCAGATGCAAATCCGAAGAATGCAATGTATCCTACTGCCCATCTGTAAAGAAACTGATAATCTACTCTTGACTTAGTTTCGTCTACTTTCTTCGACATTGCTTTTAGTTTCCATGCAAAGAATGAAGCTCCAGCTACATAAATAATAGTTCTTATAGCATAAAAAGGTATATTTAAGAATCTTTTCTTTTCAAAAAGGATAACATCAAATTCAGGAGATCCCTCTCTTGTTAATTCAGGATCCATCCAGTGAAAAAGATGCCCATTATGCGTAATATTAAGAATCATAATGATGATCAAAATAGCACCACCCCAAGGAATATAAGACGCAATTGCTTCCATTACCCTTGTAATAATAATAGGCCAACCTGCGTGTGCAGCATGCTGAATGCAGTAGAAAAACAAAACACAACAGCTCACTCCGAAGAAAAATACCGCTACGAAATGAATTGCTGCCAAAGGCTGATTGTGAATCTGCATCTCTGCATGTTTTAGATGAGACTCATGATCCTGAGGACCCACCATTTGGCTTGAGTGTGTAGGAGCATCATGTCCTGAAGCATGTACTGCTTCCATCATGTGCTCAATTTTTTCTGTAGTAATTCCTTTATTCATAAAGAAACCAACAGCAAAAAGAACTAAACCTACAACTAGAAGTATTATAGAAGCTGATTTTAATTTTGGTGAAAAACTATACATTTCTTTTCTTATTTTTTAGTTTCGGTAGTTTCGGTTTTTGCTGCTTCAGCAGTTGCAGGAGCTGCAGCCGGAGTTGCAGATGCACCTTTGAAAGCATTCATTACATACATGGCCACTCTCCATCTGTCTCCAGGACTAAGCTGTCCTGCATAAGATCCCATTGCATTTCTACCATTTGTTAAAACATAGTGTACAGATCCTACAGTAATTTCTCTATCTGCATAATTTGGCACACCTGAATAAGCCCCACTTTGTACGATTGATCCTTGTCCGTCTCCGGCAACACCGTGACAGGCAGAACAAGTACGTTCAAAAAGTACTTTTCCTCTCTCTAAATCTTTTGTAGCATTAGCAGGATTTAAAGGTGAAGAAGTAATTCCCTTTGAAGCATCATAACCAGCATTATATTCATCCGGAGTTCTTGGAAGTTTGTCTTCGGCAAAAACACCATCTTTATTCTGAGCTACTGAACCTTCTACAGGAGAAAGTCCTGTTGCGCCATTATTTTTTACAAATGCAGGAATCTCATTTTCATGATCTGAATACGCATCCTGAGCTTTCATCAAAGGATCATAAGCTACAGGGAAATACATATCCGGAAAGTAAACAAGAGGTGCGTTTTCTTTTGGTCCGCAAGAATTAAGTAAAACTGTAGTTAAACCTAAAACCGCTGTCATTTTTAAAATATTTCTCTTCATTTTAAGCATCTTTAACGGTTATTTCTTCTACTCCTGTTTCAATTAAAAGCTGCTTCACCGAATCTACATCATTGGTAATAAATTCCATCAGGAATTTATCATCGGTAGTTCTCGGATCTGGGTTCTGAGCGGGAGCACCAGGATACATTTTGTTTCTAACTAAGAATGTTAAAGACATCATGTGTGCTGCACAGAATACCATCAATTCGAACATTGGTACTACGAACGCAGGCATGTTGTGTGCCCAGTCGAAAGCAGGTTTACCACCAATATTCTGAGGCCAGTCATGATTCATTACGTACCAAGTAACTGTTGCACCAATACTTACACCATATAATGCGTAGATAAAAGCAGCATCAGAAATTCTGGTTTTCTTTAAACCTAAAGCTTTGTCTAGTCCGTGAACCGGAAACGGAGTATAAACTTCGTTGATTGCGATTCCTTTATCGTTGAATGCTTTAACGCCGTTCATTAAATCATCGTCGTCAGCATAAAGTCCGTATACAATTTTAGTGGTGCTCATCTCCTTCTTTTGCTTTATAAGTTTCACCTGAGATTTTCAAAATTGATTTCAATTCAGCCTGTGCAATTACAGGGAATGTTCTTGCATATAATAAGAATAATACGGAGAAGAATCCTATTGTTCCTAGATACACTCCAACGTCAATGATTGTTGGTTTAAACATCGTCCAAGATCCTGGCAAGTAATCTCTTGAAAGGTTGATTACGATGATATCAAAACGTTCGAACCACATTCCTATATTGATGATTAATGCTACAATAAATGTCCAGATAATATTTGTTCTCAATCTCTTGAACCAGAATGAGGCAGGAACTACAAGGTTACAAATGATCAATGACCAGAAAGCCCACCAGTAAGGTCCAACAGCTGCACCTGGTGAAAGATAAGTGAAATCTTCATATCTTGACCCGGAATACCATCCGATGAAATATTCAGTTGCGTAAGCTACTGTTACCATACCACCAGTTAAGATGATGACGATGTTCATAATTTCGATATGATACATGGTAATGTAATCTTCAAGATGACAAACTTTTCTTGCAACTAATAATAGTGTCTGTACCATTGCAAATCCTGAGAAGATCGCACCGGCAACGAAGTAAGGAGGATAGATTGTAGAGTGCCATCCTTTGATAACCGACGTTGCGAAGTCAAATGATACGGTGGTGTGTACCGAGAATACAAGCGGAGTTGCCAAACCTGCAAGAACCAAAGATAGTTCTTCGAATCTCTGCCAGTGTTTTGCTTTACCACCCCATCCGAATGCAAGAAATGTATAAATTTTCTTAGTCCAAGGAGTTTTTGCTCTGTCTCTGATCATTGCAAAGTCAGGGATCAATCCCATAAACCAGAATACTGTAGATACGGAGAAATAAGTGGAGATTGCAAATACGTCCCAAAGTAGAGGCGAGTTGAAGTTCCCCCAAAGAGAACCAAACTGGTTGGGCAAAGGGAATACCCAATATCCTACCCAAACTCTACCCATGTGAATTACCGGGAAGATTGCTGCCTGTACAACGGCGAAGATGGTCATCGCTTCCGCAGAACGGTTTACAGACATTCTCCATCTTTGTCTAAATAATAATAATACTGCTGAGATCAGCGTACCGGCGTGACCAATACCTACCCACCATACGAAGTTGGTAATATCCCAACCCCAGTTAATAGTTCTGTTAAGCCCCCATGCTCCAATACCTGTTCCGATAGTATAAGCGATACAGCCAAATCCGTAGATGAACAGAACCAAGGCTGCATATAGTGAAATCCACCATAATTTACCTGCTCTTTCTTCGATAGGTCGTGCAATATCTTCTGTGATATCGTGATAAGTTTTGTGACCAATAATCAGAGGTTCCCTTATCGGAGCTTCGTAATGTCCTGACATTTTTTACCTATTTATTATTTAAACTTTATTTTTCTACTCTGTTTCTTACTTTAGTGTGATAGAACACGTTTGGCTTGGTTCCAATCTCTTCAAGTAAATAATATCTTCTGTTGCCAGAATATAATTTTCTAACTTCAGACTCTTTATCATTCATATCTCCAAACTTGATAGAGCCTGTAGAACAAGCTTTTGAACAAGCAGTCTGGAATTCTCCTTCTGCTACTCTTCTACCTTCTTTCTTCGCTTCAAGAATAGTATTCTGAGTCATTTGGATACACATAGAACATTTCTCCATAACCCCTCTTGTTCTTACAACAACATCAGGATTAAGAACCATTCTTCCAAGATCATTATTCATATTGAAATCGAACTTGTCATTCAGGTTATATGTGAACCAATTGAAACGTCTTACTTTATAAGGACAGTTGTTAGCACAATATCTTGTACCGATACATCTGTTGTATGCCATGTGGTTTTGTCCCTGCTTACCGTGAGATGTTGCTGCAACCGGACAAACCGTTTCACAAGGAGCGTGGTTACAATGCTGACACATTACCGGCTGGAAGATCACATCCGGATTTTCTGCTGGATTCTCCAAAGCCCCATCAATGCCCAAAACATCACTTCCGTAAAGCTCAGGAACTGCCATTCCTTCTTTCAGTCCATCATAAACTCCAACTTTCTGCTTAGATGAATAGTAACGGTCAATTCTTAACCAATACATATCTCTAGACATTCTCATCTCTTCTTTACCTACTACCGGAACATTGTTTTCTGCCTGACAAGCAATAATACATGCTCCGCAGCCAGTACAAGAGTTCAGATCAATTGATAAGTTGAAGTGAGGTCCGTCTGTATCATCAAAGGCATCCCAAAGGTCAATTTTACCTGCCGGAAGTGCACCGCTGATGGTGTGATATTCTAATGGTTTGTTCCAACCGTGGTGTTCGTCATCGAAAGGTACGTTAATAAACTCAGCCAAAGGAACTTCTTTAGCAATATCGTAACGTCCCATTAATGTATTTTGAAGCTGAATCCCTGCGAACTCGTGTTCTTCTCCAGTTTTTTCAATAGAAACATTAGAAACTACGAGGTTTGATCCATCAAATAAAGGATAGGCATTTACCCCTGTATCCGCCGTAGCACCAGAATCTTTTTTACCGTAACCCAATGCAAGACCAACGGATCCGTCTGCCTGACCAGGTTGAATAAATACCGGTACATTTTCAATTTTAACTCCGTTTACTGTAAGGTTTACTACAGAACCGTCTAGCTGCATTCTTGCATTAAGATCATTTTCTATACCAAGCTCTTCAGCATCTTTTGGAGAAATTGTCAAATAATTATCCCAAGACATTCTTGTCAATGGATCCGGTAATTCCTGCAACCAAGGGTTGTTTGCCTGAGTTCCGTCTCCCATAGACGTCTTAGTATAAAGCACTAATTCTAATTTAGATGCTTTAAAGTTTCCTAATTCAGCTATAGCCTGACCTGCATTTCCTCCTGCATAAGATAAAGATGTCGCATTAGCAGATGTTACAAAACCGTTATAAAGTGCTTTATTGAAAGAAACTCCACCTAAAACGGAAGCAGAATTGGCTTTTAAGTAATCGTAATAATTATTAGCAGCGTTATTTTTACCATTTTTCCAAACCAATAAAGATTCTTCAATCTGTCTTGATTTGTAAATTTTTTGAATAGTAGGCTGCATTAATGCATAAACACCAGTCTGAGGCTCTACATCTCCCCAAGACTCAAGCCAGTTAGCTACCGGGATTACAGCTTTCGCTGCCTTATACATATTGTTTTTCTTATCTGTAACCGCAATTACGTAAGGTACTTTTTCTAAAGATTTTTTGAAATCCTGACCTTTATGATGAGAATAAACAGGATCTACATTGTTAGAAATCAAAACTCCAACCTGTCCTGCATTCATCCAACCTAAAAACTCCTGGAATCTTGCTTTATCAAATTCTTTAAGGAAATTTGCTTTACCTGTAAAAGCAACTGATCCTAATTTTTGGTTAATTAAGTGAGCTAAAACCTGTGCCGCTTTAGAACCGTCTGCAAAAACAACAGCTTTGCTGCCTTTCGCCTGAAGTTCTTTTGCTATTCCGGCAGCTACTTTGTCTGAAGAACCACCTCCAACAACTGCGTTGTAAACTTCAACTAAAGTTTTGTTTACATCACTCGGCTTTAATCTGATTCTTTCATCTGCATTAGCGCCCGTAAGAGACATATTAGATTCAACCTGAACGTGTCTCAGCATACTTGCTCCCGGCGTTCTAGCGGCTGCATAAGAAGTTTCTAAGCTTGATGCATTATAATCTCCTAAGAAATCTGCCTGAAAAGAAACAACTAATTCAGTTCCTCTAAGATCATAAACCGGCAATGCTCTCGTTCCAAAAACTTCCTGAGCGGCATCTAAACCTGCGGAATAAGGAAGAGCATCATAAGTTACGAGTTCGGCAGTAGGATATTTTGCTTTAAATTCAGCAAATAATTTTTTGAAAGTAGGAGAAGCAAAAGAATGTGATAATAACACAATTTTTTTACCTGCAGCCTGAGCTTCATTTAAACCTTTGATAACGAAATCATCAACTTTATCAAAAGTTTCGTCTTTACCGTCAAGCTTAGGTTGCTTTACTTTGTCATTATCATAAAGAGAAAGTACACTTGCCTGAGCTCTTGCGTTTGTTTTACCTAAATCTCCCGCAACAGGATTCGGTTCAATCTTGATAGGTCTCCCTTCACGCGTTTTTACTAAAACACTCGCAAAATCGAACCCGTCAAAATATGTTGAAGCGTAATAATTAGGAATACCCGGAATGATTTCGTGCGGCTTTACCACATAAGGAATCGTTTTGATTACCGGTGCTTCACAGGCAGCTAAAGTAACTGCTGCTGTAGAGAATCCCAACAGTTTCAAGAAATCTCTTCTTGATGTACCTGAATCGTTTTTCTGAGTACCTTCTAAGAAATCTTCTACCGGAATTTCTTCTTGGAACTCTTTTTGAGCCAGCTTATTGTTTAAAGCCGGATCTTTAAGTTCGTGAATACTTCTAAATTGTATTTTGTTTGAAGCCATTTATACTTCTAATTTTTTAGTTATTAATAATGACATTTACCACATTCAAGACCTCCAATTGCATCTACAGTAATCTTACCACCATCTTTAGGGTATTGCTTTTTAAGCTTTTCATGTAGATTTTTGAAGTATTCTTTATTATAACCGTTGTTCATATCAATCTCCGTTGTTCTGTGACATTCAATACACCATCCCATTGTAAAGTCATTTGCCATCTGTACAACATTCATCGTATCAATCTTACCATGACAAGCTTTACAAACTACGTCGATTTTGTTATCAGGATTTTTCTTGTTGAATGAATTGATGATTGCCTGTTCTCCTGCAACAACGTGCTGTGCGTGATTGAAGTAAACGAAATCCGGCATATTGTGAATTCTCGTCCATTCTATAGGAGATGTTTTTCCTGTATACTGTTGTTTTTCAGGATCCCATCCTGTAGCTTCATAAATCTTTTTGATTTCTCCATCATAGAATGCCTTATCTTTTCCTGGCTCAATATACTTACCGTTGTACTCAGAAATAGTTCTGTGACAGTTCATACAAACATTCATAGAAGGAATTTCTGAAACTTTACCATATTTTGCACTTGAGTGACAAAGCTGACAGTCGATTTTATTTTCACCAACGTGAATTTTATGAGAGAAATAAATTGGCTGTTCAGGCTTGTATCCTTTATAAACACCAATCCACATGATCCAGTTCCAAACTCCGTAAGCAGCCAGTATCGCTAATATCGCTAAAGCTCCTTTACCGATGTAATGGTACTTTTCGTAAATTTCTCTGAATGATTTTACTCTTGTTTCATCAAGACCTGCCAAATCTTCTGACTGTCCCAATTTAACTAACTGTCTTAATTTAATTAAGATCCAAACTAACAAACCTGCAATTGCCAAAAGTGAAATAATCACTATGCTTGAAGTTGTATTGTCTGCAGGAGCCTGACCAGCATTAGTACCAGCTGTAGCGGCCTCGGGCGTTTTTTCAGGTTCCGGAGCAGGAGGATTAGTTGTGTACTCTAAAATATCATCAATATCCTTTTCAGAAAGATTAGGAAACTGCTGCATCTCAGTTTTGTTGTACTTTTCATAAACCTCATTAGCATACTTGTCTCCAGAAGCTCTCAAAGCTTTATTGTCTTTAATCCACTTGTGAAGCCAGTCTTTTCCAAGTCCTTGTTCCGTATCAAGTCTTGCTACCACACCCTTCAGTGCGGGACCTACAACCTGTTTGTCTAATGCGTGACATGCCGTACAATTTGCTTTGAAAAGTTTTTCGCCGTTTTTAGGATCGCCGGCTTGCCCGTAAATTGAAGCACTTGTTGATAGCAATAATCCTATCGCAATCAGCCCTTTTTTATAATGCTTTCTCCAACTAATCATTTAAATTATCTTATGTTAGTAAATATTGAGTATGTAATCAATTCCGCAAAAATAATATTTTTAAGAAGAATTTAACGACCTTAACAAAAGGTAAAATGTCATTTCCGTTTAATTTATAACTATTCTAAATAGTCTTGTTTGCGGGGTTTTTATAATTATCCTAAATTTGCTGAAACAACTTTAAATGAAAAATTTAATCAAAATAATTACTGTCATATCTTTTGTGAGTTTTTATACTGTTGAAGCACAACAGGTTGTAAAGAAAGATACCTTAGCCGGAACAGAGCTTGTAATGACTATGGATGCCAAAGTAAACGATGCTTTGTCTTCTCTGGAAAATAAATGTGCAACTTCTACAGCTGCAAAAGCAAATTCCGAAGATGATGTACCGTCAAAACCTCCTAAAATATATGTGCCAAGCCGAGAACTTACTAATGCTGAAATATGCAGGAGAAATCCAAGAATTTTAGGGTACAAAATTCAAATAGCAACCGTAAAAAGCAATGATGAGGCAAATGAAATCAAAGCTTATTTCAGAAAAAGATTTCCAAGCATAAAGATTGAAACTGATGCATCCCTAAGACCCAATTATAAGATTCTTGCGGGAAGCTATTTTACGAAACAAAGTGCCTCCGGCGATCTTGCAAGAATTAAAGAATACTTTAAGTCTGCCATTGCTGTACAGTACAGAGTTTTCTGTGCAGAAGCAAAATAAATTTTCTTAAAAAACGAATAAGCCGGAAGTAATTTTTCCGGCTTTTTTATTTGTAAAATTGATTAATAAAGTCAAAAAATTCAAGCATTCTTAGGAAATTATTTTGCAGCAGAAAAACAGTAAATACTCCTAAAACTACTGTTAAAAATGAAAGTGTTTTTGGTGATTTTCGATACGCAAAAAAAAGCCAGCCCAACATTAGAGGAAAAATGAAAACGAAATGCCCGCCATAAATGTAAGATGTATGCAATCCGAAACGAAAAACACAATGAATCAGGACATCGACCAGCAAAGAAAGCATGAGAATCTGAACAAGTTTATTCTTGAAATTTTTAAAGTAGCTCCAAATAACAAAACACAACAATAATCCCACAAAAATGTATGGAAAGACAGAAGTATAAACATCCATAAAGAGAGCCTGATAATAAAACCCCTTCATGTTGTGTTTTTCACGAACGAAAAACCCGGGAAACAATATATTTCCGCCAAAAAAATAAGATATAATCATATCCCACAATGGAACCGACTTTACATTGGAAAATTTTTCATATTGCTCGCCGGATTTTGAAAGAATATTCTGGTATTTAAAATCAATTCTGTAAAGATAAAGCACAACAAAAATGATAATTGTACTCAAGACCCTGAATACGGCATTTCCAAATTTCTTCCAGCTTCTAAACACATCTTTTTCAAACACAACGGGAATAAACACTTTCACAATATTGGTGATGGTAAGACCTCCAATACCAACTCCTGCCAAAATCGTCGCAGAACCGGCAATTTTTTTATCTTTTTTTAATTTTATCGCAGTATAATAATTAAATAAAACCAGCAGAAACAACGTATAGGTATAAGTTTCCGGTGTAAATGATAAAAGAATGTTGGTAGAAAAAATACTAAAGAAAATTACGATCAAAATATTCAACCCTAAAGGAAGTCCGATTATATTTTTTAAATATTTGAAAATCTGAATTAAACTTAAACTTATGGTAAAATTACTGAGCCAGACTAAAGTGAGTCTGAAATTGCTGCCTGTTTTACCATCAGAAATGAAAAAAGCCAATTCTCTTATCCAGTTAAAAAAATAATAGGAAAGCGGGTGTCTTTCAAAACTACCACCCGTCATTACAATAGCTTTATTATCAAAACTGAAATAGGCATCCCAAGGAATTCTTGCATCAAAAACAATTCTGTAATGCTGTGCAAGATAAGTTCCTAAAATGCCATAAATACTTACAAAAAAAAGAAACAAAAACAATTCTGCCCATGCAGAAGGAAAAACAATTTTGAAAAAAGAAGCCAGTTTAGATTTGAAAGACACTTGTAAAATTTTTGCAAAAGTAAAATAAAAAACCCACCTATGAGGCGGGAACTGTAATTTTCGATCATGAACTGCATGACAGCATTGAGCATCCGGAAACATCATCATATCCGGAAGGTCTTTTTACTGAAAATTCAGGAAAGATTTCTTCATAAGGATTTTCTAAAGCTTGGGTTAATTTTTTCAGCATATCATTATTTCCGTTGTTGATTTCTTCAATACATTCATACAAAAGATAATTTCTAAGAATAAATTTGGGATTGCTTTTCTTCATTAATTCCAGAGATTCACTCCTTGATATATTATTTTCAGACAGTCTTTTTTGGTAAGCACTCATAAAATGATTGAGTTTGCTCATTGCACTTTCATCTAAAATACTGTAGGAAACGGCCGAAAAATTAACATCTTCTTCGTTATGGCTTTTTTCCAGTTCATTAAAAAAAAGAGTATAATCTAGCTGCAGTTCATGCATTAATCCCTGCCAATTGGTAAAGAATTCTTCGTCTTCTTTCCTTAGGTCGTCAAAACCAAATTTCCTGCAAAGCATTTCATCATGTTTTTTCCAAAAGTAAGTTCCGTAATTATTAAGAGCTTCCTCTAAAAATCTTTCATCCTTAATTAAAGGAAATAAAGCATTGGCAAGCTGCCATAAATTCCATTGTGATATTTGTCCTTGCTTTCCAAAAGCGTATCTTCTGCCGGGAAGATCGGTCGTGTTAGGCGTAAAATTCAGATCATATTCATCCATCATAGAAAAAGGTCCGTAATCAATGGTTAAACCCAGAACCGACATGTTATCAGTATTCATAACCCCATGCACAAATCCAACCCGAAACCATTCCACCATCAGATCTGCCGTTCTTTTGCTCACTTCATTGAAAAACTCTTTATATTTATCTTCATTGGATAATTTAATATCAGTAAAATAATTTTCAATAGTGTAATCCGCTAAATTTTTCAGCGTATCATATTCTTTTTGTGCAGAAATCAATTCAAAATGACCAAATCGAAGAAAACTTTCAGCAGTTCTTATAACAACTGCCCCTTTTTCTTCCTGAGGATTGCCGCTATACATGATATCACGCACAACACTTTCACCGGTAAGACACAAGCTTAAAGCTCTGGTTGTAGGAATCTGTAAATGAAACATCGCTTCACTCATAAGATATTCTCTCACCGAGGAACGAAGCACAGCTCTGCCGTCGGCATGACGAGAATATGGTGTTGCGCCTGCCCCTTTCCATTGTATTTCTGTTGTTTTTCCAAAATCATTGGTTATTTCACCGGCAAAAATTGCCCGCCCATCTCCCAACTGACCTGCCCAGTTTCCGAACTGATGTCCGGCATACGCTGTAGAATAAGTTTTAATATAATCCGGAAGATGGGTTGCGGCTAAAAAATAAAGATCATTTTCGTTAAATTTACCCAATCCTATTTCTTCAGAAAGCTTTTCATTAAAAACAATAAGTTCAGGATGATCAAAACCAACTGTTGCAACGGTAGCAAACAAAATTTTGGGAGTATTTCTCTGCATGGTATTTCCTGAAAAGTCTCCGGGAAATTTTTCTATAAATGGCTGTCTGATATTTTCAATATTCATAACTCAAAGGTATTAATTAAAAAAAGATAAGACCTTTCAATTTCATTGAAAGGTCTTATAATGATAAAAGAATATTTTATTTATTAAAATCAATATTTTCTCCCGTTTTGAGATTTTCATTGACATTTTCTTCCTTTTTCGTGGTGCTTTTAGGAATATTATCAGCAGGTTTAGGATTTTTGAGATCATCAATAGTCTGCAAGCCTCCTTCATCACCATATCCTCCACTTAATCCCTGAAGATTACTACAGCCATCCTTCCAGTCACTTGGTTTCACAAACTTATCATCTGGGGAGATCTTAAGGCTTTTGTCTGCCCAAACTTTTTTCATGAAAATTGCCCAAATCGGCAAAGCCATTTTCGCTCCTTGCCCTTCTCCTGTTCCGTAGAAGTGAGTCGCTCTGTCTTCCCAGCCAACCCAGGCTCCTGTAGCGAGTTTTGGTACGATTCCCATAAACCAACCATCTGAATTATTCTGGGTAGTTCCTGTTTTTCCTGCAATTTCAACGGCTTTAGAAACCCCCCTTCTTCCCAATTCTCCTGATGCAGTACCAAATTCTGCAACACCCTTCATTAATTCAATCATCGTATAGGCATAATTAGGATTCATGACTTCTTTAGGCTCCTGGTTTACTTCCTTGATCACTCTCCCGTTTACATCTTCAATTCTCCAGATCATTTCGGGTTTGTTGTAATTACCATAATTGGCAAAAGTACTGTAAGCTCCCAACATTTCATAAATTGTAATATCTGAAGATCCTAACGCCATTGGTAGACTTGTGGAAATTTCTTCGGTTACTCCTAAATCTCTTGCCGTCTGTATTACACTCTGGGTTCCTGCCATTTCAGCTAACCTCACTGCAACAGGGTTTTTTGAGTGTGCTAATGCATTTTTAAGTGTTAACATCCCTCCAGAACCTTCAACATTCCAACTTCCTTTTCTATAGCTAGCATTCGAGATTGTTGAACAAGGAGTTAATCCTAGTTTCATGATCGCAGTTGCATACACAAAAGGTTTGAAGGTAGAACCTACCTGTCTTTTTCCCTGTTTGATATGATCATATTGAAAATGCTGCCAGTTGATTCCTCCAACCCAAGCTTTAATTTCGCCTGTTCCAGGTGTCATAGACATTAATCCCGCCTGAGCAATCTGTTTATGATAGCGGATAGAATCCCATGGACTCATCTCAACTTCTTCTTCGCCCGACCAAGTGAATCTTGTCATTTTTACAGGCTTATGAAACTCCATTAAAATGGAATCTTCAGGAATTCCTGCTCTGCTTAGCTGCTTGTAACGACCCGTTCTTTTTACCGCCTGCATCATCACTTTATTTACCTGCTGATCGTTCAAATAATAAAAAGGTCTGTTTTTTCTCCCTCTTTGTTCGGCATCAAATCTTTTCTGAAGATCCGTTAAATGTTCTTTAATAGATTCTTCGGCATATTTCTGCATTTTTGAATCCAAAGTGACAAAAATCTTAAGACCATCTTTATAAAGATTCAGTTTTTTACCTGTTTCCTTTTCGTAATCTTTCAGATAATTATCAATTTCTTTTCTAAGATAAAACTTATAATAGGCAGAATAGTCGTCAGTTATATCTTTAATTGGTTGATAATCTGTTGTAATAGGAGTAGAAACTGCCTTATCGTAAGTGGGCTGATCTATGTAGCCGGTTTCTAACATTTGAGACAAAACAACATCTCTTCTTCTTTTTGCTCTTTCAGGATTTCTTAACGGATTATTAGCAATAGGAGCTTCCAGCATAGAAACAAAGACTGCAGCTTCAGGTAAAGTAAGCTCAGTAGTTGATTTGTTAAAATAAATTTTGGATGCCATCTCAATGCCGTTGGCATTATACGTAAAATCAAATTTATTAAAGTAAAGAGTGATAATTTCTTCTTTTGTATATCTTTTCTCTAAGCTTACGGCTACCACCCATTCTTTAAGCTTCTGAATAGCCCTTTTAACAGGGTTTCTAGAGGGCTCTTTAGTAAATAAAAGTTTTGCCAGCTGCTGAGTAATGGTAGATCCACCACCACGTTCTCCTCCATATCTTATTGCTCTTAAAATTGATTTTAAATCAATTCCTGAATGTTCCTTAAATCGTTCATCTTCTTTTGCCTGAAGAGCATAAATAAGATAAGGAGGCAAATTTTTGTATTCAATCGGCTGCGTTTTTTCTTTCTCGAATTTACCTAGAAGAACGCCATCTGCAGAATAAATTTCAGATGCAACATAAATATCAGGATTTTCAAGTTCTTTTACATCGGGCATTTCGCCAAGAAATCCTTGAGAAACGGCAAAGAAAAGTCCTGAAATTCCTAAAATCACTGCAATAAGACCAATCCAGATGAATTTTACCCATCTTTTCCAGACTGTATTCTTTTGATTTTTTTTAGGAGGAAGCGGAAATTTTTTCCCTTTACTTCCCTTATTTTGATTGTTGTGTTCCATTTGTACTTACGGTTTTTGCCGTTTCTACTTTTATTCCTAAATCTTCAATTCCCGGAAGGTTATCGTTTCTCATCGCCTGAGAAACAGCAATTTCATAATTGCCTTTTTCCTGAAATTTATAGTTCAGTTTATACTGAAATAATGCTTCTTTTGTTTCGCCAAATCCTGTGCCCAACCATTCGCCATTTGGTTTTGCCAAAATATAATTCAGCGTATCAGTTTCTGTTTTTTTGGTTTTAGTATGGGTAAGGTTTACAATAAATCTTATATTGCTGTAAGGATAATCATTATTGTTTCTTACAACAAATATAATATTTTTAGGATTTTGAGGATCCGAAATTTCAAAATTAAACTTTTGCCAGGTCTTTTTATCCCATTTATTATCAACGTGATTCATAACCACATTTTCGTCAGAAGCATTGCATCCGGTTAGAAATATAAGAAAAACAAAATATGAAATCTTATGCATTATTGTCTTTTTTGGGAGGAAATTTCTTTTTAAACTTCTTTTTAGGGGGTTGATTTTGCGGCCTCTTATCAGTATCATTTACAGCGCTCTCCACCTTTTGAATTGAAGGTTTTGGCTGCTGTTTTGTGGATCTCTGATTATTGTTTGAATTTGGATTTGGTTTAGACGGACGAGTTGTTCTTACAGAATTTTCATCTTTATCAAGCTTCTCAGAACGCAGATTTTTGTCTGCCGTTTCGTTTCTGTTTCTTCTAGAATTGTTATTGCTGTTTGGCTTATTCTGATTTCTGTTTCTATTAGAGCCTCTGTTTTTCTTCTCAAATCGGTCTACACTGTTTTCCTGAATCAAATCAACAGTCTGAACGGCAAAGTCTGGCTGTTTCAATTCTTCAAGAGGTAACGTTTTTTCGCCTTTTTTATTTTTTGCGATCATTTTTTTTACCAAATCAACATCGAAGTCATACCATGCCATTGAGCTGTCTACGTAGGCAAACCACATTTTCTTTTTGAAAACATCAATTTTAATACAAAAAGCCCTTCCTTTCTCCGTATCTAATGTAGTTGAAGACGGCGGAAAATCACTTAATGCATCAAGGTAACTGTCTAATTCATAATTTAAACAACATTTAAGTTTACCACATTGTCCTGCTAATTTCTGAGGATTGATGCTTAACTGCTGATAACGGGCAACATTTGTATTTACAGATCTGAAATCGGTAAGCCATGTAGAACAGCAAAGCTCTCTTCCGCAAGATCCTATCCCACCTACTTTAGCCGCTTCCTGCCGGAAACCTATTTGTTTCATATCAATCTTGGTACGGAAAGTTCCGGCAAATTCTTTAATCAGCATTCTGAAATCTACACGATTATCAGCTGTATAATAGAATGTAACCTTAGAAGCATCACCCTGATATTCCACATCTGTAATCTTCATTTCAAGACCAAGTCTGTGCGAAATCTTTCTGGATTCTATTTTCACACTTTCCTCTTTTTTTCTTGCCTCCTGCCATACTTCTATATCTTTTTGGTTGGCAAGCCTGTATATTTTGGGAGCTCCTTCTTCAGAAAATCTTTTTTTCTTCATTTGGATTTTCACCAATTCGCCTGTGAGACTTACTACGCCCACATCATGTCCGGGACTCGATTCTACTGTGACTACACTACCTATATGTAAAGGAATATTGTTTACGATTTTATAAAACAATTTTCTGTCATTTTTAAACCTAACTTCCACAAAATCAAACCTGTTCGATGCAGGATTTTGTACATTGGAAAGCCAGTCGAAAACACTTAATTTATAACTATTACCGCAGGTATTTACACTTTCACAGCCATTCGCGGATTTTGTTCCGCAAGAATGTGCAGAATCGCCGGATGTTTTACATCCACAACTCATATTATAATTTATTTAATCTTGCAAATTTATTGATTTTTATCTTTATAGCATTTCCAAATGTACTAAATATTAATTTCTTACTTTGTTTAAGATTAAACAAATCTATTTTTATTGTAATAAAAACATTAATAACAATCATTAATACAGACAATTGCATGATTTTTGATTGAAAATACTATTTTAAACATAGCTTTCTTTTAATCCGATGTTTAAAATATTAAGAAATATTAACAGACGTATTCAAAATAACTTTATATTTGACTTATATAATAATAGTCTATGAAAAAAATATTAATATCAACCGCTTTATTAGCTGGTGTTTTATCTTATGCAGGGGGCTTCAGAGTTTCTTTGCAAGGTGTAAAGCAATTGGCAATGGCACACACAAGTGCCCATGCTGAAGATGCAAGTGTAGCGTTCTTCAACCCTGCAGGGATGTCATTCATTCCGTCAAAACTAAGTATTGTTGCAGGAGGTTTCGGAGCAAGCAATAAAGTAACTTTTCAAAACCTGAATACTTTAACAAGCACAGAAACAGACAATCCTCTTGGAACGCCTATTTATGCAGCTATTGCTTACAGACCTATTAAAAATTTATCAGTTGGTTTCAGTTTTACCACTCCTTTCGGAAGTACAATTCAGTATCCAAATGATTGGGAAGGTAAAGAGCTTGTGCAAAAACTTGAGTTGAAAAGTTTTTATTTCCAGCCGATGGTTTCCGTAAAGATGGCAGACTGGCTTTCGTTCGGGGCAAGTTATATTTACGCCAAAGGAAAAGTAGACTGGGATAAAGCAGTCACTCAATTCAGCGGAACAGTTAACATTAATGATGATAAAGCAAGCGGACATGGATATGGTTTCGGATTCTATTTCAGACCCGACCCTAAGCTTGATGTAAGTATTGCTTATCGTTCTCCTGTTGATATGAAAGCTAAAAATGGTACAGCAACTTTCAGAGTCCCTGCTCAAAATACTGTAAACGGACTTTTGGGTCTTAATGCTGAAGGAAAAGACAGTTTTACTGCAACCTTACCACTTGTAGAAGAATACACCATCGGTATGACTTATAAGGTTACTCCTAAATGGCTTATTTCTGCAGATTTTAACTACCACGGATGGCAAAGATACAGCAAGCTTACTTTAGACTTTGCTAATGCACCTATCGGAAATCAGGCAGATCCTACAGTTTTGGTTTCCCCTAAAAACTTCAGAAATGCAAAAACTTTCAGACTGGGAACACAATATGCATTTACCAATATGATCTACGGTCGCCTTGGAGCATATTATGACGAATCACCTTATTCTGATGAAAATTTCATTCCGGAAACTCCTTCATTCAACACTTATGTTGTAACAGGAGGGCTTGGATTTAAACTAAAACAATTCGGAGTTGATGTTGCAGGAGGTTATGCAATGCCGCAGGCGAGAGATGTAAAAAATTCTAACCTTGGTTTCTATGGACAGGCTAAAGCAAAAGCATTCTATTTTGGTCTTGGATTATCTTATAACGCTTTTTAATTAATAAATATGAAAAAAATAATAATATCTACACTTGCTGTTTCTGCCTTGTTTTTCACAACGAGCTGCGAAACAGATTTTGATACCGATGTGCAAGACGTAGTTGTGACCAAAGGTGAGGCAGATTTTACAACATATGTCGCTTTAGGAAACTCATTGACTTCCGGTTACAGAGATGGCGCCCTTTATAGTGATGGACAAAAGGAATCTTACCCAAGTATGCTTTCGATGCAAATGAAACTTGCAGGAGGCGGTGAGTTCAAACAGCCAATGATGCCTAATAACGTTGGAGGATTTATCGGAATTCCTGGTTTTCCTGGCAAATTAGAATTAAAAATGGTTAATGGAGCACTTAGCCCTGTTCCCAATTCACCTGCTGCAGCACTAGATAATATTTCTTCAGGAGGTCCATACCAAAATATGGGAGTTCCGGGAGCAAAAGTATCACATTTATTAGCTCCTGGTTATGGAAATCCCGCAGGACTTTCATTAGGTCTCGCTAATCCATATTTTGTAAGGTTTGCATCTAATCCTTCAACATCTTCTGTAGTAGGAGACGCATTAGCTCAAAACCCAACCTTTATATCTTTATGGATAGGCGCAAATGATGTTTTAGGATACGCAACTTCAGGAGGTGACGGCTCAAACCCGATTACACCAGTTGACGGAACTGCGGGAGTTGGCTTTACAAGCACTTACACTGCTTTAATCAATACATTATTTCCTGCAGGAACTACAAGAAAAGGAGTAATTGCAAACATCCCAAGTGTAACCAATGTGCCTTTCTTCACAAGAGTTCCGGCAATGCCTCTCACCAACCTTACAGAAGCACAGGTTTCTCAATTAAATGGAGGATATGCTACGTATAATGCAGGATTAGCACAGGCAAAAGCTTTAGGCGCCATCAACGATGCTGAATATCAAAAAAGATTAATAAAATTCACTGCAGGAGCTGTTGCTAACGGAGCCGTTATCGTAGATAAAGATTTATCACCTGTTCCCGGATTACCGAAATATAGACAAACCACTGCAAAGGATTATATTTTATTAACTGCAAGCGCTGTTCTTAACCCTCAAGCCGGAGGAGGAACCTCTGTTCCTTTGGAAGATAAACTTGTACTTACAGAAATGGAAGCAGCGAAAGTTTTAGCCGCAACAGCATCTTATAACACAACGATTAAGTCTCTAGCCGATTCTAAAGATCTTGCGTTTGTAGACATGAATGCAAAAATGATAGAGCTAAATTCCAAATCAGGAATTGTATGGAACGGAGTAAAATACACTGCAACATTTGTTACAGGAGGAGCATTCTCTTTGGACGGAGTTCACCTTACAGGCAGAGGATACGCTATTGTTGCCAATGAATTTATTAAGTCAATTAATGCGAAGTATAAATCTACTTTACCACAGGTTGATTCCAACAAATATTCAGGCGTAACATTCCCATAAAATACAGGAAATATAAAAACTTAGAAACCACAGGATTGATTCTTGTGGTTTTTTTTTAAATTTGCACAATCTTAAAAAGTAAAAATGGCTGATCAACAAAGTTATCTGTTTTCAACAAGAACAAGCAAGGATCTTGCAGAAAAAATCGCCCAGCATTATGGGAAAGAATTAGGAAAAATAATCATTCAGGAGTTCAGCGACGGAGAGTTTGAGCCTGTTTTGGACGAATCCGTAAGAGGAGGAAGAGTATTCCTTATCGGGTCTACGTTTCCACCAGCAGACAATCTTTTAGAACTACTTCTAATGATTGATGCAGCTAAAAGAGCTTCTGCAAAAAGTATCACTGTTGTACTTCCTTATTTCGGACTGGCAAGACAAGACAGAAAGGATAAGCCAAGAGCTCCTATCGGGGCAAAATTGGTCGCTAACCTTCTAACAGCAGCCGGGGCAACAAGAATTATGACAATGGATCTGCATGCAGACCAGATTCAGGGATTCTTTGAAATCCCTGTGGATCATTTGTATGCTTCTACAATCTTTGTTGATTACATCAAAGACTTAAATCTGGACAACCTTACTATTGCGTCTCCGGATATGGGAGGTGCAAAAAGAGCAAAAAATTATGCCGGTCACTTAGGAGCAGATGTTGTAATCGCTTACAAGGAAAGAAAAAAAGCAAATGTAGTAGAAGAAATGTTTCTGATTGGAGATGTGGAAGGGAAAAATGTCATCCTGATTGATGATATGATTGATACTGCGGGTACACTTTGTAAAGCTGCAGATATTTTAATAGAAAAAGGAGCAAAATCTGTGAGGGCAATGGCAACTCACGGAGTACTTTCAGGAAAAGCTTATGATAACATTCAAAATTCAAAATTACTGGAAGTAATTGTAACTGACTCAATTCCTGTAAAAACATCTTTGTCATCTAAAATAAAAGTGTTATCTTGCGCCCCATTATTTGCAGACGTGATGAAGATGGTGCACGAGCACCAATCAATCAGCAGCAAGTTTGTTATTTAACTCAAAGACAGGCTATTGCAAATTAAATTGAAAACAATTTTTTAAATTTTTTATAAATGAAATCTATTACAATTCAAGGTACAAAAAGAGAAAGCGTGGGCAAAAAGTCTACAAAAGCTTTACGTGATGCTGAATTAGTTCCTTGTGTTGTTTACGGAGGCGGCGAGCCCTTGAACTTCTCTGCAACGGAGAAATCTTTCAAAGGTTTGGTATATACTCCTGAAGCACACACGGTATCTATTGAGGTTGATGGTCAAACAATTCCGGCTGTTCTTCAGGATATTCAGTTTCACCCGATTACAGACAAAATTATTCACGCAGATTTTTACAGATTATCAGACGACAAGCCTGTTATCATGGAAGTTCCTGTAAGAATCACTGGTCGTTCTAAAGGTGTTGTAGCTGGTGGTGCTCTTCGTCAGTCTTTTAGAAAACTGAAAGTAAAAGCTTTACCTGCCAACTTACCTGACGAGATCGTGGTAGACGTTACTCCTTTGAAAATTGGTAACAAACTTTATGTTGGCGATATTAAAACTGAAGGATATTCTTTTATGCATCCTGACAACGCAGTTGTTGTAGCTGTTAAGATGTCTAGAAACGCAATGAAAGGAGGTGCAGCAGCACAAGATGACGATGAAGATGAAGTAGAAGGAGAAGCTCCAGCAGCCGAAGAAACTACTGCAGCAGAATAAGATTTTTCTTACTCTAAATAATTAAACCTGTCGTTTTTTCGACAGGTTTTTTTATTAATACAATTATAATTCAATAGGATTACTGTTATTTTTTATCTCTTCTTTTATTCTGTCCTCCATTCTTTTTCGCATTTCTGCGGGATTTTGATTCCGGTTTCCCCCTCCTCTCATTGGCGGAGCTATTCCTCCTGCAGACTGACTCATAAATGACATTGGATCGGAAATAAATTTCTGCTGCTGTTTGATGTAGTCTTTACGTTTCACTTTAATAACATTTCCAAACTGATTCATTTCCGGAAAATCTGAAATTTTATAGTTTTTCATCAAATCAAATGAATAATCCCCTTTAGCATCTTCAACTTTCACAATCAATCCCGGCAACCCGTTGAATTTATACGGCCCGTCCTGATACGGAAGATCTGTTGTAAACCAAGCCGTCCATTTTCTGCCGGCAAAATCAGTTTCAGCTTTTTGTACTTTATAATCTCCAATTTTTGTAGTTTCAGATAAAATTCTCCACTCTACAGGTCTCTCTTCTTCATAAGAATAAATATCTCTGCCAATACGGTCTTTATAAATTGTTTTCTGATCTTTTTTGTTTTTCTCGATTGAATAATTAATAGAAGATCTAAGACTTTGCATTTGTTCCCTGTTAAAACCCCTCGCACCGTTACTTTGGAAATTAGCTCGCAATACAGAATCTCTTTTTATTCTGTTTTCGGAGTAGAACATAGATTTTTCGGCTGCAATATCAAGATATGCATTTTCAATTTTAATATCATTTTTATCTTCCGCATTAGGTTTCATTGTAACCTGATAAACAAACCTGTTGGTTTGGGCAAAAGAAAGCTGCACAATGAGTATCAATGCAGCAAATCCTGTTTTTTTCATTTATATAACTTATTTAGTCTTTTGATTTTAAAACAAACGTAAAGTTAAAGCTATCAATCATAAATATAGGCAAAATAAAAATGCTAATTTTTATTTCCTAATAATTGTTCGTATTTTTGCATAATTAAATCATTCTAAATAAATACAATGATAAAGGTTTCAGATCAGGCAAAGGTAAAAGCAGTTCAGCTGATGACAGAAGACGGCTTTAACCCTGCTGAAGATTATATAAGAGTTGGGGTAAAAAGTGGTGGATGTTCAGGTCTAGAGTATGTTTTGGGTTTTGATAATAAAAAAGAAGAAACCGATCAGATTTTTGAAGATAACGGAATTAAAATAGTTGTCGAAAAAAAATCTATACTTTATCTGGCAGGTACCATTTTAGAATATTCCGGAGGTTTAAATGGAAAAGGATTTGTTTTCAATAATCCGAATGCATCCAGAACGTGTGGTTGTGGAGAGAGTTTTTCTTTATAATTAGAAATTAGAGTCAGATTGGGAAAGTAGTATTCTGCGAAATCTACAATCTATCTAAAGTCTAAAAAACATCAAAATGAGTAAATATACTGAAGACGACCTTAGAGTCGATCTGGAAAATAAAAAATACGAATTTGGCTGGGAAACCAAAATTGATTACGAAGATTTCCCAACTGGTTTAAATGAAGATATCGTCCGCGCTATTTCCGCAAAAAAAGAAGAGCCGGAGTGGATGACAGAATGGCGTCTGGAATCTTTTAAAATCTGGTTGAAAATGGTGGAGCCTGAATGGGCAAACATCAAATACGAAAAGCCAGATTTTCAGGCGATTAAATATTATGCTGCGCCAAAAACAAAACCGGAATTAAACAGTTTGGATGAAGTAGATCCTGAATTATTGAAAACTTTCGAGAAATTAGGAATCAATATTGAAGAGCAAAAAAGACTTTCCGGAGTTGCTGTTGACATCGTCATGGATTCTGTTTCTGTGAAAACAACATTTCAGGATACATTGGCAGAGAAAGGCATTATCTTTTGTTCGATTTCAGAAGCAATTAAAAACCACCCCGATCTGGTTAAGAAATATCTTGGAAAAGTAGTTCCGAGAGGAGACAACTTTTATGCCGCTTTGAATTCGGCAGTGTTTTCAGACGGAAGCTTCTGCTACATTCCAAAAGGGGTAAGATGTCCGATGGAATTATCCACATACTTCCGTATCAATCAGGCAGGAACAGGACAGTTTGAAAGAACGCTTGTAATTGCAGATGAAGGAAGTTACGTTTCATACCTTGAAGGTTGTACAGCTCCGTCGCGAGACGAAAATCAGCTTCATGCTGCCGTAGTGGAGTTGATTGCTTTAGATGATGCTGAAATTAAATATTCTACCGTTCAAAACTGGTATCCCGGAAATGAAGAAGGAAAAGGCGGTGTTTTTAATTTCGTGACCAAAAGAGGACTTTGTGAAAGAAGAGCAAAAATTTCTTGGACTCAGGTTGAAACAGGCTCTGCAGTAACATGGAAATACCCTTCTTGTATCCTGAAAGGAGATGGCTCTATTGGTGAGTTCTACTCTATCGCAGTAACCAATAATCATCAGTATGCCGATACAGGAACAAAGATGATTCACATAGGAAAGAATACAAAATCAACCATTATTTCTAAAGGAATATCTGCTGGAAAATCTCAAAATTCATATAGAGGATTGGTAAAAGTAATGCCTTCTGCAAAAGGAGCTAGAAACTTCTCACAGTGCGACTCATTATTGATGGGTAACGAATGTGGAGCACATACGTTTCCTTACATTGAAATCAAAGATCCCACTGCGCAATTGGAACACGAAGCAACCACCTCAAAAATCGGAGAAGATCAGATTTTCTACTGCAACCAGAGAGGAATTGATACTGAAAGAGCTATTGCCTTAATTGTAAATGGTTTTAGCAAAGAGGTTCTCAACAAACTTCCAATGGAGTTTGCTATAGAAGCTCAGAAATTATTAGAAATTTCTTTGGAAGGCTCTGTAGGATAAAATTTAATTTCATCAAGTCTGACATTATTTTGTCATTCTGAATGAAGTAAAGCGGAGTGAAGAATCTCACTAAAAGATTTCTTCTTTTTCGAAATGACAAAAATAAATTATAAAAGTTTTAAACATATATAATGCTTAATATTAAAAACTTACACGCCAGAATTGAAGATGGCGCACAAATTTTAAAAGGTATCAATCTTGAAATAAAACCAGGCGAAGTCCACGCCATTATGGGACCAAACGGTGCCGGTAAGTCTACCCTTTCATCTGTAATTGCAGGAAAAGAAGATTACGAAGTAACTGAAGGTGAAATCATTTTCGAAGGAGAAAACATTATTGAAGACGCTCCTGAAGAAAGAGCCCACAAAGGAATTTTCCTTTCTTTTCAATATCCCGTAGAAATTCCGGGAGTTTCTGTGACTAATTTTATTAAAGCTGCAGTAAACGAAACAAGAAAAGCCAACGGATTGGATGAAATGCCTGCAAAGGAAATGTTGGCAATGATTCGTGAAAAGTCGGAAAAATTAGGCATCAAAAAAGATTTCCTTTCCAGATCATTGAATGAAGGGTTTTCAGGAGGTGAGAAGAAAAGAAATGAAATCTTCCAGATGATGATGCTCAATCCGAAATTGGCAATTCTTGACGAAACCGATTCAGGCTTGGATATTGACGCTTTAAGAATTGTAGCAGACGGCGTAAATACTTTTAAAAATGAAGGTAATGGAGTTCTTTTAATTACGCATTATCAAAGATTATTGAATTATATTCAACCTGACTTCGTTCACGTTTTAGCCAATGGGAAAATCATCAAAACCGGTGACAAATCTCTTGCTTTGGAACTGGAAGAAAAAGGGTACGACTGGCTATTAAACTAGTTTGAAATTGTTATTTGAGATTTGAAATTTATGGCAACCATCACTAGTTTTGAAGATCTTGAGATTTGGAAAAAATAAAGAGATTTATGCCAAAAAGTTTTTAATTTATTAATTCAAAGCCCAAATTGCAGTCAAAATATTAAAAATCAAATCGGCCATTCATCTGCTTCAGTAATGGCAATCAGAGCATTTGATAGAAATTTTATTAACGAAAATGAATTTATTGATTTGAAGAATGATCTTACGGATTTATCTAAAATGATTTCTAGTTTTATGACATATTTAAAAATATTGATCATAATGGAAATAAATTTCAGCGTCCCTAATTTCAAATTTCAAATCTAAAATTTCAAATTATATAATGAGTTTAAACGAACAAATTTTAAACAGTCACAGCGAATTTCTTGGCACACTCCATCATCGCTTTTTAGATGAAACAAGAGTTGAAGCATTAGAGAAATTTGCTCAGATTGGCTTTCCAACAAAGAAAGACGAAGAATATAAATACACCAACCTAAAGGAGATTACTGAAAAAGAATACAACTTTTTCCCGAAGGAAAGTCACAATATCACCAAAGAGCAATTGGAGGAATTGCATCTGGGTGAAGAACATTTTGACTGGATTACTTTTGTGAATGGTAAACTTCGTAAAGAATTATCAAAAGTTTCAATTGAAAATGTTGAGTTTCTTTCATTCAATTATGCTTTGAATGATGAGAAACACAGAGATATTTTTGACAAGTATTTTAA
The DNA here is from genome assembly GCF_007474535.1 of Chryseobacterium echinoideorum. Lineage (GTDB taxonomy): Bacteria > Bacteroidota > Bacteroidia > Flavobacteriales > Weeksellaceae > Chryseobacterium > Chryseobacterium echinoideorum. Next base: position 103,922 of record NZ_VKNW01000009.1, on the reverse strand, counting down.
TACAATTGCTTCAGACAAATCTGCTTTTACGAATTTAAATCAGGCTTACTGCAAGTATGGTTTTTTCTTGAAAGTCCCTAAAAATGTTGTGATTGAAAGACCAATTCATGTTTTTTATATTTCTCAGAATCAGGAAGAAAACACTTTCTACAACACAAGAAATTTATTAATTGTAGATGAGGGCGCAAAAGTGGAAATCATTGAAAGCCACCACAATTTTGACAGCACGTATGTGTTGACAAACTCTGTAACGGAAATTTTCACGTATCCAAATGCAAAAGCAGACTGGCATAAAGTTCAGAACGATAACGATACTTCTTATTTAATTGACAGTACTTTCGCAAAACAGGAAAAAGACAGCTTAACAACGGTCAACACTTTTTCTTTTGGCGGAAAAATCGTGAGAAACAATTTGGATTTTATTCAAAATGGGTCGAATATCAATTCTTTCATGAACGGTATCACCATCATTGGTAAAGATCAGTTGGTAGATCACCACACAGCAGTTCACCATAATCAGCCGAATTGTGAAAGTTACCAGAACTACAAGGGTATTTTTAAAGATCAATCTCACGGAGTATTCAACGGAAAGGTTTTTGTAGATAAAATTGCTCAGAAAACCAATGCATATCAGCAAAATAATAATGTTTTATTAAGTGAAGGAGCTAAAATTGACACGAAGCCCCAGCTCGAAATCTTTGCTGATGATGTAAAATGTTCTCACGGCTGTACGGTAGGACAGCTCAATAAAGATGCCTTGTTTTATTTAAGAGCAAGAGGAATTTCTAAAAAAGAAGCACAGGCATTATTATTATTTGCTTTTGCCAATGATGCAATGCAAAATATCGACATTGTACCTTTGAAAGAAAAAATTTCTAAACTTCTGACGGAAAAACTCGAAGTAAATATTGAATTTTAATTTTACAAGAAATAAAAACAATGGGCGGTCGCAAAGTGACCGCCCATTGTTTTTATTTTTTTAGCCAAAATTGATTATCTTTTCTTTTAGAGCGTTTTACTCCGTTATCAATATTATAGGCAAACCCAATTCCTAACGTCTGCTTTAGCTGAGTCTTCTGAATCTGGTTATGGTCGTACATGAGATCTACAGTAATTATTGAAGAAACATACTTATTAATCTTCATGTTCAGAAGCATATTATATGAAAGAACCATATGATCCGGGTTTTCAAGATAATTGGAAAACACAGATGCCGTATTGGTCATTTCAATATTTTCCATCAGTTTTACTTTGTAAATTGCAGTACCCAGAAAACCAAGCTGCATCAGGAAAAAATCTCCATCGGATTTCAGACCGTAGTTTCCTGCCAATTGCAATTCTTTATCCAATACAAAAGTAAATCTTCCGTTGACAGGTCTTAAGGTAACTGTAAGGTTTTCATCAGGTCTGTAGGTTATACCAATACCTGCATTCACATAACCTGGAGCCATAAAATTTGAAATCTTTTTGGCTTCTGGATTATTGCCATCTTCAAAACCTCCCGAAAACTGTGAAAGTAAACTTGCTCCCGCTGAAACATACCAGCTTTTTGAAAACTGCCTTCCGTAATTGGTGGAAAAATTGATAACATCCTGGGTTTTTCTAGTTCCGATTCCTTTGGTTGTATTCTGTCCGTAATTCAAAATAATTACATTTTCCCAAAGATCCCGTTCTTTTTCGTATGTAAGATTGTAATTAGCACTGGCAAGCCATCCGACATTATTGGCTCCGCCTCCTACCCAGTTAGAAAATGCTACCTGATTAAATAACAGGCTGTTTTTAACATCAACAGACCAGTATTTCGGCTTCTTAATAGTATCAACAGCTAAAGAATCATTCACCACAACCTGCGCAGAAGCACTTATTGCAGAGCATAAAAATAACACAAAAAGTTTTTTCATGACGTGTGTTTACTTAGTTTAAAATTAGAAAGAATAAGTATTCTTAAGGTTTAAAACCCAAATTTATTACTTTTTGTCTCAAATAGCAACTCAAGAGAATAATCATCGCCAAAATTACCGAAATTTATACTTGGCTTTTGATTTGACAGCATACAGATATGATTAAAAATATAATTCATAAAAAAGCGGTTATTATTCCGGTTATAATGATCGCAGCCATGTGGTTTGGATTTTTGCTTCAAAGTATGGGCTTTTTTTCAAGTTGTTTCGGTGCGGTTATTCCTTTGTTGCCGGAAGGTTTGCTTGGCATCATAACCTCACCTCTTTTACATGGGAATATAGATCATATCGTAAGTAATTCCATACCTATAATATTTCTTTTATTTCTTTTATACCAGTTTTACCCTGAAGTTGCTAACAAAGTTTTTTTATTAGGATGGATCAGCAGCGGTTTTCTGCTTTGGATTCTTCCTCCGATAGATATTTTTACTGGTGAATATCTCTACACCTGTACGATCGGAGCCAGCGGAGTGGTCTATGTGCTTGCGTTTTTTCTCTTTTTCGCAGGAGTTTTCCGTTGGAATATGAAACTTCTTACCATTTCGCTTCTCGTGGTTTTATATTATGGAAGCCTTATTTGGGGAATGTTTCCCGAAGAATTGTTTTACACGATGAATGCTCCGAGCAAAATTTCATGGCAGGCTCACTTATCTGGTGCTTTAATAGGCAGCATCATGGCTTTTATTTTTAAAAAATCAGGAGAGAAAAAGAAAAAATTTATTTGGGAATTTCCAAATTATTATAGTGAAAAAGATGATAAACTATGGCAGGAATACAAAGAAAATAATCCTGACGATTTCCTGGAACTTCCTTATAAAAAAAGAGATGACATCTGGGATCATTTGGATGAGCTAAGAAAGAAATAATTTGATTATTTTTGACAATAAAAAACACAAATGTATAAAGAAGAACATCTCTATTCTATCGCTTTAAGGCAATGCAGTTTCATAGGTGATATCATATTCAGCAAATTGGTGAGAACTTTCGGCAGTGCAAAAAAAGTTTGGGAAACCTCCAAAAAAGATCTTGCGCAAACTGATGGGATCGGTAAAAAAACAGTTTCAGACATTGGAAATCCCGAACATCTGATGTTTGCTGAAAAAGAAATACAATTTTGCGAAAAAAATGATGTTCGCATCAATTTAAGACACCAGAAAGACTTTCCGTTTCTGTTGAATGAATGCGATGACGCTCCTGCAATTTTATATCAAAAAGGGAGTTTTAGGTCTACTCTTCAATGTGTAAGCATAGTAGGAACAAGAAATATGACTTCGTACGGAAAAAAATTTATTGAAGATTTTTTTGTTGAGACCAAACACAGCAAATACCAATCAATAAGCGGCTTGGCGTTGGGTGTTGATAAGGAAGTGCATGAATATTCTCTGGAAAATGGGATTCCTACTACAGCAGTTTTAGCTCACGGATTTCATACTTTATATCCTTCAAAAAACAGAAAACTTTCAGAGAAAATTCTGGAAGAAAACGGAGCTTTACTTACAGAGTTTAACACAACCCGGAAACCAGATCGGGAAAATTTCATCCAAAGAAACAGGATTGTAGCCGGAATTTCCTCCGCTACCATCGTTGTAGAAACAGCATTTGGCGGCGGCTCTGTCAGTACAGCAGCATTTGCCAACGGTTATAATCGCGATGTTTACGCACTTCCCGGCAAAATCACAGATAAATACAGCCAAGGATGCAATCAGCTTATATTGCAGCACAAAGCAACCGCCATTTCCACCATTAAGGATCTTATAGAATCTTTAGGTTTTCATCAGCCATCAGAAACTGTGGGCGAACTTTTTCCGCAGAGTATAACTACGATTCAGCTTACTGAAAATCAAGAGGAAATATATCAGACAATTTTAGCAAATCCTCACATAAGTTTGGATGATTTAGCAGAAAAAAACTGTCTTCCTTCACACAAAATTTTGCCCATAATTCTTGAACTGGAGCTTTTAGGCAAAGTAAAATCGTTTTCAGGGAGACAATTTACAGCATTATAAGAATTAACGATTTCTTAATATTTCATTATTTCACAAATAACATTTAATTTTTAATAATATTTAAACAATAATTACCAAACTTACAATATTATGTCGCATTATTATTCAATTTTCAACAAATAACAAATCAGCTATTGTGAATCTTGAAAAAAAAATTAAATTTGTTGACATAATATTCAACCCTTACCTCATATGGAACAATATAATGTTGACCAGAAAATTCAGGAATTTATTGCAAAAATAGAAGCAAAAAATCCGAATGAACCGGAATTTTTACAGGCTGTAAAAGAAGTTGCCGTTACGGTAATCCCTTTTATTTTGACAAGAAAAGAATATACAGGCATGAAGCTGCTTGAAAGAATGGCTGAAGCTGAAAGAATTATTATTTTCAGAGTTCCATGGGTTGATGATAAAGGTGAAATTCAGGTAAACAGAGGTTTCAGAATACAGATGAATTCCGCAATCGGCCCTTACAAAGGAGGCATCCGTTTCCATCCTACCGTAAACCTTTCTGTATTGAAATTCTTAGCTTTCGAGCAGGTTTTCAAAAACTCTCTGACTACGCTTCCGATGGGTGGCGGAAAAGGAGGTTCAGACTTTGATCCGCAAGGAAAATCTGACATGGAAGTAATGCGTTTCTGTCAGGCATTCATGACCGAATTATGTAAGCATGTTGGTCCTGAAACAGACGTACCTGCCGGAGATATTGGTGTTGGAGCAAGAGAAATCGGATATTTATTCGGTCAGTATAAAAAAATCAGAAACGAGTTTACCGGAGTTCTTACGGGTAAAGGTCTTGCTTACGGAGGATCGTTAATTCGTCCTGAAGCTACAGGATACGGTGTTGTCTACTTTGCAGAACAAATGTTGAAAACTATCGGACAGACTTTTCAGGATAAAATTGTTACAGTTTCAGGATTCGGAAATGTTGCCTGGGGTGTAATCAAAAAAGTAAACGAATTGGGAGGAAAGGTTGTGACAATTTCAGGACCAGACGGTTATGTATATGACAAAGATGGTATTGACGGCGAAAAAATTGAATATTTGCTACAACTGAGAGCTTCCGGAAATAACAGAGCGGAAGATTATGCAAAAAACTATCCTTCAGCTGAATTCCATGCTGGAAAACGTCCTTGGGAAATAAAATGTGATGTTGCAATTCCTTGTGCAACTCAAAATGAGCTTGACTTTGAAGATGCTAAAATTTTGGTTGATAACGGATGTGTTTGTGTAACAGAAGCTGCCAATATGCCTTCAACTCTGGATGCTATCAATTACTTTCTTGAGAAAAAAGTATTATTCTCTCCTGGTAAAGCTTCTAATGCCGGTGGCGTTGCTACTTCAGGTTTAGAGATGACTCAAAACTCAATAAGACTTAACTGGACTTCAGAAGAAGTAGACGCTAGACTGAAAGAAATCATGATCGGTATCCATAAAGCTTGCCGAGATTATGGTAAAGAGGAAGATGGCTATGTAAACTATGTAAAAGGTGCAAATATTGCCGGCTTTGTAAAAGTAGCCGAAGCAATGCTGGCTCAAGGAGTAGTATAAAAATATAAAGGTCGGGAAGTTTTCCCGACCTTTTTTCTTAAAGCCTGTTCCCGGGAATAAATGGGAAAAAAGTAATAGTGAAAGTGAAAGCATTGAATGTCCAGTTCAATGCTTTTTTTATTTTTAATGAATGAAAAATACATTTAAAAATTTTGAAGAATACTTTCTTCTGTTTCCGGAAGAAGTTCAAATAAAATTAGAGACTTTAAGAAATGCTATCCACTCTCAAGATCCGGATATTGAGGAATATATTGGCTATCAAATGCCTGCTTTTAAATATAAGAGCAAACCTCTGCTTTATTTCGCTGCCTATAAAAAACACATCGGTTTTTATCCGCTACCAGAAACACTAAACCATTTTGAGAACGAATTTCTTAAAAGAAAATATAAGTTTTCGAAAGGAGCGGTGCAGTTTCCTTTAGAGGAAGAATTACCTTTAGATCTTGTCGAAAAAATAGTGCAATTCAGAATTTCTGAATGTAATAAAAGCTGAAAAGTTTTAGAGTCTTACTTGTTCAGATTCTTCATCATTCTTTCTACAAATTCAAATGCGGCCGGACAGATGAGTGTATTTTTAATCATCAAGTGATTGATCTGATAGATTTTCTTACGGTCTGTATGCGGATATTCGCGACATGCTTTCGGACGTACATCATAAATAGAGCATGTATTGTCATCACTCAGAAAAAAACACGGAAGGTTTTGAAGTACCTTATCATTATCTTCATCAACCCTCAGAAATTTAGATTCAAAATCTGCCTGTTTCATCCGCAGATGTTTTGAAATTCGCTCAATATCTTTCTCCGTGTATAAAGGTCCGGTAGTCTTACAGCAATTGGCACACTGAAGGCAGTCAACGCTCTCAAAAACTTCATCATGAACTTCCTGAGCAACATAATCCAGGTTTTTAGGTGGCTTTTTCTTTAAACCCTCTAAGAATTTCTTATGTTCTTTTTGCTTTTGGGAAGCCTGTATTTTATATTGTTCTAAGTTCATTATTATTTAGGAATTCAGGAAAGAGGAAGTTCCACTTTCTGATAAATATTAAGTTTGTCTAAATCTAAAATTGTTGATTCATTATTTTTGTCCGCATAAAACATTGGGGTGAATTTGGCTCCGTAAATAATCTCACCCGAAACATAAGAAGTCCTCTGTACGACCGTATCCGAAAACACCTCATCAAATGCACGAACGTGAGCAATGATTTCGATATCTGTATTTTTAAAATCATCTGCAGAAAACCCAAAAAATGGAGATTTTTCATCAATTCTATGAACAATAGTCCAGTTTAAGGCAAGTGTATTAATTTTACCAAGCTCCGTTTCCAGAATGTAAAAATTGCTTTTTGTTGTTCCATTTTCTGTAATTTCAATAGCAGCAGAGAGCGTAACACCCGCATCTGTTAAAGCATTATTTTTAAATGGAGCCAGCCTGAACATTAATGCAGTCGCATTCTGAAAAGGCGCTATTACAGCAACATCCGAAAACCTCAGATAAGCTCTTGGCCGGGAAAATCTTCCGTAAAACAATCCGGTTGCAATGGCAAAGGTAAGCAAACCAAGAAAAGCCTCGAATGTTGCTACAAGACTTGCGGTGAAACCAACCGGTGCAATCCTTCCATAGCCAACCGTTGTAAAAGTTTGTGAACTAAAGAAAAATACATCTACAAACTCGTTAAGAGGAGTGCTTTTATCAATTCCTGTAAGATGCTCAACTCCTATTAGATAATAAATAAAGGCAAAAAAAAGATTGATCATAACATACATCATCACCAAGTAAGAAATAAACTGGAATGAAGAAAGATTCAGCATCGTATGATACCAGCTCAGACTGCTAAACACATTGACACCGCGCCGCTTCACATTGGGAAGACCATTTTTATTGATAAACCGTCCTGAAGAAGTAGCCCCGAAGCCACTGTTTTCTGTGTTTTTCTGAACAATTTTTTTTCCGAAACCTCTTGCCATCTTATATCATTTGTTTTTGACTGTATTGCATTGATCTGCAAAGATAAAATAATGTTTTCATGAAATTTATCAATTCTGAAATCATATTTCATATTTTATTTTAAGTTAAATTTGAGATATGAAAAAGCTGGAATCAAGAGAAGATATAGAATTGCTTATCAATTCTTTCTATGCAAAAGTCATTAAGGATGAAATCATTGCCTTTTTCTTTAATGACGTTGCAAAAGTAAACTGGGATCATCACCTTCCTAAAATGTATTCCTTTTGGGAAACCATTTTATTTGGACAAATGAGTTATAAAGGAAATCCAATGGCTGTACACTTTCCTGTTAACGAGGTTGCCGCAATGGAAAAAAAACACTTTGAACAGTGGCTGAAACTTTGGAAAGAAACCATCTTAGAAAACTTTCATGGCGAAAACGTTTCCATGGCAATCACCAAATCTGAAAATATTGCCAAACTGATGTCCTTTAAAATGGAAATGGCTAGAAAACTTTAATTTTAAAAATAATATTTACGGTACAATTACACTAAAAATATAGGCTGCAAGGTTGACCAGCAAAACTGTTCCGTAAAGAATATTGGTTTTCCCACGACTCAGAGAAAGCATTACAATAAATACAGACAGAGTAAGCAGAATAATATCTTTTTTGTCTAAACCTAATACCAAAGGGATATCAAACATAATACTTACCGCAGAAATAGCAGGAATACTAAGACCAATACTTGCTAAAGCCGAACCTAATGCCAAGTTTAAACTCGCCTGAAACTGGTTATTTCTCGCGGCACGAATCGCCGCTAAACTTTCAGGAAGAAGCACAACACCTGCGATAATCACACCAACAAGCGACTTTGGAGCTCCTACACTCTGCACAAGCTCTTCGATGGTTTTGGAAAGACCTTTTGCCATTAAAACAACAACAATAAGACAGACAACCAAAAACAAAAAGCTTACAATTGCCTGAGATTTCGTCGGAACATAATATTCCTGCTCAACGGAACCAACAGGAACAAAATAACTTCTGTGTCTTACCGTCTGAACCATTAGAAAAACTCCATAAATGGCAAGACAGGCAAAAGAAACAAAAATTAATTGTGCTGTATTGTAAAAAGGTCCGTTTACGCTGGAAGTGAAATTGGGAAGTATCAGGGTAATTACAAGAATAGAAACAATACAAACCAGATAAGTAGTGGCAGACGTTCGGGCAAAAAACTGTTCAACATATTTAACCCCTCCTAACAGGACGCAAATTCCCAAAATACCATTAAGGATAAGCATAACCGCAGCAAAAATGGTATCTCGCGCCAATGTAATTGCCTGCGCTCCACCCGCAACCATTAAAGAAACGATAAGCGCTACCTCAATAATGGTAATACACAGCGCCAGAATTATTGTGCCATACGGCTCTCCTACTTTGTGAGCAACAACTTCCGCATGATGTACCGCAGAAAGCACACTTCCTGTCAGCAAAACACCTGCAATAATGTCATATACAGCTCCCGTCCCAAGAAATCCGGAAAGATAATAAATCACGGAAAGGATCGGAAAAATAAAGGTATAATGTAAAAATTCTCTCAATTTCATAGGTCCTCTAAAATACAAAAAAAATGATCAATATTGAATTATAAAATGCACTTTAATTTAAAATTTAATGACACCACCATTCAAAATCCTGAAAATCAGTAAACATGTGAAAAAGAAGTCCTATAGCAACAATCCGAAGATTTCCTTTGAAAAACAACAGCAAAAAATAAACCGCTATTGCATAGTAAGAATGCAAAAAATGAAACCCTATACTTGCCCGGTTCGGGTCAAAAACCGGATCTGCAAAAAGATGATCCAGATCTACAAGCATTGTCGCCAAAAGGATAAGATAAACCCTCTTCCACTTGCTGCGGTAAAATACAAAAGCAATTACAGCCGGAAAAACCAAATGCAGAAAGTAGTGTGTAAAATTTTTAAGTAAAACAATTTCGGGTGGGCACATTTTTATATTATTGGAGAATTAAAGGAAGTTTTTCATCTTTAAGCTTCAATTTAAGAAAATAATTCTGTCCTTTATTTTCGTAAAAAATATATTCAGTTTTTTTTAGAAACCGAAATTCATTTAATCCTTTAAAAAAAGAAAACAGCAGCGGATCATTTTTAATTAAAATAAAATTCTGTCCTTTTTTCTGACTAAGCCAATTCTGTCTTGCCATAGATTTGATCACGATATTGTTATCAGACTCATATACTTTATTGGGCTGAAAAGGAATACCGATAAATTCATTTTTATCATTGATCCATTTTTTTGATTTAAAATAGTTCCAGGTTTTTTCATGATTTTGTGTTTCTATCTGGATAATATAATCAGGCTGCACAATTTCCTGATAACTAACCTGTTCGATTTCATTAAAATCATCATCATAACCATAGCTGATCACCGTATCGTTTACCTGCTTTAGTTTTGCATTAATTTTCAGATAATTAACTTCATGCAAATCTTTAAAAAAATCCGGTAAAACTTTATCAAAAACTTTGATATTCTCTTTATCTAATTCCGCATTGATGAAAAGATCTTCTTTGCATAACTGTGAAATAAACGAAGCGTAATTTCCAACACCTGAATTGTTGTTAATTTCAATCTCGTGATCTTTTAATACAATTGAAAAATTACGGGTTCTAGTCTCAGAAACAAAAGAAAAACTCCCGATCCCTTCTCCTGTAAAGCGGTCTGCATTCAGATTTTTATCTCTGAATCTTTTATAAAGCGGTTTACCTATCTTATCAAAAATTTTTCCGGAAATTCCGGCAAAACATTTTTTATTTTCAATTTTGATATAAACCTGATCTTTCCTATATAGATTCTGACCCAGTTTTTTAAACTTGCGTTCTTTCAAAAATACTGAAAGTTTTTCCTGGTCTTCAATTTCAAAAACACTGTACCATTCGGTAAGTTTTGAATTTTTAAGATGAAAGATCTGCAGAAAGTCAGGGATCTTTAGACCTGCATCAAAAACTGACCCTTTTTCTCTGTCTTCGCTACTTTTACCGAACCATTCAGAAGGATGGGTGATGAATGCTGAAAGGTATTGTCTTGTCAGTTTCTTTTTATCAATCAGAATTATTGCATCTGCATTTTCCGGAATAAAATTCAGGCTTTTATCTTTGTGGTACAGCAGAAGATAAATTCCGGCTGAGAGGAAAAACAGAATTGAAAAAGCAATAATTTTGCGTCTCATTATAAAGTTTGTGAAGATTTTTCTTCCTCAGAAATTTTGTACAGCTCATCAAAAAGATCAAAGAAGTACATCAGGCTATTTTCTGAAGAGTTTTTAATGTTATAATTAATCTCCGTCTGAATGCTGTCATTTTTTACTTCTGTTTTAAAATACAGCTCACCCATATTTTTTCTTACAGCGTTAAGCATTTTTCTTTCAGAAACAGTCTTGAACTCCTTGTCAAGACCCATCATCAGCTTCTGAATATCCAGTCTTCCTGATAAAGGATATTTCACCGAATCTTTCATCCATTTTTTAGAAATATTTGACTGATTTTGCTGGTGGAGAATATTTTTGGATGTCGTCAAGTAAACAATTCCGTCTTTTACGGTGAAAAACATCTGATCTATATATCCATTGCTGTTCTTTTCATCTTTAAATACATAAAAATCACCGTCTTTAGTAAATTTCTTTGCCAGATCTTTATTGGTGGTGATGACATTAAATACGTGATTCCAGTATTTTTCGTTTTCTGTAGCGAAAGCAAAAGTAAAATCAGGAACAACAATGTCTTTGGTTTTTTTTACTTCTTTTTCGTTATAATCCTCATCATAAGTGTAATCTGTGTATTCCACATTTTTTGTCGTAAGCTCATTCAGCACAAAAATTCCGTTTCCGGGAGCAATTTTAGCAATTGCTTCTTCATCCAGAACTATTTTCATGGTTTCCATTACAAGCTGTATCTCTTTTTGGTATTCTTCGTCTGCAGAATTCTGCATCAGATCATACATCAGATCAAAGTATTTGTATCCGTTGATGTTCATCACATAATACCCTACACTTTTGTCATTGATAAGTGATGCCAGTTTTTTGTTTTTCTTCCCTTTATAAACGTCTGAAATACTTTTCTGCAATTCGGCATTTTTGTTTTGATGATTGTTGACAATGCGTACTTTATCCTCATCAAAATACAGATTATAAGCAGAGCTGGATCTTGAAAGCTTTCCTAAAACATTCATAAATCCTAAATTTTTAGGCATATTTCCGTAGACAAGGTCGTAAACAATTTTCTCGTAATCTGCATATACAAATGCATCTGAATCAGCATCTTTGAAACTGAGCATATTTTTATCAACCTCCAGCTCAAGGTTTGAGCTGAAATATTGGTCAAAATCATCTTCAGCAAACTTTTTTACTATTTTAAACTTCGCCATACTGGTAGAATCCATCCGTTTCTGAAAAGCGGAATCTATTTCAAAAGTATCATCTTCACCGTAATAATCTTCCTGAGAAAGTGGAGGTGCAATTTCAGTTTCTTCGTTTTTATAGTTGGTATCGGCAGTTCCCTCTTTTACTTCAGGATATTTGTGATGCTTTTCAAGATACTTTATGTCTTTCTGTAGTTTCAGAATCTCGGCATTGTTTTCTTTGACGCTTTCTTTCAGGTATTTAATATCATCTTTCAGATATTCAATTTCTTCTTTATAATCAAAGGGTTTCTCTACTTCCGCATAAGCACTGTCTGTAGCTGTTGCAGCACTATCAATGACAACTGACGTGCTATCTGCCGCATACTCATCATTCCAGATATTTTTTTCTTTTTTTTGATAACTGATGAATTTTAAAACAGCCTTTTTATCATTCCATGCTACAAAAATATCGTTTTCTACATCCACATAAGAATAGTTATTTTTTTGGCTGACTTCTAATCCATTCTTTTTTACAGAATTGATGAACTCCTGAAATTTTTCTTTATTATCTAAAGTAACATGTGTTGTATAAGACTGCACAGAATCGTTGATCACCGCATAATGATATTGCGTTGCATCATACTTTATTCCTGTTTTCGAATAATCATTCCAAGAAAACTGTTTATTTTCTTTTTTATTGATTTCTTTAAGAATAGGATTGAATTTATCCCAGTTAATTTTTTTATTGAGCTGTTTCCCGTTGATTTCCATATAGAAAACAGCATCCTGCGGTAGTTTTGCACTTTTTTGCGCTAAAACATAGGTGAAACTCAAAACGAAAAGTAAAATTTGTGTTTTTAAAACAAGAGCTTTCATGGTAAGATATTATTGTAAAAGAATAGTATTTTGAATCTGTTTTTTCTGAAAGATAAAGTCCAGAATTTTACCTTCCTGCTTCAGAGCCTTTTTGTTGGGAGACATTTGATAGGATGGGTTAGACTGCGATTTTATTCCGTTTTCAAACTGTAAAACCGAAATATATTTAGCATCGTTAAAGATTTCTTTATCGGCTTTACTCAACTGGTCATATTCATTTTTAAAAGTGCTGACTTTATTTTTGGAAAAAGTTTTTTTGGCTGAGTTATGGCTGTAGATTTGTGTAGGAACCATTTTACCCAAAATATTTTTAGATTTAAGCTGCGCAAGTCCTGCATTCACATCTTCAATTTCCCTGAAATTACAGCTAAGTTTGATAATGTAATTGTCAAAATCCATAGCGGTTTTTACATTTGAAATCCCCGGAGTTGTCCTGAAAATTCTGGCTGCATCGTTTATTTTAGCTTCAATTTCAGATTTCTTCGGAACTTTTTTACCGTTGATGGTTTCCATTTTCGAGATAGAAGCTAACCTTGTTTTGCTTTTGCTTGCATTCAGAATAAGAGAATATTCCCCGCTTCCATCAGCTTTCATATTAACTTTATCTAAAATATCAAAACAACTTGTGAAAAATAAAAGAGGGATTAACAGAAAAAACTGCTTTACATTGATTTTCATTAATTTATTTTAAGATTCAAACTTAACATTTTTATATTACATCTACGGAATGAGAGGATATTTTGATTAAATTCTTCCTTTCAGATAATCCTGACGGAGGTTTTCGTCTAATTTTTCGATTGCATACCGCAGACAGGTTCTTGGCATTTGATGGTAATGCTGATTTAGAAAACTGATGAGTTCAGCTTGATCTCTATTGCCCATTTCCCTTAAAAGCCAGCCGTTTGCCTTGTGCATGAGATCATGAGGATGATGCAGATTCTGCTGTACAAACTCCTTAGTCAGTGCAAAACAATCTTTTTTGATGTGATACATTGTTCCTACTACCGCAATACGTTTATGCCACATTACATCTGATAAAGATAACTTACGCAGCAGCTCTTCTTCCTGATTTTCAAAAACATATCTTCCCAAAATCTTGTAACAGCTTGTATCTACCAAATCCCAATTATTGATATGTTCTAAATGATTTAGATAAAAATCTACTATTGTTTTTTTTACTGACTGCTCTCTGGATTTTTCAAATTGATAAACAAGCATAATCAAGGCAGTCAACCGATGCTCATGATAAGGAGATGAAAGCAACTGACTCAAATCTTTTAAAGATATTTTAGGATAAAATTCTTTCGCAATCTTACGCTGATCAGGAACAGTAACTCCTAAAAACAAATCTCCTTCTCCGTATTCTCCTTTTCCTGTTTTAAAAAATTTAGGAAAAAATTCAGCCTTTTCCGGAATAGCTAAATCGGCAAGTGCGTTTTTAATTTCGTCAACAATATTCATCTGAATTATAATCAATTATTGTTATTCATCTAAAGCAACACTTTCCTGTTCGTGGTCATCTTTTTCAATTTGTTTAGGATTTGCTACTTTAACAATAGTAAGTCCCTGAACAACAATTGAAAAAACCACTACACAATAAGTAATGCTTAAAATAATATTGCTGTACTCTCCTTTTGGTATTGACATAGCCAATGCTATGGAAACACCGCCACGAATTCCGCCCCAAAATAACACTTTAATAGTTTGAGGACTAAACCTGTTGTGTAAAGACATAAATCTTGTAGGTGCCCAGATAGAGATAAATCTGGCAGCCAGAACGACAACAATTCCTAACAGACCTGCAATAATGTAATGATTCAAATCTTTAATCATTAGTAATTCAAAACCTATAAAAAGGAAAAGCACGGCATTGAGAATTTCATCAATCAGCTCCCAAAATTTAATCAGATAATCCTGAGTAATAGATTTCATTTTGAACTTTACGCTGAAATTACCCATAAACAAACCTGCAGCAACCATGGTAAGCGGTCCGGAAATATGCAGATGTCTCGCAACAAGATAACCGCCCATCACGACAGCCAACGTCACCAAAACTGAAATAATATAATCATCAACTTCACGCATGAGTCTGGAGGTAATGTAACCCAATACAACACCTAACAGCAAACCTCCGCCCGCTTCTTTTATCAGAAGGATGGTAATACTTTCTATTCCCAAATCGACCTCTCTTCCTATTGCGAGTTGCAAAACCACCGTAAAAACAACTACCGCCATACCATCATTGAATAATGATTCTCCGGCAACCTTAGTTTCCAGAGACTTTGAAACTTTTGCCTGCTTCAAAACACTTAAAACTGCAACCGGATCTGTAGGCGAGATCAGCGCCCCGAAAAGAAGACAGTAAATAAAAGGCATATTGATCCCGACAAAAGGCAGAAGATAAAACATACCAAACCCCACAATAAAAGTGGAAATCACAACTCCTGCTGTTGAAAATATCAATACAGGGCGGAACTGTTCTTTTAAATCGTTGATATTAATATGAATTCCTCCCGCAAAAAGAAGGAAATTAAGCATTGCCCCCATCAAAACCTCAGTAAAGTCGATGCTATTCATCAGGTTATTGAGATGGTTGAATGTTTTTGGTAAAAAACTCTGACCGAAAACCACCAAGATGATAGATACTATAATAGCAATTACCATGATCCCTATCGTGCTTGGAAGTTTCAGGAAGCGGTAATTAATATAGGCGAAAATGGATGCTAATACAATAAGTACTGAAAATGAATAATATAATTCCAAATGTTTGTTGTTATTACTTAAGTTTAAAAATCTAAATAAAGAACTTTGATGTGAACTTTCAGATCATCTTTCGACCACACATCCACTACCGAATCTTTATATGTTACGGAACTTCGCTTGAAATCTTGTCCGATGTTTAAAACATTCAGAAGAATATATTCGTCTCCCACCGAATTAACAACAAAAGCTGTTTTCTCAGATTTTCCGTCACCGGAATCTTTAATAGCTTCGGTAAGCAATCTTAACTGATTCAGATGATGTACAAAGTTACTGCCGTCTTTTAGAGAATCGTAAGCTCTTAATAAAATGAGAATTACATCCAGATTGGTAGGATCTTCACCATAAAGAACTTTCCCTATTTGAATACATTCCTGAAAATTTCCTGTTTTGAATGCATCTGCAAGTTTTACAAACTTTTCATCTGCTACAGAAACTTTATTTTCGATAAAATTTCTGCCATAGTACAAATGCTGCGCTTCAATACTGTCTAAAGATTTTGGATATCCTTTAAATTTAAAAATCAGTTTTTCATAGCCATAACCAGACTTCGGATTACTGATATTTTTCTCAATTTGTTTTAAATTAAGTTCAGTATGCTGAGCGAATCCCAAAAAAGGGATAATAACAAAAAAGAATAAAATTCTAAATTTCATCAATTTTATTTTCGTTTTCCTCTTCATCATTATCAAAAAACTCAAAAAGGAAGTCATTGTAAGGAAATCTCGAAATATGAATTTTCATTACCTCATCGTAGATCAGCTTCTTCATTTCTGGAAAATTTTCTTTCGTTAATGCCGAAATAAATACTGTTGGATGTTTCGATTTTGCCATCCATGTATTTTTCCACTCTTCCAAAGAAACATTTTTTCTGGAACCCGGAGTCAGATCGTCTTCATCTTTCTTTTCATAACTGAAATCATCAATCTTATTAAAAACCATGATCATTGGTTTTTGATGAGCATTAATTTCCATAAGAATTTGATTAACCGATTCGATATGATCTTCAAAACTTTCATGTGAAATATCTACAACGTGAACCAAAAGATCGGCTTCACGCACCTCGTCCAAAGTAGATTTGAATGATTCTACCAGTTGAGTGGGAAGTTTACGGATAAAACCTACCGTGTCTGTCAGCAAAAAAGGTAAATTTCCAATAACGACCTTTCTTACAGTAGTGTCTAGCGTTGCAAACAATTTATTTTCAGCAAAAACTTCAGATTTTGCCAATGCATTCATCAAAGTAGATTTCCCGACATTGGTATATCCTACCAAAGCAGCACGCACCACTTTTCCGCGGTTGTTTCTTTGGGTCGCCATTTGCTTATCAATGGTCTTGAGCTTATCTTTCAGTAAAGTAATTCTGTCTCTGATGATTCTTCTATCAGTTTCAATTTCAGTTTCACCGGGACCACGCATTCCGATACCTCCTTTTTGTCTTTCAAGGTGAGTCCACATACGGGTAAGTCTTGGAAGAAGATATTGATATTGTGCCAATTCTACCTGAGTTCTCGCATAGGAAGTCTGAGCTCTTTGTGCAAAAATATCCAGGATAAGATTGGTGCGGTCTAAGATCTTAACCTCCATTTCTCTTTCGAGATTTTTAAGCTGTGAAGGAGAAAGTTCATCATCAAAAATGACTGTTCCGATCTCATTTTCTTTTACATAATCTTTAATCTCCTGCACTTTTCCGCTTCCAACAAAAGTTTTCGAATCGGGCTGCGTTAATTTTTGGGTAAAACGACGGTCAACAGTAGCTCCTGCGGTAAAGGCAAGAAACTCCAGTTCGTCCATATATTCAATCAGTTTATCTTCATCCTGCTGTTGAGTTACAACGCCTACCAAAACTGCTTTTTCGTAATTGTGCTGTTTTTTTTCTAACATTAAAATCTGTCTGTTTTTATGAGTTTCACAAGATAATATTTTTTGTAATCAAATACAAATTATAATTCACATCTTATGGTAAAAAATGAAATTTATGATTACCCGCTTTTCATCATATTGGAATTTTTTAATAAAAAGATTATTTTAATACCAACTGTTTTGCGTTTTTTACTCTCGCAAAAGCATTAACACTTATTAAAGTTCACAAAGATTTTTATAGTGACTCATTGCGGATATTCAAAAAAATCAGTCCCAATCTGCCGCTACAAACTTCATCTTATTTCCTTTTTTATCATATAAAGTTAAAAAATGACCTTCAATCACAAAATTTTCCATTTGTTCAAAGTCTTTAGAAAATTGTGACTCGAGCTCCATTTTTTCACAAGCCATCAGCGTACTGCCGAGTCCTGAAATTTCAATTCTTTTTTTTGATTTAACTTCAGCATTGAAAAACATCCGATTACATCCCACAAAGGCAGTTCCGGCTATTTTAGCCGGCTCTGAAATTTTGGTAAGATTGATCTGCGCTTTGTTTTTTATTAAATCTTCTTTAGAAAAATTTTTATAAGAGATCAACATCCATTGTCGGTGAATATGTTGATTACCACTATTCAGAGATCCACAACTCATGCAGATAGCAAAGCACAAAGAGACGGTAAATATTGAGAAAAATCTGTTCATAATGAAGAAACACCCATTTTTGTACCATTTAAACCTGAGATACGGTAAAAATTAGTAAATTAGCCCCACAAAAATTTTTTAATAAAATGAAAAGAATATTCTTACTATTCACTTTCTTATTGAGTTTTGCTCAAATGAGGGCAGACGAAGGGATGTGGCTAATGATGCTCATCAAGAGGTTAAATGGCGTTGACATGCAGAAAGAAGGCTTGCATTTGACACCTGAAGAAATCTACTCTGTAAACAATTCCAGCTTAAAAGATGCTATAGTAAGCTTCGGAGGTTTTTGTACCGGAGAAATTGTCTCAGACAGAGGTTTGATTTTTACCAATCACCACTGTGGTTATGGAGCTGTTGCTGCTGCATCTACACCAGAGAAAGATTACCTGAAAAATGGTTTCTGGGCGATGAAAGACAAAGACGAATTTAATGCAAAAGATCTTTATGTAAGATTTTTGGTAAGAATGGATGATGCCACTCAGAGAATCAATTCTAAACTGAATAACGATATGACCGCAGCACAGAGAAAAGCTGTGATTGATGCTGAAGCAAAAGCAATTCAGACAGAAAATTCTGAGAACGGAAAATATACAGTCGTTGTAAAAGATTTTTTTAACGGAAACGAATTTTACTATTTCGTTTATCAGGATTACAAAGACATCAGATTAGTAGGAGCACCCCCTTCATCCATCGGAAAATTCGGAGGTGATACAGAC
Organism: Chryseobacterium echinoideorum; assembly: GCF_007474535.1. Classification (GTDB taxonomy): domain Bacteria; phylum Bacteroidota; class Bacteroidia; order Flavobacteriales; family Weeksellaceae; genus Chryseobacterium; species Chryseobacterium echinoideorum. The sequence goes on along the minus strand of NZ_VKNW01000009.1, from coordinate 85,126 downwards.
AACTGGGAATGGCCAAGACATACGGGAGATTTTACAGTTTTCAGAGTATATGCAGATGCTGCAGGAAATCCTTCTGAATACAAGCCTACCAATGTTCCTTTAAAACCTAAACATTATTTACCTGTTTCTTTAAAAGGAGTAAAACCTGGAGATTTTGCCATGATTTTAGGATACCCGGGAAGAACCAACCGTTATTTGACCTCTTACGGAATTCAGCAAATGGTAACAAAAGACTATCCGGCTTGGGTAGAAGGTTCTAAAATGGCAATGGATGTAATGAAGAAGTATATGGACAAAGATAAAGCAACACAGCTGAATTATGCTTCTCAATACGCAAGTGTAGCCAATTATTGGAAAAACAGACAAGGAACGATAGATGCCGTAAACAAGAACGGAACTATTGAAGATAAGAAAGATCTGGAAAAAGTATATGCAAACTGGGCATTACAACCAGGAAACGAAATGTATGACGGTGTACTTGAAAATATCAGAGAATACTACAAGCAGGTTTCTGACAGAAATGTAGAAAGAATGTACTCATCTTTGTTGACAAGAAATGCTAAATATATTTCTATTGCCTATCAAATGTCATCAATGCTGGATTCTTATGCAAAACAGGATATGGCTGGAAGACTGGCCATGAAACCAAAATTGGAAGAAGCCGTAAAAACTACCTATGAGAATATCAACACAGAGCTTGAAGGCGAAATGCTGAATTCTATGGTTAATCTTTATCAGACAAGGGTAAATAAAGATATGGCATCTAAAACTTTGATGGAATTAAATGCAAACACTCTTTCAAATGTTGCTTTCTCTTCTATATTTGCCAACAAAATATCAGTAAGCAATTTTATTGCTAATCCTGATCGTTTGAAACTGGATGCAGATCCTTTGCTTAAAATTGCAAGAGGAGTAGTCGCTGATCAAAAATACTATTCTGAAAAATACGCATTGGTAGATGATTTCTTTGCTAAAAACAACCGTTTATTTTTAGATGGTTTGAGAAAAGCTCAGCCTGAGAAAAAGTTCTATCCGGATGCTAATTCTACAATGAGATTAACCTACGGATCTGTAGATACTCTTCCTATGAGAGACGACAGAGATTACCATGGTATCACAGAAAACTACTATACTGATATGAATGGATTAGTAGCAAAATACAAAGCAGGAGACGAAGAATTTGATCTTCCTCAAAGGCTGATCGCTCTTCACAATGCAAAAGATTACGGTCAGTATGCAGATAAAGCAGGATATATGCCAGTAAACTTCCTTTCAAATAATGATATCACAGGAGGTAACTCTGGTTCGCCGGTTATTGACGGAGACGGAAACCTTATCGGAATTGCTTTCGATGGTAACAGCGAAGCATTAAGTGGTGATATTGTTTTTGAAGAAAAATGGCAGAAAACCATCAATGTTGATATCCGTTTCGTACTTTGGACAATGGATAAATTTGCAGGCGCAAGAAGATTGGTAGACGAATTGAAATTGGTAAGAGATGAAAATACTCCTGCCGATACCGGTAAGTCTAAAATCAAAACAGCTGCTCCGGCAAAAAAGAAAAGGAAATAATTTTTTCTAAATCATACTTTAAAAACCGCAGAATTTTATTTCTGCGGTTTTTTATTTTTTTATAAAATCTCCAGCATGAAAAGGCAAGAAATTTTTATAACAATTATTACTTTTTAGACTAAACATTCCAAAACTCCCGATCCAGACTTCTGTATTGTATCGCTTCAGAAATATGATGTGATAAGATATTTTCAGATTCTTCGAGATCGGCAATAGTGCGGGCAACTTTTAAAATCCTGTCATACGCTCTTGCAGAAAGATTCAGTTTTTCCATTGCCATCTTGATAAGGTTGAAAGAGGCATCATCCAATTCACAAAATCGTTCTAGCTCTCTTGATCCGATCTGGGCATTATAACTGATTTTCAAATCTTTATATCGCTCATTCTGAATCTCACGGGCTTTTAAAACACGTTTTCTTATCTCTTCGCTTTTTTCACCTTTCCTTTTCTCGGCTAATTGTTCAAATTCTACTTTCTGTACCTCTACATGAATATCAATTCGGTCTAAAAGCGGTCCCGAAAGTTTATTCATGTACCGTTGCATTTCAAAAGCAGAAGAAGTATTATTCGGATCATCAGGAAAGTATCCGCTCGGACTTGGGTTCATTGATGCAACCAGCATAAAACTTGAAGGATAGTTGACCGTAAATCTAGCTCTTGAAATCGTCACTTCACGATCTTCCAAAGGTTGTCGCATTACTTCCAAAACCGTTCGTTTAAATTCAGGCATTTCATCTAAAAACAAAACACCATTGTGCGCAAGAGAAATTTCGCCAGGCTGCGGATAACTTCCGCCACCTACCAAAGCAACGTCTCTGAAAGTAATATAAAGGGTGGTGAATAAATTATGATGTCCACCACCTTTTATAATCAAACAATTAACTTGACAATTCTAAAGTTTCAGTCTTATCTATTGTTAAGGCTTGACAAGAGTAATCGGAAATATACACCAATCTTGGCGCTTTAATATTGACATCTGTAATATGTTTAAAATAGTTTTCCAATCTACTTTCCAACTCAAGGTACTTCTCTATGAATTCGTTATTTGAGTTGAATGTATGTTTTTTCATTAGATTATCCATAATTTTTTCACCGTCATAGGTCGCCTCGTTGTCTTTTGTAACACCTATTAAATAATTACTAAATAAGTCTGTAAATTGAGAATGTGGAAATTCATTTCTCAACTCCTGACAGTCGTTTCTTAAATCAATTTTTATCATTTTTTATTTTGAATTTTTTTGTTGTTAAAACCGAATCATTCCAAATTTCTTCAACGGTTTCATTTATAAAATCGAAGGGATTATTTCTTGTAATCTTTAACCCCATAGGTAATCCGGTAATTTTTTCAATTGAATTTTTAATCATCTTAAAGGTTTTATTTCCCAACTCGTGATTGACAATTACAGAATCATGGACTGTAATAAAACTGATTTCATTACTGTTCAATACCTTTCCGCATATCTCTAACAAAAGATACGATTCTACTCTTTGTAGAAGAATTGATAAATTATATTTTGTCTGACCAAGTTTTTGTATAGTTTCAATGAAATAATTTACATGGGGAAACTCCTCAATTAATGTTTTTACAATAAAGTTTTTCGTTCTAAATTTTTTCATATTTAGAAAATTCATTACCCCTTTCTTAATAGTTTTTTCATCAAATAATCCTTTAAAAACTTCTTTATTAATGTAATTATATATTCCATCAGTAAAAGGTAATTTCTGATAATTCTGAACATCCATATTGTTAATTTCCCCAAACATAAAAGAACCCGTAGGGTTTGTTATATTATTAGTATAAGTTTTTACAATATTAAAGTCATTATTATATAATTTTAATAAACTATTATTATTTATATAACTATAAAAATCCTTGTATAGATTACAAAATGAAAATTCATCATTTGTATATAAAAAATTTTTATTTATAATTGAACCTAATATATAAGGGTGACTACTGTTGATATCAACTTCTACAGTAGATTCTCCATCAATTAAAAGAAAACTTCTTAACTCTCTTTTCATATTGGTTATTATACTATTTAATCTTTTATTACTATCTGAAATAGAGACACCAAAAACACCGTTAAAAATTTTCTCGACAGATTTCCTCATACTTTTAATCTTCCTGTTTAGAATACCCTCTAAAAGAACGGAATCCTTCAGTGAAAGATGATTTTTATATTTCTGAAAAATCAATTTCTCAACCTCATTAATATATTCTGTAACCAATGGATTCAATGTTACAATTTTCGGATTATAAGATTTTGTTAAGTGTCGGTACTCTTCTAGAGATTTTTGTAATTTATTTTCTCTTGTTTCCAAAAAATCAAAATAGTTCTGTGAAATCTTAGATTGAATCGAAACCGTTTTCTTAGGAGAATAGAAGAATTTCTCATTAAGTCTATATGATTTACTATAATTTCCACTTTGATAACTTTCATTTATATCAATAACCGGATAATCAGGATTAAGTAAAAGGCGTTTTACTTTTGTTAGTTTGTTATTCGTTAATTTATTAAATTCAACCGAATTAATACTTTTAAAATAGTCCTCTGACTTATATTTTTCTAGATAATAATCGGTAGGATTGAGAAATGAAAGGAATAATAGAATTGAATGTTTAATATTACTAATCTCCTTTTCTGAACCAGTAATTTTTGAAAAAATTATGTCATAATTGATTTCTTTCGGTACCGTTATTGAAACTATACGGTACTCTTTCTTTTTGTACATTTTTGTTAAAAACTAAAAAACTTTTATTCCCACTGTTAAAGTGGTATAATAAAATATAACCTTTTTTTTTTGAAAAAACAAAAGTTGATAGTACAGACAATTAAGACAAAATAGTAAACACCAAATATTCAACGACTTACAGCGTTGAGTTTTTTATTTTTTTGAAGTATAGAGTTTTACAAATAAGATAAGAGATATGATGGAAATTCCAATTGATAGAAATGAAAGATTAAAACCGAAATCCAATAAATGAACTGTATTAAAAATTTTCAATTTTATGTCAGAATTATAAGAATTTCGATTAGTTAAAATGGTGTCAAAAAAATTATTATAATTTTCAATTACAGTAAACTCTGTAATAATTCCAAGTAAACTTAGGAAAATTCCAATTAGTGATATCTTTTTCATAATTTATCGTTTTAGTAACCTCTATCTTGTTTGAATTCCTTTTCACATTTTAAAGAACAGTAATCTTTTTTATAAGTCACGCATTGACTTTTTATACCATTTTCGTAATCCTTCACATATTTGTAAGTAAAGTTATCATTCCAACCGTCGTGGATAATTAACATATTCTTTCCTATTTGTTCCGTTATAGCAATTATTGTTGGAACCGTAAATCGATCTTGAAGAAATGTTTTTCCACACCATTTACACACACCTTCTTCCTGACCACAAGTTTCTTCAGGAACGAAACCTACGTAATCGTTCGCACTGCGAAATATTTCGTCTACTACAACCATAAATTTGGGGTCTTTCTCTAAACTTAGGAGTTCTGATTTAGTAAGTACTGATGGTAGTTGATCAATAACAATAGTTTTATTGTTATCTACGGTATCTGTAATATTATCCGGTTCCCTATAATTTTGGTTTATCTCTTCAAATTCGCTGAAATAACCATAATTTGAAAACTTAAAGTTTTGATTTTGTTTACCGTTATAGTGATCATGTATGGTAACAAGGGAAAAGGAAAAAATAATGTAAAAAATTATATTTGATAATGGTGTAATTTTAATATCGTCATCACTATCGTCCATTCTCGAATTTATTAACGCTACAATTAAAGAAAGGATTTTGATAAGAACTATTATACCTAAAAACGGTAGGAGAAAAGATACTTTGTAGAATACGGTAAAATCAAAATCTTGTAAATAGTTAATGTAGTCCATATAGTTGTTTGTGTTTATTTATTTTAGATATCTTTTTTAAACATTAGTAATTTTATAACAGCGTACATGTAATAATGTAACATTATCTAAGATTAATACAAAGATAGTGAAGTTATCACAAGTGATAACCATCCAATAACGAATTGTTATCATTTTTGATAATGATGAAGGACATATTGGATAAGGAATCCTTACAAAAACTAATTAGTAATAGAATTAAAACGATTAGACAAGAAAAAAATATTTCTCAGTCGGAATTGGGTGCGTTATGTAATTTTGAGAAATCTAATATGAGTAGGATTGAATCAGGTAGAATGTCTCCTAGTCTAATAACTTTGTACAGAATATCGGTAGCCCTTGATGTAGAATTTTCCGAATTATTTGAATTCAATAAAGTTGAAAATCCATCTACAATAAAAAAATAGTTTAGAATTAAACCATAATTTTGTCGAACAGGTTGTCTTTTATTTTTGTCACAAGAGAAAGTTGATCCCTAATACTGCGAATAGTTTGTTGAGAAGAAATACCACCGGATTTACTTATTTGAATTTGTATTCCACCGAATGGTATTACAATAGAGGATAGATTAGCACCTTCTTTTTTAAGTTGAGAAAACAACGGGTCATCACTTAAATTTGCGCCAAATAAGGCTGTTGAAGTTACACGAGAACTTACTCCTTTGAACCAAGCGCCCGTATAGTCATCTACGTGTTTAGATAGTTCAGTAAAATCTAGATCAATCTCTTCCAATTCTACTTGTAAACTAATATCTCTTTTAAAAGTTTTGATAAGGTCTTTAACAACTGCGGATGATTCGCTAATGAATGCGTACTTTTTATCTTTTTTATAATATAATTTTACTGTGTATTTCTTTTTATAACCACTTAGTTCCATTGTAACGGGGTTATTATCAACATACCCGAACGCTAATCCAATTTCTTTAATTATTAACTCGTGTGAAACCTCATATAGCTCAAATCCATGGTAATTTTTATTAACACATTTAATAGACGTTTGTTTAGCCTCTGTAAATCCCGGTAAAGTACTTTGGTATTGGTTGCTAATTTCTTGATTAATGATCAGGTCAGGAAATTTACTAATTTTAACAAATCTAAATGTATTCATAATTCAAATTGTAAACTATTATAATTTTTGATTACTCCTATGAAATCCTCTAAGTTCGTTGAACTTAAATATACTGAGTTGCCGGATGATTTTAATTTATAATTAAGAGTAGGATTTTGAATGTTTAGATTGAAACCGATTATATTTTCTTCCGGTATTTTTTTCAGCGCATAAGTTAACATTGGATTTGACGTATACTCGATTCCAACTTCAAATTGTTCGCTAGAATGATTTTTTGAGTGGAAAATTTGATTCAATTTTTCGATTAGTTTTCTAAACTCCTTTATGGTAAGATTAATTCGTTTATTTGGAACGATAATTTTGTCAGAAATTAAATGAATGGTGTTATCAGCTGGACTAAATTTTAATCGATATTGGTTTAAATTTTTAAATTTAAAAGTAATCGAATTCTGTGTGAAATTTTCTATTTTAATGTCATCACTCCTAAGTTTCTGTTCAACATTCATTGTTTCCTCTAAATTTTCAATTTCAAAAGAGGTTGAAAATGTCCAAATATTATAATCTTTTTTCAACAGAATCAATATTCTATTAAGTAAGAAGTGAAATTTAAGGTTTGTATTATAGTAAAAAGTCAACATAGCAAAGACAAAAGAAATTATTGTCAGAATTTTGTCAAAGTTTTCCCAATATGTTTGAACATACTCATAAAAAGTAAGGTAAATAATTACCGGTATTATCAGAAGTAAAATGAATAAAATAGTGTTTATTTTCATCGTTTATACTTATAGAGGAATTAACAGTCAGTCGTAATTTTTTTTGAATTGTAAATTGTGATGTACTTTTAGTTCTTATACAAGGTTAATTAATGTAAAAATATGGTTTATTTTGTTACTTTATGGTACTTTTTTGCCGTAAATTATATTTATTTGTTCTTAGCCTATTTTTGGTGGAAATGTACATTCTGTATATGCCAAGTTGAGTTGAGGACCTGCAGAGATAATTATTTTGCCCTAAAAAGACACCATACGACACAGCGAATTCGCCTTGTTTTTTTAAAAAAATTTCTAGAAAACTTATAGAGAAATATTTTCAACATAAAAGTCTACATCATAATAACTTATGACTAGTTGCGACCTTTTTCACCTTCATTACGGTCTTTGTAGACATTCCTAAGAGTTTTCCAATTTCCCTCAAAGTTCTCCCTTTTTTTAAATATTCCAAAGCCTTTTTATTCTTTGGTTTACTGATAAAGATAGAATCACCTTCATTTGTTCCGACAGGTCGACCTAAAATTCCACCGTTTTGAACATACATCATTCTACCGACCGATGTTCTTTCTAAAATGTTTTCGAGTTCCATTTCGTAAAGTGATGACATAACCGATGAAATCATTTTCCAAATTGGATTTTTCTTTCCGTTCGCACGTGATTGAAGACCAATATTTCTAATTACTACATTTATTTCTTTTTCTTCAAACCATTCTAAAGTTTGGATTACATCTCCCGTATTTCGTCCTAACCTAGAAAATTCTTCGACTACAATTTCTGTTACTAGACCCTCTTCAACAAGTTTAATCAATTCTTTTGATTTTGGACGATCTTTGAAACTAATTGACCCTGAAATTTTATCTAAGAAAATCAAATCATATTTATCTTTATCCGCCTCGAACCTATTTCCGGTTTGAACCAATGTTGAAACTCTATTATACTTTACTCTCATTTGTACTCGTATTAATCACAGTATAAAAATACGGCAAAAACGCCGTTCTGCCGCATATAATAAGGGTTTCTTAGAATAAATGTGAGATTTAATTTATTTTGAATTAAATGAACGCAAGGAGTGTGCAAAATAACTTATAATCACCTGTAGAGAAAGTATTTCTTTGCCATTTGCAAACATCCCCCTTGAAGCCCTACCCCCCTCCAAATCCTCCCTCAGTATACAAGGGAAATTAATCTTTTTATACCCCCTTCGATAGTCTAAATGAAATAAAAATTTTCTAAAAAAAAAATTGGAAAATCGAAATTAATGACGAGTAGGAAAAATCGTTAAGGTGTTAGAATAGCGTTTCTTCTTAAAATATTTTCGTTCTTATTAAGTTGTTTTTTTATTGATTCCGCTAAAAAATACGCCAAGTTGACCGGTACAGCATTACCAATCATTTTATAACCATCTGCGATATTCTCGTAACGGAAAATAAAATCGTCGGGGAAAGTTTGGATTCTTGCACATTCTCTTACACTCAACCTTCTATAACTATCTTCATAGCCTGGTTGAAAAATTCTAACATTCTGTTCAACGTGTTTCATTTTTGGTGCCTGAGGATGGAGTGGCGCATGTCTTCCACCAGCTTGTATAGTGAAAGATGGTTCATCCCAACTTCTAACTCTATTCCTAGACATATATATTGTGGAGAAACCACCGGTCATAAATTCATGATTTGGAACTAAACAGTTATCACCGTTTGTTTTATTTTTCTCAATTGCCGGCAATACATTATCGGTCAGATCTGATATAGTATCGTTTAGAGTTAACTTTTTGAAATTGGGAGTTTCAAATTCATATTTAAAGTTCAGATCCTTACGAATCCCAACAAATATTACTCGTTTTCTATCTTGAGGAACATTATAATCTACTGCGTTAACCATTTGAAATGAGAGTTCATATCCAACACCAGCTTTCCTAAACATTTCTTTGATGTTTTCTAGAGCGTCAGTATGCCTATTTAATAACATTCCACTAACATTTTCCGCTAGAAAAAACTTAGGTTGTTTCGCTTCAAGAATCCTAATAAAATCAAAAAATAATTGTCCCCTTTTGTCATTTATACCTTTCAATGCCCCTGCCTCACTCCAACTTTGACATGGAGGACCCCCTATAATACCATCACAGTCGAAAACATCATCAGAATGTACATCCACAATACTTCTTTTATCTAAAAAGGTTTCAGGATGGTTTTCTTCGTAAGTATTCCAAATAGTTTTATCATATTCATTTGCGTAGACTATTTCAAATCCAGCCTTCTTAAATCCTAAATCTAATCCTCCTGCTCCTGCAAAGAATGATGAAATTCTCATAACCACAAATTTTCTTCAAAAGTATAAAAAAAAACTCAATCGTTTGTCGACTACTGTCTATTGCACATCTCTAATGTATTTTGGAATTTTATAAACTATGAATATTAGCGAATTCTTCGGAAAAAAATATTTCAAATCAGGCAGGAAAAAGGTATTTCCCAAGAACAGTTAGCACTTAAATCAGAAGTTGACAGAACCTATATAAGTGATATTGAACAAGGTAAAAGAAAAGTTTCATTAGAGGTTGCCCATAAACTATCAACCGCACTAGAAATACGTCTCAGTGAGATCTTAGAGAATTATGACAAATTATAGTAACACAGAAAAACACATTCTACAATTATTCTTAGACTCAGAGTCGATAACTCTAAATAACATCCAATATCTTGTTAAAAAAGTAGGTAAACCCAGACCATCTCGGGGAGAATGTAAAACCGATATTTATGTTCTTTTGGAAGATTTGTCCGGTACCAAAAAGGAGTTGAAAATATCCGTTAAACAACACAACGCTGACTTTTTAGAAAATAAGATATCTCTAAGTAGGGCTATCGAAATTTTAGGGGAAAACGCACAAGAAATTATTACCCAAAGTGTAAAACAAATTGAGAAATCGTTTGTTAATGATTATCTTATAAACATAGATCGTTTTAAAAGAACTGAAGAAAACTGTATTAAAATTGGATGGAAATTTGAACTACTGAATGTCCTCAGCGGTGAAAAATCTGGGATGATTGAACTTTCCAACGATCAAAAAATTAATGTTTTTTCAGGTTCAAACTTATCTGCTGAAAAACGTAATTGTAAGGTAAATGGTGAAATTATTATTGAAAGTGGTGTAGCTAATTTTATACTTGAATCGGATTCAATTGTTTCTAATATTGAATATTATTTGGATAAAATGAAAAATATCAATGAGTTCTCTGTTCAAAATAATATATACTTCGCTTGTAAAGCGTTAAATTACAGAATGTCAAAAGACAAATGGGATGGAGATAGACCGCTCGCAGTCTATTGCAATTGGTTTATAAACGATGACGGACTATTAGATGTACAGATTGTTTTTGATCATCCATTATCTATAAAGGGTAATCTAATAGGTGAAAATATAAGAAACCTTTTAAGATTGGTAGGTATAGATATTTCTAATTTTACTGAGATTGATAAATTCGTTAGTCCTAATGTAAAAGTATTCAGAAAACCTTAGGTTGATATTTCATATTACATCCAAAAGAAACTCATCATCTAACTCAAACCATTCTCCAAATTCAAACGGTTTAGCCAAAATTAGTCTCTTCAAATATTCTTGAAATTTTTGATCCATACTATCTTTTGAATATTGGTCTAAGTCCTCATATTTTCTTAAAATTTCTTTAAGAGAGTAATTATATGTCTCTCCCTCATCTGTTGGTACAACATATTTGTTCGCCTTCTTATATTTTGAACCAAACACAGAAAAATACTTTTCATTAAAGTTTCCTTCGATTAAATAAACCTTATATCGGTATCTTTTATTTTTTAATCTGATACCTTTTTTATCAAGAAGTAGTTCACAATCAACAAAATTATTGTTGTGTAACGAAAATCTTAGTTTTAATTTAACGTGGTCAAAATTAGTCTCAATAATACTTATCTTTTCATATATTTTTTTTAGATTTTGATGTAATTGTTGACGATCACTCGCTGAATTAATAAATTTATTCTCTGAACCTCTCCGTAATTGGTTATTATTTGTTTCCAAAGTTTTCTTAAATAAATTTATTTTTTTTGTTTTCAGTTCGATTTCCTTTAATAATTGAGATTCTTTTTTATCGAAATTAGATTTATCCATGTCTGATGATAAAAAATAATCAAATAGTTTCTCTTTACGTGACATAAGTTGAGAAACCAAATATTCTTCACTTTTAATATTGTTCTTGATAATTTCGTTTTTCTTTTCAATACTTTGTATTGTTTCATCTGTTAAATTAATAAAATTCAACAAGTTAATCATAATACAAGAGAAATGATAGATTGTACTTTCAATAAGTTTGATATTAATTCCGGTTTGTCCACATCCACCATTCCTATTTCTAGTGGACGAACATTTATAAACCTTGTCATCATGATTGTTAGGTTTAAATTTTCCGAAATAGTTTCTTTGACAGTTACCACATTTTAAGATATCTTTTAAAATGTAAGTATATAATGTATTTCCCTTAGACCTCTTACTTACCAAAAGTTCACCACATTTCTCAAATTGAGAGATATCGATAATCTGAGGGCAAGGAACGATATGTTTTAGAAATTTTCTTTGTCCAATATATGATGTATTTCTTAAAATATCATGTACTACTTTGTCTGTCCATTTAACATCTGACGCCTTTTTCTGAACCGCAAACTTTAAAATTCGATCACCAAATATTTTGTTTGAACGTGTTGGTATATTTTCATCATTTAGTAAATTACTAATAACCTTTGTTCCAAAACCACTCTCGTACCAATCAAAAATCTTTTTTACTATAATTGCCTCTTCATCATTGATCACCATCATTTTATTCTCGTCTTTTGTGTATCCATAGGGATAATATACACCACCGCCCATCCTTCCCGAACGAACTGATTTCAAAAGACCGGATTTTGATCTTTCTTTGAACGTCTCTGCTTCAAGATTTGCGTATTCTATAAGTACTTGTAGAATAATACTAGTAATCATACTTCTCTTACCATTGGAGTCTAGCGTATCTAATTGTAAAGATTTGATATGAACATTGACTTTAAGTTCAGTTAGTTCTTCAATAATATCACGAGTGTATTTAGGATCTCTTCCTAATCTACTAATTTCACTTACAAATATTTTTTTGTAAGAATTTGGATTTGTTCTTATTGTAGAAAGTAATTTATTAAGTTCCGGTCTGTCTTCTTCTTTTTTTTTATAACCGGAAACCATCTCAGAATAAACATCTATTTGTTCTTTAGAATATCCTGATCTGATTATTAACTCTTCCAATTCATTTATTTGACGAGTGTAATCCTGTTTACCATCTGTTGAACTAACCCTTGCATAAATACAAACCTTATCCATATTAAAAATTTTAGCAAATATACAGACCTCCTTTTAAACTACAATCACATCTGAAATAGTGTGATGGGGTGAACGGAATGGGCGAACTGTCATTAAAGATGTTTCTGTTCCCATTTTTCCCGCAACAGAATGTATTTTGGTGGTTTCTAAAGCTTCTTTTAAAGTCAGAGGAGGCAAAATACTAGGAACTCTTTTCGCCAGCATTGTTTTTCCGCTTCCGGGCGGCCCGATGAGAATAATATTGTGTCCTCCTGCTGCGGCAACTTCCATTGCTCGTTTTGCGGTTTCCTGCCCTTTTACTTCAGAAAAATCAAACGGAAACTGGTTTATTTTTTCCTGAAATTCTTTTCTTGTATCTAAAACTACTTTTTCAAGAGGTTTTCCTTCATTAAAAAAATCAATAACTTCCTTTATGTTTTCCACACCATATACATCAAGATTATTGACAATGGCAGCTTCTCTTGTATTTTGTTTTGGTAAAATAATTCCTTTAAAGCCTTCTTCACGAGCCTGAATGGCAATTGGCAGAACTCCTTTTATTGGCTGCAGACTTCCATCCAGAGAAAGCTCACCCATAATGATATAATCATGTACATTTTCAGCTACAATCTGATCAGATGCAATCAAAATTCCTATAGCTATACTCAGATCATAAGATGATCCCTCCTTCCGCAAATCAGCAGGAGCCATATTAATGGTAATTTTTTTACCGGGAATTTTGTATCCTACGTTTTTAAGAGCTGCCGAAATTCTGTAACTGCTCTCTTTGATGGCGTTGTCTGGCAAGCCTACAAGATGATAGCCAACACCGCCCGTATCGACGTTTACTTCAATGGTAATCGTTTGAGCTGACACTCCAAAAATGGCACTTCCGTAAATTTTTATCAACATCTGTATGTGTTTTGAGTAAAATTATAAAAAATTCTGTTTTGAAATTGGTATTTTGAAAATTTTTTGTGTCTATTTTTTGATAATTTTGTTATAATAGTAATTATTTAAAATGAAAATAAAACCTGAAATTTCCTGGTCAGATTTTGAAAAGATAGATATACGCTGTGGTACAATAATTTCAGTCAACGATTTTGAAAAAGCAAAAAAGCCTGCTTACCAACTGGAGATTGATTTCGGAGATTTAGGGATTAAAAAATCTTCGGCACAGATTACAGCACTTTATAAAAAAGAAGATTTGTTGGGAAAGCAAATTTTGGCAGTGGTAAACTTCCCCAAAAAGCAAATTGCTAATTTCTTCAGCGAATGCTTAGTTTTAGGGGTGTATGGTGAAAACACAAAAGAAGTGACGCTGCTTACAACATCACTTCTTTCTAAAAATGGTTTGCCTGTTGGCTAGGTATTTATTGATGTAAGGTTTTGATTCCCAAATTGGTAATTTGTCCAAATGATACCGAAACATTATTTGCATTTTCATCCATATACCCGGTTGTATTATCTGCATCATACGATACAGTATAATTACCTTGATTCAAACCTGAAAACATGAAAAATCCGTCCGGATTGGGAATAGCGGTAGCAATGGTATCAGATGCAACAATGGCATGCACTACTGCATGGGCATTCTGAGGCTTCACATATCCTTTAATTTGTCCGTTTGTAAGTTCAGAGAATGCCTTGATAACAGGTTTTAAGATAAAAGACCCATTTCCTGTAGTTACAATAGAACGACCTGCATCAAAATCTAACCATACATTATAAGCTCCGTTACCAGAAAGGTTTTGATTCCAGTTAAACTTTAATCCGCTTTGCTGTGCGGATGGCGTTTGAAGTGGATAGACTATTCCATTTTTGATTAAACTATTATTGGAACCTAAAATCATTCTCATCTGAGAAACATTTCCGGCAGGTAATATTGCTTGTCCTAAAAAGACATCTGCACCATTCTTTAAATCAAGAAGATTATAAATTCCGGGATTAGGAAAATTAAGTTCAAACCACTGTCCGTTGCTGTTGATCTCTATTCTCTGAATATCAATATTTACAGCATCATAATCTGCAGGTCCATCTGTAAGTCTTACGTTTAGAGTTGCTGAAGTTGCGATTTCATCTGTACTATCACTACAAGAGGTGACACTCAATAAGAAAACACTGCTGCATAAAATTAATAGCTTTTTCATAAAAATAGTATTTTGTTTAGTATAATGCTTTGCTATTTCATATATTATGCCATAACTTTCATTAAAAAATAATGATACACAACATTCCTTTAGAAAAAATTCTATTCCTAGATATTGAAACGGTTCCCAATGCAGGATCATGGGAAGATCTATCTGAAGTCGAGCAAAAACTTTGGGATAAAAAAACAAAGTTTCAGCGCAAAGACGAAATTTCTCCCGAAGATTTTTACGAAAAAGCAGGAATCATGGCTGAGTTTGGAAGAATTATCTGTATCAGTATCGGAATGCTCGAGAAAAATGAAACCATCAAAATAAAAAGCTTCGCAGGGCATGATGAGAAGAAAATTCTGATGGAGTTTGGAGAGATTTTTAACAGCCCCAGACTTCGTGATGTAATTCTTTGCGCCCATAACGGAAAAGAGTTTGATTTTCCGTGGATTGCAAGACGCTTTTTGATTAATGGAATAATGCCACCAAAACCTTTTCAGATGTTTGGGAAAAAGCCATGGGAAATCCCGCATATTGATACCATGGAACTATGGAAATTCGGAGATTATAAAAGTTATGTTTCGCTTGAGCTTTTGGCTTATGTTTTCGGAATTCCTACCCCGAAAGATGACATTGACGGATCAATGGTTTCATCAATTTATTACATAGAAAAAGACTTGCCCCGAATAGTTGACTATTGTGAAAAAGATGTCTTAACTTTGGCAAATATTTTCAGACGAATGCGTCAGGAAGATTTATTGCAAAGAAATTTGAATTTAGATTAAATTAAAAATGAAATTTACAGACGATCAGATCGCAGATATAGGAGAAGAAATTATCAGAGTACTAAAAACCGTTTATGATCCGGAAATTCCGGTAGACATCTATGAATTGGGGCTCATCTATGATGTTCAGATTTCAGAAATAGGTGATGTGAAAATTATTATGACTTTAACAACGCCTAACTGTCCGGTTGCCGAAACTCTGCCACAAGAAGTAAAAGATAAAGTAAAAGCCGTAGAAAATGTAAGCGATGTAGATTTGGAACTTACCTTTGAACCAAGCTGGAACAAAGATATGATGAGCGAAGAAGCGAAGTTTGAACTGGGAATGCTATAAAAGTTAGGAAGATGGAAGCGGGATGCTGGAAGTTTTTTTAATTGTGAAACAATTATTTCATCAAAAAATATATGAGCTGTCCATTTTTGGCAGCTTTTTTTATTTATACGTTGTGTCATTCCGAGCGGAGTGAAAAATCTGTAAAATTACTATTGAGATTCTCATAAACTGTAAATTAATCTTCTAAACACCTTTCGCAATTTCCTTGCCCTGTCTTCTGCTCCATTCGCTCCATGAACCAACGTATAAATTTGGGATTTCAAAACCTGCATGTACAAGAGCTAAAATTGTATGACAAGCTGTAACTCCCGAACCACAATGGATAATTATTTCTCAGGTTTGTTTTCTAAATATTTTAGATATTTTGCTCTTAGAATTTCAGCCTTTAAAAAGTTTCCGCCTTCATCCAAGTTTTCAGAAAAAGGAATATTAATCGCTCCCGGAATATGACCTGCGACCAGATCAATCGGTTCAGATTCTCCTCTAAAACGATAAGAATCCCTCACATCAATCACCGTAGCAGAATGGTTTAAAATCTCATTTTCAACATCTTCCAAAGCCGATTGAGGAAGAAGCCAATTTTTATTTTTAATGAGTTCTGATCTTTGAAAAGTTTCCTCACCCGATGAAAATTCCAATCCTTCTTTTTCAGCATTCTGAATTCCGCCATCCAAAACCTGAACTTTTTCAAAACCGAATGATTTCAGCATCCACCAAGCTCTTGCCGCCGCATTTGCTCCATTTTTATCATCATAAATTACAATGTGAGAATCTTCAGCAATTCCAAGATTAGAAATTGTTTCTGCAAATTTTTCGATACTCGGAAGCGGATGTCTTCCACCAAAAGCCGGATTTTAAACAGTTTCAGCTAAATCTTTATCCAAATCGATAAATCTTGCATCTTTAATGTGCTTTTGAATATAATTTTGATGAGCATTTTTACCTGTTCTTGAATCAAGAATAACAAGTTTTTCTGCGGGAAGTTCTCTAAATTGTTTTGGCGAAATGATTGGAATCATATTTTAAATTGTGGTATTTTTTTTACTAATTTTCTAAATTAATTCCTGCTTTATTTAAATTTATTAAATTAGTAATTCTTCTTTCTAATTTGTTTTCAAAAATTTCTACTTCAATACATTCTTCTCCTTTTCGGTCCCAGATATAAAGTACGTTTTCTATAAGTTTTATATTTTTCCAATAATATGATGTTGTTAATATTTCTTCAATATTCAAATTATTAGTGTTTAAAAAAAGTATTCTATCGGAATGCTTATCTTTATATTTGACAATTAGATAGTTTTTATAGAAAAATATATTTTGACAACCCCAAGAAGGTTGCCCCATAGTATTTAATGGGATTTTCCAATTTACTAAAATTTGAGGATTTAATTTCAAAAATACGGAATCAAGTCCAGCAGAATTACATTGCCACCAAGCGAAACTTTTTTCATTAAACGCAATATCTTTTATAGAAACCGAATTTTCTCCACCAAAATTATCAATCCAAATAAGTTCATTATCTTTTAGTTCAACATTTTCGTCAAATGGTAAGTCAATATATATAGACTTAATAATTTCTCTTGCGTCCATCTTTTTTAAAATTACGGCTAACTGCGGCAATTGCTTATTGATAAATGAAAATCATCGTCTGAACTAATTCCGGATGGAGACTTTTTGCCACCGGACAATTGTGAGCGGTTTCTTCTATAAACGCTTTTTCTTTGTCTGAATAGATATCCGAAAAAACAAAATTACAAACAATCTCTCCAATTCTTCTTGGTTCTGTTTTCATAATTTTTTGCAAAGTACAGTATGCGCCGTCAATATTGATTCCTTTGTCTTTTCCGAGAATCGCAATGGTTGTCAATGCACATTCTGCCAAAGAAGTCGCACAAAGATCTGTTGGTGAAAACTTTTCACCTTTACCGTGGTTATCGGTTGGCGCATCACTTTCGATGATGATTCCCGATTGCAAATGTTCTGCTGAACATCTTAAATCTCCTGTATATGTTATTTTTGAGGTCATAAAATTATTTTTGTTCTTTAGTTTTTGTCAAGGATCTTTTTTATTTGAATCCGTAAATCTTCGAGAGTAAAACTATCATTTTTAAATCCTATAGGATAAGTTGATGAGTTCCTTTAGATTCTTCGCATATAACAAATTCAGCATCTGTTTTTTTGATTTGAAGAGTTTTTTCAATATTGAATTTACGTTCTATTTTTTCTCCTGTTTTATCAATCAAATAGACTTTATAAATTGATTCGAGTGTTTTTTTAGGTTTCTCAAAAGATTTGTAAACATTCACCCATTGATTATTCCATTCGAATTCGTCAACGGCAAGATTTTTAAATTTCATATTATCTTCGGACAGCTTTTTCTCAGAATAAAAAACTTTCATTTGATCAAAAACTTTATCGGCTTCTGCAAATTTATTTTGAGCATTTAAAGCTTTAATGAATTTTTCATATAAGATATACTCATTAGGATATGCGGATATTCCATCCTCATAAACCTTTTCAGATTTTGGGAAGTTTTTAATTTGTGCATAATAGAAATTTCCGGCATTCTTTATTAATTCAAGATACCAGTTATCATCTTTTAGTTTTGAGTTTTGAAGACCTTCAACATATGTTTTCTCTTCATTGATAACATCTTCCTTTATTTTGTAAATTCTTGCCTTCTCGACATAAAATTCTGCAAGAGGAGCTTTTGAAATAGCCTTATTTATATTTTCTAAAGCTTGATCATATTGTTTTAAAAACATTTGTGAATAACCTTTTTGAAAATACAACATAGGGTTATCAAATCCTTTTGATAAAGCTTTATCATAATATTCAATTGCCTTCAGGTCATTTTCCTTACTAAAAAAAGCATAACCAAGATAATAAAGTTCTTCTCCACTGAGATTTCCACTTTCTTTTTCCAGTTTAGTGATTTCATCAAAATTCTGTTCATTAAATAGTTTCAAAACTTTCTGAGAAAAAAAACTTGAGTAGGTAAAGATTAAAAGGACTAAACAAAATTTATTCATGACCTAAAAATGAAAAATATCTTTCGCCTTATTATAAGAACTTTCGAAATTCAGTAAGTTCAATTTATGTTCCGCTTTTTCAACGCTCATAAAATTAATCACCTGTTCGGTCGGCATATTTCCTACTAAATCGTCTTTCGCCATCGGACAGCCGCCAATTCCTTTGATTGCTGAATCAAATCTTCTGCAACCTTGATTGTAAGCTGCTTTCAGTTTAGAATACGACTCTTCATATCGGTTATGAAAATGCGCTCCAAAATCAATTTCAGGATATTTTGCAGGAAGCTTTTCAAATAAAACAGAGATGGTTTCTGTAGTTGCAACTCCCGTAGTATCAGAAAGTAAAATATTTTTAACACCAATTTCCGAAAACCTCTGAGCCCAGAAATCTACATCTTGCCACTTCCACATTTCGCCATAAGGATTTCCAAATGCCATGGAAAAATAAAGGTTAAACTCTCGGTTTTCGGTTTTCGTCAGTTCGATAATTTTTACAATATCGCTGAACGCTTCTTCCTGATTTTTATTGGTATTTCTGTGCTGAAAAGTTTCAGAAATAGAAAAGGGGAAGCCTAAAATATCTACAGATTGGTGTTTCAGCGCTTTTTCAGCACCACGATAATTACCTACAATAGCAGAAACTTTGGTATTGGATAAAGATTTGTCGATATTTTCGGCAACTTCGGCAGAGTCTGCCATTTGCGGAATTGCTTTGGGAGAAACGAAACTCACACAATCAAGCACATCAAAGCCAACTTCCATTAGTGAATTGATGTAATCTATTTTTTTACTGGTCGGAATAAACTCATCCCAACCCTGCATTGCGTCTCTGGGACATTCGGTAAGAAACATTTACTTTTGGTTTTCTCAAATATAATAAAACTAAACTATTTGGTTATCTAATCAAACAAAACCATCAAAACACTGACTATCAGTAGTTTAATTTTTATTTAAAATTTTACAGAAAGATATTAATCCACAAATAGCCGGCTGCCTCTCTCAAATTTGCTAACTTTGTTAAAATTTATAATTCAAAATGAGTACAATAGAATTCAACTCAATGTGGAGAGAAAAACTGCTGAACCGTTTTATCAGCTATGTAAAAATATATTCAACCAGTGATGCCGAAAGCGAAACCACACCTTCTACAGAAAGACAGTGGAACATCGCCAATTATATTGTAGAAGAGCTGAAAATGATTGGTCTGGAAGATGTCTCTATTGACGAAAACGGCTATATTATGGGATATATCCCTTCAAATCTTGAAAGTAATGATAAGCCAACTATTGGATTTATTTCGCATTATGACACATCACCGGATTTCAGTGGTGAAGATGTAAAGCCTCAGGTTTGGGAAAATTATCAGGGTGAAGATTTAGTTTTAAATAAAGAAACCAATTTCACTTTATCCCCTTCAAAATTTGAAAGTTTAAAAAAACATATCGGCCAGACTTTAATTACGACTGACGGAAATACACTTCTCGGTGCAGACGACAAAGCGGGTTGTGCAGAAATTGTAACAGCAGCAGAATATTTAATCGCTCATCCGGAAATTAAGCACGGAAGAATGGCGCTTGGTTTTACTCCGGATGAAGAAATCGGAAGAGGTGCACACAAATTTGATGTAGCAAAATTCGGGGCAGAATTCGCTTATACGATGGATGGAAGCGAAGTGGGTGAGCTGGAATATGAAAACTTCAACGCAGCGGGAGCGGTGGTGAAAATCCACGGATTGAGTGTACATCCAGGTTATGCTTTCGGAAAAATGGTGAATGCAAGTCTTTTGGCTGCAGAATTTATTCAGTCTTTACCAGCAAACGAAACCCCTTCTACCACAAAAGGTTTTGACGGTTTTTATCATTTGATGGATGTAACATCTGATGTTTCCGAATGTAAACTTCAATACATCATCCGTGATCATGACGATGAAAAATTTGAAGCAAGAAAAAAATTCATGGAGCAGAAAGTTGCGGAGTTTAATGAGAAACACGGTGAAGGAACGGCAGAAGTGGAAATTAAGGAACAGTACCGCAATATGAAACAGCAGTTCGAAGGCAAAATGCATATTATAGATCTTGCTGCAAAAGCAATGAAAGAAGCGGGAATCGAGCCGAAAATCAAAGCGATCAGAGGCGGAACAGACGGAGCGCAATTATCCTATATGGGATTGCCTTGTCCGAATATTTTTGCCGGTGGAATGAATTTTCACGGACCGTATGAATATGTAGCTTTGGAAAGTATGGAGAAAGCGGTTGAGGTAATTGTGAATATTGTGAAAGCGTAGAATATTAAAATATAAGTCGAAATCCAGTTCATTTTTGAGCTGGATTTTTTATTTATCTAACACTATATTTTTTTTATAGCAATTTTCTCCTTCATGATAGCCAAAACAAAGGCTTACATTTCCATCAATTTCTTCAAAATATGTTGTAAAAGTCATATCAACATCTTTAACATCATTTGGGAAAGCAACTAAATCTTTATCTAGATTAAAATAGAAACTATCAAAATTAATTAAATTACCCTCTAAACTATATGTAGACTCATAATCTAAAAGTTTTGTTTCCATTTTATCATAAACCACCCTTCTATATTTACCTTCTTTTTTAATAATTAATGTATCAAAAGTGTTTTTATATGACATGGGCGAATACTTGCCATAAACATCATTTTGATTGATTCCTTGACAAGACATAATGAATAAGAAAAGAGCATAAATTAACAATTTCATCAACCGATTTTTCAATTGCAAATTAATTATTTAAAACAAAAACCACTACAAAATTGCAGCGGTTTACAATATTTAAAATTAAATAATTTTTTTTTAATCTTCTTTTTGATTGCCTAAAAAGGCATCCCACCCTTGCGCCGTCAACGCAACCAATTGATTAGAACCTCTTGCCACCATAAGATTCCCGTCTTCTTTTTCAACAGCATGACCGATGATGGTAAAATCTGGATGGTTTTTTATTTTATCAAAATCATTCGGCGAAATTGTGAATAGTAATTCGTAATCTTCTCCACCGCTTAAAGCTGTCATTACAGGATTCAGATTAAAATCATCCGCTGTAGTAATCGTTAAGTTATCCATCGGAATTTTCTCTTCATACAATCTGAAACCAACTTTTGACTGATCAGATAGATGCAGAATTTCCGAAGCCAAACCGTCTGAAATATCAATCATAGACGTTGGCTTGATGTCCAATTGTTCCAAAATTCCTTTGACATCTGTTCTTGCTTCCGGCTTCAATTGTCTTTCCAAAATATAGTCGAAGCCTTCCATTTCAGGCTGCATATTGGGATCCGCCAAGAAAACAGCATGTTCTCTTTCCAAAACCTGAAGTCCCATATACGCTCCCCCCAAATCACCTGTTACGACAAGTAAGTCGTTGGGTTTCGCACCATTTCTTTTCACAATATTTTCTTCATTCTCGATTCCAACTGCTGTAATGCTCATCACCAAACCGGAATTGGAGCTTGTTGTGTCTCCGCCAATTAAGTCTACTTTATATCTTCCACAGGCAGCCTGAATTCCAGCGTAAATTTCTTCTAAAGCTTCCACGGGAAAACGGTTGGAAACTGCCAAAGAAACCAAAATCTGTGTTGGAGTTGCATTCATTGCTGCAATATCACTTAGGTTTACCACCACCGCTTTGTAGCCTAAATGTTTCAACGGAACATATCCTAAATTGAAATGAACCCCTTCTGCCAAAACATCGGTTGTTAAAACTACTTTTTTGTTTCCGGGATTGACTACTGCAGCATCATCTCCTACTCCAACCTCAGAAGATTCGTTGGATAAAGGAAAAAATTCCGTTAAATGCTTTATCAATCCGAATTCTCCTAATTTCGAAATCGGTGTTAGTTGTGGATTTTTATCTTCAAACATAAATTTTAATTATTATTGTTGGATGCAGAAAGTTAGATGATAGATGTTTTACCAGCTTTAAATCTTGCACTTTGAGTTTATACATTGAACGCTTGCGGATCAATATTTTCCGGACGGAAAGGAAGTTTTTTAAAATCTTCTTTTGTTAAGACCACTGTTTCAGGAGACTTATATTTATTGATTGCTTCTACCACATCATCCGGTGGCGTTGTCATTTTTCTCAGCATCGTATCAATCCACACGCCGGTTGCTTCTGCTGTAGCACAGTGCGAACCATCGGGAAGATAAAATTTGTGCACAAAACGATAAATAGAAGAATCTTCAGCACAGGCATCAATTTCCAGACTTACAATCACGGTCTGATCTGCAAATATTTCTTTAAAAAAAGAAAATCTTTCATGCATAATCACCGGGCCAATTCCCCATCGGCTCATTTGGGTAACGCCCATTTTTTCCTGCTTCATAAAAGCCATTCTGGTTTGCGCACAGTACTGAACATAAGATGAATTTGCTAAATGCTTGTTGGCATCAAGATCACTCCAACGAACTTCGAATTTATGGTAGAATATCATTTAAAAATTTGTTTTAAAATATAGACATATAAGTATCTGATACTTTTAAGATTTTTGTCTCAAAGTTTATGAAATTATATTCCTCAAAATTACTCAAATAAGATGGTTTATAAAAATTGTAGTTTTGCAAAAATAATCTTCAGCATAAGATTACTAATTTATGAAGCAAATAATCATTATCGGGGGTGGTGCATCAGGTTTTTTCTGCGCTGCAAATCTGGACGAAAAGAAATATAAAATCACGATACTGGAACAAAATTCAGATGTTCTTCAGAAAGTAAAAATTTCGGGAGGCGGACGCTGTAATGTTACCCATGCGTGTTTTGATCCGAGAGAACTGGTACAGTTTTACCCACGCGGAAACAAAGAATTGCTAAGTGTATTCACCAAATTTCAGCCGGGAGATACAATGGAGTGGTTTGAAAACCGAAAAATCTCGTTAAAGATCGAAAATGATAATAGAGTTTTTCCTGAAAGCAATTCTTCGCAGACCATTATCAATACTTTTCTGAATGAAATTCAACAGAAAAATGTTGAAGTAAAAACCAAATGTTCGGTAAAAGAAATTGAAAAACTGAATGAAAAATATATAGTAAAAACAAGTTTAGGCGATTTTGAAACTGATTTCGTAATTTATACAACAGGAAGTTCCCCGAAATCTTTAAAAATGATTCAAAATTTAGGACATAAAATCATTGATTTAGTTCCTTCTCTTTTCACCTTCAATATTAAAGATCCGCTGCTGAAAGATTTGGCAGGAACGAGTTTCGAAGTGGCAGAAACATCTATTCCAAAACTGAAAACTGAAGAAAGCGGACCATTATTAATTACACATTGGGGACTTTCGGGACCTGCAATTCTTAAAATCTCGGCTTGGGAAGCAATTAATTTGGCAAAAGTGAAATACAATTTTGAGATTGAAGTAAATTTTATCTCAAAAGACATGGGTGAAGCAGAAGAACTGTTTCAGAATTTTAAAATATCCAACCCTAAAAAAACTATAGGACAAGCGAAAATTTTTGATGTAACAAATCGTTTCTGGCAAAGAGTTTTAGAAGTTTCAAATATTAATTTAAACAAACAAGTCGCACAAATTTCAGGAAAAGAAATGCAGACAGTTGTGGAAAATTTATGCAAAAAGAAATTTAATGTAACCGGAAAATCGACTTTTAAAGATGAATTTGTAACAGCAGGTGGTGTAGATTTAAAGGAAATTAATTTTAAAAATATGTCTTCGAAAATTCTTCAGAATTTCTATATTGCAGGGGAAGTTTTAAACATTGATGCCGTAACTGGTGGTTTTAATTTTCAGGCTTGCTGGAGTGAGGCTTGGCTGATTGCGCAGGATTTGAATTTAAACTAAAAATATTTATGAAAAAAACGTTTATTCTATTGGCATTCCTAGGTTCTATGACCTTGTTTTCTCAGGAGGTAATACAGAATCAGGAAAAAGAAAGTACTGAAAAATACAGTTTACGAAAACCTTGCGGACAAGGCAGAATATCCGGGTGGATTGAATGCTTTTCGAAAAAAATTTACTGAAACTTTCAAGATAGAAAAGGTAGCGGGTAAAGGACAGATAAAATCAGAAGTGAGATTTGTTATAGATCAGCAAGGTTCAATTACCGAAATTACAACGATTGGTGCCAATAAGTCAATGAATAAGGAAATGGCACGTACTCTGAAAAAAATATCAAAAACCAAATGGAAGCCTGCAAAACTTAACGGAATACCGGTTTAGGTTTAAACTACCCATCACAATAAATATTGATTAAATGTTTGCGCCCCAAAAAACATCTTAAATACTTCAAAAATCCTTTTGATAACAGCATTTGGACATTTTTTTGACTGATTCTGAAAATCAATATGCAGAAGACAATATGCCAAATTTGGAAGATAATTTTCACTTCCTTAATCTTACCAATAAATAAAGCAGCAAACATCCTGCAGCATAACACGCAATATCAACCCAGGAAAAAGAATTTCCGATCACAATATACATTAGGCTTCCCGGTTGGAAGCCTAATTTTTCGGCTACATTAAAATATTGGGCAAATTCAACAACACAGGAAAAGGCAAAAATTCCCAAGATGAGTTTTGTATCGTTTACCGTAAAAAAGCTTTTTACAAACGTATAAAGCAACATCACTACGATTACATCTCCGAGATAAGCTCTGATAAAAAAATTATCTTTTAAGACGGTGGCAATTAAAACTTCTGTTAGGAATATTAAAATAGTAGCCAGAAAATATTTATAATCAAACCGAAATGGCAATTCTTCTTTATCCACTTGTTTTTTATATGTATTATCTGTGATTAATAATTCTCACAGGAAAAATATAAATTTCGGCGGCCAAAGGCCGCCGAAATCATATCAATTCTATTTTTTTACTTTTATTGAACATCCAATAGCTACTGTTTTTGAAGTTTTCACCTCCTGTCCGTTTGCCAAAGCATACACTGCATCCTGGACATATCGCTCAGAAACATCATCCTGATTTTCATAATTATTATCAATTGCTCCTATGTATTTTACAATATTTCTCTCGCCATCTTTTTGCAGTACAAAAACATGCGGTGTTTTTGTCGCTCCATACTGCGGAAAAACTTTCTGTTCTTCATCCAGAAGATAAGGGAATGTAAAACCTTTCTCTGCTGCTCTTTCTATCATATTGATGTAGCTGTCTTCCGGCTGTACATTAGGATCATTAGGATTTATGGCAATTACAGGATACCCCATTTCCTTGAACTTCTTATCTAGCTCAATGATCCTTTCTTCGTATTTTTTCGCATATGGACAATGATTACAGGTAAAAATGACAATAAAACCTTTTGCATTATCAAAATCACTTAGTGAGACCATTTTTCCGTTGATATTTTTCAGCCTAAAATCTGTGGCTATATCTCCAATCTGATATCCTTTCTTTGACGTGCTTTTTTCTGTTGTTTCTTTTTTTGCTGCTGCTTTTTGAGCAAAAGAAAGGGTACTGATACTGAAGACTGCGATCAGCGTTACTAAAAATTTTAGATTTTTCATATTTTCGTAATTATTATAAAGTTTTGTTTGTAGTTAATTCAAATTTTTTTCGATAATTCTTTCCAACTCTTCTTTTGACATTTCCCCATCGTTAAAATGTATTTTTTCTGAATTTTTATAGATAATCGTCACAGGAATATTGCCCTCCCATTTTTCTTCAAAAGCAGGAATCCATGTGTTCATTCTCTTAATATCATCTAAAATGATAACTTCGGCTGTCAGATTTTTATTCTCAATAAATCGTATGACTTTTTCTTTATCTTTTGCTCTGTCAAGAGAAACCAAAAGCATTTTAAAATTCTTTTTACCACTGAATTTATTATTGATTTCTATAAAATCCGGGAGTTCTTTCACGCAAGGAGCACAAGTAGTCGACCAAAAATTAAGAACCAGTAAGACATCTTTGTTCTCTTTGATTTTATCCTGAAGAAGTTCATATTGAATAAGAGGAACATCACTAATAAATTTTTTATTTTGTGAAATCAAAAAAGAACCGCTGCAAAAAAGAACAATTAAAACAAGTAATTTCTTCATACTCAAAATTAGCAAAAATGTTTCTAATATAATGGAACAAATTTTGTTAAACAAAATTAAACACAGAGATAAATATTTCACTATTATGAAAAAATTTTTTCCGCTTTTAGCAATAACCTTCAGCACGTTATATTTTGCACAAACAAACAATTCTTCGAATGTAAGCGAAACAAACACGCAAAAAAATCAACCCGTCAGTCTCTCAGAGATTCCTGACCTTGAATTTATAAAAACAAAATTGGATATGAAGGGCGTGGTTACAAAAGTAGATGAATTACCCGAATTTCCGGGAGGAATGAAAGCTTTTCACAAAAAATATTTCGAAAATATCCAGACTTTAGATTTAAAACATAAAGAAAAAATAGACACCAGACTGTATTTCATTGTTGAAAAAAATGGCTATGTGAGAAATGTAACCGCAGTCGGAACCAATAAAAAACACGCTAAAGAAGCAGAAATGGGAATGAGAAGAATTTTTGAGCGATGGAAACCTGCAAAGCTGAATGGTGAGTCTGTAAGATATTTATATTACTTTCCGCTGGTTTCTAAAAAATATTAAACTCCTCCCTATAAAAAAGTTATTTCCCGATCATCTTTTTAATCGCATTCAATTTCATCAAAGCTTCAATCGGTGTCAAAGTATTGATATCGATTTTTGTTAATTCTTCTCTGATATTTTCCAGAACGGGGTCATCCAGCTGAAAAAAAGAAAGCTGCATATTTTCTTCCGTCACTCTTTTAATGTTTTCTGAAGAACCATTTTGAGAACGGCTTGCTTCAAGAGTTTTCAAAATTTCATTCGCTCTGTTGACAACTTTGGAAGGCATTCCCGCCAACTTTGCCACATGAATCCCGAAGCTGTGTTCGCTTCCACCGGGAATCAGTTTTCTCAGAAAAATAATATTTCCTTTATTCTCCTGAATAGAAACGTGAAAATTTTTGATTCGCTCAAAATTCACTGTCATTTCGTTGAGCTCATGATAATGGGTGGCAAATAAAGTTTTAGCCTGAGTAGGATGCTGATGAAGGTATTCTGCGATTGCCCACGCAATAGAAACTCCATCATATGTAGAGGTTCCGCGCCCGATTTCGTCTAATAAAATCAAACTTCTTTCAGAAATATTATTCAGAATATTGGCAGCTTCATTCATTTCCACCATAAAAGTTGATTCTCCTGCAGAAATATTGTCACTGGCTCCTACTCTTGTGAAAATTTTATCTAAAATTCCTATTTCGGCGTATTTTGCAGGCACAAAACTTCCGATCTGAGCCAATAAACAAACAATTGCCGTCTGCCGAAGAATTGCCGATTTACCTGCCATATTGGGCCCGGTCACCATAATAATCTGCTGAGAATCTTTATCTAAGAAAATATCATTTGGAATATATTTTTCGCCTAAAGGAAGTGCATTTTCGATGATCGGATGTCTTGCTTCTTTCAGATCAATCGCAAAACTTTCGTTGAGAATAGGCTTAGTATAACTTTCAGATACAGCGAGTTCAGATAATCCGACAGCAACATCAAGCTGAGCAATAATATTAGAGTTTTCCTGAATTTTATCTATATAAATCATCGTATCGCTGCAAACCTTACGATAGAGTTCGTTTTCCAGAACACTTATTTTTTCTTCCGCTCCTAAGATCTGATTTTCGTATTCTTTCAGCTCTTCGGTGATGTACCGCTCCGCATTTACCAAGGTTTGTTTTCGCAACCATTCCGCAGGAACTTTATCTTTATGGGTATTCCTTACCTCAATAAAATAGCCGAAAACATTGTTGAAGTCTATTTTCAGACTGGAAATTCCGGTTCTTTCGATTTCTCTCTGGCACATTTCGTCCAGAAACCCCCTTCCTTTGCTTTGAAGTCCTCGCAAATGATCTAGCTCTTCAGAAATATTTTCTTTGATCACATTTCCTTTGGCAAGATTCACCGGAAGCTCTTCATTCAGGTGGTTTTCGAGCAAAAGAATAAGTTCTTCTAAATTATTTAAAGGTTCAAGCCATGCCAAAACATCTGCATGAGGATGGATCAATTCTTTAATTTTCTGAATATTGATTAAACTCTGCCGAAGATAACCTAATTCTTTCGGTGAAATTTTTTCAGCCGCCAGTTTTCCCATCAATCGGTCTAAATCTGAAATGGAACGCAATAAAATTGAAATTTCATATTTAAGCTGGTCGTTTTCGTTAAGGAAATCAATCAGAGAAAGTCTTCTGGAAATTTCATTTACAGACTTTAAAGGCAGGATAATTCTTCTCCTCAACAGTCTTCCTCCCATTGGTGTGGAAGTTTTATCAATAATATCTAAAAGAGATTTCCCTTTCGGATTACTGGGATAAACAATTTCCAGATTTCTCAGCGTAAAATGATCCATCATCAGGTAATCTTCCTGCGGAATGATCTGGATTTTGGTAATATGCGAGAGCAGATTATGATGGGTATCTTCTACAAGATAAGCAAAAATAGCTCCTGCAGCTGTAATTGCCAGTTGTGAACTTTCTACTCCAAAACCTTTTAATGAATTGGTTTTGAAATGATTTGTCAGTTTTTCGTAGGCAAAATTGTACTGATAAGCCCAATCTTCCAGTTTGAAAACATTCTTATTCTTAAGTTGCTCAGGGATCTGAACGCTACGCTGATAAATAATCTCGCTAGGGTCGAAAGTACTGACAATGTGAAGCAACTTTTCAAGATTTCCTTCACTAACCAAAAATTCCCCGGTAGAAACATCTACCATAGCGATTCCGTATTTTTCTTTTTCTTTATGAAGCGAAAGAAGAAAATTATTTTTTTTGGAAGTCAGAACCTGGTCATTAAATGTTACTCCTGGAGTTACCAGTTCTGTAACACCGCGTTTCACAATTCCTTTTACCGATTTTGGATCTTCCAGCTGGTCGCAGATAGCCACTCTCATCCCGGCTCTTACTAGTTTTGGAAGATAAGAATCTACAGAATGATGCGGAAATCCTGCCAATTCTATGTGTCCTTCTCCGTTGGCTCTTTTCGTTAAAACAATTCCCAGGATCTGGGAAGTTTTCACGGCATCCTGACCGAACGTTTCGTAGAAATCTCCCACTCTGAAAAGCAAAAGTGCATCAGGATATTTCGCCTTGATGGTATTGTATTGTGTCATTAAAGGAGTTTCTTTTTTCGCCGCTTTTGCCATGGAATCTGTCTTAAAATTGGGATGGTAAAAGTAAGAAATAAAACAGAAGCATTCAAGGAGATAAACTCCAAGATGCTCATCAGAATAAAAACTCTAAAAATAGTATCTTTGCAAAAAGAAACCAACCAAATATGACCATCAAAGAAAAACAGCAGGAAATCATTGACGAGTTTGCCTTTCTGGAAGACTGGGAACAGAAATATGAGTATATTATTGATCTCGGAAAAGAACTGAAAGGGCTTGCTGATGATAAAAAAACAGACGAAAATCTAATTAAAGGCTGCCAAAGCAAAGTGTGGATTGATGCTGACTTTAAAGACGGAAAATTGTTTTTCGATGCAGATTCGGACGGTATTTTGCCTAAAGGAATTGTTTCTCTTCTCATCAGCATTTACAGTGGTCATTCTACACAGGAAATTCTGGATTCTGATTTTGATTTTATTTCACAAATCGGTCTGCAGGAATTTTTGTCGCCTTCCAGAGCCAACGGATTGATGGCAATGACCAAACAGATTAAGTTTTACGCAGTTGCTTATCAATTGAAATCATAAAGCGTGACCAGAATTTTAGCATACCGTTTTTCAGCATTTGGAGATGTCGCCATGACCGTTCCTGTTTTCAGAGAGTTTTTGGAACAGAATCCTGATGTAGAAATCGTGATGGTTTCCAGAAAGAATTTCGAACGCTTGTTTACTGATATTCCGAATGTTACATTCCACGGAATTGATGTTGACGATTATAAAGGTTTTTTTGGAGTAAGAAGGCTTGCTAAAGAATTAATCCATCTGTACAAGCCAGATTATGTCGCAGATTTGCATGATGTAATCCGCACCAAAATTTTGAATAAAATATACACCAGAAAAGGTTTTAAAGTTTTCAAAATCAATAAAGGAAAACAAGAAAAAGAAGAGCTTACCGACATCTGGAATCTGAATAAATTTCGTCTTAAAAAAACAACGGAACGGTATGCGGATGTTTTCCGGGAAATGGGTTTCCAAATAGAGCTTTCACATCAGCTTCGCCCCAGTTCAGAAAAAAAATCCGGAATTGGCTTTGCGCCATTTGCCCAGCACCAAGGAAAAATGCTGCCTTTAGAAAAGTCATTTGAACTGGTAAAAATTCTTTCTGAAAAAAATACAATTTATTTTTTTGGCGGCGGTAAAAAAGAGATTGAAACCCTAGAACAATGGGAACAGCAGATTCCGAATACTAAAAGTCTCGCAGGGAAACTAAGTCTTTCGGAAGAGCTTGATAGAATTTCAAAACTTGAAGTGATGATCTCTATGGATTCTGCTAATATGCACCTAGCAAGCGTTGTAGGAACAAGATGTGTTTCCATTTGGGGATCTACGCATCCTTTTGCGGGTTTTTTAGGGTTTGGACAGAGCGAAGATGATACAGTACAAATCAATGATCTCAGCTGCAGACCGTGTTCGGTTTTCGGAGATAAAGAATGTTTCCGTGGAGATTGGGCTTGTCTTGGAGAGATCAGCATTCAGCAGATTTTAGAAAAAATATAACTGATGAAGATCTCTGTATGCATTCCCATCTATAATTTTGATGTGCGAGAACTGATTACGGATCTGAAACATCAAATTGAAAAAGATGCTCTTAATGCAGAAATTATTCTTATAGATGACGCATCTGGCTCTCAATTCAAACAAATCAATAAGGAAATCTCTCAACTCTGTGATCAGTCAGTTTTTCTTGAAAAAAATATTGGAAGATCTAAAATAAGGAATCTGTTTTTACAATATGCAAATGGTGATTACCTGCTTTTTCTGGATTGTGACGGAAAATTGGTTTCTAAAAATTTTTTGAAAAATTATTTTGAATTTTTAAATTTAAACACTACCTCTTCAGTTATTTACGGAGGAAGAACTGCAGTGCAAAAACTAACTTCTCCACAGTATATTTTAAGATGGAAATTTGCCTCTGAAAGAGAAAATCTGTCTTTAACTGAAAGAGAGAAAAAGCCTTATTTAAGTTTTCAGACCAATAATTTTGTAATCAGCAGAAAAATTTTTGAACAAGTACAATTCAACACTTCTCTTTATAAATATGGTTATGAAGATCTGATTTTTGCCATGGATTTAAAAGCGCTCCATATTCCGATTAATCATATTGAAAACCCGGTTTTAAATAACGATATTGAATCTAATGAAATTTACCTGAAAAAGGTGGAAGAATCTGTGGAAAATCTCACTATTTTACTGAAAGACGAAACATTCAACTCAAAATTATCTGAAATAAAAATTGTAAAAACCTATCAGTTGATCTCTGGTATTGGTATTTTGAAATTTGCTGTATCTGCAATTTTATCTGTTTTTGAAAATAGTTTTAAGAGGAATCTTTTGTCGACTAATCCAAATCTACGGTTTTTAGATTTATATAAGCTGGGATTGCTTTTAAGGGTAATGAAATAAAAAAAATCTCCCTTAAAAAAGAGAGATTTCTGTGGGTCCTGAGGGATTCGAACCCCCGACCCTCTGGGTGTAAACCAGATGCTCTGAACCAACTGAGCTAAGAACCCGAATTTTTTTGAAAGGTTTCGTTTCCTTTTCTGTGGGTCCTGAGGGATTCGAACCCCCGACCCTCTGGGTGTAAACCAGATGCTCTGAACCAACTGAGCTAAGAACCCTCTTTGTCGCTGTTTTCTCGATTAGAGTGGTGCAAATATACGACTTATTTAGAAATCTCCAAATTTTTTTCTAAAAATTCTCCCACTACAAAGTTGCTTCCACCAACAAAAATCATTTCTGATTCCCTACAATCTTGTTTTGCAGAAAGATAGGCTTCCTGCACAGAATCAAAAATTTTATAATTAATTTTTGTCTTCAATAGTAAATCTTCATAGTCTTTTGGATGACGACCGCGATGAATGGCTGGTTTAGCAAAATAAAACCTGGAATTTTCAGGTAGCAAAGCCATCACCTCATCTATTTTTTTGTCATTCACAAAACCCAAAATAACATGCTTGTGTTTATCAATATTTTCCAACTGTTGAAAAACATACTCCAATCCCGCCTGATTGTGTCCGGTATCGCAGATGATAAGCGGATTTTTTGAAAACTCAAACCACCTTCCGATAAAACCCGTGTTTCTCTGAACATTCAGCAATCCTTTTTCAATGTTTTGTTCAGAAATAAGTACGCCCAACTTCTTTAATTCTTCAATCAGTGCTAAAACAACTTTGATATTTTTCACCTGATAGCTTCCTTCCAGATCTGATTTTAAATCTGCCTCTATGTGCGTTGCATCAATTAATAGAGAATTTTCTTTTTCAGCTTTAGCTTTAATAATACTCTTAACCACTTCATTATCGTCTCCAAAAATTACAGGAATATTATTTTTAATAATTCCCGCCTTTTCAAAAGCTATTTCTTCAATAGTATTCCCCAAAATATTCTGATGATCAAGCTGAACATTGGTAATTGCGGAAACTAAAGGTGTAATAATATTTGTAGAATCTAACCTTCCGCCCAAACCTACCTCAATAATAGCAAAATCAACTTTCTGACGATAAAAATATTCGAATGCCATGATGGTGGTAAATTCAAAAAAAGAAGGCTGAATATCCTCTGGTAGATGCTGCAGTTTTTGAATAAAATCAACCACAAACTGTTTGTCACAATTTTTACCGTTTACTTTGATTCTTTCGGTAAAATCAATAAGGTGAGGCGAGTTATACAATCCTGTCTTGTAACCCGACTCCTGAAGAACCGAAGCCAGCATATTGCTTGTAGACCCCTTACCGTTGGTTCCGCCAATATGAACGCATTTTATTTTATCCTGCGGGTTTCCGAAAAAAGCACACAGTTTCCTGATATTATCCAATCCTGGCTTATAAGCTTTTTCACCATCAATCTGATAATTCGGAGCCTGCACAAAAAGCCACTCTACCGCTTCCTGATACTGTTCGTTTGTCATAATGCAAAATTCTCAAATCTTTTATTATTCTGAAACAATATTTTTTGTTTTTTGTAACTTTTTTCCGTTCTCTTCGTCTAATGGAGGAAAGCCAATACAAACACACCTATGAATGAGTTTGTGTAATTTGAAAAGAATAAATATTTCATCATTAAATCGCCATTGCAAATTTTGAAGCAAAAATCCCTGTAAATGTTGGCGAATATATATGACCTTTAAAAAAATAAACATCTACGTATGAAAAAAGTTTTGACGATTATTTTAGGATTATCCTTTGCCGGAATAAGTGCTCAGGAAAAATGGTCTCTGAAGGAGTGTGTAGATTATGCCGTGAAACACAACCTTCAGGTAATTCAAAATGAATATTCAAAACAAATACAGGATACCAATCTGAAAATTGCTCAGAAAAACTATCTCCCATCTGTAAGTGCAAATATGGGAAACAATGTGAGTTTCGGACAGGCATCTTTAGGAACGGGAAGTATCAGAAACGACAGATTCAGCAATAATATAAATATTGGAGCAGATGTTTTGATTTTTAACAACGGAAGACTGGAAAAAACAATAAGGAAAACAGAGTTCGATGTAGAAGCCAGCCAGTATGATATTGAAACAATTAAAAATGATATTTCGCTTCAGATTGCAAGACAATATTTAACTACCTTGCTCAATAAAGAGATTGTGAAAATCGCTCTAAGTGCAACAGAAAACGCTAAGAAACAATACGACAGAGCAAAAATCACTACGGAAGTTGGAACTACAGCGCAAACTATTGTTGCAGAAGCAGAAGCAGCATGGGCAAGAGAAAAACAAAACCTGAAAACTGCCGAAATCAATGTAGACAGAAGTCTATTTGCTTTAGCGCAGCTTCTTCAGCTTAAAGAATATAAAGATTTTGATGTGGAAGATGTGGAAATTTCCGAAACATTGAGTCCGCAGCTTATTTCGACAGATGATGTTCTGGAAACAGCTTATGAAACACAACCACAGGTAAAGGCCGCACAAAGCAGAATAAAGTCTGCAGAAGCTCAGACAGAAGTTACAAAAACAGCTTTCTGGCCAACATTAACCGCAAGCATTGGCATTGGAACATTTTATAACAACCTTTTGAATACCAATAATGTCGGAAGCAGTTTATTCTATGTGAAAGAGGGAAGTCTTTTTCAACAATATAAGGATAATTTCGGGCAACAGGGCGGAATCAATCTCAACATTCCAATTTTTAATAAAGGAATTACCAAACTTCAGGTAGAACAGTCAAAGATCAACGAATTTATTGCTAAAAATGCTTTGGAACAGCAAAAACAAGCTGTGAGACAAAATGTACAGCAAGCTCAGTTTGATGTAGATGCCAATTATGAGGTATATCTTGCCGCAGTAGAAGCCGAGAAAAGCACAAAACTGGCAATGGATTTTGCAGATAAAAGCTATGCAGCGGGACGTACAACTATTTATGATCTTAATATTGCAAGAAACAATTACGCTAATGCACAGGGTTCTGTGGAACAGGCAAAATATAATTATATTTTCAGTTTAAAATTATTGAATTTCTATGCAGGAATTCCGCTAAGCTTGTAAAATGTCTGTTCAGTCTTTACAAAATTATTTACCCGAGAACACTCTTCCATATTTAAAAAAATGGTTTTCAGATCATTATATTCATATTAAAATAACAAGAAACAGAGAGTCAAAGCTTGGAGATTACAGAAAACTGAAAGATCAGTCTCACGAAATTACCATCAACTCTACCCTTTCTCCACAGCTTTTCTTTTTTGTGCTTACTCATGAGCTGGCTCATCTCATCGCCTTTGAAAAATATGGTCGTAAAATAGCTCCTCATGGTACCGAATGGAAACAAACTTTCCGCCTTATGCTTTTAGAAAGCATTGATGTTTATTCAGAAGATTTAAAACCTTTCATTGCTAATTTTTCTAATGCTCCAAAAGCCAATTTTATGGCAAGTCCTGAATTGGTACAGTATTTTGACATGAGAAATGAAGATGATGGTTCAGTATATATCCATGAGCTTAAAAGTGGGGATCATTTTATATACAGAAGCGGAAAATACGTTTTGCAGGGTCTGATTAAAAAGAACTATCTTTGTATTCATCTGGCTACGGGAAGAAAGTATTCTTTCAGACCTTTGGCGAGAGTGATAAAATGCAGTTAAATATGTCGAAATCAGATCAATACTGCGTGATAATGGCGGGAGGAATCGGGAGCAGATTCTGGCCTTTAAGCACACAGAAATTTCCAAAACAGTTTCAGGATATTTTAGGAACGGGTCGTACCATGATCCAGCAGACCTATGACAGAATCAGCAAGATTATTCCTAACGAGAATATTTTTGTAATTACCAATAAAGAGTACACGGCGATTTCTCATCAGCAGCTGCCGGAAATTCCGGAACAAAACATTGTGGGAGAACCACTTATGAAAAACACCGCAGCCTGCAATCTTTATATGGCAAATAAAATCGCAGAGATCAATCCTGAAGCAACGATGATTGTTTTACCGGCAGATCACTTAATTTTAAAAGAAGAAACTTTCCTTGAAAAAGTAAAGCTGGCTTTTGAAATAGCCTCCAAAAACGATTACCTGGTAACACTAGGAATTACCCCAACAAGACCTGATACAGGATATGGATATATCCAGTTTGTAGAAACGAAAAATTCAGATTATTATAAAGTAAAAACATTTACCGAAAAGCCAATTCTGGAAATTGCCAAAAGTTTCCTTGAAAGTGGTGATTTTCTTTGGAATGCCGGGATTTTTATCTGGAATGTACAATCTATTCAAAAAGCTTTTGAAAATTTTCTTCCGGAAATGACACAGCAGTTTACCGTGTGTGAATACAATGCGGTCAATGAAACCAGCTGTATTGAGCTCATTTACCCTAAAATCCAGAAAATATCTATCGACAACGGAATTTTAGAAAAAGCGAAAAATGTGTATGTGATTCCTGCGGATTTAGGATGGAGCGATCTAGGAACTTGGACTTCTGTTTTCGAAAACAGCGAAAAGGATCAACATGATAATTCAATTAACATCAAAACTGCCCTCACTTACGATTCTAAGGGAAATATTATTCATATTAAAAATAATAAAGCTGTCGTCATAGACGGATTGAAGGATTTTATCGTTGTAGATACAGACAAAGTTCTTTTAATCTGCCCCAGAGAACACGATCAGCAGATTAAAGACTATGTTTTAGATCTGAAAAGCCTCAAAAAAGGCGAAAAATATATGTAAAATATGGCATGATTTGTGTCGAATTTCCAAAGCTATGACATTATATAAAAGTACTTTTTTTTCTGTTTTCTTATTTCTTGGGATATTTTCTTTTTCTCAGGAGAAGAAAAAATTCGTCAACGTGGAAGGAGTTTTATCTAAAATTTCACCTGATCACCAAACAGCAGATTTCTGGGTTTTGGTACATAACAGCTACGGAAGAAATAAAGAAATAAAAGTTTCCGGGACAAAAAAAGATTATACTCCGCAGTTTTCAGGATTTAGTCTGAGACCGGGAGAAAACAGCTTCTTTTATATCGTTTCAGGAAAAGGTGATCAAATAACTTACATTACTGATATTAAAGACCTTAAAGGCTTCATCGGAAAGGTAAACAATGTAGATGAGGCTGCCTTATCTGCTGTTCTGGAAGGATATATGATAGATGAGCAGTTTGTAGATGTTGCAGCCAATCATTACGAAGACAAAAACAATTACTATCTGGATTTGGGTAAAGTTACCTCAACCGAATGTCCTTACCAGAAGACCCATTATACATTAACAGTCAGCAAGGCGACAGGAAAGATTTCGAATGTAGAAGACCACGGATCGTATATGGAAGTGTATACTAAAAACTGCAAAAACAACCCAAGACTTTTAAAATTAGAAAAGAAAGAAGAACCAAAAGATGAACCATCAAAACAGTCTGCTAAAAAAAGAAGATAATTTTTACGAAACCGAGAGACTTCTCATTCGTCCTATGTCTCTGGAAGATGCCGATTTTATTTTTGAGTTGTATAATATGCCTTCTTTCATCCAATATATCGGAAACAGAAATATACTTACTGTTGGTGATGCAGAGACTTATATTCAATCTAAATTTTTACCTCAATTTGAGAAGCTGGGCTTTGGGAATTATCTCATTATTTTAAAAGAAGGAAATCATAAAATTGGCGGGGTAGGAATATTTGAAAGAGAAGGTCTGGATGTGATGGATATTGGTTTTTCCGTGCTTGAAAAGTTCGAAGGCAAAGGTCTGATGTTTGAAGCTGCACAAAAGATCATCTCAGTAGGAATGAGTGATTTTGGGTTAAAAAAAATTTCAGCCATTACAACTAAAGACAATTTTTCTTCCAGAAAACTTATTGAAAAACTGGGTTTAAAGTTCAAAAAAATGGTTACCATCCCGAATGACACAAAAGAACTGATGTATTACGAAACAGAATAAAATACAAATAAATATTCTTATCACGTATTCCGTTACAAAATCTTAAATTCGCAAAATATATTTATATCTCAACAATGAAAAAAACCTTATTTACCTTAGCTCTTCTTACCGGAGCAAACCTCGTATTCGCGCAAAAATCTTATACCGATGAGCAGAAAGCCTCCTATTATATCGGTCTTGATATCGCAGAAAATATGAAAAGACAGGGGTTCCCTGCGGATGCAGAACTTTTGGCACAAGGCATCAAAGATGCTCTTACCGAAAAACCTGCACTTTTCCCGAAAGAAGAAATGGGAA
Source organism: Chryseobacterium echinoideorum (assembly GCF_007474535.1). GTDB lineage: Bacteria > Bacteroidota > Bacteroidia > Flavobacteriales > Weeksellaceae > Chryseobacterium > Chryseobacterium echinoideorum. The sequence continues at coordinate 46,274 of NZ_VKNW01000009.1, read as the reverse complement.
CTTTCCTGCAAGGCTTTATGCAAAAGCAAAACGAAAAGAAACAAGCCGAAGCCAAAGTAAAAGCTGAAGAAAACAAAAAAGCAGGAGCAGATTTTCTTGCTAAAAACAAGCTGAAAAAAAATATAAAAACTACGGCAACCGGTCTGCAATACGAAGTTTTGAAAGAAGGTGATGGCAAAACAAAACCAACAGCTTCAAATACGGCAAATGTAATGTATACAGGAAAGCTGATGGACGGAACTGTTTTTGACTCTACCGATAAAAATGGAGGAAAACCTATTGAGCTCAACCTATCCAGCGTAATTCCCGGATGGACAGAAGGAATACAGCTTATGAGCAAAGGAGCTAAATACAGATTCTATCTTCCTTCCGATCTTGCGTATGGAGATAATGGAGCAGGAAACGTAATTCCTCCCGGAGCAACACTTATTTTTGATGTTGAGCTGGTAGATTTTAAATAATCATATATACTCTAATCTCTCAATTTAATTGATAAAAACCCTTTCATTTTTTTATGAAAGGGTTTTTTAGTTTTCGTTAAGCGTTTTTCATAATAATCGTCATCATCAAAGTTCATCATAAAATCAATATTTTATCAATTGATTTGCATAAAATGATATACCGATTTTGATCATTAATGAAAAAATAAAGTTTCTTACGTATAAAGACTATATGCTTCGAAAAAATTACCCTTCTAAAATTTGGGCTGCATGATCTTTTGTTCGAACTTTATCAATAACCTGTGTACAAACCCCTTTTTCATCAAAGATAAAAGTAGTTCTTACAATCCCCATAAATTCTCTGCCCATGAATTTTTTCATTTGCCAAACTCCAAATTTTTCGATCACATCATGGTTCTCATCTGCAATGACATCAAAAGGCAATTCATATTTATCACTAAAGCTTTTCTGTCTCTTCACAGAGTCTGCACTTACACCAAGCAATTGATAACCTTGGTTCTTCAGTTCAGAATAATGATCCCTCAAACTGCAGGCTTCTGCTGTGCAACCCGGCGTACTTGCTTTTGGATAAAAGAAAACAACAAGCTTTTTTCCAAGCAGTTTTTCTGATTTAACCGGCTCTCCATTCTGATTTATTCCTTCAAATTGTGGTAATTGGTCTCCTACTTTCAGCATAATGATTTATTTTTGTTCAAATTTAGTGTTTTCAATGACAAAAAAGCAAAGAGCAGAGTTGGTTCAGACCGAACTGGAAAAATTATATCCGGAAGTTCCTGTTCCGCTGGATCATACTGATCCTTATACATTAATGGTTGCCGTAGCACTTTCTGCACAGACAACAGATAAAAAAGTGAATCAGGTTACACCGGAACTTTTTGCTGTTGCAGGAACTCCGCAAAGAATGGCTAATCTGGAAGAATATCAGATCAAAGAGCTTATTAAAGAAATAGGGCTTTCTAATACGAAAGCCAAAAACCTGAAAAGAATGGCAGAGCTTCTCCTGGAAAGGCACAACGGAGTGGTTCCTCAAACCTATGAAGAGCTGGAAGCACTACCGGGAGTAGGTCATAAAACGGCTTCCGTAGTCATGAGTCAGGGATTTGGATTTCCCGCATTTCCTGTAGATACGCACATTCACAGATTGATGACGCAATGGAAACTCACTTCAGGCAAAAACGTCGTAGAAACCGAAAAAGACGCCAAAAACCTTTGGAAAGAGGACGTATGGAATAAACTACATCTTCAGATTATTTTTTACGGAAGAGAATATTCGCCTGCAAGAGGAAAAGGAGAAAAAGATTTTATTACGAAAATGCTGTTCGAAAAATAAGGTTTTTCTTTCTGATTACTGTTTTCAGATTTACAACTTAAAAAGTACACAGCCAAAATAAAAATATAATGAAATACAATGTCTTTACCACGAGCTGATTTAAAGTGTAAGTAAAACTAAAAAGTCACAAAAATTAATTTGTGACTTCTATTTTTAATGAGGTATTTCTTCTACCAGAATTTCGTTTCCGGCTTTGTCGTAGTAAATACAGGTGAACTGACCCAAATCGACAATCCATTTTTCAATTCCTGTTTCGGCGCAGTCTTCACAAAACTTCTTATAATCTGTTTCTCCCCTTTGATGGCTTTTCAGTTGTTGTATGAATTTCTCTTTATCCGTTTGATTTTCAATTGTCAGATCAGAATATTTAGGTTCAGACTTAGTAGCGAAACCATTTTCGCCAAAATATTCTGTATGGCTGTCTTTTACCCATGTTTCAAAAGATTTTACTCCTAATTCTTTGATCTCTTTAATGTAATCCGGAAAATCGGCTCCCGATTTTACCTTGCGGTGTGCTTTTTCAATTTGCTCTACTGTAAACATTTTTTTTCGTTGTATTTTTAATTTAATTATTTCTGCTTCTTCGCCCAAAGTTCCATTTTTCTGTTCAGAACATCCAAAGGAAGACATCCCTGATTCAGAATTTCATCATGAAATTTAGCCAGACTGAATTTTTTTCCCAATTCTTTCTGATATTTTTCTCTCAGTTCTCTTATTCTCAAAGACCCGATTTTGTACCCTAAAGCCTGTCCCGGCATTGCCATATATCTTTCAACTTCTGCAACTGCACCGGCTTCGTCATAGGCAATATTGTTCAAAAAGTAAGTAATTGCCTCTTCTCTGGTCATTTTACCTGTGTGAATTCCTGTATCCACAACAAGACGAACGGCACGAAGCATCTGGTCGCTCAAATATCCCATTTTCTGATACGGATCTGTATACAGACCGAATTCCGGACCTAAAGTTTCACAATAATGAGCCCACCCTTCTCCATAAGCTCCAAACCAACCGAATCTCATAAATTTTGGTAGATTGGTATTTTCCTGCTGTAAAGAAACCTGATAATGATGTCCCGGAATTGCTTCATGTAAAAAAAGAGATTCCATTCCGGAAGTAACATTGAATTTTGCAGGATCAGGAAGCGGCATATAAAATATTCCCGGGCGTTTTCCGTCGGGCGTTCCCTGAATGTATTCTGCACTTGCGCTTGCTTCTCTGAATTTTTCGGTCTGTCTGATCTCAAATTTAGTTTTAGGCGTAACGCTAAACATCGTTTTGAGTTTAGGAGTAATTTTAGCAAGTATCCCGTTAAAACCATCCAACACTTCTTTGGAGGTCTTGTAAGGCATTGCTTTAGGATCTGTTTTTACCGATGTAATAAACTGTTCTAATGTTCCGTTGAAACCTACCTGCTGCTTTACCTTTTCCATTTCAGAACGCAACATTGCTACTTGCCCCAATCCTATTTTATTGATTTCTTCGGGTGATTTATCAGTAGTTGTCCAGCTTTTAGCATAAAATGCATAAATATTTTCCCCATTAGGAAGACTGTTGTAACCATCAGTTTCTCTTGCTTTTGGCAGATATTCCTTTTCAAGAAAATCTCCCATTTTTTGATAAGCCGGGATGATATTTTTTAAGATAGACTCTCTGTAAAGTTTCGTCAGCTTTTCTTTCTGCTCTTTAGTAAAACTTTTGGGGAAATTATTGATCGGTCCGTAGAAAATATTTTTTTCCATATCTGTTGTCACAATTTCTTCTGATCTCATCTGGGGAATCATTTTTACAACAAGCTTTTTAGGTAAAACCATTTTATTGTTGATTCCTTCTCTGAAATTCTCTGTTGCGGCATTCATCCAGTCGGGAAACTTTTCCATTCTCTTGAGCCAGTCTTCATAATCTTTTTCGGTATTGAAAGGCTGACTTCCCTGTCCGCTTCCATATAAAGGAAAACTCAAAGGCAAACCTCCGAATTGCGTAAAAGGAATGTACTCCGGATGATAAGCGAAAGTTTCAATTTTATCATTCAGTGTAAAATCCAAAACATCATACACCACTTTATCTTCGTCTGAAAGAGTATTATAATCAACATTTCTCAGCTGAGTAAGCACAGAATTGTAAAATGCTATTTCACCCGAAATAAAATCTTTGTCAATATTAACCGGCAACTGATCATTGTATCTTAAATCTCCTTGAGAAGTGGCTTCTAAAGGATAAAGTTTTAAATATTGCTCATAATATTTGGAGGCAATAGAATCAATATTTGTAGGAGTAACTTTCGTAAGGGGCGAATCTGATTTTTTGCAGGAAGAAATTCCCAGTGCAATAAATATCCCCAGTGCAGCTTTCACTATAATCTTTTTCATAGGCTGATTTTTAATTTAATGTTCATATACTATTCGTTCAACAATAACTTTCCTGAGCCGAACGAAGTTGATATTAACAGTGGTCTGTAATCAAAATCATTATCCCTGATTTTGTATACATATTTATTTTTTAAATATTACAGAAACAAAAATAACCAATATCAGGATGTAAATTGATTTTATTACGCAGAATTTCATAAAAAAAATTTCAAAATATTTTTCACATTCACACATTTTTCTATCTTTGTCTGAACCATTTAACACTCATCGTATTACTGTTCTTTTTTTAAGAAATAATGAAAGGGATTTTAAAAATTTACCATCCGGACGAAACACTTAAATACAACATAAAAAGCTCTTACTGCAAGGCTGTTTATAGTAATCAAAAACACTTACTGGAAGTAGAAATCATCACAGATGACAGTCTGGATCATGTAGATGATGACTCGCTGCAATACAATTTTCCTCAAATTTCTATGGAGATTTTCGATTTCCCGATAGATTCTGATGAGATTGAAGGCAAAACTTTCCTCATCAATGACTCTGAGGAAGAAAGTTATACAGAAGTAGATTTATTTGATGATGAAGACGCTTTTATCTATGATAATGAATTGTGTTTTGAAAAAAATGACGAAAACGAACTTCAGGTAATCTGGAAGGGTACAATAGATGATTTTTACACCGGCTCAGATAGTCCTCTTCCTTTTCGTATGAAATGTGAATTTAAGCAGGATGAGATCATCGTAGACGAAGACTAAAAATAAATCTTATTAAAACAATATAAATTTCTTTTCAATATTTTGGAGAGAAATTTGCTTTTTAGGGAAAATACTCTCAAAAATAATTTTTTAAGCTTATTTTAAGATAAAATCTGATAATATTCGTTTATTTTTGTCGTTTAAACTATTGTAAATTATCATATAATGCTGCTAACGGAACTTACACAACTTTTGTTTGCACAGGCAACAACGCCTGCTGTTACAATTAATAAAACCGAATTTTCATTTTGGGAAATCCTCTTTCACGGTGGTGCTTTCGCAAAAATCGTGATGGTAACAGTTCTTACATTGGGTGTTTTCTCTGTATATCTTTTTTTTGAAAGATTTTTCTTCATCAGAAGAATGGCTTCCAAAACAGATTCTAATTTTATGAATAATATTGAAGACTTCATAAGAGACGGAAAAATAGAAGCTGCAGCAGATTATTGCAAAACCCAAAACTCCCCGGAATCCCGCATTCTGGAAAAAGGAATCTCAAGACTGGGAAGACCTGTTTCTGATATTGTCAGCGCAATGGAATCTCAGGCACAGATCGAAGTTGCCAATATGGAGAAAAACCTCAACCTTTTGGCTGCCGTACCCAGTATTGCTCCGATGTTAGGGCTTTTAGGAACGGTAATCGGGATGATTATTGCATTTTTTGATCTATCTCATTCTGAAGGAGCTTTTTCGCCAAAAACACTTTCAGAAGGTATTTACACAGCACTTGGACAAACAGCCGTTGGTTTGGCGGTAGCAATTCCTGCCAACTTTTTTTATAATCTTCTATTGACGAAGATTGATAAATTTGTTTTGAGAGCTCAAAATATATCGGGAGAATTTTTAGATATTATTAATAAACCTTTATAATTAAAAGGGATGAAAATTCAGAGAAGAAATAAAGCACACCCGGAATTCAGTTTAGCAGCGATGACAGACGTTATCTTGCTGATGCTGATTTTCTTTATGATTACCTCATCAGCGGCTAATCAAAGTGCAATTGATGTGAAGTTGCCACAAACCGCAAGTGTGGAGAATAATATTCCCAACCCGATGACAGTAAGTGTAAAACCCGATGGCACTTATTATGTGGATGACAGACCTGTAAGCCGGGAATTGGTAGAGCAAACTATCGTAAGTGATTTACAAAACAAATCTGCAAAATCTTTCACCATAAGAGCAGATGAAAGTACGATGCATAAAGACGTTGTTTTTCTAATGGAAATTGCCGAAAAACATAAACTGAGCATTGCTATTGCAACGGTAAAAGAATAAGAAATGAGAGGTTACACTATAGACAGAAACGAAGAAAATAAAGACAAAATCAAAAGTGCGGTAATTTCTGTGCTGATCTGGTCTGCCATTTTGTTATTCGTTTTCATCTACAAAATGAAACCTAAACCTTCTGAAAAAGAACCCGAAATTGTTACCACAATGCTTGTCAATTTTGGAGACAACAGAAACGGAGCCGGCATTGATGAACCCGCCAATCAGGAAGGGAGTTTAGCTGCACAAGCTATAGAAAACAGCAATGAACTCGTAGAAAATTCGGCTTCTGAACCTAAAACGATTATTACTCCGGATCCCAAACCGGAATCAAAAAAAACAGAGGCAAAAGACAGAATCATTACCGGAAATAATACCAAAGTTACAGTTCCCAAAAAAGAAGTTTCGGAAAAAAATAAAAAATCTACCGCAAGTTCTACGGTAAAAAGCACTAAAAGCTCAGCCAACACAACCAATTCCAAAACAGGAAGCGGGGATGGAAAAGGAACTGCAGCAATCGGAAATCTGATTAAAGGACGAGGCACAAAATCCGGAAGTCAGGGAACCGGAACCGGAATCGGCAACAACGGAGACCCTTTAGGCGGTGACGGAAATGGGGACAGTAAAGTAGGAATCGACAGAAGATTGGTAGGATATATTCCGGGAACAATGGGAAGAGGTGGTACACAGCCTGGTCATAACTGCTCAGCAAGCGGATCAATCACCATTGCATACACCGTTGATAAAGCAGGAAATGTAGTCACTGCAAGAAGATCAGGCGGAACCTCAGATCCTTGCGTAGTTTCCACTTCGGTTGGTTGGGTAAAGAAATATGTAAAAGCAGAAAAAGCGTCAGTATCTTCTACTGGAACCTATAATATAACTTTCTAAAAATACAAAAGCACTTTATTCAAGTGCTTTTTTTATTTCGCTGATCCTGTTGATAATGGGGAGTGCAAAAATACCGCTGGTTTTAAGATAAATCTCATAAAAGGTTTTTGCCTTGTCTAAAAAATCATTGTTATTGAGTACTTTTCCGTTGTAATAGAAAAGATTTCCAAGCATTTCATAATAATCTTTGTGATCACGCTCTTGTCTTTCCTGAACGATTTCAATGATCTCTTCTTTTGTTTTTGAAGAGAGGGTCACAAAATCAAACTTGAAAATATCTTTCATTAACGAATCAAAATCAAGTTCTTTTTGCATTAAACTTTCTTCAGGCTTGTCTAAAATCAGTTTTTCCAATGCTTGAGTTAACTGACGTATGAGTCTTAAGGTGAATTCTTTATCTGTTATCATTTTTCTGTATTTATCATTTTATCAATATCTGGCGTTGAATCTTTTTTAGAAATAAAACCAATAGTCCCTTCTTGGCTTCGATACATTTTAGATGCTAATTTTGCTCCAATAATAGCTCCTGAAAAAAGAATTAAAATGGCAATAATAAGAGTGACGCTTTTTGGATTCATAAAGTATATTATTGCTGAAATGACTGCTCCAATCAAGAAAGGAGAAAGAAATATTTGAACCCAACCGATTAATTCTATAAATTTCTCAAAGATATTACTTCTCATAATTAAGCAAAAAACATATAAGCCAATAAAATAGCAGTGATCACGCCTACCAAATCTGCCAAAAGCATCGCAATTACAGTATATCTCGTATTTTTAACAGCTACTGCACCGAAGTAAACTGCAATCACGTAAAATGTCGTATCCGAACTTCCCTGAAGTACGGCTGCCAATTTCCCTTGGAAACTATCGGGTCCGAAAGTTGCCATTGTATCCATCATCATTCCGCGGGCTCCGGAGCCTGATAAAGGTTTAATTAAAGCTGTCGGAAGTCCGTCTACAAATCTTGCATCAAGGCTGAAAAAATTCGCTACCCATTTCATGCCATCAATGATGACTTCAAAAACTCCGGAAGTTCTCAAAAGCGAAATGGCAATCAGCATTCCTACTAAATAAGGAATAATTTTCACACTTGTCGTAAAACCTTCTTTAGCACCATCAATAAAAGCATCAAATACATTTATTTTTTTATAAAGAGCTCCCAAAACAATGGCAATAAAGATAAAAAGTATCAATCCGTTGCTCAAAACCTGACTGAAAGTATCCAGATTTTCTTTGCTTAAACCAACTAAATAAGCGACAAGAAGCCCGACAAGCAAAGAAATCCCGCCGATATAGGCTAAAAGAACAGGCTGTAAAAGGTTTATTTTCTGATAAATTGATACAATAATCATTGCTGCCAATGTTGCTGCAAAAGTCGCTATCATACAATAAAGAAATATGTCTGTCGGATTTTGTGAACCGGCAGAAGCTCTCAATGCAATAATAGAAACAGGAATAAGGGTCATCCCTCCTGCATGAAGACAAAGAAACATAATCTGCGAATTGCTCGCTGTGTCTTTATTGGGGTTTAATGCCTGTAAACTTTCCATTGCTTTGAGTCCGAAAGGAGTTGCTGCATTATCTAAACCTAAAAGATTGGCGCTGAAGTTCATCAGCATATGTCCGAAAGCAGGATGGTTTTTTGGAATTTCGGGAAATAATCTTGAGAAAAAAGGCTGAATTAATCTGCTTAATAAATTGATTCCGCCTGCTTTTTCAGCAATCGCCATAAACCCCATAAAAAGAGCCATAATTCCTATTAATCCCAAACAAATTTTCACAGCGGTCTCAGAAGTTCCAATGACACCATCGGTTTGCTGAACCCGGTAGACCTGAACATTTTGCTTAAGAGAATCTGTTTTGTAGTGAATCCTGTTATTTACAAAATCACTGCTCTTCGTGAGACCTTCTTTTACAACAGGTGAAAACTCGTTCATCGTTTGAGTCGCAATTCGTACCGTATCTCCACCCCTTCCAACAACCATATCATTGAAAATGGTCTTATAATGACCCGAAGAAATATATTTAACGCTTGCAACGGCAATTGCAATAATGATAAATGCTGACCAAATTCTACTGAGAACCATTTTATTGAATTAATTTTAGAAAAGATAATAAATTAAAAGTAAAACCTAAAAAAACTTTTACTTTTTGAACTATTAAGATTGATTAGATGTTAAAATGATTAAGCGTAACTTACCTTAAATATTAGTTTTTTTAATCGTTAAAATCAAAAGTTATTTTTCATCCAAATACACCAAGAAGCCTTCAAAATCATCGTCTAAACTTTTTAAGACTTTTGCATGAGCCGTTTTTTTCTGCAATTCATCAATGAAAAAGCTTTTCTCAAAAAACTGCCGGTGGATTCCGGGTAAAAGTTCCATGAAATAATCCATCCCGATTTTATTGTTATGCAGATCCATTTTGGTTTCTAAAGGCTCATTCGGGAACAATTCTTCATGAAGATCTGTAATTTTTTTGCAGAAGTTAAAGGCTTTCTCCGGAGAAGATACTTTACTGCAGTACATCATAATAAGACAGCACCAAAAAGCATGTCTGAATGCATTTCCTTTTCCGTTTTTAGATGCTGTTTTAGGATAGAGCTTCTGCGCAATAGAAAAAGCTTTTACTGTTGCATAAAAACTTAGAACCGAAAAAAGAGGATGTGGCAAAACAGCAGATAAAAGCTTGAGAATTTTTTTGAAACTCATGCTTCGTATCGTATTGAAAATCACTTTAAAAGTTCTCATAAACTGCTGTTTTGTGGTTTAACTTCAATATAAAGCTATACAAGTTTTAAAATTAGATTAAATTATTATGGGTATTACAACAAAAAATCTCTCCCAAACTGAGAGAGATTTGTTTTATTAGTTGAAACTTTATGCTTTTGCAGCCAATAGATTTACTGTCTTAGATACTTTATCTTTTATTTCTGTTCTTTTCACGATAAAATCTACAAAACCTTTCTGTTGTAAAAACTCTGAAGTCTGGAAGCCTTCCGGTAGATCTCTTCCGATGGTCTCACGAATTACTCTTGGTCCTGCAAATCCGATCAACGCTTTTGGTTCTGCCATGATGATATCTGCTGTCATTGCAAAAGATGCGGTAATTCCTCCAAAAGTAGGATCACAAAGATAAGCAATGTACAAAAGTCCAGCTTCAGAAAGCTGAGCCAGTTTTGACTGTACTTTTGCCAGCTGCATCAAAGAGTATGTAGCTTCCTGCATTCTTGCTCCACCAGATTGGCAGATAATCATATAAGGAAGTTTTTTCTCCAGACAGTAATCTACTGCTCTTCTGATTTTTTCTCCCATTACAGAACCCAAAGAACCTCCGATAAAAGCAAAATCCATACACGAAACGACCAGTTTGGTTCCGTTGACATCACCGACCGCATTTCTGATAGAATCTGTAAGTTTTGTTTTTGCTTTTACTTCCTTCAAACGGTCTGTATAAGATTTGGTATCTTTGAAATTAAGCATATCAATGCTTTCAACATTAGCGTCCAGCTCTGTGAATTTGCCTTCGTCAAAAAGGATGTCAAAAAACTCTGCACTCCCTATTCTTACATGAAATCCGTCTTCAGGAGAAACATAGTTGTTTTTTTTCAGCTCCTCGTGTTCCACAACTTTTCCCGACGGAGTCTGATGCCAAAGACCTTTCGGCACATCCTTTTTCTCGTCTGTAGAAGTGGTAATATTTTGTGCTTTTCTTTTAAACCAGTCGAATGCCATTTATAAAATTTTAGATTTTAGATTTTGAATTTTAGATTTTAAAGGTCATTTAAAATTTATAATCCAAAATTTACAATTTATTTAAGCGTATTTACGTTATTTAAATCTTCAAATGCCTTTATCAGCCTTTTAGAGAAAGTTTCTTCTCCTTTTCTGATCCAAACTCTTGGATCATAGAATTTCTTGTTTGGCTTATCTTCTCCATCAGGATTTCCGATCTGAGTTTTCAGATATTCGATATTTTCTGTCATATAATCTCTGATTCCTTCTGTATAAGCAAACTGAAGGTCGGTATCAATATTCATCTTAATTACCCCGTAATCAATTGCTTCTCTGATTTCTTCTAAAGTAGAACCTGAACCACCGTGGAATACAAAATTGATTGGCTTTTCAGCAGTACCAAATTTCTCCTGTACAAACTTCTGAGAATTATCTAAGATTTTCGGAGTTAAAACTACGTTACCCGGTTTGTAAACTCCATGAACATTTCCGAAAGCAGCTGCAATTGTAAAATTGTCAGAAATAGCTTTAAGCTTTTCGTAGGTATATGCTACATCTTCCGGCTGAGTATATAATTTAGAATTGTCAACATCAGAATTATCAACACCATCTTCCTCACCTCCGGTTACCCCGATTTCAACTTCCAAAGTCATTTGCATTTTTGCCATTTTCTCGAAATATTCAGCTGAAATTTCAAGATTTTCTTCTAAAGATTCTTCAGAAAGATCAAGCATGTGAGAAGAATAAAGTGATTTTCCTGTTTGCTTGTAGAATTCTTCGTTAGCTTCCATCAAACCGTCAATCCAAGGCAACAATTTTTTTGCAGCGTGATCTGTATGCAGAATTACCGTTGCTCCGTAAGCTTCCGCCAAAGTATGAATATGTTTAGCTCCTGCAATACCTCCCAAAATAGCAGATTTCTGCGCATCGTTGCTTAATCCTTTTCCTGCGTTGTAAGCAGCTCCTCCGTTGGAAAACTGAATAATAACAGGTGAATTTAATTTTGCAGCAGTTTCCATTACAGCGTTTACGTTGCTTGAACCGATTACGTTTACTGCAGGTAATGCAAATTTATTTTCTTTTGCATACTGAAAAATATCTGTAACTAACTGACCTGTGGCAACTCCTGCCGGGAAAATTCTGCTCATATTTTAGCTTTTATATAAGATTAAGTTTAGTTTAAAAAATTCTTGTAAAGATAATATTTTTTGATCAATAATTAATTTCTTTTGTCTCTCCCCCACAGAAGCTTCTGTCGGATGGTTTCATAGAAGCTGAGATTGTCCGGCTGTACCAGCAAAATCTGGAAACCTGCTTTTCTGATCACAATTTCCTGATCTGTTTCAATATGAATCAATCTTGAATCTAATGAAAGTGAATATTGAGGAACGCGGCTTTCAACTTTAAATTTAATTTCTACTTTATCATTAACGACCAAAGGTCTCACATTGAGATTGTGTGGTGCAATGGGTGTGATGACAAAATTTTCGTTGTTGGGAGAAATGATAGGACCTCCGCAGCTTAATGAATAAGCAGTAGATCCTGTTGGGGTAGAAACGATAACTCCATCACCCCAGAAAACATTCAGAAATTCGTTATTAATGTAAGAATCTACCGTAACCATGGATGTTGTTTCTTTTCTGGAAATCGTAACATCATTTAATGCATAAGGAAAAAATGCATCTGATCTTGGAGATACTACTTCAATCACAGAGCGGCGGCTGGTTTTTATATTTCCTTTCAGTATAGAATCTAATTCTTTGAAAGCTTCTTCTTTGGTAAAACTTGCCAAGAAACCCAGTCGTCCGGTATTAACCCCGACAATCGGAATTTCCAGATCTTCAATAAAAGTTAATGAGTTTACAATAGTTCCGTCTCCTCCAAAAGTAAAGAATAAGTCTACTTTTTTCTCGATAAGGTCCTGTTTATGGGCAAAAGTCTCAAAAATCTTTGAAAACTGAAGCGCTTCTGCCATTTCGTTATACAAAACAGACTGTACTCCCCTGCTTTCCAGTTCAGAAATAAATTTGCTTAAATATAAAAAAGTATCAAGATCTTTTTTCTGAGAATAAATGGCTGCCTTCATATTAGATTTCTATAAATTTCTGTAAAAAGCCGAACCGGTCTTTCAACAAATCTGTTTTTTCGTCAGAATAGTATTTCTCTACAACTCTGTAGTCGTATCTGTCGAATGTTGCATCAATGGAAGCCAGATTTTCATTACTCATTTTTACAGTAACCTGTATCACCTCATCAGAAATCATACTGATAAAGCCTCCGTAAAATTTTGAGTTGTTGCTTTCAACAATATTGGCAATTTCTGTCATCGAATATTTTCTGGCAGGAATTTCTACGGTAATAATGGCTCCTGTTTCTGAAAAAAGAGGGTATCTTGACAATGTCTGAAAAACATCATCGCAGGTTATATATCCTAAGTACTTTTCAGATTTATTGATAACAGGTATCACATTCGCATTAAAAGTATAAAAAAGACGAATGCTGTCTAAAATATTATTGTCCTCAAAAATAGCAAAACGCTCAATCTGATGTTCCAGATTTTTGAGCAGACCCTCTTCTTCGTAGAGAAAGTCTTTGGCAATCGCACCATAAAAGTGATGAGATTTTTTGATGAAAATATGTGTATATCCAAATGCTTCTATTGTTTCTCTTGCCGATTCTATAGAGTCAGTAAGGTGAAAACACGGAAAATCTTTTGAGACATAGTCCTTGATAAACATTGTGCTAATTTATAAAAAATTCAACGAAACCATTTCCTAATAATAAAGTTTTTTTTTGAAATTTTAAAACTTTGAGTTAAAAATTTTGTCGGATTATAAAAAAAACGTATCTTTGTCGCCTTTCATTTTTACTTTTTATTAGATTTATTTCAAACTGCACTGTCTTTCGGACAGAAGCAGTTTTTTATTTTAGGGCTTTTGCAAACTCCCACATCACAATACCACCACAAACACTTACATTTAGAGAATGTTTGGTTCCCAATTGCGGAATTTCAAGAAAGGCATCAATATTTGGAAGTGCCTCATCACTGATTCCGTCAACTTCATTTCCTAAAATCACTGCATATTTTTTAGATTGTTCAATCACAAAATCCGAAATCATTTTGCTGTCTGATGTCTGCTCAATTCCGAGAATTTCAAAACCTTTATTTTTCAGATCGTCAATTGCCGTATTAATATCTTTTTCATAACTCCAGTCAACACTTTCTGTAGCTCCCAGAGCTGCTTTATGAATTTCACGGTGCGGCGGCTGTGGTGTAATACCGCAGAGTACAATTTTTTCAACCAAAAACGCATCTGCCGTTCTGAAAGCTGCTCCTACGTTATGCATACTCCTAACATTGTCTAAAATAACTACTAAAGGAATTTTATTGGTCTTTTTAAATGTTTCTACATCTATTCTGTTGAGTTCCTCAAGTTTTAATTTATGTACCAAAATAATTGATTTATTTCTTATTATTTATTTACGAATTCTTCTTTGACATTGGATTTTAATCTTTATAATATTGAAACCCTTCTTATTTCTTTCCGCCCATAATCTGATGTACATTCCTTTCGATATTCTGAGCAATAGCTTCCATCGGAATATCATTTTCATCATTATTAAAAGGATCCTCAATTTCTTCTGCAATGAGTTCCAGACTCATCAGAACATAATACACAAAAACGGTAAGCGGGATCATAAAATATCCGAGATTAATGACATACGCCACCGGCAATGCCAAAACATACAGAATGATAAACTTTTTAATAAATGATGAATAAGAATAAGGAATCGGTGTATTTTTAATTCTTTCACAGCCTCCGCAGACATCCAGAAAACCCGAAAGCTGAGTATCCAGAAACAGCATTTCCGTATCCGAAATCTTTCCTTCTTTTTTAAGCTGATATAATTTGTGGGAAAGAAGCACGATTAAATCCGAAGGTCCGTGATTCGTCAGCGATTTTTCAATTTCAGAATAATCTTCGTCTAAGGCAAGTCTGGTAGATTCTTTTGAAAGATGTTTTGCCAGAAAGTGAGGAAAATATTTTACATATCTTGCGATCTGATGCGCAGATTGCCTGTCATCCACAAGAATCGTATTGATTTTTATGGCAAAATTACGGGAATCGTTCACCAGTTTTCCCCAAAGCTTCCTGCCTTCCCACCATCTGTCATACGCTGTATTGGTTCGGAAAACCAGTAGTAATGACAGGACAAAACCCAGTAAAGAATGAATCATTCCTACATTGCTGACTTTTGACTTTGATGTTAAATGAAAATATTCAATCTCAAGATATTGCACACCATAAGAATATACCGACATCAAAACCATCGTCGGAAATAGGATTTTTAAAGTATCACTTTTATGTAAGCTGAAAAGAATTTTCAGAAAATGTTTCGTATTATAAACTCTCATGCAATTATTGTCTTTTGCAAAGATAATTGATAAAAATTTGCCTATGGAATCTGTTCAGGGATTTTATAGACCTTTTGCTATTGAGAAGCCGCTTTTTCAAAAACAGAAAGAATTTTTACCTCTTCATTTTCCCAGCAAAAAAAATCTGCGGCATTTTCCAGCTCGTACTGGTAGTTATTTCTGCCTTTATCTAAAACTTTTTTTACTGCCTCTGCAATTGACCCGGGTTGATGATTATGAATAATTTCCCCTACATCAAACTGCTTTTTGATATTTTCCATTTCCGGAAACGGTGTCAGAATCAAAGGCACCCTCGCCTGAATGCAATCTAAAACTTTATTGGGTAAAGAATAAAAATAACTTTCTCCGCCATTTTCTTCGATACTCATTCCGCAATCTGCCAATAATGTTTCTTTTCTCAAATCCTCCGGTAATAGTTTTCCTAAAAACTGTACCTTGTCCTGAAGTTTTTCCTGAGTCACCAATGCTTCATATTCTTTTTTCATGGGTCCGTCGCCTGCAATTTTAAAAATGACATTTTCAAGATGATGCATTGCCAAAATGGCTTTGTCAATTCCTCGAAACGGATTAATAGCGCCCTGATACAACAATATTTTTGGCTGATGATCCGAAATCTTCATATTCAACTCTATTTTTCTCGGCGAATTCTGAACAATAACCGGCTGAATTTTATACTGATCCTGAAACCATTTCCCATAGCTTTCGCTTGCCGTTATCATAAAATTCAATTTCGGAACAATTTTATTTTGCAGATACCGCCACAGTTTTTGAGACATTTTGCCCTGGATGGCAGGCATTTCGGAAAAAATTTCATGACTGTCAAAAATCAGAGGGATATTCCTTTTTTTTGAAATTAAATAATTCGGAAGAAGTGCATCCAGATCATTTGCGAGAAGAATGGTATTATTATCAGTTTTTGATTTAAGACAATGATACAACTTCCAGTTAAATTCAAAATAAGCCGTTTTTAAACTTTTTGAAAGCAGTGGAATCCTTGAAAAAGGATAAGGACGCTGCATGATGGCTTCTCCGCCCCAATTATTTCCGATAAGCTCAACATCATATCCCTTTTCATGTAAAGTTCTGCAGACTTTTTCTATTCTCTGATCGGTGTAAAGGTTGCTAAAAGCAGAAACAAGAACTTTTTTATAAGCCATTATTTCTTTTTTGCAGTCAGTAGATGGTAAATTTGCACAAAACAAATAATCCCGTTGGGAATAATAACCGGCCAAAGCATCCCGCTGAATACACCATATACCACAAAACAGATGCATCCGATAAGGTTAACAATTCTTATTTTGGTTAAATCTTTAAGAATAAAACTTAAAACAATAAAAACAGAAGCGGTATAACCAATATAAGTAGCGATTTCGGGATTCATGAGGAAAATTTGAGAACAACAAACTTAATCATTTTCAGGAAGATAAAAAACTTTTTTCTGCCATAAAGTCATTAATTGTTTTTTGGTAAAATATTTGTAATTTAGATAACGAATACAAAGCAACGCTGCTTTTATTCTAATGAGATAAATTATGGATTATAAGTTTTCACAAGGTTTGAGCCAAGTGTTCAAGCAAAGCAAAAATGAAGCTCGAAGGCTGAAAAGTGAATTTCTTAATACAGAACATCTACTTTTAGGTATTATAAAAACAGAAAACTCTGCAAAAGAAATCCTTCAGAACCTTAATGCGGATTTAACACAAATCAGAAGAAAAATTGAAACTTTAAATACAGCAAGTTTAAACCCTATTTCTGAAGAGGTTACCAATATTTCTTTCACTAAAATGGCAGATCATGCCGTAAAACGTGCAGAACTGGAATGCAGACAGTATAAAACAAATGAAATTAATACCGTTCATTTGCTTTTAGGTATTCTGTATAAATATGAAGATCCTACTTCCAATATTTTGGGAGCTTACGACGTTGACTATGAAGGAGTTTCAAAAGAGTACCAGACTATGCTGAAAAATTCTGGTCAATCCCCTCAAAATTCTGCTTATGATGACGATGATGACAGAGAAGATTTTGAGCAGATGAGAAAGCCGACAGGGAATTTGGGTTCTGCCAAAAGCAAAACTCCCACATTAGACAATTTCGGAAGAGATCTTACCTCTTTGGCACGTGATGGGAAATTAGATCCTGTGATCGGACGTGAGAAAGAAATTGAAAGAGTTTCTCAGATTTTATCAAGAAGAAAGAAAAACAATCCTTTGCTAATTGGTGAACCAGGTGTCGGTAAATCTGCAATTGCAGAAGGTCTTGCGCTAAGAATTCAACAGAAAAAAGTTTCAAGAGTTCTTTTTGGCAAAAGAGTGATTACGCTGGATCTTGCAAGTTTAGTTGCAGGGACAAAATACCGTGGTCAGTTTGAAGAAAGAATGAAAGCCATCATGACAGAGCTTGAAAAGAACCGTGATGTAATTTTATTCATTGATGAGCTTCACACTATTGTAGGGGCAGGAAGTTCTACTGGAAGTTTAGATGCTTCCAATATGTTCAAACCGGCTTTGGCCAGAGGTGAAATTCAATGCATTGGAGCTACAACGCTAGACGAATACCGCCAGTATATTGAAAAAGACGGAGCTTTAGAAAGAAGATTTCAGAAGGTAATGGTAGAGCCTACTACTATTGAAGAAACTATTCAGATTCTGAATCAGATCAAAGATAAATACGAAGAGCATCACAATGTAGTATATACTCCGGAAGCAATTGCTGCTTGCGTAAACCTTACCTCAAGATATATTACCGATCGCTTTTTACCAGACAAAGCAATTGATGCAATGGATGAAGCCGGATCTCGTGTATATATCAAAAACATGAAAGTTCCTACAGCCATTATTGATTTTGAAAAGAAAATTGAAGAAATCAAAGAATTAAAGCAAAAAGCTGTTAAAGCACAGGATTATCTGGAAGCCAGAAAACTGAAGGATGAGGAGGAGCGTTTACAAATGGAACTGAATTCTGCTCAGGATCAATGGGACAAAGATGTTAAAGAAAAGAAAGAAACCGTTTCAGAAGAAAATGTTGCAGAAGTTGTTTCTATGATGAGTGGTGTTCCCGTAACTAAAGTGGGCAAAAATGAGCTTGATAAGCTGGCTCAGATGGATGAGAAGCTCAACGGAAAAGTAATCGGACAGGAAGATGCGGTGAAAAAAGTGGTAAAAGCCATTCAGAGAAACAGAGCCGGACTGAAAGATCCTAACAGACCTATCGGAACCTTTATTTTCCTTGGAACTACAGGTGTCGGAAAAACCGAGCTTGGTAAAGTAATGGCAAGAGAGCTTTTTGATTCTGACGAAGCTTTGATCAGAATTGACATGAGTGAGTACATGGAAAAATTTGCCGTTTCAAGATTGGTGGGTGCGCCTCCGGGATATGTTGGTTATGAAGAAGGCGGACAATTGACTGAAGCCGTAAGAAGAAAGCCTTATGCAGTAGTTCTTTTGGACGAAATTGAAAAAGCCCATCCTGATGTATTCAATATTTTACTTCAGATTTTGGATGAAGGTCACGTTACCGACAGCTTGGGAAGAAAAATTGATTTCAGAAACACCATTATTATCCTGACATCCAATATCGGAACAAGAGATATTAAAGATTTTGGCGATGGTGTTGGCTTTGGAACCAATGCTAAAAAAACCAACTCAGACTCAAGAGCGAGAAGCACTATTGAAAATGCTCTTAAGAAAGCATTTGCTCCAGAATTTCTTAACAGAATTGACGATATCATTATTTTTAACTCTCTTGAAAAAGATGACATTAAGAAAATTATTGATATTGAACTCAACAAACTGTACGGAAGACTTGAAAAACTGAATTATAAAGTTGAGTTAACTGACGCAGCCAAAGATTTCATTTCAGAAAAAGGATGGGATAAAGATTTCGGGGCAAGACCGCTGAAAAGAGCTATTCAGAAATATATTGAAGATTTGTTAGCAGAAATGCTGGTTAATAAACAATTAACCGAAGGAGAAACCGTTGTTTTGGACTTGAATGAAGCGAAAGACGGCTTAGAAGGTAAAACTTCAAAACCTAAAAAATCATCTGCTGAAAAGTCACAGTCTTAGATTAAATAACTAAACTATAAAAAAAGAAAGCATCGGAGAATTTCTCCGGTGCTTTTTTGATTTATAAAAAATAAAGGTAATTCACTAAAGTCCTATCACAAATCCAATATTAGGAACTAGACCACTTGAGAAAATACTCGAATTTTCTTTCCACAAAACATTATACATCAGCCCAAGCTGTAGATAAGAATTATTGCCGATTCTCTGCATATAACCTCCACCAAGATACAAAGCGTCTTCGTTTTCAGTGGTTTTAAAATCATAAAACTTATCTTTATAATTAATGAAATAATGCTGATAATTGGCACTTACAAAGAATGTTCTTGCAATATAATAATTCAAAAAAGGACCTACTCCAAACATCGTTGAACTGTAAGCATTCGATTTCTGCCACGAAATACTTCCCAAAACTCCGCCTTCAAGATCATCGGTAAGTCTGTATCCCACTCTTGGAGCAGCTGAAAGGTTAAGATAATTATTGTTTCCGAAACCAAATCCGACGCCTCCTCCGAAAGTCCAACGGTTATTTTCAGGAGACGTATCTGCCGCAACCTGAGAAATCAGCAACCCTGAACATAAAACACATAAAGAAATAATTAGTTTTTTCATATATAAATCGTTTTTATCAATGTTTAAAATTATAACTTTTCTGCGAATCTTTTTAGTCGTATTTTTGCC
Organism: Chryseobacterium echinoideorum; assembly: GCF_007474535.1. Taxonomy (GTDB): domain Bacteria; phylum Bacteroidota; class Bacteroidia; order Flavobacteriales; family Weeksellaceae; genus Chryseobacterium; species Chryseobacterium echinoideorum. Next base: position 26,283 of record NZ_VKNW01000009.1, on the reverse strand, counting down.
GCATCAAACTAAGAACTCCCGTTAAGAGTTTCGTAAAATTGAAATAACATGAAAGTAGTTGTAGGATTATCCGGAGGAGTGGATTCTAGCGTTACAGCATATTTGCTGCAACAACAAGGACACGAAGTGGTGGCTTTGTTTATGAGAAACTGGAACGATGCTTCGGTAACATTAGAAGATGAGTGTCCGTGGATAGAGGACAGCAATGATGCCTTAATGGTGGCTAAAAAACTTGGAATTCCGTTTCAGGTGATTGATATGAGCGATCTTTACAAAGAAAGAATCGTAGATTATATGTTCGATGAATATCAGAAAGGAAGAACCCCCAATCCTGATGTTCTGTGCAACAGAGAAGTAAAATTCGATGTTTTTATGAAGACGGCAATGTCTCTGGGCGCAGATAAAGTGGCCACCGGACATTACGCAAGAGTAGATTCTACTTTTGACAAAAACGGAAAAGAAATTTTTCACCTTTTAGCCGGAAAAGACAATAATAAAGATCAGTCCTACTTTTTATGTCAGCTGAGTCAGGATCAATTGTCTAAAGCTTTGTTTCCGATTGGAGAATTAACGAAACCTCAGGTTCGGGAAATCGCTAAAGAAATCGGCTTGGTAACGGCAGATAAAAAAGATTCTCAGGGATTGTGTTTTATCGGAAAAGTAAGTTTACCGCAGTTTTTACAGCAACAATTGATTCCGAAAGAAGGCGAAATTGTGGAAATTTTTAAAGATTCTCCACTTTTTGCTGAAGAAATGCCTGAATTTTCATCAAAACAGGAAGAATTGGAATATCTGAGTCGAAAAGTCAATTATAAAAAACCCGACGGTAAAGTGATCGGAAAACATCAGGGCGCTCAGTTTTTCACGATCGGACAAAGTAAAGGACTTGGAATTGGCGGACATAAAGAAAGCTGTTTTATCATCTCCAGAGACATGGAAAACAATATTCTTTTCGTAGGAGAAGGACATCAGTTTCCCGGTTTGTTGAAAAGGGCTTTAAAAATTGATAACTCTGAACTGCACTGGGTCCGGGAAGATTTAAAACTGAAAAACGGAGAATCAATGGAAGTAATGGCAAGATTCAGATACAGACAGCCGTTGCAGAGAGCAACTTTGTATCAGTTTGAAGAAGGATTCTATGTAGAATTTGAAGCACCGCAGTCTGCTATTGCAGAAGGTCAGTTTGCATCTTGGTACATCGGTGAAGAACTGATTGGAAGCGGAGTAATTTCTTAAAACAAATTTATTTAAATAATAATCCTGAAGCATTCAGTTTCGGGGTTTTGTTTTTTCTCTATTATCTTTCCAACTAACTTATCAGCCAGTCTTTAAAATCTTTCACGCGGTCGCGGCTTACGGTAATTTCTTCCTTTGGTTGAAATTCAAGCTCAACTTTATAATTGGGCGAAGTGTGAATATTTTTGATGTAATCTGAATTGATGATAAACTGTCGGTTTACCCGGAAAAATTTCTTTTCATCCAGAACATCTTCCAGTTCTTCCAGCGTAAAATCCGAAGGATATGTTCTTTCCAGAGTCTGCAGATAGACAATTTTATTTTCACTGAAAAAACAGCTTACTTCATGCGTCTGAACGATTTTCAGGTTATATCCGATTTTCACTAAAATTCTGGAAAGCGTGCTTTTCTCCTTTTTAATTAATTGCTTAATTTCTAATGAATTAACAGAATTATCTGAAGGAATAAATGACTTGAATTTCTCAATTGCTCCTGCAAGATCTTCTTCCATGATTGGTTTCAAAAGATAATCTATACTATTGAGTTTAAATGCTTTTAAAGTATACTGATCGAAGGCCGTTGTGTAAATAATAAAGGCTTTGGTTGAGATTTTATCGAAAATATCAAACGAAAGACCATCACCCAAAACAATATCCGAAAAAATAAGCTGCGGATGATCATTTTCAGCAAGCCATTCTACTGCGGCTTCCACGGAATCCAGATTGGCAACTATTTCTAAATCAGGAAACAAACCTAACATTCTTTCAAGCTTTCTTGCAGCCGGCTTCTCATCTTCGATAATGACAGTTTTAATCATTTCTGAGGTATAATTTCAAAGTTAAATGTAATGCTAAAATTAAATAAATATTTCCGTTAAGAAACTAATGTTTTTTCAGATTATTCATTTCATTCTTGATGGCATTCTGTTCCCATTCAGAATTCAGAACAAATAATTTTACTGCTTTTACTGTAAGAACAACTGCCCAAACCGTCAGAACCAGTGATCCGTGAAAGGTATAGTCGGTGTTTATCCATTTAATAAAATTTCTTCCTAAGATAATTATTGCCACAATACCAAACCACATACAGTTTTTGTAGAATGATTTAAGCTCTTTTACTCGTTGCTGCGCTGATGTATGATTCATGATAACAGATTATTAATGATGGTTGATTAAAGTGATTTTGACTGATTTTTTTCCTGTTCCATGAGTTGGTTTATTTTTCTTTCCTCCCATTCTTTTCCGATTCCAAAAGTATTTAAACCATGAATTGTTAAACCCAATCCCCATCCCAACATTGGCCAGTAAAACCACAAATGCTCCGGTGATGTAAGTAGATTGATGATAAGTAAAAAAGGGATGACCAAACAATATGAGATCAGATTTCCGTAAAAACTTTTTAAGTCTTTAACTCTCTTTGCAGCTTTTTCGTACGCTAAATTTTCTTTGTTAAATGATAAATTTTCCATGATATTTTTATTTTAAAAATTAATTTGTTTTCTTGAGACAAATGTATGTCGGAAAAGTATCCTCAATCAACTTTATATAACCGAATGGTAGAAAAACACAACTGAATGGAGGTAATTAGGATATATAAACAAACCCCTCGCAAAATTGCGAGGGGTTATTTCTATCTGCTCAAAGTCGGGAAACTCCTATGTTTGTAAAGTAATAAATTTACAAAAAAAGCAAAAGGGATGAGAGAACATTTGGGGCTCAATAATCTAAAAGATATATTCGCGCAAAGAAACATCCTCATTCCTTTACTTCTTTTAGAGTTTGAACAGAATGTAAAGAGTTTATTAAACATCTAGAATAACAGTCAGGAGACAAAACGAAGGAAGATTTTGCTTTATTAAAATTTGCAGATATGAAAGTATTAAAACAGGTTTTAGGAGTCGATGTTGCACAGAATGAACTTGTAGTTGCTTTAGGACAATTGAAAGAAGATTTGACTACAGAAACGAGAGATTATCAGATTTTCAGCAACAATGAAAAAGGTTTTAAAAAGCTGATTAAATGGGTTTATGAGAAAAAAAGCACCGATGCAGATCTCGTTTTTGTGATGGAGTCTACGGGAGTTTATCACGAGCGGTTTGCTTATTTTCTTTATGATAAAGGAGAGAAAGTAGTAATTGTTTTGCCCAATAAAATAAGCAATTTCATGCGTACTTTGGACATTAAAACCATCACTGATAAAAGTTGTTCCATCGCTATTGCACAATTCGGATTAAGCAGAAAATTAGAGCAATGGCACCCTTCAGACAAAGTATATAAAGAGCTTCAGCAGTTAAGCCGGGAGAAAAACCAAGTGATTAGCGAGCGTGTTGTTTGCATGAATCAGCTTCACGCAGAAAAGACCGAAGCTATGCCCAATGCTAAAACCATCAAGCGTTTGAAAGCAAGAATTTCATTGCTTAAGAAACAGGAAAAAGAAATCAGTAGCGATATGCATAAAGAGGTTCGAAACAGCACTGAAGCTACCGATGGTGTGGCTTTTCTGAGTAGTATTCCGGGTGTTGGAAAAGCTACGGCTATTGCAGTTTTAGCAGAAACCAACGGTTTTGAATTAATGCGAAACAAAAAACAACTAACGAGTTATGCAGGGCTGGATATTCGGGAAAAACAATCGGGTACATCAGTAAAGGGCAAGCCTAGGATCAGCAAAAAAGGAAATAAAAATTTACGTAAAACGCTTCATTTTCCTGCAATGACAGCAGTGCGATTAAATAAGGAGCATCGCGAATTATTTTACCGAATTGTAAATAAAACAGGAATAAAAATGAAAGGTCTGGTTGCCGTACAAAGAAAATTATTGGAATTAATGTACATCTTATTCAAAAACAAAACATTTTACGAATCTAACTTTGAAGAAAATAGGGCGAAAAATCAAAAAGATTTCCACCCTACACAAGCTGACTCTTGGTCGCTTTAATTTTACAAAAATATTGAAAAACATTTGGTTTTTAACACAGAATCTTTGCGCGGATAAATAAATAAAAAGCCTCGCATTTTGCGAGGCTTTTTGTATTATAGCGCAGCTACATTTTTATTAAAGAAGTCTTTAAATTTTTTGGTAATAAGCATTTTATCTCTCCTAAAACGAGTACAACGAACTTTCGCAGCTCAAAATCAAAAAAGTCGGCGGAACGGCTTCTGTGCCACTTCAAACGGTTGATTACACCTAAAATATCCGTGGATGGATGACCGGGGATTAATGATCCGGTAAATGTAAATCGCTTAAAATTATTGTAATGTTTCAGGTGTGTAAATAAAGGTTCCGTTTGTTATGGCAGATAATATAAATAAGGATCTTTTTACAAAAGAAAAATATGTTGAAATATTAAATGAATTAAACCATAAAAGACACAACTCTTTGGTTGTGTCTTTTTTTAGAAACGATCACCGTCGAGAATATTTCCCAAACCTCCCAGAATACTGCCTTCTTCTTTTCGTTGTCCGGTTCCGAACTGAAGAATTCTTCCTGCAAGACGTGAAATAGGCAATGTCTGAATCCAGACTTTTCCAGGCCCCCGAAGTTGAGCAAAGAACACGCCCTCACCACCAAAAAGTGTATTTTTGATTCCGCCAACCATCTGAATATCATAATCAACCGTTTTTGTAAATGCAACAATACAACCTGTATCAATTTTAAGAATTTCTCCCGGCTGCAGGTCTTTTTCAATAACGTGACCCCCGCTGTGTACGAACGTCATCCCATCTCCTTCAAGCTTTTGCATAATAAATCCTTCGCCACCAAAAAGCCCGGTTCCCAGTTTTTTCTGAAATTCAATTCCCACAGAAACACCTTTTGCAGCACAGAGAAAAGAGTCTTTCTGACAAATTACTTTTCCACCCAGCTGGCTCAAATCCAAAGGAATAATTTTACCCGTATACGGAGCTGCAAAAGTTACATGCTTTTTACTATGAGCGATATTGGTGAAAACAGTCATAAAAAGATTTTCTCCTGTAAGCAGCCTTTTCCCTGCGGAAAAAAGTTTACCCATTAATCCTTTTTCGTTGCCATCTCCGAATAGCGTTTCCATTTTTATCCCTTCTGTCATCATCATAAAACTTCCAGGTTCAGCAATCACACTTTCTTGTGGATCAAGTTCAATCTCAACACACTGCATTTCCTCGCCGTGAATTTTGTAATCAATTTCGTGATTATTCATAATTTTATTTTTTTAATTTATTTAATACTAATTTGTTGAAAAATAACCTATTTTAGTTATAAAATCCATATTGATCTATGATACAACTTCCTTTATCTAAGCTTTCTAATGTAGGAACGACCATTTTCAGTCTGATGACACAGCTTGCCAATGACAATGAGGCAATCAATTTATCTCAGGGATTCCCGGATTATTCTGCGGATCCTGAACTTCTGAGTCTTGCAGATCATTATATCAAAAAAGGATTTAATCAGTATGCGCCGATGGGTGGAATGTTACCGCTAAAGGAAAAAATTGCGCAAAAAATAGAAAATTCTCATGGAGCCATATATCATCCCGATACGGAAATAACTATTACCGCAGGCGGAACGCAGGCAATTTTTACAGCTATTGCCACATTAATAAAAGATGGAGATGAAGTAATTATTTTTGAACCTGCGTATGATTGCTACGAACCTACCGTAGAGCTTTTTGGAGGAATCGTCAAAAGATTTAGGATGACTGCTCCAGATTATGTTATTAATTGGAATGAAGTTAAAAAACTGGTTTCAGAAAAAACAAAACTCATCATTCTCAATAATCCGAATAACCCTTCCGGAAAGATTTTAGCTGAAAATGATATACAGGAACTCATGGCGATTGTAAAAGACAACTCTATTTTTATCCTGAGTGACGAAGTATATGAAAACATCGTTTTTGACGGACATAAGCATCTAAGCATCTGCAAATATCCGGAACTCAAAGAAAGAAGTTTTCTTATCGCATCTTTCGGGAAACTTTTTCACATTACCGGCTGGAAAATAGGTTACTGCGCAGCACCGAAATCACTGACCGAAGAATTCAGAAAAGTACATCAATTCAATGTTTTTTGTGTAAATACCCCTTTACAGTTGGCATTGTCAGATTATATGAAAAATGAAAATAACTATCTCCACCTCAACCATTTTTTTCAGGAAAAGCGTGATTTTCTGAGAGAAGGTCTTAAAAACACCTCTTTTGAACTTCTGGATTGCGAAGGAACATATTTTCAGGCGGTAAAATATGATAAAATTTCTGATAAAAAAGACTTCGATTTTGCACAGGAACTTACCATTCATCACAAAGTAGCAACAGTGCCGTTTTCTTCTTTTTACAAAGATAAGATGAATGAAAATGTTATCAGATTATGTTTTGCAAAGAAAAATGAAACTCTCGAAAAGGCGATAGAAAATCTACAAAAGCTTTAAGAAAACCCTCGCAGGTTGAGACTAAATTTGCTCAATCTGCGAGAGAAATTATGTTTATTTTTAGAAAAACATTCCCCCGGAAACTTCAATTCTTTGCGCTGTAATCCATCCTGCATCTTCTGTACAAAGAAAAGCAACTACTCCGCCAATATCATCCGGCAAACCGGCTCTTCCCAAAGCTGTATTATTAGAAATCATTGCATTTATATTTTTGTCGTCTCTTGTTCTTCCGCCGCCAAAATCAGTTTCAATTGCACCTGGTGCAACTGCATTTACTTTAATTTTTCTATCGCCCAACTCTTTAGCCATATATTTAGTCAACATTTCGACACCTGCCTTTAATGATCCGTAAACAGATGATCCCGGCAAAGCAAATCTTGCCAAACCTGAGGAAATATTGATAATTCCACCTCCATCATTGATGAATGGTAAAAATTTCTGAGTTAGAAAGAATACACCTTTGAAATGAATATCTACCATCTCGTCGAGCTGTTCTTCTGTGGTTTCCGTAATTGGAGAATATAAAGCTGTTCCTGCATTGTTGATCAGGAAATCTATATTTCTGCTTCCTGTATTTCCCTCTAAATAATCACCTGCTTTTTTTACAAACTCGTCAAAGGTTTTCACCTTTCTTGTATCTAGCTGAAAAGCGACTGCTTTTCTTCCCAGAGCCTGAATTTCAGCTACGGTTTTATCTGCTTCTAATTTGTTTGAATTATAAGTGATAATTACATCTAAACCTTTACCTGCAATCTTTAATGCTGAATTTTTCCCCAAGCCCCTGCTTCCGCCTGTGATAAGGGCAATTTTTGTTTTATTATTCATAACTGATTTTTATTGATGTTACAAAATTGCTTCAATTTAAGAACCAAATTGTTATCAAAATCAATCTGAAATTTGCAAAATTCAAATCAAGAACGGAATTGCATCGGTGTAAATGACGTTTTACGTTTAAAAAAATTGGAAAAGTGAGCTATTTCTTCAAAACCTAATGCGTAAGAAATTTCAGAAATATTCCAGTTGGTTTGTCTTAGTAGAATTTTTGCTTCCTGAATGATGCGATCGGCGATAAATTCAGTAGTTGTTTTCCCTGTATTTTCCTTTAAATTTTTATTTAAATAATTGACATGAATTGATAATCTTTCAGCAAAATCATTAGCTATCTTCAATTGAATTCTTTGGTTTGGAGATTCAATCGGAAACTGCCTTTCTAAAAGTTCGATAAACAAAGAAACAACTCTTAAAGAAGCATTGTGAGTATTTTGAACTTTCTCGGCAGGTTGAAGCTTCTGTCCGTAATGAATTAATTCTGAAACGTAATTTCTGATTAAATCATATTTAAATTCATAATCTGAATTGATTTCTTTTTTGATTTTCGCAAAAATTAAATCTATTTCATCCGCCAGATCATCATCAATTTCGAAAATAGGAATTGCGCCCGGCTGAAGCAAAGGTAAATCTTCCAGAATATTCTGAGAAGAATTTTTATTGAAAAAATCGTCGGTAAATACACAGAAATTCCCAGATTGATTTTCATCTTCCGGAACATAATGATATGGAACTTTCGGTGTTGCAAATAATAATGCATTCTTTTTTACGGAAATTATTTTATCTGCATATTCTGCTCTGTTTTTGCCTCGAATTAAGCTTATTTTATAATACTTTCTCCTATTGTAAGGCATTTCGCAGGTTTTCTTAACTGTCGCAATTGTTTGCGCAATATCGAAAACATTAAAATGACCAATATCTTTATGAAGGCCCTTCGGAAAGATACTTTCCATATCCTTTCCCAGTCTTTGAGTCATTTCAAGATAAAAATCTTCTAATGATGCATGAGCAAGTTTTTCCATAAAGAGAAATTTGTAAAAATCAAATATAAGAATTTACCGAATTAATTATATGACATATCCTCCACTAATTTCTAAAATCCATTTACCATTTTTATATTCTGCTGAATAATCTATGGAACTACTACTTCCCCATTTTTTTATGTAAAAAATATTAGAATTATTTTTATTCTTTTTGATTTTCCCCATCCCGTGTGATGAAACATCCGTAATTTTCTGATAATCAGTTTTTGATTGTAAACTTTCAGGAATAAACAAAACATGATATTTAGGATTTATCTGATGAAAATAATCGCAGTCACTGATAAAAACTTCAAAATAATAATTGCTATTGCGTAGATTTTCAGATCCATAATCGGGCAACAACATTTCATAAAGCCGGGTAAACTTATTGTTTTCAGACTTAAACAACGGATTCAAATCAAGAAAATCATTTACTCCATCTCCATCAGTATCTTTATTAGTAGGATTTAAGCCAAAATTCTTTTCAAAAATATCATTATAGCCATCATTATCAGAATCTTTTATCAGATCTTCCAATTTTATTTTAAACAATTTTCCATCTTCAATAGCAGAATAATCATCATAGCCCGGTAATCCCGGAACTCTTATGATTTGAACAAAACTTCCTTCCAGTTCCAAAAAACCATTATTGATCATCGGTTTTTCCTGAAATTTGTTGATATAATAATGACTGAAACTTAATCCTAAAAAATAAGCAGAAGGTTTTTCATTTTCAATTTTACAGAGCCAGAATCCGAGCTGATTCTTGCCAAAAGCATACTCTATATTACCGATTTTTTGCTGATTAGAAAAAGTAAATTGCTTTGAAAATAAATCATTGAAAGTTTTAAATTCCGAATCATATTCTTCCCATTTCTTTTCTATAATTTCTTCTGATTTCGACTTTATACTATCTTTTTTAAAACTTATAAATTTCCTGAGATCAACGATTTGTAGATAATCCGGCTTTTCAGCAATGATCTTTTTCACATTGTATTTCTGAGCCTGTCTGTAATAATTATCGTTTATTAATTCCTCATCATTTTTAAAATGTTTAAGCCAGCTATCATCAGAAGTTGTAAAACACCTGTCTTCCATATTTTGGGAGCACGAAAAAATCAGAAATAATAAAAATAAATATCTCATGCAATGTTTTTTTACATCCAACAAAAAACGCTCCCAAATTCTTGGAAGCGTATTTAAAATATTATATAACTAACTTTTAATATTTTTAAACATTAAATCTGAAGTGCATAATATCACCGTCCTGAACGATGTACTCTTTTCCTTCTACAGAAAGCTTTCCGGCTTCTTTTACTTTAGACTCTGAGCCATAATTCACATAATCATTGTATTTGATCACTTCCGCACGGATGAAACCTTTTTCAAAATCTGTGTGAATCACTCCTGCTGCTTGTGGAGCCGTCCAACCCTGCCCTATTGTCCAAGCTCTTACTTCTTTTACACCAGCCGTAAAATACGTCTGAAGCTTCAGTAAATCGTAAGCTTTTCTTATTAAACGATTAACACCAGGTTCTGTAAGACCTAATTCGTCAAGAAAAATTTCTCTTTCTTCATAAGTTTCCAGTTCGTTGATATCTGCTTCGATCTGAGCTGCTAAAACAACAGTTTCAGCACCTTCATTTTTTGCCATTTCTTCAATCTTTCCAACCCAGTCGTTTCCGTTTTTTATAGAATTTTCATCTACATTACAAACATATAAAACTGGCTTATTGGTTAAAAGCTGAACATCTCCGATAATAGATTTCGTTAAATCATCAACTGCAAATTCTCTTGCATTTCTACCGTCTTCAAGGTGTTTTTGCAGCTTTTGCAGGGTTTCATAAACCAGAATATCTTCTTTTTTTCCGGATTTGATGAACTTCTTTGCTTTTTCAACAGCTTTTCCTACTGTTTCTAAATCTTTCAACTGAAGTTCAATATCTATAATTTCTTTATCTCTCAACGGATCTACCGATCCTTCAACGTGTACAATATTTCCGTTATCAAAACATCTTAAAACGTGAATAATCGCTTCACATTCACGGATATTGGCAAGAAACTGATTTCCTAAACCTTCTCCCTTACTGGCTCCTTTTACAAGACCTGCAATATCTACAATCTCTACAACGGCAGGTAAAACTCTTTCAGGATTTACCAGTTTTTCAAGCTCAAATAATCTTTGATCCGGCACAGAAACAGTTCCCAAATTGGGTTCTATAGTACAGAAAGGATAATTTGCCGACTGTGCTTTAGCATTGCTTAAGCAATTAAAAAGAGTTGATTTACCTACATTCGGTAAGCCTACGATTCCACATTTCATAATGAAATTTATTTTATGGTTGTGTTACAAAGCCTCACAGTTTCATAACATTAAATTCAAAGTTCAGATTTAAAGTTTAAGATGATTACTTTCAACTTTCAGCGTGCAAAGATAGTATTTTTAAGATGTATTTCATAATAAAAAATCTGCCAAGAATTTTGACAGATTTTCAGAAATAATTTTAATTAATTGATGTTTATGGGTTATCTCCAGTCGCTTCCTGTGCTAAAGAAACATCATTGGGAGCAGACTCCAGTGCTTTATCTAGTGTAAATAATGACTCGTTGGATGCCTGATCTCCTCCTGCTATTTTCAGCTTATCTATAAGATCCTGAGCTAAAGTTTCTTCCTCAATCTGCTCCTGAACAAACCATTGCATAAAATTCCACGTTGCCCAGTCTTTTTCATCCAACGACATGTCGACCAATTTGTAGATGGAAGTAGTATTATCCACCTCATGCTTAAAAACATTATCAAAGCATTCTGTAAGAGACTTAGGATCATTCGGCGGAGCCGGAATCGCATCAACTTTTGGTTTTCCGCCACGATTCAAGACATATTCCATAAATTTTATAGAATGATTTCTTTCTTCCTGCGAGTGACGATACAAAAAATTGGCAATTCCCTGATAACCTTTATCATCTGCCCAAATTCCGTATGATAAAAAAGTGTGGGAAGCATGAATTTCTTTATTCATTTGATCGCTCAATGCTTTTTCAATTGCAGGTGAAAGTCTGTTGGTATTCATAATTGTATATTTTATTGTGATTATGATTAAAAATACAAAAATGATTCCCCGAAGATTATTTTTATAAAAATTTTAATTACAATAAAATCAACGAATTGTATTTCAGATAATTAGGGATTTAATTTATAGTGAATCTAAAATAAAAAAATTATTCAAAAAAGTAATAATAATTAATAATAAGGCGACTAAGTTTAAAACAGTATATTAATTTTTCTTTGTAAGTTTAGCCAGATAAGAATATTCATCCTGCACCACTTTTTCTATTATAAAACCATTATTTTCGACAGCATTTTTTAAAGTATTAAAATCAAGATAAAGCCATTTGATAGGATCTTCCGATTGATCTTTATAATGAACGATATAATCAAGCTCTCCGTAATAGCCTTCTGCAGGAATATAAACTCCGCCATCTTTATCCACATCAAACATATAGATAATGTCTGTGCTGTCAATCAAGATTTGTCCATTTTTATTGAGCAGTGAATGCAGTTTCTGCAGATAAATATCAATTACTTTCAGACTTTGAAAAATTCCGGTTCCATTCATAAGAAGAAGAATAGTATCATATGTCTCTCCCGAAAAATTCAGTATATTCTCCACAACAGCCTGCTTAATTCCTCTCAGCTTACAAACCTCAACTGATTTTGGCGAAATATCTAATGCAGTAACATTTAAGTTTCTTTCGTTTTGAAGATATAATGAATGAGAACCCGCTCCTGCTCCTACATCGAGTACTTTTCCTGAGGATGCTTGTAAAGCTTTTCTTTCGATTATATTCATTGATTTAAAATCTCTGAAGAGATATTCCACCGGAAGCTCATCAAGCTCAGAAATTGAGGTTTCAGTCTGCAGATCTTCAGGATTTTCGTTGTGAAAATAATCCCATATTGCCTGTCCCATTAAATCTTTCATATTTCAATGTATAGTCTGCAAAGATAATAATGTATGAGTTTACTGATTTTAATTTTAAACAAAAAATTTTAAATATATTTGTAATCATCTAAATTCTTAAAAAAGTAACAATCACCCAATTTTAAACAAATTACTATGAAACAGACTATTCTTATATCCGCTTTTTTATTGTCTCAATTTGGGACATCACAAATACTCACTACTCAAAACCAAAAAATAATTGATGATAAAGGAAATAACATTCAGCTTAGAGGACTAGGATTGGGCGGTTGGATGCTGCAGGAAGGCTATATGCTGAAAACAGCAGAGTTTGCTGGTCCACAATATAAAATCAAAGAAAAAATTTCTGAACTTATTGGTGAAGAGGGAATGAAAAAATTTTATAAAGCGTATCTAGATAATGGAATTACTGAAAAAGACATCCAATTTCTGGCTAAAACAGGCTTTAATTCCGTAAGGTTACCCATGCACTACAATCTTTACACGCTGCCAATTGAAAAAGAACCTGTAAAAGGGCAAAATACCTGGATCGAAGAAGGATTTCTAATGACAGATCAGCTTCTTCAATGGTGTAAAGACAATAAAATATATCTTATTCTGGATCTTCATGCCGCTCCGGGTGGACAAGGAAATGATGTCAACATTTCAGATAACGACAAAAGCAAGCCATCACTTTGGAAAAACGAAGAAAACCAGAAAAAAACAATTGCTTTATGGAAAAAATTAGCAGAACGATATAAAGATGAAGCGTGGATCGGAGGCTATGATCTCATCAATGAACCTAATATCAACTTTACCGGTAAAAACCCAAATGGAACTGATGAAATGTCGAATGCTCCGCTTTGGAAACTACAGAAAGAAATTACAGAAGCCATAAGGTCTGTAGACAAAAAACATATCATTTTTCTGGAAGGAAACGGATGGGGAAACAACTATAACGGTCTTACTGAGCTTTGGGACGACAACCTTGTATTCAGCTTTCATAAATACTGGAATAATAATGATGATGCAACTCTGAAATTTATTTTAGATTTAAGAGAAAAATACAATATCCCTGTCTGGCTTGGTGAAACCGGGGAAAACTCAAATGTGTGGTTTACACAGCTTATTGAGCTACTAAATAAACACAACATAGGCTATGCTTTCTGGCCGATGAAAAAAATTGATAATATTGCCGGGATCACCAACGTAAAAATTACTCCAGAGTATCAGAAACTTTTAGATTACTGGAAGAACGGAGGCAAAAAACCAACAAAAGAATTTTCCGAAAAAGCTTTGATGCAAATTGCTGAAAACTACAAATTCAGTAATGTGGAAATAAAGAAAGATGTGATTGATGCGATGTTCAGACAAACCAATGAAAATTTAACAAAACCATTCAAATACCATCAAGCTCCGGGAAAAATATCTGCTGTAGATTATGATCTCGGGAAAATAGGACTCGCTTATGATGATCAAGACTTTATTAATCTTTGGGTGAGTGATCCTGAAAAAAGATCCGAATGGAATTCCGGAAACCAACTAAGAAATGACGGGGTTGATATTTACAAAACCAATAACAATATCTATTATGTAGGCAAGACTGAAAAAGATGAATGGCTTCAATACACCATTCAGTCAAACACAGACAGGAAATATAATATTGCCTTGCAGTATTCTGCCGTAAAAGATTCGGAGATAATCATTGAAGATCACAACGGAAAACAAATAACAATCATAAAATTGCCATCAACAGGAGGATATGAAAACTGGAAAACAACTTCTGCAAAACCAATCAATCTCAGAAAAGGAGAAAATAAAATCAGAATAAGATTTAGAAACGACGGAATTAACTTAAGCTATTTCGAGTTGAACTAAACTCGCATTTCATCATTTGATGAAATTTCATTCTCAAGCAATATGAAAAACGCTCTCAGAAACAACAATCAGTCTGCGCTTACAAATGCATTTGAATATTTAAAGTCTCATTATAAATTCATTGGTATTCTGACTCTGATTTTAATTTCGTTTTACGTTATGCTGTTTATCTGGTTAATGCTGACTACAGTTGGAAGTCACTTCTAATTTTTTTATATTTGATTATCAAAGGGCTGTCTCAAAACACAAATTTATTTGACTTTTGAGACAGTTTCTTTTTTTAAATTAACAAAATGAAAAAAATTAAATTTCTATTTCTGCTCATTTCGACAATTATTTTTGCTCAGCAATCTGTTTTAGATCAAAAAATAAACACGATCATCAAAGATAAAAATGCTACAGTCGGAGTTGCTGTATTGAGCATTGAAGACAATTTCCGATATAATAAAAACGCCAATAAAAAGCTGCCGATGCTCAGTGTTTTTAAGTTTCATATTGCGGCAGCAGTTTTAGACCGGGTAGATCAGGGGAAACTGTCTTTAGATCAGAAAATTTTCATTACAAAAAAAGATTTGCTGGAGGATACGTGGTCGCCCATCCGCGAAAAATTCCCCAACGGAAATATCGAAATGAGTCTTGGTGAAATGATTTATTACACCGTAGCATGGAGTGATAATAATGGTTGTGATATACTTCTAAGATTAATTGGTGGTACGGAAACTGTCCAAAAATTGATGGATTCTAAAGGCGTAAAAAATTTCCGAATCAAGAACAATGAGGAGCAGATGCACAAAGGAATACAATATTTGTACGATAATTATACAACTCCGCATTCTTTGGCTCAACTTTATAAAGATTTTTATCTTGGCAAAATTTTGTCTAAAAAATCAACAGACTATTTATACAATATCATGCTTAATACCGAAACCGGTACCAATAAGCTGAAAGAACAGCTTCCCAAAAAAACAATTGCTCACAAAACAGGTTCATCAGGAAAAACCGGAAATCTGACTGTAGCCGAAAATGATTCGGGAATAGTAACCCTGCCGAATGGCAAGCATTACTCAATAATTGTTTTTATCAGCGATTCTACAGAGCCTGAAGCAGTAAATTGCCAAATGATTTCGGATATTTCAAAAACAGTTTGGGATTATTTTAATAAGTAAAATTTAAAGCTTAATTTTAAAACCATAAAAATGAAGAAAACTTTTTTCATATTAAGCTTAGTCTGTTTTGGGTTTTTCTTTGCTCAGAAAAGCGAAAACTATCTCGAAATCAGCTATAACAGTATCTGCTGCGGAACTCCTTCTACAGAGCCGGTGATGAATTATATCTCCTTATTTCAGAAAAAAAACAAAACAAAACCGTTTGAAATCTTCCGCCAATCGGGTTTGGGGCGTGAAGGTGAGTTTAAATTATTTGTAGGAACAGACCAGCTGAGTCCGAAAATAAAAACAAAATTTACTGCAGGACTGCAAGATGTTGTCAACTCACAAAACAAAACCAATAGCAAAACAAGCAAAGGAAAAGTTGATTTCAGCAGTTCAGAAACTGTAAAAAAAGCTGCTTTATTAAACATTGATAATTTAATTATATATAAAAAAGAACAATCAAAATGATCACAAACATTGTAGTTATCGGAGCAGGAACCATGGGAAATGGTATTGCACATACTTTTGCACAAAGCGGATTTAGTGTAAATCTTGTAGATGTTTCTCAGGACGCTTTAGACAAAGGCTTGAAAACCATTACCACCAATCTCGACAGAATAATTGCAAAGGGAAACCTTACCGAAGAACAAAAGGCAGAAACCTTAGGAAATATCAAGACTTTTACGGAGCTGAAAGATGCCGTAACCCATGCTGATCTTATTGTGGAGGCAGCAACGGAAAATCAGGATCTGAAACTTAAAATCTTCGGTCAGATGGATGATTTAGCTCCGGAAAACTGCATTCTGGCGACCAATACTTCCTCTATTTCTATTACGAAAATCGCTGCCGCTACAAGAAGAGCAGATCAAGTGATCGGAATGCATTTTATGAATCCGGTTCCTATTATGAAACTGGTAGAAATCATCAAAGGCTACTCTACATCCAAAGAAACTTTTGATGCGATCTACACCATGAGCAAAACTTTGGGCAAAGTACCTGTAGAAGTAAACGATTATCCCGGATTTGTTGCCAACAGAATTCTGATGCCGATGATCAACGAATCTATCGAAACTTTATACAACGGTGTTGCCGGAGTTGAGGAAATTGATACGGTAATGAAATTGGGAATGGCTCATCCGATGGGACCACTTCAGTTAGCCGATTTTATCGGTCTTGATGTTTGCCTTGCTATCCTAAATGTAATGTATGACGGTTTCAAAAATCCTAAATACGCTCCGAATCCGCTATTGGTCAACATGGTGATGGCAGGAAAATTAGGTATGAAATCAGGAGAAGGCTTTTATGATTATTCTGAAAGCAAAAAAGCCGAAAAAGTGGCAAAAATGTTTGCAAAATAAAGAAAGGAGTGGGTTTGTGAATCGTTCATAGTTAATTTTTTAATAGCTTAAATTTTAATTCACTTTAAAAAGTGATTGACTTCGCAAAATTCATTCATTTCACATTTCATGAAATTAAAAGAAAAAAATATTCAGATATTATTGGTCATCATCACTGTTTTGATGACCATTTTTCGTTTTCTGCTCAACGAGAAAGGACGTACAAGCCCGGATTCTATCCGTTTTATGCGGTTTGCAAATATTTTCCCAACTATTGATAACACGACAACGCCATTAGGTTATCCTTTAAGTATCAAATTTTTTACTCTGTTTGGGCTTGACGAGTTCTGGAGCAGCAAAATTGTGGGATTGACGGCTTTGGCAGCGATTCTTTTTTTTACTTACAGGAAAAACTTTTTTTTCAGAGAAACACTTGTAGTATGCTCATTATTTAGTTTTGTGTCTATTTTCTCCTTCACCATGAGCGAAGCTTTGATCTTGCCTTTTGTAGTATGGTTTCTATATATTTCATCGCAAATTATTTCAGGAAATTTAGAAAAAGGAAAAGCTGTTTTTTATCTTTCTTTAAGTTTGATTTTACTTTATAACATACGATACAGTGCACTTTTTATCATGGGCGGAACCGGATTATTCGGTTGGGTTTTCCTGAAAAGAAAATATGCTTCCTCATTCATCATTTCCGGAATTACTGGAGGGATTTTTGTAGTTTTATACAAATTCTTTTTCATTGATTATTTTAATGAAAATTATGTAAAAGACTTTCTGGAAATAGGTCTGCATCCCACTTCAAAACTGTTGAAAGAATTATTTTTAGGACTCTGCACCACGTTCAATCCTTTTATTCATATGGCGGATCCTAATGGCGGAATCATTAATTATGGAATTTATGGTTTAGGAGCATTCAATATTCTTTTTATGATCTTTCTTTTCGTTAAAACAAAGCTTAGCGAAACAGAAGTATTTTTTATTTTTATCGGAGTTTTCGGGATTATCTGTTCCTATTTCATTCAATATTTTTACTCCGTAAACGCTATAGATTATCGTTTGCTTGTTACTTTCAGTATGCCTTTATGGTTATTGTATTTCAGAAAAATGTTTCAGATTTCAGGTATGAAAACTTACGCTGCAGGATTTTTGAGTATATGTTCCGGCTTGTTTTTCACACTTCTTTCCCGGGGAAATTATCTTGAAAACAGAAGAGAAATAAAAAATTTTCTGGTAAATGAAAAACTTGATAAAAAACCGATAAAATTTTATCTGGAGACCATGGAAGATCTGGAAAAAATACAGGTTGCCGAGCTGATAAGCACCGTGAATGCTAATATAGAGCTCACTTTTAAGCCGCAGGACACACTTCGTAAAAATACGTTAACAAGGTATAAAGTTTTACAAAAAATTAAGATTGACAAGAACAAATACCAATAATTTTATATATCTTTGATAAAGTTTAAACATTAAAAAAATGAAGTTACCAAAGTTTTTATTAGCAGATAATTCAGACTTTCCTGAAGATTTGTTTGTAGTACACACAGAATATCCAAGATTTATCTTAAACGTTGAAGAAGAGGAAGTAGAATGGCTTGATGATCTTGAAGGAGACGACGAAGAGACGATGGCAGACGAAGCTACTAAAGTAGTGGAAGCAGCATTCAAATGGTGTGACGAAGAGTTGGCTAAGTACGACGAAGAAGAGGAAGACTAAAATTTACTCATAAAAAAAGGAACTCAGCTGAGTTCCTTTTTTATTTATTATTCTGACTTATTGAATTTCAACAGCAGAAGATTATCCTGATACAATTCCAATGTATTTCCAGAAACAACATATTTATTGGCTTTCTGAAGCATATCCAAGAAATTCCTTTCAACAGACATATTATCGCACGCCATTTTCGTAGAACCTACGCCTGAAGTTTCAAACTTCCCCGAAATGGTATCCATCATCACTCCGCCGAAAAAACGGTTACAACCGGAATTTCCGTTGATCTTGGCTCCTTCAATATGCAAAGTTGGAGACTGTCCTCTCACATTATCTGCTAAAGTCCACTTTGTATTGGCAATCGAAGGCTGCTCTTTTCCAACTTTTGCTGAAGATGTATTTTTCATTGTTCCGCAAGATGCCAAAACGGCAAATGTACATATCCCTAAAAAAAGATTTTTCATTGTATACTTTTTTATTATTTCATGCCAGTTCGGCTTTATCACTCGAAAAAACGGTTTGTTCTTTTTGATAAGAGCCAAATTTACGCAATTTAAGTTGATTTATTTATACTGAATATCCATTCATTTCTGATAAAAATATTGAGTATGTTTGAATTTTAATTAAAGAATTATATGTTTTCAGTCAATAAAAAAAACAATTATTTTTTAATTCTACTCTCAAATTGAGGGTTTATCGTACCTTTCAATTCTTCCCATGAAACCGGGATCACAATATCACCTGCCGCATAAGCAGTAATTTCATAAGGACTGTAATGAAAATACAGACTTTTATCGTCAAAATAAAAATTATCATTAGCAGGAATAGTATCTACTAAAAGCATATCCGAATTTTTTACCGTCTCTTGCCCGGAAGTAGTTCCGCTTGGTATTTTATCAATATTTTTCTTTAAAAGTTCTTCCAGCTTTGCCTTTTCTATATTGGTAATATCTTTCAGCTGAAGCTTTTTGTTATTTTTCAGATCAAAAACTCTTTCAGAAAAACCATAATTTCCATGGGCGCCACCTTCGTATGAGCTGAACAGATATTCAATCTGAAGAAAATCTTCGGAAAGAGATTTTAGTTTCATATAAGAGCCTGTTTCCCAAGTCTGAGGATTGGTTAAATTTCTCATCCAGCCTGAATCTTTATTTTTTACTGATGAAAAATAATCCTGTCTGTCTTTTTCGAGAAATGTCTTTAACCCTTCTTTGGAAAAATCGGTAATTCCATCTTTATAGTAGTAAATACTGTCTAGAAGCGCTTTGTCTTTTACAGATGGAAAAACCAGCATTTTGGCTTCGTAATTTAGAGATAGCTTCTCATTTATTTTTGCGGAATCTTTTACTGAAACCGAATCAACAACAAATTGATGATCTTTAGTTTCCATCTGAACTGCATTTTCTGTATTTTCAGAATTGTTTTTTTTGCAGGCAGTAAAAAGAAATACTGTAGAGAGTGCTGCAAAAGCAATTGTTTTTTTCATATATAAATTATTTTTTGAGAGTAAATACAAAAATCATTCATCTTTTATTCACTTAGTAAAATTTCATACATCATCATTACCTTCCGAAGAAAAGTTTTCTTCTGTTAAGATTCAGAAAAACATTTCCCAATTCATCAATCACGTCACTTGGCTGCATCGATTCTTTGGAATACCTTTCAGCAGCAAAATCTGCACTTTTACCGTGAAGCCAGACTCCTAAAACAGACGCTTCTTCAGAAGAATATTTTTGAGCCAAAAGTGAAGTAATGATTCCTGTAAGTATATCTCCGCTTCCGCCTTTTGCCAGACCAGAATTTCCGGTAATATTATAATAAACTTTTCCTTCAGGAGTAATAATCTGGGTGTGATGATCTTTTAATACAATAATAATATCCAGTTCATTAGCTTTTATTTTAGCTAAGCTCAATCTTTCAAATGAATTTTCTGTTGTTCCGAATAGTCTTTCAAATTCTTTCGGGTGCGGTGTGATGATTGATTTTTTCGGAATCAAATCTAAACGATGTTTTTCTTGTGAAAGAATATTCAAAGCATCTGCGTCCAATACCAATGGAGAATGATAATTTTCAAGAAATTTTAGCAGAGATTTTTCCGTACTATCTTCAGTTCCCAAGCCCGGACCAATTCCGTAAACGGTATTTTCCTGTATTTCAATGTGGGAAATAACTTTTTCTCCGCCATTGATAAACATGACTTCCGGACAGCTTGTCTGCAATATTTCGTAACCGCAATCCGGAGCCAAAACAAATGTAAGACCTGAACCTGTCTTTAATGCTGATTTTACAGCCAAAACAACGGCTCCTATTTTACCATAACTTCCCCCTGCAATAACGGATTTGCCATAAGTTCCTTTATGCGAAAAATCATCTCTTGGTTTGAATATTTCTGTGACCAATGTATCATCTATCACAAAATCATCAGTTTGAGCGGTTTCTATGAATTTTGAGCTTAGTTTTATATCCAACACAACTACTTTTCCGGCATAAATTCCATTTTCAGGATGTAAAAAAGATTTTTTCCAGCTTTGAAATGTTAGTGTGACATCCGCTCTAAAGATAACATCATCCTTGCTGTTGATTTTATCTGCAAACATTCCCGACGGAATGTCTATTGATATTTTAGGGTTATTCTTTTTGTTTAAATTTTCAATCAGCTTTTGATTTCTGCCATCCAGCTTTCTTGATAAACCGATTCCGAAAAGCGCATCAATAATAATGGTTTGTTCATCAGATCTTAATTTTTCGATTTCATCAAAATCTTTTAAAGAAATCCCTGAAATTTCTTTTAGTCTTTTAAAATTGACCAATGCGTCTGTAGAGAAATTTTGATCTTGCTGGTCAAAAAAAACATCTACGTCAAAACCTCTCAAATAAAGAAGTCTGGCAATTGCGAAGCCATCACCGCCATTGTTGCCGTTACCGCAGCAAACATAGAACTTTGTGTAGTGCTTTACGTTTTGTTCCACCCATTCCACACAGCTTAATGCAGCTCTCTCCATCAGATTGACTGATGAAATGGGTTCATTTTCTATCGTAAACTGATCTGCTAATCTTATTTTTTCTTTAGGAAGAATTTTCACGCGATTCGATTTTAATAAATTTAATCATAAATATTAAAGACGACTAAATTCTTAATGCAAAAAAATACCCAAACAACATTATATTATTATTTTAATTGATAATTTTGTTTAAACAACTAAAAAAACAATTATGGGATTTGTAAAAGAATTTAAAGAATTTGCTGTTAAAGGAAATGCATTTGATCTTGCAGTAGGGGTAATTATTGGTGGTGCATTTGGAAAAATCGTAACCAGCGTTATTGATGATTTGATTATGCCTGTTGTTGCAGCAGTAGCCGGAAAGCCAGATTTCAGCAGTATTTATTTTGCTATGGGTAAAGGTGCTGAAAATATACCTGCAGGATCTACGCTAGCAAAAGCAAAAGAAATTGCTCCTGAAGCAGCCATCTTTGCTTATGGGAATTTTATTACTGTAGCAATCAATTTTCTGCTTCTTGCACTTGTTGTTTTTTTACTTGTAAGAACAATCAATAAAATGAGAAAAACTGAAGCAGAAACACCGGCGGCTCCGGCTGCTCCTACTACCACAGAACAATTGTTATCTGAAATTCGTGATGAATTGAAGAAAAAATAATATTGACGAAAAAAAAGATCCGCTATAATTTTTTAATTATGGCGGATCTTTTTATTACATTTGAAAAATACTCGAAATCTGATCGGCTAAAGAAAGTCCGATCCTATCCTGGGCCTCAAGTGTTGAAGCACCTGTATGAGGAGTCACAGAAATTTTCGGATGAGAAATGATTTGTTTGGAAGGTGTAGGTTCGTTAATGAAAACATCCAGTCCTGCAAATCTTACTTTTCCTGAATCTAATGCCTCTAATAGAGCCTTTTCATCAATCACCCCACCTCTTGAGCAATTGATAATCGCAACACCATTTTTCATTATTTCAAATTCCTCCTTAGAAATCATATAACCGTTTTTCTGGGCCGGAACATGAAGAGTTATAAAATCCGCATGCTTCAATACATCTTGTAACGGTTCTGTTTCAATGTCTACATTAATGTACTGATTATTATAAAAAGTTACTTTTATGCTGGCTTTTCCGATCATATTATCTGCAGCAATCACTCTCATACCCAATCCTAATGCTATTTTTGCTACTTCCTGACCGATTCTTCCCATTCCAACAATACCGATAGTTTTTCCTTTCAGCTCAATTCCTGCAGCATAGTTTTTTTTGAGTGAAGCAAATTCTGTATCTCCTACCAAAGGCATTTTTCTGTTAGAATCCTGTAAGAATCTTGCTCCAGAAAACAAATGTGCAAAAACAAGTTCAGCTACCGATTCTGAAGATGCCGCAGGCGTATTGATGACATGAATTCCTTTCTCTCTTGCGTAATCTACATCAATATTATCCATTCCTACTCCACCGCGTCCAATTATTTCCAAAGAAGGACAGTTATCTATAATATCTTTTTTTACCTGAGTGGCGCTTCTTACCAAAAGAGTACGGATCTTATGGTCATTAATGTAATTTAAAAGAGACTCCTGTGGAACTTTTTGGGTGATCACTTCAAATCCTTTTTCCGTTAATGCATCAATTCCTGACTGATCTAAACCGTCATTTGCCAAAACTTTCATAAATAAATATCTTGTTTAAAAGTTGAAAGATTTAAAAAATTAATATAAAGGATATTCTTTACCTATAACTTTTAAATCTTTTAATTTGTTTAATCTTTAAAAACCTCTATGGTAACTTGCTTTTCAACCAAATCGGTAAATTTACCTTTATATCTTGTTGCTCTCACAAGGTGATTATCAATCCAGTGATAGTTTCCGCCTCGAGGCTTTCCGCACAAAACACTGTGATATTTAAACCCATGCTTATCAAGCCAGTCAATAGTTATTTGCTTTAAATTTTCTGTACGTGAAGTAAAAAAACAAATTTGATGACCTTCGTCATACCATTTGTTAATCGTTTCAAGAGCATCATGGTATGGTTCACAGGTTACCATTCTTTCCGGCTCTTCGTTGGGAACATCATCCGTAATTGTTCCGTCTATATCAATAAGATAATTTTTAATTCCGTCTTTCAGAATGGGACTGATGTGCTCAATATATTCTAATTCCATCGCTGTAATTTTAAAGTGCAAAGTTACGTTTTATGTTTCAAACAACTTTATCAATTGTTGTTTATGTTAAAAATTTAACCTAAAAAGTGATTAAAAGAGGACAATGGTGAATATTTTATTACATATTTCATAATTAAGCTTATATTTTTTATGATTATAAAAGATGATATTTTCATAAATAGTAAAAAAACTAAACATTTATTTTACAAAATCATGTATTAAGCCTAAATTTGTAGGAATGGAAGAGTTGGTAGTATTAGTAAATCCACAAGATGAAGTTTTAGGTCTCATGGAAAAACAGCAGGCACATATCAATGGTTTGCTTCACCGTGCATTTTCGGTATTCTTATTTAACGAAAAAGGTGAAATGCTTTTACAGAAACGTGCGACCGGGAAATATCACTCCCCTTTAAGATGGACAAATGCTGTATGTTCGCATCCGAGATTTGGAGAAACCTACCTTGAGGGTGCAAAGAGAAGACTTAAGGAAGAATTGGGGATTGATGCTGATATTTCAGAAAAATTTCATTTTATTTACAAAGCCAATGTTGGAGATGGATTGTGGGAACATGAACTAGATCACGTATTTACCGGAATTTATTGTGATGATTTTAATCTTAACGAAGCAGAAGTAGAAGAAGTACGGTACATTTCATTAGAAAATTTAGACAAAGAAATTTCAGAAAACCCTGATCTTTTCACGGAATGGTTTAAAATCATCCTCCAAGAATATAAATATCATTTTTAAAAACACATGAAAAAATTATTTTTATTATTCACTTTTTTATACAGCATTGCTTCATTTTCACAAAAAATAAAAACTGAGCTTTACGAAAGTGAAAACTATTCCATAGAAACTCCTGATACATGGAAACTGACTAATGATGAGGGAATTATAAATATTTTTCCTACAAGTCAGATTGGAGCAATTACTATTTCTGAATATCATGATCTGGATTTGCCAAAAACAGAAGTGAAAAAATTTATTCTCGCATTGTATCAATCTGGAGATGATGAAAGAACAGTAAAAAATACAGGTAATAAAAAAGGTTACACAGAATATCTGTATGAATATTTAGACGAAAAAGAAAAAATATTCTGGGTCACAAAAGTATTTCAAAAAAACAAGGAGCTTTACCTTATAACCATCAATTGCCAGCATAAACACTGGAACGGAAATTATATGAAGCTTTTTAACGAAGCTTTTGAAAGTTTTAAAATAAAAAAATAAATATCTACATATGAAAAAAACAGCTTTATATGATAAGCACGTTTCTTTGGGAGCGAAAATAGTACCTTTTGCAGGTTTTGAAATGCCTGTACAATATTCTGGAGTAACAGAAGAACACTTTGCCGTAAGAGAAAAAGCAGGATTATTTGACGTTTCCCACATGGGACAGTTTTTTATTGAAGGAGCTGGTGCAAAAGATCTTTTGCAGTATGTAACCACCAATAATGTAAACGCTCTTGAGAATGGAAAAGCTCAATATTCTTGTCTTCCGAACGAGAACGGAGGTATTGTGGATGATCTTATCGTTTACAAAATGGATGATGAAAAATATTTCGTTGTAGTAAACGCTTCCAATATTGATAAAGATTGGGATCACATTTCAAAATACAATACTTTTGGTGCTGTCATGACAAATGCTTCGGACGAAATGTCTCTGTTGGCAGTTCAGGGACCGAAAGCAACTGAAATTTTACAGAAATTAACTGAAACAAATCTTTCTGAAATTCCATATTATAACTTTACTGTTGGTTCTGTTGCCGGTGTAAATGATGTAATTATCTCAAACACAGGCTACACAGGAAGCGGCGGTTTTGAAATTTATTTTAAAAACGAATCTGCAGAAAAACTATGGGACGCTATTATAGAAGCAGGATCTGAAGAGGGAATTATTCCATGCGGATTAGCTGCAAGAGATACTTTAAGGCTTGAAAAAGGATTTTGTCTATATGGAAACGATATTGATGACACAACTTCTCCAATTGAAGCAGGATTAGGATGGATTACTAAATTTGACAAAGATTTTATATCAAAAGAAACTTTTGCAAAACAAAAAGAAGAAGGAATAAACAGAAAATTGGTAGGTTTTGAGCTAACTGAGAAAGGTGTTCCAAGACACGATTATTCCGTTGTAGATGCAGAAGGAAACGTAATAGGAAAAGTGACTTCCGGTACACAATCTCCGATGAAAAAGATCGGTTTAGGAATCGCTTATGTTGATAAACCTCACTTCAAAATAGGCTCTGAAATATTCATTCAGGTAAGAAATAAAAGTATTCCGGCAAAAGTAGTTAAGATGCCTTTTGTTTAAGAATTTTATCCCTCAACAAAAAACCGCTTTATTGTAAAGCGGTTTTTTGTTATTTTAATTGAGATGAGTTCTGCTTAATGAGTTGTGACTTGATGATGAATTGATGATGAGTTGGAGTATTTTTTGAATGAGGAGCCAAAAAAGTAAGGGCATAAAAAAACCTCATACATTATTGTATGAGGTTTGTAAAAAAACTGGCGGCGACCTACTCTCCCGCTTTCGCAGTACCATCGGCGCTGGTGGGCTTAACTTCTGTGTTCGGAATGGGAACAGGT
>NZ_VKNW01000008.1 GCF_007474535.1 Chryseobacterium echinoideorum | reverse complement strand
TTTCTTTCCAAAGAAACCGTCACTCAACTTGAAAAAGGTAAATGACGGTCAACTATTTTTAAACTTTGCTTAAACCGAACTCAGGTTATAGTAATTATTTTGGAGAATATTCTAAAGATGAAATTTACAAAGATTTGAGAAAGATTATAAAATCTAAAAATATTTTTTGCCTTTACTTATCTTTCAGTTTTTCCACTCTTTTAATTTCGTTCAGAAGCAAAGGAAAAGCAGGATGTGCCATTGCACCGTGATCGAAGCCCTGCAATTCGTATAAAGTAGTTTCTTTATGACCTTTCAGTTTCATCATTCTCCACATATAGGCATTTTCCTCGTATCTTCCCATTAGTTCTTTCTCTCTGTCTCCGGTAATCAGAAGTAAAGGAGGCGCATCTGCACGTATAAAATACAGAGGAGCCATTTCGTCTATTCTTGCATCAAGTTCGCCAATTCCTTTTTCTTTTCTGGTGGTAAAATGCGAAATCATCTGTCCGCTAAAAGGTATAATTCCGGCTAATTTATTGGCATCAATATGATATTTATTCAAATAAGATTTATCTAAACCTACCATTGCTGCAAGATAACCTCCTGCAGAGTGACCTGTAATGAAAATCTTCTCATCACTGCCTCCGTATTTTTTAATATTATTAAAAACCCAGTTCGTTGCAGCTGCTGCATCTTCAACGTATTTAGGGGCTTTTACTTTTGGCGACAATCTGTAATTTACAGCGATGACAGCAATCCCCTGATTTTTCAGCTCTTCAGGAATAAACTTTTCACCTCCAGTGATTCCTCCGCCGTGAAACCATATTACTGTTGGAAAATCTTTGATATTCTGTGGAATATAAATATCCAAAACACACCTTTCATTGATGTAGGTATCAGACTTATTTGCTTTTTCGTCATAATAATGAATATTGTTGACAGTCTTATAATCCTGCGCAAAGATTTGAAATGAAATGAAATTAAAAAAAAGAATAAAAAAAAGTTTTTTCATTTTAAATATTTTGGAGTTCAAAGATATAAATTTGATATTCATGCTTAGTTTTAAGCCAATAGATACACTGTACAGATTTCTGTACCAATTATTTTAAAAAAAATAGATTGATTTTTTAAATCTTCGTTAGTTTTGCGTATTTCAGAATAAGATTTTTTTCACCCTCATGAAGGAAAATTACCTTCGCTTTAATGTTCTGTGGATCTGTTCCATCTAAAAAAGCAACTTCACCAACGCCAAAACGATCATGTCTCACCTTGTCTCCTACCTCAATATCCTGAGAAGAAGCACCACTCGGATTGATAATTTTAGCTGTACTTACAGGCTTAAGTTTTCTTGGCTCAGCGATAGGTTTGTCTTTATCCGCTTTAGTAATGGTTTTTTTCTCAACTTTTTTGAAGCTGCGGATTTCCGAAGGATGCTCATCAAAAATATTGGAAGTAACACCGGAATTATTGATAAATCTGCCCTGCATCGCCGGATTTAAAAATTCGATATATTCCTCATCCACTTCACTCAAAAATCTTGATGGTTCTGCATCGGTAATCTTCCCCCATTGGAATCTTGACACAGCATAGGAGAAAAACGCCTGTTTTTCGGCTCTGGTTAAAGCTACATAAAACAATCTCCTTTCTTCCTCAAGATCCTCTCTTGTTGCAGAACTCATAAAGCTTGGAAAAAGATTTTCTTCTAAACCTACCAGATGCACAACCGGAAATTCCAGACCTTTTGAAAGGTGAATCGTCATCAGAGAAACAGCATCATCCGCATCATCTTTCTTTTGTGTATCTGCGGAAAGCGCAATGTTTTCCAGAAAATTGGGTAAACTCGGATCACCGTCTTCCAGCTGCATTTGCTCCTCAATAAAACCCTGCATAGAGTTCATCAATTCCTGTACGTTTTCTACTCTTGATATTCCTTCAGGGGTTTGATCGTCTTTTAGAAATTTAATCAAGCCACTCCTTTTCGCCACTTCCATGGCAACATTGTACGCTGTTTCTGTTTTAAGCAAAACCTGAAAAGCTTTGATCATCGACCAGAAATCATTCAGCTTGGTAATGACTCCGTTGTTAAAACCCATATGCGGAGCATAAATGGGCAGATTACCTAAAACTTTTGATACTGAAACATTCTGAGAATCTGCAAAAACAATTAATTTATTTTGAGTAGTTTCGCCAATTCCTCTTGCAGGGTAATTGATGATCCTCATCAAAGCTTCAGAATCATTTTCATTGACTAAAAGTCGCAGATAAGCGATTAAATCTTTCACTTCTTTTCTTTGATAAAAAGAAAGACCACCATATACTTTGTAAGGAATATTTTTTCTTCTTAAAGCATCTTCAAACGCTCTCGTTTGAGAATTGGTACGGTATAAGATTGCAAATTCACCAAATTTCCTTTGATCCCGATTATGAATTTCCCAGATATTTCCGGCAACAAAATTGGCTTCATCAGCGTCAGAAAGGGAGCGATACACTTTTATTTTTTCCCCTTCTTCGTTTTCACTGAAAACATTTTTCTTAAACTGCTGAAGGTTTTTGGCAATCACTACATTGGCAGCATTCACAATATTCTGGGTAGAACGGTAATTCTGTTCTAATGAAACAGTTACTGCATCGGGATAATCTTTTTTGAAATTTAAAATATTATAAATATTCGCTCCTCGGAAAGAATAAATAGACTGAGCATCATCTCCTACAACACAGATATTTTCAAATTTTGAGGCTAAAGCTTTTACAATTAAGTACTGAGAATGATTGGTATCCTGATACTCATCCACCAGAATGTATCTGAATCTGTCCTGATATTTTGCTAAAACTTCAGGAAATCTAGTCAGCAATTCATTGGTTTTTAACAATAAATCGTCAAAATCCATTGAGCCGTTTCTGAAGCAGGCCTCTACATATTTTTCATAAATTTTACCAAGGAATTTCATGTTGGCTTTTTCGTCAGCTTCCAGTAATTCCGGGTTATTGTAATAAGCTTTTACGGTAATAAGATTGTTTTTGTAAGTTGAAATCCTTGCCTGAACTTTCTTCGGCTTGTACAAATCTGCATCAATATTCAGGTCTTTAACTACTTTTTTAATCACATTCAGCGCATCCTGTTGATCGTAAATGGTAAAATTGGAAGGATACCCCAGGTAATGAGCTTCACTTCTGAGAATTCTTGCAAAAACTGAGTGAAATGTTCCCATCCAAAGGCTTCTCGCATTGCTTTGTCCTACAACTTTTGCAATACGTTCTTTCATTTCTTTCGCTGCCTTATTGGTAAAGGTAAGTGCCAAAATATTGAAGGGGTCTACTCCATTAGTGATCAAATGAGCAATCCGCATGGTAAGAACACGCGTTTTCCCGGAACCAGCTCCTGCAAGTACCATCAAAGGTCCTTCCAGCGTTGTAACAGCTTCATATTGTGATTCATTCAGTCCATTCAGATAATCCATACTGCAAAAAAAATTTGGAAAACAAAAATAGTGTTTTATAAGGAGAATTCAAATTAGATCCGTGAAAGATGAATCTTCGTTTGATATAAAATAAAAAAATCAGCTTTGTTTGGCTGATTAGATTTTCACTGGTTTATTTAGAGTGAAGTTTTATTTTCTCAATCATATCATTGATATCAAAAGGCTTTGCAATAAATGCGTCAGCACCGGCATCAAGAGCTGACTGCTCTAATCCCCGACTTGCAGACATTATTAAAACAGGAATATTTTTCAGGTCGTCATCAGTTTTTACCATTTTGCAGATATCTCTTCCATCTTCCCCGGAAAGCCACATATCCATGAGGATTACATCGGGTTTAGAGTCCGGACTCAGTGTTTTGAACATATCAGATCCTTTATAAAATTTTTCTACCCGGAAACCTTCAAAATCCAGCATCATCCCTATTGAATCTACTATTGCAGGACTATCATCCACTACTAATACCTTCAGCGAATCAGACATTTTTTATTTTTTTTGCGTTATTATTGTTTGTGTTTTGGAATCTGGAAGCAAAAATCAGACCCTTTTCCTTCAATAGAATTGACGTAAATTTTACCTCCCGATCTTTTAATGATTTCAGATGAAATGTAAAGCCCCAAACCTAAGCCTGGAAAAGTATGTTCTTTGGAACCACTGACACGGTAGTATTGCTCAAAAACTTTAGGCTGCTTTTCTGGCGGAATCCCGATTCCGAAATCTTTTACGCTAAAAAGAATATTATCATTTGATGATGATGCTTTTACATGAACTTCATCTGCTTCGGGAGAATATTTTGTTGCATTGCAGATCAAATTGCTCATCACCTGTGCAACCCTGTGGCGATCCGCAAAAATTTTACCAACATTTGCTTTCTGAACAATAATTTTATGTCTTGATGCCATTTGCTGCTCTGCTACCACCTCATCAATCAATTCATCAAAATCAAAATAAGACTCATTAAGCTGAATCTGCCCATTCTGAATCTTCGTAACATCCAGCAAATCTCTCACAAGTCCATTGAGAAGTTCAATCTGAGTATCCATTTTTGAGGCAATTGTTGCATTTCTTTGATCTCCATTGAGCAAAAGATTGCGTTCTATAACCTGTGTATAAAGCTTTAAACTTGTAAGCGGAGTTTTTAGCTCATGACTTGCGATGCCGAGAAAATTATCTTTCTGAGTCTGCAATTTTTTAAAATCATCAATATCAGTAAAAGTGCCTATCCATTCTTTAATTTCATTCTTTTCATTAAAAACAGGTACGGCTCTGGCAAGAAACCAACGATATTCTTCATCAGATGGATTACGAAATTCATGCTCCACCTCAAAAGGCTTTCCTGTTTTTACACACTCTTTCCAAATTTCATCAAATTTTTCAAAAACCTGTGGTCTTATCATATTCTTTACTGATTCGGTAAGATTTATTTCTGGATTGGTATCAGTAAAATCAAACCACTTTTCGTTCATGTACTGCAATCTTCCTTTAGGATCCGTAGTCCAGACAATCTGAGGCATTGAGTTGGCCATTTCCCTCAGTTTCTCTTCATTTTTTTGGATTTCTTTTCTGGCGTTTACAGAATGAGTCACATCTACTGCAACATTATAAATAGCGTATACTTGACCATCAGAGTTTTTTAAGGGTTTATAAGAAAAATTATAATAAAATGTCTGGAGCTTACCATCTACCACAAGATCTACCCTGTCCTCTTTTGCAGTGTACGTTTTACCAGTGATAAAAATATCTTTAAGCAAACCTATAAACGGCTGTCCTTCCAGTTCAGGAAGTGCATCTTCCAGTTTCATTCCGATAACAGACTTCTCTTTACCCCATGTTTTCAGCATAGGATCATTGGCTAATTCTATAATTAGATCGTTTGATCTGTAAATAGCAATTGAATAATCTGAGTTTTTAATAAGATCTTCAAACCTGTATTCGCTTTCCTTCAGCTTTCTTTCGGATAAAACCTGATCTGTAACTTCTGTGGCAACAACGCTTACTCCAATGATGCTTTTCTGATTTTTATCATATACCGGTGAATAAATAAAATCAAAAAAATGTTCTTCGTATAAGTCGTGCTTATCCAAATAAACCGAAAGCTTATCTCCTTTAAAGATTTCACCTTTGCGGTAGACATTATCAAGTATTTCTACAAATCCCTGCGATTTTATTTCCGGTAAAACATCAAACAATGGTTTACCAATACATGATTCATCTTTTCCCCAAAGCTCAAGAACTTTAGGATTAGCGGTATGAATAACATAATCATCTCCCATCAGAAGAGACATTGCTACAGGAGCCTGACTAAAAAGGGTTATAAGTGAATCGTAAGATATATTGGAAGGTAGGGTATTTTTCATTATCAGATTTGGAGGTCAAATTTACTTGTTATTTACTAATTTAATAAGCTATAATTTAAAAAAAACAGATACCTGAAGAGTATAAAAAAAATTCGTTCATAAACGTATGCAAAAGTTTTTCCAAAATTGTAACAAATAATGTATTTTTGAGACTTATTGACAAAACAATTTCTATTTATGAAAAAACGACTTCTTAGTGCTGCAGCGGCTGCCTTTTTTGGAGCAATGCTGAACGCACAGCAAATCAAGTTTGAAGAATATGATTTACCAAACGGTCTTCATGTCATTCTTCACCAGGACAATTCTGCACCTGTAGTAACAACGGGTATTATGTATCATGTTGGGGCGAAAGACGAAGTAGTGGGAAGAACAGGTTTTGCGCATTTCTTTGAACACCTTTTATTTGAAGGAACTCCTAATATCAAAAGAGGAGAATGGTTTAAAATTGTTTCGTCTAACGGCGGAAAAAATAATGCCAACACAACTAATGACAGAACGTATTATTACGAAACATTTCCTTCCAATAACGAACAGCTGGGTCTGTGGATGGAGGCTGAGAGACTTCGTCATGCACAAATCAACCAGGTTGGTGTAGATACTCAAAGAGAAGTTGTAAAGGAAGAAAAGAGATTGAGAATGGATAACCAGCCTTATGGAAATCTATTCACCAATGTACAGAAAAATCTTTTTACAAAGCACCCTTATCATTGGTCAACTATTGGTTCTATGGAAGATCTGAATGCAGCGAAACTGGAAGAGTTTCAGGCATTTTATAAGAAATACTATGTTCCGAATAATGCAACTTTGGTTGTAGCAGGTGACATTAAGCCTGAGCAGACAAAAAAATGGATTCAGGAATACTACGGAAGCATTCCGAAAGGAACTGTTTACCCTAAAAGCTTCCCTAAGGATGAACCAATAACAAAGGAGAAAGAAGTTACAGCTTATGATCCTAACATTCAGCTTCCTGCTTATGTTTTCGCCTACAGAACTCCGGGGAATAAAGAAAAAGATGCTTATGTATTAGATATGCTTTCTTCTTACCTCAGCAGCGGGAAATCTTCTGTGCTTTATAAAAAGCTGGTAGATCAGGAGAAAAAAGCGCTTCAGGTTGCAGCGTTTAATCAAGGTCTTGAAGATTACGGTATTTTTGCTTTCTTCGCTATTCCTATGGGAGCAACTACAAAACAGACTTTACAGACTGACATTGATGCTGAGATTAAAAAGCTTCAGACTACTCTTATTTCTGATGAAGATTATCAAAAGCTTCAAAACCAATATGAGAATCAGTTTGTAAATGCCAATTCAAGTATAGAAGGGATAGCCTCATCGCTTGCTACTTATAATGTTTTGCTTGGAGATACGAATTTAATCAATAAAGAAATTGATATTTACAGATCTATCACAAAACAGGATCTTCAAAATGCGGCTAAAAAGTATTTGAATTCTAACCAAAGAATCATCCTTAATTACTTACCTGAAAAAAAATAATCTAAAAAACTTAAGTTTTAAGAAGATTATCCATTAAAATTTTTACAAATGAAAAAGCAATTAACATATATAGCCGTAGCATTTTTATTCTCAGGAATGCTTTCAGCACAAAAAATTGATTTGAACGCAATGCCAAAGCCAGGACCTACTCCTGTCATCAACATTGCCAAACCAAAAACTTTTCAGCTTAAAAACGGGATGACCGTAATGGTTGTGGAAAACAACAAGTTACCGAGAGTAAACATGAGCCTTTCAATGGACAGACCTCCTTATTATGAAGGGGACATTGCCGGAGTAAGCGAAATCATGGCAGATCAGTTGGGTAACGGAACCACCACTTTAAGCAAAGACGAATTTAATAAAAAGGTAGACTTTCTGGGAGCTAATTTAAACTTCAGCTCAGGAGGTGCTGCGTCCAATTCTCTTTCAAAATATTTTCCGCAAGTTTTAAATTTAATGGCTGATGCGATTATCAACCCTAAATTTTCTGCAGACGAAATTCAAAAATCAAAAGAAAGATCAATTGAAGGCTTAAAAGCTTCAGAAAAAAGTGCTGATGCTATTGCATCAAGAGTTTCTAATGCATTAGCATACGGAAAAAACACTTCAAGGGGAGAGTTTGAAACAGAACAATCTATCAGCAAAATTCAATTATCGGATGTACAGAATGTGTACAAGAAGCACTATGCACCAGACAATGCGTATCTTGTAATTGTAGGTGATGTAAAGTTTGAAAAAGTAAAACCGATGGTTGAAAAAGCTTTTGCTAACTGGAAAAAAGCAGGAACAACATATCCGCCTCTTGAACCGGCTAATAATGTTGCCAAAACAGAGATCAACGTAGTAGATGTTCCTACCGCAGTACAATCAGTAGTTTCAGTAGAAAATCTT
Source organism: Chryseobacterium echinoideorum (assembly GCF_007474535.1). Lineage (GTDB taxonomy): Bacteria > Bacteroidota > Bacteroidia > Flavobacteriales > Weeksellaceae > Chryseobacterium > Chryseobacterium echinoideorum. The sequence goes on along the minus strand of NZ_VKNW01000008.1, from coordinate 228,466 downwards.
AACACGCTGAAAATGAGAGATCCCAACTATTTTCCTGCAACTATTGCCAATTACATTCTCGGAGGAGGTGGTGAAGCAAGACTTTTCATGAATCTTCGTGAGAAAAACGGATTTACTTACGGAGCTTACTCAAGCATGAGTGCAAGCAAGTACTCTCCTTCATTTTCTGCGCAGGCAAGCGTAAGAAACGAAGTGACTGACAAGGCAATAAAAGAGTTTATGAACGAGCTTAATGCTATCTCAACAGTAAAACCGGATGAACTTGAAAATGCAAAAGCAAAACTTAAAGGAAGTTTCATCATGTCTTTGGAACAACCTTCTACTATCGCAAGATTTGCAGTAAACCAAAAAGTACAAAATTTACCGGAAGATTTCTATACCAATTATCTGAAGTCAATCGATAAAGTAACCGCAGCTGATGTTTCTAATGCAGTAAAAACAACCATTACTCCAAATCAAAGCAGAATTTTTGTTGCCGGTAAAGCATCTGATATTTCTGAAAGTCTGGAAAAATTAGGTTATCCTGTAAAATATTACGACAGTAATGCAAATCCTGTTGCCAAACCTTCTGTACAAAAAGTTGATGCCGGGGTAACTGTTGCTTCTATTGCCGATAAATATATTACAGCTATCGGAGGTAAAGAAAATATTGCTAAAATTAATTCTTACACTGTAAATGCTTCAATGTCTATGCAGGGGCAAAATATTGATATTAAAAACATTAAAGCAAAGGGAGGTAAAGAATTACAGCTTGTCACAGCCAATGGAATGACTTTCCAAAAGCAGGTATTCGACGGAAAAACCGGATATTCTGAACAAATGGGACAAAAGGCAGAAATGACCAAAGAGGAAGTTGCTGACAGATTAAAAAACACTGAACTTTTTGAAGAACTTGGTTTCGCTAAATCAGGAGATTATAAATTGGCAGGAATCGAAAAAATAAACGGCGAAGATTCTTATGCCATTAAATCCGGAGACAGCACCTATTATTACAGCGTGAAAACAGGTCTTAAAACCGGAGAAACTAAAACAATGACCGCTCAGGGACAAACATTTACAATACCAACAACTTTTTCAGATTACAAAGATGTTGCCGGTGTGAAAATGCCTTATACAATAACTGTAAATCAAATGGGAATGGATATGGCCATGAAGGTAAAATCTTATGAAGTAAATCAGGCTAAAGACTCAGACTTCAAATAAGAATCAATATATTTTTTAATTAAACGGCAGCATTCAGCTGCCGTTTTTATTTTTTATGCCGATCTTATTTTGCTGTTCGGCAAAAAAACATTAAATTTGCCCATTCAAAAAGATATCAAAATTAATGGATACTATATTTACACTATTGATGGTTCTTATTATGATTGCCTGCGTGCTTCTGGTAATCGTTGTTATGGCTCAAAACCCAAAAGGCGGAGGTCTTTCAAGTACATTCGGAGGAGCATCTTCTGCACAGTTTGGTGTACAGAGAACCAATGATTTTATGGAAAAATCTACATGGACTTTAGGAACAGTAATTATTGTTTTAATTTTGATCAGTGTTGTAGTGACAGGTAAACCAAAGAAAACGGCAGCTCCTATTCCATCAGCTCCTGCTAAAACGGAAGCTCCTGCGAATAAAACAACGCCAGCTTCTACTACTAATTCAGCTCCGGCAAACGTACCTGCTAAATAAGATTAATTTAACTAAGAATAATAAAATGCAACTCAATTGAGTTGCATTTTTTATTTAAACTTTATTTTTTCGATTTTATATCTTAGCTTCAAACCAACTTTAAGAAAAGAATACTGCACAGGTTTTTGGTTTTTGTAATATTTATCAATAAAAATCTGCATTGCTCCGTAGAATCTCTGCAGATAAACCTCATCCTTTATAGTGCTTTCTCCCTTATGATGAAGAATTGAGGCTTTACCATAATAGTAATTTTTAAATCCGTGATTCAGCAAAGTATAGCAAATATCAATATCCTCTCCGTACATAAAATAATTCTCATCCAATCCTCCCACAGTATGATATATTTCCCTTTTTACCAGAAAAAAAGCTCCTGTGATCACTTCAGTCTCTGCAATTTCATATTCTCCGATATCGCTTCGGTAGTATGATTTTGAATTATTATTTTTAAATCCTGCAAAAAGTTTTTCAAAAGAATTGAACATATCAGGAACTGATCTTTTACTTTCAGGAAGAAAATTTCCATTCACATCATGCATTCTTACACCGAGACAACCAAATTCCGGCTTAGAATCTGCAAAGTCTAAAATTTTGTTTAAATATAACCCTTCAAGCTCTGTATCGGGATTTAAAAGAAGAAGATACTCTCCTTTTGCAGACCGTATTGCCTTATTATTCGCCTTAGAAAAACCGTCATTGGTGGAAGAAGCTATAAAATCAAAATCAGGAAATTCACTAATCAGACTTTTCCATGATACATCTGTAGAATTATTATCTATCACTATAACCTCATACTCTACCTCAACTCCATATTTCTGAATTGAAAGAAGACAGCTTCTTAATAACTGTGTAACATTGTAGTTAACGATAATAAACGAAAGCTTCACCATTATTTAGTCTTTTTCATTATAGGGCAATCTGTTGACAATAGACCTTCCCAAAGAAATTTCGTCTGCATATTCCAGCTCATCACCCACTGAAATCCCTCTCGCAATACTGGAAAATTTAACATGCGAATTTTTGAATTTTTTGTAAATATAATAAGCTGTGGTATCTCCTTCCATCGTTGCGCTTAATGCAAAAATAAATTCTTTTGCATTTCCCGCACTAAGCTTCTTCTCAATACTCGGAATATTAAGCTGATTTGGTCCCACTCCTTCCATTGGAGAAATTTTACCGCCCAGAATAAGATACTTCCCTGTATATTTCCCTGTATTTTCAATCGCAATCACGTCCCGTACATCCTCCACAATACAAATTACTTCATCACTTCTTTTGTGGCTGCTGCAAATGTCGCAGATTTCAAAATCTGAAAAATTGTGACATTCTTTACAGTATTTTATTTCATTAACAAGACTGATGATAGAATTTCCCAAGCCCGTCGCTCTGGAACTGGGCTGCTTAAGAAGATGAAGAGCTAAGCGCAAAGCGGTTTTCTTTCCTATTCCGGGAAGCCCTGAAATTTCGTCAACTGCTTTTGCCAATACTTTACTCGGATAATCCATATTTGCAAAAATAACAATTATACTTGATAACCAGAAGCTAAATAAGGCTAAAATCTATCTTAAACAAGAAGAGAAATTTATATAAAAAACCACTATCTTTGAAATGATAAAAAAAACAGAATGACATTGAACCACCTGAACTATCCGCTTGATTTTAAATTTAAAATTACCACTCTTGCCAGTGATTTCAATATTACAGATAAAAATGGAAACTATGTGGCGTATGTACGTCAGAAAATGTTTAAACTGAAAGAAGATGTGATCGTTTTCAACGATGAAAGCAAAACCAAAGAACTTTTCAGAATTCAGGCAAACCAATGGATTGATTTTAATGCATCCTATTCTATCAAAAGTATTGTGGATGAAAAAAGCTTTGGGAGACTTGCCAGAAAAGGAATGCGTTCTATATGGAAATCTACTTACAATATTTTAGATCAGGCTGATCAGAACAGATTCACTATTACAGAAGACAACCCATGGGTGAAGATTTTTGACAATATGGTGGGAGAAATTCCGGTTATCAGCATGTTTACAGGATATTTCCTTAATCCTTCCTACACCGTAAAAGGAATTGACGGCAAAGATTATTTCAGACTCAAAAAGATGCCTTCTATGTTTGGAAGAAGGTTTCAGCTGGAAAGATTAATTGACATAGACGATGAAGATGAAAGTCTTGTTATTCTGTCTTTATTGATGATGGTTCTTCTGGAAAGATCAAGAGGATAAAAAATAAGCTGTTGGCTTACAATTTGTAAACTGTAAATTTTTTAAAATTTATCAATGAAATATCTAATCATTTTATTTTCAGCTTTTATGCTGATTGCCTGTAAAAAAGAGAAAGAAAACATTTCGGAATCAACAAAAACAGACTCCATACAAACCGTTCAGGATTCTGTAAAAGGAAATCTGCAAAATACGGCTATCGCCATCGGAACATTTTCTTTTCCTAAAGAAATAAAAGAATGCTCTTGTTTTTTCTCTAAAAACAGAGAAGATTTTCTTAACGAAAAATATATTTATGCAGATGATGCCGGCAAAACAGCTTATATGATGCTAGACGGAAAAAGAATGGCAATGAATCTTATATCATCCAGCGATATGGAAGGCGATGATGAGCTGTCTAAAGAAATCGAAAACGAAAATTATAAAATATCTGTAAAAGGAAAAAAAATAAAAAACGAAGAGGCGTTATTATTTGAAGGCACCTTAACGATAGAAAAACCGGACGGAACCAAAAGCGTAATTCCTATTTACGGCGAATGCGGATGTTAAGCAATTAGCAATTAGCAATTAGCAATTAGCAATTAGCAATTAGCAATTAGCAATTAGCAATTAGCAATTAGCAATTAGCAATTAGCAAAAATACAGCTCCTGAATTTCGGGAGCATTTTTTTTATCCGTAAATTTGAGAAAAATAAAATTTTTATGGAATTATCCAACATAGAACCTCAGATTATCTGGAAGAATTTTTCTAAACTGAATGCCGTTCCGAGACCTTCAAAAAAAGAAGAAAAAGTAATTGCATTTATCAAAGAATTTGGTGAAAATCTAGGACTCGAAACCGCTGTTGATGATACAGGAAATGTTATCATCAGGAAACCGGCAACTCCCGGAATGGAAAACCGCCAATCTATTGTCATGCAGTCGCATCTGGATATGGTCTGCCAAAAAAATAATGATGTAAACTTCGATTTTGAAACTCAGGGAATTCAAATGGAAATAGACGGTGACTGGGTAAAGGCAAAAGGAACTACTTTGGGAGCGGACAACGGCTTAGGCGTGGCAACCATTATGTCGGTTTTAGAAAGTAAAGACATTCCTCATCCTGATTTGGAAGCTTTATTTACCATTGATGAAGAAACGGGGATGACCGGAGCATTAGGATTGAAACCAGGACAATTAACCGGTCAGATTTTACTCAATCTTGATACCGAAGAAGATGATGAAATTGATATTGGCTGTGCCGGTGGAGTTGATGTAACGATAACCCAGTCCTATGAGTTAGAAGAAGCAAAAGGACAGTTGATAAGAATTGAGATAAAAGGTTTGCAGGGTGGTCATTCCGGAATGGATATCCATAAAGGATTTGGAAATTCCAACATTATTTTAGGAAGATTTTTATATGAAGGATTGAATAATCAAAACATCCAATTGATTTCTATTGATGGCGGAAGTCTTAGAAATGCCATCCCGAGAGAAGCTTTTGCCATCATTTCTGTGAGAAATGCCAATGAGTTTATTGAAAACGTAACCAATGGATTAAAGAAAGAAATTCTTGAAGAATTTGCTTCTGTAGAACCCGGACTTCAAATCAATATAGAACACACAAGCAATACAGAAAAAGCAGTATCTGAAGCAGATTCTAAAAAAATAGTTTTAACACTCAAATCTCTGCACAACGGCGTATACAGAATGAGTCCCGATGTTGCTGATCTGGTTGAAGCGTCCAACAATGTCGCAAGAGTTGATCTTAAAAATGGTGATTTAAAAATTTTAAACCTATCAAGATCTTCGGTAGAATCTTCAAAAAATTCAGTAGCTGAGCAACTCAAATCAGTAGCAGAATTAGCCGGAATGAATGTAGAACTCAGCGGTTCATATCCCGGATGGAAGCCTAAACCCGGCTCCGCAATCGTTCAGCTTATGGAAAAGATTTACACTGAAAAATTTAACGAAAAACCTCATGTAGTTGCCTGTCACGCAGGTTTGGAGTGCGGAATCATCGGAGCCAATTATCCTGAAATGGAAATGGTAAGCTTTGGACCGACCATCAGAGGAGCTCATTCACCGGATGAAAAAGCAAGTATTTCTTCGACACAGAAATTCTGGGAGTTCACTAAAGATATTTTAGCCAATATTCCTTTAAAATAATTTTTGATTTTCTCTTAAATTATAAAGTCAAAATTATTATGTATTTTAGAAATCTGATAATTTATTTCTGATAGTGACAACCTGATTTCTATTTTTCAGGAAATTATTTTTATTGAAATAAAAATCTTTATCAAACGAATGGCAGTAACTGTAAAAGCAAGCTTAGGAACTACAAAGTATTATACAGAAGTTGTAGCCGGCGAAAATCACCTGATTACCGATGAGCCTCTTGACAAAGGCGGTCAGAATAAAGGTTTTAACCCTTTTGAAATACTGGCAACTTCTTTGGCAAGCTGTACTGCGGCTACGCTGAGAATGTATATCGACAGAAAAGAATGGGATGTAGAGACAATAAATGTAGAAGTAGAGCTTGAAAATTTCCCTTTAACGAAACTTGCAGTTTTCAAAAGAAACATCAGTTTTGACGGAAACCATCTTAGCGAAGAACAATTGAAAAGGCTTCATGCCATTGCAGATGCCTGTCCGATACATAAAATTCTGACTAACCCAATAGAAATTCAAACAAAATTTTCTTAAAAATGATAGAAGTAAAACAAAACGACGACAAAAAACACGGAAGCCTTGAAGCTTCAATCGACGGAAACAAAGCCGGACTCATGACCTACACATGGGCAGGCGAAGACAGGTTTATCATAGATCATACCGAAGTGGAAGAAGCCTATAATGGAAAAGGGGTCGGAAAAGAAATGCTGATTAAAGCAGTAGAATTTGCAAGAAAAAACAACAAAAAAATCATTCCTCTCTGTCCGTTTGCAAAAGCTACTTTCCAGAAAAATGAAGATTTGCAGGATGTTCTATAGTGTTGAGTGATGGAAGCTCGACGCTTGATGTCGTTTCCCACAGATAATACAGATTTTCACAGATGATTGAGGAATATCTGTTATCATTGCCACAAATACACGAATTTAATGTCTAATTTCTTTAGCAAAATTTGTGTGTTCGTGGCTAATTTTTTTCAATCACTTTTTAATTTTTTCTTTGCGGATTTTAATTTCGAATTAAATTCCAAAAACTTCCATCATCAAACATCCAACATCCAGCTACATTTGAAAAAAAACTATATTTGCTGAAAATTATTTGTAAGCATGAATTCAGGAACAATCCTTTTGCTATTTGTTTTTATATATTTCATCGGGCTTTTGGTCATCTCGTACTTCACAAGCCGAAACGCTGATAACCAATCCTTTTTTATTGGAAATAAAAAAAGTAAATGGTGGCTCGTTGCTTTCGGAATGATCGGAACCAGCTTAAGCGGGGTTACTTTTATTTCCGTTCCGGGAACTGTCGGAAAAATGACAGGAAGTGAATATATTTTCGGAGGGTTTGAATATTATATGATGGTGATCGGTTTTTTCATCGGTTATTTTATTGTTGCTGCCATCCTTCTTCCGCTTTATTATAAGATGAATCTCACTTCAATTTACACTTATTTAGGGAAGAGATTCAATGTTGAAGCGCACAAAATCGGTTCGGTATTTTTCATTGTTTCAAGAGCAATTGGCGCTACAGCAAGGTTGTATCTGGTTGTGAATGTTTTACAGATATTTTTACTGGAAGCATTGGGAGTTCCGTTTTGGCTGACTGCATTGGTGCTTTTACTGATGGTGCTTTTATACACTTTTGAAGGCGGGGTTAAAACCATTGTTATTACCGATACTTTGCAGACATCTTTTATGATAATCAGTTTGATTGCCTGCATCGTTTATATTTTATCTAATTTGAATTTATCTTTTGGTGAAGCGTACACGATTTTAGAGCAGAAAAATTATACTCATTTCATCAATTTAGATCCTAATTCAAAAACATTTTTTCTGAAAACCATTTTAGGTGGAATGTTCATTACTATTGCGATGACCGGGCTTGATCAGGAAATGATGCAGAAAAATATTTCGGTTGATAATCTTCAGAATTCTAAGAAAAATATGCTCACTTTTGCCGGAACTTTACTTATTGTAAATCTTGCTTTCTTGTTTTTGGGTGGTCTACTCTATCTTTTTGCCTTGCAAAATGGAGCGGGTTATGCTCAAATCACCAATATTGTAGACGGAAAAGAGGTTGTTTCTAATGTTTTCGGATTCAAAGATGCTTCGGGCAATGTTACCAATATTATGGGAGACGATTTATTCCCTGCTTTATCGTTGAACGGATATTTCCCAATGGCAATTTCTGTAATTTTTATTATCGGGCTTATTTCTGCACTTTTCCCTTCTGCAGACGGAGCTTTAACCGCCGTTACCAGTTCGTACTGCGTAGATTTATTAAATCTTAATGAAGACAAAAAGAAAACAGAAAAACAGAAAAAACGCCTGAGAATGAAAGTTCACTTAACTTTTACAGCTATTTTCTTTCTTTTAATTATGGTTTTTAAAGCATTAAATGATAAATCTATTGTTTATCTAATTATGGAAGTTGCCGGTTACACGTACGGACCACTTTTAGGACTTTTTGCTTTTGGAATTTTTACCAAATTTAAAATTTCGAGAAAATATTCAATTCTTGTAGTGACGCTTCTTGCTCCTGTTTTAACGTATTTGATTAATTATACCGTAACCGAAACCACTAATTACAGAATCGGTGTAGAATTGATTATTCTGAACGGACTCCTGACTTTTATAGGATTGTGGCTGGTTAAAAATAAGAATTATTTGAAGGTAGTATAAATTATCGTTATCAAAGAACTTTTTAGGTTATTTCATAAAGTATTATTGCTAAAAGCAAAACTTTATATTTTAAAAAAATTAAATAATGGCTTTCGGTAAAACAATTAAAATATTTCTAATAGACGGTGATCCAAATGGAAGAATGTCCTGCGAATTATCAAACTGGACGGGTAAAGCATATAAAATCCCTAGAATAAAAATTAAAGATTGTGTTGATCGAAAAGATTTAATGTCTACAGGAGTTTATCTGTTATTAGGAAAAAATGACAGTAATAAAGATTTAGTTTACATTGGGGAAGCAGAAAATGTTTTTAATAGATTAAATCAACACCTTTCCAGTAAAGACTTTTGGAATGAAGCAATTGTATTTACAAGTAAAGACGAGAATCTGAATAAAGCACATATTAAGTACCTCGAAAATAGACTTCATGAAACTGCAACAAAAACTAACAGATATATTTTAGAAAACGGATGTATACCTACCCAATCTTCAATTTCAGAATCTGACCGAGCTGAAATTGAAGAGTTTCTAAATTATATATTTCTATTAGTTAATACCCTTGGTCACAAAGTTTTTGAAGATAAAAGAGAAAATTCCCAATCTTCAAAAAACAAAGAAATTTTATACATTACATCTGCAAGAGGTTGCGAGGCTACAGGAGAACAAACATCTGAAGGATTTCTGGTTCTAAAAGGATCAAAAGTAGCCGATTCAGTTACACCATCATTATCAAATTCTTTTAAAAACTTCAGGGAAGAGTTATTAAAAAAAGAAATAATTGTGAATAATCAATTTACTGAAGACTTTATTTTTTCAAGTCCATCTTATGCTGCAGCTATAGTAATGGGAAGAAATGCTAATGGTTTAACAGAATGGAAAACCGAGGATGGAAGAATTCTTAAAAGTTTAGAAACTAATTTATTAATTTGAAAATAATAAAATATTAATTTATTAACACAAAATCCGGCTTCAACAACCGGATTTTTTACATTTCCGTAAACCATCAAAAAATTGTAAATTCGCACGCAAATAAATCTATCAAAATGAGTAAAAGTATTGAAGAGCTGAAATCTCTTACTACGCAAATCAGAAGAGACATTTTAAGAATGGTTCATGCTGTAAACTCCGGTCATCCCGGTGGAAGTTTAGGATGTACAGAGTATTTCACAGCACTTTACGGCAAAGTAATGAAATACAATCTTCCATTTACTATGGAAGGGAAAAATGAAGACCACTTCTATCTTTCCAACGGACATATCTCTCCGGTTTTCTATTCTACTTTGGCAAGATTCAACTTCTTTCCTGTGGATGAATTGAGAACTTTCAGAAAATTAGACTCAAGATTACAAGGTCACCCAACTACTCACGAAGGTTTGCCTGGAGTAAGAATCGCTTCAGGATCTTTAGGACAGGGACTTTCTGTTGCTTTGGGTGTTGCTGAAGGAAAAAAACTGGATGGTGACACTTCTTTAGTTTACACCCTTCACGGTGATGGGGAATTGCAGGAAGGTCAAATCTGGGAAGCTTTGATGTATGCTGCTGCCAAAAAAGTTGACAATATTATCTCTACCATAGATTATAACGGACAACAAATCGACGGAAGCACAGAAAATGTGCTTTCCCTAGGAAATCTTCACGCTAAATTGGAAGCTTTCGGATGGACGGTCTTAGAGGAGAAAAAAGGAAACGATCTCGAAGCGGTAATTGCTATTTTAGAATTAGCAAAATCTGAAACCGGAAAAGGAAAACCTGTTGCGATTATTCTTCATACTGAGATGGGGAACGGTGTAGATTTTATGATGGGAACTCACGCATGGCACGGAAAAGCGCCTAATGACGATCAATTGGATACCGCTTTCAAACAGTTATACTTAGAAGCTCCGGCAGATTATTAAACGAAATGATCAGTGATAATTGATCAATGATATTTCTCTACATCAATTATCAAACATCATTAATCAATAATAAATTTTAGAATTCTCATGAAATATACATATACAGAAAAAAAAGATACACGTTCTGGTTTCGGAGCCGGATTAGCAGAATTAGCAGATAAAAACCCAAATGTTGTTGCGCTTTGTGCTGACCTTATCGGTTCTTTAAAAATGGAAAAATTCATCGAAAAAGCTCCTGAAAGGTTTTATCAGGTAGGTATCGCAGAAGCCAACATGATGGGGATTGCTGCAGGGTTAAGCATTGCTGGAAAAATTCCTTTCACAGGAACTTTTGCCAACTTTTCTACTTCAAGAGTGTATGACCAGATTCGTCAGTCAATTGCATACTCAGATAAAAATGTGAAAATCTGTGCTTCTCATGCTGGTCTTACTTTAGGTGAAGACGGAGCAACGCATCAGGTTTTAGAAGATATCGGAATGATGAAAATGCTTCCGGGAATGACCGTAATTAATCCTTGTGATTACAACCAAACCAAAGCTGCAACACTTGCTATTGCAGACCATCATGGTCCGGTTTATTTAAGATTCGGAAGACCAACTGTTCCTGTTTTTATTCCGGAAGATATGCCTTTCGAAATCGGAAAAGGAATCATGCTTCAGGAAGGAACGGATGTAACTATTGTGGCAACCGGTCACTTAGTTTGGGAATCTCTGGTTGCTGCAGACGAACTGGAAAAAGAAGGAATCTCTTGTGAAGTTATTAATATCCATACAATTAAACCTCTAGATGAAGAAATCATTTTGAAGTCTGTTGAAAAAACCGGGAAAATTGTAACTGCCGAAGAACACAATTATCTTGGGGGTCTGGGAGAATCTGTTGCAGGGATGTTGGCAAGAAAAAGACCGACAAGACAGGAATTTGTTGCGGTAAATGATACTTTTGGAGAATCTGCAACTCCTGCAGAATTGATGAAAAAATATAAAATTGATGCAGCCGCTGTAAAAGAAGCTGTAAAAAGAATTTTAGCTTAATTCTGATTCTCTGATTCAATAAACTATAAAAGTCCTCCGAAAAGAGGACTTTTTTTGTATTATACTTTAGTTTTCTGCTGAATATATTCTAATAAATTCCTGAAATCATTTTCAGAATAACCCAGTGACAAATAATAAATATCATCAGATTTTCTATACCATGTCAGCTGACGTTTTGCGTATCTGCGACTGTTTTTTTTAATTTCAGAAACTGCAAAATCCAAATCCCACTCTCCCTCAAAATATTTAAAAAGTTCTGAATAACCAACAGTTTTCAAAGCCGTAAAATTTTTAAACTTCTCAAGACTTTTTACTTCTTCCATAAGTCCGTTTTCTATCATAAGATCTACTCTTCGGTTAATTCTATCATACAATTCTTCTCTGGGAGCTTCAATTCCAATTCTGATGACATTAAAATCTCTGGAATCCTGAGAAACAGCAATCTGCTCAGAATATTTTTTCCCGGTTTGCCAAATGATATCAATAGCGCGCAAAAGCCTTCTGTAATTATAAAAATCAACCACCTTAAAATATTCAGGATCAAGGTCTTTTAAAATTTCCTGAAGCTTCTCAATACCCTCTGTCTGTAAAATTTCCTGTAATTTTCTCTGATTTTCTTCGTTCGCTTCCGGCAGGTCATTCAACCCTTCAATTACCGCCTTTTCATACATCATGCTTCCCCCGACAAGAATGGCAAAATCATGTTGTTCGAAAAGTTCATCAAGTTTTTTCAGAGCATCAGTTTCAAATTGCCCGATAGAATAATATTCTTCTACCGAGAGATTGCCGATAAAATGATGTTGTGCTTGGGCTAATTCCTGTTCCGAAGGAGACGCAGTACCAATTTTCATTTCTCTAAAAAACTGACGCGAATCGCACGAAATAATTTCAGTCTTAAAATATTTAGCCAATTCTATTGCCAGTTTGGTTTTTCCGATTCCGGTCGGACCTACTACAGAAATCAAATTTTTCGCTTTCACTGCGCTAATGTACGAAAATGTGGTAAATTTATTTTTTAACTTAAAAACAAAAAACAGGTTAAAATTTCTCAAAATTAAGCAAAGTGAAAGTCTTCAATTTTATTTAATTCATTTTACCGTCAAAGTTGATTATGCCAAAACATGCACTGAAATGTTTATCTTTGTACAACAATTAAAAAGTATGATTTTATCAATGACCGGCTTTGGTAGAGCCGAAGGCGTTTTTGAAGGAAAAAAAATTTCAATAGATATTAAATCGCTCAACTCTAAGAGTTTTGATCTCAACATCAAAGTTCCTTTGCGTTATAAAGAAAAAGAATTTGAAATCCGAAAAATTCTGAATGACAGAATTATCCGTGGAAAAGTAGACTGCTATATCAATCTGGAAAATCTGGAAGAAAGCAGCGATGTGAAAATTAATAAAAATCTTATTGACTCCTATATTTCCGAACTTCGCAAAATTGCTGATGACGGACCTGACTTTGAATACCTGAAAATGGCAGTAAGACTTCCTGATGCTGTTACCTCAAGACCTGATGAATTGAATGAAGGTGAATGGGAAGCTTTGGCAAAAATTGTAAATACCGCCATAGATAAGTTTCAGGAATTCAGAAAAACTGAGGGAAAAACTCTTCATGAAGAACTTAAACGAAATATTCAGAATATTGACCTTTATCTTTCAAAAGTTTTACCTTTTGAAGAAGTGAGAATCAATTCTGTAAAAGAACGGTATCAGAAAACTTTAAAAGAATTTGAAAACGTAGATGAAACACGTTTTTATCAGGAAATGGCATATTTTACGGAAAAATTAGACATTTCCGAAGAAAAAGTAAGGTTATCACAACATCTTACATACTATATGGAAGTGATGAATAATGAAGATTTTAACGGAAAAAAATTAGGATTTATTTCGCAGGAGATCGGAAGAGAAATCAACACACTAGGCTCGAAAGCCAATCATGCGGAAATTCAGAAACTAGTCGTGATGATGAAAGATGATTTGGAAAAAATTAAAGAGCAGACATTAAACGTATTATAAAAGTTACAAGTTAATAATAATGAGTTATAAACTACAGATTTCAAAACTCATTATTTAAAATCTCATCATTCATAACTAAAAAAAATGAATAAGGTTATCATATTTTCAGCACCATCAGGAAGCGGAAAAACAACATTGGTAAAATATGCTCTGGAACAGTTTCCTGAACTGGAGTTTTCTATATCTTGCACTACAAGACAGCCGCGAGGAAGTGAAATTCACACCGTAGATTATCATTTTATTTCTCCTGATGAATTCAGACAAAAAATTTCTGAAAATGCTTTTGTAGAATATGAAGAAGTTTATACCGACAAATATTACGGAACTTTGAAATCTGAAGTTGAAAAAATCTGGAGTAACCAAAAAGTGGTTATTTTTGATGTAGATGTAAAGGGCGGAATCTCATTAAAAAAATATTTTAAGGAAAAAGCACTGTCAATTTTTATAGAACCACCTTCCATTGAAGAATTGGAACGAAGGTTGATCAACAGAAATACGGATGATGCAGAAACCATTAAAATAAGAGTTGCAAAAGCCGAAGAAGAAATGTCTTATGCTGAAAACTTTGACATCATTGTGATTAATAAAGATCTGGATGAGGCAAAAAATGAAATAAAAAATTTAATCGAAAATTTTATAAAGAAATAAAATCTCAATGGGAAAATGGAAGTCTAATCTAAAGAGAATTCCTAATTCCTATATTAATAACACTGACTTACATGAGTACAGAAACATTAGATAAAGCCAAAGCAAATCTTCCTGTAAAAGGATTTTTAGACATCAAAGAAATTCAGATTCCGCAGGGAGAAGATCTTGTAAAAGCAATTTTGAAGCTGAAAGAAGAAAAAAATGCCGTTATTCTGGCGCATTATTATCAGCCTGGAGAAATTCAGGATATCGCTGATTTTCTTGGTGATTCTCTTCAATTGGCGAGACAGGCAAAAGACACAAACGCCGATATGATTGTTTTCTGTGGAGTTCATTTTATGGCAGAAGCAGCAAAAATTCTGAATCCTACAAAAAAAGTGGTGCTTCCCGACACTATGGCAGGATGTTCTCTTGCTGACGGATGCAGTGGAGAAGGTCTTAGAAAAATGCGTGAACAACACCCTAATGCTTTGATCGCAACCTACATTAACTGCAATGCGGAAACAAAAGCAGAAAGTGACATTATCGTTACCAGCTCTAATGCGGAAACTGTAATTGAAGCTTTACCAAAAGACAGACCGATTATTTTTGCTCCTGATAAAAATTTAGGAAGATATTTATCTCAAAAAACGGGTCGCGATATGATTCTTTGGGACGGAAGCTGTATCGTACACGAAGCGTTCTCAATGGAAAGAATTGCAAAACAATTGGCAGATAATCCGGACGCAAAACTCATCGCACACCCTGAAAGTGAAGAAGCTGTCTTGAAACTGGCTCATTTTATAGGCTCAACTTCTGCACTATTGAATTTTGTAGAAAAGGATGATTGTCAGAAATTTATCATCGCCACAGAAGAAGGAATTTTACATGAAATGAGAAAAAGAGCTCCGCATAAAGAGTTGATTCCTGCTCTGGTTTTTGATGAAAGCTGCAACTGCTCAGAATGTTTCTACATGAAACGCAACACAATGGAAAAATTATATTTATGTATGAAATATGAGCTGCCGGAAATCCTAATTGATGAAGAGCTCCGTTTGAAAGCTCTGAAGCCGATTGAAGCAATGCTTGATCTTTCGAAAAGTATAAAATAAATTTTAAAAGCGGGTTTTTGGCTCGCTTTTTTTAAATGTCTTCTGTTACGAATACATGATTTTAGAACGAAACAATTTGTGTATTGTACAGATAATTTAATTACATTAAATAGCTAATCATGAGCAAAATATATCTCGAAGATGTAAAAGTCTACGCTTACCATGGCGTTTTACCAGAAGAAAATATCATTGGAACGTATTATATTTTGAATCTGGAAATTCATACCGATCTTTGGATTGCCGCAGAATCTGATGATCTAAACGACACAATAAGCTATGCGGAAATCAATGAAATTATACACGAAGAGATGAAGATTAATTCTAAGCTTCTGGAACATGTTGCTGGAAGGATTATCGCAAAAATCCGTGAAAAATTTGATCAGATTTCTTATATTAAACTTAAAATAACTAAAACCAGCCCGCCAATGAAAGGTGAAATGAAAGGAGCAAGCATTGAGCTGGAAAAAAGTTTTTTATTAGGAGGAATTGCAGAAAATAATTAATTTCACATCAACAAAAAAATCTTTGGGTGAAAATTAGTTATTTTTTCGTTGCATTACTTTTCTGCACTAGATTATTGAGCCAAACCAGCAATATTTCGGTAGCTTATAGTTTTCCAAAAATAAAATCAAGCATTACCATGCCGGTAACGATTCCGTTGTCGGAAATCAGTAATATGGTCAATGCTTCTATAAAAGATCTTATTTTTCAGGATGATTCTTATACCGATAATAATAATGATCAGTTTAAAGTAAAAGTCTGGAAGACCCGACCTATCAGATTAGTAGGTGACACCAACGGAAATATCCTAATTGAAGTTCCTTTGAAAATATGGGCCGAAAAAGGCATCGGCACACTCGGAATTTATTCTTATCAACAGACAACTTTTGAAACGGTGATGTATTTTAAAACTGCAGTCAGTTTAAAAAACAACTGGTCGGTAAGTACATTTACCCAGCCAATGGGATTTAAATGGGTAACAAAACCCGTTCTGGATTTCGGAAAAATAAAAATCCCGATTACTTCTTTGGTGGAAACCAGCCTTAAAGAACAGCAATATAATTTTTGTAAAACAATGGATCAGCAAATGGCTTCGCAGCTCAACTTCCAGGAGTATGCTGTCTTAGCATGGAATGCTTTTTCACAACCATTTAATATTTCTGAAGAATATAACACATGGCTCAAAATCACACCGGTAAACGTCAATATTACTCCGCTCAAATTCTATGGAAATCAGATAGATACCAATATCGGAATTGATATTTTTTCTGAAACTTTCACCGGAACAAAACCTGAATCCTCGCAGCCAGCAAAAGCAGTAATGGACTTTAATTTTATCCCGCTGCTTGCCAACGAATTTCTTTTGCAGACAACCGCTAATATTCCATTTTCAGAAGCTACGAATATTGCAAGAAGAATGTTTCAGAATAAAGAATATGATGTTCGTAATTCTAAAGTTAAAATCACCGACATTAAAGTCTATAAAGACGACAACAGAATTACGATAGAAGCCGAGACAGAAGGTTATGTAAACGGTACTTCTTTTATATCAGGAGTTCCTGTTTATGACGAGTCAAAGAGAAAAATTGTACTTTCAGAAACAAAATTTAAACTTAAAACTAATAATATTCTTCAAAAAACTGCAACTCTTTTATTCAGAGGAAAAATTGTAAAGATGATTGAAGACGAATATGGAATCCCAACGCAGGATATTGAAACTTCATCTAAGAAAAGTATTGAAGAAGCCTTTAATAAAGAATATTATAAAGGTTTACAATTGAATGGAAAAGTCTTTAATTTAAAACCTTCACAAATTCTGCTGAATGAAAATGGGATTACTGCCATCATTGATACCAAAGCCAATTTAAAACTTATCTTAAAAGGATTTTGATAAAACTAATAACTTTCAATCATGAGAAAATATTTACAAATCATAGATCGTAACAGAGCTTCGAAATGGAAAAGACTGGCAAATTTTGTAATTGACAGATTAATATTCAATCTTATCATATTGAGTATCGGCTTTGCAGGAGGACTTATTGATCGCTTATTAGATCAATATTATTTCACAGAAATTTTCTTAGAATATTCTGAAATTGCAAGATTTTGGGATATTATTATTACTTCATTAATTTATGTTGTTTATATGTTTTTAACTGAATATTTTACAAAAGGAAGAACATTAGCAAAATATATTACGGGAACCAAAGTAATTACCATTGATGGTGAAAATCCTGCGTTAAAAGATTACTTTATTCGAAATATTTCGAGAATTGTACCTTTTGATTTTCTTTCATTTTTAGGAGAAAACGGATGGCATGATTCATGGAGCGATACAAGAGTAATTGATATTAAAGAATATTCCACTGAGTTACAGCGTAAAAGAGATATTGAGGAAATCGGCAGCAAAGAAATTGCTTAAAAAATTTGTATCAAATTTAATTTTTGCTATATTTGCACCACTGAAAACGGTGCTTTGGCCGAGCGGCTAGGCAGTGGTCTGCAACACCATCTACAGCGGTTCGAATCCGCTAGGCACCTCAGAAAGCTTTCTCAACAGAGAAAGCTTTTTTTGTTTTATCAATCTTTTGTAATTATCTTTCTATATAAATTTTTAATCAAAAAAACTTGTGTTATATTCTTCAATTTTGTTGATTTTAATTTAAAACCTTTAATGATTAAATGATAAGTAAAAAATAATTTTTAACCAGCTTCAATAATAAAAAAATGGCATCAAAAATAGAACTTAGAGAAAATCTGAATATAGAAATTTCTGAATCTGTGACCGCAGAAGAATTGTTTCAAAACACCGTACTCCGACCTATTATCAAATTACAAAATGATATTTTTCTGACAAACTTTTTTCATTATCTGAAAAATACGAAGATAAACTGGGAATCATTTTCCAGCGAAAAACGGAATATTTTTATTGACAACAGCTTTCAGAAAGATAATATGCTAAAAAATATATACATCGGAATGACTATCGGAATGATGGATGTTGAAGAACTGCAGATATACTACACACAAAATAAAATGTTTAATAAAAGAATCATTAACATGATTACTGAAAGACTAAAAAGCCAGATTGTAGAATAGAACTATTCTTTTTTCCACATTGGTTTATGCTGTATAATTTCACGATTTACCCAGCAGCTTTCTTCATGAGCTCCTTTTAGAAAGCCAATACTCATCAGAAACTCGTTAACGATTTCTCCACCTGTAAACTTAAATGTTTTTTTGAAAATCTTCATCCATTCCTGTAAAGTTTTCGGATGATGATGCTCAAGCCATTTTTCAAAAGATCCAAATTCTTTCTGCAGTTCAAGAATGGTTTTAGCATTTTCAATAGCTGCGTTTACTTTGAGCTTATTTCTGATAATTCCAGTATCATTTAGAAGGCGTATACGATCTTCCTCTGTATAAAAGGCGACTTTTTTTATATCAAAATTATCATAAGCTGCTCTGAAACCATCTTCCTTTTTTAGAATTGTTTCCCAGCTTAATCCCGCCTGATTGATCTCCATTACAAGCCTTCCGAACAATTCGTTATCATTATGAATAGGAAATCCGTAATAATGATCATGATACTTCTTATGAAGCATTTTTCTGCTTTCAGGCTGCATATTTTCAATAGCGGAACAGTAACTCATTTTCAAAAGATTTTAAATATTTCTTCAAATATAATTTAACATTAAGACAACTGTATGTCAGTATAGATTTAAAATTATATAAAATCAATTGATTTTTCTAAAGCAATGCCTCGAGAACCCTTTAATAAAATATTATCTGATTCTACTGCATTATTTTCTAAATAACTGATGAGATCGTTTGTCGTTAAAAATGAAATTGAGAAATTATTTATTTTTTTAAACTCATTTCCAACAGTTATTATCTGATCAAAATCTAATTTTTTTGCGAGATTAAGGATATTTTGATGCTCTATTTCGCTTTCATCGCCTAATTCCAGCATATCTCCTATAATAATAGTTTTTGAGCCTTCAAAGGTATTAAAATTAAGCAAAGATGCCGTCATAGAGCTTGGATTAGCATTATAAGTATCCAGAACAAGCGTTCTATTTTCCTTTTTAACAATCTGCGAACGCATATTTGTTGGAGTATAATTTTCTAATGCCGATTTTATCTTAAAAATATCAACCCCGAAATAAAGCCCTAAACTTGCCGCTGCACATACATTGGTAAAGTTATAATCCCCTGTCAATTGGGTAATAATTTTCGTGTTATTATATTCTAAGCCCATAAAATGTTCTTCTGAGAAAAAATCAAAATAATAATCTGATTCTTTGTTTCCAAAAGTGATTTTAGAAGGATAGTTTGATGTTTTCTCTGTCTGAACAGGATCTTTTTCGTTGACTAAAACTACTTGATTATGATTCTGGATGTAATCGTATAATTCAGATTTCCCTTTAATAACTCCTTCAAACCCTCCAAATCCTTCGAGATGGGCTTTGCCGAAATTGGTAATGTACCCGATATTCGGCTTTGCAAGGCTACATAAAAATTCAATCTCTTTCTGATGATTGGCTCCCATCTCAATCACTGCTATTTCATGTTTTGGCTTTATCGAAAGTATCGTAAGCGGGACGCCAATATGATTATTAAGATTTCCTTGGGTGTATTGCACCTGATATTTCTCCGAAAGAACAGCATGAATTAGTTCCTTACTTGTCGTTTTGCCATTACTTCCCGTGAGACCTATTACAGGAATATTGATTTGAGTCCTGTGATAAATTGCGAGATTTTGTAAAAACTCTAAAGTAGAATGAACGTAAAATATCTTTTTATCCTTATTTTCAAATTCTTTATTTTCAACAATTACAGCCAAAGCTCCGTTTTCAATAGCTTTTTCAGCAACAGTAGCTGCATCAAAGTTTTCGCCGGAAAAAGCAAAAAAAACATCATTTTCAGACACCTTTCTGCTGTCTATTGTTACCTTTTCTGCATTCAAATATATAGGATAAAACTGTTCAGGATTCATAAAATTATTATCGGTTATGGTAAGAGCTTCGTGTTATTTGAACTGTAAATTTTAAGCTTAAATTGATGATTCAAAAATAAAAAACCTCCCGAATATATGGGAGGTTTTTTGAAAGTATTTTGATAAATATTTTATCTTCTAGTTCTAGATTTGTCGCTTACTCTTGCATCCTGAGCAACACGGAAACCAATCCATCCGTATGCAGAATTCTGGTTTTTGAATCTTCTTTGTCCCGGATCTAACCAATAAGCTGAATCCTGCCAAGAACCACCTTTTACCACTCTTACCTCGTTAGATATAGCAGAAGTTCTGTCTTTGGTATCTTTCTGTAGAATCACTCTTCCGTCACTATCAACAATAAATCTTGTTTTTGGCGAATTGTACATATCATAAGAAGAAGCAGAATCACTTGCATTTCTATAATCCAGAGAAGACATTCTGTCTCCATCTCTGTAATTTCTGTAATCTGCAACAGTTTCCCTTTCAAACTGACCAGGTAATTTTTTGTAAAGTAACCTTCCGTCATCTAAAGTATCAAATTCAATAGAACCTTCTTCAACCATTTTGTAAGTTCCGTCACCGTTTCTTACGATTGCCTGAGGCATATTTCCTCTGTAATAATTGAAGTCACTTGCTTCAGCATCAATGATTGGTCTATACACGTCTGCAGTCCATTCTGCTACGTTACCAAACATCCCGTAGATCCCTAAGCTGTTTGAAGGAAACTGTCTTACATCTGAAGTATTAGCAGCTCCGTCATTCTTCCATCCTGCAGGTCCGGAATAATCTCCTCTACCCTGCTTAAAGTTGGCAAGGATTTCTCCTCTTTTATCTCTCAACATTTCTATTTGAGGTGTTTTCTCTAAATAGTTGTTGTATTCTCTGTTTTTCTCCATGCCCAATGCTGCAAATTCCCACTCAACTTCTGTAGGAAGTCTGAATTTGGTAACCATTGCTGAAGATGGAGATCTATTGGCAGCAATCAATCTTTGGTTGGTCGTTTTAATACCATTTTTCTGCTGCATTCTTTTCTCATTAATATAGCCTTGCATCTCTGGATCATTCGATTTGAATTTATCCATATTGAAAGCTGTACCACCTTGGTTATTAGATTCGTTGATATACAAATCTTTTGAAATTATACCAGCCTGCATTAAAGCTTTTTCATTCGCTCTGTCAGTAAGCCATTCGCAATATCTGTTAGCCTGTGTCCAAGAAACACCTACAACCGGGTAATAGTCATATTCCGCAGAACGGAAATAGGTTTCGTTGTAATCATTTCTGGATAATTTATTATCCCAAAGAAGAGTATCCGGTAGAGCACCGTTATAAATTTCTTTGTAACTAGGATCACTTGGCGGGAATACATACTTCAACCATGTAAGGTATTCGCGGTATTCGTAGTTAGTAATTTCAGTTTCACCCATAAAGAACGAACTTACCTGCATTCTGCGAGGTGAATTGTTCCAATCATGCATTACATCATCTTTCACTAATCCCATGGTAAAAGTTCCACCTTCCACATATACCATTCCAGGCCAACCTTTTTGTTTTTGTTGCTTTCCTGCAAAAAACCAACCCTGTTTTTCGTTTGGTTTCCAACCTGTCTTGCTGACAAATTTTTTAGTACCACCGCCTTTGCTGGTACCCGAACCGCCACAACTGGTTAATGCAAGTGTAGAACTCAATGCTATTAATGAAAACAACTTTAGTTTTTTCATAGTCGATATAAATATTATTCAAAGTACAAAGAAAAAATAAATTATTCAATAAATCAAATAAAGATTTGATTTTTTTGAAAAATCTTAACAAATTAATTTTATGGTATCGTAAATTAATTATAAAATTTTCATTTATTTTGTAATTCAGAAATTTCAAAAACAAACATGAGACTAAAAACAACGCTTTTATTTGTATTTGCTTTTGTATCAATCTCTTGGGCTCAGCGAGTTTCCATCAGTTGGGACGGAGCTAAGATCCAGGATTTTGGTGATACTAAGAAGAATCTTCCGAATTTTAAAAATGAAGGTTTTTCTTTCAGCCAAAATAACATTTTTATTATAAATACACAAAAAGTAGGAGAAAAACAGCTACGTATTTCTAATCTGGTATGGGAGCCTGTATCCGTAAGGGAGCTGTACGACCTCAACAAAGATCTTCTTCAGGACAGAGATATTACAGATATTAATTACTATTACTCTGAAGGCGAAAGGCATGCAAGTCTCTATGTAGCTTTATTTAAAAATGTAAAAGGAAATATACAAAAACTATCTTCTTTTGATATTTCTGAAAGCAATTCACAGGCACCTTTAGCTGCCAGTAAAGTGGGAACTACACAAAATCCTTTGGCTACAGGAACTTTTTATAAAATAAAAGTTGACAAATCCGGAATTTTCAGGATTACCGCTCAGTTTTTAAGAGATAATGGCATTAATCCTTCCAACATTAATCCAAAAAATTTCAGAATCTACGGAAATGGCGGTATCATGCTTCCCGAATTTAATCAAGACACGAAATACAGTGCTTTACAGGAGAATGCAATTCAGGTTATCGGAGAAGATGACGGCGTTTGGAACGATGGTGATTATGCACTTTTCTACGCACAGGGACCCAATGGATATAACCTTTATAACAATTCTAACGGAAACGGCTTCAAAAGAACCGACACAAGAAATGATCAGAGTGAAAATGTAAAGAATATTTATGAAGATTTTTCTTATTATTATATCAATTTTGATAAAGGAGCAGGAAAAAGAGTACAAAATGTTGATGTAAATCTGCCCTCCACCACTTTAATTTCCAGATATGATGATTATCAGGTCATCAATAATGATCAGCGAAATTTATTAAAAGTAGGAAGAATCTGGGTAGAAGATCAGTCTTTTACAACTCCAAAAGCAGTAACATTTAATTTAAGCTCACCCATTCAGGGAGGTGATGTGGTGAGATACAGAACACAGGTTGTAGGATGGAAATCACAACAGAACAGCATAGAGTTTAACATTAATAATCAAAACCCAGCTTCTCCTAGTGTTCCTGCTAATCAGCCGGGGTATGCATTTGATTATTTTCCATTGAGATATTCAGGAACAATTTCAAATTTGTCTGGAAATACAGTTACATTCAATTATACACCTGATATAAGTACTAATCCCAACGGCGTTTTTCACCTTGATTATGTAGAATTACAGTATAAGCAGGATCTGATCTTTAATGGTTCTCAGATGAATTTCCGGGATTTTTCTATTGACAGCGGATCAAATTTATCATACGGTTTCAGCATTTCCAACATAGGAAATATGGAACAGGTATGGGATGTTACCGATATTGCAAATGCCAACAGAAGAGTAAATAAAGCTACAGGAAGCGGTAACTTTAATTTTGGCTACGCAGCAGCAGACCCAAATTTTAATAATGAATTTGTGGCTTTCCGTGCAGATGCAGCATTTTCGCCACAATTTGTAGGCAGAATCAGCAATCAGAACCTTTCTGCACTTCAAAATATAGATTACCTGATTATCACAACACCTCAGATGATGTCTCAGGCTCAGAGAATAGCCAACCACCATCAGCAAAAAAGCAATTTCACTGTTGAGATTGTAGATACTGACAAAATTTACAATGAGTTTGGAAGCGGAAGCAGAGATCTTACAGCGATCCGGGATTTTGTTACTAAGCTTAACACTCCATTAGGAAGTCTAAAGTATGTCTTAATCTTAGGCGATGGTTCTTACGATTATAAAGACAGGGTTTCGGGTAATTCAAATATAGTTCCAAGTTATCAAAGTGAAGAGTCTGCAGATTTTGTAAGTTCTTTCGTTACAGATGACTATATTGTTATGACAAAACCTCAGACATCTCAGTTTTTATCAAATAATATTCCTGACTTACCTGTCGGACGTATTCCGGCAGCAAACCCCACGGAAGCAGCCAATATGATTGATAAAACATTAGCCTATTACAACTCATTATCCGGACAATCTACTCCTTTTGGAGAGTGGAGAATGAAGCTTGATTTTGTTGTGGATGATGATAAGGATGGCGGAGAACCATTCCATACGGTAATGAATAATACTTTGCAAAGTACTTTTGAAGTCCCTGCAGATAATACCCTTAAAGAATATAATGTAAGAAAATTGTATCTGGATGCATTTACTGCGCAAAGTAGTGCGGGAGGACAACGCTATCCGCAGGTTAATCAGGCAATTTCAAACGACATCGGAAACAGTTTGTATCTTTTTTATTTTGGACATGGAGGAATCAACGGATGGGCGCAGGAAAGAGTACTTACCATCAACGAAATTCAGAATTCCAATAATTTTTCTAATGTGTACAGCCGTTTCCCATTTGTATCGACAATTACCTGTGAATTTACACTTTGGGATGAGCCATCCACTTTCTCAGCGGGAGAGCAATTTATCAAACTGAAACAAGGCGGTCCTGCAGCAATGATTACTTCCAGTCGTGCAGTAGGGGTAGGATATGGTGTAGATTTCACCAATCTTTACACAAAAGAAATGTTCAGAATGGTGAATGATGATTTCATATCTATAGGAAATGCTCATCTGAATGCTAAAAAACTAAGAGTTGATGCCAATCACCTTAAAGTAAACGTATTGGGAGATCCTGCCATGAAATTGAGCAGACCTCAAAGATTGCTTGTTATTGATAATATTGAAACTCCTGTTCCGGGATTAATCCGAGGTTTGGATTTTGTGAAAGTAACTGGTCATATCAACAATACCAATGGAACGGTAAATACAACTTTTAACGGCAGAGTTGTTATTAATATTTTTGATAAAAGATTAAACAAAACTACTTTAAATAATGATGTTAATTTGACTCCTGTCCTTCAATATACGGAAGAAGGAAGTGCTATCGTGAAAGCTTCCGGAACAGCGGTAAATGGTGTTTTTACCGTTGAGTTTTATGTACCGAAAGACATTAATTATGCTGTTGGACAAGGAAGAATTTTAGGATATGCTGATAATAAATCTTTTGATGTTTTTAATAATCAGTTTGTACAGGTTGGGGACATCAATCCGAACGGAATTAATGACAATGAACCCCCTAAAGTAAAACTATATATGAATAACACTAATTTTGCCAATGGTGGAATTACCGATCAAAACCCTATGCTTTTAGCCTGTATTACTGATGATACCGGAATAAATTCCACAGGCTCTGGTATTGGTCACGATATTACTGTATATTTGGACGGGCAAATTATCAATACCATTGTTTTGAATGATTTTTATTCTTCAGGGGAAGGAAACGGCTGCGTAAACCCATCTTTGGCAGATTATCAGAAAGGAAATGTAACTTATCCTTTTCGAAATCTTTCAATAGGACAACACCAGCTGACATTTAAAGTTTGGGATATAAACAATAATTCGACCACCGAGACGTTAAACTTTGAAGTTAAAGATGAGGCAGATCAGCATTTGGTTATCAATCGTCCGCTGAACTGGCCCAATCCTTTCACCAACAAAACTTACATTCATTTCGAACATAATTGTGATGATATTCTGGATGTAAATGTTCAAATTTATACGATTACAGGAAAATTGGTAAGAACATTATCAAATGTTGTAATTGCAGAACCGTTCCTACAGGGCTTTAGAACGCCACGTCAGGCAATAGAATGGGACGGAAAAGACGATTTTGGTGATACAGTTGCAAAAGGTACGTATATTTTTAAGATATTTGCAAAAAGTCAAAATCAAGAAAAATGTAAAGGAGGTGCTACAGCTGTAGAAAAAATGGTACTTTTGAAGTAAATAAATAATTAATTAAGAATATCAATAAAAAACTGATAATATATAAAAGACAACATATGAATTTAACTACTAAACTGCTTTTAGGGATTGGTTTGAGTGCTGGGTTTCTAGGCTATGCACAAGATTTGAGTCAGGTAAGACCTGTGTTAACAGGAGCACCTTTCCTAAGAATTGCACCTGATGCAAGATCAGGAGGTATGGGAGATCAGGGTGTGGTAACATCACCTGATGCTTTTTCACAATTCTGGAATGCTGCAAAATATCCTTTTAGCAGAACAAGTTCTTCTGTAGGTTTGAACTACACTCCATATATGGGAAAACTTACCAATGATGTATTTTTATTGTATGGTGCTTTCCATAAATTTTTAGGTCAGGAAGAAAGATCTACAATTTCTGCGAGTATCTATTACTTCAATATGGGTGAGGTAGACCTTACTACTTTGGTGGGTAACGATGTAACTTCATTGGGTACTTCAAAACCAAATGAATTCTCTATTGACGTTGCCTATGGTCTGAAACTAACAGATTCTTACTCAATGGCCGTAACGGGTAGATTCATCCGTTCAGATTTAGCCGGAGGGTTCAATACAGATACAACTCTGAAACCTGCAAATACTTTTGCGGTTGATGTTTCAGGTTACTATACTTCTCCTAGATTCTCAAGCCTTGGAGGAATGGACGGAAAAGTGAATGCTGGTTTCTCTATTCAGAACTTAGGTCCTAAATTAGATTATACAGGGGATGAAAACTCGAGATCTTACCTTCCTACAATGGCAAGATTAGGGGTAGGTTATGATATGTATCTTGATGATATGAACAGAGTCGGAGTTTCCGTTGAAGGTTCTAAAATTTTGGTTCCTGGATCAGAATTAGTAGGAACAGATCCTAACACAAGACAGCCTATTTACGCAGTTCCGAATGTAGGGGTAATGTCCGGAATCGGAAAATCATTCAAAAACCCAAACTCTATTATGTATAGTGGTGCTGTGGAATATTCTTATGACAATGCATTTGCAGTAAGAGGAGGTTATTTCCACGAAAGTGAAGAGCAGGGAGCAAGACAGTTTGCAACTGCGGGTATTGGTTTGAAATACCGTTCTTTCGGACTTGATATTTCTTACTTAATCAACATGTCTAAAATCAATACAGCTTTGGATAATACCTTACGTTTTGGCTTAACATGGAATATTGGCGACGAAACCTCTAATGTAGATTATTAAAAAACACTCCATATATTCGCAAAAGCCTCATTTGATGAGGCTTTTTTTATTGCCAATAAAAACATAAATTAATTCAGAGTTAACAATGACTCGTTAGTTTTAATCTATCTATAAATTTGTCATTTCCCTGCAAAGTAAAATTGACAATTCACATATTCCCCTTATTTTTGCAGTATGAACTATTCTTCGGAACTAAAAAAAATCGTAACAAGCCAATATGTGTATTCTGCCATCAGAATCACATTAGCAACGGTGCTTCCGTGTCTGGTTCTCTCCTATTTCGGAATTCTTAAAGATTATTTTCTTTTCCCTTTAGGAACAAGTTTCGTTGCACTGACTGATCAGCCGGGTCCTTTTATAAGACGTAGAAACTCGCTTGCCTTTGCTATATTCTGTTTTGTTTTTGTAGCCTCAATCGCAAGTCTGGTTAAAGGCATCATTCCCCTTGTACTTTTAGAAATTATAGCATTCGGAATGTTTTTCTCTCTCATAGGCGTTTACGGACAAAGATTAGCCGCTGTAGGATCTTTAGCTATGGTTGTTCTCGCAATATTTGTTGACGGGCATTTAGCAGGAGCCAACATTTTCAAAAGCCTCCTGATTTTTGCAGCTGGCTGCATTTGGTTTTTATTGATCTTTCTTGTTGTAACGACCATACAGCCTTATAAACTGGCAAGTCAGATGATTGGCGAAAACTATTTACAGCTATCAGAATTTTTAAAAATTAAAGCGAATTTTTACCAGAAAAATCCTGATTTTGATAAGCTGTATTCTCAGGTTATTGCAAAACAAATAGAAATTAAAAATCTTCAGGAAGAAACACGCGAAACTGTTTTTAAAACAAGAACCATCGTCAACGAATCTACCACTATCAGCAGGCTGCTTATGCTGATGTTTCTGAATTCTATGGATCTTCACGAAAAACTGATGACTTCTGAAAGTGATTATAAAAAATTACAGGATAGCTTTGATGAGACAGGGATTTTGGTAAAAACTCATGATTACCTCAACATTCTTTCGGATGAAATTTCAAACATTGGCATTGCGCTTCAGAGCAGTACAAGAGCAAGACCTATTTATAATCTTGAACTGGAATTTCAGGAGCTCAACATCCAATATTTTGAACTCAGAAATCGTCATATGACTTCAGAAACTTTGGAAAATTTTATGATCCTTCGTCAGATTATGATGAGAATCAATGAAATTACTAGAGAAATACAAGAAATTTATAAGGTTTTTTCGCAAAATGTAAAACTGGCTAAAAGTCTTTCAACAGGATTAGATTTAAAGAAATTTCTTCCCAATCAGGAAAAAATTAATTTTAAAGTTCTTAAAAGTAATATTTCGCTCAATTCATCTCATTTTCGTCACGCAGTTAGAGTAACGGTTGCCTTACTATTGGGATACTTATTTTCATTCATGCCATTTTTAGAAATTGGTCATACTTACTGGATTTTGATTACCATCATTGCCATTCTAAAACCCGCCTACTCCATTACTAAGCAGAGAAATTTGCTCAGATTTTATGGGACCGTTGCAGGAGCGGTTATTGCCTATGGGGTTCTTTACTTTATTGAGATCAATGCTGTTTTGTTTGCGATTCTTCTTGTAAGTATGGTACTGTGTTTTACTTTTCTGAAAGCAAAATATTTCTGGGCAGTACTTTTTATGACCATTTATATTTTTCTGAGTTTCAATTTTCTAAATCCCGGAAATATCAATATCATCTTTAAAGACAGAATTGTTGATACCATTATTGCAGGAATCATTGCTTTTGCGGTTTCATATACCATTCTTCCTGTTTGGGAACATACTCAGAATTTAGATTTAATGAAAAAATCTGCGGAAGCCAATCTTACCTATTTTCACAGTGTAATTTCTAAATTTATCAATGATAAATACAGCATGGAAGAATACAAAGTCCGCAGAAAAAATGCAATCATTTCTTTGGCAAATCTTTCGGATAATTTTCAGAGAATGATTTCGGATCCAAAAAATCAGCAGAAAAAAATGGAAGTCGTACATCAGTTTGTGACCACTTCACATCTGATCACAGCTTATACAGCTTCACTTTCACAATATGCAAAAAAAGACCAGGTATACACCGAAATAGATGCCGAAAGCTGGACAAAAAAAATTGAATCTGAAATGAATCAGATTACCGTATTACTCAACGGAGAAAAAATAAGTGAAACCCTAAAAATGGAAAGCCGCATTGAGCCGGAAGATTCTTCGCTGGAAGATCTCATCCTGAAAAGAAAAAAAGAAATCATGGAAAACGAATTCTATGACCGCCGTGATCCGGGTAAAATTTCCAGATTGACCGAGCTGAAAAACATCCATGACGTGTTGGAACTCATCTATGATGTAGCCAAAGAACAAAGAAAAGTAATTGAAAAATACAGAAATGAAGAAACTACTCTTCCACAATCGTGAAGCAGTAATCATCAAAAAACTCTACTCTTGCTTTTAATTCGTCTGAGATTTTATCATCATGTACTCTGCATTTGATATGAAAAAGATGTTTCAGCTCAAAAGGTCTTACTTCATAGTGTTTTTTCAAAGACCAGTGTTTTGAATGATGAATTTTATACATACTTTCCTTCACACTCCAGATAATTGTATAGAAAGTAACCTCATTATCAAAGGGGATAAAACCTCTTTCGTTTTCATAAGTAAATTTATCTATTACTCTTAAAATCTTAGGATTGAATTTCTCAATATCAATTCCGATTTTATTTTTAGAAATAGCAATTGCTGCGTAAGGAAAAGAATGTGTGATTGATATTTCAGCATCTTTAGGAGACAAAAACGGTTCTCTTTCTTTGTATAATATTTTTGAATGCGGTTTTAGACTTTTTAAAAGTTTACGTACCATCAATACTTCCAGCAACTTTTTTGGATGATAATCTTTTACTTTTTCAGCATTTTCAGGTTCAAGAAGCTCGTTGATATCAAGTTCTTCACTTTCATCATATTTCCATACAAGGATTGTGGCATTGTCATCTGAAAAATCTCGGTATAGAGGCATTCAATAAATTTGTGATAAAATTAGTAAAAAATACATTTTGGTTAAAAAATAAAACTCTATGTATAATGTCATGTGTATGAACTTTGTACCGTGTTTTTTTATCTAAAAGATATGTTGTAATTTTGTTGCTTGATTTATAATTTAATCATCATTAAGATATGAGTACAACAACACAATACGTTCCTTACAAAGTAAAGGATATCTCCTTAGCAGAATGGGGAAGAAAAGAAATTACATTAGCAGAAGCTGAAATGCCTGGTTTGATGGCAATCCGTGAAGAGTACGGTCCGTCTCAGCCATTAAAAGGGGCAAGAATTGCCGGATGTCTTCATATGACGATTCAAACCGCTGTTTTAATAGAAACTTTAGTTGCTCTGGGTGCAGAAGTTACCTGGTCATCTTGTAACATTTTCTCTACTCAGGATCATGCCGCTGCCGCTATTGCTGCTGCCGGAATTCCTGTTTATGCATGGAAGGGTCTTAATGAAGAGGAATTTGACTGGTGTATTGAGCAGACTATTTTCTTCGGTGAAGACAGAAAACCATTAAATATGATTTTGGATGACGGTGGAGATTTAACTAATATGGTTTTTGATAAATATCCTGAACTGACTGCAGGAATCAAAGGTCTTTCTGAAGAAACGACAACCGGGGTTCACAGATTATATGAAAGAATGAAAAACGGAACTTTGGTAATGCCTGCAATCAATGTAAATGATTCTGTTACCAAGTCTAAATTTGATAATAAATACGGATGTAAAGAATCTGCAGTAGATGCTGTAAGAAGAGCTACTGACGTAATGCTTGCCGGAAAAAGGGTTGTAGTTTGCGGATACGGTGACGTAGGTAAAGGTACTGCTGCCTCTTTCAGAGGAGCTGGTTCTATCGTTACAGTGACTGAAATTGACCCAATCTGTGCATTACAGGCTGCAATGGACGGTTTTGAAGTTAAAAGATTAGACACTGTTGTAGATAACGCAGATATTGTAATCACTACTACAGGTAACTTCAATATTGTTAGAAAAGAACATTTCTTAAAATTAAAAGATAAAGCAATCGTTTGTAACATCGGGCACTTCGATAACGAAATTGATATGGCTTGGTTAAACGAAAACTATGGTCACACAAAATCTGAAGTGAAGCCACAAGTTGATATTTATACTCTTGAAGGAGGTAAAGAAGTAATCATCCTTGCAGAAGGTAGATTGGTAAACCTTGGATGTGCTACGGGTCACCCGTCTTTTGTAATGTCTAACTCTTTCTCTAATCAAACTTTGGCTCAAATCGAACTTTGGAACAATTCTGAAGCGTACGGAAACGAAGTGTATATGTTGCCTAAACATTTAGATGAAAAAGTAGCTGCTCTTCACCTTAAAAAACTGAGTGTTGAACTTGAAGTTCTTTCTCCTGAGCAGGCTGATTATATCGGTGTTAAAGTTGAAGGTCCATTTAAGCCTGAATATTACAGATACTAGAATTAGCAATTAGCAAAAATAGAACGCTTCGGAATAAATTTTTCCGGAGCGTTTTTTATTGGAGACTACAATTCTGATATTTTTTTCTCTATTCAACCAAAAATAATATATTTGAATTAAAATATAAACTTTAAAAAAACAATTAATGAAAAAACAAAATGTTTCGGGAGCTTTTGTAGCAGCTTCATGGATTGCTTTGGGAGCCGGAATGATTGGCTATATTACAGGTTTGGTAAGAGCAGAAATGCAGCTAAATGAAAAAGGATATTATTTTACTATTCTTCTGTATGGTTTATTTGCTGTGGTTTCTTTACAGAAAGCAGTCCGGGACAGGATGGAAAACATCAAAGTTACCGATATCTATTACGGAATTTGTTGGTTTGCAACAATCTCATCAATCGTTTTATTGGCAGTGGGACTTTGGAATGCTACTATTCTCCCGAGCGAAAAAGGATTTTATGGCTTCGCCTATTTGCTTGCATTATTCGGTGCAATTGCCGTACAGAAGAACACCAGAGATAATATGCAGGAATAAAATAACTTAGACTCACCAAATTTGGTGAGTTTTTTATTTTTGCATATATTTATTTCACAAAATATTGACAATAAATACATTCTAAGAACTTAAAATCTGCAAAAAAGCATTATCCTTTTTTTATAATATTTAGAAAAAGAAATGAAAGGAAAGACTTAAATACACACGGTAAGATTTTAAAATTAACATTAAACAAAATATGATATGAATAAATCAATACTTACTTTAATCATCTCGCTGTTGTGTTTCTTGGTAAAAGCACAAAATGAGTTTATCACCACTTGGAAACCCTATATTTTCCAAAATCCTGCTGCTCCCAATGCACCTTTTCCTTCAACTTCGACTCAAGCGTGGGCTCCATTCCGAGGAAATAATTATACTATTTATTGGGAAGAAGTAGGATTTCCTTCTCATAATTTTACCATGACTAATGTAACTTCTACCAATCAGGTGCTTTTAGATTTTGGAACTCCATTAAATCCTGCCACACAAAACGCCACTTACCTAGTAAAAGTAAGCAACGGAAATGGTAATTTCCACCGTATTTCTTTCAGAGACGATTTTCAGAACCCAAACCAAAATATTTCATTGGGAGACGCTTCAAAAATTATAGAAATTAATCAATGGGGCTCTACAATCTGGTCTTCTATGAGAGGTGCCTTTCACGGATGCCGAAATATAAACATGACCGCAACAGACACTCCGAATCTGAGCAATGTTTCAGATATGTCTTACATGTTTGGAAGTTGTGAAGCATTGGTAGGAAATTCTTCTTTTAACAATTGGAATACTTCTGCTGTTACCACTCTTGAAGAAACGTTTAGTGGCTGCCTTCTCTTTAATCAACCTATTGGAAACTGGAATACCTCTAATGTGCAGAATATGAAAAGTACTTTTTCGTTGGCACAAAATTTCAACCAACCCATAGGAAATTGGAATACTTCTCAAGTTACCACTATGGAAAGTATGTTCAACACCGCTAAAAACTTCAACCAGCCCATTGGAAACTGGAATACTTCCAATGTTTTACATTTTAGATATATGTTTTCTAATGCTTGGTATTTTAATCAGCCTATTGCCGGTTGGAATACTTCCCAAGCAATTTCAATGGAAGCTATGTTTTTATTCGCAAAAGCCTTCAACCAGCCCATTGGAAGTTGGAACACATCAAATGTTACCACTATGCAACAGATGTTTTTTGGCGCAACAGTTTTTAACCAACCTATTGGCAGCTGGAATACCTCCAATGTAACGGTATCACACGGAATGTTTTTTACTGCAACAGCATTCAACCAAAATATCGGCAGTTGGAATACGTCACAGATTACCAATATGCAAAATATGTTTAATGGAGCTTCAAACTTCAACCAAAATCTCGGAAACTGGAATTTATCATCTCTTACTTTAGGACAAGGAATGTTTTTTAATTCAGGTTTAAACTGCCAAAACTATGACAACACGCTTTACGGATGGAGCCAAAATCCTTCAACACCAAATAATATCAGCATCACAAGTGCTTCTCCACTAGTCTATACTCATCCCGCTGCCGTTGCGGCGAGAAACAGCCTCATCAACAATAAAGGTTGGACAATTGCAGGAGATACTTATGATGCACAATGCGAATCAATACTTTCTGTAAAGGAACAAGAAAAACTAAACGAGTTTAATATTTATCCAAATCCTGCAACAGATTTTATTACGCTTAAAAATGTAAAACTTTCGGAAAACTTTATGATTTTTGATGCAAGCGGAAGAATTGTTCTTCAAGGAAAACTGAATAACAGCGAAATTGATGTTAGAAGTTTAGAAAAAGGAAACTACCTTTTGCAAATTGTCTCTAAAAACAAAACTGAAAATTTTAAATTCATCAAAAAATAAAAAACAAAGCCTCAAGAAATATGAGGCGTTTTTTATGATTTTAAAATCTTATTTATCGTAATGATTAGGATGATTAGCTTTAATATCATCTACCGTTCCCAACACTTTATCTTTCAAAGAATCCTGATAAACCTGCAGTTTTTCAGAAATTTCATGATCTGCACTTCCCAAAATTTTAGCGGCTAAAATACCGGCATTTAATGCTCCATTCAAAGCAACTGTCGCGACAGGAATTCCGCCGGGCATCTGCAAAATAGATAAAACAGAATCCCATCCGTCAATAGAATTACTGGATAAAATAGGAACACCTATTACCGGTAAAGTAGTACAGCTTGCTACCATTCCCGGAAGATGTGCCGCTCCGCCAGCTCCTGCTATAATTGCTTTCAGACCTCTTTCTTTGGCAGATTTTGCATAATCGAACATCCTTTCCGGGGTTCTGTGTGCAGAAACTACAGTCAGTTCGTAAGGTATGTCTAAAGATTTAAGGAAATTTGCTGCCTGTTCCATTACCGGTAAGTCGCTCTGACTTCCCATGATGATTCCTACCATTTTTAAATTTTATTAGAGGCTCAAAGATAAGAAAATGAAGTGACTTACAAATTACCATATATTTTTAACTAAAATTAGGTAATATTAACACACAAGTAACCAATACAAAAATGCCAATCGCATTGTATTCATTTTAAAATAAATACCTTTGCAGCTTCATTTGATTCGCTTTACTTTGAAAAATTACACACTCACTTTAGCGATTTTTACCGTTGCCATTGTCTGGGGAACTACTTTTTTGGGCATCAGAGTAGCGGTAGAAACGATCCCGGCATGGTTTGTTGCAGGAATACGGCAGTTTTTGGCAGGAATAATTATGCTCATCATTTTATTGTATCAGAAAAAACTTGCATGGATCGGGTGGAAAAACTTTGGTTATCAAATCATTTTTTCAACATTAATGCTGATCGTAGCCAACGGAATGACAACGGTAGCCGAAGAAGAAGTTACCAGTAGTCTTACCTCTCTGATAAGCGCCTGTTCACCAATTGTAGTCTTTCTCGGGAGCGTAGCTTTCGGACTTCAAAAATTCAGTATTCGTGCATTAATAGGAGTACTGTTAAGCTTTTGCGGAATTCTATTTATATTCTGGGACGGAATTTCAGAGATGGCAAACCCCGCTTATAGAATGGGGATTTTTTATCTTATTATTGCTATTGGAGGTTGGGCTTCGGGAACCATTTTTACCAAAAAACTTAATATTCAGAGCAGAAACATCACACTCAATCTATTTTATCAGTTCATATTTGCAGGAATTATACAGCTTTGCTTTGCTTTCACATTAACAGATGATTATCAATTTGAACAGTGGAGTACGAAAAGTATTGCAGCAATGATTTATTTGGCGGTATTCGGATCAGTAGCTGCTTTTTTTGCATTTCACTATGCATTAACGAGAGTTTCCGCAGTGCAGGTTTCTATTTTGGCATACGTGAATACGATTATTTCTATATTTTTGAGCTGGCTTATTTTAGATGAACAAATTTCAGCTAAATTTATCGTTGCTGCTGTTTTTATCATTTTAGGAGTATTTGTTATCAATTATAATCGTGAAATGTTTAAAAAGAAAAAAATTGAAGAATTTTAAAAACAAAACTCAATTATAAATGAAAAAAATAGTAATCAGCATTATTTCTATTATCGTTTTAATCATTATTTCAATTACTGTTTACTGGAATCTCCCGATAGAAATCACCAGAAGATCTGATATTCAAAAGGGAAATGAGATCGTTCAGAATATAGAAAACTATAAAGCAAGCAGCGGCAAGCTTCCGGAAGTGAATGATTGGCAGACATTAGAAAAATTGGGTTTAGAGAAAGACGAAGCGACAAAACCGATCTACCAGAAAGATGAAAGCGAAAACTATGAATTATATTATCCAGATGGTTTTGACGGACCTTATTTAATCTATATTTCACAGGAAAAAAAATGGTCGATTGATTATCCTAAAATTACTTCCCAATAAAAAAGACCACCAAAAAGCAGTCTTAATCAATATATTTTAACATTTTCAAGCAATTACTCTTACCATTGCCTTGACGTTAATTAATTTTTCCATCAGTTCTTCTCTGGAATCTGCCAATACATTGATGTGTCCCATTTTCCGTCCCGGTTTGGTTTCGGTTTTTCCATATAAATGAACATATGTTTTAGGAAGTTTCAACACTTCTTCCATTCCTTCATAAATTACTTTTCCCGAAAATCCTTCTGCTCCGACAAGATTTAGCATCCCGCTGAATGTAAAAGTATCTGTATCTGCCAAAGGCAAATTTTTTAAAACACGATACATCTGCTCAAACTGCGAATTAGCATTTCCTTCCTGGCTCTGATGTCCCGAATTATGCAGTCTCGGCGCAGTTTCGTTTACCCAGACTTTTCCTTCTTTATCTAAAAACAATTCAATCGCAAAAAGCCCCGGAGAATTAACAGCATTCAGAAACTTCTCAGTGATAGCACTGATTTGATTTTCAACATCTTCACTCAGAAAAACCGGGCAAATATTAAAATCAAGCAAATTTAATTTCGGATCTGCCACCATTTCCGTTACAGGAAAAGTTTGTGTTTCTCCATTTTCATTTCTGGCAACAATTACCGAAAGTTCCTTATCAATATCCACCAGCTTTTCAAGAACAGAATCCTGAGTCCAGAGTTTTTTCATGTCCTCATTGGTGCGGATAACCTGCACTCCTTTTCCGTCATAACCGCCTGTATTCATTTTTTGTACGAAAGGAAGCGGCATCTTGATTTCATCTGAACTTCCATCCATTACTTCAAATTCAGGACTTGGAATATTGTGTTCCTGATAGAATTTTTTCTGAAGAATTTTCTGTTGGATTGTTTTAATAATTTTGGAATTGGGAACTACTTTTATTCCTTGGTTCTCAAGTTCAGCCAATGCATCGGCATTGACGTGTTCTATTTCTATAGTGACCACATCTTTATCTTTTCCAAATTCGATAACAGTTTCGTAATCATTGAAGTTTCCCTGAGTAAAATATGAGATATTATGACAGGGCGCATCCAAAGCCGGATCTAATGTGTAAAATTCGTCGTCGTATTTCAACGCTTCCTGAATCAGCATTCGTCCCAGCTGACCACCCCCTAAAATTCCTACTTTCATTTTTATTATGATTTATTACTAAAATTTATTTTAATGCCAGTAAATGGTACTATACTTTATCAATTTTAAAATAACCTATTTCTGTTATATTCTGTTGATTTTCCGCTTCAGATTTTATTAAAACGATTGAATATTTTTCTTTCATTTTTTGTGGAAGAATATCATTTACTTTAAAAATATCATCAATGTCAACTCCGTGTTTATCATCAATATGACTTACCGCACCTTCAAAGCCCATCGTTTTATAAAAATGGGTCTTTTTTGCTTTTTTTACGACCTCAGCCATAGAATTCCCTGCCAGTAAATGCTGCTCATGAAACTCTTCAAAAAAACCTTTTTTGTATCCACCTAAATTGATAAAATAGAGCTGATTTTCTGATATCTGATCAGTTTTTTCTACAATTTTAATTTCAAATCCATCAGCGAACTGCACTTCCTGATAACAGTCAATATGGATTTTCCCTTTCGCTTCTTTCCAAAACTCTTTCATATCCGGAACAAGTTCTTTAAGACTTTCTGCAATACCAAAAAAAACGTCATGCTGCTCAATATTTCTGCCTTTGGGAGTAGCTCCCAGAATAATATAGAATAATTTCAGATTGGTTTCCATGGTTGCAAAAATACACCAAATTTATCTTTTTTTTAATGTTCGGCAGATGATACGCATCGTTCATAGCTGTGATTTTATGATTCTAAGTTCAAGATTATTCTTATTGACAACTCGAAAAAAAACATTCCGAATTTTAAAATTTAAATATAAATTTTGCGTTAGATGAAAAACTTTTGATAATAACCATGAAAAAATCTCTTAAAACTGCGATAATAGCTATACTTTTTTTCTCAGTACACTACTACTATTCGCAGTCAGAGTACTCGTTAGGAATTACTGTAGGCTCAGGCGTTAACTTTTACAAAAATAAATTATCCGCTGACAAAACTCGCTTCAGTCCAAACAAACCAATATCATTCTATGTCGGAGCAAAACTCATGAAAAATTTAGACGAAAAAAACAAACTGTTTGCTGATTTCTCAGTCACAAGAAAAAAAATAGAATACGAATACAACCTCAATGAACCAGAAATTCCATTTACCAATAAAGAAATTTTTGGACAGAAATATGACTGTATTTCGATTTTTGTGGGATACAGAAAGTTATTTTCTTTGAGGGAAAGTTTTGTTTATATTGAAGGAAGTCTAGGTGCAGACTTTAACAATAATGTGATGAGCTATAATGAAGGAAACGGAGAAACACAGAATGGACTGAACGGCAATATTGATTACGAAAATTCCTACAACACAAATCTGGGCGAGAAAACGTACACTATAAGCTCTAATATTGGATTGGGCTTAAATTTCGGGCAACGGAATCAGTTTGATGTTGGATTGTCTCTTAATATTCCTCTCCAAAAAATTCAGTCCCGAGAATCGGATTATCATTATATTTGGAATTATCAGAACAAAAAATATGTACATCAGCTTAAATATCTCGGGAATATCTACTATCCAAGTCTAAGGCTGACATACTATGTTTTTTAGAAATCAGCTGATAGTTTACTAATTGTAAACTTTTCTTCTCTAAATAATGAGCTGACAATGCTTTTCAGGCTCTTTAAATAAGGTAAAAAATAATATCAGGCTAATGTTTGCCTGAAAACCTCAATAGTTTTATATTTGTAACATGTCGGAGATTATCATACTTTTTCTTGGCGCTATTTCAGCAGGTCTTTTAGGTTCACTTACAGGTTTAGGAGGCGGAGTCATCATCATTCCATTATTAACACTGGGTTTCGGGATTCCGATGCATTACGCCATTGGCGCATCTCTTATTTCGGTAATCGGAACTTCTTCGGGAGCGGCAGTAGCTTTTGTAAAAGAAGGATTTACCAATATGCGGATCGGAATGTTTCTGGAAATAGCCACCACAGCAGGAGCTATTGTGGGAGCTTTGGTTTCCGGAATGCTGAATCCCAATACCATCGGAATTATTTTTGCCAGTATTCTCTTGCTGACTGTGATATTAAATCTAAAAGGAAAACCTGATCATCAGGAACCTTTAATCAAAGGAAGCCTTGAAGACAGACTGAAATTATTCGGTACTTTTCCCGATAAAGGAATTATAAAAAGCTACGCAGCGAGAAATACAATTCCCGGTTTTTTTATGATGATGTTTGCAGGGGCCATGTCCGGACTTTTAGGAATCGGTTCCGGGGCGTTGAAGGTTTTGGCAATGGATAATATGATGAGACTTCCTTTTAAAGTTTCTACCACAACCAGTAATTTTATGATCGGAGTAACTGCGGTTGCAAGTTCATTAATCTACTTTCAGCGAGGTGAAATTATTCCCGTCATTGTAGCTCCGGTTTTGGTAGGTGTAGTGGTAGGAAGTTTTATAGGATCTAAAACATTAATGGTTTCCAAAACAAAGAAACTGAAAACATTTTTTGCAATCGTCATCACGATTCTTTCTGTATATATGATGTATAACGGTATCAGAAGCAATTTCTCATGAGAAAAGATTTTACAGATATAGACCTTAACCGTTCCGTAGGAAATCTTCTTCGATTAGGAGTTATTTTGTCGGTTATCACTTCTTTAATTGGTTTTGTAAAACTGTTTATGGAAGGTTTTAAAATGCCTAGAAAATACACCATGCTTGAAATGGGAAATTCTTCAGAAAAAGTTTGGGGACATTTTTGGGAAACCTTGATGAAAGGAGAAGGAATGGCAATCATACAGCTTGGAATTCTGATGCTGATTTTCACCCCTTTGATGAGAATCGTTTTTGCTTTGATTGGATATTTGAAAGAAAAAGATTATGTATATGTTGTCATTTCTATGATTGTTTTGGCAATTATGGCAATTAGTTTTTTCACAGGATATGCAAGTTAAGAAATTTCAATTCAGATCATAGCTCATAAAACTCCAATGGTAATTCATCCGGATCCTGAGTAAAGAAAAATTCTTTTCCAGTAAATTCATCAATACGGATTTCTTCGCATTTTAAGCCTTTACGAATCAATTCTTCCCATTTATTTTGAACATTTTCTACAGAAAATGCCAAATGTCTCAATCCGCAAGCTTCCGGTCTTGAAGGTCGTTTTGGAGGATTGGGAAACGAAAAAAGTTCAATTACATACTCCTCTCCTATTCCTAAATCTAATTTATAAGATTTTCTCTCTTTTCGGTAAAACTCCCGAATGATATTCAATCCTAATATTTCAGTATAAAACTTTTTAGACACTTCGTAATCTGAGCAGATGACAGCGATATGATGAATTTTCATTTTAAAATTTCTTTACAGTTTTCTTTTCTTCTTGTATCAATTAAATAGTGAATTTTCCATCTTCCGTTTTGTCTTATCAACTGAAAACTGTTAGCTCCGCAATGTGAAAACTTCCCTTTAAAGTAAAACGAATACGGCGTAAAAACACTTGCTAAATCACCATCAATACTGATATTTGCAAAAATTATTCTTTCATCAAGATCATTTTTAGAAAATTTGGAAAATGAAGATATAAACTCTTTCACATCCTCTGTTTTTGCATTTCCATCCTTTGTAATTGTCTGCAATATAGCTTGATCTGTAAATAAAGCCTGTACCGTTTCAGAATCTGTATTTTTCATTGCTGTAAATAGCGAATTGATAACTTCTTTCACAGAATTTTCATCAGAAGTCTGTCCAAAGCAGAAACTGTTTATTAGGATTAAAGTAAATAATATTCTGTTGGTCATATTGAGACTATTTATATTCATTAAATTTTATGAAATGGGTATTAAAAATTTAAAATTAAAAAAAAATTGAGAACAGTTTTTGTTAAATGAATAAAGTTTAAATCTGATTATTACCACAATCAGCCAAAAATAGCTTAAATTTATCTCTTTATTAAAACTACATGCCGACTGTTTATTATATACTTGTTATTCTGTTGTTTCTATTTTCTGCTTTTCCAAGAATCCCAAGTCAGCATTGGGTTTTCAGAGTTCCTGATTTTGGAAAAATTCAGGTCACCATTATTACATTTTTGGTTTTTCTGATGGGATTTGCGATCAAAAGTTCGCTTTCATACTTTTGGTATTTTCAGAGTTTTCTGATACTTCTTTTCATTTATCACGGTTTAATTCTTATTAAATATACCCCACTGTACCGGGTAAGAAAAAATCATCCGGGAAAAAATTCATCTAAGAAAATTCATTTTATATCTGCCAATATTTATCAGTTTAATACAGATTATCAAAGATTTATCAATCTTATCAACACCTGTAAGCCTGAAATGTTTTTAACGATGGAAAGCAATGACGATTGGGAAAACGCTTTGAGGGTTCTGGAGAAAGACTATCCGTATCATCATAAAGTAACGCTGGAAAACACCTACGGAATGCATTTTTATTCCAAAATTAAAATTGAAGAATCTAAAACTCACTTTTTTGTTGCAGATGACATTCCCAGTATTGAAGCACATTTGAAAACAGATGATGGTTTCAGCTTCGTATTTTTCGGGGTTCATCCGCCACCGCCAAGCCCGACAGAGGAAGAAACATCAAAGGAAAGAGATGGGGATCTTCTGTGTACCGCAAAAAGAATCTGCGAAATTGATCAGCCGGTAATTGTTGTAGGAGATTTCAATAATGTCGCCTGGTCTAGATCTTCCATATTATTCAGAAAGACCAGCAAACTGATTGACCCGAGAATTGGTCATGCTTTTTTGTCAACATTTCACGCAAAATATAAACTATTCAGATTTCCGATTGATCTGATGTTTCACAGTGAAGATATTTTCATAGAAAAATTAAAAACCTTAGAAAATTTTGGTTCAGATCATCTTCCTGTTTATTGTGAGTTTTATATTGATCATAAAAACCACGAACAGGAAGAACAAATTGATACAGCTGATGCGGAAGAAAAACAGGAAGCCGAAGAAATGATTCAGGAAGGAAAAGAAGAAAACGGGGAGCGTGACAAAGAAGCAAAAGAAGACTGATTATGAAATTAATATTTGCTATCGTGTTCTATAAATCTAAAAATTAAAAAGCAAATAAGTTTGCTTTTTTAGCCATCGTACCAAAAATATCAAAGATTTTTAAAATCCTAAAACAATTGATTGCTTTGTTTTTTTATCAGGCTTCAATAGGTACATCTTTTTAATAATTCACGATAATTAACATAAAAGGTAGTATAATTATTATACATATAATAATTTTTTTCTTTTAAACCTAAAGAATTGTATTATCTAAATAACTGTCGGTTTTTACATAACTCATTTCCAAAACATCATTAATGATGGGTTTATATGCAGGTTTTTGACTGTTGTATTTTCTATAAAAAGAGTTGAACAAAACTTTTAATTTAACCTTTGAAATTGGTAAATCTTTAAATTCAAGAAGAAAATCTTCATTTTTACATTTTACAAAAATTCTTAAAATTAAGTTTTTATGCCGCAAGTGGTAGAATTCAATCTCATTCCAAAAAATTGTTCTGCTGTTTGAGAAAGTTATTCCTTTTTTATTTAAAACAATTTCGGGATTTTTTCTGAATTTTCTTCTTAGAAAAATGTTCAAACCAAAACTAAATACAACACCAAACAATATCAATAACAAAAAAGTAGGATTAAAATTACTCTGTTTAAAATATTGTAAACCTATAAAAGTAAAAATTGATGGAATAATGAAATATTGTGCATACGAAATTTTACTTTTTTCCACCACGACTTTATCCGGAATCTGCTTCTTACAAAAATGATTATTGATTCTAGATATTTTTCGCTTCCTAATATGAAAGTTTCTTACCATTTCATCACATCCTTCACAACTCCATTGTTTTGGGTATGCTGCAGCAATTCAGATTGAATAAATGATTTTATTTGTTCTTCGGAACCGTCATTCGGGAACAGTAAATGAACATTTGCTCCTGCATCCAAAGTAAAAAATAATGGTAAATTTGTTTCTCTTCTGAAATCCCAAATTTTATTAATCACTTCTAAAGTTCCGGTTTTCATTAAAATAAAAGCTGGTTCGCTCATCATCATCATCGCATGAAGAGTTAAAGCTTCATGCTCCACCAGTTTAATGAAATCTTCCATATTTCCGGATTTCAGGATTTCCTTCATCGGAACAAAATTCTCTCTGGCTTCCTGAAATCTTCTTTCTGCAAAAGGATTAGAATTCATCAGCCCATGACCAACCGTTGAAGAAACACTCTTCACACCTTCATGAATCAATAAAACCCAATCGTTAAAATCTTTGAAAACAGGATGAATTTCAGCATCAGAATATTTAACCG
The DNA here is from genome assembly GCF_007474535.1 of Chryseobacterium echinoideorum. Taxonomy (GTDB): domain Bacteria; phylum Bacteroidota; class Bacteroidia; order Flavobacteriales; family Weeksellaceae; genus Chryseobacterium; species Chryseobacterium echinoideorum. Next base: position 184,680 of record NZ_VKNW01000008.1, on the reverse strand, counting down.
CAAATAGATCCGAACTTCCTGCCACCTCATCCGATTTCCCCCAAACAACCAATCCGCTATAGAGACTTCTGCATGCACTTCCGCTTCCCAATCTTGCTAAAAAAGAAGCTTTTTTCAATGACTCTTCTTCTGAAGTTTTTCCAGTGAACTCTTCATCAAGCTTCATCAGACATTTGGCAATAGCTCCAAAACCAGATGCAGAACTCGCAATTCCCGAACTGTGAGGAAATGTATTTTCTGTTTTGATGATGTATTTCCCTTTTAAAATCCAAGGTAAATACGGTTCAATAGTCCTGAAATATTTTTCAATTTTTTCAGCAAATTTTATTTCTTCATTTCCAGCTAAAAAAGTTTTAACAGAAAATGATTCGTTAGCAAAAAACTCTATTTCAGTATTGGTTTTGCAATGGTTCAAAGTAAAACTGATGCTCGGGTTTGCCGGAATCTGGTCTTTATATTTCCCCCAATATTTAATTAATGCAATATTAGACGGACAGCTCTCTGAAACTGATCTATTTTTTACTGTGAAATTATCTTTTCCTAAAAATTCTTTTGTTGTCATACCTTAAAATTAATTTAGTTATTTCCGATTAAATGCTCAATAACCTCTTGATCTTCTTCTACAATATGATCTGTAATATGATAAACATCTTTTATCCATGGATGATTCAAAGCGTCTTCTCTTTGTAGTATTTTCCCTAAAATATCAGAATTCCATGGAGATTCATTACCGTCTAAAATACGTACATAAGAAGTATTATCATCAAACCATAGTTTAAATAAAAATGAAGTTCTACATTCTGGAACTTCATCAGTCCCCCAATCCCCTATAGATATTAATCCTAAAACGTCTTTATCGCTATGACCCTTAGTAAAAGAAATATAATAGATTGCAAAAGCATTCTCATCTTCGTACACAAAACGAGTAAGCTTTATAGTTGTATTTCCGCAACACTCACACAATTCATAATTGGGCTCTTCAAATTCTATTTTCAACATTCTCTTAATCAATACATTTTTTCGATCACATCAGCATACTTCTTCAGTACAACATTTCTTTTTACTTTTAAAGTAGGAGTAATTTCTCCGTTGCCGATCTCAAATTCAGCCGGCATTAACGTAAACTTTTTTACTTTTTCAAAATCTGAAAGATGCGATTGAAGTTCTTTTATTTTTTCTTTATAGAAATCTACAATTTCTTTTTTGTTGACAATCTCTTCCCAATTGGTAAAACTGATGTTGTTTTTCTTTAAAAAGTCTGTTAAAAACTCAAAATTCGGAACAATTAAAGCAGAAACAAACTGGCGTCCTTCTGCAATTAAAGTGATCTGCTGAATAAAATTATTATTGGTAAGAAGATTTTCTATCTGCTGCGGCGCAATGTATTTTCCGTTGGAAGTTTTCATAAGATCTTTGATACGATCTGTAATGAAAAGATTTCCATGATCATCAAATCTTCCTGCATCCCCGGTTTTAAACCAGCCGTCATCAGTAAAAACTTTTTCGGTTTCTTCAGATTTTTTATAATATCCTTTCATGATACCATTTCCTTTTGCCTGAATTTCGTCCTGTTCTCCGATTCTTATTTCAACTCCGGGCAAAGGTTTCCCACAACTGCCGTGTTCAAAATGAGTAAAAGGCAGAGCCGTTAATGTTGCAGTTGTCTCGGTTAAACCATAACCCACCGTTACATGAATACCGATAGATTCAAAAAAACGGGTTACTTCAGGTGATAAAGAGGCTCCTCCACATGGAAGAAACCAAAGCCTGCCACCCATTTTCTCCTTTACTTTACTGAAAACCAAAAGATCGGCAACAGTTTCTTTTATCTTTAATCCAAAAGGGATTGCTTTTTCATTTCTTTTTAATTCCGCAGTTTGCCATCCTGTTTCTAATGCCCAGCTGAAAATTTTCTTTTTTAAAGAAGAACCTTCTTCTGCTTTTTCTAAAACTCCTGCATAAATTTTCTGAAAAAATCTCGGAACAGCGCACATCATCGTTGGTTTTACTTCTTCCAGAGTTTTGGCAATATCTTTCGGATCTTCCAGAAAATAAACTCTTGCACCACCATAAAGGCACAGTAAACTCCAGCTTCTTTCAAACACGTGGGTTAAAGGTAAAAACGCCAGTGACAATTCTTCTTCAAAATTCCTGAATTTAAAATAATCAAAGTGCGCATCAAAAGCATTGATAAAATTACCATGCGAAAGCATCACTCCTTTTGGTGCTCCTGTAGTACCTGATGTATAGATCAATGTTGCAGTGTCATCATCTTCTTTATTGGCAAATTCAAATTTTGGAGACGATTTAGCAATAAAATCTTCCAAGTAAAAACTGTTGAATTCTTTTTTAATCCAGACTGCTTTTTTAGAAACAATGATGGTTGTAAGCTGAGTATTTTGTTTTTGTAAAATTTCTAAACAAGAATCGTACTGAGACTGATTTCCCACCAAAATCATTTTCGAGCCTGAATCACTGAGAATGAACTCTGTCTGTTCACCATTATTGGTTGAATAAATAGGAACAGTAATGGCTCCTACCGATAATACAGCCAGATCGAATATCATCCATTCTGCTGAATTGTCTGCATAGATCGCAACTTTATCATTCTCTCCAATCCCCGAATTTTTCAGTGCATTGGCAGTTTTATAGATAATTTCGCTGAATTTCTTCCAGCTTAGTTCCTTCCACCCCGAATCTTTTTTCTTAAAGCCAACTGCTGATTTTATAGGATGTTTTTCTACATTTTTTCTGATGATTGCCTCTGCAAGATTCATTACTTTTTATTCAGCTTTTTGTCGTTAATATAATGATTAAGATGAAAGTCTATACTTTCTGAAACAGGAATAAACTGATACCCCAGTCTGTCTTTTATTTTTTTATTTGAAATGAAATTCAGGTTTGAAACCGCCTCTATATTTGTTTTTGTTGCCATTCTCAACTGGGGGAAAATCCATCCGAACAATATATTGACAACTCTGCCGATCTGAAGAAGATTTTTGGGGATAATTTTAGCTTCTTTAAGACCTAATTTTTTTCTGATCTGCTGTCCTATTTCAGCATATTTTTTAGTCTCGGAAACAATCACAAAACGCTCACCGAATTTTTCTTTCTCCATCAGACTTAAAGCAATTTCTGCAACATCTCTTACATCTACGTAACTCGTACCTCCGGAAAATGTAAAGCTGTTATTTTCAAAAGTAGGAAAAACATCTCCGCTGCTTTTCCCCCAATTACCGGTTCCTATAATCATTCCCGGATTGATGATGATGGTATTCAAACCCTCCGCAGAAGCGCGCCAAACTTCCATTTCTGAAATATGTTTTGAAATCGCATAGGCAGAATGATCTTCCTTAGGATTAAAATCTGAGCTTTCATCAAGCTCTCCGTTTTCGTTGAATAAATCTAAAACTGCAATAGAACTTACGTGAAGAAATTTTTCAACAGAGGAGCTTTCACAGGCATACAAAAGATTCTCAGTACTTTTTATGTTGGTTAGGCAAATTTCTTTACTGTCTTTGGGGTCGTACCCTACTTTGGCAGCACAATGATAGACTTCCGTAACATCTTTTAAGGCAGCTTCAACAGAATGAATATCTTCAAAATCAACATCCAACCATTCAATTCTGCTGAAAAAATCATCAGAATTTTCGGTGTAATAACGGTAAGAATTTTTTACTTCCATTAAATTACTGGTCGGTCTTTTGGCTGCACGTACGTTTCTCCCTTTCTTCAAAAGTTCTAAAACGATTACCCGGCCTAAAATTCCTGTAGCACCTGTTACGAAAACCATTAATTATATTCCTACTTGATTACTTACTAAATTAAAATAAAACTTTTTCTTTTCCAGCAATTCGGCATGAGTTCCTTTTTCAATAAAAGTTCCGTCATTCAAAACAAGAATCTGGTCTGCATTTTTTACCGTACTAAGACGGTGTGCAATGATAATCACGGTTTTTCCTTTAAAAAAATTAAAAAGATTTTCCATGATTTCCTTTTCATTTTGTGCATCCAGAGCACTCGTTGCTTCATCCAAAAGAAAAACAGACGGATTTTTGTAGATTGCTCTTGCGATTAAAATTCGTTGTTTTTGTCCTGTACTCAGACCAATTCCATCGTTTCCGACAATGGTATCCAAACCTTGCGGTAACTGCTGAATTAGCTTCTGCAAATTTGCAACTTTTACGGCATAATTCAACAGATTTTCATCAATATTATCCTGTTTCAAAGTTATATTTCTGCGAATACTTTCAGAAAAGACAAAACCTTCCTGCAAAACAGTTCCCGTGATCTTGCGCCATTCATTAAGGGAAATATCCGATAACGTGGTTCCGCCGAAATCAATCTGTCCTGAATCAGGTTCATAAAAACGAAGAAGAAGTTTAAAAAGCGTAGTTTTTCCGCTTCCGCTTTCTCCTACAATTGCTGTTACTTTTCCATGAGGAATAACGGCATTCAAATTTTTCAGAATATCAAAATCTCCAAAACCGAAGTTGACATTATTGAGTACAATATCACTATTATTATTAATTTCTTTAAGTTTCTGAGCTGTATTTTCTACCGGTTTGGTATGAACCTCTGCAATTCTTTCCAGACTCAATTTTGCATCCTGAGAAATTTCTATGAAATATAAAAGCTGATCGAAAGGCGAATTCATCTGACCAACAATAAAACTTATGGCGAGCATCATCCCCAAAGTAAGATCGCCATCAATGACCGAAAAAGCTGCAAATCCTGTGATGAGAATATTTTTGAGCTGAGAGATAAAACCTGCACCAATCATCTGATATTGCGAAAGCTTTAATGCTTTTTTATTTCTTTCAAAAACGTCATGCTGCAGATTTTCCCATTTTGTTCTCTGGAAGTTTTCTGACTGATTAATTTTGATTTCAGACATTCCCAAAACCATTTCGTTTAAAATATTTTGATTCTTACTGTTAAGAACAAATTCTTTCTGGTCTAAAATTTTTCTCCGGTTTAAAAAAACAGAAATCCAGATGACCGAAAGCGCACTCAAAACAAAGAATATCAGTAAAATGATGAGATTATAAATTCCCAAAACCACTGAAAAAACGATGAGATTTAAAAACGAAAAAAGAATTGAAAGCGTATTGGTAGAAAGAAAAGAATTGATTCTCTGGTGATCTAAAATCCTCTGCTGAATATCACCCAGCTTTTTTGATTCAAAATAAGAAACCGGAAGTTGTATGAGTTTTTCTATAAAATCACTGATCAGTTTAATATTGACTTTCGTATTGACTTTAAGCATAATCCAGCTTCTTATCAGCTCCATCATGCTATTTCCGGAAAAAAGGAAAATCTGAGCAGCGATGATCATTAAAACCAGATTTTTATCCTTAGAATTGATTCCTTTATCTACGAGATTCTGTGTAAGAAAAGGAAAAGCTAGGGTGATAATGCTCGTCAGAAGCAAGGTAAAAACCAATACAATCAAAGACCTTTTGTGAGGTTTGAGATAAGAGAAAAGAAAACCAAAACCTTCCTGAACTCTCTCTTCTTTTTTATCATAAAAATTCTGAGTAGGCTGCAGCAAAAGAGCTTTCCCTGTTTCATTATTCTGAAGCCAGTTACTTTTAAACTCATCTTCAGAGAGCAAAACTTTACCATATTCAGGATCAGCAATAAGTATTTCACCCTCTTTTTCCTGTGGAAGTAAGACTACAAAATGTTCTTTCTTCCAATGCAGAATGCAGGGTTTCGGAGCTTCGGACATCAACTTTTCAAAATCAGTTTCTACTGCAAGAGCTTCAAAACCCAGTTCCTGAGAAGCAGAAATGAGATCATGAAAACTCACTCCTACTCTGGACTGAAGCGTAATCAGGCGAAGATATTCCGCTGAAAAATTCTTTCCGAAATATTTTGTAATTATCCTAAGACATGTCGGTCCGCAATCCATCGAATCCAGCTGTCTGTAAAAGGTAATTTTTGCCACGAAAAATTATTTTAAAACCATGTTGTTTCTTCTGGGTACTTTTCCGCAGAGAACATCGGCAATGCTTTTGGAAATTGCATGGTCATCCAAAAGATTATCTAACCAAAAAAATTCACCTGCTGCATTGATTTCGATAAAATAATATTCATCTTCGGGCGAAACAATCATATCAACGGCGCCATAATCGACGTGATAAACATCAAGTAAATTCAGAAGTTTCTGTTCTATATCTGCAGGAATTTTCGTTTTTTTCCATTTATCAATCAAATTAATACCGTCTTTTCTCCAATCTGTTTTTCCATCTTCAGATTGTTGAGAATCAATTTCAAACGCATAAATATCCTGCCCGACTATCGTAATTCGCAGCTCTTTTTTCTTTTCGATTTTTTTCTGAAACTGCATCGGGCAATATACCAGTGAATCTAATCTTTCAAGGCTTTCTTCATCAATAACATTGGTAAAAACTACATTCTCAACACCATCTTCGTAAATCGCAAAGCCAGTCTGCATTTTACCAACTACATTCTGATGTTCCATGATGAATCTTTTAGCTTCTTCAGGATCATTAGTAATGCATGTTTCAGGAATTTTGAACCCTAATTTGTGAGCTATCTTAAGCTGCTCTTCTTTGCTGTCGATTCTGCGATAAACACTTGGTTTTCCTAAAGAATAGCAATCCAGAGATTCGATAAAACCAAAAAGCGTATGCCTAATTTCACCCATTGCAGGGCCGAAAAATTTGGCTTCCAGCTCTTCTTTTAAGCCAGTCCCTATATTGTAAGCTCTTCTGTACCAAACTGTAGCAAGATCATCTAACTTAATTTTGTTGTCTTGTGTTTTTAGATACGAAATCCATTTTCCGTCCTCAAAAACGGTAGAAAGATGATTTTTTAATGGATATAAATCCACATCAAAACGAATCACTTCAAAGTTATTCTGGGTTATAAATTCTACAACTTTTTCTAAGGAAAAACTGTCTTGTGTATGGGTGATAATTAATATTTTATTGTTCATTGGTCAATATTCTGTTTATAAGATAATCTGCAATTCTCTGTGCTATAGGAAAATTCAATTCTTTCTGCAGCATTCCCCATTCTCCTTGCGGGTTTACCTCAAGAAAGTAATAATTTCCGTCAGTACTTTTAATCATATCAATGGCTCCAAAAATCAAATTCATTTCTTTCATCATCGAATTTAAATTTTTTCTGATTGTTTCGGGCAGTTCATATTTTTCCCAGAAAAAACCTGACCGGGAAACCCTCCAGTCTGCATGAGTTTTGTTATTGATTTTTCCGGTAAAAAATTCGCCGTTGATATACACTATTCTCAGCTCATATTCTTTTTCAATATAGGGCTGAAAAATCATCGGACAAGTGGTAAGATTAGATAAATCCTCAAGGTTACTTTCGTCAAAAGGTATTGTAGAGATCATTTCCTGACCATCCATGGATCTGGAAATCGTTCCGTGAAGTTTTGCAATTGCTTTCCCATTACAGAACTCATAAAAAAATTCTTTTACCGCATCTTCATCGTTTGAAAAAAGTGTTTCGGGAATTATTAAGCCATTCTTCTTGGCAATTTTAAGCTGCAAAATTTTATTGGATTCAATTTTTTTTTCAGCCTGCACAGGATTAATCCAAGGAAGATGCTCGAGTGCTGTAAAAATATTAAGTTTTAAACTTTGGTATTCGGTCAAAAAAACATGATGATAATTTTCATCAAGATCTTCCGGAATATTAATATTCCACGTTTTGCGATGCCAGACTGCTTTTATAGCATCAGAATTAATTTGATTTCCAGACTCATCTGTTATGATAAATGAATCATCTTTAAGATTTAATTTCATCTGATGATTCAGGCAGTCGGAATTCAACCGAAAAAAAGGAATGTTTTTCGACGTGAGGTATTCAAAAAAAATATCAATATTGTAAAAGTCCTGAGAATGAGTAATACAGAGAATCATATTTTAATCATAATAAAAAAGGAAACTTGACGTCTAAGTTTCCTTTTAATATAAAGTTGTTAATATGCTTTTACTTAAATATCGCTACCTTCATCTCCATCTGATGGATACTTCATCGTTTGCTGATTATCATAAGTAGGTTTGGTCACTGTATCTTTCAAAGGAGTGGTAAGTCCTGATCCTGAAGCTCCCCCTTTCACCGCTTTAGTATCTTTAATTTGATTTTCTAAAAACGAAGCAAAAAACGGTTTTTTTAACTTTTTCTTTTCCATAATGAAATATTTTATTGATTTGACCTTACTAAGGTAGTAATTATTTAGTGATTAACAAAAACAAAAAATACTATTTAAGAAAATTTTAACATTACAGTTCGCTAATTTTTCGTTTTTAATGTAAATCTAAAAATTCCTTTACAACGGCCGCAAAATCAACAGGATTATCTGCCTGCACCCAATGTGCTGCATTTTTAATTTTTATAAATTTGGCTCTGGGAAATTGCTGTCTGATGGAAAACTCATCCTGCGGTAAGATATAATTTGATTTTTCTCCCGCAATAAATAAAGTTTCACCTTGAAAAACCCCGAATTTTATAGCGTTAGATACAAATTGATTATATTTTTCTGCTAAAGTTTTGAGATTAAATCTCCAGTTGAGCTTTTTAGAATCGCCGTTTTCTTCCCAATACAGGTTCTTAGCCAGAAATTGAATGGTAGATTTTTCAGGGATATATTGTGTCAAAACTTTTTCTACTTCACTTCTTGATTTCACCTCATCAAAATCAACCGTTTCAAGCGCCTTAATAATTCCCTGATGATGTGGAGGATAAGCTTTCGGAGAAATATCTACCACAATAAGTTTCTCAACTTTTTCAGGATAATTGACAGCAAACTGCATGACCGCTTTCCCACCCAATGAATGTCCTAAAACGTGTGCTTTCTCAATACCATAATGGCTCATATAATTAGCAATATCATCGGCTAAATCATCGTGAGACATATTTTCGGAATGAAAACTTCTGCCATGATTTCTCAAATCTATTAAGTGAACAGGTATAATTTCTCCCATTTCTTTTCCAAAGCTTCCCCAATTGTCGAGCATTCCGAATAATCCGTGAAATACTAAGAGCGGTGTTGACGATATATTTTCGCCAAATATTTTTGAATGTAAAATGTCCATTTTTTATTTTTTGGTTGATGGAAACAATTTGTTTCAATCTTTCGATAACTAAAGATTTAATTTAAGGTATTCTGATATGATTTTCTTTTTACACTCTCCCCAATCAAAGTTTACAAACATTTTAGGCTGAGGAAAAATATCTGCATCAACAAAATAAGTAATAGATTTCAACATCATAAAATCTGTATGATCCACATATTTTTCATTATAAAAGCTTATCATTTGCTTCAAACTGTATTTATCAAGCAGGAAATACAGATCTATAAAATCTTTTTTACTGCCTCTTCCTTCTATTGCATTAAGTTTCATTGCAGCAATGTCTTTTTGAGAAGCGATTCGCACACCATCAGCAATAATATATTTATCTAAGAAAGGATATCTATGATTTACAAAATCAACTTTAATCCCATTTACAGAACAGATCAAAACACTTTTACTACCAGAAATTTTTTCTACTTTACCCAATTTTTGCAATTCCTCAATAATTTTATTTTCATCAATTTCTTTGTTGCCAAAGAAATCTAGATCTACAGAATTACGATGACCAATTTGCAAAGCCAAAGCTGTTCCTCCGACTAAAATAAAGCCAGAAAAAAAATCCGAACTCATTATTTCATTTAGGAGTTCCAGTAATTCTTCACTGACTGTCTGTGTTTGTAGCATCTGAATTCGGATTTATCAATATTAAAAATTGTAGACAGAAATGATAGAGATACAGCGTCGAGACTTCTTAAATTCAAAGAAATATCCTTGATTTTTTCTTTTCCGTATAATAATTTTATAAGTTCCCAATCTTTCAGCCTGCCGTATTCCACAACACGACCTACCATAAACTCTTTATATTCCTGAAGGTCAAAAGTAGCCAAATCCACATCCCAAAAGAGATGAGGAGAAAAGTCTTGTATGGTAATTTCAGAGTTCATAATATTTCAAATTTAAGCAAATTTCTACCACTTTGCCAATCTTTTCAGGTATGCTTGAATTGTGTTTTCCATTCCCATATATAAAGCTTCAGAAATCAAAGCATGACCAATAGAAACCTCTAAAAGATTCGGAATATGGTCTGCAAAATATTTTAAATTTTCTAAGCTTAAATCATGCCCTGCATTAATTCCCAAACCATATTCAGCCGCTTTTGCAGCAGTTTCGACATAAGATTTAATCGCTTCTTCTTTATTTATCTGATAATTCTTCGCATAAGCTTCTGTATATAATTCGATTCTGTCTGTTCCTGTTTCTGCAGCGAACTTTACCATTTCCGGATTAGGATCAAGGAAAATAGAAGTTCTGATTCCGGCATTTTTAAATTCAATAATAATGGATTTTAAAAAATCCAGGTTTTTCTCACAATCCCAACCTGCATTTGAAGTAATGGCATCATCGGCATCGGGAACCAGAGTTACCTGTTCAGGTTTTACATCTATAACCATGTTGATGAATTCACGGTGAGGATTTCCTTCAATATTAAATTCGGTATGAACCAAAGGTTTGAGATCATAAACATCTTTTCTGGTAATGTGTCTTTCATCCGGTCTTGGGTGGATAGTAATTCCGTGCGCACCAAATTCCTGAATTTTAACTGCGGCTTCTGTTACACTGGGCATTTCTCCGCCTCTTGCATTTCTTAAGGTAGCTATTTTATTAATATTTACACTTAGTTTTGTCATTTTGAAAACAATTTTTGAAAAACGGTCTTAAAAGATATTGCATTGAGAGGAAATTCTGCCAATACATGAATTATACTCAATACAAAAAGGAACAACAAGCCCGTCTGATAATTTATAATATACAAAGCTATTGATAAAATCCAAATTCCTATAACTAAAACCATTTTTTTTGGCTGTAAAGACCGAGCCCATCCTATTACTGATGTTTTAGAAAACCAATTGAGATAATGATAGGTGTACGCAAACGCAATAAAAATCTGTACTTTTATGATTAATTCTGCTGTTTCGGCTTTACCCGTTAAAAAAAGCAACCATTGGCTGACAAGTTTAAAACCTGTTAAATTAAAAATATTTTGCGATTCAGATCTTTCTAAAGCCAAGACTTCAACAGGAAAAAAATAAATGATTAATGGTATCATAATAAGTACAGTAATACTTAAAAGACCGAGCCTGTTTTGATTTGAAAGATAGCCCGAAACCATAAATATGAGAGTAAATAGGTAAACATGAATTATTGTCGGAAGAAAAAGTCCTAGCAAAATAATTATTATCGGTTTAAAAAAATAAATACCCACAAGAATAAGAAGGCAAATACCCAAAAAAATTTTAAGCAAACCCGATTTTACTTTAAAAATAAAATAAGCACTTAAAATAAAAAACATTACCAGAATAAGCCCTATATAAATTCCATTTTCTGCTACATACAGATTAAAGATCTTGAGATAATTTAAAAATAAAAATGCAGACAATGAAACACATATAAATACAAAAATATTTACTGAAGTTTTGGGAATAAAAAAATCTTTATTGTTCAGCCACTGTAACTCCGTAAGATAATGTAGTGGTCCCAAGACCGCATACGAAAACAAAAAAACATCAAATGGAAGTATGCATGAGATCACTGCAGCCAATAAAATCATCATAAAATTTATTTTCTCGGCATTTTGAATGGAGGCAGTATTATTCATAATAATAAAAATCTAAACTTTAAGACCAATCTGCATAATCTGCAAATCAAACTCTTTGGAAGCTACCAGCAAATGATCAAAAATATCGGCCTGAATTTCTTCAAAATGTTCCCATTTTGAATCATTGGCAAAACAGTAAATTTCCAAAGGTAAACCTTGTGTTGTAATTTCAAGCTGTCTTACCATCAAATGACTGCTTTGATCAACATCTGGATTATTCTCAAGAAATTTCTGAGCGTAATATCTAAAAACACCAATATTAGTCAATTGTCTTCCATTGACAATTTTATCCCGATGTTCGATAGACTCTTTTTCCTTATTAATCTCTGATGTTTTTTTATTGAGATAATCTGAAATAAGATTGATTTCTTTTAGCCTTTCAATTTCCTGATCATTTAAAAATTTAAAAGATGTAATATTAAAAACGATAGATTTTTTTATTCTTCTGGTATTGGATTCAGACATTACCTGAAGATTTTTAATTTCCGTTGTAAGCAAATCATAAGTAGGAATTGAAGAAATGGTTTTATCGAAATTAGCAATTTTTGTAGTTAAAAGACTTATATCTAAAATATTTCCTTCAATATTATATTTCGGAATCCCAATCCAGTCGCCTACTTTCAAGCTTTTTGAAGTTGCCACGTGAATACCGGTAACAAATCCCAGAATTGTATCTCTGAATACCAAAACCAACACTGCGGTAATGGCTCCCAAGCTTCCGACGATGGTAGTTCCTTTAATTCCGAAAATCACACAGATGCCAACCACAGAAAAAACAAAAATTCCCAAAATTTTGATCGTCTCTGAAACCGCATTGATTGCCATTACTTTATAATAATCCTGCTTTATGGTAAAATAATATCTGAAGCCTGTAAGTGCTCTGTAAAGCATTCCTGCCAAAATAAACACCAATCCGAGATTGACCGATCTGATAATAAAAATGGTGGTCTGCCTCAATGCTCCTGCAAAAATAGATTCATGAATGCTTCCTATAAAGGCTAAAGCAATAAAATGCGCTACAGAATTGGTAATTCTTGACCGGTATATAGATTTAATAATCGGATATTTATTTTCATTGCTGAAAAATCTAAAAATATAATTAATGATAATTTTAAAAAGAAAATCAAGAAAAAGAAAAATGGCTATGAGAAGCCCAAGTTTTACAATTATATGGAATATCCAGGAAACACCATCTGGAGTAACTTTAGTAATATATACATAAAGCTGATCACTCATCTCCTGAAAAAAACTCTTGGTATCTTTTATTTCGTCTTTCATCCTAAAAATAATTTATCGAGATACAACACCCATAATCATACCTTTCATATAATAAAATGAAAAAAAATAATTCTGAATATTTCCCTATACAAAACTAATAAATTACAAGCCAGCAAACATCAGCAAACAAGCATTATTACTAACAAAAACTCAAAATAATTAACTTAATAGTAAAAAAATGATTGCAAAATTAACAACTTAACAAAAAATTAACTAATTTAGTACTCCTAACCTAAAAACTTCTATTTATGAAAAAACTCAATCTTCTTTTTCTACTAATTTTAATGTTGACGGTATCTTCATGTCGCTCGGAATCCGAGACAGCTGTAGAAACTGTTGTAGAAAATACAGTAAAGACCGGAAAAATATCAGGAAGAGTAATGTCACAAAATGCGAACAAACCCATTGGTGGTGCTTCTGTTTTTACTTTTGACGACAAATACAAAATCTATCATACTACTTCCGATGCAGACGGAAATTTTATATTGGATGCTCCTTCAGGAAACCATACTATTTACATTCAGACCGGTGATGGGAGTAATTTCCGCACAGAGATTTCTGCAACCATTAAAGAAAATGAGACTTTAAGCCTGAATGCCACTCAAACTAAGCTCAATCAGGTTGCTAAAATTGCTTATGTAAAAGGCAGCTACGATAAAATTGAAGATATCATTCAGAATCTCGGGTATACAGCAACAGAAATTACCAATGCAGATCTTGCCAATATGCTTATTATTGCACAGTATGATATTATTTTCCTTAACTGCGGATCCAGAAAATACAGCACCAATGCTTCTCTTTACCCGGTAATTGACAACAACTTAGCAATTTTTGTGGCAAACGGAGGAAGTATTTATGCTTCAGACTGGGATGTTTCCTATCTTGTAGGAGGGAATGATAATACCAATAATTGTGCACTTCCGGGAGGTTTTGTTCCTGATTCTAAACTTTGTTCTAAAAATACCGGTTCATCAGGAACGCTTGCAGCTTCAGTTAATAATACAGGATTGTCAACAGCTTTAGGTTTCAACAATCTGAATATTGATTATGATTTGGGAACATGGCAAAAAATCATTAATTATGATGCAAGTTATTGGGAAGTTCTGGTAAAAGATGCAGGAAATAACGATGCATTAATGTTAAGAACCAACCAATTTACAGCAACCGGACTTCCAAATACTCCCATTGGAAACGCTTCCAACTCCACATTTACTACAGTTTGCATAACGCTTCCTGGTAATATTCAGATCAGCGTTTCTGTTCCTCAAGCTGCTGTGCCTTATCTTGTAGCTTTAGGTGCTACAGTAGGTTCTTGCAACGGAACTACCAATAGCGGATATATTTATTATACTACTTTCCACAATCACGCTACCGGAAATATCGGTAATGCTGGTGTTATCTTGCAGTATGTAATTTTAAATCTTTAAAAAATTTAGAAAAATTCAGAATAATTACTAATAACCAAGAACCGGGAGAAATTTTCTTCCGGTTTTTTTGAGTTAAATTATCGGTTTTTCGAACTGAGTAAGAAAATTTATATTTCTTTTTAATCCTGAAAATTTGGTTCTTTTTACCGGAGATTTCCTGAATATTTCTGAAAACATATCTTGCGTCAGTTCTTCCCACTCACCTTTTCTGAAACTCCTAAGCTTATCGTTCGGTTTAAATTTATCCTGAAAATTCGGTCTTGAAAAACGATTCCATGGGCATACATCCTGACAAATATCGCAGCCAAACATCCAATCCTCCATTTTATTTCTAAAATGATCCGGAATTTCATTTTTCAGCTCAATGGTTGCATAAGAAATACATTTGCTTCCGTCTACAATCTTATCTGAAACAATTGCATCTGTAGGACACGCATCAATACATTTTCGGCAAGTTCCGCAATGATCTGTAGTCTCATAATCTGCAATTAATTCCAGATCACAGATAATTTCAGCCAGAAAATAAAATGAGCCGCTTTGCTTCGTAATCAGGTTAGCGTTTTTTCCTACCCATCCTATTCCCGATTTTTTTGCCCAGCTTCTTTCCATTACAGGCGCAGAATCTACAAAAACCCTGAACGAGAATTCACCGATTTCTTTCCGGAGTTCTGCAACCATGTCTCTCAGGATATCTTTTATCACTTCATGATAATCTTCTGCATAAGCATATTTGGATATTTTAAAATTGTCCAGAGACGGAATTTTTTCTTCTGGAAAATAATTGTAAGAAAGAGAAATAACAGACTTGGAACCTTCTACCAGCAGTCTTGGATCAAGTCTTTTGTCGAAATGATTTTCCATGTATTTCATTTCACCGTGATAATTGTTTTTAAGCCAGTTCTCGAGTTGTCTTGCATCTTCTTCCAAAAAATCGGCTTTTGAAATTCCACAATTCTGAAATCCAAAACTTTTGGCTTTGGTTTTTATGAGTTGTGAATATGTTTCGGCTTTTGAATTCATAGATTTCGCATTGCAAAACTAAGATTATTTTATAAATTTGTTTGAATTTGAATTTCATTAAATAATCAGTCATTCAAAATCATTAATTTTAATAAAAAAAATAAAGCATTATGTCATTAGCAGAGGTATTACAATCAGGAAATTATGAATTAATCGATGTTCGTGAACCTATGGAATTGGAAATGGACGGAAATATAGAAGGGGCAAAAAATATTCCGCTCGGAGAAGTAGAAGACAGAAAAGATGAGATTTTATCTATCGAAAAGCCTGTAGTCCTATTCTGCAGAAGCGGAAACAGAAGCGGAAAAGCTTTGGAATATCTGAATTCACAAGGTCTGAAAGAGGGATATAACGGCGGAGGCTGGGCAGAATTAAAATCTCAATTGTAAATATTAAAGGAACTTTGAGTTCCTTTTTTTGTAAAACAGTAATATGATTTTAGAACAAATATTTAAAAATCTTTGCTTCAATTATTCTGATGATCAGAAATTTATAAAAAATTCATGGACAGAGATTGACAAAAAGTATTCTGAAAAAACAAGATATTATCACAATCTACTGCATATCCAAAATCTTTTTGAAGAAATTGAGCAGGTGAAAGAAAATATAAAAAATTTTGAAATTGTTTCCTTTTCAGTTTTTTATCATGATATAATCTACAGTGCAACTTCAAAATCTAACGAAGAAAAAAGTGCAGATTATGCAGCAAAAAAACTGACTGGTTTAAACTTAAACAAAAATGATATTAAAACAGTCTGTAACCAGATTTTAGCAACAAAATCTCATCAAAAATCGGATGACTCAGATACTAATTATCTTTTGGATGCTGATTTGTCTATTCTTGGAAAAAACTTCCAAATCTACAGCCAATATATTCAACAAATAAGAAAAGAATATTCAATCTATCCCGACTTCGTGTACAAACCGGGGAGAAAGAAGGTTTTACAGCATTTTCTTGATTTGGAAAACATTTACAAAACAGAATTTTTCCGTGAAAAGTACGAAGCAACTGCAAGGAAAAACCTGATAGCTGAACTGGAAAATTTAAACTAAAAACCCTATTTACAAAACAGGATTTTTAATCTCATTAAACTCTTTCAGAAGATTTTCAAAAACTTTCTCAACGGGTAATATTTCATTAATCAAAGCGGAGACCTGCCCAATTTCCAGTTCACCATCTTCCATATCTCCCTCAAACATTCCTTTTTTTGCACGCGCTCTTCCTAAAGATGCCATTAATGCTTCTGCATTTCTTCCTGTATTGTAAATTTCTTCCAGCTCATTGAAAAACTTATTCTTCACCATTCTCACAGGAGCTAATTCTTTGAGCGTAAGGTGAGTATCCCCTTCGTTAAGTTCGGTAATTTTCTTTTTCCAATTGTCATGTGAACTTGCTTCCACGGTCGCTGCAAAACGGCTTCCAATCTGTACTCCGTCTGCTCCGAGAATCATGGCAGCTTTCATTTGAGAACCCAATGCAATACCTCCAGCTGCAATCAATGGTTTAGAAACATGTTTCCTTACATTGGGAATCAGACAAAGCGTAGTAGTTTCATCTCTTCCATTGTGTCCGCCAGCTTCAAATCCCTCTGCAACAATAGCATCCACACCCGCATCTTCACATTTTATGGCAAATTTTGTCGAAGAAACCACATGAGCTACCTTTATTCCTTCTTTCTGTAAAATTTCAGTGTATGTTTTAGGATTTCCGGCAGATGTAAAAACAATTTTTATTTTTTCCTCCAAAATAATATTGATAATCTCTTCAAGATTAGGATAAAGCATCGGAACATTCACGGCAAAAGGCAGATCTGTAGCTTTTTTATATTTCTGAATATTTTCACGTAAAATATCGGGATACATGCTTCCTGCACCAATCATTCCTAATCCTCCACAATTGGAAACCGCAGAAGCTAAACGCCATCCGGAATGCCAGATCATTCCACCCTGAATGATAGGATATTGTATTTTAAAAAGTTCGGTAAGCCTGTTTTTACTTTCCTGCCTATCGTGAAGCTTTTTAGCTGCATTAAAATCTATAAAATTACTCATAGCGTAAAAATATTAAAATTTTATTGATGTTAAAAAACAAAAAACTTTTTTGGCGGAGTTTATTTTTTTAATTTTAAATAATGAAATGGTCATGATCGGAAAATTCAGGCTTCAAGAAGAAATAAAATTTGACATGACAAATAAAACATAGACATTTATATATGAAAATAAGCATTATTGGCGTAGGATTGATTGGCGGTTCGATTGCATTAAAATTAAAACAGAAAAACAAAGTAGATTACATTTACGGAATAGACAACAATACTGAAAATCTCAACGAAGCCTTATCTTTAAATATTATTAACGAAAAAACTGATTTTGAAACAGGAATAAAAAATTCAGACCTGATTATTATTGCAATTCCTGTGGATTCGGCAAGAAAAATTTTGCCGGAAGTTTTAAGTTTAATTTCAGATCAACAAACGGTAATGGATGTTGGCTCTACTAAATCCGGAATCGTAAATTCGGTAAAAAATCATCCGAAAAGATCACGATTTGTAGCTTTCCACCCGATGTGGGGAACAGAAAATAACGGTCCGAAATCAGCCGTTGCAGAGAGTTTTTCAGGCAAAGCTGGCGTAATCTGTAACCGTGAAGAGTCTGCAGATGACGCTTTACAAATTGCAGAAAATATTGTGAAAGATCTTGATATGCACCCTATTTATATGAACGCAGAAGATCATGACGTACACACCGCCTATATTTCGCATATTTCACATATCACTTCTTATGCTTTGGCCAATACGGTTCTGGAAAAAGAAAAAGAAGAGGAGACCATTTTCCAACTGGCGAGTTCGGGTTTTTCGAGTACTGTTCGTCTGGCAAAATCCCATCCTGAAATGTGGGTTCCGATCTTCAAACAAAATAAAGAGAATGTCTTAGATGTTCTGAACGAACATATTTCCCAGCTTCGAAAATTCAAATCTGCTTTGGAAAAAGAAAATTTTGAATATCTGGAAGAACTGATCGTCAATGCTAACAGAATAAGGGAAATTTTAAAATAATTAAAACTTCATCAATACTCCTACTCCATTTTGGTCATTAAGTACATAATATACGGGAACAAATTTTTTTGAATCTGAATATCTGTAAGCTCTTACAGCTTTATTCATTTGAGAGTGTCCTGCAATTTTCATAATAATACCTGCTCCTGCTCCCAGCATACCTATAATTAAAGGTACAGAAGAACCTCTCCTTTTCTCTTCTGTCATACTTACCGTATTTGCAGAAGATAAATTTATAAGACCGCCCGTTACAAAGCAGGTAGCACCACCTACAACAAAGGCAGTACCTAAATTGTTGAGTGATTTTCCGCTTTTATATTGTGAGTTATTAATGCTTATCCAGAAAATCTTTAATATCTCTTTTATCTGTAAGTTTTATTTCTTTTGATTTTTCAGAAAGCTTCTCTATATCAGAAACTTGTGTGTGCAAAGATTGTTCTCCTTCCTCAATACTTTTTAGGGAATTTTCATACAAAAACTCCAAAACATTATTTTCAGCGTTTACATAGGTGATTTTTCCGTTTGCATATTTTAGATTTCTATATTCAATTTTTTCGTTGGTTTGAGTAATTAAGATTCCTTTATCAGAAGTTTTAGGAATAATGATTTGTGAATATGCTGCAATGGTTATTAATCCGAAAATGAAGGTTATTATTTTTTTCATCAATATTATTTTCAGCAAAAATATTAATAAAATGTGTTGTAGAAAATATTTTTTTGAAAATATATTTTTCAATTTTATTAAAATAAATATTAACATTATTAAAAATAATATTACATTTGTAAAAATATATTTTAATGAAGCTTCCAATATTTTGTCCCAGTTGCGACCATACTCTCAACGTAAGTCAGATGAAATGTCCTGACTGCGGAACTCATGTGAATGGAGATTACGAGCTTCCGGTTCTTTTGAAACTCAACAGAGATGAGCAGGATTTTATCCTTAATTTCTTTCTTTCCAGCGGGAGCATCAAAGAAATGGCAAAACAGGCTGCACTCTCTTATCCGACCATGAGAAATAAAATGGACGATCTTATTCAGAAAATTAATCAACTAAAAAAATAAAACTCATGAACTGGAAAATTCTTTTGAATCCCTTCTCAAAATTCAGTGAAGTACAGCTGCTTATTGCGGGGCTTATTTTTATGATGATAAATTTTGCAGTAACCTATTTTTTAGGATTTCAAATGGATAGTATTTTTCATTACGGATATATCGGGGAAAATGATCCTCTATTGAAAACGGTGTTTATCACTTTGAAAAGCTACCTAATCGCTATTGCTGTTCTTTTCGTTCTGGGAAAGATTTTTAACAAAAAGACAAGACTTATTGACATTATCAATACCGTAATTATTGCCCAAATTCCAGTTCTACTGCTTATTTTGATCGGAGAAATTCCATTTGTAGACCGGGCTATAATGACAATCGCAGAGCTTACAAAAGATAAAACTCCTCAAATTCCCATTTCGGATCTCATCATTCTTTGCTTTTTTGCATTCTTTGCGTTAATTACGATTGCCCACGGATTCGCTTTGCTTTTCAATGGTTTTAAAACCGCTACCAATATTAAAGATGTAAAAAAAATTTTACTTTTTGCTTTTGTAGTCATTATAACCATTACATTTTCTCAATTTTTAGTCTGAAAAATTTAGTATCCTGAAAATCAATCATTAACCCTTAAAAAAACTATAAAATCTACATATGAAAATAAAACTTTCAATATTTCTGGTGCTGCTCTGCTTCACATCATTTTTTTCACAGGAAATTATTGGTTCGTGGAAGGGTGAACTCAACTTTCAGGGTGCAAAACTTCCGTTGATCTTTAACATCAAAAAAGATAAAGATGGTTATAAATCTACTGCAGACAGCCCATTACAGCAAGTAAAAGACATTCCTGTCGACAAAACTGTTTTTGAAAAAAATAAGTTAACACTTGAGATTTCAGCTATCGGAGGAACTTACACAGGCACGCTGGAAGGAAAAAAAATTACGGGAACATTCAGTCAAAATGGTATATCGCTTCCGCTAATATTACAACCTTCAAGCGAAAAAGACAATTCTGTTGCGAAAAACGAAACTTTGCAGCTACCGCAAAATCTCAATGAGAGTATTAAAAGAATTGATGATTTCATTTCTTATCTTGAAAAAAACAATGCAGAAGCCGGAGAAGTTTCTTTATTCAAAAATGGTAAAGAAATTTACAAAAGAAATTTCGGACAGCAGAATCTTCCTTTCAGGTCTGGAAAATATTCTGCTTTTCAGATTGGTTCTGTGACCAAAACCATGACAGCTTCCATGATCTTTAAACTGATAGAAAAAAAACAGCTGAACCTGAATGATAAACTCTCAAAGTTTTTTCCGGAGGCTCCTAATGCAGAAAAAATTACCATCAGCCAGATGTTGAATCACACTTCAGGTCTGGGAGATTATGTGCAGGGAAAAGATGATATGATGTGGCTCATCAATAAATCTGATGATTCAAAAATAATGGCTCATATCAAAGAACAAGGTTCTATTTTTGAGCCGGGTACAGACAAAAGATATTCAAATACAGGATATTATCTTCTGGCTAAAATTTTAGAAAAGATCACCAAAAAAACCTATGCTGAAAATCTGAAAGAAACATTTGTGACCCCTTTACAATTAAATAATTTTTATACCGCAAGTCAAAATCCTACCAATGTTTATCTGCCTTATGATTTTAGTGGAAAATGGAACAGCAAAGAAGATTTTGATTTTAATAATGTAGTGGGCGTTGGAGATATTGCCACCGACCCTACAACTCTGAACATCATCATTAATCATCTTTTTGAAGGCAAAATTGTTTCCAAAACCTCACTTTCCGAAATGATGCCTAAAGGAAATGACAATTTTGGAAAAGGAATTATAACAGTTCCTTTTTTCTCCAAAAAATACTACGGGCACAGTGGAGGTACTTACGGAACCAATTCTCTGATGGTCTATAATCCCGAAGATCAAATTTCTTTTTCGTATTCCCTAAATGCAGACCGGATTGGTGCTAATAATTTTGCAATTGGTATTCTGAGTCTGCTATACAACAAAGAATATGAATATCCAAAGTTGAGCAATGAAAAAATATCCGCTTCTGATTTGCAAAAATATGTAGGTGAGTACAGCTCTAAAGAAATTCCATTAGGTTTAAAAATTTTTATTGAAGATGAAAGTCTTTTCGCCCAGGGAACGGATCAACCCGCATTCCCTCTGGAATATGTTGAAAAAGATCAGTTTAAATTTGATAATGCCGGTGTAAAAATAATTTTCACACCGGAAAAGAAACAACTTACCCTGATTCAAAACGGAAATACAATTGTTTTCGACAAGCAATAATCTATTGTAAAAAAAGATACGGATGTTTTTGTTAAAACGTACGCATCTTTTACTAAAAACGTACGCATCTTTTGTTTAAAAGATGCGCACGTTTATATAATATGTTGTTTATTTTTATTTTAACACTCCGGAACATTGACCGCAATCGCCAAACCACCTTCCGAAGTTTCCTTGAAACGGTCATTCATCGACAAAGCCGTTTCCCACATCGTCTGGATTACCTGATCTAAACTTACTTTTGCTTTTGAAGGATCACTTTCCAGAGCAATATTTGCAGCGGTAATCGCCTTTATAGCTCCCATTGTATTTCTTTCAATGCAAGGAATCTGTACTAATCCTTTAATCGGATCACAGGTTAATCCTAAATGATGTTCCATAGCAATTTCTGCCGCCATTAAAACCTGACCAACGCTGCCGCCCAAAATCTCTGTTAAGCCTGCTGCAGCCATTGCTGAAGAAACTCCCACTTCCGCCTGACAACCGCCCATTGCTGCCGAAATCGTAGCGTTCTTCTTAAATAAAGTTCCGATTTCTCCTGCAACTAAAATAAATCTTGCAATATCATCATCAGTTGTTGCATGGGTAAAAGCCTGAGCATACATCAAAACAGCCGGAATTACTCCGCTCGCTCCGTTGGTGGGTGCCGTAATAATTCTCCCGAAACTTGCGTTTTCCTCATTCACAGCCAGTGCAAAACAGGAAATCCATTTGTTGATATTGGTGAAATTTTCTTCTGCATCAACCACCAGCTGAAACCATTCGTCTTTATTCTTATAAATTTTTTCGCCTAAAAGTTTTCTGTTGATCCCTGCCGCACGACGGGTCACGTTCAATCCACCTGGCAAAACACCCTCTTTATTCACCCCTTTGTAAATACATTCTTTAATCTGATCCCAGATGTAAAGAGCTTCTTTTCTGGTTTCATTCTGTGTTCTCCAGCTTTCTTCGTTAATTAGTATTAAATCTGAAATCTTTTCAAATCCTAATTTGTCGCAGTATTTTACAATATCCGAAGATTTATGACACGGATATAAAGTACGTACGCAATGCTTATCAATAGATTTTTTTTCCTGACTCATAATGAAACCTCCGCCCACAGAATAAAAATCCTGCACAAGCTCTGTTCCATCTTCAAAAATTGCTTTAAAAATCATGCCGTTGGGATGATACTCTAAAGTTTCAGACATATTGAGAACGAGATGATGACCGTAAACAAAGGGAATTTGTTTTTCGCCACCTAAATTTAGGATCTCAGATTTTTTAATATGCTCTATTTTGTCACTAATTCTGGTTGTATCAATCGTTTTGAAATCTTCACCGCTCAAGCCCAGCATTCCTGCAATATCGGTTCCGTGACCAATTCCTGTTTTTGCCAACGAACCGAAAAATTCCAGAAAAACTTCTTTTACTTCAGCAACAGATCTTTCACGATTGATGATCCTGATAAATGCTGCGGCGGCATTCCACGGTCCCATCGTATGAGAACTCGAAGGACCTATTCCAACTTTTATAATTTCAAATACAGATATTGATTCCATATATTTTTTCCATTTTCAAGAAAAGCAAATATACACGGAAAATTTAAGAAATGGAGCTTAACAATGATTTACAAAGAATCTTTGATAATAGATCTCACTTTAGCTGATTACAAATTGCAGCCCGACTTGAACGGAGCTCTTTTTGTGAAGCAAAGCGGAACAAAAAAGCGGGAGTGGAAGGCGGATAAAGCTGCCCAAAAACTTTTATCAACAGAAAATAAAAATTACCATTTGAGACTTTCTCCATGCTGAGAAACATCAAGACCCATTTCTTCCGAATCTTCTTTAACTCTTAGGGTAATAATCTTATCTGTAATTTTATACAAAAGCATTGAACCGAAAAAGGTAAAAAAAGAAACCAAAATAAGAGCAACCATGTGATGAGCAAAAACTCCGAAGCCTCCATGAAGAAGACTTGCATTTTCACCATGAGCAAAAATGGCTGTGAGAATCATTCCCATAATTCCACCAACGCCATGACAGGCAAAAACATCAAGCGTATCATCAATTTTTTTGAGAAATTTCCAGTTCATCATGATGTTGGAAACAATTGCAGAAATAAATCCTATAAAAATACTTTCCTGAACCGAAACAAAACCACAGCCCGGAGTAATTGCCACCAAACCTACAACCGCGCCTATGCACGCACCCAATGCAGATACTTTTCTTCCGTTGATCCTATCAAAAAAGATCCACGTCATCATTGCAGAAGCTGAAGCAACCGTTGTGGTTCCGAAAGCGATAGCAGCAGTCGCATTGGCACTTAATGCAGAGCCGGCATTAAAACCGAACCACCCAAACCAAAGCATGCCTGTCCCTAGAATCACGTAAGGAATATTTGACGGCTCATGATGCGGCTTCTTTCTTCTTCCTAAAATAATTGCGCCGGCTAAAGCTGCAAAACCTGCACTCATGTGTACCACTGTTCCTCCAGCAAAATCTTTTATTCCGAAAAATTTATTCAAAAGTCCTTCGGGATGCCAAACCATGTGACACAAAGGCGCATAAATAAACAGACTGAAAAGCACCATAAAGAATAAATAGGAAATAAATCTTACTCTTTCGGCAAAAGAACCTGTAATCAGTGCAGGCGTAATCACCGCAAATTTCATCTGGAACAATGCAAACAGAATAAAAGGAATTGTAGACGCCATGGTTTTGTGCGGATAAATACTTACATGGTTAAAAAACGGATAAGTAAAAGGATTTCCTATAATTCCGTAGTGAGCTCCATCTATTTCAAATCCAATCGAATCACCAAAAGACAGAGAAAAGCCTACCATAATCCACAAAATAGAAATAATTCCCAATGCGATAAAACTCTGAAGCATTGTAGAAATCACATTTTTCTTGCCCACCATTCCGCCATAAAAGAAAGATAACCCGGGAGTCATCAGGAGAACCAAGCCCGCCGCAGCCAAAATCCATGCGACATCTGATCCCACAATTTCTTTTTCACTCAGAAAATTACCGGTATTTGGAATATCAACATCCGGTCTGAAAAATAATCCGCCAATAGCAATGATACAAATGATAACAAATGAAACTTTCCACTTTAGACCAACTTTCATAAAATTTATTTTTAACCCTATCAAAATTATAAATAAATTTTATAAAAATCCATTTTTTATAAAAATACCCCTGCTAAATTTAACGTCTACTCAAAAATTTTATTTAAAATAAGCGAAACCTCCTTATGCTTTGTTGCGGGAAAAAGATGAGTTCCACCTTTTATCACATAATCCGGATTGCAGTTTTTGATGGGAAAAACAATATCACGGTCTCCTAAAATCTGAATAACTTTCGGATTTTCATCAAATTTCCACTCTGAAATTCTTTCTACAGACCATTTAAGATAATAAGGATCCCGAACCTGAAAATACTGAATGACTTTCGGGTTTTTCGGATCTATCATTTTTCGGAGCCGTGTGTAAAGAACTGACGTTTTTTCGCTGAAAAAGCCTACAGGAAGAAATTTAGGAATTTTGGTAATTTCTCCCATTTTAATAAGACGTGATTTTTCTTTGTCGGATTTTATACTGCCTAAAATAACCACTTTCTGAGCCGGCTTGATACGATTGATTTCCTGCACCATAATGCCTCCAAAAGAATAGCCTAAAAGGTAAAAAGGCTCAGATTCATCAATTACTGCACTCATACGCTGTACATAATCGGAAAAACTTTCATCAGCTTCTGGAATTAACCAGCTGATAAAAACAACTTTATGATGTTTTGGAAACTGAAGCCTTTCCAGAACTTTAAAATCTGCACCAAGACCACTTACCACATAAATTTTCATGCAAAACTGCTTTTTAATTAGCTAAAATAAAAAAAGGACTGCTCAATAAAAAGCAGCCCTTAATTTTTATCATAAGTTTAACCTTATCTTGATCTTTCGTTATCAACTTTTTCTGTAGAAAGCTTAAACTGGATCTCCATCTCATCTTTAATAAAATAATCTTTTACAGAGCTTTGATAAAATACTTTAAAATCTCTTCTGTTTAAAGAAAATTTTGAAGATTCAATCTCTACGGTAAATTGGGTAATATGTGCATTAGCCGGGAAAGAAATTGTTTTTCTCACTCCTTTTATGGTAATATCACCTACAATTGTTGAGTTGTAGTCTTCATTCGCCAATGGAATAATTCTTTTTAAATGAAATTTAGCTGTTGGAAATTTTTTAACATCGAAAAATGTAGGTCCTTTGAGATCATTGGTAAGCTTTTTTTGGTCATCCCCAGATAAATCTGCCACCATAAGACTTCTCATATCAATGATAAACTCACCATCCACAAGCACAGTTTTATCAAAATTAAATTTACCGCTTTTCAGTTTTACTGTACCGTAATGTGATGTAGCCTTAGTTTTTACCACTTTGTGACCCCACCATTTTATCTCAGAAGTTATTACCTTAGAAACTTTATCTCCCTTTTTCTGGGCAAAAACCAATGATATGCATGAACACATCATAACAAACAATAGTAATCTTTTCATTATATTTTATTTACAATTCAACAAAAATAAAAAAAAGTGTAGAACTTCTACACTTTTAACAATTTTTTTTTAAATAAATTATTTTGCAGTAAGCTTTACAGTCATATCTACTTCATCTTTCACAAATACATCTTTCATGGAAGATTTGTATGCTACATCAAATTTTTGCCTGTCAAATGAAAACTTATCTGAAGTAAGAGAAACCAATCCGTCTTTTACAATAATATTCGCAGGAAAAGAAACAGAATTTGTTTTCCCTTTTACGGTAAGATCTCCGGTTACGATACGGTTGTAAGTCTTATCTTTATTCTTCTTGACGGAAGTGATTTTAAAATTAGCCGCAGGATATTTTTCAACCTCAAAAAAATCACCATTTTTCAGATGTCCGTTCAGTTTGCCCTGCATTTCTCCGGAAACATCAGTAGCATTAATGGAAGTCATATCCAAAACAAAATTACCTCCCACCACTTCGTTTCCTTTCATGACAAGATTTCCTGATTTAACATTCACCGTACCATCGTGTGAACTTGCTGCTGACTTAGCTACTTTATAGCCCCACCAATGTACATCAGAACTTACTACTTTTTTAGTCTGTCCAAAAGACAGTCCGCTAGCCAAAACAGCCAATAATATTAATTTTCTCATATTTAGATAAATTTTACTGATGCAAAGATAATCATCTTTGTATGACGTTGATATTGATGTACATCAATAAATTAAAAAGCTCCGAAAAAACGGAGCTTTGGTTTTATTCTGTAAAATAAGCAGTGTACAGTGCAGCACCATTAATGCTTATATTATCAGTATTAATCAGGTAGATAGGAATATTCTTGAGCATATCTTCCATCTTATCACTGATTTTGAATTTTTCGTAAAACTTATCTTTGTCAATATAATTTCTTACAATCTGTGTAATATCACCCGCAATTAGAAGTCCGCCGGTAGCTTTTAGTTTAAGAGTAAGATTATTGGCTTCTCTTGCTAAAAATTCTAAAAATGTATCTAATGCAATTTTACAGATCATTACATCTTCTTCCATTGCAGCTTTATAGATTTCTTCTGTGAAATTTCCATTAGCAAGCCTTTCAGAAAGCCATTCAGGTTCAGGATGTCTTTTCACATCCCTCAAAAATCTGTAAATGTTGAATAGTCCTGCTTTTGAAAGTACAGTTTCCCAACTTACAATTCCATAAATATTATTCAAGAACTGATAGAACTCTACCTCAACATTGGTTCTTGGTGAGAATTCAGAATGCCCGCCTTCGGTAGCGAAAGGTCTCAGATATTTTCCGTCAAAGAAATATCCCGCTTCTCCCAAACCATTCCCGGGTGCTAAAATGGCAACATTTCCTTTCTCAAGGTGTCCGCTTGTATAAATCGCATCCAATTCAGAATCTTCCAAAAGTGCAATTCCATACGCAGCCGCCTCCTGATCATTCAGCATATATACTTTTTCAAACCCAAATCTTTCATGATATTCAGCAATATCAAGATTCCAGTTAAGTCTTGCCGGATTACTTCTTCCGTTGATGACAGGACCGGGAACAGAAATCCCTAGTCTTTTCACATTTTCAAGCTGTGATTCCTGCATAAACTGTGCAAGCACATCAGAAAAAGATGAATATTCTTTAGTAATGTATGTTTTTTTAAACTGAAGTTCTACTCCTGCATTCCTCGAAAGATAATATCCTATAGTAGTTGTATCTTCTCGAAGGTTTGCCCCAATAATAGAGACATGGTCGTTATTGCTGTTCTTCACCCCTGGTAAATAGAGAGGAAATTTTGGATTTAGGTTCATAATCGCAAATTTTATCAAATATAATAATTGTTTTGGTATATTTTGTATCCTAAGAAAAAACCTTTTCAAAAAGTCGAAAAGGTTTGGTTAATAATCGGTTATATCTTGAGTGATTACTTCCCTAAAGGAATATTGTATGAAAATCCTGCTCCGATGCTTCCCACATTGTAGTCCTGTGAAACCGGACCGGCAATATCACCATCGCTTCCTGCAAAAACTTTCTGATATTGTAAGAAGAAATTCCAGTCTCTGTTGTGGTATCCGATTTCAGGTTTCAGATAAAAGCCACCACTCGGTCTGCTTACTGTAGAATTACTTGCTACTTTATCATCTCCAACCAAAAATCCGTATCCCAGATCTGCTCCGAAATAAAATCCCGTCTGCTTAGGATAAACTCTGAAAAGAGCTGCTACAGGAACTACTCCAACATCGTTGTTTTTATAGCCATTGTTATCTTTCGCAAAATAATGCGTATATCCTGTTGCAATACCCAGTCCGAATCCGGGAGTAATAAGATTTTGATAAGCCACATCTACTCCTATTGCCGCAGAAAGATTATCTGCCGGAACTGCCAAACCTGCTGTAGCCCCTACTTTGATCATGTTATTCATACTTGCATCCTGCGCACTTACTAACCCTGCAGTTAAAATTCCTGCTGCTAAAATGGTTTGTTTAATCATTTTCATAACTCTGATTTTAAATTTTACATTTTGCTAGATGTAAATATCATGCCAATAAAAAATACCATATTCATCAGTATATTTAAAAAAATCATTAAAATTTTGATAAACAATAATTTAACAGTAAAATATTATACTCATTGTTTTGTCTTTATTTCTTTTTTAAAACTTACTATATTAAAGATTGTTAATATGATTTAACCCGAATAACCTTTTCCCGTCTAAAAAAGAAAAGTTACAATGGCCTCATTATTAAATAATAAACATCTTATTTCACGAGCAGGTTTCGGAATAAGCATTGATCAGTTAGGTAATATTAATGATTGGACTCTCCAAAAATTCAGTGCAAACTTATTTCAAGAATATCCTTTTGCTGAAATACTGTATAAAACGCCCGATTTTGTAAAAACAGAATCTCATGAACCCAAAACAAGTGCAGAACAGAGAAGACAGCAGCAAAAAGTTAATCAGAAACAAAATGAAGAACTCAACCTGAATTTCCTCTTCAGCATGGCTTATAACAAAGACCAGCTTAGTGAAAAAATGGCCTTTTTCTGGCACGGACACTTTGCTACAAGGATTAATAATCCGCAGTTTAATCAACAGTTACTGAATTTTATAAGAAAAAATGCATTAGGAAGCTTTAGAAACCTGCTTATAGGAGTGAGCAAATCTCCTGCAATGCTCAGCTTCCTCAATAATCAGCAAAATAAGAAAGATCATCCCAACGAAAACTTTGCCCGTGAAGTGATGGAACTTTTTACAATGGGAAGAGGCAATTATACAGAAACTGACATTAAGGAACTTGCGAGAGCTTTTACAGGATGGGCTTACGATAAAGAGGGAAATTTCAAAGAAAGAAAAAACCAACATGACGAAGGAGAGAAAATTTTTCAGGGTAAAAAAGGAAATTTTAATGGAGATGATGCTTTGGAAATTATTCTGGAACAAAAGATTACAGCAAAGTTTATTACAGAAAAAATATATGGTTTCTTTGTGAATGAAATTCCTGATCAATCCATTATCAGGAAACTCAGTAAAGATTTCTATGAATCGGATTACGATATTAAATCTTTAATGAAAAACATATTTACCAGCACCTGGTTTTATGATCAGAAAAATATTGGCAATCGAATAAAATCACCCACCGAACTTATGGTTGGAATGATGCGGATATTACCGATGCAAATTCAAAATCCTGAAAATATTGTAATATATCAGAAATTGTTAGGACAAATGCTTTTGTATCCTCCGAATGTTTCAGGATGGCCAAATGGTAAATCCTGGATAGACAGCTCCACACTTATGCTGCGAATGCAGATTCCACAGATATGGTCAGGCATAAGAACCATTGAGTATTCTGCCAGAGAAGACGATGATGTTGATATGGGAATGAAATCCAGAGAAGCTTTAAATAAAGCTTATAAAAATCCTAATATTAAGATAGACTGGTCAGCGGTAGAAAATATTTTCAGAAATAAAAACCCTCATGACTATCTCATTATTAATTCAGACTCTCTAAATATGAATATCGTTAAAGAGTTTTCCGATATTCATCAAACAAAGCCAATCATTAATATCATGTCGACTCCCGAATACCAATTAATGTAAACAAGATTATAGACTTTCCCTGAATATTCATCTTAATACTCCACATTATGCTTATCAAACGAAGAGAGTTTTTAAAAATAAGTTCATTGGCAAGTGCATCACTTTTAATGCCTGGATTTCTAAAGTCAATGACTTTGAATGATGCACTCAATCCAACACAGAAAAAGCTGATTGTTCTGCAGTTCACAGGAGGAAATGATGGATTAAATACCATTATTCCGATAAGAAATGATATTTATTTCAAAGAAAGAAAGAGGATCGCCATTCAGAATTCGCTAAAACTTGATGACGAGACAGGAATTAACCCCGCTCTCTCCTACTTCAAAGAATTGTATGACAATGGAAACCTATCTGTATTAAACAATGTTGGCTATCCTAATCCCGACAAATCCCATTTCAGAAGTATGGATATTTGGCACTCAGCCAGCAAAAGTGATGAATATCTGGAAACAGGATGGATTGGCAGATTCCTTGATGAAGAATGCTACCGCTGTCAACACCCTACTCAGGCTTTAGAAGTTGACGACATGCTGAGCCTGGCTCTGAAAGGTGAAAATAACAAAGCCTTCGCATTTAAAGATCCTAAAAAACTGTATCAGACCAGTCAGGAGAAATATTTTAAATCAATCTACGATAATCATCATACCCATGATGACGAAACGGTATCTTATCTCTATCAGACTTTGGGGTCTACCATTAATAATGCTGGCTATATTTTTGAAAAAAGCAAATCAAAAAAAACAACAGAAGATTACCCGAATACCAAATTGGGAAAAGACTTCAAAACTATTGCATCACTCATAAAATCTGACATTAACACTCAAGTTTACTATCTCTCAATCGGAAGCTTCGATACCCATGTCAATCAGAATGAGAGACAACGAAAATTATTTGACGAAATTAACAGCGCAGTAAAATCTTTTGTGAATGATATGAAGAAAAATGGTTTATTTGATGATATTTTGCTGATGACTTTTTCAGAATTCGGAAGAAGAGTTGCCCAGAATGCAAGCAATGGAACCGATCATGGAACTGCCAATCAGATGTTTTTTATAAGTGGCGGATTAAAAAAGAAAGGAATGCTGAATGATATGCCCAATCTTGAAAATCTCAATGACGGAGATCTTGTTTACACTGAAGATTTTAGAAAAGTCTACGCTACCATTCTCAAGAAATGGCTAAACGCAGATTCTACCAAAATACTTGGCTGGAAAAACGGAATCTATGATTTTATATAGAAAAACCTCACATAAGTAAGGTTTTTGTAATTAAATTTTAATGAGGTGACGGGATCTGCTTATTTGTATTTTTCACCTCTCTCTTTCCTGTAATTTTTTTAATAACAAATTCTATCACAATAGGTGCCAGAAGCGTCAGAGCCATTTTTAAGATTCTTGATTTCATAATTTTTTAAATTTCAAAAAAACATTACAATAAGCAAGCCAATATTAAAAAGCATAATCATCCATTATTGTCCGAATAATTCTGAACAGCCTCTTTGAGGCTTTTGTAGATTCTTTTCTTCAATTTATCCGGCTTCAGGACGGTGATGAACTCTCCCATTCCTAAAATCATCCGCTCCAGCTCAAAATTCAGCTGAACACAAATCTTAAATGTCGTTCCCGATTCATCCTCTTTGATGATCTCCTGACTGTGGTGGAAGGGCTTTGTCTTCACATAAGGCGCGTGTTTTCTGGTGATAAAAAAAACAACATTCTGCGGACGCTGCGTTTCGGAAACCGTTGCACCGATTACTTCATCGAAGTAGCGGTCTGCATTGAAATCTTTATCAACATACACCATTTTTTCTTCAATACAGATTTCTTCCATCCTATCCAGAGCAAGATTCATAATGTTTTTTTTACACCAGCAAATCAGAAACCAGCGGTTGTTATACTCCTTCAGTAATTGCGGATGAACGATGTAACTGTTAGACTCCCTCGCTTTGAAACTTTTGTACAGAATCTTCAATACTTTTTTATTCATGATACTTTCGTACAGAATATCAATATGTTCCAGACCTTTAAGCTGTTCATTTTTATCCAGGTGAATGATCGATTTCTGGTTGGTCGAATAAATAGAATCTTCCAGCTTCTGAATCACCCCGTTCATTTCCCGGAACATCGAAAAGTCTTTGAACTGTTTCAGAATCTGCACCGCATTATTCATTGCTTTCAGATCACTTTCGTTCACCGAAATGTTATGAATGCTGTATTCCGGGTCACTATAGCGGTAATATTTCCGGTCATAAACTTCAATTGGTGCCTCATACCCAAATTTCTCGCTCCGCATATTCTGCAAATCCAACTGAACCGTCCGTTTACTTACAAAAGATTCCTTGCCTTCAAACTCAAACAGCGCTTCAGAACATTCGTCCATCAAATCTTCCAAAGTATACTGCTTATACTTGTTTTTGAGGCATTTATCTAAAGTTTTATACCGGATAAGAGCGTTTTTATTCGATGACATAAATTAGTTGCTAAAATCATGTTAAATATTGAAACGGTAAAAATCTCCTCTTTCACAGAAGTGGATAAAATTCGCAGAGTTTTTGACAGGGTGGTAAATAAAAAAATTACTTTTTATTCAAAGCCTCTCCTTCAAAAGAAATTCCTTCCCAGCCAGACTCCATAAAATTTCGGATATTCTGATGATCATCACCTTCAGGATTTCGCAGAACGTCTTTCCTGTAAAAATCACCGAATAAAGCTAAAGTTTCTTCTTCAGACAATTGATTCATCTTTGCAAAGCTGAAAACCTTACATGAGCCGTTATTCTGATTCGCCTCATTCACTGCATTTCCGTTGATGAATTTCGTTGGTGTGAAATTATAATGTTCGTCAATAAAAGCAATGATCTCTTTAAAATCAATACTTCCCGGCGAATTTTTAAGCTGTTTTAAAATCATATTATTTTCTTTTTAATTTTTTCCAATTCCGCATCCAGATTCTGCCATGCATTCTGGCTCCAGATTCTCACATAATCAAATCCTGAATTCACCAACACTTTTTCTTTATGCAGATCTTCCAGATAGCCCAGATTTCCTGAATATTTCTCTTTGCTCATACACTCAGCGATGATCGGTTTTCCATTTTTATTTTCTATCATGATATCAAATTCATAACCTCCAAAATGGTGATTTTTAAATACGGTCAACGCCGGAAAACGTTCCGTCAACCGGTTGTAAATCTCATCAATAAAAATATTAGATGCATTTTCTTTTGCCGCTTCATTCTTATTCCCATATACATCTAAAGTCTGTAGGATTTCCTGTCTCTGTGTTTCATTTTCCTCGCTCACAGCTTTGCAATAGGCGAGATAGGCGTAGAAAACCGCCTTTCTGTTGTTAGAGCCCTCTGTTTCCAGCGCTTCTTTATAGTTGGTAAAAATATCCTGCGGAATAGAATTACAGACATAGATTTTCTCTTTGGCTCTCGTGATAATTACATTCAGCAACTTGTATCCTTTGGTATGATTCACCGGACCAAAACTCTGAATAAATTTCCCGCCCGGTTTTCTTCCGTAAGTCGTGGAAATAATGATGATATCACGCTCGTCTCCCTGGATGTTCTCAAGATTTTTAATAAAAAAACCAGCACTTTCCAACGCCTGAATTTTATTTCTAAACGCTTCATTTTCCGGTTCAGTGGCTTTTTGCAGAATCTGTCGCTTAATGTAATTTCGCTGTGTGATATTAAATGTGGCAATTCCCACGGAAGGAAAGCTTCCATTCTTTTTAGGACTAATATTTTCAAGGATCTCAATTACCTTTTCAGCTTCTTGTTTATTCGTGTGCTCGTCAAAAACACCGTCAATCTGAAAAAATTCGATCGGCTTCTGTTCCGATTTCGAAGGAAGCGGTTTCAGTCTGGAATGGTAAAAGGCGTGGTTGGAAAAATCAATCAGATACGGATGTCTGGATCGGTAATGGAAATCAAGATGATTCTTCTCAAACTGATTTTCCATCGCAAAATCCAGCAGTGACTCGATGTTCAGCATTGCATTTTTATAGGTGATGACTTCGTTTTCAGATTCAAGATCATCCTCATCTTCTATCGCACCATCGAAAACCTTGCTGAAATAATTGGAAGGCGGCATCTGATGTTCATCTCCGGCAATGATGATGTTTTTCGCTTTCAGCATTGCAGGCAGGTTATCCTCCAGTTTCAGTTGGCTCGCTTCATCGAAAACCACATTGTCAAAATAGAAATTTCTCCCCTGAAAAAGATTGCTGCAAGCATCCGGCGTGGTAAAAATCACAGGAAAAAAATTGGTAAATAAATCTATATCTTTTTGCACAATTTGTCTAAGAGTCAGCTTTTTAAAATTAATACTGCTTCTTTTGTTATAAAGATTAGCAACCGTAATGTCTTTATTATTTTTCTCAAAAGACTTTACAGCTTCCTGCT
Source organism: Chryseobacterium echinoideorum (assembly GCF_007474535.1). Lineage (GTDB taxonomy): Bacteria > Bacteroidota > Bacteroidia > Flavobacteriales > Weeksellaceae > Chryseobacterium > Chryseobacterium echinoideorum. The sequence goes on along the minus strand of NZ_VKNW01000008.1, from coordinate 149,794 downwards.
GAGAAATATTCCAAAAATATTGAATAAATGATTTCTGAAAAGTTCCAAATTGCTTTATCTTTTTACTGATTTCTTCATAATTTTTCTCATTAAAATTAAGCCCGGCATCAGAATAATGATTGAGTAACAATGGAAAATAGGATGAAAAGAACGATGATTCCCAATCACTGACAGGATAAAGTTTTTCCACAATTTTTTTCTGAAACTCCGAAAGCGGAAGATAGAATAAAAACCAGTTGTATATTTTAAGAAGAGGATTCTCAGGGTTATTTCGATAAGTTTTATAACCTTCGAAAATAGTATTAAGATATTGTTCAAAAGCTTGGTAAGAATTCCCGGAATCAGTTTGTTTCAGCCATTCTTCATTGTAGATGTTTCGTTTTAATTGCTGGATTCGTTGCGAGATCACTTCGGTTTCCTTCCCGGAAATTACCGAATCAAAAACATTATTAAAATCTATGTTTCCAAACTGCTTCTCCAATTCTGAGTCGATTCCGAACGAAATATTCTGAACTTTCTGACGATAATTAATGATTTCATTCTTGTTGTTCCAAAGATTGTCGGACAATTCAATGGACGGGAAAAATTCGGTAAGGCTGATTTTTTTCACCAAAGCACTGATGTCCGTCAGTCGCTTTTGAGTGCTGATTTTCTTTTTCCTGGATGATGAAAATAATGTCGTGAATTTATAGAAAAAACCGTTTGTGATCTCCGGGTGAAATTCCTCAGAATTCTGGTTCAGGACAGCTGTTGTAATTTCCGTTTCATCCATCAAAGCATTGAGTTGGCTAAGATTTTCCGCAAAAAATTTTTTCTTTTTCGATTCAAATATAGGTTTGAATTCCGAAATCAATTTCTGAATCTCCTGCCAATCTTTTTCATAATTCTGAAATGATGCGTCAAGATCCTGCAGACTTCTGTGAAAATCCGAACGAATCAGTTTTTCCGGATTGAGAAAAGAAGCCGAAGAAAATGCTTTATAATCCTGATAGCAGTCGTTCCCATTTCTGAGAATATGGTCGATCGCACGAAATTCCTCTTCCGAAAACAAAAACTGAAGATCACTCAGGTCAATACTTTCTTTAGAATCCTGATAAGAGAGAAGATTTCCCACAATTTCCGTCCTGTTTTTTTTGGGAAGCAACTCGCTATTGAGGAGATGATGAACCGAATTGATGGTCTGCTTATGCAGCGAAATCTCCGAAAGCTGACTTTCGAGAGAATGTATAGAATATGGCTGAATCTGCTTTTTGAAATCGGCAGCGTCTATAATGTTCCGCACTGCATCCACCACCAATCGCCTGTCAGTCGCAGAATCTTTTATCATAATGCCGTAACGCTCCAAACCGAGCTTTTGCAAGGCATTGTAAAGCACTTCGAGTGCGGTTTGCTTCTCGCAAACGACAATGGTTTTCTGCCTGTTTTCCAGTGCATTGAGCAAAACGGCTGTTAAAGTCTGGCTTTTCCCGGTTCCCGGCGGACCCTGAATCAGGATTTTGGATTGTGACTTCAAAGATTCCAGAATTTCCTGCTGAGAAGGATCGGTTTCTACAGAAGTAATCGTCTGGAAAGGTTTTTTAGGAAGGATTTCCATCAGATTGAAGTTTTCTTTCAGGCTCTCGTAATCGTTGATGATGTTCTGCTTCTGAACCTCAAAAATCGAGAACAGACCGGATTTGATGATAATAGCATCACCTTTTTCAGTAATCTGACTTTCGTAGGCTGATTTTGATTTGATGAATGGAATTTCTTCATAATTATTCAGAATAAAATCCAGATTTTGTGTGATTTTAAGTTGGTCAAGAAGTTTCTGACATATTTTGAGAAGTTCGGGTTTGTCGATTTTTCCATCTGTGAGCATTTCTTCAGGAATCGGTTCCAGCGTAATCCCGGAATCGTTCTGAAGATGATTGACCAAAACTTCGTTCATATAAATCGGATCATCTTCTGTTCTGCTGATTTCCCAGGTATTAAGCTCATTGACAGGCTTCATCTGTACAGACCAGATCAAAATGGGTGCAGCAGTCATTTGTCCGTCCAGATCTCTGCGAATGAGCAAAGGAAAGCCAAATCCCAAAGAATTGATGCCTTTTTCCGACTGAATAACATCGTTCTGAAAAATAAGATTCTCAAGACTTGTGGAAAGCTTTTCCAGGATTTTTGTCCGGCTGTTTTCCTTGATGCTTTCGGGACTGGCGGTGGTATTTTCTTCAGGAGGCACATTCTCATCTTCATAAAGATAGATACTGTCCTTTTTAGGGATTTCGGGAGCAGGTTCCTGTTTTTTATTGAGAACGGTAAACCTGAAACTGATATTTTTCTGCGTAAGAAGGTCTATAATGAAATGCTCCGGAAGGCTTTTCTGAATTTCAGACAGCCGAGCCAAATCAAACTTATATCTGGAATTTCCGGGAATAGCATTGAGATGAACGCCTCTTCTATTGCCGGTTTTCAGCTTGGTTTGAAAGGCCTGGAATATTTCTGGACTCAAATGGTTCATTCTGCGTTTTTAAAAAATTTTCATTAAATGTATAAAAAAATATCACAACGCAAAAACATTGCGCACTTACACTATTACTTTGCATCATCAAACAAGGGAAATTGAACAGCGAATTGCTCGCAGCCCGGCCTGAGTGGAGCTCTTTTTGTGGAGCGAAGCGGAACAAAAAAGCGGGAACGGAGGACGGATAAAGCTGCCAAAACCTAACGACATAGTTTGAAGTAGTCAAGTAAAAATAAAGAATTAAAAAAATAAAAAAAATGGAAAATAAATTTACAGGAGACGATTTAATCGCTTTAGGGTACAGACCGGGAAAATGGTTTGCGGAGGCTTTGGAATTTATCAACGAAAATCAATTGGACGAAAATGAAATGTTAGAATATCTGAAGCAATTCAAATCGCCGGAACCGATTTCTTTATTGGAAAATCCCGCAGAATTTATCATCAACATCCGCGCAGAACACGAAAGTGAAAATGATAATGTGGAAAAAGTCATCAATACAATGAATGTCCTAATGAAAACACCGACATTAATTAATGGCGCAATTATGCCCGATGCCTGTCCGACTGGTCCGGAAGGTCATATTCCGGTTGGCGGTGTTGTGGTGGCGAAAAATGCGATTCACCCGGGATTTCATTCGGCAGATATTTGTTGCTCAGTAATGTTGACAGATTTTGGAAAAATCAATCCGAAAGAAGTTTTGGATGCAGCGCATTCTATCACGCATTTCGGTTACGGGGGAAGACCAAGAGGCGAACAAATGCCGATGTCTCAGGATTTGATGGATGCTTTTAGAAAAAACCTTTTTCTAAATGATGAAAACCTGATCAGCATTGCCCGTTCGCATATGGGAACTCAGGGCGACGGAAACCATTTCTTGTTTGTTGGGATTTCGAAAAACACAGGAAATACGATGTTGGTAACCCATCACGGTTCCAGAGCGCCTGGTGCAAAATTGTACGACAAAGGAATGAAAGTCGCCAACCGTTTCAGAATGGAACTTTCGCCCGAAACGTTGAAAGAAAATGCGTGGATTCCGTATGAAACTGAAGAAGGAGAACAATATTGGGAAGCCTTGCAGCTCATCAGAAAATGGACGAAAGAAAACCACGAATCTATTCACAATGCGACTTTGGAAAAATTAAACACCGAGAAACTAAACAGATATTGGAACGAACATAATTTTGTATTCAGAGATGGAGATCTATTCTACCATGCGAAAGGAGCAACGCCGCTGGACGACAAATTTTTGCCGGATATTACAGGTCCGAGACTGATTCCTCTGAATATGGCGGAACCTGTACTGATTGTCCAAGGGACAACCAACGACAGAAATTTAGGCTTTGCTCCTCACGGAGCCGGGAGAAACTTCAGCAGAAGTTTTCATAAAAAATCTCTCGCCCATAAAACCATTGATGAAGTTTTTGCTGAGGAAACGCAAGGTCTGGATGTGAGATTTTTTACCAACGAAATTGATATTTCTGAGCTTCCAACCGCTTATAAAAGTGCCAAAAATGTAAGAGCGCAAATTGAAGAATACGGATTGTGTGAAGTTCTGGATGAAGTAATGCCGTACGGATGTATTATGGCGGGTGATGTGGGGAAGAATGCGCCTTGGAAAAAGAAGAAGTTTAGAAAATAATGAGAAGATTATGGGTTACCGTAATCTTTTTTCTATTTATAATAGTATTTTTGTTAGAGTGCTACTAGTTCCGAATAACTTCAAACCATGAATACAAAAATTACGAATATTGAATACTACTATAATATAAAGCTTGAAAAAATCGAAGAAAATGAGAATTTTTATTCAAAAACAGAATTTTATAAGAATAGAAACTATTATAGTGAAAACCTTAAAGGTGAAGTTTTAAAATTAAATATTAGCGAAAATTCCATTTATGATTTACAGGGCTTGATTCCAATTGCTAATACTCTTACACATCTAAAGATTGATAGAAATGAACTATCTGAAATTAATGATATTTCTAGTTTCAAGGCATTGGAATTTTTAGATTTATCGGCAAATAACATTTCAGATATATCACCTATTTCTAAACTAGAAAATCTTTTAAATCTCTATCTAGATGGTAACAATATAAGTTTTATACCAAAATTACATTTACCAAAATTAAGTGAATTGTGGTTATACGGTAATAAAATTAATGAGATAGAAAATATCTCTACATTAAAAAATTTAATCGTTCTAAACTTATCAAATAATTTTTTAAGAGATTTGAAGCCTCTATTTTCATTTAAAAAACTAAGCAGATTAGACTTAGGTAATAACAAAATAGAAAACATTGATGGATTAGAAAATTTGAAAAATCTTAGAAGTGTTTCAATAGATAAAAATAGTTTAAGCGACATATCAGTATTTTCTAAAATTGCCGAATTAGATAGTTTAAATATATCTGACAATCAAATAGAAGATATTTCTCCTCTTCAACATATCAAAATAAATGAAGAATTATTAATTGGTCAAAACAAAATTATTGATTTAGGACCTTTATATCCATCATTAAAAAACAAAAAAATAAACTTTGTTAATGCTTTTGAAAATCCTCTAATTTTTCCGCCCCAAGACGTTTATTTTAATGGTGAAGAATATGTAGTTAAATGGTTCGAAATGGTTGCTGAAAACGTTAAAATTTGTAAAAAAAACATAGAGAAGGCAAGAATTAATAACGAAACAAAGCTCGATTTGGGTATGATGGGATTAACAAATCTTGACTTTATTCCTGAATTATTTGAACTTGAAAAATTAGAGGAATTAATCTTAAGTAATCATTATGCAGAATATAATGAAAAGTCTGAAAACTGGGATAAAGTTTATAGTGATAATAATTTTTATCCAAATAATCTAGAATATATCCCATTGGACATTAAAAAACTTACTAATCTAAAGAAACTGATTATTGGAGGAGATTGGAAGAATGAAAATCTATGGAATAGATGGAGAATAAAAGACATAGCACATATTTTTTCATTAAAAAATTTAGAATATCTAAATGTAAGTAATAACAATATTGAAAAAATATTAGTAAAGAATAGTCAAAAACTGCCTAACTTAAAAATAATTCATCTAAACAATAATAAATTAACAACATTCAATACCTTAACGAAATTCCCAAACCTGCAAGAATTATATCTAAGCAATAATAAGTTAAATACTGTAACCAATCTAAAAAATATTCTTTCTCTTAAAACTATAGATTTACATACAAATAAAATTAAAAGTATTAAACCTTTACTTAATCTCTTAGAAAAAACAGACATAGATATTACCAATTCTAAATGGTTAAAAAAAACTATAAACATCAGAGATAATCCTTTAAAAGAACCTAATTATGAAACAATAAATACTGGTAAAGAAGCGGTAATTAGATATTTTGAAAGTGAATGGAAAACTGTAGTAAACAAAGAACTGAAATTGGTATTAGTTGGTAACAGCGAAGCTGGCAAAACAACACTAGTAAATTATTTAGCAGGTGAAAAAGATTTGAATAAACCTCACGATGCAACACATTGGATGGTTGAAAGGGATATTCCTAGTAAGGAAGTTATAAAAAAAATCGGTGAGAAATGTAATATGAGAGTATTTGACTTTGGTGGTCAAGACTATTATCATGATACTCATCAAATTTTTTTCACCAAGAATACAATTTATTTTATACTATGGGAAAAAAAAACTAACAATTTAGAAACAAGACAACTGTATCAAAAAGTTAATGGTTCAGAAAAAAATATTGAAACACAAGATTATCCCGTAGAATATTGGTTAGAATCAATTAAGCATTTTATAAAAGAAAAGTCTAATATAGTCGTAAATGATAAAATCAGTTATGAGTTTGACAGCAGCGTTTTAACTATACAAAATAAAGTTTCCAAAGCAAACGACATAGAACATCTCAATAATTCAGAACTAAAGAGTGAAAAAAAATATCCTTTTATATATGATTTTATTAATGTTGATATATTAGATAGGAGAAATTTAAATCATTTTGATTTTTTACTATCTGAAATTATAAATGACATGAAAACAATTGGTAGTAATATACTAGAGTATCAACATATAATAAGAACTAAACTTAATAATTATAATGAAAAGCAAATATTAACTTTTAAGGAATTTATAAACTATTGTAATAAAAATCTTGCCAAGAATATTTCAGAAGATGAAGCAAAAGATTTATGTAGCTATTTAAAACAGTTAGGTTTAATCTTTCATTTACATGATTACAGTAAGGTATACTTAAACAAAGAATGGGTTTTTACAAGCATTTACAAAATTCTTGATGGACTTTTTGATTTTAATGGTGAATTTGATAGAAAATACATAAGTGATTTGTTGGGTTTGGATTCTGAAAATGAATTAATAGTGGGTTTACTACAATTAATGGAAGAATTTAAAATTATTTTTACCAATCCAATTAATAATAAATATATTGCTCCTTTATATCTACCTAAAGAACCATCTGACGGAGTTAGTCTATTTTTACTTGAAAATAGACTCCCATATCGTAGATTTGACTACAATGGCTTTATACACAAAACATTTATTCTTGATTTTTTTAATAGATATGGTAAGAAAACTATAGGAGATGGAAAAAAATTCTATTATTGGAAGGATGGGTTAATCATTAAAGATGATATAACCGAACAAATTCTTCATATTAAATTTAAAAATGGTAAAAATAATGATAAGCAGAAAAGTAATGCATGTATAGATATTTTTAAATTAAATAATTCAGATAAAGAAAATATCTTTGTTTCAGAAGTAATTGATTACATAAAGGAAATCAATAATAAATTTTTTAAATTAGAGCAGAAAGATATTGAAGAAAAGAAAATAAACATTGAAGATTACTATGAGGAAATGGTAACAGTCAACAATGTAGATTTTGTTTCTTTAAAATTATTGAATGAAAACGCAGAAAAAAAGAAATTTGTTTTTAGTGAAAGAAAAATTGTAGATAAAAAAGAAGAAAAAAATCTCTCACATAAAGATATTAGAGTAATTGATTACAAACAATATTTAGAAAATAAAAATATGATCAACAAATTATTTATATCCTACAGTAAAAAAGATTTAGTAATGGTAAACAGATTCCAAGATCATTTATCTGCTTTGGAGAGAGACAAATTATTGAATACTTGGTACTGTACAGAATTAAGGGCAGGTGAAAAATGGGATGAAAATATTCAAAATCATTTTGATGAATCAAATATAATATGTTTCATGATTAGCCCAAACTTTATGAAAACGAATTATATTTTTGAATACGAAGTAAAAAAAGCAATAGAGAGAAAGAAAAAAGATAAGGATTTTATTATTATTCCAATTATAATGGACTTTTGTATTTGGGATTCAGAAATTGAAGATTTTAATCTGAGTACTTACACAGCATTACCTTATACAGCCAAACCAATTGCAGATTTTGAAAATGAAAATGCTGCGTGGCTAATAGTTACAGAATGTCTAAAAACTACATTAAAAAATAAACAACAACCTAAGGGTGACTTATTTTTTGATGAAAAAAAATACTATAATAACAATAGATTAAGAGAGCTTTTTGAAAGATTAATAAAGGGGGAATTAAATAAAAAATAACCCTATTGCTAAAATTGTCTCGCTCGTACATCTTGCCAGACGTTTGCGAAAAAAAGACCAGAAGCAATTCCGGTCTTTTTAATTACGTCAACTTAACATAACACCCTAACAATCAAAATACCCAAACAAAATCTACCACACATTCAAAATAATTTTTATATTTGAATCATTAACAATAAAACACATTTGATATGTCAAGCACATCAGAAGTAGGTCACGCAAAAAATGTAGCGAACCTTCAAAAAATTACCCAACAAGTTTCTGCGTACAGCCTTTACAATCCACCGATTGCCGATATTACAGTGGCAAGTCTACAGAATTTATACAATGATGCCAATGCAAAACTAACAGAAGTTGGAGACAAACGAAACGCTAATAAAAACGCCATCGTTGCCCGTCAGACCGCTTTCAAAAATTTGAGTTCTACCTGTACCAGCATTATCAATCTATTGGAAATTGTGGGCTTACCGCAGGGAACACTAGATCAGGCAAGATCTTTAGTACAGACAATTCATGGCAGTTCAAGGAAGAATAATGCACCGGTTGAGGAAGGCAAAGAAGCTCCTAAAACCTCATCCACTTCCCGACAGTCTTTCACCTCAAAAGCTGAAAATTTCGGTCTTCTTTTACAGATGCTTTCCACCCTACCCGCTTATGCTCCCAATGAAGACAACATCAAATTACAAAACCTAAACACCTATCACGAGTCATTAAAGGCGGCAACCTTAGCTGTAGACCAGACCGAGTCTGAGCTGAACACCAAAATTATAGAACGTGACAGGATTCTTTATGCAGAAGAAACCGGACTGTACGCCATCTCCCTCAAAATTAAGAAATACGTAAAAAGTTTGTATGGAGCCACCTCCCCTGAATATGCCACTGTCTCCGCAATAGAATTTACGAACAGAAAATAATTTGTGATTACATCTGAATAATATTGAAACTTAGTAATCCCATATTTTATTAAAGTAAAGTTGCATTTTTATGATGTAACTTTATTTTTTTGCAATGTATTTTTATTTTTTTTCGATGTTATTCTACATTGGCATGATGCAGTTTCACATTCATCTGATGTAATATTACTTTTCACATTGTTACTTTACTTTGTCCTGATGTAGCTTTACATTTTTGCCTTGTAAGTTTGTATTTTTGCGATTCCACATTCTTGCTTAGTAAAATTCTATTCTCGTATGACAAAACCTTTTGGATATTTTTCTTTTTCTAAAACAGATTCGGACTTTGATTGTTCTTTGGAAAATCTCGAAAAAGATAGTTGTATCAAACATACTGCGTAAAAAGACTGCGCAGGTAATTAATTATTTTGCATTATAAATTAAAAACAATGACACCAAAAATACTGGAAAAACTAAAAGAAATAGAAGCCAAAAGAAACATAGAAATATTGCTTGCCGTAGAATCGGGAAGCCGCGCATGGGGATTTGCGTCTCCAGACAGCGATTATGATATACGCTTCATATACCGACACGAAAAAGACTGGTATCTTTCGCCGTGGGATAAAGATGAAACCATAGAATTTATGACCGTAGACGATCTGGATGGTTCCGGATGGGATTTGAGAAAGACTTTTCATTTGCTTTTAAAATCAAACGCAGCTTTGCTGAGTTGGTTCTACTCCCCTATCGTTTATGTGAAAAATGAAAAATTCTACGAACTTTTCAAACCTTTGGCAGAAGAATGTTTTTCTCCGATAGCCGTTTCTTACCATTATCTGAGTATGAGTAAAAAATATCTGGAAGCCTGCCGAACCGATGAAGTGAAACTAAAATCTTATTTTTACTGTCTTAGAACAACTTTAACCGGAAAATGGATCATAGAAAAAGGAACAGTTCCGCCTGTTTTATTCAGTGAATTGCTGGTTTTGGTAGATGATTTTACAAGAGCGAAAATAGAAAATTTAATCGCATTAAAAGCTACAAAAGGAGAATCTTATCATCATCCGAATGACTGGGAATTGTTTGGATTTTTGGAGAAAATGATACTGGATAATGAGGAAAAGTCTAAAACACTTTCTTCCGGAAATTCGGATAAGAATGAGATGGAGAGGGTTTTTAGAGAGATATTAATATATTAGAAATTATGAAAATAGAAGATCTAAAATCCCGCAACCTTCTCCTATTCGAAGTCATTTCCGGAAGCCGCTCTTTCGGTCTGGCAACAGAAAACTCAGATACCGATATAAAAGGAGTATATTATTTACCGAAAGAAGATTTTTTCGGACTGAATTATATTCCGCAGATTTCTAATGAAACCAATGATATTACGTATTACGAAATCGGACGGTTCACCGAACTTTTGCTGAAAAATAATCCCAATATTCTGGAAATTCTCGCCACTCCCGAAGATTGTATTTTGTACAAAAATCCTTTGATGGATCTTTATCAGCAGGAAAATTTTCTTTCAAAATTGTGTAAAGATACTTTTGGCGGATATGCTTCTGCCCAAATTCAAAAAGCGAGAGGGCTGAATAAAAAAATTGTCAATCCGGTTGAAAAAGAACGAAAAGGAATTCTGGATTTTTGTGTGATTCTGGAAAATTCAAATTCCATTCCTGCAAAAAACTGGCTGGAAAAAAGGAATTTCCTACAAGAGCTTTGTGGTCTGGTAAAAATGCCTCACTCTAAAGGTCTTTTTGCGTTGTTTTATGACAAAACAGGAAACAAAAACTACAAAGGAATTTTCAAAAGTGAAGATTCCAACGAGGTGAGTTTATCTTCTATTGCTAAAGGTGAAAAATCAGATGCTTATTTGTTTTTCAATCAGGATGCCTATTCTACATATTGCAAAAATTATAAAGAATACTGGGATTGGGTTGCCCAACGAAACGAAGACCGATACAACACCAATCAACAGCATGGAAAGAACTACGACAGCAAAAACATGATGCACACGATTCGCCTGTTGCAGTCCGCAGTTAATATTTTCAGGAATAATCGGCTCGAAATCCGGGTAAAAAATCGGGAAGAATTGCTAGACATCAAAGCCGGAAAATGGGATTATGATGATTTGTTGCTGCTTGCAGACCGACTGATCGAAGAATTACATTTGTTGTCAGAAAGTTCTATTTTGCAAGATTTTCCCGACAAAGAAAAAGCAGAAAAACTTTTAATTGAAATCAGGACGCAGCTATACAAATAACTCCATCAAAAAGCTTGATGGAGTTTTGCTTAAGTTATTATTAAAAAAATTATTCGATATTAATAATCTTTTGAGCTACATTATTTAAAGTAAAAACATCATTAACTGACTTGCCGTTCATTGCTTTAGCCAAAGGGGACTCGGGAGAAATACACATCAACTTATGCTCATTGATTGCAATTTCACCCAAAGAAACAGAAATAAAAAACACTCCTTTTTCTGTACTGACAACTGCTCCTTTTTCTACTTTTTGGGAAGGCTTCGCAACGATACTTTTAACAAATATCTGTTGCTTCATTGCTTCATTCAGCTGAATCTGAAGATTGTTGATCTGCTGTTGCAGCATTTCTCTTCCTGTTTCGTATTTGTCTCCCATTGAACTTTTGGTATCGTTGTTGGAAGCACGGGTTTCAGCAATGAGCTTTTCCAGACCCTGTATTTTCTCTGCTGTTTTTTGATGCAAGACATCAATAATCTCCTGTTTATTCATTCTTCAATTTCAATCATTTACTTTTCAAAAACAGCATAATCAGAAACTTTAAAACTGAAATTTTTACCGTTACTAAAATCTCTTTTAGTCCCATCAAACACATTTTTAAAGGTTCCTGAAACATGATCATCTTCAATGCTGAATTCTACGGGTTGTTTTGAGAAATTTAAAACTGTAAGAACTTCATTTTCACCGTTTTTTCTGATGTAGGCAAAAATTTTGTCGTTGGCTGTAGTGTTAAGCAGATAGGTGGAAACAGTCGGATCTCCTCCACGCAAAGCCGGATTGGAAGATTTCAGCTCGAGCAGTGTTCTGTAGAAATCTGCCATTTTATAATTATTGGTCCATGCAATAGGATCTTTTTCAAAAAACTCCAGCCTTTTGAGATTAGGCAGCTCCTGACCGGAATACAAAAGCGGAATGCCGTTCCATGTTACCGAAAAAACAGCCATTGGTAAAGCAATATCACCGTATTTTTCGTATTCTGTTCCGTTCCACGAGTTTTCATCATGATTAGACGTAAACCAGGCTCTCATGGATGAATCTCCTATCTGCGAGTATTGTCTCAGCAAATCTGTGAGCTCATGAATAGGCTCATTGTTTTTATAAAAATCTGCCGATTTGTGCATCCATTTCCAGGAATAGCTTGCATCAAATACTTTTCCATAATCAGGATTTTCCAGTTCATCAAATTCACCGATCCAGAAAAGAGGCTTTATTTTTTCCACTTCGGGTCTTGCCTGCTGCCAGAAATCTACTTCTACCCAGGATGCTAAATCGCATCTGAATCCATCAATATCTGTTTCTCTGATCCAGAATTTCATGGCTTCAATCATTTCTTTGCGCATTTCGGGATTTTGATAATCTAATTCGATGATATCATCCATTCCGGAGGCTATTTTAAAATTGCCGGTTTCGTCTTTCAGGTAAAATTCAGGATGCGTTTTTGTCCACACATGATCCCAGCCTGTATGATTGGCAACCCAGTCTATAATCACTTTTAAACCTAAACGATGGGCTTTTTTCACCAATCTTTTGAAATCATCCATTGTTCCGAATTCCGGATTAATGGAAACATAATCTGCGGCTGCATATTGACTTCCCAGACTTCCTTTTTTATTTTTCTGCGCAATTGGCGTAACCGGCATAAACCACAAAGTTTCTATGCCCATATTTTTGAGCCGCGGCATTTCTTTTTCAAAAGCCTGAAAGGTTCCTTCCTGAGTATATTGTCTTACATTGACTTCATAAATATTGGTGGTGTGTTTCCAGTTTTGTGGTAAATTCATCTTTTTTAGATTTGTTTTTGTAGTGCAGGAGATTAATCCCAAACTAATTATTCCGGCAAAAATAACTCTTCGCATAATCGTATTTTGAAACAAAAATACTAATAAGATTTTTGCTGGCTTAAATTTAAGAATAAAAAAAGCCCTGAAAATTTCAGGGCTGTATATTTACTGGTTATCTTTCGTTATCATCATCGTCATCATCGTCAAAAACATCATCATCGAAATCGTCGTCGTCATCTTCAAAATCGTCATCTTCATCTATAAAATTACTACTTCCGCTGAAGTCATCGTCAAAATTAAAATCATCGTCCAACAAAGGCATTGCAGATTTTTTGTTTTTTGAACTGGAAGAACTTCCGCTTTTTACAGGAGCTTTAAGAGGTGCATTTCCAAATCTGTAGGTTGTTATAGGATAATTTACTCCTTTTGTCTCTTCATTAATCTCAATAAGCTCACAGAAAAACTCCCAAAGATCTAAAAGACCGTATTGAAACTGAGCCTTGTCGCCAATAGATTCAAATGCTTCATCAATGTAAACGTCTGACATAATTTCGCCATCGCCATCATCACTCATGTCCTCAAGAGGCACACTTTTTACCACAGTACCGTCTTCTTCCAGAAGATTAAAAGTAGATAACTCATCTCCGCTGAGATTGAATGCACTTTTAATACCCAAATGTAAGTTCCAGAGTGTTTGTTTTCCTTTGATTTCTACATCACGGAAAATGTCTTCTTTCGTATCTAATATTACCCGGATTTTGTAAACCATATCAGTATTTCAATTACTTTTTGCCTTATTTATTATGATAAATTCTTGTTGCAAATATATAATAATTGATATTTCGTCAAAAATATTTACGCTTTTTTTTAGAAAGTTTTTTTTCTTACATTTCCCCGAAATCATTTGCTTTTTTCGAGCATAAAACTGAATTTAGTTCCTTCAAGATAGACGCTTTCTACAGTGATATTTTCGTTGTGTGCTTCCAGAATGTGTTTTACGATTGCCAATCCCAGACCAGAACCGCCCTGTCTTCTGCTGCGGCTGCTTTCTACCCGGTAAAATCTTTCAAAAATTCTTGGTAAAAGCTCAGCCTTTATCCCCATTCCGTTATCAATAACTTCAATGAGTACTTTATTTCGCAAAACACTGGTTTTTACAATTACTTTGGCTTCCTGCCTGTTGGCATAATGAATGGCATTTGAAATTAAGTTGATGAAAACCTGCGATATTTTCTGTTTATCAGCTTCTACAAAAATTTGTGGCTGCAAAGTCTGAATCTGCAGCATGGTATTATTTTTTTCTGCTTCAAGATCAAGAAGATCAAAAATTTCCTTGATTAAAATATTGACATCAAATCTTGAGATATTGAGATTAATTTCCCCTGCTTCAAGTCTGTTGATCATATCCAGATCATTGACAATGGCAATAAGTCTTTCTACCGAATTGCCAATTCTTTCCAGATATTTATCTCTGATTTTTAAGTTTTCCACACCTCCATCCATAAGTGTTTCTACATATCCCTGTATTGAAAAAAGTGGTGTTTTCAGCTCGTGGGAAACATTTCCGATGTATTCTTTACGGTAGCTTTCCATTTCCTTCATCATGTCCATTTCTGTGACTTTCTGCTGATTGAAATCCGAGAATCTTTCACCCAGTTCTTTCAGGGTTATATTGTTCTGGTCGCTGTAAATAATCTCCTCAGGAAGAATTTTAGATATTTTTCTGACCTGCTTTTTAGCATAATAATTAAATAACAGCTCCAAAATCACATAATTGATGAAAAACATCAGAATAACTCCCAAAATAAGACCTATCGTAAACTTGGAAGTTGGATAGTAAATATCTTTTAAGGTGTCGAAAGTGATGACCAATATAAACATTGCCATCGTTAAAAGACATGAAGAAACGAAAGTAAGCCTGTAAAACTTCAATTTTACAATATTTTTGGATTAGGTGTAAATGTAAAGAATTTAAAACTTAAACAATAAGCTTATATCCTATTCCTTTTAACGTCTGAATGGTATTGATGCCCAGTTTCTCGCGCAGTCTTCTGATGTGTACATCAATAGTTCTTTCGCCAACAATCACATCATTTCCCCAAACTTTTTCAAGGATTTCTTCTCTTTTGAATACTTTTTCGGTATTTGATGCCAAAAGATACAATAGATCAAACTCTTTTTTTGGTAATAAAAACTGCTGTCCGCTTTTTGAAACTCTGAAGTTGTCTTTATCAATCACCAAATCTCCTATTTCTATTAGTTTGGAATTATCTGACACTTGTGAAGTAAGCTGCAGCAAAGCATTTACTTTAGAAATAAGAATTTTCGGCTTGATTAATTTCACCACATAATCATTAGCTCCCGCCTGAAAACCAGCCAATTGAGAAAACTCCTCGCTTCTTGCAGAAAGAAATACGATAAGGGTTTTCTGAAGCTCTTTTACTTTACGAAGTTCCTGACAGGTTTCTATCCCGTCTTTTTCCGGCATCATGACATCCAGCAAAATAAGATCAGGAATGATCTCCTTTGCTTTTTCAATTCCCTCGTTACCATTTGTTGCGGTATAGATATCATATCCTTCTTTCTCAAGATTGTAAGACAGAATTTCCAAGATATCCAGCTCGTCATCTATCAGAAGTATTTTCTTTTGATTCATTTTCAATTTTTACGTTTTCAAAGTTAACAAATTTTGAATGATGAATTAATGTAATGTTTATCGTTCATATAAAGTTAACAATAATGTCGTTTTCGTAATATTTAGTTAAGAAAAAATTAAATTTTACTAAACCAATTACAAGACTAAACTTTTATTCCTTTGCACCGAAAGTAATTAGTAAAAAGAAAATGAATTTTAGAAAACTGAGTATCGCTGCATTATTCCTTACTACATCCGGAACATTGTTTTACGCTCAACAAAAAAATGACACTGTAAAAAACGAAAAAAATATTGAAGGGGTTGTAATCCGCGGAAATACAAAGAAAGGCAGTGAGTCTAACATTATCAGCATTCAGAAAAAATCTGTTGAAGTAATTGAAAGAGTTGGTTCTGTACAGCTGGAAAAACAAGGTGTAGGTGATGTATCTGTAGCAGTAACCAAAGCTACCGGCTCACAAAAACAAGAAGGAAGCGGGCAAATTTTCATCCGTGGATTGGGAGACCGTAATAACTCTACAACGATTAACGGACTTCAGGTACCCTCTAACGACCCATTGTACAAAAATATTGACTTGAGTATCATTAAGACTGATATGATTGATTACATTGGTCTGGAAAAAGTTTACAACCCAAGAATCTGGGGAGATATGTCAGGAGCCAATGTTGATATTGTATCTAAAGTGTATACAGGGAAACCTTATTTCAAAATAAACCTGGGATCTTCAGTTAATTTTAATGCAATTCAGAAAAACAACTTTTTCTTACAGGACGGACCTAATTATTTTGGATTTACAAAAATAGAACAGCCTTCTAAAAATGCTATTGCAAACAACGGATATGTTTTTAAAACCTCATGGAAGGATAGAGAAGTGAATAATCCGTTTAACTCAAATCTGAGTTTTGATTTTGGAACTAACTTTAAAATAGGACAACAAGGGAAGTTAAGCATTTTCGGATACGGAGGATTTGATAACAGCTATGAATACTTTTCCGGAACTACCGGAGGATCTTATGGCGCTCAGGATGACCCCCTAAGAATGTACAGTAAGGCAGAAGAATTCAAATATACTACCAACACAACAGGTTTGGTAAATATTAATTATAAACTGAACCCAAATCACAATATCAATTTATCATCCAATTATATCCATACCTCTGAGCAGACTTTAGGAAATTATGCCGGATTTAACAGGGATTATTATGATAACGATGCTAATCAGGAAAGATTTGTCACACAACAACGAAGAGCTACCTACAGAATAAATGATTTAATTGTTAATCAGCTAAGAGGAGAACATAGTATTTCTGAACCTTTAAAAATCACCTGGAATTTAGGCTACAACAGACTTGACAGCAGAAGACCAGACAGACAGCAAAACGTCACTGTATATGACAAGATTCAAGACTACAGCTTCTTTGCGAGCAGTAACCCCGGAGCAAACAACAGGTATTTTGATCAGCTTTTAGAAAATGATTTTGTAGGTGACATCCATGCTGATTACAAATGGGGCGAAAACGCAAAAATTACCTTGGGATATAGTGGAAGATATAAAGAAAGTGATTTTAAGGCAACACAATATAACTTCAGAATCTTACCTGTACAGGGGAGTTATTATGTAGATCCTAAAAACTATGATTCTTTCTTTAATGTAGGAAATTATCAGACAGGAGCATTTTTTGACATTGTAACATTCAGAGGAGATGTGAAGTATAGCCCGGATCAGGCTTTGATCCCGCAAACCTTTACCTCAGAAATGACCAATAATGCAGGATATGTAAATGTGGATTATAAATTCAGTGAGAAATTCACAGCTCAAATAGGTGTAAGGTATGAAAACCTGATGCAAAAACTGAAATATAATACAGCTCTTTTGGAAGGAAAACAGGACAGGGATTATGATAAAATTTTACCCGCTTTCAATTTGAAATACAGCTTAAATGACAGAAATAATATAAGATTAGCCGGATCTAAAACCTACACTTCCCCACTACTCCTTGAAATTGCACCATTTGAATATGAAAATGTAGATGAAAGTACTTTAGGTAATCCTTCAAACTATCTTGCAGATAATTATAATGTAGACTTAAAATGGGAATGGTTTCCTAAAAAAAGTGAACTGATTTCATTAACGGCATTTGGAAAATATATCCAAAATCCGCTTGCAAGAGTTACAATTAATTCATCTTCAAACTCTACCTCTGTGATGAACGTAGGCGACACTGGGAGAGTTTTCGGATTAGAAGCAGAAGTTCGAAAAGATATTTACGATTCAGGAAAAACAAGACTTTATACATTTCTGAATGGTACTTATCTAAACACAGAACAAGAACTTGATAACCCAAAAGTTGCCAAAGAAAATTCGGGATCAGGAAAGTCTAATTACTCTACCAATTTCAATGTAACTAAAGACAAAATGCAGGGTGCTTCCGATTTCCTTGCGAACGTAAACTTAGGGCTTGAACACAAATGGGGAAATAAAAACACGGCAGATTTTGTAATTTCTTATTCTTATATATCTGATAATATCTACTCTCTGGGTACTCAAAACAGAGGAAATTTGGTAGATAAAGCATTTAGCACTCTAGATGCGACATTGAAATTTAAATTATCAAACGGAATGGGATTTTCTTTAACAGGTAGAAATCTGATCAATCCATACTTTACAAGAGTTCAGGATAACCCACTTACCGGAAACGAACTGGTATCTAAAAAATATAAAAGAGGATCTGCTGTAGGAGCCAGCATTTCTTATGAATTCTAAATCCAAAAAAATAAATATAAAAATTGTAAAAATGAAAAAGAACACTTTAAAATTATTAGCCGCAGCATTAATCTTATCAACTACCACTGTAGTATTTCACTCTTGTAGTGATAATGATGATGAAGAAATTGTTGTAACAGGAATCGCTTCAGATCCCAACAACTTCAAAGGAGAGGTAAAATCTGGTGAAACAGTTACGCTTAATCCTGCTAAAGTATATAAGCTTACAGGTGCTGTTGCAGTGAAAGCAGGTGGGGTTTTGGTAATTCCTGCAGGTACAAGAATTGAAGCTACAGGTGGTACTTCTGCATATATTACAGTTGAACAAGATGGTAAGATCTTTGCAAATGGTACTGCTTCTTCACCCATCGTATTCACTTCTCCAGTTGCTACACCTGGAAGCTGGGGCGGTTTGGTAATCTGCGGAAAAGCACCTATCAATAAAGGAACTACAGCTACAGCAGAAGTTGGTAATGCTACGTATGGCGGAACAAACGTATCAGACAATTCAGGAACACTAAAATATGTAAGAATTGAATATGCGGGAGCAATATTTACTGCTGATAAGGAATTTAACGGTCTTTCTCTTTTCGGAGTAGGTAACGGAACTACTATTGATAATATTTCTATGATCAACGGATCTGATGATGGGATTGAATTCTTCGGAGGAACCGTAAATGTTTCTAATGTTGTATCTGTATCTAATGAAGATGATGCTTTTGACTGGACTGAAGGTTGGAATGGTACTGCAACAAACATTTATACTAAAAGAAGAGCCAATGGTGTTGGTAACAGAGGAATTGAAGCTGATAACAACTCAAATGACCATAATGCAAGCCCAAGAT
This sequence comes from Chryseobacterium echinoideorum, assembly GCF_007474535.1. Lineage (GTDB taxonomy): Bacteria > Bacteroidota > Bacteroidia > Flavobacteriales > Weeksellaceae > Chryseobacterium > Chryseobacterium echinoideorum. The sequence continues at coordinate 130,484 of NZ_VKNW01000008.1, read as the reverse complement.
CTAATCCTACCATCAAGAATGCTACTTTCATAGGAGGAACAACGGGTGAAGCTGACGGAATAAAATTAAGAGTTGGTACTTATGGTACTTTTGATAATATCGTTTTGTCTAACTGGGCAACTGGTATCAACGTAGAACACGATGCTTCAGTAGCATACTTTAACGGAACCAACAAAATTACGAATGTAAAATTCGAAACAGTTAATACAAAAGCTTCTGCAAAAAGCACTGCAGGATCAGCTGTAACCGTTCTAGCTAATACATTTGTTGAAAATAACTCTGCAACAGGAGCCGGTAACGGAACAAATACTCCGACTTGGGCTACAGGATGGGCTGGTTTATAATATTCTAATATTATTTTCTTCATATTAACAAAAGAACACGCCTGAAATTCAGGCGTGTTTTTTAATGAATCATATATAATTCATTAAAATTATTTTCACTAAAAAAGGACTGCCCTTATTCGAGCAGTCCTTTAATTTATTATAAGAAAAAAACTTATTTATTTTTCAGTTCTTCTTTGATTTTACCTTCTATTTCCTCCGCCAGTTCAGGGTTGTCTTTCAAAACATCTTTTACAGAATCTCTTCCCTGTCCCAGCTTAGAATCTTCATAGCTGAACCATGATCCGCTTTTCTTTACAACACCCAGGTCAACTGCGGTATCAAGAATCTCTCCTACTTTAGAAACTCCTTCTCCGTACATGATGTCAAATTCAGCTTGTTTGAAAGGAGGAGCAACTTTATTTTTCACAATCTTTACCTTTACACGGCTTCCGACAGCTTCATCTCCGTTTTTAATAGGAGCGCTTGCCTTTCTGATATCAACTCTTACAGAAGCATAAAATTTAAGAGCATTTCCACCTGTTGTTGTTTCAGGATTTCCAAACATCACCCCTATTTTTTCTCTCAACTGGTTGATGAAAATCACAGTACATTTCGTTCTTGAGATAGTAGCTGTTAATTTTCTTAAAGCCTGTGACATCAACCTTGCATGAAGACCCATTTTAGAGTCTCCCATTTCACCTTCAATTTCAGCTTTAGGAGTCAATGCAGCCACAGAGTCAATGACTACAATATCAATAGCTCCGGAACGGATAAGATTATCTGCAATTTCCAAAGCCTGCTCTCCGTTATCCGGCTGTGAAATGATCAGATTTTCCAGATCAATCCCCAATTTCGAAGCATAAGATCTGTCAAAAGCATGTTCAGCATCAATAAAAGCAGCAATTCCGCCGGCTTTTTGAGCCTCTGCAATAGCATGAAGCGTTAAAGTTGTTTTACCTGAAGATTCAGGACCATAAATTTCAATAATTCTGCCTCTTGGATAACCTCCCACTCCTAATGCGATGTCTAATCCTAAAGAGCCTGAAGGTATTACTTCAATAGTATTGTCAACAGAATCATCTCCTAATGTCATTACCGTACCTTTTCCGTACGTTTTATCTAATTTATCAAGCACCAGTGCAAGTGCTTTTTTCTTATCGTCAATATTACTCATTCGATTAAATATAATTTATCAAAAATACGAAATTTTACTATTAAAATCTAATTTTATTTGGGTTTGAAAATGTTTGCAGATGTTAAAAAAAGTATAATTTTTCACTGATGCGATGATTAAAACAAAAGTCTCTGAATATTTTGAGCAGATAAAATTCGGATCAAAAAAGTCATTTGATTTTAATGAAAATTGGAATTGTTTGTAATATTCAGATAGTCTTCAAGTACTTTCATCTGATCCTTATTTCCTCTTTTAATCCTTGATTTCCGGCTTATCAGATTATTGTACATTTTGTTTATGAACTTTTTAGTGAGAGGAAATCCGCTTTTAAAAGGTACATCCGGAATTTTCAACCGTTTGCAGACCTCATCGCCCAATAAATACCATGTGCAGCAAATATGAAGATAACGGAGATTTCTGCGCTGGAACTGATATTTAAGTATCGGATTTTCTAATGATTCATTGAGCAGATAATTAGCAAGCAATACAGAATCATTATCCGAAGAGGGCTGAACAGCTGTCCAAAGATAAAAATATTCTGTTGCCTGTTTTTTGTCATCAGGAAGAATCTTTTCAGGAATCCCCAAAAGATATCCCACATATTTCCAGAGATGAAAAAGTCCTTTCTCTTCTTCGTCAGAAACAACATTTCCAAGCTTTTTCAGACTGTGCATAAAAACCAGGCTAAAGCCAATGTAGGTTGCCATCATATCCCATGAATTAATCGGCTCTCCCCAGTTTTCAGTATCCCATTCTTTGTAATTTTTTTTAATAGAAAGTCTTGCGTAAGAATGAATCAGCCTTGTTTTAATCGCAAATTCGTATCCTTTATGACGAATTTTCAACGCATTGTAACGGGTAACATTCACCCAAAAATCAAGCGTCTCCGAAAGTCTCTTCACCGCACCTTTTTTTAAGGCTTCAGTAGCCATCAGAGGTTTATTGAGGTAAGCGTAATCATAACCTCCGATCAGACAATAATCTCTTAAGGAAATAAGCGAATCAAGGTTACTTCTCATACAAAGTTCTGCTCCGCTTTTCAGAAGGTCATAATTGAGCCAGTCGGGTATTTTCTGTGTTTGTTCAAACAATTCTTTTACGCTTTCAGGTACGTTTTCATTTACAGAAACACCATTTCTGATATATTGTTCTATTTCTCTTGATGCTTCGTGAAATTTTTTTGTAAAATAAACATCCTTCACTACTTCATCACCTACTTTGTCTATATGATAGTAGAATTCAGAAAACTGGTCAAAGTCTTTAAAACTGACTTCAGCGCCGGACAAATCAATCAGCTGTTTACCATTTCCTTGTTCCCAAAAATTTTTAAAATGAGATGAATCTTTAAATCTGGGCTGTAATCTGTATTCTTTCATTGATAACAAAATTACAATATTAATATTACGTAATTAGCCAAAAAACAAAAACCACTCTGAAAAAAGAGTGGTTTTGAGTGGTTTCTCCAGGAATCGAACCAGGGACACACGGATTTTCAGTCCGTTGCTCTACCAACTGAGCTAAGAAACCTTACCATTTAAAACTTTTGAAATTAAAACCGCCTTTTTACAGGCGGTTTTTGTGGTTTCTCCAGGAATCGAACCAGGGACACACGGATTTTCAGTCCGTTGCTCTACCAACTGAGCTAAGAAACCTTACTTCGTTGTTTTAAAGTGATGCAAAAGTAGGAAGTTTTGGTATATGAAGCAAGTATTACGCAACATTTTTTTGATGAAAATAAAAACTTACTGATTTTCAGCTTGATTATTTTCCTGTTCTTTTCTTATCTGCTCGCTCATTTCCTCCAAAACCGGCTTTATCGTGCTTTCCGGAAGGTCACTTATTCTAATGTACATGAGACCATCAATCGCATCATTGAAATTTGGGTCAACATTGAAAGCAATAACCTTCGCATTCTGCTTAATATATTTTTTAATTAAAACCGGCATTCTGAGTTCAGGTTCCAGATCATCAATAAACTTATCCAGCTTGTTGAGGTCTGCATTCATTTCACTCAGAAAAAGATGTTTATCACGTTCTCTGAGTTTTACTTTAAAATCATTTTTCGGAGTAATGTATTGAGCAACTGCAGAATCATAATAATTAGAACGCATAAACTCAATCATCAATGATTTGGAAAACTCAGAAAATTTATTGGAAATGCTTACTCCGCCCATCAGAAATTTATGGTCAGGGTTCCTTAAGCATACATGAACAATTCCACGCCACAGCAAGAATAACGGAAGCGGCTTCTGCTGATATTCTTCGCAAATGTAGGCTCTCCCCATTTCTATCACTTTTTTGAAGAATGGATGGATATCCTGCTCAAATTCAAATAAAGAACTGGTGTAAAAACCTTTTATTCCAAATTTCTTCATCACATCCTTACCTAATGCCATACGGTAAGCTCCAGCAAGTTTTTCGGCGGCATTATCCCACAAAAACAAATGATGATAATGCTGATCATACTCATCCAGATCAAAAGGCAGATTGCTTCCTTCACCTACTGCACGGAAAGTAAGCTCTCTTTGTCTTCCGATCTCTCTCATTACTGAAGGAATTTCTTCGTAAGGAGTAAAATAAATCTCATAATTACCATTGCTAAAGAGCATTCTGTCTGTTCCTTTCAGCTTGGAAATGTCTTTCAGAATGTCTTCTTTTGGTGTTTCGTCTATGATATTCTGTACAATATTTTCTTCTTTTAGCAAAGGAAATTTCACATACAGATTTTTGAGATTAATAGACTGTGCGATAGATTTTCTTTTTTCGTAATAAGATTTCATCATGTAAACCTTACGCTTCAGAAACTCACCCAGCTCCTCAATGTTTTCCATTTCATCCATCACTTTTACGGTAATGGGACGTCCTATTCTTATTCTGATTGGTTTCTCACGGTCGTTCATCATCTCAGTCGGAAGCATCAGTGTCTGCAAATTGGGATGAATTTTGGCAACCTGATAAAATAAAGTACTGTTTTTAGCATGAAAATACATCGGAACTACAGGTACTTTTGCCATCCTGATCAATTTAAGAGCAGGTTTTTCCCACTCCCGATCCAAAATCTCTCCGTAAGGATTATTCTTATTGGAAACTTCCCCTGCCGGAAAAATCCCTACACAACCGCCATTTTCAAGATGCTTAAGTGTTTCGCGCATTCCCGTTGCACTATTCCTGATAGATTTTCTTCCTTCAAAAGGGTTGACAGGAATCACGTAAGGCTCCATGGGTTTTATTTTCTCCAACAGAAAATTTCCCATCACTTTAAAATCTGGTCGGATCTCTGAAAGAACTTTGCACATCAAAATTCCGTCTATTGCTCCAAGCGGATGATTGGAAATCAAAATGAATGGTCCTGTTTTCGGAATTTTAGCGAGATCTTCTTCAAATGCGATGTAGCTTAAATTTCTTTCCCGAACAAACGAATCAAAAAAATCTTTGCCTTCTTTATCTTTTAGTTTATCATAAAGCCTGTTGACTTCATTTATTTTTGTAATATTCATCACAGCAGAAGCAACAGGATTCTTTAGAAAACCTATTTTATTCAGACCGGCAGCTTGTATTAAATCGTTTTTCGAGATTAAGCTCATGTGTTTTTAGTCGAAATTAGTTTTATTGTGTTACCATTTGCAGTGTATTATTTGCAATTTGCTCCAATAATACACTTTTTCCCTGATAAAATTTGTCGATATTTTCTTTTTTTACATTCCTTACAGTAAATAAAGATACATTTTTTATAATATCTGTTTTAAACACTTTCTGCAGCTCACCATCCAGTTCACCTATATTATTAAATTTATCTTCAAGACAAAGTTCGAGAGAAATTGCCGAGTTTTGCATCAAAGAAACCTTAATTTTATATTTAGCTAAGTAATTAAAAATCAAACTCATGTGATCTTCAGCGATGAAAGAAAAGTCTCTTGTTGAAATTTTTAGTAATGTTTGGCTTTCCTTTAAAATATAAGATTCCTCATTCTGATTTTTATCTGAAATCCCCACTTTTGTTCCTGCTTTAGAAGGATCTATAAAAGATTTCACAAAGAAAGGAATATTTTTCTGCTTTAATGGTTGCAGTGTTTTAGGGTGGATTACGCTAGCTCCGTAATAAGCCATCTCAATCGCTTCTTCATAGGAAATATTGGAAAGCAGAGTAACATCTGTAAATTTTCTTGGATCTCCTGTCATCACACCGGGAACATCTTTCCAGATAGTCATTGCTTCTGCGCTCATGCAATAAGCAAAAATAGCCGCAGAATAATCTGATCCTTCTCTTCCTAAAGTGACGGTAAAATTATTCTCATCAGAACCTATAAAACCCTGCGTTACATAACATATTTCTTTGCTTAGATGTGAAATAAACTCTTCTGTTTTTTCCCAGTTTACCACCCCTTCACGGTAAGAATTATCTGTTTTCACAAAATCTCTTGCATCCAGCCATTGGTTGTTAAACTGAATTTCATTCAGATATTCGCTTACAATTTTTGTAGAAATCATTTCTCCGCAGCTGACTACCTGATCGTAAACAAAATTATAGTTTGGAGATTTATTTCGTCTTAAAAATGAATCTATATCATCAAAAAACAAATTGATCTCTGCAAATACTGCATGCTTTTCAGGGAATAAACCTTCCGCAATTTCGATGTGCTTTCGTTTTATCTTTTCAATTTCAGTTTGGTAATTTTCTTTACTAAAGTACAGTTCAACCACTTTTTCCAGTTCATTGGTTGTTTTACCCATAGCCGAAATCACCAGAAGGCATTTTTCAAATCCCTGACTTTCAAGAACCATAGATACATTTTTTACACTTGCGGCATCTTTTACTGACGCTCCACCAAACTTAAAAATTTTCATTAAATAGTTAGAAATAAAATTGTTAGATAAAAATTGACGATCGTTTTTTATGGGTCACAAAATTATAAATTTACACCGAGATATGAAATACCCTAGTATTGTAATAGGATTAAGATTTTATTAAAATTCGGAATATTCCTGAAATAATCAATTTTAACCATTGAATTAGTTTTTTATTATTAATGAAAAATTGATAACAACAACAGAAATAAAACAATAAAACATTGAATTTCAAATATTTAAATAATTACTTATTTAATTTTTTATTTGAAATAAATTTTCCGAAATTTGGAACAAATCGTAAAAAATAAAATATGTCAAATCAGCCATTACAGACCTTAGGGGAATTTCTTATTGACAAACAGGATGACTTCCAATATTCCACAGGAGAGTTTTCGCGTCTTCTGAGTGCCATAAGATTAGCATCTAAAGTTGTAAACAGGGAAGTTAATAAAGCAGGTATTGCAGATATCATCGGAAAAGCAGGAAATGAAAATGTACAGGGGGAAGAACAGCAGAAACTAGACGTAATCGCTAACGAGATTTTCATTACAGCTTTATCCCAAAGAGAAGTAGTCTGCGGAATCGCCTCTGAGGAAAATGATGATTTTATTGACATCAAATGTGGAGAAAACGGACATCTTAGCAAATATGTTGTATTAATTGATCCTCTTGACGGCTCATCAAACATTGATGTAAATGTTTCTGTAGGTACCATTTTTTCTATTTACAGAAGAGTTACAGAACCCGGAACTGCTGTGCAGCTTGAAGATTTTTTACAAAAAGGAATCAATCAGATCGCAGCCGGTTATGTGATTTACGGTTCATCAACCATGATTGTTTATACAACAGGAAACGGAGTAAATGGTTTTACACTTGACCCTTCTTTAGGAACGTACTATCTTTCTCATCCTAACATGACATTTCCGAAAACAGGAAAAATTTATTCCATCAACGAAGGAAACTACATCAAATTTCCTCAAGGAGTAAAAAATTACCTTAAATATTGCCAGATGGAAGAAGGCGACAGACCTTACACATCCAGATACATCGGCTCGCTTGTTGCAGACTTTCACAGGAATATGCTTAAAGGAGGAATTTACATCTACCCTTCTTATTCGCAGGCTCCAAACGGAAAACTAAGATTGCTGTATGAATGTAATCCGATGGCTTTTCTGGCTGAACAAGCAGGAGCAAAAGCCACAGACGGCTTTAGAAGGATTCTGGAAATTGAGCCGACAGAACTTCATCAAAGAATACCATTTTTCTGTGGATGTGTTGATATGGTAGAAAAAGCAGAAGAATTTATGCGAATTGACAGTGTAAAATAATGACAGCAAAATATTTTAAATATTTATTACAATTTAAACGCCCGAGTGGAACATCTCGCGGCGTTTTGCTTGATAAGGAGACTTATATTCTCGAAGTTTTCGACAAGGATAAAAAAGGCATCGGTGAATGTGCAATTTTTCGGGGATTGAGCTTTGATGACCGACCCGATTATGAAGAAAAACTGCAATGGCTTTGTGAAAACATCAATCACAACCCTGACTTTTTAAAGGATGAATTAAAAGAATTTCCTTCAATCTGGTTTGGTTACGAACAGGCAATGCTCAATCTCCAACATGGAAAAAACATTTATTTCCCGAGCGAGTTTACCGAAGGAAAATCAGCAATAACAATCAACGGACTGATCTGGATGGGTGATGTTGAATATATGCAGGAACAAATTACAGATAAGCTGGAAAACGGTTTTTATTGTATTAAATTAAAAATTGGTGTAGACTGGCAATCGGAATATACAATTCTTCAAGAGTTAAGAAAAACATTCACAAAAGACCAGCTTGAAATTCGGGTTGATGCTAATGGAGGTTTTACTAAAGAGGAAGCAAAGATCGTTTTGAGGCAACTAGCAGATTTAGAAATTCATTCTATAGAACAGCCTATAAAAGCAGGAAATTGGGATGACATGACAGAGTTATGCTTTGATACACCAATTCCAATTGCGCTGGATGAAGAATTAATAGGTATAACTGATTATCTTGAAAAGAAAAAGCTCCTTGAAACAATCAAACCTCAGTATATCATCCTAAAACCTGCACTAGTTGGAGGTTTTTCCGGATCAGATGAGTGGATATTCCTTGCCGAAAAAACTAATATTGGGTGGTGGATTACCTCAGCACTGGAAAGCAACATAGGTCTTAATGCTATTTCTCAGTACACTTTTACAAAGAAAAGCAATATGCCCCAAGGATTAGGAACAGGAAATTTATTTACAAATAACTTTTCCAGTTCCTTACATTTAGATGGGGATAAACTTTTCTTTGAAACAGGTATTCTTGAAAAATAGTTAAACTACACCATCAATAAAAATAGATTTTTTGATGTAATTTAAAAAGTCAGAGAATTTTTTTTTGAACTTATTCATAACGTACAGGTAATATTTATTTTTTGGTAAAGCAAAAATCGTGAAAAAGTTCCAATAGTTGTGAATTTTCTTTAAAAATCTTTATTTTTTTTTAAACATCTAAATTTACTAAATTTGCAAATTGTCGTCTGGTGCGACTTTTAAAGCGAACTTAATGGAAGAAGAAAAAAAATCACTCAATTTTATTGAGCAAATCATAGAAGAAGATCTGGCAAACGGTCTGGAAAGAGATCATATCCGTTTCCGTTTTCCGCCTGAGCCCAACGGTTATCTGCATGTAGGACATACAAAAGCGATCTGCATCAACTTTGGCTTAGGCGAAAAATACAATGCTCCCGTAAATCTCCGTTTCGACGATACAAATCCTGAAAAAGAAGAACAGGAATTTGTAGATTCAATAAAAAAAGATGTTGAATGGCTTGGTTTTAAATGGGATAAAGAGTTGTACGCTTCCGATTACTTCCAGCAGCTTTACGATTGGGCAGTTCAGCTTATTAAAGAAGGAAAAGCTTATGTAGATGAGCAGCCTTCCGAATTGATCACTGAGCAGAGAAAAAATCCTGCTGAACCGGGAATTGAATCACCATACAGAAATCGTCCTGTTGAAGAATCTTTAGATTTATTCGAAAGAATGAAAAACGGAGAATTTGAAAGCGGTTCGATGTCTCTTCGTGCAAAAATCGACATGACTTCGCCCAATATGAATATGCGTGATCCTGTCATGTACAGAATTCTGAACAAACCTCACCACAGAACAGGAACGGCGTGGAAAATTTATCCTATGTACGACTGGGCGCATGGTGAATCTGACTATATCGAACAAATTTCTCACTCACTGTGTTCTTTGGAGTTTGAAAATCACAGACCGCTTTATAACTGGTATTTAGATCAGGTTTATGAAGAAGGAAAAGTAAAAAACAAGCAGAGAGAATTTGCGAGAATGAATGTTTCTTACATGATTACTTCGAAAAGAAAACTACAGAGGCTGATTGCCGAAAAAGTAGTGAATGGTTGGGATGATCCGAGAATGCCTACGATTTCCGGAATGAGAAGAAAAGGTTTTACCCCAGTATCCATTAGAAATTTCATTGAAAAAGTAGGAGTTGCCAAAAGAGAAAACTTAATTGAAATTCAGCTATTGGAATTCTGCGTTCGTGAAGATTTGAATAAGATCGCAAAACGTGTAATGACGGTGGTAGATCCTGTGAAATTGATCATTGAAAACTATCCTGAAGGAAAAGAAGAATGGCTGGAAACAGAAAACAATCCTGAACAGGAAAATGCAGGAACAAGAGAAATTCCGTTTTCAAGAGAACTGTATATTGAGCGTGAAGACTTTAAGGAAGAAGCAAATAACAAATTTTTCAGATTAAAGTTAGGCGGTGAAGTTCGCCTGAAATCTGCTTATATCATTAAAGGAGAAAGAGTAGAAAAAGATGAAAACGGAGAAATCACGACAATTTATGCGACTTATGACGAAAAATCTAAGTCTGGAAGCGGAACTGAAGAAAGCTTAAGAAAAGTAAAAGGCACGATTCACTGGGTTTCTGCAAAACACGCAATTCCGGTGGAAGTAAGAAATTACGATAAATTATTTACAGTAGAACAGCCTGATGCAGAGAAAGATGTAGACTTCTTAAACTTCATCAATCCTGATTCTGTAACGACAATTCAGGGATTTGCTGAGCCAAGCTTAAAAGATGTTGCGATTGGAGAACCTCTTCAATTCCAGAGAATTGGCTATTTTACAAAAGACCAGGATTCTACGGATACCAATTTTGTATTCAACAGAACTGTGACATTGAAAGACTCTTATAAGCCGGAGTAAAAAAATTGTTTATTTAAATAAATAAAACAGGGCTTATTTTTTAAGTCCTGTTTTTTCGTTTTTATAAATCCGGACTATTAAATAAACTATTAAATTTTAGAAATTGTGAAACTTATACATTTATACACTAACTCCTTCAAAGGACTCTCTAAAGAAAGCTGGATGTTAGCTTTGGTTATGCTCATCAACCGTTCCGGTTCGATGGTACTTCCCTTTTTGGGTGTTTACATGACTGACCATTTAAAATTTAATATAGAAAACACGGGTATTGTACTAAGTTTCTTTGGAATCGGTTCGGTAATCGGTTCATGGTTTGGAGGTTTTATAACCGACAAATTCGGAGAATATAAAGTACAATATCTCAGCTTATTATTGAGTGTTCCGTTATTTTGTTTAATTCCATTATTTAAAACAGAAATCGGAGTGGCAGCCATCATTTTATTGCAAAGTATTGTAAGCGATTCATTTCGTCCTGCCAACTCAGTTGCTATTACCAAATATGCAAAACCTGAAAACATAACACGGGCTTTTTCTCTAAACCGAATGGCAATTAATCTGGGGTTTTCCATCGGTCCTGCTTTAGGTGGAATTTTATCGGCAATATCTTATGAGTTTTTGTTTTATTCTAATGCTCTGGCTGCGCTGTCAGCAGGTATTCTATATATTATCTTTTTTAATAAACGGAATAAATTAGCAAAATTGAAAGCAAGAAAAGTAAAAGAAGCTATTGAACTGAAAAAAGAAAACTCACCTTATAAAGATGGCAAATTTCTGATTTACTGTTTTTTGTGTATGCTTTTTTCAATATGTTTTTTTCAGCTTTTTAGTACTTTGACGATTTTTTATAAAGAAACAGCGCATATAAGCCAGCAGAATATTGGTTATCTTCTGGGTTACAGCGGTTTTATAGTTGTATTATTGGAAATGGGATTGGTTCAGGCAGCAGAAAAATACCTCAACTTAGCCAAAACTATGTTTTTGGGAACTTTTATTTGCGGACTTTCTTATACAATGCTTGGATTTGACTACAGCATGATAACGCTGATTATTTCGATGACCTTGCTATCTGTGGGAGAAATTTGGGCATTACCATTTATGTCAACAATTACGGCTCTCAGATCCGGAAAAAACAATAAAGGAGCTTATATGGGACTCAATGGGATTGCATTTTCTATTGCATTTATTATAACTCCTTACCTTGGAACTTTAATAGCTGAAAAATTTGGTTTTATGATTTTATGGATCGGAACCGGTATTCTGCTTACGGTGACCGCCACTGCTTTCTACTTTATTATTCCATGGATGATTAAGCCTAAAAATTAATAACTAAAAAAAGAATATCATGAAAATTGATATGCTTTTTTATACTTTACTCCTAAATTCACCGATGCTAATTTTCAGAATAATGTATTTTATGTTTTTTCATAAATAAGTAATAAAATAACGCAAACAATATAATTCCGATAATTAATATCATCCATTCTTCCAAACGAAAAGCCTCTGCAAAACTTTCTTTCTGGGTATAAAAAATAAGAATTGATGAAGTTAAATTATTAAAACCATGCAGCAGAATCGGCAAAAGCAATGATTTTGTTTTGTAATAAACTAATCCTAAAACCGTTCCTAGCAACGATGCTCCTACAAATTGCCAAGGATTTCCATGAATAAGACCAAATAATAAAGACGCAACTACAATTGCCTTCCAAGGCTTTACCCCGTTATTAATCATCCCTTTCTGAATGATTCCCCTGAAAATAATTTCTTCAAAAACGGGTGCCATAATCACAGCTGCTATAATCATAACGGCTGGATCATCAGTTAAACTTTTCATTACATTTTCAAAAAACCGATAAATATCTCCAAAAAAAGGTCCTGTTGTTGGAATAAGCGAGGTCGTAAATTCCCCTATCAGCATCATTCCGAACATCATAGGAAAAACGAGAAGGTAGGTAGAAAAATTTGTGGGTGAAAAATTAAAATTCAATTTCATTTTTGTAGAAGGACGCACTACAAAAAAATCGAAAAAGGCAATAATTAATGGAAATACCACAGCATTGCCAAGCATTAGAAACCAAGGCTTCTGAGCCACATCAATCTGAAAAAGAACCTTCACAATCAATATAAAAAAGCCTACCAACATACTTCCTGCAATGTAGCCTGCAAAAAGAATTAAACCTCCCACCCAATCAAAAATAAATTTCGGATATCTGTTTTTTTCCATGTCTAAAAATTACAGTAACAAAGATAATTTTTTTGTCGTTGAAAACACTTACATCAGCCTTATAATTGAACAAGTAAATGTAAGGTACTCTGTTCCGAAATATTAGATTTTCACAATCCATTAAAATTCACGATTTTTGCAACTTCAAAATACGATATGTCAGACTTAATCAAAGAAATAGAAAAAAGAAAAACATTCGGGATTATTTCTCACCCCGATGCCGGAAAAACCACTCTTACCGAAAAACTACTTCTCTTCGGAGGTGCAATTCAGGAAGCTGGCGCAGTAAAATCCAACAAAATAAAAAAAGGAGCTACTTCCGATTTCATGGAAATTGAGAGGCAGAGAGGAATTTCTGTAGCAACATCCGTTTTGGCATTTGAGTACAGAGATCACAAAATTAATATTCTTGATACTCCCGGTCACAAAGATTTTGCTGAAGATACTTACCGAACTTTAACCGCTGTAGATTCTGTTATTGTTGTGATTGATGTAGCAAAAGGGGTTGAGGAACAGACAGAAAAACTGGTTCAGGTTTGTCGTATGAGAAATATTCCTATGTTGGTTTTCATCAATAAGCTAGACCGTGAAGGTAAAGATGCATTTGATTTGCTGGATGAAGTAGAACAAAAACTGGGATTAACAGTCTGTCCGCTTTCATTACCGATTGGTATGGGAAGTGATTTTCAGGGAATATACAATATCTGGGAAAATAATATACAGCTCTTTTTGGAAGAGAAAAAACAGAAAGTTGGCGAGGCAATTAAGTTTGATGATATTAATGATACTTCTGTTGATGAGGTAATCGGTGAAAAAGCAGCAGCTACTTTAAGAGAAGAGCTAGATCTTGTACAGTCTGTTTATCCTGAATTTAGCCGTGAAGATTATATGAAAGGAGACCTTCAGCCTGTATTTTTCGGTTCAGCTTTAAACAATTTCGGAGTTCGTGAGCTTTTGGATGCGTTCATTGATATTGCACCGATGCCACAACCCAAAGAAAGTGATCTACGTATAGTAAAGCCGGAAGAAAATCAGTTCACGGGTTTTGTATTTAAGATTCATGCCAATATGGACCCTAAACACAGAGACCGTTTGGCTTTTGTGAAAATTGTTTCAGGAACATTTAAAAGAAACGAAAACTATTTATTAGTAAGGGAAGGAAAAAAAATGAAATTTTCTTCTCCCAATGCTTTCTTTGCTGATAAAAAAGAGGTGGTAGATGAAAGTTTTCCTGGTGATATTGTAGGTTTACATGATACAGGAAATTTCAGAATTGGAGATACATTGACGGGCGGCGAAAAATTGAGTTTCAAAGGAATTCCGAATTTCTCTCCTGAACATTTCAGATATATTAATAATAATGATCCTTTAAAAGCAAAACAGCTTGCTAAAGGAATTGATCAGTTGATGGATGAAGGTGTTGCCCAGCTGTTTACTCTTGAAATGAATAACAGAAAAATTATCGGAACCGTTGGAGCACTTCAGTATGAAGTAATACAATATCGTTTGGAGCATGAATATGGAGCAAAATGTACTTATGAGCCACTTTCTATGCATAAAGCCTGTTGGGTGGAAGCAGATGAGAAATCTGAAGAATTCAAGGAATTTGCCAGATTGAAACAGAGATTTTTAGCACGAGACAAATACAATCAGCTTGTATTTTTGGCAGATTCTTCTTTTACCATTCATATGACTCAGGAAAAATTTCCTAATGTGAAGCTTCATTTCATTAGTGAGTTTCAAAATTCATAATAGCAGCGTAAATTATTTTAAGTAGATTGCAACCAACAAAAAAGGCTTCAGAAAGTAATTCTGAAGCCTTTTATAAAATCAATTATTTTAAAATTTCCATCCTACAGTCAGGAAGAAATTGTTTCTTACATTTTTTACGTCTGACACGACAGAATCAGGATTTGTCACATCAAAATCCGCAGAATAATACCCTGTTCCGAAATCTTCATATCCTGCGAGGAAAGGATTTTTATAGTTTGAGGTTATATTTTGATATGATGCATCAACATAGAACTTACCAAAATCGTAGCCTAAACCAGCACCAATCGTATTTCTGTCTCCCAAAATCAGATTGCTGAAGTTTGTCTGCGAAACAGAACCTGTGTTAGTAAATGCACTTACAGTCATATTATCAAACGGGCTTGAACTATAAGCATACCCTCCTCTCAGACGGAATGACTTAATTCTATACTCAGCTCCAACTTTTATCTCAGACATATTCTTATAATTGTCACTAAAGAAAGAGTTTAATTCTGTTTCGGCATCTCCTTGAACTTTATATCTTGGTTTTGTAAGTCCCAATGTATAATCTACATTTAAAGCAAAATTTTTGCTTGGAACAAATGCACCGCTTAGAGTAGCTTTCATTGGAGATCTGAACCTTCTGTCTTCTACAAAACTATCGGCATAAATATATCCATCTGTTCCCGTATAATGATCAGTATAAATTCTATCCAAAGACCACCAAGTCGGTGTTTCAATTGATGCTCCCAATCTCAGTTGATTGGTCACTTTTCCGATCACGCCAAGACTTGCAGAGAAGCCGTTTGATTTTTCAGAAAAAGGAGTATACTGTTTATCGAAAGTATAAGCAGTATTATCTAAATCTAATCCAAAACTTGCACTGTCGTATTGTTCTAGATCTACGTAGTGCATATTAATACTTGCACCAAGATACAGTGAGTTATTATAATTCGCTCCTACACCTAAATTAAATTTAGTTTGAGTGCCATATCGGTTGTAAGCCTGCCCCAGATAAGATAGGTTTCCTATGACATTATTTCCTGAACCATCAATAAGATTTTTAGCAATTACAACATTTGTATTACCCGGAGATTCTACATAATTTTCAATAGATGTAGTAGAAATATTAGCTCCAAGATTAATAAATTTCCACGGAGTTTCCGTCATAAGCTGAAAGACCGCAACGCCTCCCACATTACCTATATTTGCTTTGCTAATATTATAATTGATTGAGTTTCCTGCAAGTGAACTTGTATTTTTGTTATTTTCTATAGACAATGTTGCGGAAACATCACCTGCAATAGCCACACCTAAACCGGCAGGGTTGGTAAGCAATGAAGAAGCATCGCCTCCCAAAGCTCCATTTGAACCAGCCATTGCATTAAATTTTGAATTTCCTGTCATTGGTGTGTTAGAATAAACGTCAACAGAATTTCTGATTACAGATATATCCTGAGCCTGCAGATAAAACGCTGCAGTAACACCCATTAATACTAAAGATTTTTTTAACATTATTTTTAAGAATAGTTATTAAGATTAATATTATCTGCCGCCTGATCTGAAACCGCCGCCACCGCCGCCTGATCTGAAGCCACCTCCTCCTGAAGAACCACCTCTAAAGCCTCCACTGCTTCCGGAATTGGATCCGCCTGATCTGAAACCGCCATTATCACTTGGTCTGTAATTGTCATTTCTTCTTGGCTGTGATTGTTGTGGTCTGTAGTCATAGTTTGGTCTTTGAGGTCTTACACCATTATTAGGATTTCTCATTCCGGATGGATTTCTAAAGCCCCCATTTGTTGTTCCTTGTCTGAATCCTGAGTTGGTATTTCCTTGTCTAAAGCCAATATTTGTATTTCCTGATCTAAAACCGTTGGTATTATTTCTAAATCCAGATCCTTTTCTGTATCCTGATAAAGCGCTTCCATTAAAACCTGATCGTCCATTGGCTCCACTTCTTCTGTAAGCAGGTGCATAATAACTTCCTCCCCAGTAACCAGTTCCCCAGCCCCAGTAAGGATTTCCCCATCCGCCCCAGTAAGGAGTATTCCAGCTGTTCCAGCCATATCCCCAATAAGGATTAAAGCCTCCCCAGCCCCAGCCGCTACCCCAGCCAAAACCAACTCCCATTCCCCAACCGGAACCCCAGCCCCAGTATGGATTATAGCTCCAGCCCCAAGGTGAGCCCCAACCCATCATTCCTCCCCAGCCCCAACCCCATGAGTTATCATAGTAGTTGGTTTCACTTCCGGCAAAATTGCCCCAGTCAGAATCTGTGGCAGATGAATTGAAATTGGTATCACTCCAATTATTATAACGGTTATTTTGTTGCTGCTGATTTATCTGTGCATTTTCTATGACATTACTGTCGTTATAGTAATCGTAATAATCGCCTACTCTATTTCCTTGATTATTAATAATTACACCTTCTGGCAACGTATCTTTATTAGGATCGTAGTAAACGCCGTCCGTCTCACTATATCCTCCCATCTGCGCACCACAAGACATCAACAGCAAACCACTCGAAATAGCTAAAATACCTTTAGATCTTAGTATTCCAAATAAATTTTTATGTATATTTCTCTTCATGATAATGTATATTTTTTTTAAATTGAATTATATTTGCATTCTGTACCAAAAATATACCAATAATTCGGTATAAAAAATCTATCAAAAATAGATTTTTATTTTTAGATTACATAATTTTACAAAAGTTAAAATATTAAAAAAAAATTAATGGCAAAATTAACTTCAAGAAGTGAAGATTACAGCAAGTGGTATAATGAGTTGGTTGTAAAGGCTGATTTAGCCGAAAACTCAGGAGTGAGGGGTTCTATGGTAATTAAACCTTACGGCTACGCAATCTGGGAAAAAATGCGTGACGAAATGGATAAAAAATTCAAAGAAACCGGTCACGTGAATGCTTATTTCCCTCTTTTTGTACCCAAGAGCTTGTTTGAAGCTGAAGAAAAAAATGCCGAAGGTTTTGCTAAAGAATGTGCTGTTGTTACCCATTACAGACTTAAAACAGACCCTGATAATCCTCATAAGCTCATCGTTGATCCTGACGCTAAGCTTGAGGAAGAACTTATTGTAAGACCTACTTCAGAAGCCATTATCTGGAATACCTATAAAAATTGGATTCAGTCTTACAGAGATCTCCCTATTCTTATCAACCAATGGGCAAATGTTGTGCGTTGGGAAATGCGAACAAGACTATTCCTTAGAACCTCTGAGTTTCTTTGGCAGGAAGGTCATACTGCTCATGCAACACGTGAGGAGGCAATAGAAGAAGCTGAAAAAATGAATAAAGTATATGCTGATTTTGCCGAAAACTTTATGGCAATGCCGGTTATTCAGGGATTAAAAACTCCGTCTGAAAGATTTGCGGGTGCTGATGAAACTTATTGCATTGAAGCACTAATGCAGGACGGAAAGGCATTACAGGCAGGCACATCCCACTTCTTAGGGCAAAATTTCGCAAAAGCTTTTGATGTAAAATTCACCAACAAAGAAGGTAAGATTGAGTACGCATGGGCAACTTCATGGGGAACTTCTACCCGCTTAATGGGAGCCTTAATTATGACTCATTCTGATGATTTGGGATTGATACTTCCACCAACTTTAGCTCCAATTCAGGTAGTTATTGTTCCTATTTTTAAAGGTGAAGAACAATTGAGTCAAATCAGTGAAGTAGCATTAGATATCCAAAACAAATTAAAATTAAAAGGAATTTCAGTAAAATTTGATAACGATACTCAAAATAAACCGGGCTGGAAATTTGCGGAATATGAACTTAAAGGAGTTCCTTTAAGAATTGCTATCGGACCGAAAGATCTTGAAAACAACTCTGTAGAAATTGCAAGAAGAGATAATTTAACCAAAGAAACACGACCATTAGAAGGGATTGATTCTCATATCGAAGATTTATTAAAAACCATTCAGAAAGATATTTATCAAAAAGCTTTACAATTCAGAGAAGAAAATATTACAAAAGTAGATTCCTATGATGAATTCAAAAAAACCCTTGAAGAAAAAGGCGGATTTATCTACGCTCACTGGGACGGCACAGAAGAGGAAGAAGAGAAAATAAAAGAAGAAACCAAGGCGACAATAAGATGTATTCCTCTAAATGATGATCATGAAGAAGGAATTTCTATGATTAGCGGTAAAACGTCAAAAAGAAGAGTTTTGTTCGCTAAAGCATATTAGAAACTTAACATAATATTATTAAATCTTTAAAAATTTTAAGAATTTTTAAAGATTTTTTATTTTTAAAGCGAATTTGGATAAATTTTTGTTTAATTTTAAATAACATTAATTTTCAAAATAAATTATTATGGCTTTAAACATTATTGATCTTATTAAAGGGCAGCTAGGTGCTGCACTTGTTTCACAAACTGCATCTCAACTAGGAGAAAGCGAAGCTGGAGTTTCAAAAGCAATTTCCGGTATGCTACCTGTAATTGTCGGCGGATTAGCAAATAATTCTGAAAATCCTACTGTTATAGACACTATTGCCAACTCTTCATCCAACGGAATTTTGGGTAATTTATCGGGAGTTACCTCAGGAAATTCATTTATAGCAGGATTATTATCATCAATTTTTGGTGAAAAACTGAGCGGGATTATCAATAGTATTGCTACATATGCGGGAATCAGCAATAATTCATCCTCATCATTACTTAATATTGTTACCGCAGCAACTGTAGGTTCAATCGGGAAATATGCTTCCGATAACAATTTAGACAGAAACGGAATTTCTTCGTTGCTCGATGAGCAGAAAGGAGTTGTTTCAACATTACTTCCCGCAGGACTTTCTTTAGCCTCTCTGAATGTAGGAGACTGGGCAAAAGGTTATGCTTTTGAAGGCAACGAAAACCCGGCTACCAAAAAATTTGAAGAAAAAACACCTCATGTAGAAGTTACCAGAAGTACAGCAGAGACCGGAACATTTCCCGATAAGAAAACATCTTCTGAAGGTGGATCAATCTGGAAATGGCTTTTACCTCTACTTTTACTTCTTGCCGCATCTTATTTCTTATGGGAACAATGCAGAAAAACAGAAACAACAACGACAACAGCGGTTTCGGGAGATTCTATGACAACAACCAATGACACAATTCAGAGCAATAATAATGTAACAGATTCCGGAAGAATTGATGAAGACATTGATCTGAACGGAACCTCATTGAAGGGCTACAGAGGTGGAATGGAAGAGCAAATGATCGCTTTCCTCAAATCCGGAGGATATACTAATGCTCAAGACGATGCAGCTTTAAAGAACAAATGGTATGATTTTGATCATGTAAACTTTAAAATAGGAAGCGCTAATGAACTGGAAGCAGGATCAGAAAGTCAGCTGCAAAATTTAGTAGCCATTCTTAAAGCTTTTCCTGAAGCTAAAATAAAAATTGGCGGTTATACAGATAAAACAGGTGATGAGGCTAAAAATTTAAAACTTTCTGCAGAAAGAGCCAATTATATAAAAAACTGGCTTTCTCAACAAGGAGTTGGTTCACAGGTAATATCTGCAGACGGATATGGCAGCGAGTTTGCCACAGTAGATGCAAGTGCTTCGAATGATGAAAGAGCCATTGACAGAAAAATGTCTGTAAGGTTTACAAAATAATCTAATTTCTTATACATAATAAATCCTGAAAAATATTTTCAGGATTTATTTATAAATAATATTGTTATTTGCTTTATTTAATTAAATTTGTTAGTCAATTCTAACAAAACATGAGTCTCAATATAAAAAATGGGTGGAGAAAAGAAAAAACATCCAACTCTTTACCTGAAGTATTCTCTTCCATCTCCATACCAAAAAAATCTGGTTTTTGGAGAAAATATCTCGCTTTTGCAGGTCCGGGTCTGATGATTGCCGTAGGTTATATGGATCCGGGAAACTGGGCAACTGATATTGCCGGCGGAGCACAGTTTGGATATACATTACTTTCCGTTGTTCTTATTTCCAATATTTTTGCAATGATCTTGCAGCATCTTTCTGTAAAGCTTGGTGTTGTTGCAGAAAGAGATTTAGCACAAGCATGCAGAGACCATTTTAAACCTACAACAAATTTTATTCTTTGGGTATTTTGCGAAATAGCTATTGCAGCATGCGATCTGGCAGAAGTCATTGGTTCTGCCATTGCGCTCAATCTTTTATTTGGAATTCCGCTTACGTGGGGAATTGTGATCACAACCATTGATGTGCTTTTAATTTTACTCCTTCAGGCAAAAGGATTTCGCTGGATAGAAAGTATTGTTGCCGGTCTGATTTTCATTATTCTTGCCTGCTTCGGATATGAAATTATAATTTCAAAACCAGAAATTAATGCAATTTTAGGAGGTCTGGTTCCTCAAAAAGAGATTATTACCAATCCTGCCATGCTGTATATCGGAATAGGGATTTTGGGAGCGACCGTCATGCCGCACAATCTCTATCTTCACAGCAGTATTGTACAGACAAGAGATTACACAAGAGATCATGAAGGAAAAAAAGAAGCCATAAAATTTGCCACATTAGACAGTACAGTTTCTTTACTGATTGCTTTTTTCATCAATGCCGCTATTCTGATTTTAGCAGCTGCAACATTTCACACTACAGGCAATAAAAATGTAGCAGATATTCATGATGCTTATAAAATGTTGACTCCTATATTAGGAGCTTCAATGGCAAGTATTGCATTTGCAATTGCGCTTCTTGCATCCGGACAAAATTCAACACTGACAGGAACACTTGCCGGACAAATTGTAATGGAAGGGTTTCTGAATATCCGTCTAAAACCTTGGCTGAGAAGATTAATTACGAGATTAATTGCTGTAATTCCTGCATTAATTGTTACTATCATTTATGGAGAACAGGGAACTACCGATTTGCTGGTTTTAAGTCAGGTCATTCTTTCGATGCAGTTAAGTTTTGCAGTGGTGCCGCTTGTGATGTTTACGAATGACAAAGCAAAAATGGGTGAGTTTGCTAATAAACCTTTTCTTAAAATTTCTGTCTGGATCATTTCAATTATTATCATCTTTCTGAATATCTATCTTTTACTCCAGACATTTTTATAATCATTTTTCAGGAATATTTCTAGAATTTGAGTCATGAATGACAATGAATATTCATTCACATCTGCCTTATTGTCATTTTTTCCTCTTTGGCAGAATGTTTGACAAACCTCTGTGTAAAAAGTTATTGAAATATGGAAAATCAGGATATCAACGAAGAAAACATCAATAAACAGGAAGAAAACGTAAACGAAACTCAAGATACTCAACAAGAAAATGTGACAGAAACTCCTTCTGCCGAAGAACTTTTGGCAGTAGAAAAAGATCGTTACATCAGACTGTATGCAGAATTTGAAAATTATAAAAAAAGAACATCCAAAGAAAAAATGGAATTCTTTCAGTACGCCAATCAAGATATGATGATTTCTATGCTGGGAGTTTTGGATGATTTCGAAAGAGCAATAAAAGAGATTGCAAAGACCGGAAATGAAGCAGATCTTCAAGGCGTGGAACTGATTTATAATAAATTCAAAAGCAAACTGACGGAAAAAGGGCTTAAAGCAATGGAGGTAAGAGCCGGAGATAGCTTTAATGTAGATTTTCACGAAGCGATTACACAAATCCCTGCTCCTTCTGAAGAATTGAAAGGTAAAATTGTAGATATTATTGAAACAGGGTATACTTTAGGAGAAAAAGTAATACGTTTTGCTAAAGTAGTTACAGGAAACTAAAATTTATTAATGATAAATGATGAGTGATTAATTGATAAGAATTTCACATCCGAATTTTAAAATCATCAATTATCATTTATCTATCATCAATTATAATATATCATGTCAAAAAGAGATTATTACGAAGTGCTTGAGATAAGCAAATCTGCAAGTGCCGACGAAATAAAAAAAGCTTACCGAAAAATGGCGATTAAATATCACCCAGATAAAAATCCGGGAGATAAGGTTGCAGAAGAAAAATTTAAAGAAGCTGCAGAAGCTTATGAAGTGCTGAGCGACGAGCAAAAACGCGCCAGATACGATCAATTTGGTCACGCTGGAGTTGGCGGAAACGGTGGCTTTGGTGGAGGCGGTTTTGGCGGAGGTATGAATATGGAAGATATTTTCAGCCAGTTTGGAGATATTTTTGGAGGTGGCTTCGGCGGCTTTGGAGGAGGCGGCGGTCATCAACAGGTAAAAGGTTCTAATCTGAGAGTCAGAATAAAATTAAACCTTGATGAAATGGTTAACGGAACCCAGAAAACTCTCAAGGTAAAAAAAATGAAACTGGCAGAAGGTGCTACTTCAAAAACCTGCCCTACATGTAACGGTTCCGGTGTACAGATGAAGGTAATGAATACCATGTTCGGACAGATGCAGACCCAAACTACCTGCGGAACCTGTCAGGGAATCGGAAAAGTAGCTGATAAAATTCCGGCAGGAGCTAATGCTCAGGGTTTAATAAGAGATGAAGAAGAAGTTACCATTAATATACCGGCAGGAGCCAGAGACGGAATCCAGCTGAATGTAAGAGGAAAGGGTAATGATGCTCCTTTTGGAGGAGTACCCGGAGATCTTTTGGTAATTATTGAAGAAGAATCTGATCAGACGATAAAGAGAGAGGGTGACAATCTTCACCAAGAGTTATATATTTCTTTTGCTGAAGCTGCACTCGGAACTAAAAAAGAAATTCCTACCGTTGGTGGAAAGGTGAAAATAACGATAGATGCAGGAACTCAATCCGGAAAAATTTTAAGATTGGCAGGAAAAGGTTTACCTAGTATCGACAGTTATGGAAAAGGCGACATGTTTATACATATTAATGTCTGGACTCCGCAAAAACTCACAAAAGAGCAAAAAGATTTTTTTGAAAAACAAATGAATTCCGGAGAGATGGTTGCAGAACCATCCGGAAAAGAAAAAACTTTTTTTGACAAAGTAAAAGATTTATTTAACTAAAGAATAGGCTTTATAAGCCTTTATCATTTGTATTAAAAACATAACACAAAATGCTCAGGAATATGATTAAAATCCAATACAATTAGAGGATTTTTTTGTATTTTCGATGCGCATTTTTAAAATATTTCAAAATGAATTATCAGCTTAAGCTTCGAACACCGGAATCTAACGCCAATCTTGTATTTCATGCTATTTTGTTTGATGCTTTTAAGGTAAATATTGTTGAAAGATATACCGGAAAGGGTGCTAAATTGTGTGAGGTTATCCTAAAAGTAAGAACTTTGGATGATCAGATTATCAACAGAAAAGACGGATTCGTAAAAATAAAATTAAAGGGTGAAGATTTCGATATTTATAAAAATTTGATCAAGACACTCACCTCTTATGATTATAAAAACAGACTTATCAACAGAAATAAGGCTGACGAAGATTTTGTGCATTTCGTTTTAAGACTTGTCATTATCAATTATAATTTCAGTTAAAAATGAAATGAAATTTAATAGAATTTTTAAATTTTGATTTGATAATCATATAAAGCTAAAAATCTTTACCCTATAGTAAAGATTTTTTTAATAACCATCAATATCTTTCAGAACATAATTTCAAAAAAGATAAATCATACCATAAATACATTCATTCTTCACATCAATTGAAACGTTGATTACCTAATTTTGCATATTAACTTTTAGAATTATTCTAACCTCAAATGCAGAATTTTATCAGCACAATCTTAGTCGCGGTCGATTTCACCGAGAAATCACGGAATGCAGTCATAATGTCTGTAAATATTGCCCTGCGTCATAAAGCGAGAGTCATATTACTTCACAATATTACCAATCATACCATCATAGACAGAACAGGAAAACAAGTAATTGGTGCAGAAACCATTGATGAAAATTATAAAAAAACAGAGTTTGCACTCAGTGAACTTGAAATATCTGTAAAGTCACAGTATCCTGATCTGGAATTGCAGACTATGATTAAAAATGATAGTTTAATCCATGCGATTAATGATACAATTGATCTGGAATCTGTAGATCTTGTAATCTGCGGAAGCTCTGGACAGCAAAATTTTACACAGCTATTTTTAGGTTCACTTTCTTATCAAATTTTAACGGAAACCAACAGTTCTGTTTTACTTGTTCCTGAAAATTGCAGAAAATATGCTTTTGATAAAATACTTGTGCCTGTAAGAGTTCTGGAAGACCTAACTGATAAAATAGATATATCGATTGCCATTGCAAAGAAAAACAAAGGTGTTATTAGCCTTCTGGGAATAAGTAACGAAGATGATTTATTAAAAATCAAAGATGCTTACCAAAGAGCGCGGACAAATATTGCGATTAAAGCACAAGACTATGACTCGCAGTTTTTAATGACAAGAAGCAAAGCTACTCAGATTTCAAAATTTTCTCAAGAAGATGACGCTGATATTATCATTCTTAATTATAAAGATGAAGACAGCTGGAAGTCATTTTTTATGGAAAATTTCTTTAAACAAATTATTAACAATACAGATATTCCTTTATTTTTCTTAAAAAGTAAACGAATGACTAATAAAAGAAAAACCGATGATAATATAGGCATTGATATTACTCTGCCTTCTCCGGGATAAAACAAAAATTTATGATAACATTACAAAAATATTCAGATGAAAACCAACCCAATGCTAATCAAAAAAAAGAGATCATTCAGTTTCTTTTCGAACATTTGGAACAATACGGTGATCCGGAAAAAGATATTTCTGATGCTGTCGACTACGCATTAGGCTATAACAACAAGCCGGGCGGTATTGTGATTACTGCAAGAGACGAAGATCAAAATGATCTTGCAGGAGCTGTTGTCATTAACAACACCGGAATGGGCGGATATATTCCTGAAAATATTCTCGTATACATTGCTACCAATAAGAATGTAAGGGGGAAAGGCATCGGAAAAAAACTGATGCAATATGCTATTGACTCTTCACAGGGAGATATCGCACTCCATTGTGAACCGGAAAATCCGGCAATACATCTTTACCGGAAACTAGGATTTTCCAGTAAATATCTTGAAATGCGATTAAAAAAATAAAATGTCATACATTACTTTAAATACCAGCAAATTACTTCATAATTACAATTACCTCAACGAGCTGTTCAGAGAAAACCAAATCGAATGGGCCGTTGTTGCAAAACTTCTTTGCGGTAATGAAAAGTTTCTTAAAAGTCTTCTGGAAATCTTTGATAAAGAAATCTGTGATTCCCGGCTGACGAATTTACGCCACATTAAAGATCTTTCACCAAAAACACAAACGGTTTACATTAAACCTCCTGCTAAAAGACTTGCTAAAAGCATCGTTAAATATGCAGATGTCAGTTTTAATACGGAGTTAGATACCATTAAAGCTCTTTCTGAAGAAGCCATCAAACAAAATAAAGTACATAAAATTGTGATCATGGTGGAAATGGGAGAATTAAGAGAAGGTATCATGGTAAAAAATCTCTCTTCATTTTATGGTGAAGTGGTAAAAATGCCTAATATTGAAGTGGTTGGAATAGGAACTAACCTCAACTGTCTCAACGGAATTCTTCCGGATGAGAAAAAATTAACAGAACTCAATCGTTTTAAGAAAGTTATTGAACAGGCTCATCAAACGAAAATTCCTTTTATATCGGCAGGGTCTTCTGTTACCATTCCTCTTATTTTTAAAAATAAAATACCTGAAGGGATCAATCATTTCAGGATTGGTGAAACTTTATTCTTCGGTACTGATGTTTACAATGATTCTGTAATCAAAGGCATGTATCAGGATGTATTTAAACTTACAGCCGAAATTATCGAAATTGTAGAAAAACCAATGATCCCTACAGGAAAAACGGGTACTAATCTTACCGGCGAAACTCCTGTACATGATGAAAAAAACAAAGGTAAAACCTCAATTAGAGCCATTGTTGATGTAGGTATTCTAGATATTGATCCTAAAAATATAAAACCTAAATCGTCCGGAGTTGAAATCATCGGAGCCAGCTCAGACATGATGATTCTTGATCTTGCAGATAATGGTAATGATTATCACATCGGAGATACCATTGAATTCAGCATGAATTATATGGCAGTTCTACGTGCCATGAACTCAGAATATGTAGATAAAGCAATTGAAAAGAAAATCAGTGCAAAGCATCTGAAAATACTAGAGCACCTTAATTAATACCTTACTTATTCATACAATCAATACCATAAGCAATTATGGTATTTTTTATGTTTATATTTGATGAAGAAAAAAATAAAAATTTTGAATCACACCATTCAATCCCTAACTTTAAGCAGACTCAAAGGTCCATCACCATTGCGAAATGATTTTATCATTATGCCACTTGAAGAGTTTGCAGGAAAATTATATTCAGGCTCAGATTCACATTTTAAAAATAAATTTTATGCCGTTTTACTTTTAAAAAATGCAAATGGATCTATTATGATTGATCATCAGGAATTTGGTTTTCAATCAGAAAAGTTTTTTTTCATCAACTATAATCAGGTATATCATTTTAAAGACATTGAGCATATTGAAGGAAGTGCGCTTTTATTCACAAAATCTTTTTACAATTATATCTATACCGGAAATAAAGTGATCAAAAGCGACACAGCTCTTAATGATTTGATACCTTATATTCAATTATCCACCGATAATGCAGAAGATA
Organism: Chryseobacterium echinoideorum; assembly: GCF_007474535.1. GTDB lineage: Bacteria > Bacteroidota > Bacteroidia > Flavobacteriales > Weeksellaceae > Chryseobacterium > Chryseobacterium echinoideorum. The sequence continues at coordinate 103,270 of NZ_VKNW01000008.1, read as the reverse complement.
TATACCAAACTTTTGAGGAATTGCAGAGAGAATACGACAGAAATAAGTTACTTAGAAAAGAAATAATCTGTCTTTTACTGAAAGTTTTTATTTTAAAATATATCAGAAATTCTAATAAACAAAATCGTGGTAAAAAATCTCCTGATCATAAAAAAGAAATTGTGGAAAACTTCAGCAATCTGGTAAACCAATACTATAAAGAACTGAAAATCACTTCAAAATATGCCGAAAAGCTCAATTTAACTCCCAATTACCTAAATGTGCTTATCAAAGAAAATATGGATATTTCTGCTGGTCAGATGATTAAAAACCGGGTCATACTAGAAGCAAAAAGACTTCTCCTCCATACAACACTTTCTGTCACAGAGATTTCCTACGAGCTTGGATTTAACGACAATTCTCATTTTGGAAAATATTTCAAATCTGCTACAAAATATTCTCCCCAACAGTACAGGATGCTCAATCTTTAAAATCAAGATTTGATTGCTAATCTATACTCAAGCTTAAAAAAAACCGCTAAAAAAGGCAATATTGTGAACTCAAAGCTGCAATTTTTGAACACTTTTGTAGCTGATCTAAAGTTTGAGAGAGAAGCCCAGTCTTCTCACCGAAACTCTGTCGTAGAGAATGATCTGAACCAGAATTTTCCGCTTAAAAAAGTCTGATCGTTGATATTATCTATAGTGACTTGAATTTTATTTAGAATCAGATTTAACAATTTAAAAGTAAATTTACTAAATTGCGATACAATTGATAAATTTATAATGATGAAAAAAGATTTAATACTCTCTATGCTGTTGTCATGTCGTGCAATATTTTTACTCAAGTTAATGACCTACGCTAGGTACGAAGTAATGTAGCAAACAATGCATGATTTCCAGATAAAATATAATAACACCTTCTCACCAACTCTTACGGTCGATTCACAGCTTGCAGGAAATGCACTAAGATAAATCTATGGAATAAAAAGACAGATCGGCTTCATGAACAAATCAATCACAGAAAGACATTTCTATATAATGAAAACGGCACTCCAATTTCAACGATCAAGATGATTGTAATAGAAGAAATTTATAGAAATCTACTCCTAATAAAATATTAATAAGCAGTTTTAAGTCTAGTAAATTATTAATGTTTAATGTTCTTATTTTTAATTTAATTCTGTAGACTTTAAAAGACAAAATTCAGATAATTGTTTTGACAATGATGCATTTACCATTATTCGTGATGCCATATTTTTATTCGTTCCGGGATAAATATTTTGCTTCTGAATAAACATTAGAAAGCCGTAATCTGATTATTGCGATCCCGTTAAATGTGTTATTGAAAAGAATCTTATTTGAACTTACAAGTATATTATACCGGCGATCAACAGTTCTATTTCGAATCACTTGACTCGTGAAATTTATTTACAATTATTTTTAGATATGAAAAAAAATTATAATTCTTTTTTGAAAAAAATTACCATTATTATTTTTTCTATACTGTCTCAATTTCTATTTGCTCAGATAGACGAAAAGCGACAACAAGAGATTCAGAATCTATGGGATAACTCTGATAAGTATATACTTAGGGATGCTGTAAGTTCAATGAGATATGCCAAGCAGGCTTCCCTACTCTCAGAAAAGTATGGAGATTCTTTTAATAAAGCAAAATCATATCTAATATGCTTACTTTCTATTAATATGTATAAGGAAAGTTTATTTTATTTAGACAAGGGTCTCAAAGAACCGGCAACAGCTGACCATCACGTTTTAAAAGTTCTTTTCAAAGAATTTAAAGGTGACAATTATGGAAAAATGGGTTTACCTGAACAGGAATTTAATGAATACTCTGATATTTTATCTTTTGTTCCTAAAGATGAAAAAAACCATGAATATCAAAGGACAATATCTCGTATACAAGCTAGAATAGCTGCTAATTTGATCAAAATGAAAGATTATGATAATGCAGATAGATATATTAATAAGTCTATGAAGATACGGGAAAAATTTGCAGAAGGAGAACTGTATAATATTTACATGGTTAAAGGGGATGTATGTTTGAACAGGAAAGTCTATGATTCTGCCTTTTACTTTTTTAATAAAAGTTATAATATGGTAAAAAAGGGTATAGAATACGAATACCCAAACTTAAAATCATTTGGTGATTATTATAAAGCGATAGGTAATATACCAAAAACTATTTCGTTTTACGAGAAAGCCATAGCTAATATAAAGGATTCTAAGATAGATGATGTTCCTAATAAAGCGGAAATTTACAAAAATCTATATCAGCTTTCAGGAAAGATTGGCAATGAGCAAAAGAGAGATCAGTATTCAGAACTTTATCACATTGAATACGAAAAACTTCAAGATAATAATAATCAAGATATTCAGTTTGCTGTTAAATCCATATTGAATCAGGAGCAACAGGAAAAAAAATTGTTAAAGAAACATAATTCCACTACTGTGTTTTCCATTCTGGGAGTTTTCTCTATATTTTCAGCGATTTTTTACTTTCAGTTTATTAAAATGCGTCGGAAGAAAAAAGAACTAAAAATAAGGTTTGAAGAAATTGTAAAAGAATTGGAAGAAAGAAAAAAAAGACAGGAAGACAATAATTTGGAGATCGCCGTTCATCAATTATCAGAAAAAGATGCGGATCCTGAAACTTCCTTTAAGACAAACACCAAGTTAATTTCTGATGAAACTGAAAAAGTCCTTTTGTCTAAATTAATAAGTTTTGAAAAAGGAACTGCGTTTACCGAAAAAGGATTTACACAATCAAATCTTGCAACAATCCTTGAAACCAACACAAAGTATCTTAATTATATACTCAAAATTCATCGCAACAAAAGTTTTAATGATTATGTAAACGGACTTAAAATAAATTTTATTGTGGATAAGATTTATAATCATCCTGAGTATTTGAATTATAAAATAAGCTATTTATCCGAAATATCAGGTTTCTCATCCCAAAGTCGTTTTACCCATATCTTTAAACAGGAACAAGGTATGTCCCCATCAGAATTTATAACCCAACTTTCACAAAAACAAAACAAGAACATAAGTAAATGATTATCAAAAGTATAAAAATAAAACTTTGCCACTTTCCGGAATTCTGTCAATGAAAATTTAGGATTCGATATGGAGCACCGATATATTTGTATTGAATTAAAATCATATTAAATGATTATTTAGATATACTATTTCATTATATTAAAAACACGCTATGATCATTTAATTGTACTTAAACTTATATTTACAAAAAGTATTTAATATATTAAAACACAATGTCATTATAAATAAGCAGACAGGAATAAAACCTGATCGAAAAAATTACAGAAAATGGGACAGAGTTGTCCCGATCTGTAATTTGTCACAGTACAAAATGCAACAAATAAACAATTTTGTCACCTTATAACCTCTACAAAAAATGGATTAGGAAAAGTTTCTTCAATTCATTGTCAAAAATTTTGGATCTCACAATTTACTTAAAAGCAAAGTAAAGAATGTAGAAAAACCATATTCTTACAAGATAAATCAATTTTGATCGTGTAAAGCCTTGTTCATATAATATACAGTTAGATTTAAATACTTTTTTAACAACGCTTGAAAATACTTGGAAATAAAACTACTTCTCATTAATTACAAAAACCTATGAGATCTTTTTTAGTAAATTTCAACTTACACACATTCTTAAAACGCAAATTACTATATATCAAATCATTAATTAAAAACAGTACTACTTAAGTAGTGCTTTTTTTGTAGTTAGACAGATAAATCTCAGTAATTTGTATGCAGATATTTAGATGGAAAATGAATCAAAACTTAGATAGCATTAAGGGCTTTATTTATTCTGTCCTTGAATGGATGTTGACCTTTCTTACAATAAATGCTGAGCAATAACCTGATTTATATAAGTTGTGATTTCTCTATATCGTCATCCGTATAATTAAATTATCCAGAGTAATAGACCAAACGATTACAACGAAAAAATTGAAGATAATAATTAAAAATATACTAAATAGAAAATCATGAGAAAAACGATTATTTTTACATTTACGTTACTTTCATCCATTACATTTGCGCAGGTAGGCATTAATACAGAAAACCCTAAACAAGTATTACATGTTGATGGGAACAAAGACAATCCAAACACTGGAATGCCAAATTCAACCCAGCAAATTAATGATGTAGTGATTACGAGTAATGGGCAAATAGGAATAGGAACTGTAACTCCTTCTGCAAAATTAGATGTCGCAGGAAACATTTCTGTGAACACAAACTTGGCTGGAAATGCTTCATCCATAAACTTCTACGAAGATTCCTCAAATGGTACCAACTCGGTATCTTTAAAAGCTCCTTCAAATCTGAGTACCGACCGTTCAATTATTCTGCCTTCAAACGCGCCTTCAAACGGTTATGTGTTAAAAACTAATGATTCAGGAGCAACAGAATGGGGACCAGTCAATCCTGCTTCTGCAACATTAGCATCAATCTCTTTAAGCAACTCATTATCAGGCAACACTTCCATAAACAATGGAGGAATGAATGGAACATTTGTAAATCAGAGATTTTTTCAAAAATTTGATAATATAGTGACAGATCCTAACAATAGATTTGATGTCACTACCGGCACTTACACAGTATCTCAATCAGGAATTTACCTCATTACCGCTTACATTATGCCAAATGCAGCACCCGACAGGAATGAGACGGGATTTTATTATCCTGTAAATCTTGAAATTAGAAAAAACTGTTTTGGAAACCCTTCAGCAGGTATCAATATAATGGATAATGCGACAATCAGATGGGCAACACCAGGACAATCAATCTTACGCTACTCCGTCGTAGTGACCGGTATGGTTACATTAACGGCAGGTGATACATTAAATACAGTCATTTATCTGAACGGAACCAATGCTTCAGCATCAAGCAATGCAGGCATATCTTATCCAACAAATTTTACATATGCAAATATTTCCGACTTTAAAGCTTTATTTAGTGTTACAGCTCTGTAAGATCACTATAAGAAAAAATATCATGTGTAACAGCAAAACAGCAGCTCTCATTTTCAATTATTTTGGAATCATCCAATATACATGACAACAATATAGAAAATTATATTTGTTGTTTTTTGTAATGGATGGATGTATATCTTTTCAAATCTCAGGAAGAATATACAATGTTTATTGCTGTGAGAAGTGTGTCTTTGAACCAAACTATCTTTCCAAATTGATAGCACACCAAAAATTACAAAAAACAATAAGATATTAATTATCAATGTTTTAAAGTTTAAATTTTTGCACATTTCCAGAATTCTGCCAATGTAAGTTTAGGATAACACCTTTTAATCATCATATTTTTGCAGTATTAGAGTCAAGAATTAGACGAATTAGTTTCGTAAAAAATTTCTGGGCTGTATAAAATTGTATACTAATTTTAAAACATATTTTGATGAAAAAAATGCTTATCATCTCAGCTTACGGAGCAAGTTCGATGATGTTTGGACAGGTAGGAATCAATACTGAAACACCACATCCAAGTTCAGATTTAGAACTTGGTTCCAATAATAAAGCTCTATATCTGAATAGAGTGGAAAATCCTGAGACTAATATATCTTCTCCCCAAAATGGTATGATTCTTTACGATACCACCAAAAAATGTGTGCGTGCCTATCAAAATAACGCTTGGTCTAACTGCTTTGGCGTTCCAGTTGAAAATGTGGGAACAGTTGTCTCTTTAGAGTGCAATTCTGCTACTCATTCTGGAATTATTTACAATGGTACGGCGTACACTTCCGGAATAGAAACAAGTGTTCCATACTCGGGAGGGAATGGCGGTTCATATTCTGCTATGTCTATAAATTCCACAGGAGTTACGGGATTGGTCGCTACTTTACAAGCTGGAAACCTAAACAATGGTTCTGGAAATTTAATCTTTCAGATTACGGGAACTCCATCAGGAACTGGTAGCGCATTATTTACGGTAAATATAGCAGGAAAAACTTGTAATTTTACCCGTAACGTAGAGCCACAAACCCCAACGGTGGGTACAGTAACTAGCTTAAATTGTAATGCACAACTAAACCCAACTACTTTGTTTGTAGACCAGAATTACTCTGGCGTATTAAAAATTCAGTATACCGGTGGTAATGGTGGATCTTATAATGCTGATACATTTACATTAAAAGGGCTTACATTTACACGGAATGCCGGTAATTTTGTAATAGGAAATGGTGAAATTGTTTACAATGTCTCAGGGATTCCCGATTCAACAGGCAGTATCATAATAAACGAAATAATCATTGGCGGACAATCGTGTACATCATTGAATGTCGGTATTATAACAGGACTTACCCTATATTGTGATACAGGGTCATATCAACCGGTTTTAAACCCTGACAATCTGATAGCAGGACAAACTTATACCGGAACTTATACCGTAAAGTATTTTACCAATTCCGGAGGTTTTTATGATGGAACAGCTTATCCCGCAGAGAGCTTTACAGTCAACGGACTCACTTTTTCCCGTTCGGCAGGTACTTTTACAGGAGGATCAGTAACGGATATAATTTATAATGTAGCCGGAACTCCAACCACTAGCGGAAATACAAATATTACAGTCAATTTAGCGGATAAAACCTGTACAAAATCTGTCAATGTAGCAGCAATATCTGCTAATTGTATAAATAATGATTATATAATACATAACGGACAAAAATCAGTAAGGATTTGTGGACAGATATGGATGCAGCATAACTTAGGAGCAAATACCAACCTCGATCCCAATGCCAATCCTCAATCACAAGCTCTGATTGGTAATTACTATCAATATGGAAGAAATGCGGTAATTGCAACTGGATACACTTCTCCAGGACCTATAACAGGCTTTAATACTAGCTGGCCCGTACCAGCAAACCCTACACAAAGATGGAATACAGGTACAGAAACCTCACCTGTAAAAAATACAACTTATGATCCTTGTCCTTCCGGATTTCGTTTACCAACTTTAACAGAATTTCAGAAATTAGCGGCAAATACAACGCTGGAAGTCTATGGAAATAACTGGAGTTCAAATGACAACAATTATGATAACGCCATAATCTTCAAAAGTGGAAATGTACAAGTAACTTTTCCTGCAGGAGGATTTAGAACAGTAAATGGTCCGGGAAATCTTCAAGGAAGAGGTCAAGGGGGAACTTACTACACAAGTACTATAGGTAATGTAAACCCTTACAATACAAGACCTGCTTTTCTTGGTCAATCGGGTCTTGGGGGCGGAATGCAGGCTGGTAACAGAGCATTTAATGTAAAGTGTATCGCTCAGTAATATTAGTAAAATATAACTAAAAATGATCTATCCTGTGAGTAATCCGGGTCTCCATTTTGTTATAAATTAAAATTAATAATTATCACACAATTCATATCGACCCTTTAATTAGCCAAAAGGTTACAGAGCTCGGGATAAATTTTTCCCGCGCTCTGTTTTTTTGGTTAAGCAATGACAATTCCAACACTTTGGATAAAAATTTTCAGGACTTTCTAACAGAGATTTTTGGATTCCTCAAAACAGAGCCTTCGCACATTTTTATTTGTAATTAAGTTTCCCTTTGCTCTTTCAAACAATATTCTTCAAAGCGATTAGAACAATTGAAGATAATGTTACGACTTATGGAAAGTAAAAACCCTTCAACCAAAACAGGCTTCTCATTTTTTCGCTTGTTTAAGTACTCATAATCAATTATCTAAAAAAATAAAGTACTCGTTAAGTAGTCGTTTTTTTGTACTTGATTGAAGAAATTTGGTCATTTGCAGCCGGATTATTTCTGAAAAAAGATACCCAAAAGACGTACAATAATTTTTCCAGCATCAGCATATTATTTTATAGATCATTGTTGTTTGTCTTGTGGTTATTCTAAAAAGAATACAAAATAAAAATTAACATAAATTTACACAAATGAAAAAATGCATTATTGCCTTATCTACATTTACTTCCTCTCTTATTTTCTCACAAGTTGGCATAAACACAGAAAATCCACATGCCACTTTAGACGTTAAATCATCACCTTCTGATCTTACCAAAACAGATGGAATCATCGCTCCGAAGGTAACAGGGAATGAGCTGAAAGCAAAAGACGGGCTTTACACAAGCCAACTGCAGGGAACTGTCATATACGCTACATCCGCAGCAAATCCTACCAGCATCAAAACCGTGAATGTTACCCAGGAAGGATACTATTACTTTGACGGGAGTAGATGGATGAAATTCTCTACAGGGTCATCGGTCGCAAGTGGGAATGACATCAATCTTTACAAGGATAATGGCAGCTTGACAGGTAACCGTAATGCCAATCTAAACGGATTTAATCTGGCATTCACAGGAAAAGGAAATTTTGGAATTGGAACTACCGCTAATCCCTTGGAAAAGCTGGAGGTCGTTGGAGATTCTCGTATAAAAGGTAAGGTTGTTATAGGCTCCAGCTCAACCAACAGCAAAAATGCGGCTTTGGCAGTACGGAACATAGATGCAGCAGAACCTATAGTTCGATTTACGAATGTAGATGGTTACAGACAATTTTCTGTTACAGATGACGGGAATGTCGGCATTGGACTAGGAACAATAGAACCCACTGAAACACTGGATGCAAATGGTAACGTAAGATTTAGAAGCGTACCTCTGGAAACCGTTATTGATGCTACAGACAGAATAATGGTCTTGAAAAGTGACGGAACCGGTAAGAAAGTCTCTTCGTCCACTTTAAAATCTGAGATTGATACCAACACTAATATTTATACGAACAACGGAAGTCTGTCCGAAGACAGGACACTAACATTAGGTGGAAACAATCTCAATTTTGCGGGAAACGGTTCAATTGGTATTGGTGTAGCTGCACCTACTCAAAAGATTGATATTGCCGGCACCGCACGTTTGAGAAATGTACCTAATGGCAGTATAGATGATAATAAATTACTGGTAATAGATAATGACGGGATCGTCAAAAAAAGTGCTCTTCCTCCAGCCAGTTCTTTTGTATTATATGATACTACAGGTAATACTGTTACTCATAGTACAGATAATACACACAGACCTTTGGTCTTTCAAGGAGAACCTGATAGAATCTACACCGACTACATTGAAAAATTGAATAATACCACTTACCGTGTGAAAAAGAGGGGCGTGTATACGGTTGATTTAGTTACAATTTTTGAAGATATTGCGATTGGAGATAATGGTACTGTCGGTTGCATCACAGGTCTATACACTGGAAATAAATCATTAAACAGAATTGGAGATCGTTGGAATGGTGGTAGTGGGACAACTTCAATTACTCGAAGTGTGATTCTGAATACAGGAGCTGAAATACGTGTATCAACTGCATGTTTGAAACCGGGAAATACAACTTATAAAACAAGTTCAGGGTCTACAATTTTTATAACCTATATGCCCTTGTGATAATGATGTTTTTACCAATTCAATTAGTTAGAGAGTGTTTTCCAACAACACTCTCCATTTAATTAAATAAAATCATTTGCAAAATCTTTTTTAAGGACTTCTTTGTCTTACTTAACTTTAAAGTAAAGTAGGAATATTTTTATCATTGTTGTAATATCATTACAGACTGAAAAGAGTTATAAGAAATTATACTTTTTTTAATATTACTTGGAAGAAACTGCACTTTTTGGCGTTTTCCTTAAGACTAATCAAAAAATTTAAAATTTAAACAACTCCATTGTTATATTTAAAGTATTAAACATTAACTTAGATTTGAAAATGTGCGTGTCAATTTTTAGGCTGTTTGCTATTTGTTTTTTTAAGATATAATATCTTAAATAAGATTGATTTCATCACTATGTTTATTTAACTTATAACTATGTCGTCTTCACAAGCATCTATCATATTTTTTTTCTTCTCAATATTCTTTTTCCCACAAAAATCAGAAATGGACTACCGTACTGGCGATCTAAAGGATCAATCCGCTCAATTTGATGAATGTACAGAAAGAGCAGAACAATTTTATCAGAAGGCAAAAAATGTACAGTCATTAAAATATGCATTGAAAGCTAATGACTTAGCAATAGAATCTAAGAACTCAAAAGCTTTGGCCAAATCTTACCACTTGGTTGCTAGAGCCAGTGCTGTCATTGGCCTATACAAACAAAGTTTTTCTTATATAGAAAAGGCACTAAACGAAAAGTATACGCAATCTGATTTGGAATTGCAAATACGCCTTTTGGAAATTAAAGGCAATAATTATTATAATCTTGGACTATACGAATTTTCCAGAAATATAAGCGAAAATATTATAAAACAATCTCAGCGAGAAAAAAAAAATAGTACAATATTAAAAATTGCATCTTCAGCGTTTGGAAATATCGGATATACCTATTATCAAGAAAAAAAATCTTTGGACTCGGTATTTAAATATAATAATATTGAAATAAAGGTTTTAAAAACTCTGCCAGAAGAAATAGTATATCACCAATTGTATTCCGTATATATAAATCAAGGTAGTGTATATTTAGAAAAGAAAAAAGGAGATTCTGCCCTATTTTATTTTGAAAAGGGCTATAATTTATTCAGTAAATACCAGACAGAATATTTTTTCGCAGATTATTATTACGCAATGGGTGATTATTATCTTTCAATAAATGAAAAAAACAAATCCCTTAATTATTATCTCAAAATCATTGAAGATATTGATAAATTTCAGGAAGAAAGTAGTGTTTACCTTATTACTGTATATAAAAAAATATCTGAATTATATGGATCTTTAGGAAATTCTGAAAAAGAAAAAAAATATTTAGGAATTTATACTAAAAAAATTGAGGAGCGAGCAAGTAAGGATAAGAATAATACAGCATTTGCTTTAAAACTAATGATGAATAAAGAACAAGACAAAAATATTTTTTTGTCCAGATGGATTTATATTATAATATCAATATCAATTATTTTATTGTTTTTTATCTTATTGTACTACCTAAAGGAAAAGAAAAAGCGAAAAACAATAATATTAGATTCGAAGAAAATTCTTCTGGAAAAAGAGACAGAAACCCAGCAGATGAGACAGATGATAAATATTTCGTTTGAAGAAATAATTGTTCTGGCGAAAGAAAACAATCCGCATTTTTTAAAGAGATTTCAGGAAGTTTATCCAGAATTTTACAATAATATTTTGAAGATTAATCCCAATCTTAAACCATCCGAAATCACTCTCGCTGCCTACATTTCTCTTGGATTCTCAAACAAGGAGATTGCTGAATATACTTTTAAATCTGTAAGAACAATAGAAAGCAATCGGTATAACCTACGCAAAAAACTAAATCTATCAACAGATATAGACTTTTTTGTATGGCTGAATTCAATGAAGGAATTATAACATTCATATATTGTTCGTTGAACACTTTTACACATTCCATTCTGATCCGCATCAAGAGATCAGAAAACGAATTTGATTTGGAAAAAAAATGGAACAGCCAAAATCCGTCATTTATTTAATTTTCAACAACTTACACAATTTTACAGTAATTTTTTCAACCCTAATAAAAAATCATTACTAACTACCTTTCTCGTGATAAATTGACGATTGCAAAATCGGTTACAACAATTTAAGAGCAACTCAGATACAATATCTGACAATCATTATTTCTAGGAATACTGTGAAATTTAAAACCCCAATTATTAGCTTAAAACTCTTTTTTATAGTATTGTTTTCTAAAAGATTCTGGAGTTAAACCTGTATTTTTTTTAAAAAATTTCACAAAATAGGACGAATCGTGATAATTTAACTTTTCAGCTATTGCACTTACAGAAAGATTAAAATTAACTAACAATCTCTTTGCCTCTAGGATAATCCTATCCCTTATCAGCTCTCCCGCTGATAGTTTAGATTGTTGTTTGCAGATAAAATTCAAATGACTTGGGGTAATGTGTAAAAGTGCAGCATAATCTTTAGGCATTTTCAACTCTAAAAAATTATTTTCAATGTACTCTATAAATTTTTTAAATATCAATGAATTATAACCATTTTCAGCAAAATTAAAACTACTTTGAATTTCCTGGCTAGCCAAACCACATATTTGTAAAATGGCTGCAGCAATAATTATTTGAGAATTGCGGTTGGCATCATTGGGGGATTCTGTAATAATTTGCTGAAAATAACTAAGGATTTTATCTTTTTTACTTTCAGATACAAGGACTCTTTGTTCATCGTGAAAAATGCTAAAAAAGGGGAATTCATCAATAAGGGACGAACTTATTTGCAATTGATCAAAAAAAGTGGGTGCAAAATTAATAACATACCCTTCAACTGTCGGATCCAAATCCCAACTGTGAACCTGACCGGGTCTCATAAAAAACAAACTTTGTGGCAGGACTTTATATATCTGAAAATCAATAACATTATATCCTCCTCCATTAATAAAATAGGTTAAGTGATAAAATGAATGCCGATGAACCTGTGTTGTTTTAGGATTTCCCGGCAAGTAATCTGAAAATTGATCAATGCTGAAAATTTCATTAATTGAATGGCATGTTGACAGGTTATTTATATCAAATGTGGGATAGAGATCTTTCATTCTATTAAAGTATTCATTGATAAAAATAACAATTTTTTAAGTAAAAACTACCATAAAACCGAGAATGTCATTCGATAACTTTGCCTCGTTAAACTTCCACCGAGAAATGCTCAGTAAACTCAGTAGTGCTGGTTATTTTAAACCTTATTATAAATTAAAAACGAGGTAAAAGGAAAGAAAGTTTATTTTACATTAGATATGGATAATTTGAATACTTTCAGCAATACAATTTATATTGATTTTTTGTGCCGTCATTCTATAGAGACATTTTGAAGTGTAATGGACTGCAATTTTTTATTGCATATCATTTTAAACTAAAAAAAGTATAACATAATAAAAGCTTACTAATAATGTCAAAAATAGAAGAAGAAAAAATAAAAGGAGGTCAAGGACAAGTTCTGATTCCAGAAACCTACAGAGATTCCATAGGAACAATGGAACAATCTGGAAAAAGAAAATGGGTCTTCCCAAGAAAACCTAAAGGAAAATATACAAATTACCGGGAGTTGGTAAGTTATTTATTACTCATTGTATATTTCGCTATACCCTTTATAAAAATAAATGGTAATCCTCTGTTTATGTTTAACATTATAGACGGAGAATTTTTTATTTCGGGGCAGCCATTTTATCCTCAGGATTTCTTTATCCTTACTTTAGGAGCCATAGCATCTTTAATATTTATCATTGTTTTTACTATAGCCTATGGTCGAATTTTTTGTGGTTGGATATGTCCTCAGACGATCTTCATGGAATCTGTTTTCCGCAAGATAGAATATCTTATTGAAGGAGATCGTAATAAGCAGATGAAATTGGCAAGACAAGAGTGGAATTCAGAAAAAATCTGGAAAAGAAGCTTAAAATGGACGGTTTATGCTGTTATCTCTTTGCTAATCACCCATTTTATGTTTATGTATATCGTGGGCTACGAAGAAGTATTGAATATCATTGCGGAGGGACCTGTTGCTCACATCACAAATTTTATTGTAATGATTCTTTTTACTTCTGCCTTTTATTTCATATTTGCTTGGTTTAGAGAACAGGTATGTACATTAGTTTGTCCATACGGTAGATTGCAGGGTGTTTTAATTGATAAAGATACCATCAATGTTTTCTACGACTTTAAAAGGGGAGAAAACCGATCTAAATGGAGAAATGGAGAAGATCGAAAAGCAGCTGGTAAAGGGGATTGCATTGACTGTCATCAGTGTGTGGTTGTATGTCCTACGGGAATTGATATCAGAGAGGGACAGCAACTCGAATGTATCAATTGCACAGCTTGTATTGATGCTTGTGATGAGATTATGGAGAAAGTTGGATTACCTAAAGGATTAATACGATATGCTTCTGAAAACGAAATAGAAAATCAAACTAAGTTTAAATTTACTGGAAGAATGAAAGGCTTTGCAGTAATTTTAGTCCTTTTAGTCGGATTCTTAGTTTTCTTATTGTATAACAGAGGAGAGATGGAAACCAAATTCATTAAACCTGCTGGAAGTACGTTCTTTGTTAGAGATGGTAAAATTACCAATACTTATAACTATACTTTTCTTAATAAAACGAATGATAAAAAAATTGTAACCATTAAAGTATTAGAACCTATGCACGGAGTCGTTAGTTATAGTGCGGCAAGCAAAATTACCGTTGAACGTGATAAAATATCAAAAGGAACTATTAATATCAGTTTTCCGGAAACAGAGATCAATTTATCTAAGCAGAACATAACCATAGGTGTTTATGATATGAAAGGAAAGCTAATAGATTCTTATAAGACCTATTTTGAAGGACCTTTTACATTAAAAATACCTTAGATAAAAAATAACTCTATTGATCAGGTGTTAAAAAATATCACCAAATTTCTCTCAACTCTATGCTGTTGGGGATAATAATACTAAAAAAACAATGATGAGTTCGATTTCTGCGCTATCTTCTATCTTGGTAATTAATAATCAACAATCTGTTACAAAAAGAAAAAAAGGGAAAAATCACCGATAAAAGTGACTTTTCCCTTAGAGTGACCGCAGAAGGATTCGAACCCTCACTGTCGGAGCCGAAATCCGAAGTTCTATCCATTAAACTATGCAGCCATTTATTCAATTGATATGATAATCATTCATCAATAATCATTTATCAACAATTTTTTAGAAAGTGATCTTCACTCCTCCTGTAATCTGTGCGCCAAGAACTTTATATCCTTTGTACGTCTGATATTTTGAACTTAGAAGATTATTTCCGAGTGCAAAAATACTGAAATTTTTGTGAATTTTGTACTCTGCTGATAAGTTTAAATCTGCATAACCGCCAACTTTATCATTGGTATCTTCCGTAGACTGAAACATCATGGCAGGATTTGCTATCTCTTCCAAAAGATAAGAGTTTGTAGTTCTGTCACTTGCAAAAATCCCTTTAAAGCCTAAAGATAATTTTTTCTCCAGCAAAGTATATTTTGCCCCAATACTTCCCGTCAGTAAAGGCACGTTATAAATATTTTCGTAATTTTTCAGATCATATCTTAAAAACCTCACATCAGCATCTACCACCAGATTCTCCAGTGGGAAATACTGAAGACTTCCTTTAATGTCGCTTACATTTCCATCATCGTAAACTGCAGAAAATGTGTTGGCAAAGTCAAATCCAGGTCTTTCTAAAGTAAACTCGTTGGAAAAAAGATTGTTGGCACTGAAAAACATAATATTTTTCATTTTACCAAATCCTGCGGAAACATCATATTTAAAAGTTTCATCAATATCACCTCTCAAACCTGCATAAAAATGATACGTTGTTTCTGTAGGTCTCAGCATTTGATCTGAAACAAGAAACGGATTTGTCTGAAGCAATTCTCCGTACGTATTTAATTTTAAGCCGCCGTCAATTCCGCCGTAGAATTTGAATTCATTAGATGCAGCCACCTGAAATTCTGCTTTTGGAAACCAATACGTTTTATTGTTTTTCACTTCTTCGGCAAGCATCATATTCGAGTTTCTTGCATTTAAAAAATTAAATACAGAACCTAAAGTAAGATAGGATTCCCCTTTCGCAAAAGTAATTTTCGGAGTAATATCCGCATTAAAAAATGTTGCAGAATTTTTACTAAGCAGCGCAAAATCAGTTTTTACAGTTTCTAGGCCTAAACCTAAATCAGCATTCATCACGATTCCGTTTTTTGAAAGTTCAACGGCATGTTTTGAAAGATTTGCCAAAATGGAAGCCTGATTTTCTTTGGCATCAAAATGATCGGTTAAAAATGATGATTTTACTCTTACATCATTTAAAATTTCATTAGAATAGAAATCATAATAACCATTCACTTTAAACTGATTAACTTTTTGCTGTAAATCTACATCAGCTGAAGGAGCAAGAGCATAAATCCCGTAATAATTATAATTATCTAAACCATATTCTGCATTGACGTTGATCTTACCTTTTTCTCCGTAAGAATTTAGAAATGCTCCCAAACTTGCTGTACTTTGTTTAGAATTCCAAGCGTAATCTTTTTTCAATCCATTAGTTGATAAAACATGAACATCCGCACCTACTTCCAGCTTATTTTCAAGAGTTTTGGAAATATTGGCATCCGCTAAAATTTTACCGTAATTCCCCATTCCGATCTGGAAATAGTTGTTTTGAGCTGTTGCGTCAAACTTCGGAGCTACATCTTCTCCCTGAATAGTAGAGGTTTTAAAATCTGAAACCGCAGGAACATCCGTAATCGTATATTTTACCGGATTTGCCGATTTCTCTTCAGGCGGATAATTTTTCTCCGTAACTACAGACGTTTTTTTCTTCTCAATTTTTTTTACTTCCGGCTCTCTTTTTTTATTAAGAATCAATCTTTCTTCTTTAATCTGAGAAAATGCCACAGAAGAAACTCCTAAGAAAAGTATAGATAATATTTGAATTTTCTTGTTCATATATGTTGTATTAATGTATAAAGTAAAAAGCATTAATGATTAAACTACATCAATAAATTTTACATGAATACGACAGTACATTTTACTTTTTAATCATTTTTTTAACCTCTTTTGCCTCTGAAACAATTTCAGGGAAATCTGCATAATTAGCAATAATCTGGTCGCAGGTATAGCTAGCCTGATAATTATCTTTCAGACCAATATAGTTTTTAGCCATCAAAACCAACGCTTTTGCTCCCCAATAATCTTCTGAGGCATAATTGTTAGCTAATTTGAAAATGGTTTCATTAGAAGACTTAAAAGCTTTTCCTTTATTCTGATAATATGCTTTTGCGTAAAGTGCTTCTGCAGCAACTTCAGTGTTTGAAGATTTCTCAAGTACAGCATAAGCAGTCTGAGCATCTTTATCTTTTCCTGAATTCATCAGACTTCTTGCTTTAATAACTTTTGCTGTTTCAATCAACGCCGCAGAGTTTTTGCTGTTGGCAATTACTGCATTGGCTAATTTTTCAGCTTCTGCAAAATTCTTCTCTTCCGCATACATTTTCATCAATTCCACATTAGCATAATTTCTGACGTTAATGTTGGATGAATTTCTGATATTCTGAAGGTACTTTTTAGCTTCATTACCATTGCCTTGAGCAATGTAAATCTGCGCCACCCTGGTTGCTGCATCATCTTGATAATCATTCTGTACCTCTGCAACCTCCTGTAAAACCAGAAGTGCTTTGGTAGGATTATTATTTTGATAATAGCTTTCGCCCAATTCATATTTAGCCTGATAAAGCCCCTCTCCCACTGGGTTTTGGGTTAAATATTTTTCGTAATAGGAAATAGCGTTTTTGTAATCTTTTTTGGTGAAATATTGTTTTGCAGTAGATAAATTGATTTCATCAATCTCAGAAGCCGCTATATTAACTCCGATATTTCTCGCAAAACTTTCATACCCGGCAACGTCTCCGTTTTTAGTAAAAATAGGTTTGGAAGCCTGAACAATTTTTTGGGCGTAAGCTGTATTTCTGTATTGTTCTCCGAGAGATCTCAGCTCAGACAAAGCTTTATCATTTTGATTCTGGTCAATATAATTCTGGGCTCTGTAGATAGATGCATTCGCTACCAAATCTCGGTCTGAAGAAGATTTCACAACTTTTCCGAAGAAATCATTCGAGTTATTATAATCTTCCTGAGCAGCATAAGCAACTCCGATTTCGTACTGTGCATCATCTATATATTCAGAATTCGGATATTTCGAGATGAGCGATTTCAAATTGCTTATTTTTGCAGCATTATCGTTTTTAAAACCTAATGCCAAAGCTTTCTGGTACAATGTATAATCTGTTGCATCCTCGTTCTTTTCATAAATTGCGATTGCATTATCCAGATCATTGTTGGCGTAATTAATATCTGCTAAGCGAAGTTCAGCATCATTTTTAAACTCCGGTTTAGGATTTTTTAGATATTGCGTAAAATATTGCTCTGCCTGATCAAATTTTTTAGATTTAAAATAAGCATAGCCTAAGTCATAAGAAAGTTGCTGCTTTTCCGGGAAATCCTGATTGATAAGCTTCTCGTAGCGAACGATAGCCGAAGGATAATTACCTTTCTGGTAATACACCTGTCCAAGCCAATATAATGCTCTGCTGTGAAATTCTTTATTGATATTAAATTCCAGACTTCTCAGAAAATATCTTTCAGCTTCATCAAAATTTCCTTTGTTGAATTCTTCTGTTCCCAATAAGTAAGAAACTTCCTGGTCTACTTTATCCGTTTCAGGCGTTGAATTGGGAAGTTTATCAATCGCATTAAGCGTTTCTTTAAAATTACCGGAATATAGATAAGATTTTACCAAAAGAGATCTCATCTCTGCTGTTTTAGCATCATTGTTATTGATGGTTATATAATTCTGAATTACCGTTGTAGGACTCTCAAAAGGATTTCCAATATCGTAGCTCAACTTTGCATATTGCTCATGAGCGAGCTTTTTGACATTTACATCATAATCCATCTGATAAGAAGAACGGAATGCAGAAAGTGCTTCCTGTTTTTTATCAACTGCCAAATAAGCGTTTCCTAACTGATAGTAGGCATTTTGAGCCAACGCAGAATTGCTGTTTAAAAGCTGATTGTAGTAAGAAACCGCCTCATCATATTTTTTTAGCTGTGCCGCAACAAATCCCATTTCATATAAATCATTTTCAGAAGGATTCTGCTGAACACTCAGATAATCTTTCAGATGTGGATAAGCCGAATTATAATCATTTTTCATGAAATAACTTTCTCCTATGATCTTATGAACTTCCGCTTTGTAAGAATCTGAAAGATCTTCGTTCAATAATGCATTTCCTTCGCTAATTGCTTTGTCATAATCTTTATCATTGTAATACATCTGGACGTAATACGGACGCACAAGTTTTGAAAACTCAGGCTGATCTTTGATGGAATCAAAATATTGGAATGCTTCATTATTCTCTCTTTTAGAATAATACAAATGTCCAAGCATATAAGCGATTTCGCCTTTTTGAGATTCATCGGCTGTTTTATAAGCTTCTTCCAGTGCTTCAATGGCACCTTTGGAATTTCCGGTCATAAATTTCGCATATCCGAGCTTTAGAACGTATTGTGTATTTTCTTCTCGGGTAAGCTGATATTGATTAACTTTTTTCAGCGTCTTCAAAGCTTCCTTAAAGTCTTTTTTTGCTAAATAATAATCCGCCAAAGGCAAATTTGCCTGTGCAAAATAAGCAGATTTGGGATATTCTTTCATAAAGGCAGTTAAACCTTCTTCCGCATGATTCTTCTGAAGAATAACTCCGATAACGTTATCAAAAAACTGAGCTGCTTCTTTTTTAGACTGTTCCAGATTTTGATTATAAAAATATTGCCGCGCATATTCAAACTGCGAAGCATTATACACTTTGGTCTGATAAAGATTTTCAGCAAGACTAAACCTGTAGTTATCTTTTTGGGTAAAATATTGAGACTGCTGCGCTTCGGAGATTCCGAAATAGAAAACCGCAGCGGCTAATAGTAATTTTTTTGATTTCATTAATATCAAATTTTAAATGGAAACCGGAAGCAAAATCCAGACCGGTTGTTTTTAAATTTCAAATGAGATTTTATCCACAAATTACCAACGAAAATAGGCAAAATATATTTCGCAGACAAACCTTTTTTGACAATGTTAGTATGTGGATAATATTTTAATATATCTTAACAGAGCTGAAAGAAATATTAAGAAAACCTTAATTATTTAAGAGAAATAATTACATTTGTTTTTTTCAAACTTCAAATAAACTATTGAATGAACCAGCTTTTCAGAAGAAAACAGTACTCAGATAACGATACTTCAACTAATTTATTACGTGTTCTCGGTGTTTGGGATATCGTATTTTTCGGTATTGCCGCCATTATTGGTGCAGGAAGTTTCAGCAGTTTGGGAGAAGCTGTTTTCAGAGGTGGTCCAGGAGTGATCCTATTGTATCTAATATGTGGATTTGCGTGTGGCTTTACTGCTTTATGCTATGCTGAATTTGCGAGCAGAATTCCGAAAGCGGGTTCTGCTTACACTTATGCTTATGCAAGTTTTGGAGAATTAATGGCTTGGGTGATCGGATGGGCACTCATTATGGAATATTCTTTTGGTAATATCTATGTTGCTTTTTCCTGGTCAGATTATTTCACAAGCTTTCTGGAACGACTTGGAATGCACATTCCTGATTATTTTACCTGCAGCTACACAGAAGCAAGAAAAGCTTTTCAGAACGGTTCTGAAAATAAAGAACTCATCAACGCATGGAACACCGCTCCCCTTCTGGGAAATCTAAAGGTTATTGTAGATATTCCGGCATTGGTTATTAACGGATTGATTACCTGGCTCTGCTATCGTGGAGTAAAAGAAAGCAAAAATTTTAATAACTCTCTTGTTATTCTTAAACTTGCTGTAATTGTTTTAATCATATTAGTCGGAACAGCCTATATCAATACAGAAAATTGGACTCCTGTAAGTCTGGAAACCGGAATACCTTCCTTTATGCCCAATGGTTTTACCGGCGTAATGAGTGCTGTATCCGGAGTTTTCTTTGCTTACATTGGTTTTGATGCACTCAGTGTACTTTCGGAAGAAACTAAAGATCCGCAGAAAACACTGCCAAAAGGAATGATCATTTCCTTGGTTGTTTGTACTGTAATTTATATCTGTCTTACTTTAGTTCTTACAGGAATGGTAGATTACAGAAAATTTGATGGTATTGGCGATCCTCTTTCATTTATTTTTGAAAAATCTAATGCAAATGTTGCATGGATGGAACTTACCATCTCTTTTGTTGCTATTGTTGCGATTACTACGGTTTTGTTGGTATTCCAGATGGGACAGCCCAGAATTTGGTATGCTATGAGCCGCGACGGACTGATGCCTGAAAAATTTCAGAATGTACACCCAAAGTATAAAACACCAGCTTTCGCAACGATAATTACCGGAATTGTAGTGGGAGTTCCTATTATTTTCACCGATAAAAGTTTCATTCTGGATTTTACAAGTATAGGGACCATTTTTGCTTTTGTCTTGGTTTGCGGTGGAGTCTTAATGCTTCCTCCGAAAGAAAAAATAAAAGGACGTTTTCATCTTCCTTATATTAATGGAAAATTTATTTTCCCTGTCGTTTTTATTGGCGGGTTGGTTGCTTTTTATTTTTGGCAGCCAGAGTTTTTTAATCATTTGATGAACTGGAGCGATCCTAAAGAAGGTGAGTTCAGAGCCTCTATTTTCTTTTTCATCATTATTAATTTGGTACTTTGTATTGTGGCTTTTACAAAAAATCTGTCTTTGATTCCTTTAATCGGTTTAAGCTCATGTCTTTATTTATTAACAGGAATGAGCCACGACAATTGGTTCTATTTTGGGATCTGGTTTGCTGTAGGTCTGGTTATATATTTCTGCTATGGATATAAAAACAGCAAGCTAAGAAACACTACGCAATAATAGAGACTCAGACGGATCAAAAAATGATTCGTCTTTTATTTTTGGCGGATTTATTGCATTGATTTTTTCAAACTAAAATTGAAGCCATGTCTGAAAGAATAAAAACATTTTCCAAATTCTATCAGTTTTATCTTACCGAGCACAGCAAAACAGGAACAAGAGTATTTCACTTTATTGGAACTCTCTTGGTACTATTAGTTATCGGATACGTTATTTATTCAGGAAAAGAACGGTTTCTGTGGTACGTCCCGATTTTCGGATACGGATTTGCATGGCTTAGCCATGCTGTGATTGAAAAAAACAGTCCTGCGACATTCAGATATCCTATATGGTCTTTGCTGTCTGATTTCAGATTATTTTTTGAACTTTTAACCGGGAAGCAAAAATTTAATTCTCAATAAGAAAAAATTAGATTTATGAATTATTTTAAATCATTACTAAAAGGTTTTCTGGCATCAGCAGTATTCCTGATTATCTTTCAGTGTAAAACCACATCAACTATTTCCAACGAAAAGACAGTTATGGTTGCTTCTCAAACCGCAGACTGTACCGGAGTTGCTCCGATGAAATGCCTCCAGATAAAAGAAAAAGAATCTGACAGATGGGAAATGTTGTACACCAATATTGAGGGATTTACCTATGAACCTGGTTTTGAATATACTCTAAAAATAAGAACCGAAAAAATTGATAATCCGCCAATGGACAGCTCTTCAATAAAATATATTTTACTAAAACAAATTTCCAAAGTGAAAAAATAAAAATGGCTCTCAAAAATGAGAGCCAAATTTTATTTATGAGTAAAAAATATTATTATTTATTACCCGTAATTCCTAAATCATCTAATTTCTGGGTTGCTGCCATAGAAACAACCAAATCATTCAGCATTGTACTTGCTGCAGTCGGAGAATTAGGCAAAAGCACAAGATTACTTCTGTTATTAGCACCAATAGATTGCAAAGTATCATAATGCTGCGTTACTACAATCAATGCAGATGCTTCCTGCGGTTTGATGTCTACAGAGTTAAGCATATGAACAGATTCCTGTAGTCCTTTTGCAATTTCGCGACGCTGATCTGCAATACCCTGCCCCTGAAGTTTTTTAGATTCTGCTTCAGCTTTTGCCACCGCAACAATTCTGATTCTCTGCGCTTCAGATTCGTATTCTGCAGCTGTTTTTTCTCTTTCTGCCGCATTGATTCTGTTCATTGCGTGTTTTACCTGCTCGTCCGGATCAATATCGGTTACCAGAGCTTTTACAATATCATAACCGTAGCTTTGCATTGCATCCTGCAACTCACCTTTTACGGCAACGGCAATATCATCTTTTTTTACGAAGACATCATCCAGTTTCATCTTAGGAACTTCAGCTCTTACCACATCAAAAACATATGAAGTGATCTGCCCTTCAGGATTTTCGAGACGGTAATAAGCATCTGCCACCTGCGTTCTGATCACCTGAAACTGTACCGAAACTTTCATACGGATAAATACATTGTCTAAAGTTTTAGTATCAATAATAACATCCAACTGCTGAATTCTGAGATTCATTCTTTTAGAAATCTGATCTATAAAAGGAATTTTCAGATGAAGCCCAGCATGACGCACAGAATGAAGTTTACCTAAACGCTCTACAATGGCTGCCGTTTCCTGTTTCACAATGAAAAAAGAAGCCAGTAATGTTACCAGTCCGAAGAAGACCAAAATACCTAAATACACCATAAGTTTTTATTTTTAATTGATTTGTCGATAAGATACGGATTTGTTACAGAAATAAGGCAATAATTCTGAATTTTCACATCGTCATTCCAATATCTATTCCTTTTATTTTTCGGTAAAGATCTGTAGCATAATTATCAGTCATCCCTGAAACATAATCAATAATTCCCAAAGTTTTCTGATAATCATTTCCTTCTTCATATACAAACTGCTTCGGCAACAGTTTCAAAGCTTTTTTGTCGTAAGATTTTCTTTCATCTTCAGATTTCAAAATAGAAGGAATGAAATGATCCAGCAATTCATACATCACGTTATAGCCGGCATTTTCAATCTCTACAACTGCTCTGTGATTGTAAATTTTTTCAATTGAAAAAGATTCAATATCCTGTAATGTCTTATTTTCAGATTTATAAATATCCAAAAGTGCTTTATCTAAATTTCCTTCAAGAATCGTATTAAAATGACTTTTAAAAAGTTCAACCGACTTATTAATTAAGGCATTGATCACTTTTGCTCTAAGATAAGAAATCTGCTCATTTTCATTTCCTATAGAACTTAATTTTAACTCTACTCGTTTAATGTCATCTGTTTCTGATTTTACGAGTTCAAAAAAAAGATTTTTACAGTCGGCTGTGGAAACAATTCCTAAACGGTGTGCATCTTCCATGTCAATAATATTATAACAGATATCATCAGCAGCTTCTACCAGCCAGACAAAAGGATGTCTTTTAAAAATAAAAGGTTCGTTATTTTCCTGTAACAAATTAACTCCATTTGCAATCTCCAGAAAAGTATTTTTTTCGTTCTGGAAAAAGCCGAATTTTTTCCTGTGAATAATTCCTTTCTTTTTTGCAACCGCTTCACAAGGGTATTTTGCGATACTTGCAAGAGTAGTTAAAGTAAGTTGAGTTCCGCCAAAATCTTTTCCTTGTTGCTGATGAGTCAATACACGGATTGCATTTGCATTTCCTTCAAAATTAACAAGATCTGCCCATTCCTTTTCGGAAAACGTGTGTTTGATCTGGTCTTCATTTTTTTCAAAATAACTTGCAATCGCATCTTCTCCGGAATGTCCGAAAGCAGGATTGCCTACATCATGACACAAACAGGCAGCAGCTATGACATTTCCTAAATTATGATTATAAAAATTAATGGATTCCTCGGTAAGCTCTGACTTAAAATTTTCGGCAATATACTCGCCAATTACACTTCCCAAACTTCTTCCTACAGACGAAACTTCCAGAGAATGCGTCAGTCGGTTGTGCACAAACACGCTTCCAGGAAGCGGAAAAACCTGAGTTTTATTCTGTAATCTTCTGAAAGCTGACGAAAATATAATTCTGTCAAAATCTCTCTGAAAATCTGTTCTCGAAGCAATGGTATTGGGATTGTTACCAGTACGCTGACTGGTAAATATCTGGTTCAAATTCATCATTTTTCAAAATTAAAGCAAATTTTACTTTTAAAGGAATAATATTTGAGTTTTCCCTCTAAAATCATTGCCATGCCGGAAGGACCTACCATTATTCTGATGAAAGAAGATTTACAGCAGTTCAAAGGAAAAAAAGTTACTGCAGCAAACGGCAGTATCATCACCAATAAAAAGATGGTTGAAAATAAAATTCTGAAAGACATCAAAACTTTCGGAAAACTTACATTTCTGGTCTTTGAAGATTTCAGTTTCAGAATTCATTTACTAATGTTTGGTTCGTACAGTTTAAAAGAAAAACCTGAAATTCAATCTTTGAAACTTTCATTACAATTCGACAACGGTATCGTTTATTTTTATACCTGCTCAGCGAAAATAATTCATAATAATGAACTGGATACAATTGATTGGGAAGCTGATATTATGAGTGATCTGTGGAATCCTGAAAAAGCAGTCAAAAAAATGAAAGCAACACCAAAAATGATGATTTGTGATGCCCTTATGAATCAGGATTTATTTTCCGGTGTCGGAAATATCATTAAAAATGAAGCATTATTCAGGGCAAGAGTGCATCCTGAAAGCAAAATTCAAGAAATTCCGGATAAAGTTTTACACAAAATAATCACAGAAACACAAGATTATAGTTTTGATTTTTTAAAATGGAAAAGAAAAAATGAACTCAAAAAGCATTTCAAAGTATATCATCGGGAAAAATGTCCTCATTGCGGAAAAGCAATCATTAAAAGAGAAACCGGGAAAACCAAAAGGATGAGTTTTTACTGTGAAAAAGATCAGAAAATCTATTAAGAAATCATTAATTCTAAACACAATACAATTCTTGAAATTTTAAATTCAACGCATAATAATTCAATATAATTTAAAATTTGAATTTATCACAGTCTCAAAACAAGATATATAATTATTAAATATATAATAATTTTTTATCAATAATATAATTAAATAACCATTTAAAACCCACAGTTAATTATTATAAAAACAAATCTTAAAAACCACAAAAACCCAATTTAAACAACACTTAACACTGATAAACATCATAATTACAGTATTTGCAGAGCAACAATATTACCCTATCTTTGCATTACAGAATTCACAAAATAAATTAATAATATTAAAAATTTAAAAATTATGATCGCTTACATCGGTATCGCTACATGTGCAGTTTTAGTAACTTCTTATTTAGCAACAGTTAGAAGAGAAGGAAACTAATTTTTCTCTACTACTTTTATTTTAACAAATTCTATTATTTATATGTTTTCAGTTTATCAATAAACTGTTGCTCTTTTACTCTTTCTGAGTAAAAGAGCGCCAAAAACATAATTCTCTCCCTATTATTCATCTACATTATATTCAACTCAGATTACTTCTGAGTATCTTTGCGCTATTAAAGCATAATAGTTATGAATTTGTATAATCTTATCATTCAGGACAAAGAACAAGTCAATTTGAATGATGTATATCTTTCACCTGAAAATAAATCTGAGGTTGTACAGCTCATCAAAGAACACACTTATATCAAAGAACTTCAGAAGTTTGGCTTACCTGTTAATAACAAAATACTTTTGCAGGGAAATTCAGGCTGCGGAAAAACCATGACTGCAAAAGCAATTGCAAATGCTTTAGGCAAAAATATCATCGTTCTTAATCTGAGCAAAATCGTTTCTTCAAGAATCGGAGAAACTTCCCAAAACATCAAAATGATTTTCGACAAAGCTGCAAGAGAAAAATCGGTTCTTTTTCTTGATGAACTGGATCAGATCGGAAAAGCAAGAGGAAGTGACGACAAAGATGTAGGCGAAATGAGAAGACTGGTAAATACATTGCTCCAGCTTATTGATTACTATCCTGAGAACGCACTTTTAATCTGTGCTACCAACCACGCTGAAATTATTGACACTGCTCTTCTTAGACGTTTCCAGTTAAAAATAGATTACCGAATGCCTTCAAAAGATTTTCTTGATGAATATTATGATCATCTTTTGTCTCAATTTCCTGAAGAGTTAAGGACTATCGAAAAGAAATACGAGATTTCTTTTGCGGAAGCAAAGGATTATACTTTTACTCTTGTGAAAAAAATGCTTATTCAAAAGTTGGAAAAGAACGGTGATTTTAAATCGTACTAAATAACCTATCAAAGTTAAAATTATAACTTTTATTTATTTCATTAATGTTTGATTTAAAAATTTTGTTTAATTTTAGCAAAAATTAAGTTTAGATTGTTTCATCAAGAAGATCTGACTGAATCATAGAAAAACATTATCAAAAACAACCTATAGAAAACTACAAATTAATAACATATATGAAAAGAATCATTTTAATGTCTTTTTTGGCATTATCATTAACGAGCCAAGCTCAGGAGATCACAAAAATCGAAAAGGAAAAATCTAAACTACAACTTTTTGAAGAAGAAAAACTAACTGGTAATTTCAACAATGTTTACAAAAAAAACATTGGAAAAGTTTTATTTTCTAATTCACCAATTGAAAGAGATGAAGCTTTAAATAATATTACAACATATACACTGGGAGACAAATTGTTCGCAAGAGGGTTTTATGAACACTCTGTTTCAAACAGTATATTATTGCAGTTAGTAGAAAGCGGTATTAAAGTCAAAGATATAAATGAATGGAAAGACGATTTTGAAAAACAGACAAGATTGATTACCAATTTTTATTTCGACGACAAATTTGTCGCAAGCGCAGGAAGAGATAGTTATTTGAATGATGATGATGCAACAGAAAGAATTTTATCTATAAGATATTATGTAAATGACGGCACCGATAAATTATGGAAAGACGAACTTCCTTTTCAAGAATTATTAAGCAACCAAGAATTGTTGACGCCAGGAAAACATAAATTAAAACTAGAGCAGGTACCATTAAAAACTTTTGGTCAGGGCGCAGATTTTAAATATAAACCGATTGCAGTTGGCGAAATTGAGGTAATTGTACCAAAAGAAATAAAAGTTAGCGAATCTGATTGTTTCCCAAAGTCCGTATTAAATGACGCAAAATTAGAAAATGAGGTTTTAAATGCTTCTAAAAACTTTTTTAAAAATAGCGAAGCTACTGTCATTAAAGCGATACTTCCTTTTGATGATATTACGATCCTCCGAAACGAGTATGGTGCTATTGTAAAAAAATCGTTTATTGCAGCAATAGTTTATAAAAATACGAATGTATCTGGTTATGAATATTATATTTTTGACAAAGTATATGATGGTTCCAAGTATTTAGACGCAACAATCAGCAAGGATATTAGTTTAAATGGAAAAACAGCTCCTTATGGAAGGAAAATCAATAGTGCTTGCCTTAAATTTTTAAACAATAAATAGTTTTGTCTTTACAATAGGCATGCAACATATACAAAAAAAGGATTTCAAAATTGAAATCCTTTTTTTTGTATATTATATTTAATCTTACAATCCGATTACCGGCATGGAAAGCATTAATATATTTTCGTTTTCTTCCAATCCGTCAAGCGGCTCGATGATTCCCGGTCTGTTTGGCTGAGACATTTTCATCGTAATATCGTCTGCTCCTAAAATCCCTAGCATCTCTGTCAAAAATTTTGAACTGAAACCAATATTAATGTCTTCTCCGTTATAATCACAAGGAATCTGCATATCTGCTTTGTTTGCATATTCCGTATCTTCTGCATGAAGGTGAAGAATATTTCCTGAAAGCTTAAATCTTACCTGATTAGTAGATTTATTAGACATAATAGAAGCTCTTCTGATTGCACTCAGCAAAAGATTTCTGTTAATCGTTAAAACATTCGGATTCTCTTTAGGAATTACCGCAGTATAGTTTGGGTATTTGCCATCAATCAGTCGGCAAATCCAGATATGCTGGCCGAATGTAAATTTAGCCATATTTTCATTAAAATCTATTGTAACATCTTCATTGGAAGAAGCCAGAATATTTTTGAAAATATTCAACGGTTTTTTAGGCATGATGAATTCCATGGGTTCAGCATTCATCAGATCCGTTCTTTTGTAAACCACCAATCTGTGAGAATCTGTAGATACAAAGTTGGTTTCATTTTCACCAAACTGAAACAAAACTCCCGTCATTACAGGACGAAGAGAATCATTACTGGTTGCAAAAAGCGTATTTGTTAAAGCTTCAGACAAAACCCCAGCTGACATAGTTACACTTTGTGAAGCATCAAATTCAGGAATATCCGGATAATCATCGGCATTGTCTAAAGCAACAGCAAAATTATCCTTTTCATCTAAAATTTCAAGCTGACTACCCGTTCCTTCAGCGTTATCTTTCACCGCTAAAGTAAGAGGCTGTTCGCCATAAGTTTTTATAAAATCTTGAAAAATTTTCGCAGGAACAGCAAACTTACCCGAATCATCAGACCTTACTTCCAGAGAAGTAATCAAAGTTGTTTCGCCATCAGATGCAGTAATGGTAAGGTTGTTTTCGTTAAGCTCAAAAAGATAATTCTCTAAAATCGGTCTCGACTGAGAACTTGATATTACACCACTTACAGTTTGCAAAGCCTTCTGCAGCTCACCACTTGAAACAATAAATTTCATAGATTTAAAATAAGTTTTTACAAATATAATAAATAGAAAACAGATTGAGAAATTTAATTCTGGGAGTTTTTAACAAACATCAAAATAAGTTTATCTTTGTGAAAGATAAATACAAAATACTCAAACGTAGAAAAAACCTCTGCAAATTTATTATTAATGCGTAAACCGCCTATTCACAAAAGTTTTCTGAACGCTTTCCGGGGTGTCTTTTTCATGATCAGATCTGAAAGAAATTTTCAGCTGGAGCTTTTGGCTTTATTTATCAATCTATTTTTGATTTTTTACTTAAAACTTTCTTCTTTAGACGCAATTCTAATCTTAATGGTCTCGTTTGGAGTTTTATCTGCTGAAATTTTTAATACAGCTATTGAAAAAATTTGTGATATTATACAACCGGAATTTGATAAAAGAATCGGTTTTATAAAGGATATTGCAGCCGGAGCAGTTATTTTGACAGCAATTTTATCTGTGATTGTTGGGATTTTGGTATATTGGAAATATATTTTTAATTGATCCTAAAGTTATCGTATGAGAAACTCAATCCAAAACCAACGTAATATTTTGATGTGACTTGATAATTTCAATGAAGATCTCAAAAAGAGTCTGTCCCCTTGCATTCATCAATTCATCCAGTTTTTGCTGAATCAATGGAATGTTAAACGGCTTTCCCTGCCGGATTTTGTTTTCGTAAAATTCTTTCGTCAAATCAAAACCTAAATCTTCTTTTGATTTTCGAGAATCTTTCCAAGTAATTTCACCTTGAAATCCATATAAAATATCATCAAAACCATCTAAAGTTCCGACTTTCCAATCTTCATCTTTCAAAAAAAGTTGAGAAATTTCTTCGTAAAAACCTTCCAGATTTGAAAAATGACTGCCATTGATGACAGTCATTTTTTTATTTGAATTATTATTCATTTATTCTTAACATTTTTTTAAAGCCAAAAACTAACTGCTAAAAGCCGGAAGCCTATTTAAAGTACTCCACTCCATTTTTGAATATGTTATGATAATTCGCAGTTGGAATATTTTTCATCAAACCTTCCGCAAAACGTTCCGGATGTCCCATTCTTCCGAAGATTTTTCCATCCGGACTGGTGATTCCTTCAATTCCGAATAATGAATTATTTGGATTGAACGGCATTCCGTGCGCAATATTACCTTCTAAATCAAGATATTGCGTTGCAATCTGTCCGTTTTCATACAACTTCTGGATTTCTGCTTCTGAAGCCATAAAACGACCTTCACCATGAGAAATCGGAATGGTAAACACCTGATCCTTCATTCCTTTTAACCAAGGCGATTCGTCATTTACAACTTTTACATTGACCATCTGAGAAATATGTCTTCTGATCGCATTGTGAGCCAAAGTCGGAGAATCTTCATCCAAATCTTTGATTCTTCCATAAGGTAACAATCCCGACTTCACCAAAGCCTGGAAACCGTTACAGATTCCGATAATCATTCCGTCTCTGTCTAGTAATTCGTGAACTGCATTTCTCATTTTTTCGTTTTTTAAAACGTTGACAATGAATTTTGCAGAACCATCCGGCTCATCACCCGCAGAGAAACCTCCTGAAAAAGCCAAAATTTGAGAAGTTTTGATTTCTTCAACCCAAGCATCAATACTTTCGTCCAACAATTGGTGATTGATATTGATTAAAGGTAAGCTGCTGATAACCGCACCTTCTTTTGCGAAAGCGTTCAACGTATCATACTCACAGTTTGTTCCCGGAAAAACCGGTGCGAATACTTTTGGCTGAGCAATTCCGTGTTTTTTAATGATGATATTTCTTGGGTTGATTGAGTTTAATTTCTCATCAATTTCAACCGTCAATTTTTCTTTTTCAACCGTTGGGAAAAGGTTTTCGAAGGTGTTCGTGTTTGCTGTTAACAATTTTTCAATCGCAAATTCAACATCATTAATTTTAATAGCATTTGAATCTTTAACTTCTCCGATGAACTGAAGATTTGCTGAACTTAATTCTTCTGTAGATTCAATGATTAAGCTTCCGATATTTTTCGCTAATAAAACATTTTCATCCACTGTAATTTCAGCACCTAATCTGTTTCCGAAACTCATTTTAGCGAAAGCAACTGCAACACCACCTTCTTTGATTGTCTTCACTGAAACTATTTTTCCTGCTTTGATATTTTCGAAAATAAATTCATAAATATTTTTTAAAGCATCATAATTCGGAAGTCCATTTTCCTGAGCAATATGATTGAAGAAATATACTTTATTTCCTTCGTTTTTAAATTCAGGAGAGATAATATTTTTCTTTTCTCCATTCGCACAAGCGAAAGAAATCAACGTTGGCGGAACATTCAGATCCTGATACGTTCCACTCATTGAGTCTTTACCTCCAATGGCTGCCAATCCGAAATTAATCTGAGCATCATAAGCTCCCAACAAAGAAGCCAAAGGCTTACCCCATTTTTCAGGATTCTGACCCAATTTCTCAAAATATTCCTGGAAACTGAATCTGATATTTTTATAATCGCCGCCCATTGCAACGATTTTTGCAACACTTTCCACAACTGCATAAGAAGCTCCCAGCAAAGAATTCTGTTTAGAAATTTCTGCATCAAATCCCCAACTCGCCAAAGAAACTGTTTCAATATTTTTTGCCCCGATGATAGGTAATGTCTGAACGCTTCCTTCCATCAAAGTCTGCTGATATTTTCCACCTAAAGGCATCGCAACCGTAGTCGCACCGATAGAAGAATCGAACATTTCCAACAAACCTTTTTGAGAAGCAACATTTTTATCACTTAATATTTTTAGGAAATTCTCTTTATTGAATTCTAAAGTCTTGTCTTTCAATTTATTAAGATGAGTAATTTTAACTTCCTGACTTTTTGAACAACCGTTCGTATCTAAAAATGCTCTTGAAAGATCAACAATTTTATCGCCTTTCCAGAACATCTGCATTCTTCCTGAATCTGTCACTTTTGCAACTTCAACAGCCACAATATTTTCAGCTTCACAGAATTTGATGAACTGTTCTTTATCTTTTGGTTCAACCACAACCGCCATTCTTTCCTGAGATTCAGAAATAGCAAGCTCGGTTCCGTTCAAACCTTCGTATTTTAAAGGCAGAACATCTAAATTAACTTCCAAAGAATCAGCGATTTCGCCAATTGCAACAGAAACACCTCCAGCTCCGAAGTCATTAGATTTTTTAATTAATCTCGTCACTTCAGGATTTCTGAATAATCTCTGGATTTTACGTTCTTCAACCGCATTTCCTTTCTGAACCTCTGAACTCATCGTGTGAATTGAAGTTTCGTCCTGTTCTTTTGAACTTCCACTTGCTCCACCAACACCGTCACGACCCGTTGCACCTCCTAAAATGATGATAGAATCACCAGCTTCAGGCTTTTCACGTCTTACCCAATCCACAGGAACTGCTCCGGCAACGAAACCAACTTCCATTCTTTTTGCTTTGTAACCTTCATCGTAAATCTCAGAAACCATTGTAGTTGCCAAACCGATTTGGTTACCGTAAGAAGAATATCCGTTTGCCGCCTGTTTTGTGATTGTTTTTTGAGGTAATTTACCCGGTAGCGTTTTATCAACCGGTTCCAAAACATCCGCAGCGCCCGTCAATCTCATCGCCTGGAAAACGTAAGAACGTCCGGACAAAGGATCTCTGATCGCACCACCTAAACAGGTTGAAGCACCTCCGAAAGGTTCAATTTCCGTCGGGTGATTGTGTGTTTCGTTTTTGAATAATAAATACCACGGTTCTTTTTTACCATCGTATTCAGCTTCGATTTGGATGGTACAGGCATTGATTTCGTCAGAAACCACCAAGTTCTCCAAATTGCCTGTTTTATGGAAATATCTTCCGCAAACTGTCGCCAAATCCATTAAGGAAATTGGTTTCAATTCACGTCCTAGGAATTTTCTTTTTTCGATATAATCATTGAAAATCGTTTCCAATGTATGTTTAAACTGTCCTTCAAATTCAATATTTGACAATTCTGTTTCAAATGTTGTGTGACGACAGTGGTCGCTCCAATAAGTATCTAAAACTTTAAGTTCTGTTTCCGTAGGGTTTCTTTGTTCAGATTTAAAATATTCCTGAATGAATTTCAAATCATCCAACCCTAATGCAAAACCATGAGAATTATAAAATTGCTCTAATTCATCCGAATTAAACGAATTAAAATTTTCATGAACTATCACTTTTGACGGTGTTTCTTCCGCAGGAATATTTAAACTTGACAAATCTTTTTCCTGAGATTCAACCTTGTTGATTAAAAGGTCTTTGATTTTTGCTAAATCAGATTCAGAAACTCCTTCGAACTCTATTAATTTTCCGCTTCTTACTTTAGACTTCTCATTTTCAGTTAATAAAGCGATACATTGTTGTGCAGAATCTGCACGCTGGTCGTATTGTCCGGGCAAAAATTCTAATGCGAAATAAATTCCCTTTGCCGGATTTTCTTCAATTAAAATATCAGTAACCGGGTCCACGAAAGTGCTGTTTACCACTTTTTCGAATTCACCGTCATTTAAATTAAATATATCGTAAATGTTGTACACTTTTACGTTTTGGACAGATGGAACCACCGCTTTTACTTCATCAAAAATCTTTGGACTTTCAACATCGAAAATTCCTCTTTTTTCTACGAAAACTCTTTTATTCATTTTTACTTTTTTATCGATCAAAATTGAATTCAGTTAAGATTCCCTGTCCACATTCTGAAATATCATATTGATGGAAATCTTTAATTTCTTCTTTAACTGCAATTGGATAATATATTTTATATCCTTCTGAAATATAATATTTTAAAAGATCAACCGTAGGTCTTTCGTACACTTTTATATTTCTTTTATTATTGGGGTAATTATATAGATAACAGTTGTAAAAACCGCCTGTCACCAATAATTTTTTATCATTTTTAATTTTTGAAAACTGATTATGAATTGATTTTGTATAATCTAAAAAATCGTTTTCCATTTTCTCGTTAACAAAAACAGTTCCTGTAAACTGAACTTTATTTGAGCTTACATAGATAGCAAACGGACTTAAAATGAACAAAGAAAATATAATATTCTTTACCATTTTATTCTGAATCAGAAACACCAAAACTAATATTACAAACGGAATAAGTGGTATATTATAATAACTTTCAAATGGAAATTTTAAATATAAGAAGCTTGTTATCAAAATCATTAAGCCTGAAAAAATCAAAATTTCTTTACTTTTCTGAAAATTTTTGGCTAAATCTTTTTGGACAATTATATAAATTAAACCTATTAAAAGCCCTAAAAGTCCTAAAACACCATAAATATACAATGTGTACTGACTTATGATACTTTTGATATCAACTGTACTTTCTCCTACATCCGGGAAAATATTCAATGAATACTTATTAAAAACCGGAATAAAAACTATGGCAAAAGTTGATAATGCAACTCCAAATATCAAAAAATAGTCTTTTAAAGATCTAATCTTGACGTTAAAATACAAAAAGTACAAAATGGGCAATAACAATAAGACATTTGTAAATCTTGTACTTATCATTAATCCTAGGGATAATCCTGCCCAAACAATATATCTTTTTAAAATAAGCCATATTCCTGACAAGAGGAAAAATAGACTCCACAGATATTCCATATTGCTTGTAGATGCTATAAAAACAGATTGCACAAAGCCAAGAGCCAATGCAGCCATAATTTTATCTTTTACATCAAAATGCTCTAGTATTTTGTAAAAAGTTACACAACAAAAAGCTGTGAATAATACACTTAAAATAGTAAGAACAAGCCAAGCCGAATTTCCAAAAAACGAAGCCAAATATTCTGAAATCGGATAACCCGGAAGTCGTGATGCTCTGTAAATTCCAGTCTCGTGAATTTTCTTTCCCGTCTGAAGTACAAGCCAATTATCAAGATCCAATCCCGGACTATTCCAGATAAATGGTAATCTTGAAATGACTACTGTAAAAAAAATAAATATAATATTAATTTTATCCTTCATGTAGGCTCATAAAATATGCAGCCAGAAGACTGCATATCATTTATACTTTAAGATCAGCTTCCAGACCAATCAAATCTTTGTTGGTGTCAATAATCGGCTGAACTTCATTAGCAATGAATTCCTCCGTTTGAATAGGTGCAAAACCAATAAAGTTTTTAGGATCAAGAACCTCTTTCAATTTTGATTTATCCAGTTTTAAAGAATCGTCATTTAAGATTCTTTCGATAAGGTCGTTTTCTTTACCCTCTTCTTTTACTTGTTTAGAAGCTTCCATTGAGTGAACTCTGATCACTTCATGGATTTCCTGACGGTCACCACCAGCTTTCACTTCTTCCATGATGATATATTCTGTCGCCATGAAAGGAAGTTCTTCCATAATGTGCTTGTTGACTCTGTTCGGATAAACCACAATTCCGTTCATAATATTGTTCCAAATCAATAGAATGGCATCAACTGCTAAGAAAGCCTGAGGAATCGTTAATCTCTTGTTTGCAGAATCATCCAATGTTCTTTCAAACCATTGTGTTGAAGCAACCATTGCAGAACTTGTCGTCAATGACATCACATATTTTGCCAATGCTCCGATTCTTTCACTCCTCATTGGATTACGCTTGTAAGCCATTGCCGATGAACCGATCTGATTTTTCTCGAATGGTTCTTCAATTTCTTTCAAATTTTGAAGTAAACGTAAATCATTGGTGAATTTATGTGCAGATTGAGCAATATTTCCTAATAAAGCCACGACTTTCGCATCAATTTTTCTGTCGTAAGTCTGTCCGGAAACGCCGAAAACTTTTTCGAAACCGAATCTTTTTGACAGTTCTTTATCTAAATGTTTTACTTTAGAATAGTCTCCGTTGAAAAGCTCAAGGAAACTTGCTGCAGTTCCGGTAGTTCCTTTTACGCCTCTGAAACGTAGAGTTTCAAGGAAAAAATCAAGCTCTTCGATGTCAAGAACCAGACTTTGTAACCAAAGAGTCGCTCTTTTTCCGACAGTCGTTAACTGAGCCGGTTGAAAATGTGTGAAACCTAAAGTAGGCAAATCTTTGTACTGAATGGCAAAATCAGCAAGATTTTTCAT
Source organism: Chryseobacterium echinoideorum (assembly GCF_007474535.1). Taxonomy (GTDB): domain Bacteria; phylum Bacteroidota; class Bacteroidia; order Flavobacteriales; family Weeksellaceae; genus Chryseobacterium; species Chryseobacterium echinoideorum. The sequence goes on along the minus strand of NZ_VKNW01000008.1, from coordinate 67,033 downwards.
GACGTTAACCAACTTTTTCTTTAAGATTAAAAGTCCGTCACGGATCTGAATTAAGTCTGTATTGTCTCCTACAAATGCCGAAGTTGCTCCCAAGTGAATGATTCCCTTTGCTGAAGGTGCAACATCACCATAAGCATGAACGTGAGCCATTACATCGTGTCGGAATTTTTTCTCGTATTCCGCTGCTTTGTCATAATCAATATTTTCAGCATTGGCTTTCAACTCTGCAATCTGCTCATCCGTGATATCAAGACCCAGGTCTTTTTCAATTTCAGCGAGAGCAATCCAAAGCTTTCTCCAATTTTGGAATTTGTTATTATGTGAGAAGTTAAATAACATTTCTTCACTGGAGTAGCGCTCTTCCAATGGATTTTTGTAGGAATTCATTCTTTACTTTTACTTTTAGATATGCAAAAATAAAGATTTTCTGCGAGAGTTGAAAATTGAAAAGTCTGATTTCAAATTTATCAAAATCAGACTTTACAATCTATCATTTTTTTGCATTAATCACAGGTAAATTCCGAAGAACCAAGTCCATGCAATGAGAATGAGCTGCATAGGTAACCGCTCTTTATACAAATAACCCATTCCCGGTCCTGAAAAATCTGCTTTAAAAATATTGATATTTTTTTTAGAAGAATTAACATTGGCAACAAATACCAATATCAGAAAAATAATTAAAAGCAATGCCGTCATCATTCTTAAAGAAGGAATCATTAAGCCAATTCCTGCTGCAATTTCTAAAATTCCCGTAAAATAAACCCAAAACATTTTTGCCGAAATGAAATCAGGTATCATCATTGCCATTCCTCTCTGAAATTTAAAGTGAGATAATCCTGTAAAAATAATAAAAACTGCCATCCCAAGATTTCCTGAAAATATAAAATTCCAATCTCCCTGAATTATTTTGGTGGCTAAAAGCGCTACAATAAATGTTATAAAAAGGATGCTTAATAATTTCATAGACAATGATAATTTACCTGTTTAAATTTCCAAAATTATTTTAAAATAAATAAAAAGAGGTTATACTAAACCTCCTTTATTTTGATCTTATTAAAAATTTTCTGCGAGATTCTTCACCATCTCTAAGCCTTTTGTAAAACCCATATTCATGTGGTCTTCCCATTGTTTATGAGTTTGCACTTCTGTATGAAGCTTTGTTTTCCCATCATAATCAATGAGAATATATTTTTCAAAACATCCGCTCCACTCCATGATTTCTTTACTTTGGGTATCTTCATTTCCGTTTTTATCTACCATTCCCAAATGTTTAAAAATAATCTGATCGGGCTTTTCGAGACTATCAATAGTAGAAACCATTCCTTCTCCTTCAGCATTGAGGAAATAAGTTTTTCCTCCTACCGCCCAGTCTGTTCTCATTTGTGAGCCTGCGCCGAAGAACTGTGTCCATTCTCCATAGGTTTTATCGCTCCAGAGAACATCCCAAACTTTCTCTTTAGAAGCATTGATTACAATTTCGTACGATAAAGTTTCCATATTATTATTTTAAAATATTATAAATCAAAGTTGGTTTTCGGCAAGGTTTTTCACATTCTGTAATGCTTTGGGAAACGCTTCTTCAAAAAACTTTTCAAATTCTTCAGAAGAGTTCACTTCCACTTTCAGAAATGTTTCATTATTAAATTCTTGCAAAACATACGATTCGGTAGCATTTTCCCAATCCTGAGGAACCTCAATTCCATCATGAATTTCACCCTGATGAAGAAATACCATTTCCTGATTGGGAACATTTTTTATCACTTGGCTATACATACCATTATTTTCGGGATCGAAAAACTTTACGGTTGATCCTTCATCCAGAGTTCCCTGATAGAATGATCCTTTACAAAAGGCGGAACTCCACTGCCTGTAATGCATATCTTCCCAAAGAGTCGTCCACACTTTTTCCGGCTCGGCATTTATTTTTATTTGGTAGTGTAATTTTTTCATTTTAATAAATATTTTATACAAAAAACTGAATTATCCTCCCACGAAATCTCCTCCATTGATATGAATAATTTCTCCTGTAATAAAACTGGAATCTTCTGAAGCAAGAAAAACATAAGCCGGCGCAACTTCTGAAGGCTGTCCTGCTCTTTTTAGAGGATTATCTTTCCCAAAAGTAGATAGATCATCAAACGTCTCTTTCACAAGGGGTGTCCAGATCGGACCCGGAGCAATTCCATTTACCAGAATTCCTTTCTCTGCAATATTGGTTGCCAATGAACGTATAAAAGTTGCTATTGCCCCTTTTGTAGAAGAATAATCAATTAAATGATCGCTCCCTCGGTATGCTGTAACAGATGTGGTACAGATAATTCTTGCCCCTTTTTTCATTAATTCAAGACAATCACGGGTAAAAGAGATCATTGAGAGTATATTCACATCAAAAGTTTCTTTAATCTGCTCATCGGTAATTTGATCAACATCACTTTTTGGAAACTGAATTGCAGCATTGTTAACGAGAATATCCAATGTCTTCCATTCATTTTTAATTCTATCCAAACACTTAGTCCTAAAAGCTTTTTTGGAAATATCTCCTTTTAACAATAGACATTTCTGACCTTCTTTTTCTACCAGTTTTTGTGTTTCTTTAGCATCGTCATCACTTTCTTTATAAATGATGGCAACATCTGCTCCTTCTCTGGCAAAATGCACTGCCACTGCTTGTCCGATTCCGCTGTCTCCGCCGGAAATCAGAGCTTTTTTATGGAGTAATTTCTCGCTTCCTTTATAATTTTCTCGAATAATTTGAGGGAAAAGACCTTCCTTTGGAACTTTTGACTTAGCATCTGACTTGTTCTGTGTTTTCATAAGCAAATCTTTTCATGAATACTATCAAACAGCAAGCCGAAGCGAAAAAGTTCAATGATTGAAGTTGGATTTTAGAAGTTATTTTCAGACTTAATATTACTTCCAGCTTTCATCCAAATATTCAAGAATTGTAAGCGTCTTCCAAATCCTGAATGACAATTTTCTGCATTTTCATCATTGCCATTGCTACTTTTTGCGCTTTCTCCTGATCTGCATCACTCATCAATTCTATCAATCTTTTAGGAACAATCTGCCAACTGAATCCGAAGTGGTCTTTCAGCCATCCGCACATACTTTCTCTGCCTCCATTGCTTATCAAGCTATTCCAGAAATAATCTGTCTGCTCCTGATTATCTGTCATCACAACCATGGAAATTCCTTCATTAAAATCAAACTGATGGTCATAAGAATTATCCATACAAAACAAAGTATATCCGTCTATTTCAAAGTGAGCGTGCTGCACATTTTCAGGAATTTCATGAGTTTCATTCCCTACTCCGTCTCCATATTTCAGAATATTTCCAATTTTGGAATCAGGAAAAATTTTTGTGTAAAATTCCATCGCTTTCATCGCTTTGCCATTATTCTGATGGATAAACATCAATGTCGGAATAATTTTCTGCTCCACATCTTCGTTTTCGTCCAGATAAATCTGCCATGTTACACCAAATCTGTCACGAACCCAGCCATATTTTTTACTCCAAGGGTACTCACCTACTTCCATTAAAACTATTCCGTCAACAACCAGCTCATCCCAATATCTCTGAACCTCATCTTCCGTCTGACACATAATCATGAATGAAACCGAAGCATTTTTTGTAAAATGTGGTCCGCCATTCAACAACATAAATTTTTGACCAAAAAGCTCTATATTGATTACCATAGGTGTATCTGCAGTAATTTTTCCGTCAAATATTGTACAGTAAAAATCTGCAGATTTTTTCGCATCACCATCGTACCATAGGCATGGGAAAATATTATTGTTCATATTATTTTTAGTTTGAAAATAGTGTTATTATGATTTTAAAAACATTTCATCATTAAAATAAATGTATGAGCTATTTAAAATAGATATGATTTTCGCGCATATGAGCTTTCAGTTTTTGCATAGCATTTTTTCCGAACCCATGAAGCTGCATAATTTCTTTTTCTGAATATCTTGAAAGCTTTTCCAGTGAATCTATTTTCTCATTTGCTAAAGCACGTCTTGCAGGAGCTGCGATAAGCCCCTTCAAGAACAAATCCTGTTGCTGTTGACCCGCTTGTGAAAACGGTCGTAAACTCTTTGCCATGATTACCAAATTGATCATGTGAGAAGAAATTGCTAATTGTTTTCTACATGCTTGTGGAAATTATCCAGTATAGAATACCAACCTTCCCGCTGCATTTCTGCAGAATTTTGGTTTTCAGGATCAAAAGTTATCTCAACATTTGTTGTATTGTTATCAACTTCATCGAAAATGATGTCAACCTTTCTTCCATCTTCAAGATGATATTTAATTCTTTGATTCAAAACAACTTCGTCATAAGTTCCTTCAAAATCAAATCCGAAACTTTTATCTTTTGCTTCCATTCTGTGTTTAAACTTTCCTCCCACACGAAGATCGTTTTCTGAACTTGGACATTCCCATGATTCGTGTGCAAAATTCCACTGCTTGATATGCTGCGGATCATTATAATAATTCCAGACTTTTTCAACGGGAGCTAAAATAGTAATCTCTATTTTTATAGGTTCCATAATATTATTTTTTATTTGAATTTACGTTTTCCACACATCCTATTGTAATTATTAACTCATGTTTTTTTATTAGAATTAATTACAGAGAATTGTAAAAATAGAAAGTAACAGTTACATTCACGCTTCCAACGCAGTATAATTTAATAAAGGTAGGACTATTTTGTGTATTCTTCGTTATAATTAATCATCCAATGCACTCCGTATTTATCCTGAAAACTCCCGAAATAATCTCCCCAAAACTGATCTTCAAGAGGCATTTCTATATTTCCGCCTTCAGAAAGACCTTTAAAAAGCAACTCTGCTTCTTCTCTGGATTCCGGAAAAACAGAAACATAATTGTTGTTTCCTACATTCAATGTCTGTCCGAAAGCCGGAACAATATCCGATGCCATCAAAAGATCATTGCCGATTGGAAGTGCAATATGCATCACTCTGTTTTTTTCTTCATCAGATAAATTTTCAGTTCCGGGAGCATTTCCCATTTTGTGAATTTCTCCTGCAAACTCGCCGCCGAAAACAGATTTGTAAAAATTGAAAGCTTCTTCCGCTTTTCCATCAAAATTTAAGTAAGGGTTTAATTTAGCCATGATTTTTATTTTTAAATGTTAACATTTTTATTCAATACCAGCAGTATTTATAGTTATGGTTTGTTTTAATATTTCATATTTTCATCAAAATCATATTTCATTCCTTCATATCCTAAAATTCTGCGCATTAACCCGATTTGTCCACAGAGATAATCTTCTCGTCCTATACACATTCCTATAAAACTGAGTATTGTTTCAGGAAAAAAATCAATGTTCATTCCCATCGGAAAAGCTTTATCTAAATCTTCATCCGGAACTTCTAATAACTTTTTGTAAACTAACGGAGATATCTTATGAAAACTACTTTTAAGCTGTTCCAATGTCGGATAGTCTACATTTTCATCCAAAGCTTTGCCTTGAAAGAATAAGTCTTTAAATTCAAACTCTTCATTTAAACCAAGTACACTCCCCATTGCATAACGCATATCAAGAAAATTTCCAGCCATCCAAATGATGTGATTGGTTTTTCCTTCCACTCTTTTCAATGCATCCTCTTCTGAAATTCCATTAAGAACCATCAGAAAATTCTGACTGTGACCACGAAATGCAGGAATGATGATATTCAATTTTGGTGATTTTGATGTATCCATAAAATTAACGGTTAATTAATTAGTGTTTTAATTTTGTCTTTATTATCAATAAGAATCCAAATATTAATTAAAAAGAAGATTCCTGAAATTATTAATCCTTCAGGCATAAAAGTCGCATTATGACAAATAATACCAATCATTACCGGAAAAATCATTACTGCGCCCAATGCTCTTGTTTTAGGAAATAGAATCAGAACCCCACTGAGCAATTCTATAAAACCTACTAATGGGATCATCCATTTGAGAGATGTCATTGCTTCATTAATTTTCTGAAGTTCTTCAGGCATTGGCGGAACCGGCATATAATGCAAAAATTTATCTAAACCAGCATTGATAAACATCAAACCAAAAATGACGAATACAATTGTTTTAACTATTTTCATGGTTATATAAATTAATTTATTTGAATTGATAAAAAATTTTATGAGGAATCGTATTTTATTGAATCAAATTTAGAGTTTAATCCAAAAAAATAACTTGCCATAAGACAAGTTTTAGTTTTTTGTGGGATGAGAAACCAATTCTTTTCGGATTCTGCTTAAAGAAGTATCTGTAATGCCAAGATAAGAAGCGATCTGCTTCAGAGGAGCAAACTGAATAACCTGAGGTTTTTGGTTTAAAAGATTGAGATAGCGTTTGGTAGCTGAAAGCGTAAACATCTCAACGGAGCGCTGTTTCCCGATGAAAAGCTGCTGCGACATCCACGCTCTGCCCCATTCTCTGAGATTAGGAATTTTATGAAAAAGTTCCTGAAAACTGTCAAAATCAAATTTCCAGCATTCGCAGTCTGTAATGCAAATGATATTTTCCTGAGTCGGAATTCTTTGAAATAGTGATGAAACCTCAATAATAATTTCGTTTTCTGCAAAAAAGCTGATTGTTACTTCGTTTCCGTTGAAATCATTTACAAAAGAACGAGCTAAACCTTTTTCCAGAATATAATACTCGTTGGCTGTTTTTCCTTCCTGTAAAATAAAATCTCCTTTATGAAAACTTACTTTTTGATGCGCCTGAAAGATCTCTTCAAGCTCTTCTTCTAAGAAAAACGGGAAATCATAGCAGATTTCTAGGGCTTTATTCCTCATCAGTGAATGTTTTTAAAAGCTTTAAAAATAAAATTTTTATTTCACTTGGTAAAGTAATCATTCAACAAAATAGTAAAAAGTTCTGACAGGTCAATTTATTCAGTTTAAAACTTTATATTTAGGAGGATCCTTAGTGAGAATAAAAAGAAATATTCATATTGAGAATTGGAGACCTTTCAATTATATGAGAGTTTATTATTAAATGAAAGATTTCAATATCAGAATAAATTAAAACAAAGAAAGCTGAATCGGTTTTGGGTCAGAAGGTTTTTCAGCATCACCAAACACAGTTTTACCACCAAAACGCCATGAGTTTTGCCTTTCTTCTTCAATTAAATCATTAATATCAAAATCCGGAGTGAAATTTTTCTCAGCATCAGAAATTATTTTGTGCAAATGATTTACAGACTTTAATTTATCCGAATTTCCCAGCTTTGATTTTTCAATTCCTTTTTGTAAAATTGAAATTGTTTCATCATAAACGGTAATAGGAACCGGGAACGGATGACCATCCTTTCCTCCGTGTGCAAAAGAAAATCTCGCCGGATCTCTGAATCTTGAAGGAGCACCATGAATAACTTCACTTACCAAGGCAAGACTTTGTAAAGTTCTGTGACCAACTCCTTTTAGCAATAATAATTCTTCGAAATTTTCAGGGTGATTTTCTCTGGTCATATACAAAAGTGTTCCCAGTTTTTTCAAATCTACCTCTGAAGCACGAACATCGTGGTGAGCAGGCAAAATGAGATTGGCAAAATCCCGCATTATTTTTTCTGAATTGGTATGCGAAATCTCCAAAATCCCTTTACGGTTTTCCTGAGCTTCGCTGGCGGTAAGATTAAGAATATTCCCACGATTGATTCCCTGAATTCCTTTGTGAGGCTCGTCAACAAAAGATTCCATGTTTTCTGAATGCCAATGATAACGTCTTGCTGTTCCGTCTGAATCATTCATTCCCTGCTGAACAACCGACCAGCTCCCTTCATCCGACAAAATGAAATTATGAAGATACAGCTGATAACCATCCTGAATTGCCGTATTATCAACTTTTGCAGATAATTTACTTGCACGAACCAATTCACTTCCATTCAGTCCGGTTTTATCGGCAATTACTAAAAGTTCATTGGGCGTTTCTTTTGAAAATCGTCCTTTACCACCACAAATATAAATCCCAAGTTCTTTAGAGTTAGGATTGATACTTCGCTTCAAAGCGCCCATCACAGAAGTTGTAATTCCTGAGGAATGCCAATCCATACCCATCACCGCACCAAAACTCTGAAACCAAAACGGATCTGCGAGCCTTTTGAGAATTTCGTTCTTTCCGTAATCCGCAAGAATGACTTCTACAATTGAAAGCCCGAGAATCGACATGCGCTCATACAGCCAAGGTGGTACTTTGCCATAGTGAAGAGGTAATGTAGCGGTTCCGGAGCGTTTCATTGCATTGTTGGTTGTTGGATCTACAAAGTTAAAGCCTTATGAACGAAATTCATAAGGCTTTGAGATTTTTTTAAAGCTCAAATGTATTTTAATATCTTCAAACTTAAAGAAAAAGAGGCAAAAATTTTGTTTTGCTGCGCTTGAAATTAAGTAGAATTTAAGCTCTAATGCTTAACAATTTCCTTTACAATTCCGCCTTGAGGTTCCCTTACAGTTTGTGTAAAAATGAAAGCTTTCGGATCAATGGAACGAACAATGTTCTGTAATTTTCGTACCTCCAGTCTTGTGACAATAGTAAAAATAATATCGGCATTCTGACTCTGCTCAAAAGATTCTTTCATAAACCCTCTTTCACCTCTGTAAACCGTAATTCCTTTATTCATCGTTAAAACCAAAGCTTTTTTGATTTCTTCGCTGTTTCCTGAAACAATCGTTACTCCGGTATAAGCTTCAATTCCTTCAATGACATATTTGGTTATCTGACTTGCGACAAGATAAGTCATAATGGCATACAAAGCAGTTTCCACTTTTAAAAATACGGCGGCAATGATAAAAATAATAATATTCATTCCCAAAATAATTTCTGTGATGCTAAAACTGCTTTTTTTGAATGTCAATAAAGCCAGAACTTCCATCCCATCGAAAGTTCCGCCACCTCTCATGGAAAGTCCGATCCCGATTCCTAGAAAAAATCCGCCAAACATGGCAACCAAAAGCTTGTCATGTGTAAGTTCTGGAAAAGGTACGAAGTATATGCTAATAGCAATCAGTAGAATCGTAAGACTGCTGCGTATTGCAAAATGTTTTCCGATCTGAAAATAAGCAAGAATAATAAATGGAATGTTTAAAACCAATAAAACCACACCCACATTCCAGTCATACACTTCGTATAATAGTAGTGAAATTCCTGTCACTCCACCATCCAGAAAATGGTTGGGAACAAGAAAAGATTTTAAAGCAAAACTTGCAGAAATCACTCCCAGAAAGAGATAAATAATATCCGATAAAGTAAACAGCGGACCATGTTTAGTTTTGGCTGAGCTCATAAAAATGATTAGTTGTTTTTTAGTTTTGTTTTAATAATATCCAGGTTTTCCTGTTTTTTTTCTTTCCTTGTACTGATAGCTGTTTCTGTAAAATAATGATGACTTTCCAGGAATTTTTCCTGTAACAGGTTCCAGTCCCGTTCAGAATTGACAATCCCAAACATTGAAAGCTCTTCAAATAATTTATCTCCGATCACAAAGAAATCATTTCTGCCCAAATAATCCAAATCTGCATCAGCTAAAATCTGCTCCAGATGATTGTGTGGTGTCTGCGGAATTTTTGTCGCCATGATCATTCCTTTTATTTTGTCTGTTTGTGCCTGAGAATAACCATAATCTGAGAGATATTCTTCGGCAATTTCGCACGATTTTTCTTCGTGATTTTTAGATCCGAACAAAAACCCGGTGTCATGAAATAAAGCAGCTGTTTTCAGTAAAAGCAGATCTTCTTCATTAACGCCCTCTGCTTTTGCAATTTTTTCTACAGAATCAATTACGTCTTTCACATGCATTACGCTGTGGTAAGAAAGATGCTCAGGAAGATTTTCCCTGAGTCTATTGATGATGATTTTTTTTAATTTGCCGTATTCCATATTTAAAATAGAAAATATTTTTTTTATTTATTTAAACGTAAAGATTTCTTTGAATATTATTCTGTATATTTTTATTTCGCAAAGGCTTTTCAATGAGCTAAGGAAAACAATTGACGATCAATTTTTATCAATTTCAATTGCAAAATACATATCCATATCGCCTTTTCCTTTGGTGTGGATTTTCCCTCTGTATTCGCAGTTTATTTTTTCTTTTACCAATTGATACGTTGATTCTGATATATTTATTTTCCCTTTTTCACTATTCTGTTCCATTCTTGCGGCAGTATTTACGGTGTCTCCCCAAATATCATAAGCGAATTTTTTTACCCCCACAATTCCTGCAATCAGAGAACCTGAATTAATGCCTATTCTTATATCTAAAACATCCGGATTGGTTTTCTTTCTCTCTTCAATAAACTTAATGATATCAAAAGCTACTAAAACTGTCTGATAGGCGTGATTTTCGTTTTTAATCGGCAATCCGCAAACCGCTAAATAAGCGTCACCTATGGTTTTAATTTTTTCCAAGCCATGTTTTTCCATAATCATATCAAAGGCGGTAAAACATTCATTGAGCTCAACCAACATTTTTTCGGCACCCATTTTCTCTGAACTTTGGGTAAAATTAACAAAATCAGTAAATAAAACAGTAACCTCATCATAATACTTTGCTTTTGAGCTTCCGTTTTCTTTCAATTCTTCAGCTACTTCATGCGGTAGAATATTAAGCAGTAAATCTTCTGTTTTCTGTTTCTCTTTCTGCAGTTCAAAAGTACGTTCATCAACTTGATTTTCAAGCAAATCATTTTGATCCTGAAGAATCTGCTGTTTTTCCTGTTCCTGCTTTAAATTGATATCGGAAAGTCTTTTGACCTCATCCAACTGCTTTACTAAGCTTAAATTGGTTGAGGCAAACTGCCATCCCAGATAAGCAGAGATAGAAATAGGAAAGCTTACAAGTATCAAAATTAAAACAACAGTTCCGAACGTATCTTCAGAAAGCATTTTAGGAGTAGAAATATTTAATGAATCTAAAATATTAATAATGATGGCAAGAATAATAATAGCGAAGAAGGTAAGAATTCCTCCACCTACGATGAATGCAGATTTTTCTCTTCGTATCATGGCTCGTACAGTAAGATAAAATGACTCGAACCAAACGAAAAATATATAAAATAAAACACCACTTATGGCAGCACTTGCACTGAAATAATATAGAAGCAAAAGAAAAGCGGCAATGATTAATAAAACTTTTAATCTGATTTTACTTCTCCCAAATAAAGTGTTAACAAAGCCTGTGAGTGATGCTCCAAAAGCCAATATGGAAAGGAAAGAAAAGAAAGTATATGTATTTATATATGACGGATCTGTCATATCGTAAAACGAAAGAACCATGTAGCTAAGCAAGCCTATAGAAAGGTTATACACTGAAAAATACAAATTGTAAATTGCTTTTCTGTAAAATAAAAATAAAAGCAAATGAATGAAACCTAATGCCGAAAAAATACCACAAATCAACATTGTTATAAAGTTGAATCCCTGTACCATTTCCACTTTATCTTGCAAAAATTTATTAGCGGAAATCAAATTTACATCTAAAGCTACAGGACTGTAATTAATCGTCTTCGATTTCTTAGATTTTATGATAGGCAAAAATCTGATTGCTAAAACATTGACCTCGGTGTTATCAAATGTAAATAACTCCGGAATATTGTTTCTTATTTTAAATTTTCTTGAGTTCTCTGCCCCAATTTTGCCAATAGTTTCTATTTTTTCTCCATTAAGGTAAATTTCGCTGGCACCAAGCTGTTTTATATCCAGACATAATGGTTTATTTATTATTAAAGAATCTATCTTAAAATAGTACCGAACCCAATAAACCCGATCTTTATTATAAACATTTTTAGAAGTAAATTTTTTATATTCCCAAGCAGAATCGTTAAAGTCCTTTAAAGCAAAAGCAGGATTATCACCTGCAATAAATTTACTTGCTTCTTCAATGGATACTCCATCTTTAATTTCCTTCTCAGTAAAAACTTTTGGCTTTTCAAAAGAATTTTGGGCAAAACAAAAGTTCTGCAATACTGTAAATGCGAAAAGTAAAGATGTAAAAAGTATATTTTTTTTCAAAATTTTATCAATTAAATTTAAGTAGTCTAAGTTACAAAACATGTATCCATTGCGTCTTTACCGTTGATTTCTATCTTGCTCAATATTCAAAAGAAAATCACCTTCTATTAAGTTATACATTATCTCACAAGTATTCAGTTTTTATTCTTACAGCCCTATTTACCTTTCGCCCCAAATATCGTAAGCAAATTTTCTACACTCGTAGATACGGAATAAATTACTAATGTGATATCCAAAGCATTCGGGTTATCTTTTTTCTTTGTTGAATATATGAAAGATTTTTCAAATTTGCATTGAGGGCATTTTTCGTATGCTGACCATTATAACCCGGAATTCTGTGATCATCAGTTTTACCTAAAACAATTTCTCTTTCAAAATCAGAATCTCAATAGATTCCTACGTTTGAAGAAACATGTTTCCTTAAAAACAGAAAAACAAATGATTACAAACTTATTTTTCTAATTATGAGTTATTGTGTTTAGGTACAAAAATAAAAAAATCATTCTATTAAATAACAGAATGATTCAATTTCATGAGAAATAATTTCATTATTTTAAAGCATTCAGAGCTGCCTCATAATTTGGCTCGTCAGCAATTTCCGAAACCTGCTCAGTATAGATTACCTTATTATTTTCATCCGTCACGATCACGGCACGGCTTAGAAGTCCTTTCATAGGAGAATCGGTAATTGTTACTTCATAATCATCTCCAAAACTGCTTCTGAAATCTGACAATGTTTCCACATTATTTAAGCCTTCGGCAGCACAAAATCTTCCCAATGCGAAAGGCAGATCTTTAGAAACATTAATGACTACCGTATTGTCTAATGCAGAAGCCTGCTCGTTAAACTTTCTTGCAGAAGATGCACAGGTAGGCGTATCAATACTTGGGAAAATATTGAATACTTTTTTCTTTCCTTCAAAATTTTCAAGAGTCTTTACATTCAGACCTGCATCTACTAAAGCGAAGTCTCTTATTGTAAAACCAACTTCAGGAAGATTTCCTATAGTATTTACTTCGTTTCCTTTCAAGGTAATTTTTGACATAATTTATTTTTTATTTTCTCAAATTTATTCAAAATTCAGATGTTTTCGTTTGAATTAAAGGTTAAATAATTCTTAAAGTATAAAATCTCATTGATTATTAAAGTAAAAAAATTAAATTTTAACTAAATTTGTGAATCTTAAATTTCAAACAATAAACGAACAGTATAATGTCAGAAAAATCAAAAATCTATTACACACTTACGGATGAGGCTCCAATGTTGGCAACACACTCGTTTTTACCGATTGTAAAAGCGTTTACAAAATCTGCAAATATTGAGATTGCCGTTCCTGATATTTCTTTGGCAGGAAGAATCCTTGCCAACTTCCCGGAGTTTTTGAAAGAGGATCAAAAGATTGGTGATGCTTTGGCTGAACTGGGTCAATTGGCTACTCAACCTGATGCAAATATTATCAAACTGCCCAATATTTCTGCATCTGCACCTCAGTTAGATGAAGCAATCGCAGAATTGCAGTCTAAAGGTTTTGCAGTTCCCAATTATCCGGCAGAACCAAAAAATGAAGAGGAAAAAGCCATCAAAGCAAAATATGCCAAAGTTCTAGGAAGTGCTGTAAATCCTGTGTTAAGAGAAGGAAATTCTGACAGACGTGCTCCAAAAGCCGTTAAAAACTACGCAAAAGCAAACCCGCACAGAATGGGCAACTGGGCTTCAGACAGCAAGACTGATGTTGCTCACATGGAAAGCGGAGATTTCTACGGAACCGAAACTTCAACAACAGTAGAAAACGCAACAAAATTTAAAATTGTTTTTAAAGGAAATGAAGGCTCTGAAACAGTGTTAAAAGATTTTGCCAATCTTCTGAAAGGCGAAGTCATTGATTCTTCCGTAATGAGCTTAAACGCTTTGAAAGCTTTTGTAGAGCAAGCTATAGAAGAAGCTAAAAACAGAAACATACTTCTTTCTGCCCACCTTAAAGCTACGATGATGAAAATCTCTGACCCGATTATTTTCGGGGCTATTGTTGAGACTTTCTTCAAAGATGTTTTTGCTAAATATGCAGATACTTTCAAATCTTTAGATATCAATCCAAATAACGGTCTTGCTGATCTTTTTGAAAAAATCAAAGGAAATGAGAAGGAAGCCAATATTAAAAGTGATATTGAAGCTGCACTAGCCAACGGACCAAGAGTAGCAATGGTAAATTCAGATAAAGGAATTACCAACTTCCATGTTCCTTCCGATATTATTGTTGATGCTTCTATGGCAGCCTTGGTAAGAGGTGGAGGTAAAATGTGGAACAAAGACGGAAACGAAGAAGATACCGTATGCATCATTCCGGATCGTTCTTATGCAGGTTTTTATCAGGCTGTCATTGATGACATGAAAGCTCACGGAAAACTGGATCCTACCACAATGGGTTCTGTTCCGAATGTTGGTTTAATGGCTCAAAAAGCTGAAGAATACGGTTCTCACGATAAAACCTTTCAGGCATCAGCTGACGGAACAATTGAGGTTCAGGACGAAAACGGAAACGTTCTTCTTTCTCAGAAAGTAGAAAAAGGAGATATTTTCAGAATGTGCCAGACAAAAGATGCTCCAATTCAGGACTGGGTAAAATTAGCGGTAAACAGAGCAAGACTTTCTGATACTCCGGCAATTTTCTGGCTAGATAAAGGAAGAGCTCACGACAGAGAAATGATCAAAAAAGTTGAAAAATATTTAGCTGATCATGATACAAACGGACTTGACATCAAAATCCTTGACGTAAAAGATGCCATGACCGAAACTTTAAAAAGAGCAAGAGAAGGAAAAGATACGATTTCTGTTTCAGGAAATGTATTGAGAGATTATCTTACTGATCTTTTTCCAATTCTTGAGCTTGGAACTTCTGCTAAAATGCTTTCTATCGTCCCATTAATGAATGGTGGCGGTTTATTTGAAACCGGTGCGGGTGGTTCTGCTCCAAAACACGTTGAACAATTCATCGAAGAAGGTTATTTAAGATGGGATTCTTTGGGAGAATTCCTTGCTTTACAGGCTTCTTTGGAACATTTGGCACAAACTCAGGGAAATACAAAATCTCAGGTTTTAGCTGATGCTTTAGATGAAGCAAACGCTAAGTTTTTAGCGACAGATAAATCTCCGGCAAGAAAAGTGGGACAGATTGATAACAGGGGTTCTCACTTCTATTTAGCAATGTATTGGGCTGAAGCGTTAGCAAATCAGACTTCTGATGCTGAACTGGCTAAACAATTTGCTCCGATTGCAGAGACAATGAAGGAAAATGAAGAAGTGATCAATGCTGAATTGATTGGCGCTCAAGGTAAACCGCAGGAAATTGATGGTTATTATAAGACAGACACTTACAAAACTTATGCAGCCATGAGACCAAGTACTGTTCTGAATGAAATCATTGACGGAATTTAATTCTTATTACATATAAAGGAAAAGTTCGGCAAAATTGCCGAACTTTTTTGTTTTTAATCCATTGAAGAATTACGATCATTAATCTTCTGAAAACATGGAATTTGCCAGAGAAGTAATGACTGATAAAACAATACTGAATATAAAAGCCCACCAAAATCCGTCAACATTCATGCTGTCTATAAAATAATCTGCGATAAGAACAATAATTGCATTAATGACCAATGCAAAAAAGCCTAATGTAATGATCGTAAGCGGAAGACTGAAAAGACTCAGAATAGGCTTTACAATCAAATTTAAAATTCCCAGCACAACTGCGAAAATAACTGCCGCCGAAAAGCTCTGAAAGTGAACGCCAGGCAAAAGTTTCGTAAGAAAAAATGCAACTATTGCGGTAATCAGCAAACGAATAATAAGATTCATATATTAAAATTTATTTATTAAAATTATAAAAAACTTTTTAATTACAGCTGCTATTTAATTTTCATCATCGTTACCAAAGAAGTAGCCACATGACTTTCATGGTCATTATTGTCCTGAATAGTATAAATTTCAGTTCTGATCACACTGATTTTAGAACCTCCTTTTACAACATAAGATTTTGAAACCAAAGCATCGCCCATTGCAGGACGCAAATAATTAACTTTAAGCTCAACCGTCACAACGTAGCAATCTTCTTCGTAATGACTTACTGCTGCGTAACCGGAAGAAACATCCACCAGAGAAGCAATCATGGCACCGTTGAACATTCCTGCCTTTCTGGTCATAAGTTCCATTTTCGGAATTTTGATGGAAATAAAATCGGTTTCAGCTTCCAGTAATTCTGCTTTGTAGAATTTTAATGTTTCGGAACGGTTGAAACTGTCGGTAATGAGCTTTCTTTTTTCGGGAGACATTTTTTAAGCTTTAATTCTTAGCAAATTTCTTTAAATTTATTCAATTTACAGTAAAAATCTTTCGCTTACCTTTGCAGCATGGAATTACAGTCAATTTATCAGAATCTCAAAATTCAGGAGATGAATCAGATGCAGAAATCTGCATTCAAAGCAACAGAAAACAATACGGATGTTATTTTATTATCTCCGACAGGTTCTGGAAAAACACTGGCATTTCTGTTACCGGTTTTTAGAAATCTTAAAAAAGAATCAAGAGGAATTCAGACTTTGATATTGGTTCCGGCAAGAGAATTGGCGTTGCAGATTGAGCAGGTTTTCAAAACAATGGGAACAGACTTCAAAGTTTCTGTCTGCTACGGAGGACACGATAAAAAAATTGAAATCAATAATCTGACTGAAGCTCCTGCTGTACTTATCGGAACACCGGGAAGAATAAAATACCATCTTCAAAATAGAAATTTTGATGCTTCTACCATTACAACTTTAGTTTTGGATGAATTTGACAAAGCTTTGGAATTGGGCTTTCAGGAAGATATGGAATATATTATCGGAAATTTAAAAGGTTTATCCCAAAGAATCCTGACTTCCGCCACAGCGATGAATGAAATTCCAAAATTTACAGGACTTCAGAATGAAAAATTGGTTGATTTCCTGAAACTGGGAGAAAATAAACCCGATATTCAACTGAGAAAAGTAATGACCATTTCAGAAGAAAAACTGGATACTTTATTTCATCTGATTTGTAAAATCGGCAACAAAAGAACGCTTATTTTCTGTAATCACAGAGAAGCTGTTGACCGTATTTCCGAGCTTTTAAAAGATAAAGGCATTGACCGTGAAACTTTTCACGGCGGGATGGAACAGGATGAAAGAGAACGTGCTTTACTCAAATTCAGAAACGATTCCGCAAAAGTTTTAATTACAACAGATTTGGCAGCAAGAGGGCTGGATGTTCCTGAAGTGGAATCTATCGTTCATTATCAGCTTCCGCCCAAAGAATATGCTTTTATTCACAGAAACGGAAGAACTGCAAGAATGAATGCCAAAGGTTTTGTCTATCTTATTATGACGGAAGAAGAGAATTTTCCTTTCATCAAAAACGATATTCCGGTTGAAGACGTAAAAGAATTTTCCAAAGTTCCGGAAAAAACTCCGTTCCAGACGATTTATATCAGTGCAGGAAAAAAAGATAAAGTCAATAAAGTAGATATTGTAGGTTTTCTGATGAAAAAAGGAGAACTTCAGAAAGATGATGTCGGATTAATTGAAGTAAAAGACACGACTTCTTATGTTGCTGTTTCCCGAAGTAAAGTTAATTCATTATTGAAAAAGCTAAGCACCGAAAGACTCAAAAATAAAAAGGTAAAAATGGAAATTGCTTATTAATCATATTTAACTGATTTATCTATCTTTTCTGATACGCCGCATTTGAAATAAATGCAGAATCATTCAAAGCCGCCAAAAATTGCAGAAGATCAGCCCTCTCCTTTGCACTAAAAATAATTGGTTTTTGAAGCTGAGCTGATAAAGTAGGAGATTTTTCGATTCCTTTTTCGTAATGATCCAGAACTTCATCCAGAGTTTTAAACCTTCCGTCATGCATATAAGGATAAGTAAAAGCAAGGTTTCTAAGACTCGGGATTTTAAACATCTGTTTATATTTCGGTTCCATCGTCTTATTCCACCTTCCGTAATCATTAAGTGTCGGATCAATAGGAAGCCCGTTGTTGGCAAAATTATAGGTTGAAAAAAGCGGCTCTGTATGACATGAGCTGCAGTTTGATTTATAAAGCTTGTAACCAGCCTGCTCAGATTGGCTAAACTGAGCTTTTTTCTGTTTTACTTTATCATATTTGGAGTCAGCTGAAACAAAGGTGAGCTGAAACTGCGAAAGTGCTTTCATAGCACGTGCTGCTGTTGCAATGCTGTCACCGAAGCTTTTGTAAAAAAGCGTTTTATATTCTTTTGATTTATTCAGTCTTCTGACTACCGCATTGATGTCTTCTCCCATTTCTTTAGGATGATTGATCGGAGCTAAAGCCTGCACATCAATATTGGTCACCACTCCGTCCCACATGAAAGTTTTTTGCCATGCCAGATTAAAGATCGCCGGTGAATTCCTCTCTCCTATTCCATCTTCAATGCCTTTACTCAAATGATTTCCTGCGTGGGAAAATGCCTGTGCAGAATTATGACAGGAAGAGCAGGAAATAGTATTATTCCGTGATAAAACTGGATCATAAAAAAGCTTTCTTCCCAACTCTATCGTAGAACTCTTGAGCGGATTTTTCTTAAAACTATAAACCGGCTTAGGAAAATAAGACGGATATATTAGTTTAATATCCTGAATACCATAAAATCCCATCAGGACAAACAGGATAACAAAAATAATCGGTTTAAATTTTAAGTGCACAATTAAAAAAGTTTTTAATCTTTAATGGATTCATAGTTTTCTGATGGATCCTGATAATTTTGGAGAATTTTAATTATTTTTAAAACATTGTCTTCAACAATATAGATCAAAGTATTATGTTTTGTTATTAAAATTTTATGATATTTAGTATTTTCATAATTTTGGAAGATTACATTACCTTCAGCAATAATATCAATAACTTCATCTAATTTTATTAGAAAATTTTCAAAAACGCTGATATTCCATTTTTTAAGAAGATATTCTTCAATATTTCTTAAATCAGAAAGAGATTCGTCAGAAAAATTAATTTCCATTTTTATAGTTTTCCAAACGTAATCTTGTCATTTCCATTACTTCCTTGTAATCATGAACTCTACCATTTTGAAAATCTTCTTCACTTTTTTTTAGTGACTCAAGAATCTCTTCTTTAGTTTCGTTTTTCCAGATGGGTTCAATAGTTTTTGAAATGATTAAAAGTTCTTCAGGAGTAAATCTTTTCTCTTTTAGCTTTTTAAAAAATGTCGGCTTTTTAATTCCTGATTTTTCAATAATATAAGACATTTTAAAAGGAGATTTCTTTAAAATCTCCTCTATATTATTTTGTATTTCAATAAATTTTTCAATTTCAGCTATCATAATCTTATTTACTTTAATATAAAATACTGATACAAATATAATCAATTTCATATATCAATCATAAAAAAACCTGTTGTAAAACAGGTCAATATATTAATTTAAATTAATTAATCCGTAGATTTCACTGCCCAAAGCAAAAGAAGTGGCTGCATAAAAAGTCTGGCTAATCTTTTATGATCAGAATCAAGTCCGAAAGCATTTCTTCTTTCTTTATATTGGGTATAATTTCCGGGAAAAACCGCCGTAAACAATCCTGCAGCAATTTTTCCTACGAGAGATTCATATTTTTTGGGCGCTGCAATAATGGCTGTTCCCATCGCAATTTCTACAATTCCCGAATAAACAACAGTATCATCTTTTTCAAGCGGAACCCATTCCGGAACCTGTGCCTGAAATTCTTTTCTTGCAAAAGTCAGATGTCCGATTCCTGCGGTAATCAACATTGCACCTAATCCATATTTTGCGATTGTTTTAATGGTGTTTGAATTCATAATATGATTTTTAAGAAAAAAGCCAATAATTATTCCAAAAAGAAAAATAAGTATAAATTCAATTTAACAATGACTAAAGAAAATGGTCGATTACTCAAAAAAAACTGCTTTATTTAGAATAAAGCAGCGATTTTATTTATCTATAATATCTTATTGTCCTAAAAGCTCTCTCATTTTTTCCTGCATCAGTTCCTGATCAGAAAGTGCTTCAAAACCGAACACAGCAATAAAAATGATGTTGATTATTAAATAAAGAGCGCTTAATATCAAACCGATGATACATAAGATTCTACCCGTATTCAGATTGCTGTAATCAGAATAAAGAGACGGATTGGCATTATACAGTGCAATGTCTTTCTTGTAAAGCACAAGACCTACAATACCTGCAATAAGTCCTAAAACTCCATAGCAGCAACACCCCAGAATAGAAACAATTCCTAGAACAAATACGGCTGTAGCATTGGGTAATTTTTGTTGATTCATAATATAATTTTTAATGTTTATAGTTTAAAAGTTGAAGAAATGTTTATAAAAATAAGAAAAAACCATAATGACTGCATTAATTATAGCTAAAAATATCAATATCTGTCCGTAATTCCTTTTTTTATCTAAAAAATTGAGAGCTGCAAATGCAAAAAACATCAGAAGAGTATATACTGCAGGATACATCTGAAAAGCTTCCGAAAACTCTCCCTGAAATACCAAAACAATCGCTCTCTGTGTACCACAACCAAAGCATTCTATTCCTAAAAATTTTTTGCTTGGGCAAGGAAGCATAAAATCTTCTATGTGCATCGTCTGTTAATTATCTATTTCACAAATCTAAGAAATTTTTGCACGTAAATACTGATGCGGAAAGAAACAATCTTCCTTCATTTCAAATGATCCATGAACGGCAAGATAAGGATTTCTTAGTATCTCTCTTGCCACAAAAATAAGATCTGCTTCCCCATTCTGAAGAATTTCTTCTGCCTGCTTACTTGTCGTAATCAATCCTACTGCTCCTGTCTGCACATTTGCCTGATTTTTTACAGCTGAAGAAAAAGGAACCTGATATCCTTCAAATACAGAAATTTTAGCTCCATGAATATTTCCTCCACTGGAAACATCTATCAAATCTACTTCGTGATTTTTTAAAACCTGTGCAAGCTTTACGCTGTCATCAATATTCCAGCCATTTTCAGCATATTCTGTTCCCGAAATTCTTACGAAAAGTGCAACATTCTCATTCAGCTCTTCGTTCACTGCATCCACAATTTCAATCAGAAACCTGATTCTGTTTTCAAAACTTCCGCCATACTCATCATTTCTGATATTGGATAGTGGTGACAAAAACTGATGGATAAGATAGCCGTGTGCTGCATGAATTTCAATCACATCGAAGCCTGCTTTTACAGATCTTCTTGCCGCTTCTTTAAAATTCTGAACTTGTTGTTTTATTTCTTCAATAGTCAGCTCATGAGGAATTCTCTCCCCATGCTGATAAGGAATTGCACTTGGAGCTAAGGTTTCCCAGCCATCTTCAAGTGATATCTGAACATTATTCCAAGTTGAGGCCTTCCTTCCGGCATGAGCGAGCTGAATACCTATTTTGCTTTCCGAATGCTGATGTACGAATTGTACAATTTTCTTTAATTTTTCAGCCTGTTCGTCATTCCAAATTCCCATACAGTGATTTGTAATTCTGCCTCGTGGTTCTACACCGGTTGCTTCAACAATCAAAAGTCCTGTTCCGCCTTGAGCTCTGCTTCCATAGTGTACAAAATGAAAATCATTTGCTAATCCGTTTTCACACGAATACATGCACATGGGCGACATTACCCATCGGTTTTTCAGCTCTACATTTCTGAATTTTATTGGAGAATATAACATTAAACTTATTTTTTTAAAACATTAAAAATACAAAAAATAGATTGAGAAAGGTTTATTGCTCAAGTCATTAAAATAGTTTACATTTACGCCCCTTTTTAAATACATTATGAAAAAAAACATAGCAATAAAGTACGAACAGTATAAAAGCGGAATTGAACTTACAGAAACTGAGCAAAAACTTTTCGAACGGGCAAAAATCGCACGAAAGAATGCTTATGCTCCTTATTCTGATTTTTTTGTCGGCTGTGCAGTTCTTCTTGATAATGGTGAAATTTTTTCAGGCAACAATCAGGAAAACGCAGCTTTTCCCTCGGGTTTATGTGCAGAAAGAACAGCAATTTTTTGGGTTGGAGCCAATTTTCCTGATCAGAAAATTAAGAAAATATTTATTGTAGGCGGTCCCAAAGAGTTCTCGAAAAAAAATCCGCCAATTCCTCCTTGTGGAGCTTGCAGACAGAGTATTATGGAATATGAAACCAAACAGAATCAAAATATTGAATTGTATTTTGCGAATCTGAATGAGGATATCATCAAAGTTTCATCTATTAAGGATCTTCTTCCCTTTTATTTTGATTCTACTTTTTTGTAAATAACCAGATATTTTTAAAAAAAAGAGAAACTGTTGAGTTTCTCTTTTCTATTTTATCCAAATTTTTTCTTTCTTAGCCAGAAAAACAATCCTCCTAAAAGAGCAATAATTGCTAATGGCAAAAATAAATTCAGGTACTGCCATTTTGAGCGTTCTTCGTTGATTCTGTAGCGATCTAAGAGACGCTCTTCGATATTTCGGTTGCGCAGGTCCATAATATTGCTGTCATCCAAAAGATAGTCTAAGGCATTTCTGAGGAACTGCTCGTTACCAAACTGCTCATCAGTCAGCATATCAACCCCCAAAGGTAAAGGCTGACCTTTGATGACCTTGTTTCTACCCACGTCACCGTCTGCAATGACGATCATTTTGTTTTCAGGACTTGAAGCCCTAAAACCGGGATATGATTTTCTTTCTATCCTTGAAGCATAAGCGGAATTAAATTTACCTTCCAGAGCAACGGCAAAAATTTTGGGAGTACTTGGTTTTTCCATTTGTCCCAGACTGTCGACACTTGCAATTTCTTTCAGCTCAACATAGTTTGGAACCTGCTTCAGCAAAGTTCTTTCACTTGATTCAAATAGCACATGGGTTTTAAATTTCTTTCCGCCCAAAGTATCAATAGAAGTCGGAAATTCAAGTTTTACCGGATTGATGTTTTTTGTAATCGGATGCTCCTTCTCTGCAATTCCTAACGGAAAATATGGCCATGGAAGACTTGTATATTGTGCATTCCCTCCCACTTCGCCGGTTACAAGTTTCAGGAGTGCATACTTTTTTACATCTTTCACCAGCGCAGAATTGATTCTCAGACCATAGTTGAAGAAAAAATCTGTCATATTAATATCAATCGGAAATGGCATTACTTTTTTTGATGTCGTCAAAGTATCCATTTCGGCATTCACTGCATCAATCATCCAAAGTGTTTTCCCACCGTTCATTATATACTGATCCAGAATTACTTTTTCGCTGTCGGTAAAAGCTTTTCTTGGCTTTGCGATTACCAGTGCGCTCATTTTTTTCAACAGAGGAAGATCTGCCATTGTCAATTCAACATTATTCTGCGGAACTACAGGTCCTGCGTCATAATTTTCTGAAGCAAGCTGCATAAATCCTTCAAATTCTCGAGGACCCAGTTCATCCTGATTGACAAGAATACCTACTTTTTTTCTTTTATCTTCCGCAACAGATTTGATATTGGAAACTAAATTATATTCAAGATTCTCAATAGATTTTCTCAGCTGTTCTTCGGCATTGATGTTTGCCTGCTCTACCACCAAAGGAATAGAAACACCTCTTTGTTTATACTTTACCACCGCATAGGGAAACAAACGAATTTGAGTAACTTTCCCGTCTTTCACATCCGGAAGAATAGAAGGCTGCATTCCCATTGCCATCAAAGTATCCTGAGACATTTTGGTTTTAATAGGATCAATAAATTTGAAATCTATTTTAGGATTTATTTTTCTGAATTCTTCCAGCATAAATTTGGTTTCGTTCTGCAGCTGCTTAAAGCTTGCAGGGAAATCGCCTTCCAGATATACCTCAACAGTTAAAGGTTTTTTTACAGATTTTAAAACTTTCACAGTGCTTTCGGAAAGCGTGTATCTTTTTTCTTTGGTTAAATCTAAACGGATTCCGGAAAACATCATGATTACTACCAATGGTAAAATAATGATAAGCAAAATTCCGAACGGAGATTTTAGGTTGATCTTCTTCATATTCTTACTTCTTTTTGGTGATAAAATGATTGGATAATGCTAAACTTAAACCGATGATAAAAATAAAATAGGCAACATCTCTGAAGTCTATCAATCCTCTGGTAAACCCTAAGAAATGCTGGTAAAAACCTAAATTCTGTAAAATAAAATCTGCTCCGCCCAACAATTTATAGCTGGCTAACTGCTCAATTCCGAAATACATGATAAAGCACATAAAAACGCCAAGCAAATACGCCATAATCTGATTTTGTGACAGCGATGATGCTAAAATACCGACTCCTGCAAACGCAGCGATCAGCATAATGAGACCAAAATAACTTCCGAAAGTCATTCCCATATCAATATTTCCTTCCGGAACGCCTAAAACAAAGACTGTATAAAAATAGATAACTGATGGAATCAGGCAAAGAATCCCAACGATCCACACGGAAAAAAACTTACCAAATACCAGATCAGAAATTTTCATAGGTTGTGAAAAAAGCCAGTTTAAGGTTCCTGTCTGCTGTTCCTCAGCAAAAGTTTTCATAGACAATGCCGGAATGATGAACATTAATAGCCACGGAACCAAAACAAAATAGCTTTGTAAGGACGCAAGCCCGATATCGAAAATATTAGAATCGTTTTCGAAAAAAAACAAAAACAATGTTGTGATGAGACTGAATGCCGCAATGATTACCCATGCGCTCCAGTTCCCGAAGTAACTCCAAAGTTCTTTTTTTAAAATTGCAATCATGCTTTTTTAGTTATGAGTTATAAATTATAAGTTATGAGTATCATTGAATTTATAATTCATCACTCATAACTTATAACTTTTATTAATTTTTCTTTTTCCTATTCACCAGTTTTACAGTCATCATGATCAAAAATACCAAAACGAAAAATCCGGTAATTAATTGCCACCAATATTCAATAACTGAAGATTTTAATATGACGGTAAAAACAACAAGGAATAAAATAAATGTAGCAATTTCGTTTGCCTGTCTTAGTTTCAGATTAGCTGTCTCCAAAGTATTTCCGTTGAGTTTTACCAGCTGCTTTACTTTTTGCCAGCACCAGTAATGATAAGCGGCAAGTCCGAGTAAAAAAGTAAGTTTAAGATGAAACCAAGGAGATTTCATCAGCCCTGAGTTGAGAAAAATCAAGATTAACCCGCAAACTGCCATGATAACTCCTGCAGGAACGGTAATAATATTCCAAAGTCTTCGAGCCATAAAGGTATATTGCTCTCTGAGGATCTGTTTTTTTTGATCATGAAATGCATCGGTATCTTTGTAATACACAAAAATTCTTACGAGGTAGAAAATCCCCGCAAAATAGCTTACCATAAAAATAATGTGCAATGCTTTAATGATGGTATACAGCATCCTTTAAATTTGTCTGCAAAGATAATGATTTTCAGATGATGTATTCAATAATTACTCTTTAATAGAAATGCTGTCTGTTTTTTTACCGTTATTGTATTTTTTTATATATTTCAGTTTTCCGCTTTCATCATAAAATTCCCAATTACCGAAATAGTACCAATGTCGGCCATTTTCGGTAATATCAATTTTAGACTGCCCTTTTTCCATTATTTTTCCATTCGGATAAAATACTTTAGTTCTGGTTAGTCCATTTCTGGTTTTATCTTTCTGATAGAGCTTATCTTTATAGAAGGTTTTCCATACACCCGACTTTTCTCCATATCTATATTTCCCAGATGCAACCATTTCACCATCATTAACGGGATATTTTTCAATCCATTTCCCATGTCTTTGCTGCGACTTACCCGGGATTTTAACATATTGATTGACGGATGAATTGCAAGATATAAAAGCGATCAACATTATTGCAAAAAGAATATTATTTTTCATTGTAAATGTTTAAGTAAATATAACTACAATAATCAAATTCTACAAATGTAGAACAGTTAAATTAAAAAAATCAGCAGTTCAATTTCAGGCTGCTGATTTTTTATTTATTGCAATATTTAATTTAAAACTGAAACCATAACCTACTTTTCAATAAAAAACTTTACATTTTCTATAGGTCTTCCAAGCATGGCTACAGAACCCTTGATTATAATCGGTCTTTGAATAAGAGACGGATTTTCACATAAAATATGAAGCCATTCTTCTTCAGAAATATCTTTCCCTGCAAATTTTTCGAGATAAAGCTTTTCTTTTGTTCTTATAATATGAGAAACGGGCTGGTTAAGCTTCTTTAAAACTGTTTTGAGTTCCAAAATGCTTAAAGGATCTTCCACAATATTAATAATTTCAAACTGAACGCCGTTTTCATCCAGATATTCCAAGATGGCATTGGATTTTGAACAGTTTCCGTTATGCAAGACCTTTATCATGATAAATTTTTACTGATTAAATAAGCCGTTGAGTTCCGCATCAATTTTTTCGAGAATAAATCCAAAGTCTTCAGGCTTTTCTACAAAATCCAAATCATCTACTTCGATCACCAGAAGTTTTCCTTCTGTGTAATTGGCGATCCATTTTTCGTATTTCTGATTAAGTTTAGATAAATATTCTATGCTGATGGAGGCTTCGTACTCTCTTCCTCTTTTGTAAATTTTTTTTACGAGATTGGGAACATCAGACTTTAAATAAATAAGCAAATCGGGTGCCGAAACGAATGTCTTCATCAGATCAAAAAGCGAAGCATAATTATTAAAATCTCTGTCTGAAAGAAGTTTCATATCATTAAGGTTTTCAGCAAAAATGTGAGCATCCTCATAAATCGTACGATCCTGAATGATGTTTCTCCCACTTTCTCTTATTTCTTTTACCTGGCGAAACCTGCTTCCAAGAAAATAGATCTGCAATGCAAAACTCCACTTACTCATATCAGCGTAAAAATCTTCCAGATAAGGATTGTGGTCTACGTCTTCAAACTGTGCATCCCAGCCATAATGTTTGGCAAGCATAGTTGTAAGTGTTGTTTTTCCTGCTCCGATGTTTCCTGTGACAGCAATATGCATATTTATACGAAAATTTTTGTTTAAATACCAAAAGATTCTACGTTTGAAATTTCTTCGATGATCTTTAAAATATCACCTTTCTCAGCCTTTTCTCTTTCCAGCTTTTCTATCTCTTCTTCAAGCTCCTGTTTAGTTTTTTCAAGTTCTTCCAAAGATTTCTGAGGCTTTGCTTTCCGTAGATTTTCAAGGGTGTAAAGATAGAGTTTGTTGTCTTTTATTTCAAAATATGCCAGTGAATTTTTATCCACAATTTGTGTCTCGGGATCTTCAAATAATGTTAAAAGTTCTTGATCCTGGATGTATCTTACAACTGTATTTTTGGTAATAATCAGAATATTTTCATTTTCACGGCGGAATCTTTTAGCATTTTCCACCGGAGCTTCAAAAAGTTTTTCAAATTTCAGATCAAAAACCCTGAATGTATTTTTGGATAAAATATAAAGTTTATTTTCAAAAACAAGCAGATCAATTATTTCATCCATATTTACGTTATAAGGATAAGAATTGATGGTAATATCATTCCGGAAATTATACTGAAGAAGTCTTTTGGTACTTTCGTCAATCAGCCAGACCTGTTGCAGATCTTCTGCATACGCATGTTTAATAAAACCAAACTTTTGTTTAAAATCAAGTTTCTGAATTTCATTGAGATTTTGATCTACAAATTTCATTTCCTGAGCATTTTCTGAAAATAAAGCAATACTCAGAGGATTTTGTACTCCCTGAACTTTAAACGGAACGGTGAACATCATTTTACCAAGCTGCTTTCCCAGAGAGTCATATTTGGTAAAACTGAAATCTTTATTTTTGTATAAATACAGATTCCCGTAGTCATCTGCAAACATATCTCTTGTATCCTTCAGCCTTAAACTGTCAAAAGGAAGTATTTTCTGTGCCGATATTGTACAGAACAGAACAACGAACAAAAATTGTAATAATCTCAAATCTTCTTTACTAAGATAGCGTCCCTAAGGAACGCTACCAATTTACATTTTTTATTTATTGCAGAAAAATTATGACGCAGTTTTTAATTACTTAATCAGCACTTCATAAATTTTCGACCAGTTTTTACCGGTAATCAGCATATTATCTCCTTTAAAGGCAATGCCATTCAAAACATGCTCGCTATTATCGTCTGTGTAAGGCTGTGCAATTTTAGAAAAATCGAACTTTCCGACCACCTCTCCGTTTGCCGGATTGATTTTTAATATGATCGGCTTATGCCAAACATTAGCATAAATATGTCCTTTATAGTATTCAAGTTCATTGAGCTGATCATAAACACTTGTATTTCCTGCTACAGAAATATATCTTACCATTTTGGAAGGATCATTTGCATCAAGAAAATAAAGATTTTTGGTTCCGTCTGAAGCAATGAGACTTTTCCCATCATAGGTAAGCCCCCATCCTTGATTCATCATACTTATATAAGGAAACTCTGATTTCAGACTTAATGTATTTTTGTCATACACCAAACCTTTCTTATTTTCCCATGTCAGCTGAAAAATCTTGTCGCCAGCAATTGTACTTCCTTCCGAAAAAACATCATCCGGTTGTTTGGTTTGTTTTACAGGAATTGTATCGCCCAGTTTATAGGCAATTAATCTGGAAGATCCGTATTGTCCTTCACTTTCATAGATCAAACTTCCATCATACTGAAATCCCTGAACAAAATTGGCAGGATCATGAGGATATTCAGCAACAATTTCATAATTGATCGTTTTTTCAGGAGTTTTGCTGTAAACATTAATTGTTGCATCCTGATATAAAGTTTCCCCGCCTTTGGTTTTGATATTGAAAGTTACCGCATTATCACCTAATGTAAAATATTTCGGATCTATGATAAGACTATTCGATTCTTTTTCACCAAAACTTATGGTAATACTTTCTGCATTTTCCAGAACTTCCTGAGGCAAATTAAGCTTATCACCAAAATGATACCCCTTCTGCTCCATTCCATTATTGTAATCTGCCAGAGAAGACAGCATCTTATCATTATTATTACATGAAACAATCAGTAATAATGCTGCAAAGCCTGCTATTATTTTATTTTTCATTATGATTTCTAAAATTTTTTCAAAAATAGCAAAATTTATAACGCTCTGCTAATTGTTTCTTTAGATTAATCTATACTACACTATAAAACAATACTGTTCTGAGGTACAATTGGCGGTGGAAGATTGTCTTCATCAAGCATATCTCTCATGTCAATTTCTATCGTTCTGCTGATCTGCGTAATCGGAACATCATTCGGACTTCCTTCAAACGGATTTACAGACGCTTCTCCTACACTGTCCAAAGTATGAAAACACCACGTAACCAAAAGTGAAAACGGAATATTAAACCAAAGCGTATAATTTTCCAGCAAAGTTCCATCTCCCATTTTATCAAATTCTTTTACCAGTCCGTAAGGGACAAATACGATGAAAAGATGCAGCAGATAAGTGGTAATAGATGAAAAATTCCTTGGATAAGGAAAGTTTTTTATTCTTTCCGCTTTCCCCTGATTATCTGTGAATTTCACCAGTTGCTGATTGATTTGTGTCCACTGAAAATCATTAATTTCTCCTCTGGAGTAAGCTTCAGAAAGCTCTCTACTCTGAATTGCCATCAATTGTGTTGCACGGTTTTTTTTACTTAAAACATACTGAAGTTCTTTTTCGGAAAGAAATTTCTGCAACTCATCTTCTACTTTAAACTTTTTTTCCTCAACTTCATATTTTCTTGCATATTCTTCAAACTGAGCTAAATTTACTTTTTCCCAATCCCTATGTTCTCTCAACTGAAAACGAAGCGCCGTAAGCCATGCATAGTGCCGCTCAAACATCATTTTTACTTTGGTCGGATTTTTTCCGGATAATGCATCCCTCAAAATATAACCAAAACTTCTGCTGTCGTTGATGATTGCCCCATAAATCTGCCTTGCCTCCCAAAGCCTGCTGTAACTTGCATTATTTTTAAAACCTACAATAAAAGCGACTGCTGTTCCCATAATTGCAATTGGCTGCCAAGGAAACGACAGAAAAGTAAGTCCAAAATAATAAAGAATAGTGGGAACTGCTGCCCAAAGCGAAAGAACAAAAATGCTTCTTTTCGTCCAGATAATAAACTCTGTGGCACTAAATTTTTTTCCTGAATGCATATTGTGAATTAATTTTTTGTAAAAGGAATATTATTGTAAAAACCTATCTGTATTTGTCCTCGGTTTTTGTTTTCCTGAATCTGATTCATATATCCTGCCTCAATCCGCATATTTTTGTTAATGACAAATCCTACCGCTCCATAAACACGATTTCTGTCAAAAGCCGGGCTGTCAAAATGAAGAAAAATCTCATTGTAAGCGGAAGCATACCATGTTTTCGGAAGCATTTCTTTATTATTGATCGGAATATTTAATCCTAAAAGATACCTGAACCGCATTCTGAAATCATCCTGTAAAAAACGTTCTTCCAATCGGTAACGGTGCTGAACGAAAAATCTGCCGAATTTTTGCTTTGTGATATACTGCTGAAAGATTCTCTGTTCAATGTTTTCCGATTTTTCATTATTAATGTAAGGTTTACTTAAAATAAAACCGTACCCCAACAAGATATTATTATTGTTTTCTGTAAGATCATAGCCAATTCCCGTTCTGATGAGCAATTGTTCCAAATCTGCGCCTGCATCAAAATTTCTATATTGTATTTCGTTATGAAAATTGAGTTTTTCATTGATTTTATTATTTCCGAAATACATATACCAAGCTCCTAAATCACTCTTTTGAGCAATAACACCAGTTCCCAAAGCGCACATCAACACCAATATCGACCTCTTAAAAAATACCATAGTTTTTTATTTACATTATCTATCAATCAGCACAAAACTAATTATAATTATTTTATTAAAACAAAATTCAATATTTCAATACAAAAAACGACAGAACAAATCTGCCGTTTTTAATTGCTAAGGATGCTGCTGCTTTTCAGGATCGTCATAATTGACCATCCAGTTTATTCCAAATTTATCAGTAAACATTCCAAAGTAAGCTCCCCAAAATGTATCTGCCATCGGCATTGTAATATTTCCGTCATTTGAAAGACCGTTGAACAATTGGTCTGCTTCTTCTCTTGTTTCTGTATTAATTGAAACTGCATAATTATTACCTTCTTTAAATTGAGAAGCCCATTCACCGCCCGTGTCACTTCCCATTAACATTGTTTCATTAGAAATAGGAAGACAAACGTGCATGATTTTATCTTTTTCATGCTCCGGCATTTCTTTACCTTCCAGAGGTGGCATGTCGCCAAAAGTCCCCATATAAGGAATTTCTCTTCCAAAGACTGACTGATAGAATTCAAAAGCCTGTCTGCAATTCCCGTTAAATGTGAGATATACGTTTACTGTTGCCATAATTTGCTTAGTATTGGTTTATGATGACTATGAATTATTAGATTATATATCCATTATTATTGATTAGCCGTTACAAAACGATCTATCTGTGCTGATCAATGAGAATCATATTTCCATCCGGATCTTTAAGATATATATGTTCGGGACCAGAAGAGTTTTCGTCGGCTTCTTTTTCCAGCTCAACATTATGCTGCTTTAGATGTTTCTGAATTTCCCTTACATCATCAAACGATTCCAAATTCTGAGCGTTCTGATCCCATCCCGGATTGAAAGTCAGCATATTCCCATCAAACATTGCCTGAAAAAGACCAATTAAGGTGTTTTCATTTTTCATGATAAGGTAACTATGCTCCATACTGCCTCCCATAACACTGAAGCCAAGTTTTTCGTAAAATTCCTTAGATTTAGATAAATCTTTCACACTTAAACTGATAGAAAACGCTCCCAATTTCATTTGATTTAATTTTTAATTGATTGTCAGTTCTTTAAAAAATCATAAATTTTTAAGTTTTGTTTCAAACTCTAAACTTCTGTCATAGCTTTTCCAGTCGCCTATGAGTTCAATGGAAGGATTTTCGATTTTCTCTGTCTTTTTATTCCATTTAAAATGATAAATAAACTTCCCTGAAAAAATACCGGAATGTTTCCCTTTGCTTTCTTCAGCTAGTTCGTAATCTCCATATACAACTCCGTTTTTCTTAGCATTTTTATATTTGGTAATAGCAAATTTGCCTTCAAACTTTGTGTAATTATTATCAACAAGAGAATATCCAGAAACAAAATATTCCTGATCATTTTTTTTATTTTGCTCAGCAATATTTATTTTAAGTTTAATTTTCTGATTTCCATTGCCTATCGTTCCAACATACGGATTGGAATTATTAAGCCACACATTGGAAA
Source organism: Chryseobacterium echinoideorum (assembly GCF_007474535.1). Taxonomy (GTDB): domain Bacteria; phylum Bacteroidota; class Bacteroidia; order Flavobacteriales; family Weeksellaceae; genus Chryseobacterium; species Chryseobacterium echinoideorum. Next base: position 34,702 of record NZ_VKNW01000008.1, on the reverse strand, counting down.
TATCCGGCATTTGCGAAAGCAGGAAATAAGGGATAAATAATAAAAGAAATAAAATTTTTTTCATAATGTTTTTAATTTATATGCAATGAAATAGATGTTAAACTCCGAATTGGCTCAAGTGATGGTTAAGGTGCTTCGCAAACATATTACTCCATTCCTGAGAAGAAAGTTTTCCGAAAGAGAAAGACTCTTTTCCATCAAAAGCCGAAGCTCCTAATTGCTGAGTTTTCTGAATAAACCCAATAAGCCTTTTCTTTTCTTCATCAAAATTTTTTCTTTCTTTAATTAAAAACTGTGGTGCTGTGGGAGAGTCTTTAGAATAAGATTTTTCGCTAACCACTTTTGGTTTTACAAATGTTTTGAGAATGAACTTTGCTATTGCTCCGGGTTTTTTGTGTTTTTCAGGTTCGTAAACCATTTCATAACTTACCGAACAGTGAGCCAACATTTGATCGACCGTCATCTTACCCCACAAACCATGGGTATCTTCTGCTAAATTATTGATTCTGTTGATATAATTTTGGGCATCTTTTGGGTCAAATACGTTTTCCATAATGGTTTAATTCTTTTAAACAAATATATCAGTTTTTTTTGTGGTGTGAAATATCAGCATGCAATACTCTAATCAAAAAAAGGATAAAAAAAAGAGCAGAAATTACTTCTGCTCTTTTTTCTAAAATATTTTAAAGGTTATTTTTTAATGGCTTTAATGGTTTGTTTAGTACCATCATTCATATGAAGAACAACAAGATATACTCCTGCATTCAATTCTCTCAAATGAAGAATGTTACTTGGTTTTTCAAATGATTTTACCTGTCTTCCTGCAATATCCATCACGGCAATAGATTTTACATTTTTGATATCTGAAATATTTAAGACATCAACAAACGGATTCGGATAAGCCTGAATTTTATTTCTATCTAAAGAATTTTCAGCGGTAGACAATGTCGAAGTTATAGAGAAATTATCTACAAAGAAATCATTATCCGCAGTATCACCAACAGTTCCAGAGGTACCGTAGAATGCAAATTTTGTCTGAGCTGTTGCCCCTGTTACCGTGTAAGTAAATGTTGTAGAAACATTCGGAATATTGGTAGACTCGTCCCAAGACTGAATAGAAGTCCAGGTAGCACCGTTATCCGTTGACATAAGAACCTCAATTCTATCGTCAGAACCAAGCGTTGCTGAATTAGTTGAGCTATATTCTGTCATTGCATAATCGAAACTAAGCGTATAAACTCCGCCTGCTAAGTTGAATGCAGGAGTGATGAGCCATCCGGTTATATTAGTACTATACAAGTTAATTTTTGCTGCCCCACTGCTTCCTGCGTTTGCAAATCCATCAGCATACCAATATGTTGAGCTTCCTGACGGACCTGTTGCAGAAGAACCATCAGATCCCTGATTCCAGCAAGCCGTATCAATTGATGAAAAATCATTGGTATACGGTGGAGCAATCGCATCACATTGTGTAGTAAAACTTCTTACCGAACAATTGCTGGAAATGGATACAGCATTATATGCATTAACAGTGTAGTAATAAGTGGTATTATATGCTAACGGACTACTAAATGTGTAAGTTGTCATATTACCCAAATCTGCATTATTAATAATATCTGATCCTCCGGAAGTAGTTCCTACGGTAATTCTATAACCGACTGCTCCATTCATTGGATCCCATGTAATTGTTGGCGTTAATGATGTCCCACTTATGTCGTTTGCAGGACTAATAACAGTAGGACAAAAGTTTTCTGTGGTAAAAGTTGCTATGCCAGACCAAGAACTTTTATCTGTCGCACTACACAATGATCTTACCCAAATATAATATTGTGTAGATGAAGCTAATGACGAGAGATCTACAGTTGTTGATGTTGCCGTACCTGTTGCAGTCGTAGATGCAGTAGGTGGAGTATTGCTCGTTGAAAGATAATACTCATATCCGTTTGCAGGTGTTGTTGCAGGTGCCGACCATGAAACTGTTGCAGTAAAAGGCGTAACCGAACTTGATGTAAGAGCAGTAGGTTCAATACAAGTAGGATTTACTTCTACGATAATATCATCTACATATAAATCAAGCATATTTGCATCAGAATAAACATTGAATCCAAAATAATAAATTCCGGTTGATGCTGGAGTAAATGTATAAAAATCTGTCTGCGGCGTTAATACATTTACAATACTAGGATAATCATGTATTATGGTGTTTTGTGAAGCCACATCAGCAGCTGTACCATAAGTAACTTTCATTTTTTCTACAAATACATCACTGTTGTTACCATAAGTATATTTAATTCTATACAATGTACCTGCTGTAAGATTAATTCCGTTAGTAAAGAACCATGCATCAGCATTATTTTGCCAGTCATAATTATAGGTAAGTGTTTTATTAGTAAAACCATTTCCTGGATCATTTTCAATAACCCAGTTATTACCAGAACCTACATTGACTTCCGACGTACAATTTGGCATTGCAGGAACTGCTGCACTTTCAAAATCCTGAAGATAAGGTACATTTGCAGCAACACAATTGGTAGCAAAACAAACATTTACCCAATTACTCGCATCTGTTGTGGTACATTTAGATCTGATCCAAACACAATAATTACTACCCGATGTAAGGTTATTGATTGTCACTGTAGGATTCACTACATTCAAAATTGGTGCAGTTGCAGCCGTTGGAATAGCACCTGCATTCGAATAGAAGACATCATATCCGGAAGAAGGAACTGAGGAAGGAGCTGTCCATGAAACAGTAACACTATTTGCCGTAATTCCCGATGCCGTAAGCGAGGTAGGAGCAAAGCATGTAGGCAGCGCAGTTACCGTAAGTTTATAATCATGAGCCTCACCATAACCCGATGTATCACACGAGGTTGGATCAGTATTCCATCTGTCGGCTACTCTCATACGATAATTTCCGGGAACAACTGTTGAAGGTATTGAAATGACACCATTTGTAATCATCGTTGTACCGCTACTGCCTGAACCAATCAATTCTGAAGTTTCATCAAAAGTTCCGTCATTATTAAAGTCAGCATAAATTCTGATATTCTGACTTTCATAACTATGCGTAACTTCAAAATTATAAGAAATTGTTGGTGATAAGGTTATGGTTTGTGTCGCAAAAAAATCACCATAAGTGCCTGCAGAGCATCCTGTCCCCAAATGACTGAAGCCTGCAGTTGGAATTTTAAAATCATTAATTTGATCTCCGCCATCACAACCACTTGCATAGCTTGGAGTACAATAAGTTTGTGCGTTCATCCAAATCGCAGAAAAAAGCACAAAAAACAGATAAGTTTTCTTCATAATATTAATTTTGAATTTAATAATTAAAAGTAAAAAATTAATACCACATCAACAAAAAATAAAACACTTTTTTAACTAAAATTCACACATATAAACATTCAAATATAATTAAATAAAAAAGGTGGTCTAAAATGACCACCTCTTATTATATAAACATTTAAAAATTATTTTTTGATAGCTTTTAAAGTTTGCTTAGTTCCATCGTTCATATTAAGTACTACTAAATACATTCCTGAATTTAATTCGCTTAATTGAAGACTAGTAGTAGGTTTCTCAAAAGATTTAACCAATCTTCCTGCAATATCCATTACAGAGATAGATTTTACATTCTTGATATCTGAAATATTCAATACATCAGAGAATGGATTTGGATAAATTTTGATATCATTCTTAGTTTTCACAATTTCTGAAGTTGATAAACTAGCATCATATGCTGAAACTTGAATTTCTCCATTTGAACCATTAGTTGAATATCTATAAACACTTGCATAAATTACTTCTCCAGGAGTTCTTCCAGTAAGAGATACTCTTGAGAAAATATTAGATCCAGAAGTAATATCATCATTACAACTAATTGCTGTTAATGAACCACAAGTACCACTAAATAAAGTTAATACAGAATCCGTAAATTGAGAACCTGTCACAGCACCAGTTTCTACAGTAATACTACCTGAAGCAGGAACTACCACACTGAACCAAACATTACTCACAGCGTTTGAAGTCGCACAAGATGAAGCAACATCTGTTGTTGCTCCAACATTTGTTGAAGTTATAGCATTCTGGGCAAAGTTTGCACCAGGAGTTAATGCAATTGCACCTGAACATTCATCGTTTGCTGGTGCTGGGAAAGGTATTGTATAAGTCACAGGACCAGCCCATGCGCTGCTTAACGTAGACGTACATTCAGATCTTACCCAAACATAATATGTTGCACCCGCTGTTCCTGGAACAACTTGGGAAGTTCCTGTAACATTTGTATAGGTAGGAGTTGTGGAAGCTGTAGGAGCTGTATTTGTTGTAGCAACATATACACTGTACCCACTATTAGGTGCAGATACTGAAGCAGTCCAAGAAACTGTTGCACCGTTTGAGGTAATAGTATTTGAATTAAGCGCAGTAGGTTCCGCACAAGTAGGTATTGTTTCAACCACAAAATTGTCTACATAAAAGTTATAATCTTCAGAATCATCTACTGTTCCATCTGAGCCATAGACTGCAAATTTAACCTGATTAGAAGTAGAAGTAACAGGATATACAAAAGTATTATTTGTATTACTTGGTGCGTTATTAGCATTCCATGTCTCAATCACAGTCCAAGTTGTACCATTATCCGTAGACATCAATACATTAACAATATCATCAGACCCCATTGCAGAGGAAGCTGTACCAGTATAGGCAGTAATACCATAGTCAAATTTCACTTGATATCCTCCAGCTGTTAAATTAAATGTTGGAGAAATTAACCATCCCGCTCTATTATTAGAATACAAGTTGATTCTTGCAGCCCCAGCAGTAGTATTATTTAAAAATCCATCTTCAACCCAGTAGTTTGTAGTACCAGTTCCCGGACCTGATGCAGGAGTACCTCCGTTCGCTAAAGTCCAGCAAGCTCCTGGAAATGTTGAGAAATCATTTGTATAGTTTGGTACGAATACGCTACAAGCAGTTGTAAAGCTAGCAGACGTACTCCAACCGCTCTTATCTGATGAACTACAAACAGATCTTACCCAAACATAATAAGTTGTATTGGCAGTCAATCCAGAAACTGGCGCTGAAGTTGTCGTAGAAACGACAGAATTTGTTGCATCTAAAACAGTTGTTGCTGTAGGCGCAACATTTGATGTACTATAATATACCTCATAGCCGTTAGACGGTACAGTCGGAGGTGCTGTCCAAGCTATAGTAACTCCGTTCGCAGTAATATTTGAAGTAGTAATTAAAGTTGGTTCTACACATGAAGGCAGCTGTTCCACAATAATATCGTCTAGACGTATAGATCTGTAAGTACCTCCTCCAGCATGTCTGAATGCTAAATACTGATTTGTTCCTGAAGGAATATTTACCGTATATTGTGTCATTGTTGTTGTTAAACTTATACCAGTACCGATAGCTACGAATGTACTTGCATCATTAGGATCTGATAATGTTCCAACTTCCATAGTGTAATTAGCTCCGCCACCATTTGCAGAGAATTTAACTCTATAATTACCACTCATTAAATTAGTAGTTGGTGGAGATACTAGCATTCCGCCTCCAGTTGATGCTGCATCAGAATAAATGTAATAACCATTCGGAGCAGATGTAAAAGCAGTAGTAGAAACATAACCATAGCCAGCCCAGTTTGCAGGCTCAAGATATTTCCAGCAATTAGGTGCATTGGTATTAGTAGAAGATCCTACAGCAGTTGAATCAAAATTTTCTGTATATGGAGCATTGATTGCTATACATGTAGTCGTAAAACTAGCAGAAAGAAGACTCCAAACACTCTTATCTGATGAACTACAAACAGATCTTACCCAAACATAATACATAGTATTTGCAGTCAATCCACTAATTGGCGCTGAAGTTGTTGTAGAAACTACAGAATTTGTTGCATCTAAAACAGTCGTTGTTGTAGGTGCCACGTTTGAAGTACTGTAATAAACCTCATAACCATTAGCTGGCACCGTATTTGGCGCTGTCCATGAAACAGTAGCTCCGTTTGATGTAATTGAAGAAGTAGTAATTGTTACTGCACTTGGCTCTGAACAACTTGGCATCAACTCATATATTACATCATCAATTAAAACACTGTAAGCAGGAGAACCTGTGTGTCTGAATGCAAGTGTAGTAACCCCTGAAGGAGCTGTGATATTATTTATGACAAAATTATTTACTGTCGAAGTACTTGTGGTTGTAAATGATTGTAAAGATGTAAATGTCGCCTGATCGGCAGGATCAGTTAAATATCCTACTTGAACAACACCCCCTGATGTAGAATTTGATCTCGCTTTGAATCTTAATCTATAATTACCAGACTGCAAAGTATTTAATGGTGGCATTGAAACCATTGCAATACTCGTAGCAGATGAAGAATAGATATATAAATTGTTAGGACTGCTTATAGCTGTACTTGCCTGTGCATATAAACTACCTGTTGTACCCACTTTTGCCCAACAAGAAGGTAATGGTGTGGTAGAAGGATTTAAGCTGTCAAAATTCTCTGAAAAAGTTGCTGACGAACCGCATGGATTAACAACAACTGAATCTGAATTTGCTGATTGCGAACTGTTTGTACAGGTAACAACGCATCTATAATACATTGTGGTACCCGCAAAAGCTACCGGAGTATAAAAAGTTGTAGTTGCACCAGTTCCTGCCGTAACATTCGACCAACTGCTGTTATCCGGAGATTGTTGCCACTGAAAAGAAAGCCCTAAAGCACCAGAAGAATAACCGCTTAATGATAACATTGCAGGAGTTTGTCCTGAAACTAGAGTTTGTGAAGACGGAGACACTGTGCCTGCGGTTGGAGTACCCGTACAAGGTACCGGAGGAGTCCAAGTAAACGTTAATCCAGAAGCTGGAAAATTTACGTTGTCTCTAGAAACACTAGCTGAATTCGTAGTCCCTGATAAAGTAGCGTTCCATGCTGTGGTAGAACTACCACTTCTGTTATTAAAATCACTATTTGTAGCTCCTCTTAAACCAATTTCGTTAGTCCTAACGGTTGTGTTTACGTTATATGACGGTCCGTAAACTGTAGAAATAATATTTGTAGTTTCTGCTAATCTCAACTGAAAATTAAGATGATTACTTCCCGTTACACTTGTAGAATAATCATTATATCCAATCCATTCTATTACAAAAACTCTGTTTGGAGCTGATCCTATTGTAGAAGTAAAAACTTTACCGGATCCATACCTAACCACAGCTGAACTCGAACTTGAAGTTGCAGGTGCTGACATAGTAATCGTTCCCGCAACTTCATCGAAAGCTGTTATAGTAGCATTTGTAGGAATACCATTAACATTATTGAGTGCTTTACCTACTGCAATTCCTTGAAATGAGGCAACATTTGTGATTACATTGGAACCACTTGTTGTAACTCCTGAAGTGATAAATACACCCCACAAATCCCTGTTCATAACCCCAACTGCACCTCCATAAGCTGTGGATGAGGATATCACCGTAGATGCGCTACTTGTTGTTGTACCAAAGATAGCACCACCGTTAGAATTCACATACATTGATGTGTAATCAGTACCATTAAAATTAAACGTAAATGGTAATGTGACAGACCAACCAGTAGTATCATTCGTAGTGGAAGTTGTTGCTTCGCTACCCGTCACTAAAGTTCCAGTTCCTGAAATACTGGTGAAAGAACCTGTATTTTGTGAAAAACTGTAAGAAGAAACCTGTGCATCTAAACCCTGAGCAGCCCCAAAAAGCATAAGAATAGGTATTCCTAACTTTTGTAAGCCGCGAATCCATTGCTGCGGTTTTTTGTAAAAAATTTTCATACTCAGTTAAAATTAAAATTAGGGGATAAAATTAATAAATATTAACATTAAACATTAATATAATGATGTATTTATTTTACGAATTATCCAACCCATGTTAACTTTTAATAAATATTTATTAAACACTCATTTGATTAATTTGTTTTGTACAAGTTCTATACAGTAAACAATTTCATTAGTATCAATAACTTGCAAGATTTTTTCAGTAAAATAGTTAACAATAAATTCTATTTTTCTTAGAGAACTTTATACATATAATATATTGTAATACGAATCTTAATAAAAAAAAACAATCGCATAGTCTGCGATTGTCTTTTATTGGTAAGTTTAATTTAAATAAAATTCATATTTGTTTAAAAGCGATATCTCTTTAATCAATTCTCCGTTAAGATTTACAGATTGTTTCATAGACTGTAACTCAATCTGAGATTCATCCTCAATATTTTTAATGTAAAATTTAATTTTTTGTGAGCCTTGATTTTGTTCTAAAACTCTGCGGAAAAAATTAAGATCCTCAGGACGGAAATCCATTACGTCCATTATTAGAGAAATACTCTTGGCGTATCTCTCAAATGCTTCCTGAAGCTCAATCACATCAACTACATTTACAAATACTCTCCCATCTTTTACCTGCGCAAATTTTATTTTCAAGATTACAAAACGCTGTACTTCAAGTTTTTCTTTCAATTTCATATAATCCCGATCTCCCAATCTGAATGAATAGGAACCTGAATAGTCTTCAAGTGTAAGAAATGCTACTTTTTCTCCACTTCGAAAACCATCTTTTACAACATATTCTGTAATCAAACCCGCTACAGTGTATTCTTTTCCTCCGCCACCATTTTCTCTTTCTTTTTGTATCGTTTTCCAGTCTTTTTTCTTTTCTTCAAATAACTCCTCCTGTTTATTAGCAAAAGCCTGTTCTTTGTAAGCATCTACCTCATCAAGATTCAGGAAACCAAAAACTCCCTTTGGTTCGGCTTTTTTCAAAACTTCTTCTATAATTTCTTCTTCACCGGTTAAGATTTCATCAGAAACGATTTCTACCAGATCAGCTACATCTTCAGGAGTATCCTGTTCAAGCATCGGAACTTCATCAATAACTACCTTCACATCCTCACCTTTTTCCAGTACTGCTTTTTTTGAAAGCTCTCCCTGCATAAACTGAAACTGAAACTTAAATTCATCAAGCGGATGTGCAGAAAGATAAAATCCGATAATTTCCTTTTCTTTATTTAGCTTATGCATATTTGGCCATTCAGGGCAAGGGAGCAGTTTAGGCTGTTCAATCTTAACTTCTTCAGCAAAATCAGCAAAAAGAGAATTTTCCATTTCATTTTTACTTTCCTGAAAGCTTTGCCCGTACCGGATCAGTCTTTCAAGATTAGTTCGTCCAGACATATCAATATCAAAATATTGACCCCGGTGATAAGCATCCAGTTCGTCAAAAGCACCTGCCAAAACCAAACTTTCCGCTACCCTTTTATTCATTTGAGACGGTAAAATTCTTTCAAAAAAATCATAAATATTTTTAAATCTACCGTTTTCTCTTTCTTTGGTAATGGCTTCACTCGGACCTTCTCCAATTCCTTTAATTGCACCCAGACCAAAACGAATCTGCCCTTTTTCGTTTACCGAAAATTTATACTGAGATTCATTCACATCGGGTCCCAAAACATCTACACCGATACTTTTACAATCTTCCATAAACATAGTAATTGAATCGGTATTGTTGATGTTGTTACTCATCACACTCGCCATATATTCTGCCGGATAATTGGCTTTAAGATATGCCGTCTGATAAGCAATCAACGCATAACAGGTAGAGTGAGATTTATTAAAGGCATACTCGGCAAATGCCTTCCAGTCGTTCCAGATTTTTTCTAATCTTTCTTCGTTGAGATTATTTTTCCTTCCGCCTTCAATAAATTTTGGGTACATTTTATTCAGAACATCAATCTGCTTTTTACCCATTGCTTTTCTCAGCGTATCGGCTTCACCTTTAGTAAAATTTGCCAGTTTTTGAGACAAAAGCATTACCTGTTCCTGATAAACGGTAATTCCGTACGTTTCATTTAAATATTCTTCGGTTTCCGGTAAATCGTAGACAATTTCTTCAATTCCATGCTTTCTGTTGATGAAGTTCGGGATATATTTTATCGGACCTGGACGATACAAAGCATTCATGGCAATAAGGTCGGCAAAAACAGTGGGTTTCAGCTCCCTCATGTACTTTTGCATTCCCGGACTTTCATATTGGAAAATCCCGACCGTTCTTCCTTCTTTAAACAACTGATAGGTTTTAGAATCATCAAGCGGAATGAGATCAGGATCAATATCCACTCCATGCCTTTCTTTTACAAGCTTTAATGCATCTTTTATAATGGTTAAAGTTCGCAGACCCAAAAAGTCCATCTTCAAAAGTCCTGCACTTTCAGCTACCGAGTTGTCAAACTGAGAAACGAGAATATCTGCATCTTTTGCAGCAATCGTTACCGGAACAAGATTACTTACATCTTCCGGTGTGATGATTACTCCACATGCATGGATTCCTGTATTTCGGATACAGCCTTCCATTTTTTTAGCACTTGCCAAAACACTGTGCCGTGGATCATTGGGACTGTCTAAAACAAGTCTCATTTCATCCACAAGTTGCTGTTCTTCAGGCTTTAACTTATCATATTTTGACAAAGCCTTGGCAATATTCATTCCCGGACTTGGAGGAATCAGCTTGGCAATATTATTGGTATCAGGAATTGACACATCCAATACTCTTCCGGCATCTTTTATAGCGGATTTACCACCCAAAACAGAATAAGTAATGATCTGTGCTACCTGACTTTGTCCATATTTTTCAATTACCCATTTGATGATTCTATCTCTTCCTTCATCATCAAAGTCAATATCAATATCAGGCATGGAAACCCTTTCCGGATTAAGAAACCTCTCGAAAAGAAGATCATATTTAATGGGATCAACATTGGTAATTCCGATACAGTAAGCTACCGCAGAACCTGCTGCAGAACCACGACCGGGACCGACCCAAACTCCCATTTTTCTTGCTTCATTACAGAAATCCTGAACAATCAGAAAGTAACCCGGATAACCAGTATTGGCAATAACTTCGAGCTCAAAATCCAGACGCTCTTTTATTTCATCTGTAATTCCGGTTTCTATATATCTTTTTCTGGCTCCTTCGTAGGTCAAATGTGTTAAATAAGCCATTTCACCTCGTTTGCCGCCATCAATCTCATCTTCCGGATGAACAAACTCCTGCGGAATATCAAATTTCGGAAGAAGAACATCTCTTTTTAGAGTATAAGGTTTGAATTTCGCTGTAAACTCTTCGTAAGCATCAAATGCATCCGGATAAGCCAGAAAAGTTTCTTTTATTTCATCTGCATTTTTGATGTAATATTCTCCAGTTGCCAATCCTCTTCTTTTTCCAAAGCCTTTTCCGACAGGTGTTGTCAGCTTCTCACCGTCTTTAATGCAGCTTACAATATCCTGAATATTAGCATCATCTTTATTGGTATAAAAAGTTTCGTTCTGTGCTAATATTTTAACATTATACTTGTCTGCAAAATGCAGCAAAACATCGTTCAAATGTTCTTCCTCGGGCAGTTTATGATTTTGAATCTGAACATAAAAATCATCTTCAAAAGTATCTTTCCACCATCTGAAAAGCTCTTCTCCTTTCTGCTCACCGGTATTTAAAATCGCATCAGGGATATCTCCGTTAATTCCTGAGGTTAATGCGATTAATCCTTCTTTATATTCAGCAATCAAATCACGGCTGATACGAGGAACGCCGAAGTAAAAACCTTTTAAAAATCCTATGCTGGAAAGTTTTGCCAGGTTTTTATATCCGTTAAAATCTTTTGCCAGCAAGACAACCTGCGTTCTTCTGTCAGGATCGTCTTTGGTAAATTGTTTTTGTTCATAACGGTCTGAAATATAAAATTCGCAGCCAACTACCGGAATTAACGATTCTGAAACTGGTTCAGGCTCATTAAACTGAATTCCGTTTTCTTCTGCTTCCTGCTTTTTTACTAAATATTCCTTATGTTTTTTTGCCCTGTCGCCATTTGTTGCTTCTACTGCGGAAACAAATTTAAAAGCTCCCATCATATTTCCCAGATCGACCATTCCGACCGCTGGAAACTGATCATCCGTTGCTTTTTTGATCAAATCATTAATACTGGAAGTCGCCGATAAAGTTGAAAAAACACTGTGATTATCAAAATTGAAATATTTTCCGAGATCAATCTCATCAACACTTCCGAAGTCTTTCTGTTTTTTCTTATTATTAAAATCTGCAACCTGTCTTCTGATAACGATATTGAAAGGTTTAACCGGGTCAGGATGAAGAGTTTTAAAATAAGTAAGCTGATCTTCTGAAATTTTTAAAATTTCTGCAGGAATAATTCCAATACGCATCATCTCAAAGAAAACCTGCGCAGTAGCGTTTACATCGGCTGCTGCGTTGTGGGCTTCATCAAATTTATGACCGTACAATTTTTCGTATAATTCCTCCAGTTTCGGAGATTTGTATCTTCCGCCTTTTCCGCCTCCCAATTTACAGAAATCTGTACCGAGAATCATTGTATCTGCCTTTGGTTTATCCTGAAGATTGTCTTTTACATTCTTGCGGAAAAATTCTGCTCCTACAATATTATAATCAAATTCTACATTGTGTCCGGAAACTACTCTTACTTTGTGAAGAACTTCAGCAAATTCGTTCAAAACCTCTTCCAGATCGCGACCTTCCTCATGGGCAATCTTTGTGGTAATTCCGTGAATTCTGGCAGCATTAAAGGGAATATCGTATCCTTCCGGTTTTATAATATAATCCTGATTTTCAATTAATGTTCCGTCATCATCATGAAGCTGCCATGCAATCTGAACCATTCTTGGCCAGTTATCTGAATCTGAAAGCGGAGCGTTGAAATTCTTTGGTAAACCTGTGGTTTCGGTGTCAAAAACTAAATACATGTAATTTTCTTAGCTTTTTAATTTAAAAAAGAATGTAAAGTTAGGGTAATTTTTTAGTTATAACAAGATATGATTCAACAGTTGTCAGCTAAAAATTTAATCAAAAATCCTCTTACCAAAAGGAAAGAGGATGATATATTTAAAAGAAAAAAATTATGCTTTTTTAGTTGCCAGCAAATATATTTTTTTTCCTGTTAAGATAATCAATAAAGCAATCAAGCCACCCGTCAAACCAAAAAGAACTTGCTTGAGCATTTCATTCCAAGTTGGCAATGCGTGATGCAGATAATCAATATTATGATCGAAAATTCCTCCTGCAACCAAAATCAAAGCGATTGTACCAATTACTCCCAAAGCTTTAATAACCCATGGAAGCGCTTTTACAAGCAAATGTCCTAATTTTCCCAACAAACCTTTATCATTACTTTTTTTGATCAATTTAAAACCTGCGTCGTCCATCCTCACAATTAATGCTACAATACCATAAACTCCTATTGTTGCAATAATAGAAACTATAGAAACAGTGAAAATTTCTACAAGGAATGGATCAAATTGTGATTTTAGACTGTCATATCCGTCTTTCGCTGCTGCTAAGGCAATAATTACAATCTCAAGAGAGAGAATAAAATCTGTGGTAACGGCAGATTTTACCTTAGTTTTTTCAGCAACTTCTCCATCTTCTATAATATCATCAGATTCTTCAATTACTTCATGCCCTTTTTTCTTCTTATGAAATAAAAACTCTATAATTTTTTCAACACCTTCATACGCCAGATAAAATCCGCCAATAATTAAAATAATTTTAATTGCAGGCGAATACAGCCATTCCAGAAGAAAAACAAAAGGAACAATAATGAGTTTATTAATAAAGGAACCTTTCATAATTTTCAGTAACACAGGAATTTCTCTGGATGAAAGAAAACCTGTGGCTTTCTCTGCGTTCACCGCCAGATCATCACCCAATATCCCCGCTGTTTTTTGGGTTGCAATTTTACTTGTAACCGCTACATCATCCATTAAAGCAGCAATATCATCCAAAATCGCAAAAAAACCTGATGCCATATTTTAATAAAATTTTAATCTTTGTTAAGTGATGCAAAAGTATATATTTTTCGGTACATAAATATATGTCATGATAGATTTATTTTACTGGTAACTATTTTACAGATTACTAAAATTCACTTTAAAAGCTTCAAGAGATTTATATTTCTTCTTACCTTTACTTTATGAAAAAACTGATTCTGAAGTACCCTATTTTTGTTTTAGGATTGATTGGTTTTATTCTCAATTCTTGTAATACAAAATTTCGGGTTTGGGTGGGAAACGATAGTCAGAAAATTTATAATTTGAAATACGGCGAACATAAACGCCATAAAATGGATATATTTTTACCGGCAGAATATCCGAGAGATGCTCCGGTAGTGCTTCTTGTACATGGCGGTGCATGGAAATACGGAAGAAAAGAACATATGATTAAAATTCAGAAACTTCTTTTTGAAAACAACATTCCGAGCATCAATATAAATTACAGGCTGGTTTCAAAAAAAATTACTTATCAGCAACAGCTGGAAGATATACAGTCTGCTATTGAAAAATTTAATTCCCTTTCCGAAAAAGCTGAGCTTACTCCAAATAATTATATAATTCTTGGTGAAAGTGCAGGTGGACACCTCGCTCTGCTTTACGGATATAAAAATTCCGACAAAATAAAAAAAATCATCTCACTCAGCAGTCCAACAGATTTTTATACAAGCGAATATTTTAATTCTTTTTATTCACGGTACACCTCCGGAACCATACAAAAAATGGTGGGAGCAAAATTTAACCGGAAAAATCTCCCGGAAGAATTTAAAGCAGCCAGTCCGATTGCAAATATCAGCAATGTTCCTACACTATTATTTCAGGGGAATCAGGATTTCCTGGTGAATTACAGACAAGGCTTAGCATTGGATTCTGCACTTACCGAAAAAAACATTCCGCATCAATTGGTCTTTATGGATAAAACGGGACACGCTCCAAGGTTCTTTAACCGAAAAAAAAGGGATACCATCATATATCCAGCAATTTTGGAATGGATAAAAAAATAACCTGCAAATGCAGGCTATTCATTTTATAATTAATCTTCTTTATCAATTAACTCATCCAGTCTTTCATCTTCCAGTTTAGGATCTCCTTTCGGTGCTCCAAAAACAAACTTCAAAATTACCGGAACTGTGGTAATTAATACAATTACGATGATGATAAATTCAAGCTTATCTTTTAAATCTATTCCAAACTGAGCTCTGAACAGCTCATTAAGATAATGCCCTGCAAAAATCAAAAGAAATGACCATAAGATACCTCCTATTACATTATCTCTTACAAACTGCTTTCTATCCATCTTTACAATTCCCGCAACAATCGGCATGAAAGTTCTTACAACCGGTAAAAACCTCGCCATGATAATTGCTAAAGCTCCGTTTTTCTCAAAAAAATCATGTGCCTGATACAAATATTTTTTCTTAAAAAGCATTGTATCTTTCTTGTTATACAAAGCAGGTCCGGTTTTGCGTCCGAACCAATATCCTACCTGATTCCCGACAATAGCAGCAATTGCAACTGCCGTTGCCAGTAGTGTAGTATCTAAAAAATCACTACCAGTAGAACCAAAAGTCTCACTGATGATTTCTACTGCATAAATTCCTGAAACAAAAAGCAGCGAGTCTCCCGGAAGGAAAAACCCTACAAATAAGCCTGTTTCTGCAAAAACAATAAATAAAATCAGCCAAAACCCTCCCATCTTAATGTAGAGTTCGGGGTTTAATAAATCTTTCCAGCTATTGATATCTTCCATATGTAATGATAAGTAGCAAAAATAAGCTTAATCCTCTTGAAAAGGAAATATATTAGCATATTTTAACGAAAATTCTTGTATGATATTTATAAGTCTAAATCATCATCTGAAACTGCTGTTCCGTCTGCCATTAAAAATGCTTTCAGAAACGGAGTCAGGTTACCGTTCATCACTGCATCTACATCTGAAGTTTCATATCCTGAGCGAACGTCTTTTACCAATTTGTAAGGGTGCATCACATAATTTCTGATCTGGCTTCCCCACTCTATTTTCATTTTGTTGGCTTCTATTTCATTTCTGGCTTTCATTCTTTCTTCGAGTTCCATTTCGTATAATCTGGATCGAAGCAACTGCATCGCTTTTTCTTTATTCTGAAGCTGAGAACGTGACTCGGAGTTTTCAATAATAATTCCTGTTGGGGCGTGACGAAGACGAACCGCTGTTTCTACTTTGTTTACGTTCTGTCCTCCTGCACCAGAACTTCGCATGGTTTCAAAAGAAATATCTGCAGGATTAATGTTAATTTCTATTGTATCGTCTACCAAAGGATAAACGTATACAGAAACAAAACTCGTGTGACGTTTGGCATTGGAATCAAACGGAGAAATTCTTACTAAACGATGGACTCCGTTTTCTCCACGCAGGTATCCGAAGGCAAATTCACCTTCTATTTCAAGCGTCACCGTTTTCACTCCGGCAACATCCCCTTCCTGAAAGTTGAGTTCACGAATTTTATAGCCTTGTTTTTCTGCCCACATTGTATACATCCTCATCAGCATTGAAGCCCAATCACAGCTCTCTGTCCCTCCCGCTCCAGCTGTAATTTGCAGAACTGCAGAAAGCTCATCTCCTTCGTTAGAAAGCATATTTTTAAACTCTAAATCTTCTATTTTTTCTAAAAGTTTGGGGAAAGTTTCATCCAACTCATTTTCAGAATCAGGATCTTCTTTAGCAAATTCCACCAAAACCTGTAGATCTTCAAACTGCGTATTGATTTCTTCATAATCTTCTACCCACTTTTTCTTAGAGCGGAGCTGCTTCAGGAAAGCTTCAGCAGTCTTTGGATTATCCCAGAATTCCGGAGCAGCTGTTTTTTCGTCATCATTTGAGATTTCTATCTTTTTTTTGTCAATCTGGAGATACCTGTGAAGGTCTTCAATTCTTGACTGTACTTCTTTTATCTGGTCATTATTGATCACGATTCTAAAAATTTTTGCAAAAATACGGATAAATTTAAGAGTGAAATGAGTAACTACAAAGTATCATTTGTAATTTTCATCACAAAATTTGTTAAATCCATAATTGAATTATTATTTAATTTTTAAACAAAAATCCTTTCAAATTTCTCTGAAAGGATTTTTTTATGAAAGAGCAAAAATTATCTTGCAATATTTACTGCCCTTGTTTCTCTTATAACTGTTACTTTTACCTGTCCAGGGTACGTCAGTTCATTTTGGATTTTTTCTGAAATATCATACGACAACTGAGAAGCAACCTCATCATTTACTTTCCCGCTTTCCACCATCACTCTCAGTTCTCTACCTGCCTGAATTGCGTAAGCCGAAGAAACTCCTTCAAAACTTAATGCTGCAGATTCCAGATCTTTTAATCTTTGGATATAAGATTCTAAAACCTGACGTCTTGCTCCGGGTCTTGCTCCGGAAATAGCATCCGCAACCTGTATAATTGGTGATAATAACGATGTCATTTCCACTTCGTCGTGGTGAGCTCCTATTGCATTCACAACTTCCGCATTCTCACCAAACTTCTCAGCCCATTGCATTCCTAAAAGTGCATGTGGAAGTTCAGATTCCTGCTCTGGAACTTTTCCGATATCGTGCAAAAGACCTGCTCTTTTTGCGAGTTTTACATTCAACCCTAATTCAGCAGCCATTGTTGCTGCAATATTGGCAACCTCTCTTGAATGCTGTAATAAGTTTTGTCCGTACGAAGAACGATATTTCATACGTCCTACAATTTTCACTAGCTCAGGATGCAACCCGTGAATACCTAAGTCTATAATTGTTCTTTTACCCACTTCAATAATTTCCTCTTCAATCTGCTTTCTCGTTTTCTCTACAACCTCCTCAATTCTTGCAGGGTGAATTCTCCCGTCTGTCACCAGTCTGTGGAGAGAGAGTCTTGCAATCTCTCTTCTTACAGGATCAAAACACGATAAAAGAATAGCTTCCGGTGTATCATCAACAATGATCTCAACTCCTGTTACAGACTCCAAAGCACGGATGTTTCTACCTTCTCTACCAATAATTCTTCCTTTTACTTCATCAGATTCAATATTAAAAACAGAAACTGAGTTTTCGATTGCCTGCTCTGTCCCGATTCTCTGAATAGTCTGAATAACGATTTTTCTTGCCTCACTTTTTGCATTTAACTGAGCTTCTTCCATGATACTCTGAACATGTGCCTGAGCTCTGGTTTTGGCTTCGGCTCTCATTGTTTCTACAAGCTCTGCTTTGGCTTCTTCTGCTGTATAATTGGAAATTTTCTCCAGCATTTCCACTTTTTTGGCAGTTGCGGAATCCAGATCATGCTGTTTTTTTTCTAAAACCTCATTCTTTTTTACATAGTCTGCAATCTGTCTGTCTAGATCTTTTTCAAGTTTCCCTGTTTTGCTTAGTTCATCATTCAGCTTATTTTCCTTGTCTTTGATTCTCTTTTCTGCCTCCTGCATTTTCTTTTCTCTGACCTGAATATCTGCATCATGCTGAGATTTCAGCTCCAAAAACTTCTCTTTTGCCTGAAGGTGCTTTTCTTTTTTTATGGATTCTGCCTGTACTGTGGCTTTTTCCAATAAGTTATCTGCATTTTTCTTTGCATCGTCTATGATAAATTTTGCCTTGGTATTGAGCGAACTTTTAGAGAAAAACATCCCTACTGCGGCTCCTATTACCAGACAAATAACGCTTATAATAATAGCGGTTGCTGTCATAATATATATTGAGTTTTAATTGTCTTACTATCTATTTTAATATTAAAAAGTGATAATGAAAATTTTATTATATTAATTTAATAAAATTTCACTATATCTTTTAATAATTCATAAAAAAAACCTACAGCAATCCAGTGATTTAGAGTAAACTCCTAATCAACACGATTTGAACTGATTTCCACTGTCTGTAATCCGGACGAACCGGCGCGCCATTCAATGGACATTTGTTCGGTAATTGTTTAGCGTTGAGTTTACCTTTAATGTGTTAGAATTACTGTAGGCAGATTTTCGGGAAAATTATTATTTTCCGAATTCTTCCAGCGACTGATTAATGCTTATTAGTCTCTCGGTGGAAGATTTTATATTTTTTTCATGATTCAGAGCAACAACTTCTGCATTGGTTCCCAGTTTGAGGGCACACATTGCCAAAGCATCCTGTTTATCTCTTACATCAAAATTCTGTTCAAAATCTTTAATCATATTTTCAATTTGCTTCCCCACTTTACGCAAAGTTTCTTCCTCGGCTGCGGGTACATTCAGAGGGTATATTCTTCCTGCAATATTGATGGTTATTCTCCTTACCTCCATTATAATCCGCTGTTTTGAAGCTGTGCAATACAAAAGTCTACTTCTTTTACCAATCTGTTGATATGGTTTTTCATGAGTCTGTTGTGCTCAGGATTACCTGATATTGCTGAATACAATTTTATATTTTTCTGTTCTTCTGCTAAAACCTGATTTTTTTTTCTTTCCTCCTCATATTTTTTCTTCAACTCTTGATGCTCGGTGGTAAGATCAGAAAATTTATCAGACAGACTTTGATAACTTTTTTGAAGATTCAAAATCTTTTTTTCCAGTTCTGAAAATTGAGTTTCTAATTCTTGAAGCATTTCAGGCTTTTATTCTAACTAATAGCAAAAATAGGAAAATATTACCATCAACAAAAATAAATGTCTCTATATTTTGACAAAAACAAAAAACGGAGATGCCATGCAACTCCGTTTTGTATTAATTTTTTGTTATTTTTTATTCAAATTTCAGTACAAACATAATTGCTCTTGTCTGTAAAGTAGAAATTGCCGCAGACCAGTAAGGTGGTGTCGTAGGATTATCCGCCACCATTTCGTTATTCATAAAGAAAGTTCCTCTGATCGCAGGAGTCAGTTTAAATTTATTAAAATAAAACTGAATACCCATTTCTGCCGACCAAGCAAAGTTATGAGTCGTAGATCTGAAAGTCTGCTGCAAATTATCGTCCTGAGAGTCTGAGTTTGACTGCAAATTCACAATATAATTTACACCGGCGGCAACATAAGGTCTTGAGTTATACCATCTGTCACCATGAAACTCCAAAAGAACAGGAACGTCTACCAATGTAGATTTAATATCTCTTATTCTGTCTTTATCCTGAAGAGCAATAGGAATAAACGGAGCATTAGTCAAACTTCCGTCTCTATAAATATCATTGGTCTGAGTATTAAAAGTCAATTGTCTCTGGGCAAACTGTAATC
Source organism: Chryseobacterium echinoideorum (assembly GCF_007474535.1). Lineage (GTDB taxonomy): Bacteria > Bacteroidota > Bacteroidia > Flavobacteriales > Weeksellaceae > Chryseobacterium > Chryseobacterium echinoideorum. The sequence goes on along the minus strand of NZ_VKNW01000008.1, from coordinate 14,602 downwards.
CCGGCTCCAATCTTACGTCCAGATAATCATTTAACCTGAATTTCGCAATTAGACCTGCCCCAAAACTGTAGCTTTCTGTAGATTTAACCAAATTATGGTTCTCAAACATTCCGTATCTGGGATCAAGAACAATGCGGTAGTCTAGCCTGTTTCCGTTCAAATAAAAACCCCAGCTGAATGTCTGCTGGTCAAAATCTTCCAGCTTGTCCATCCTGTTACGGGTTCTAAATTGAGCATCTGCAAAAATTGCAATATTTACTGAGGCTAAAACCAGAGCTTTTAATAGAAATTTATTCATAGGTTATTTTGTTGCTTTATAAATTGTGGCTATACCTAAACTTAGCTTTTTATATTCTACATTTTTAAATCCTGTGTCTATAAGAATTTGTTTCATTTTTTCTCCGTACGGAAAAGCATTTACAGAATCAGGAAGGTAGGTATACGCCCTGTTATCTTTAGACACCAATCTGCCGATTGCCGGCAATATATTTTTAAAATAAAACATATAAAAAGGTGCTAAAAAACCTTCTACTTTAGAAAACTCAAGAATGTATACGCTTTTATTTTCTTTTACCACTCTTCTTAACTCTGCCAAACCTTTGGTAAGGTTTTCAAAATTTCTCACCCCAAAGGCTACGGAAACTGCATCAAATCTATTATCTTCAAAAGGTAAATTTTCCGCATCTCCTTTTTGCATGGAAATTTTGCCGTCTAAATTAAGTTTTTTTATTTTAATAACGCCAACATTTAACATTTGTTGCGATAAATCTAATCCTACAACTTTTGCATCCGTTCCTTTTTCTACAGCGATAGCCAAATCTCCGGTTCCTGTAGCTACATCCAAAACTTCTTTCGGATTATCCTGCTTCATCCATTTTACCAGAACATTTCTCCACAGCACATCTACTTTCATAGACAAAACATGGTTGAGCAAATCATATTTAGGAGCAATATTGTCGAACATATCCTCTACCTGACTTTTTTTGCTGGAGTCAGAATTGTAGGGCGTAACTTGTGTAGTATCTTTTGTCAAAACTTAAAACTTATAATATTCTTTGTAATAATTGAGATAATCCTGCTTACGGAAAATCTTGGATCTGGACTCTACTTTCTGAATATTCTTAATCAGCTGATCATAATCTTCATCAATATTGTAATAAAAATCTTCTGTGTACAGCTTATTAAAATGCTTTGCCCCTCCAAAATAAGGTTTCCCGTCTATAATGGTTTTATCCAATGCCAAAAGTAATGAATCTTTTTTAAGATTGTAGCCATAATATTGATCATTGATATAATAATCTTTGTGAGCAATATTAATAAGCCCGCGAACTTTGTTTACATCAAAGGCAGAATCATAAAGCATTTTTTTGTTCTGATCAAACACTACAATGGAGTTTTTACCTTTCTGTAAATCTACCTGAACGTACTGACCACCGGAAATAATATTTTCTTTACCGTTATTTATTTTGAAGTAATAAGTATCGGGAGTAGGATTATCTACAAGGTAATAATTTTTTTTTGCCAAAAAGAAATAATAGATCGCAAAAGCACCTATAAATACTAGAATTGCAATGAGTAAGCCTTTTAATGAAGGATTGTTTTTCATAGATTGTTTGAAACAATTTTTGCAAATTTAATAATATTTTTAATTCTTTCTTGTTAATATTAATTATTAACTTTGCATCTTTAAAAAATTATACAAACGAATGCCGAATACAATCATTATAGGTTCCGGATCTTATCTTCCAAACAGCATTATCGGGAGAGATTTTTTCTTAGATTCTGAGTTCTATACAGAAGACGGGCTGAAGATTGACAAGCCTGTAGAAGAAACCATTTCGAAATTTGTAGAAATTACGGAAATAGAAAACAGAAGATTTATAGAAGATGACCTTTCTAATTCAAAAATCGGATATGAAGCCTCTAAAATAGCTTTGGAAGATGCAAATATTGATGGTGAAGATTTGGATTATATCATTTATGCAAGCAACTTTGGGGAAGTAAGTGTAAGTGGGGCAACTAACTTTATGCCTAATATGGCAGCAAGAGTAAAAAATCATTTAGGAATAAAAAACAGAAAATGCATCACTTATGATATGATTTTCGGTTGTCCGGGATGGGTTGAATCTATGATATTGGCAGATCAGCTAATCAAAGCAAAAGCGGCAAAAACAATTTTGGTGGTTGGCTCCGAAACATTAAGCCGTGTGACAGATCCCTATGACCGAAACAAAATGATTTTTGCAGACGGAGCAGGCGCTGTTGTTGTACAGGCTACGGAACAGGAAAATGTAGGAATTATCACCCATAATACGATCTGTGACAATGGTCCGGAGCTTGATTATCTCAGAAACGGATGTTCTTTGAATAAAGATTTCAATGACGGAAGAGTATATATCAGAATGATGGGAAGAAAAATTTATGAGTACGCTCTGAAAAACGTTCCGCCTGCGATAAAGGAAACTATTGATGACGCACAGCTTTCTATTACTGATATTGATAAAATTCTTATTCATCAGGCTAATGCAAAAATGGATTACGCAATGATCGAAAGACTTCATAAGCTTTATGATATAAAAAACTATGATCATTCTATTTCTCCAATGACGATTCAGGAGTTTGGTAATTCTTCGGTTGCAACTATTCCTACCATGTTTGATTTGATAATTAAAGGTAAAATGGATGGTCATTCGTTTAAAGAAAAAGGTAACATTGTAATGGCTTCTGTAGGTGCAGGGATGAACATTAATGCTATCGTTTATAAATTTCCTTAGAATATTATTTATTAATAAAAAATAAATCGGCACAAAGGAAATTTTTCTTTTGTGCTTTTTTATAGAATTTATTGTATGCAAAAAAACTTTTTGATTATTACCGGAATTTTTATTCTTCTGGAAATCTACGTTTATCAGGCAATCAGAACATTAACCGATCATTCATGGATTAGATGGAGCTATATTCTCCTCTACCTCATGGTTTATGGACTTTTCACTTATGAAATTCTGAATTTCCAGAGAAGCGACCGCGATGCAACGAGAGCGCATATTATCAGTATTTTGTTTCTGGTATTTATAATACCAAAAATACTGATCATCATAGGTTTATTTTTTGAAGATGTTTATAGAATTCCAGTCGAATTTTACAGAAATATTACTAATGATAATATTTCAATATTACAGTTAGGATTTTTATTTGTCTATTTATTATTTCTTTTTTTTGCACCAATATCTGTAAAAAACAAATCTACAATTACCTTTATACTTCTGGTAATCCTAGGTTTATATTATCGTAAAGAATTGTTTGTAAATGAAAGACCATACTTACCTGAGCGTCGAAAATTTATTTCTTTAATAACATTATCTTCTGCATCGATACTTTCACTATTATTTATTGATGGAGCCTTATTTGGAAAATACCGCCACAAGGTGCGAAAAGTAAGAGTAAAAATCGCAAATCTTCCAAAAAGTTTTAAAGGTTATAAAATCATCCAGATTTCGGATGTTCACAGCGGAAGTTTTTCAGACCCGGATAAACTGAAACATGCGATTGATTTAATCAACGAGCAGAAGCCTGATCTTGTTTTATTTACAGGAGATATGGTAAATAATGTTGCTGAAGAATTTAAACCTTTTATTGAGCTATTTTCAAAAATTGCGGCGAAAGACGGTAAGTTTTCTGTTTTGGGAAATCATGATTATGGCGATTACGTTACCTGGAAATCTCTTGACGAAAAGAAAAACAACCTTCAGACCCTTATTGATTACCAGAAAGAGGCAGGATTTGATATGCTGCGAAATGAACATAGAATCATTGATAAAAATGGCGAAAAGCTTTATATTTTGGGTGTTGAAAACTGGGGATTAAAACCATTCCCACAATTTGGGAAACTTGAAGAAGCTTTAGAAAATATTCCTGTTGAAGCCGCCAAAATATTAATGAGTCACGATCCTACGCATTTTGATTTTGTCGTAAAAAAACATCCTGTAGACATCCATTTAACACTTTCGGGACATACTCATGGGATGCAGTTTGGTTTAGATTTAAAAAATATAAAATGGTCTCCTGTACAATATCGCTATCCGAAATGGGCAGATTTGTACGAAAGCGAAGGCAAACTGCTATATGTGAACAGAGGTTTCGGAGTCTTGGGTTATCCCGGAAGAGTGGGTGTTTTACCCGAAATCACTTTATTGGAATTATCTTAAAAGTATATAAAAATTAAAAAATCCAGACCTTCTTGAGAGATCTGGATTTTTTAATTTTTTTAACTTATTTAAGCATTGAAATGACTTTTCACAGTTTCCAAAACCTCTTCATCTGACATTTGCTGAGCTGTATCTAGTGTTATATTCAAATTCTTGAATTGTGCGGTATCATGCAAATAATGCTTAAATTCTTCCTGAATATTTCCCGGTCCGGTAATATATACTTCTTCTGAATTTATAAGAAGGTGTTCAATCTCTTTAAAAAATTTAGCTTTATTAGTCTGTTCTGCATTATTTGCAGCATTCTCGCTTGAATTACCATGCTGGATAATTGCTTCAACGGGGCTGCACAAAAAGAACTTAAAAGCACATTGTGCATCGTGATTTTTTACAACTGTAGCTTTGTGGCTATCCATCCAAATTCCTGCTAATCTTTTTTCTGACATAATATTTTATTTTTTTGGTTATGAAAGATAGAAGACAATAATGATGCAAATTCATTGTTAATGGCTGTTAAATTATTTCCCTATTACAAAAACAGTGGGGATTTTGTGGAGTTCTGGCTTATGTCTTTGCCACTCTTTAATGGTCTTTGTTTTAATAAATTCATTTTCCGGATCATTAATGTTAGATGCGATACAAAGTTTCATATTGGGTGAAAGAAATCTGACCAAATCTTCCAAAAGTTGATTGTTACGATAAGGAGTTTCCATAAAAATCTGTGAATAACCCGTCTTCTGAACGGAATTTTCCAAGTGGAGAATCTGTTTTTTCTTTTCACCTTTATCAATAGGAAGATAGCCATTAAAAGTGAATTCTTGTCCGTTAAATCCACTGGATATCAATGCTAAAATAATAGACGAAGGTCCTGAAATAGGAATTACCCTGATATTTTTCTCATGACACCATTTTACCATCAAATTTCCAGGATCTGCAATACACGGAAGTCCGGCTTCTGAAAGCAGTCCGAAATCCTGCCCTTGCAACATCAGCTGTTGTGCTTCTTTAATATCTGCATTTTCTGTGTATTTATCTAAAAGAAAAAGCTTGAGATCTGCCTGTTTTTTTTCGGGAGCAAAAAATTTAACTACTTTCCTCGCTGTTTTTTCATTTTCCACGAAAAAGTAATCGGTCTGCATGATATATTCTTTGATGACCGGTGCAAAATGATTGACAGAGGTATTTTCTGAAAGATATGCGGGAATTAGAAATAACATAATTTAAACGTAGGATAATATTAAGACTAAGAGTATGAGAGTTTTTTCGAGATGATTTCACAGGCTTCGTCAATCTGATTAAAAACCTTTTCAAAACCTTCTGCTTCGCTCCAATAGGGATCAGGAACTTCATCAGGATATTGTTTCAGGTTTAAGCCATCCATTAATAAACTGACTTTATTTTTCTGCTCTTCATTTTTTACCATAGAAAGCACATCCTGAAGATTTTTTTTATCCATACAATAGATTTTATCGTAATAATCCAAATCATCCGGCTGAATAGGTCTTGAACATTGGGTTGAAATATCAATGCCGTTCTTAGAGGCGATTTCAACAGATCTTTTATCTGGATTACTTCCTTCATGCATATTGATTGTTCCTGCGGAGTGCACTTCAAAAGTATCAGGAAGTTTAGACTTCAAAATTCCCTCGGCAAGCGGACTTCTGCATATATTCCCAAGGCAGACCATTAAAATTTTCATCGAAAAAAAATTTATTAATAAATAATTGAAACACAAAACTAAATAAAAAATGGAGAATAAGCCTATCCTCCATTTTTTATATTTTGTAAAAACAATCAGCTTTTTATCTTTTCAGTAAGCTCTTTTACGTATTTTTTGACTTCTTTATCAATTTTAGAAACGTCTTTAATGGTTTCACAGGCATACATTACAGTAGAATGATCTTTACCTCCCATTTCTTCACCAATTTTGGTGAATGTTGCATTGGTAAATTCTTTTGCAAAATACATTGCCAATTGTCTTGGAAGAGCGATTTCTCGTTTTCTCGTTTTGGATAATAGTTGCTCTCTCTTAATTCCGAAATAATCACAAACCACTTCCTGAATGTAAGGAATATTGATAATTTTCTTCTGATTGGCAGCAATTTTATTAATCGTTTCCTTTAAAAGTTCTAAACTAAGGTCAGATTTGTAAATAGTAGAATACGCAATCACAGAATTGATAACGCCGATCAGTTCTCTTACATTGGTCTTAGCTTCCGAAGCAAGAAAATCCAGCATATCTTCCGTAAGCACAATTCCGTCACGGCTCAGTTTATCTTCGATAATTTTCTTTCTTGTTTCAAGATCCGGAGATTTTATTTCCGCAGAAAGTCCCCATTTGAATCGGGAAACAATTCTGTCCTGAATATCCATAATGTCAACAGGAGCCTTATCTGATGTAAGAATAATCTGTTTGCCGTTCTGGTGGAGATAATCAAAAATGTGGAAGAAACTATCCTGTGTTGCAGATTTCCCCGAAAGAAACTGAATATCATCAATAATCAAAACATCTACCATCTGATAAAAGTTGGCAAACTCTGTCTGCTTATGAGCTTTTGCTGCTGAAATAAACTGCTGTATAAATTTCTCTGAAGAAAGATAAAGCACCACCTTGTCCGGAAACTGACTTTTTACTTCCAGTCCTACAGCCTGACCTAAGTGGGTTTTCCCTACTCCATAGCCTCCATATAAAAACAATGGATTGAAAGCTGTTGCTCCAGGTCTTTTTGCAATTGATCTTGCCACGGTAGCTGCAAATTTGTTACTCTCACCTTCCACATAATTATCAAAAGAAAAATCAGCTTTCAGATTAGAATCAATATTTACTTTTTTGATTCCCGGAACGACAAAAGGATTGACAATATTTGACGAAAAACCTTGAGGCATGGTCTCCTGAACCTTTGGCGTAGGAACAGATTTCCCCTTCATATTCATAGTGACAGGCTTTTCCTGACCTGTCGGTTTGTTTTCCATTACAGAATACCAAAGTTTCACTCCTTTGCCAATGTTTTTCTTCAGGGCAGCAGAAAGCAATGACAGATAATTATCTTCAATATATTCTTTATAGAAATCGCTCGGAACCATCAACGTAAGATTATTTTCAACCAATGAAATCGGCTGAACTTTGTCGAACAGTAAATCAAACGATTTTTCAAGCTTTTTAAGATCAGAATTGTCTTCGGCTGCGTTAAGATTATCCCGCATAAACTGAAGGCATTTCTGCCAAACCATCATTAAATTTTCATCCATATTTTATGCCCTGATTTATACTATGATTATTTGTTTTTAGAAGGAAGACAAAGGTCTAATTTTTTATTTTCAAAAAAAAATATTTCTCATATTGATTATTTAAAAATATATTTGTATGAATAATTAAAGGCTTAAGATGATACACTCAATACACTCACTACGAGTGCGTTACGCAGAAACAGACCCTATGAAATATGTATATTACGGAAACTATGCAACTTACTTCGAACTTGGGCGGGTAGAGCTTTTCCGAACCATAGGAATCTCCTATGATGAAATTGAAAAACAGGGAATCTGGCTTCCGGTTTCAGATTACAAAATTAAGTATTTAAAACCAGCATTATACGATCAGAAATTGGAAATTCATACCTATTTGAAAAAAATTCCGGGAGTAAGGATCGAATTTGAATATGAAATTTACAATGAGGAAAAAATAAAAATTACGGAAGCATCTACTACCCTTTTCTTTCTGAATGCCGAAAACAGCAAAATCATCAAATGCCCCGACTTTCTTATGAAGCTCATTGAAAAGAACTGGAAAGAGTGATTAGTGTGAATTACTATTGTAGAACTTTGCGTTTATGATATATAACCAATAAATCGTATCACCACCTTACAATATTCTGACTTATTGTATTGAATTTCTATTCAGCATTTTAAGAATCTGGTGAAAACACTCATTGAGAAAGAGAAAAAGAAGAAACATGGATATGATTAAATATCAATAAAACAGGCTATTTTTTTGTTATTTTTAAATTATTCATTTTTTTTGATGACATTTTGCAAAAAATAACTATATTTATCAAGTTTTTAACAGTTATTTATTTACTATGAAAAAAATTCTATATTCTATCCTCATTTGTGCATCTGCTACAGTTTTTGCACAAAAAAACTCTAATGTAAAATTTGCTATTTCCAATAATGCGGTAGGTACGGTTGCCATGTTTGATGCACACAAAGAATACGTACAAAGCGTTAATGTGTTTAAAACAAAAGCAAACATTCCTCAAAGTTTGAAAAAATTTGATTATTTAGCCGACAATGGTTTGGCTGAAGTAAAATTTAAAAAAGATATGGGAACTCTGGACATGATGTCTCTTGCTATGTACAATTCGCAACACGGTATTCCGGAAAGTACACCTGTAATCATTGAAGGCTATGAATTTAAAGACACCAATACGATGATTTTTGCAGATATGATTGCTTCTACAAAAGTAGATATGATCAACGGCAAAAAAGTTTTAGTGATTACTACTGTTAGAAAATAATTCAGAAAAAAATCTACAATAAAAAGAATCGGTTAGAAAACTAACCGATTCTTTTCTTTATAAATATTTCGTAAGCTAAATAAATCAGCGGAAGAGACATGATTCCTATAAATAACGAATTCTGAATTGCACTTTCTGGCTGAATGATAATTGCATACAGCAATCCAAAAAAAGCTCCTCCAAGATGGGCTGCATGACCGATATTATCATTCATTCGAGGATTGAGCATCATATAAACTGAATAACTAAAATATAACAATCCAAAGATAAAACCAGGAATAGGAATGGGTATAAAGAAAAAATAAATTCCTATTTGAGGAGCCAATGCAATTGCAGAAAATAAAACTCCAGAAACACCGCCACTCGCTCCAATTGCCGAATACCATGATTGTTTCTGATAAATAAACAAAGAAAAAACATTACCCAAAAGTATCGCTCCAAAATAAATCAAGATAAATCCTAAGCTTCCAAAACCCTGTAAGATCACAGGTCCGAAAAAATACAACGTCATCATGTTAAACAAAAGATGCATAAAATCTGCATGTAAAAAACCTGATGAAAGCAACCTTACATACTCTTTTCTATACATAATTGCGCCTACATTAAACTTATATTTCTCAAAATTACTGCTCCCATTGGGAACCATGAATGTTATAACAGCTGTGATTGCAATAATTAATATAATAATATTCATTTTTTAGTTTTCTTGATTACTACCCGTTTCAAACAAGTCTCCGATTGTTCCGCCTTCATCATCTGACGAAGATCCGAAATCAGGTTCTTCATATATTTCCGGCTCCTCCTCTACCGGTTCAGGAATAGTAATATTAATATTTTTTACTTTAAATTTGGTGAATTGATTTCCAATAGCTCTTATTCCTTTTACAGAAATAAATTCGTCGATATTCACCGTTTCCGGCTCACGCTCTTTTCCTTTATCTTTTGCAAAAATAATTTCTGCGGTTGCATTATCAGATACAATAATTCGTTCTATAAAAGATTTTGGATGTTCAGATGGCATAAAAGTCTGAACACTCGTTGTGTTTTCCAGTAAAAAGCGTTTGATAAAATAAATATCTTTCTCACCGTCATAATAAATACAGGTAATAGCTTGCTGCGGCTTCCACTTTTCCAGCACTATATATTCATCATCAAAACGATTGCCGAGATCAAAGGTAACCAGTTTGGCTTCTCCCTGAGAATTAATGGTAAGAATTTTATCATCTCCTTTGAAATTCCCAAGAAAACTTCCTCTTGTATCAGCATTCAGCCTTCGTACCGTATCGTCAAACCAAATCTTTCGTGGAGCCAAAGTAGAAACACCTTCTTCTTTCAGATCAACTTTTTTTATAGAATATTTGGTTACCAGATTTCCTTTAGAATCACGACCTTTGATTGCCAGTTCCGAAAAATCAATTTCCATTTTATTTTTTCTGATTCGCGGGTTAGGTTTCAGAAGAACAGTAACAACCTCAGCTTCACCATTCGGATTTGCTGAAAAATACAGCATTTCAGAACCTTTTTTGTCTGAAGCCAAAGGGTAATCTGTATTTCTAGTAACACCTGTTACAGAAAATCTTTTCATATAATACGGTCCTTCCCTGCCTTCACGATAGATCATATTATACACAGTTCTTTTATCATTTTTCTTCCAGATTGCCACATGTTGAATATCTTTTCCGATAAAAGTTTTGGCTTCAACTTTTACTACTTTCATACTTCCGTCTTTTCTGAAAGTAATAATATCGTCAATATCCGAACAGTCAAAAAGATATTTGTCTTTTTTAAGTGAGGTTCCGATAAAACCTTCCTCGAAATTGGCGTAGAATTTCTCATTAGCAACCGCTACTTTTGTGGCATCAATGGTATCAAAAATTCTAAGCTCAGTTTTTCTCTCTTTTCCTTTACCGTATTTTTTCTGAATATTTGTATAATAATCTATTGCATAAGCCACTAAATTTGCCAGATTAAATCTTACCTGATCAATTTTGCCTTCTAAAGCTGCAATATTCTCTTTAAATTTATCCAAATCAAATCTGGAAATTCTTTTGATTCTGATTTCCGTCAATCGCAGAATATCTTCCTGTGTTACTTCTCTTAAAAGGTGAGCTGTATGTGGCTTAAGACCTTCTTCAATTGTTTTGAGAACGTCTTCCCAGCTTTTTACTTCTTCAATGTCGTGATAAATTCTGTTTTCAATAAAAATTCTTTCCAGAGATGAAAAATGCCAGTTTTCCTGAAGCTCGTGAAGTTCTATCTCAAGTTCTTTTTTCAACAAAGAAACTGTGTGATCTGTATTCATTTTAAGAATTTCAGACACACTCATAAACATAGGTTTATCACCTACAATCACACATGCATTCGGCGAAATGGTAACCTGACAATCTGTAAATGCATATAAAGCATCAATTGTTTTGTCTGGCGAAACATCATTATGAAGATGAATAAGGATTTCTACCTTATCCGAAGTATTATCTTCGATTTTTTTGATCTTAATTTTACCTTTTTCATTGGCTTTCAGAATAGAATCTATGAGATCGCCGGTATTTTTGGAAAAAGGAAGCTCCGTAATCATTAAAGTATGCTTGTCAACCTGAGAAATTCTGGCTCTTGCTCTTACTTTTCCGCCTCTTGCGCCGTCGTTATATTCAGAAACATCAAGATAACCGGCTGTGAGAAAATCCGGGAAAACCTCAAATTTCTTTCCTTTCAGGTAAGCTACTGAAGCATTGATCAGTTCGTTAAAGTTATGCGGCAGAATTTTTGTGGAAAGACCGACTCCGATTCCCTCAACACCTTGTGCCAACAGCAAAGGAAACTTTACGGGTAAATCTACAGGCTCATTGTTTCTTCCGTCATAAGATTTAGACCAAATGGTTGTTTTAGGATTAAAAACTACTTCCAACGCAAAAGGAGTAAGTCTGGCTTCAATATATCTTGCAGCTGCGGCAGAATCTCCTGTATATATATTTCCCCAGTTTCCCTGAGTATCAATCAGAAGTTCTCTCTGCCCGATTCCTACCATCGCATCCGTAATAGAAGCATCACCATGAGGATGATACTTCATTGTATTCCCTACAATATTGGCAACTTTGTTATAACGACCATCCTCCAGTTCCCGCATAGAATGCATGATTCTTCGCTGAACAGGCTTAAAACCATCATAAACAGATGGAATTGCCCTGTCTAAAATTACGTAAGATGCATAATCCAGAAACCAGTCTTTATACAGTCCTGAAACTTTTTTTAAGCTTTCGCCTTCGTGAGCGTTTTCTTCTATCATTATCTATTCTTGATGTCTTTTCTCCTCATTGGCTTTCACCACTTTGTTGAGAGAAACTTTTAAATCACTTATTTCTTTTCTGGTTAAATATGAAATTTCATATTTTAAAGTCGTACTGCCACTATTTTTACTTGATACCGTAACATACAACCGCTTAATGAAAAATATAACAACAATCTCAAATTTTATCAGTTTATATTTGGGAAACTCATCACTCAATTGTTTATGTATAAACGGAACGATATTTCTATTTTTAAAGTGTAAAGCCTCACCGTCACTGTCATATTCAAAAATCTGGCGTCCCACGAGATGGAAAATAATCAACAATGACAGCGGTAGTGCAATCAATGCGTAACTTATATTTCCTAAAATATCAAATTTCAGCTCATTGAAAATGAAGCCGATAATTCCCGCTGAAAATAATATTAATAATAATGTATTGAAAAAATTATAAACAGGTACTTTCTTTTTGTTGCTAAGCCTCATTCTATTTGTGTTTTTATGCTTTCTAAATTTCTATTTCATTCAAAATTTCCTTTTTATCAATATCAGGATCTTCTACCACCAGATTTTCAAGAATAAAAACCTGCCTATCCGGAGTGTTTTTACCCATATAAAATTCAAGAAGCTGCTCAATGGTCTGATCTTTCCCGATTACTACCGGCTCAAGACGAATATCTTTTCCGATAAAATGTTTAAATTCATCAGGGGAAATTTCTCCCAAACCTTTGAACCGTGTGATTTCAGGGTTTTTGCCTAATTCATTTAACGCTTTTATTCTTTCCTGCTCTGTGTAGCAATATCTTGTTTCTTTTTTATTTCTAACCCTGAACAATGGTGTCTGAAGGATGTATAAATGTCCGTTTTTAATTACATCAGGAAAAAACTGAAGGAAGAATGTAATCATCAAAAGTCTGATGTGCATGCCGTCCACATCGGCATCAGTGGCTATAATTACCTGATTGTAGCGCAGATCTTCAAGACTTTCTTCAATATTCAAAGCAGCCTGAAGCAAGTTGAACTCTTCGTTTTCGTACACCACTTTTTTGGTTAAGCCATAACAGTTCAGCGGTTTCCCTTTTAGTGAAAATACAGCCTGGGTTTCCACGTCTCTCGATTTTGTAATAGATCCTGAAGCAGAATCTCCCTCGGTGATAAATATTTGCGTTTCTGCTTTTCTTTCTGCTTTCTGGTCATTGTAATGCTGTCTGCAGTCGCGAAGTTTTTTATTGTGCAGCGAAACTTTTTTGGCTCTTTCTCTTGCTAATTTCTGAATTCCGGAAAGCTCTTTTCTTTCTCTTTCAGAAATTAAAATTTTTCTCTGAATTGCTTCTGCAATTTCAGGATTTTTATGTAAAAAATTATCTAATTTGTTTTTAAGAAAATCAATGATAAAAGTACGAACCGTTGGACCATTTGGTCCGATATCATTTGAGCCAAGTTTGGTTTTGGTCTGAGATTCAAAAACGGGCTCTTCAACATTAATAGAAACGGCAGCAACAATTGATTTTCTTACATCCGAAGCATCAAAATTTTTGTTGAAAAATTCTCGTATTGTTTTTACGAAAGCTTCACGGAACGCATTCAGATGAGTTCCTCCCTGTGTAGTATTTTGTCCGTTAACGAAAGAAAAATAAGTTTCCGTCTGAGATTTATCGGTATGGGTAATCGCTACCTCAATATCATTGTCTTTCAAATGAATAATCGGATAAAGCGTCTCATTCTCAAGTTCCTCATCAAGCAAGTCTTTAAGACCGTTTTCTGAGAAAAAAGTTTCCCCGTTAAAAATAATTTTCAGTCCTGGATTCAGGTATGCATAATTGCGGAGCATTCTTTCGATATACTCTTTTCTAAATTTGTAATGAAGAAAAATTTCCGCATCCGGAGTAAAAGAGATTTCGGTTCCGTTTCTGTCTGAAGTTTCTTTTTCCGGAAATTCTTCCGTAATTAAACCTCGGGAAAATTCCGCAACTTTCATTTTTCCGTCCCGGAAAGATCGTACACGAAAATAATCTGACAAGGCATTCACGGCTTTTGTACCCACTCCATTCAGACCAACCGATTTTTTGAAAGCTTTACTGTCATATTTACCTCCGGTATTCATTTTTGAAACCGCATCTACAACTTTTCCCAACGGAATACCCCGACCAAAATCACGAATCAGGACTTTTCCTTCATCTACTTTGATCTCAATTCTTTTTCCTGCTTTCATTCTGAACTCATCAATTGAATTATCCAGAATTTCTTTCAGCAAAATATAGATCCCATCATCAGCAGAAGATCCGTCACCAAGCTTCCCAATATACATACCGGGACGCAAACGGATGTGTTCCTGCCAATCCAGGGTTCTGATATTTTCTTCGGAATAGTTGGGCTGTAAATCTTGTGACATATATAAATTCAGTAAACAGACAAAAATACAAAATTTAACAAAAAAACACAGCAATTAGACACATAATTTATGATTGTATTTATTTCTCTTCAATTCAATAAAAAGCCGAAGAATATATTAACCTGAGTTCGGTTTAAGCAAAGTTTAAAAATAGTTGACCGTCATTTACCTTTTTCAAGTTGAGTGACGGTTTCTTTGGAAAGAA
>NZ_VKNW01000007.1 GCF_007474535.1 Chryseobacterium echinoideorum | reverse complement strand
AAATATTTGAATGTCAGAAACTTAAATATACGAATTATTGCTATTTTTTACAAAGTTTATCTCAATTATTATCCCGAACTCAGGTTATTTATACAAGGAATGGTTGATTTTAAAATTAAAATCAACCATTTTTAATTTGTAAGCTAAAATTTAAAATAAATTTTCAAAAATTATTGAAAATTCAAAAAGTATTATTATATTTGTAATAGAATTTTAAATATAAAAAGATGCAACTCTCAGAAGCCAAAGAAAAATATATTCAAACCTGGGGAACATTTGCAACCAATTGGGGAATCAATCGTACCATGGCGCAGGTTCACGCTTTGCTTTTGGCAAGTGGAAAAGCACTTTCTACCGATGAGGTGATGGAGCAACTGGAAATTTCACGGGGAAATGCCAATATGAATTTACGAGCTTTGATGGATTGGGGAATTGTAAGAAAAGAATTTGTAAAAGGTGAACGAAAAGAATATTTTGTTGCTGAAAAAGATGTTTGGTTTTTGTTTAAACAAATTACCAAAGAAAGAAGAAAACGAGAAATTGAGCCTGTTATTTCTTTTCTGGAAGAGCTGAAAAATATTGAAGATAAAGATTCGGAAGAAGCCAAGGAATTTATTAAGCTGATAAACGATTTTAGCTCTGTAACAGGAAAAATCAATAACATTATGGATCTTGCCATAAAAAGTGATGATCACTGGCTGGTCGGGAAGATTACCAATTTATTAAAATAGAAAAGGACTTTACAATCCTTTTTTATTTGAATCTAACTTTCAAATATTATTGAAAATTTTATAATTATGAAAAACTTAATCATTCATTTATTTTTAATTATTTATTTCGGAATTAATACAAAACATTAATAAACAGATAATCATGAAAATCCTCAATAATCATACGCTTATCTATGATAACGAATGTCCGATGTGCAATCTTTATTCAAAAGGTTTTATAAAAAGTGGAATGCTGAGTGAAAATGGAAGGGAAGCCTTCACTGAATTAAGCTTAGATAATGAAAAACTTATTGATTTTAACCGTGCAAAAAACGAAATCGCCCTAGTTGATCATGAGCAAAATAAGGTGATCTACGGATTAGACAGTTTATTGTTAATTATCGGAAATTCGTTTCCGAGATTAGAAAAAATTGCCAGAATAAAGCCTTTATATTGGTTTTTTAAGAAACTGTATTCTTTTGTTTCTTACAATAGAAAACAGATTATTCCTTCTTCAAAAGATTATTCAGAAAAAGCCTGTGTTCCTGATTTTAATCTGAAATACAGATTAGCATATATTACTTTTGTTGTGTTTTTATCTTCTTATATTTTGAATATTTTCAGTGGAAATTTAGGTTTGCATTTACATCAGAATTTTGGCAGAGAGTTGATAATCTGTGTGAGCCAAATTGTTTGGCAGACCGTGTTCTTAAAATCATATTTAAAAGAAAAACTTTGGAACTATATCGGAAATATGATGACGGTTTCTCTTATAGGAACTTTACTTCTGATTCCATGTTTACTTTTCAGTTTAAATTCATTTTCAGCAATGATATATTTTGGAATTGTGGTTTTGATCATGTTTTTAGAACATTTAAGAAGGTGTAAAATTTTGCAATTAAATTTTCTTCCCACCATTTCGTGGATGATTTTCAGATTAACAGTTTTGGTCATCCTCATTTTAATTAATCATTAAGTAAAATGTCAATAATTCGATTGAAAACAATCATAAAAGCCGATATTGAAACCGTTTTCGATTTGACAAGGGATATTGATCTTCATCAAGAATCAATTTCTAAAACTGATGAAAAAGCGATTGCCGGGGAAGTTTCAGGACTGATTGAAGAAGGCGAAAGCGTGACTTGGAAAGCTAAATATTTAGGTTTTTATCAAACGCACACATCAAAAATTATTGAAATGCAAAAACCTCATCAATTCACCGATATAATGCTGGAAGGAACCTTTAAATATTTTAAACATCAGCATGTTTTTAAAAAGGACGGTAAAAATACTATCATGACTGATATTCTTGAATTTGAATCACCTTTTGGAGTCATTGGTAAAATTTTCAATTTTATGTTTCTGAAAAACTATATGGAAAGTTTTTTATCAGAACGAAATCAACTCATAAAATCAATCGCCGAAAAATGAATTCGAAAAGCAATCCTAGGAATACTAATTATTATAGATGTCATGCTGAGCTTGTCGAAGCATCTCAAGATGACAAACCATTAATCATATATAACTATTAACTAAAATGAAAATAATCATCGCAGCCGGAACTGGTTTTCTGGGCAAAAATCTCGAAAAATATTTTGAAGAAAAAGGAGAGCAGGTTTATATTTTAACCAGAAACCCCAAACGTAAAAACGGAATTTTCTGGGATGCAAAAAGTGTAGGTGAATGGAAGAACTTACTCGAAAATGCTGATGTTTTAATTAATCTGGCGGGAAAGTCTGTAGATTGCCGATACACAGACAGAAATAAGCAGGAGATTTATTCTTCACGTATTGAAAGTACCAAAGTTTTGCAACAAGCTGTTGATCTATGCATCAATAAGCCCAAAATTTGGTTAAACGCAAGCTCGGCAACAATTTATATTTATTCAGAAAAGCACTTAAACACAGAAGAAAACGGCATTATCGGAGATGATTTTTCTATGAATATCTGTAAAAGCTGGGAAAGTGAATTTTTCAAATCCAAAACAGAAGATGTAAGAAAGGTGGCTCTGCGAACTTCTATTGTTTTAGGAAACAACGGCGGAGCTTTTCCAAAGCTCAAAATGCTGACTAAAATTGGCCTAGGCGGAAAACAGGGCAGGGGAAATCAAAAGATAAGCTGGATTCATATTGACGATTTTTGTAGAGCAGTTGAGTTTGTTATCACAAACGAAAATCTTACAGGTGGAATCAATATAACTGCGCCTAATCCTTTGTCAAATAATGATTTCATGAGAAATTTAAGAAAGGTAATGAAAGCTCCTTTTGGATTAAATGCTGCGGTTTGGCAATTGGAAATCGCCTCTTCGGTCATGGGAACTGAAACCGAGTTATTACTGAAAAGCAGAAATGTATATCCAGAAAAATTGATTAAAAACGGATTCAGTTTCAGTTATCCGGATGTTGAAAAAGCTTTTAAAAACCTCATTAATTAATTTTTCTATGATCTCGAAAACTCCTTCAATTTTCTATCATTAAAAAAACTTTACCAAAACGCTCTATTATAAACTGTTTCTATGATGTCTGAATTAATTGAATCCGGTTGTAATTTACGAAAAAAGCATAGGACGCAACATCCAATATTTTTCCTTAAATTCGCATAAAAATTTTAAGCTAATGAATTACGATATTATTGTCATCGGTAGTGGTCCCGGTGGATATGTTACAGCAATCAGAGCAGCGCAGTTGGGTTTCAAAACTGCAATTATCGAAAAAGAAAATTTAGGAGGAATCTGCCTGAATTGGGGTTGTATTCCAACAAAAGCTTTATTGAAATCTGCTCAGGTTTTTCATTATATTAATCATGCTGAAGATTATGGGTTAAACAAAGTGGAAGCTAGTTTTGAGTTTTCAAATGTAATTCAGAGAAGCCGTGGTGTTGCCTCAAAGATGAGCAAAGGGATCGAATTCCTGATGAAGAAAAACAAAATTGATGTAATTCTTGGTACAGCTAAAGTTCAGAAAAGTAAAAAAGTTTCTGTAACAGATAAAGAAGGGAAAGTAACTGAATATACAGGGACTCACATTATTATCGCTACAGGAGCACATTCAAGAGAATTGCCAAATCTTCCTCAAGATGGTAAAAAAGTAATAGGATACAGACAGGCATTATCTCTTCCTGAGCAGCCGAAATCTATGATCGTAGTAGGTTCCGGCGCAATCGGGGTAGAATTTGCTGATTTCTATAATACAATGGGTACAAAAGTAACTGTTGTTGAATTTATGCCAAACATCGTTCCTGTAGAGGATGAAGAAATTTCTAAACACTTAGAGAAATCTCTGAAAAAATCAGGAATCGAAATCATGACCAATGCTTCTGTAGAAAGTGTTGATACCAGTGGAGAAGGTGTAAAGGCTAAAGTAAAAACCGCTAAAGGAGAAGTGATTCTGGAAGCAGATATTTTACTTTCAGCGGTGGGTATTGCTGCAAATATTGAAAACGTAGGTCTTGAAGAAGTGGGAATCCAGACAGATAAAGGAAGAGTTTTGGTAAATGAATGGTACGAAACTTCAGTTCCGGGATATTATGCAATCGGAGATATCATTCCTACTCAGGCTTTGGCGCACGTTGCTTCTGCGGAAGGAATTACTTGTGTTGAAAAGATCAAAGGAATGCATGTTGAGAAAATTGACTACGGCAATATTCCGGGATGTACATATTGTCATCCTGAAGTAGCTTCTGTTGGTCTTACAGAAAAGCAGGCTAAAGAAAAAGGTTATGAAATCAAAGTGGGTAAATTTCCTCTTTCTGCAAGTGGAAAAGCAACAGCAAATGGAAATACAGACGGTTTTGTAAAAGTAATTTTCGATGCTAAATACGGAGAATGGTTAGGCTGCCACATGATTGGTGAAGGCGTTACCGATATGGTTGCTGAAGCAGTTGTTGCAAGAAAACTGGAAACTACCGGTCATGAGATCATCAAATCTATCCACCCGCATCCAACAGTTTCTGAAGCAATTATGGAAGCTGCTGCAGCTGCTTATGGCGAAGTAATTCACATTTAATAAATAGTTTTTGCCCTATTTTCAGGGAAAAAATAAAATACAAAGGAGAATCAAAATTGGTTCTCCTTTTATTTGTATTTACTTTTTGTTATTCTAAAAGAGTTTTTTGATCCAGTGAAGTTTTTTCTCCGAATAAGGAGGATATTTTATGTTGGGTTCACCCCAATTGGCTCTTTCTAGAATGGCTTTTTGGTGCGAGAAAGTATCAAAACCAAACTTACCATGATAGCTTCCGATACCAGAATTTCCAACACCTCCGAAAGGAAGATTTTTATTGCCTAAATGCATGATCACATCATTGATACAGCCGCCGCCAAAAGAAATTTTTTGGGTAAAATGCTCTTTTTCTTCCGAATTATTGCTAAATAAATATGCTGAAAGAGGTTTTTCTTTTTCAAGAATATCATTAAGAGCAATATTAAAGTTACTGAATGTTAAAACCGGCAGTAAAGGTCCGAAAATCTCTTCCTGCATGACATGATCTTTCCAGTTTACATTTGAAAGAATTGTAGGCTGAATGTAAAGGTTGCCCGTATCATAATTTCCGCCATAATAGATTTTATTGTTATCAATTAAGCCAATAAGCCTGTCAAAATTTTTCTGATTTATAATTTTAGTATAATGTTCAGCATTAGAATGATAATCAAATTCTTTAATATTTTTTACTAAAGTCTCCAAAAATTGCTCCTGTACAGATTCTTCCACCAAAAGATAATCAGGAGCAACACAGGTTTGTCCGGCATTCAGAAATTTTCCCCAAACAATTCTTTTGGCTGCAACTTCAAGATTGGCGTCTTTGGTGATAATTGCAGGAGATTTTCCGCCCAACTCCAGAGTAACGGGGGTTAGGTTTTTTGCTGCAGCTTCGTAGACGATTCTCCCTACTTTGGTACTTCCTGTAAAAAATATTTTATCAAAATGCAGTTTAAGAAGCTCAGTGGTTTCATCAACTCCGCCTTCAAAAACATACAGATACTCTGGAGGAAAGTTCTCATTAATAATTTTTGCCATCAGTTTCATTGTATTTTCTGCAATTTCGCTTGGTTTTAGGATGCAGCAGTTTCCTGCAGCTAAAGCAGCAATTATGGGAGAAAGTGATAATTGGTAAGGATAATTCCATGCTCCGATGACGAGAATGTTACCTAAAGGTTCAGAATAAATTCTGCTTTTCCCCAATTGATTGGTGAGATTGGTGCTTACTTTTTTAGGTTTTGAAAGTGATTTCAGGTTTTTCAGATAATATGTAATATCATTCAGAATAAAAGAAATTTCAGTAGTAAAAGTATCAAATTTAGATTTCCCAAAATCTTTTTCTATAGCCTCATATAAGTAATTTTCATTTTTTTTAATCAGATCGTACATTTTTTCCAGATACATTTTTCTGAAATTGAGATTCTTTGTTTTGTGTGTTTTAAAAAAGTCTTTTTGGAGCCGTATTATTTCTGAAATTACCATACATGTAGATTTAGTTAACCATAAGCAATTTTTCTGCCTAAAAATTAGAATCACATGATCTTTCAAATTTCTTATTTTTTGGTATTAAATTACTTTCGGTATATATAAAACCGCTGTGGCATTGTGTTTGCTCCCAGAAATACTATTGAGTTAACAACATAAAATAGAATTATTATGAAAAAACTATTGTTATTAGGAGCTTTTGCATTATTTGGAACGATTAATGCGCAAAGTGGCTTTAAGCTTGGTGGTCATATTGGTGCTCCTGTAGGAGATGCTTCAAAAGTTTCCAGTTTTACACTGGGAGTGGATGCTGCTTATATGTGGAATATCATGAGAGGTCTGGATGTGGGAATTGCTTCAGGATATTCTCATTTTTTTGGAAAAGACAGATGGGATGATTTCGGATTTATTCCACTTGCTGCATCAGGGAAATATAAGTTTGCCAGCGTTCCTTTATTTGTGGGGCTAGATTTGGGAGGTGCTATTTCTACAAAAGACGGTGTAGATAGTGGTTTGTATGTTTATCCTAAAGTTGGTTACCAAATGTCAAATGCTGAATTATACTTGGGATATCAGAACATCGGAAGTGAAAGAAGAGATTTTGACAGAGATAGAAGGATAGATTCTAACTTTGGTGCAATCAACCTGGGAATCAATTTTTTCTTAAAGTAAAATATTTTTTTAACCATTATATTATGCTCCAATTGAAAAGTTGGAGTTTTTTTTATTTTATTTTTAAGTTTTATACAATTAAATCTCATTACTGCGATTTTAATCCATAAAAAGTCAATATTCATGCGTGATATTAATCATGTTAACAAATTTTAATATTGCAATTATCACCTATAAATTTGCAGTCAGAAAGTATTAAATAATTTAAAACATGAAAAAATTATTATTAACAGCTGCAGTAGTAGCTTTTGGTTTATCAAATGCTCAAATTGCAAAAGGAACTACGTATGTATCAGGTGTAGTGGGATATTCTTCTACAGAAGATAATAATGATGATACTAAGGTTGATAACTTTGCAGTTGTGCCAACAGTAGGATATTTTGTTGCACCAAACTTGGCAGTAGGTTTAGGAGTAGGCTATGCATCAAGAATTGAAAAAGAAACTTATGAAAATGGTTTCGATAAATATACTCAGTCTGCATTCGTAGTTGAGCCTTTCGTAAGAAAATATTGGACTTTAGGAGATAAATTGTATATCTTCGGTCAACTTTCAGTTCCTATGGAGTTTGGTAATGAAAAAGTTGAAGAAAGCTTAAACAGTACTACAGTTTCAAACAAAGTAAACTATAATGCATTTGGTGTTTCTGTAAAACCAGGTTTAGATTATTTCTTAAACAAAAACTGGACTATCGAAGCAACAATCGGAGAATTTGGTTACAGCACGTCAAAATATGATGTTGACGGAGCAAAAAATGTAAACAATTTTAACTTCGGATTGAACCTTGCAAATGTAGGTATCGGTGTGAAGTATGTATTCACAAAGTAATGAAGAACTAAACATAAGTTTAGAATCATCACATTAGACATTATAAATAGTCCGGTAATCATTACCGGACTATTTTTTTTTACAATATAGACTCTTCGTTAAGTCAATACTTGGTTATTTGAATTCGGATTTTAATTTTCTATTAATAAAATCAAATCTAACTTATATTATAAGCATAAATCAGTATCTCACCAAAAAAGTATTTCATCTTTCAAATACACTTTAAAAAATTCCTTAGTGTTTCTTTTAAATAATATGATGCATATCATAATAATTTCATTAATATTTTTGTTTAACAATTTTGTTAAAACATTTGTTTGATATAAATTTGCACAAATTTGTTTAACAAAAATGTCAAATCCAAATAAAAAAGATCAAACACAGGAATTAATAAAAGATACTGCCAAGAATCTGTTCTTCGTACAGGGGAAATTCGATGCAACTACGCAAGAGATTGCGGATGAAGCAGGGGTTAACAGAACTTTGATTAATTACTATTTCAGATCCCGAGACAACCTCATTCAGATTATTTTTAATGAAGCGCAACGTGTGGAAAAAGAAAAATCTGAGATTATTATGAATTCTGATCTACCTTTTAAGGAAAAAATCAGCCAATTTATAGAAGGAAGCTTATCCACAAGTCTACAATATCCGTATCTGGAAACTTATATCGTTTCACAGATTAATAAAGGAACATGTCACCAAAAAGATATTGAAGAAAAAGATCTGGAAAAGCTCTATGACGATATTATAAAAGAAATGAATAAAGGAAATATTGAAAAAATGGCACCCATCCAATTTTTGATCAATATGATTTCATTACTTGTTTTTCCCAGTGCAGTAAGACCTTTGTTGATGGAAAACCTTATGATCAGCGAAAGTGAGTTTAACAAGATTATTTCTGAACGTAAAGAAATTATCATCAATATGCTATTTAAGAAGTAATTTTTAAAGTAAATGAAACAGTATTCCGTCATTTAATAATAACATAAAAAAATAAACGAAGTATAAATTATGAACAGAAAACGTATAACTGCTAAAAAACTCAAAATCGGAGTTGCTGCAGCATTTATGTTGTTTACCTCTTCTTCTGTATTTGCCCAGCAGCAGGTTTCTTTGCAGGAAGCCATCAAGCAGGCTCTTCAGAATAAAGCAGAAGCCAAAAAAGCTGCTTTGCAGGTAAAAAAAGCTGAGTACAAGATTAATGAAGCAAAAGCGGGAGCATTACCTCAGATAAGTGCTACCGCAGGTTTAACGTATAATCCTATCATTCAGGAGTCTTTACTAGAATTTGGTGGTCAGCGTTTAAGAGCGCAGCTGGGTCAGCCATGGGTTTCTCAAGCTGTCGTGCAGGTACAGCAGACTATTTTTGACCAAAGAGTTTTTACAGGTCTGAAGGCAGCAAAATCTACCAGAGAATTCTATATTCTGAATGCGCAGTTAACCAACGAACAGCTTATAGAAAATGTTGCGACAGCTTACTATCAGGTTTTTGTGCAGGAAGAAAATCTTAAAACTATTGAAGCCAGCTACGCCAATACTGAAAAGGTACGCAACGTAATCAAAAGTTTGGTAGATAATGGTCTGGCTAAAGGAATAGATCTGGACAGAACCAATGTGCAGCTTACCAATATCGGTTCCAATAAGCAACAATTGATCAACGCCTTGGAACTATCAAAAAATGCGCTGAAGTTTTATATGGGAATTCCTATTGATACAGCAATTGAGCTGGAAGAAAAAACGATAGAACCACGACCTCAGCTTTTAGAAAACACGATAAATCTTGATAACAGAACCGAACTGAAAGTTTTAAATAAAAACAGGGAGCTTCTGGTTTATAACAAAAAAGCTACAGAAGCATATCTTTATCCTACCGTTGGGCTGCAGGCGAACTATGGATGGGCAGGAATGGGTGGCAAATTTCCTTTAACCAATGGTTTTAACGATGGAGTTTTATGGAGCGATTATTCCGCAATCGGATTAAATATTAATATTCCGATCTTCACAGGAGGCTCTACCAAATCTAAAATTCAGCAGGCGGAGATTGATATTCAGGATCTTGATCAGGATATCCAGAACACCCAACAAAGTCTGAATCTTGATTATAAAAATGCAGTTACCAATATTGAAAATTCTTTGATCAATATTGAAAGTATGAAAAATAACGTAGCACTCGCCGAAAAAGTTCAGAAAGATACACAGGCAAACTATCAGTATGGTCTTGCCCCTCTTACAGAAGTTTTAGATGCTGAAAATGCGCTTACCCAGGCAAAACAGAATTACGCTAATGCACTTTTGGATTATAAACAGGCTGAAATTAAATTAATAAAAGCTAAAGGAGAACTCAATACACTACAAAACCCATAATTAAACAATGAAAAAAACTTTAATATACATTATCGTAGCTGCTGTACTGGTAGGTTTGGCAGCATGGAAAATTGCTGATAATAAAAAGAAACAGGAAACAGAAGTAAAAGAAGTAGCAAAACAGGTTGATAAAATCAATGTAAATGTAGTTACTGTTTCCAGAGAAAATATCAATACAGATTACTCAGCCAACGGAACTTTTATTCCAAAACAGGAAATGAATCAGTCGGCTGATATTTCAGGACGTATTGTAAGCGTCATGGTAAAAGAAGGAGCCAGAGTTGGTGCAGGTCAGGTTTTGGCAACAATAAAAAGAGACGCTATTGAAGTAGATGTTGCTCAGGCTCAGAATAACTTACAAAACGCAATTATTGATAATCAGCGTTACGAAAACGCGTACAAAACAGGCGGTGTTACCAAACAGCAGCTTGATAATTCCAGATTACAGCTTAAAAATGCACAGGCTGCAGTAAGAGCGCAGGGTGTGAGAGTCAATGATACAAGCATCAGAGCAGGAATCAGCGGAACAATCAACAAAAGAATGGTAGAACCGGGAAGCGTTGTTGCTCCGGGAACTCCTTTGTTCGAAATTGTGAATATTAACAGCTTAAAGCTCTCAGTTTTAGTGGATGAAAGTCAGATTGGAAGAATTTCGTTAGGTCAGGATGTTGCCATTAATGTCAATGTTTTACCTGAGGAATCTTTCGGCGGAAGAATTACCTTTATTGCTCCGAAAAGTGATGCTTCTTTAAATTTCCCGGTTGAAATTGAAGTTCAGAACAGAGGAAATCTGAAAGCAGGGATGTATGCAACGGCAATATTTAAAACAAATAACGGCGCTGAAACTCAAAACATGATCACAGTTCCGGCAGAAGCATTTGTAAACGGAGTGAGCTCAGGACAGTTGTTTATCGTAAATAATGGTACTGCAAAACTAATTAAAGTTCAAATCGGAAAAGTTTATGGAGATAAAGTTCAGATTTTGAGCGGACTTAAAGGAGGAGAGCAGGTAATTACAAGCGGACAGATCAACCTTGATAACGGTTCTAAAATCAATATCGTAAAGTAAGAGAAGATGAAGTTAGCAGAAATATCCATTAAAAGACCATCCCTTGTCATCGTATTGTTTACGATTCTTACATTGGGAGGTTTATTAAGCTACTCCATGATGGGGTATGAGTTGATTCCAAAATTTGAAACCAATATGGTAACCATTTCTACGGTATATCCCGGAGCTTCACCAAGTGAAGTAGAAACTTCGGTAACCAGAAAGATTGAAGATGCCGTTGGTTCTCTGGAAAATGTAAAAAAAGTAGAGTCATCTTCCTACGAAAGTTTATCGGTAATTATGGTTCAATTGAACACCGGAGCCGATGTAAATTATGCTTTGAATGATGCTCAGAGAAAAGTGAATGCGATTCTGGCAGATCTTCCGGAGGATGCAGATCCGCCTTCTTTGCAAAAATTCTCATTAGATGATTTACCGATCATGACTTTGAGTATTACGAGTAGTAAGCTAAATAATAAAGAGCTTTATGATCTTTTAGATAAAAAGATAGAGCCTATTTTTTCCCGTGTGAACGGTGTCGCTCAGGTTGATCTTATTGGTGGACAGGAGAGAGAGATTCAGGTAAATCTGGATGAAAAGAAAATGCAGGGGTACGGAATTGCTATCGGAGATGTGCAGCAGGCAATTTTATCTTCCAATTTAGATTTCCCTACAGGAGCTCTGAAAACAAGAACTTCAAGATCAACGATCAGACTTTCAGGAAAATACCGAAACATTGAAGAGATGAATAATCTCGTAGTTTCCAATAAAAACGGAGCTCAGGTTCGCTTGTCTGATATTGCTATGGTTTTTGATACTCAAAAAGATATAGAAAAGGTAGCAAGATTTAATCAAAGTCCTACGATTTTACTTCAGGTGAAAAAACAGTCTGATGCAAATGCGGTTTCTGTTTCAGAATCAGTACAAAAGACCATCGCTCAGGTTCAGGAAGATTACAAAAATCAGGCATTGAAAGTTAATATCGTTGATGACAGTACCAACTTCACTTTAGAAGCAGCAGATCATGTAATTTTCGATTTGTTTTTAGCTATTATTTTGGTGGCAGTGGTAATGTTATTATTCCTTCACAATATCAGAAACGCATTCATTGTTATGGTTTCAATTCCGGTATCATTGATTGCAACGGTGATCGGAATGTATTTGATGGGATATACTCTCAACTTAATGAGTTTACTCGGGCTTTCGCTTGTGGTGGGTATTCTTGTGGATGATGCGATTGTGGTTTTGGAAAACGTATATCGTCACATGGAAATGGGAAAAAGCAGAATCCGTGCAGCGTATGATGGCGCTTCAGAAATTGGATTTACGGTAACAGCTATTACTCTGGTAATCGTGGTAGTATTCTTGCCGATTGCGATGAGTTCCGGTTTGGTTTCTGATATTTTGGCGCAGTTCTGCGTAACGGTGGTTATTGCAACCATGTTTTCATTATTGGCATCGTTTACTATTATTCCTTGGTTATCGTCAAGGTTTGGTAAACTGGTACATTTAACGGGGAAAAACCCTTTTGAGAAATTTATTCTTTGGTTTGAAAAGCAGCTGGACAAATTTACACACTGGATCAGTGGAATTTTGGAATGGTGTCTTAAAACAACTTTAAGAAGAGTAATGACGGTAATCGTGACGTTCATTATTTTGATTTCTTCATTTATGTTGGTAGCATTCGGATTTATTGGGGGCGAATTCTTCCCTAAAATGGATAGAGGGCAGTTTCTGGTTCAAATGGAGTTACCAAAAGATGCTTCTGTAGAAAAAACGAATCAGGTAACTCTGGAAGTTGAAAAATATCTTAGAAATGATAAAGATGTTGTAGATATGATTACAACAG
Organism: Chryseobacterium echinoideorum; assembly: GCF_007474535.1. Taxonomy (GTDB): domain Bacteria; phylum Bacteroidota; class Bacteroidia; order Flavobacteriales; family Weeksellaceae; genus Chryseobacterium; species Chryseobacterium echinoideorum. Next base: position 229,753 of record NZ_VKNW01000007.1, on the reverse strand, counting down.
TAGGTCAGCAGTCTTCTGGATTTGGTGGTGTTCAGGCTACCTTGTATCAATCAGAAATCCAGGTGATTTTAGTTGACAAATCAGAACGTAACGAAAGTACCGATATTAAATCTGCTAAAATCAAAAGAGCTTTAGAAGAGAAATTTACCGGAGTTGAATTTAAAACAGCACCAATCGGTTTAATGGGAGCAGACAACGCACCAATTGAGTTGGTAGTAACTGCTCAGGACAATGAAACGGCGAACAAAGAAGCCAACAGAATTTTAGAATTACTTAAAAAAGTACCTGGTTCTGTGGATGCAGAGTTATCTACCGATTCCGGAAATCCTGAAGTTCAGGTAAATATTGACAGAGATAAAATGTCTTCTTTAGGACTGAATCTCGCAAGTGTAGGTCAGACCATGCAGACGGCATTCAGCGGAAATACAGACGGAAAATTCAGAGCTGGTGAATATGAATATGATATTAATATCCGTTTTGGTGATGCCAACAGACAATCTATTGAAGATGTAAGAAACCTGATTTTTACCAATCCTCAGGGAGAGCAGGTAAGACTAAGTCAGTTTGCTGAAGTGAAAATGGGTTCTGGACCAAGTTTGCTAGAACGTAGAGATAAAGCACCTTCTGTAAAAGTAAAATCTAAGGTTGTTGGTCGTCCTGTAGGAGATGTTGCCAATGAATGGGCAGCTCAGTTTATGGATAATGAAAAAACAAAACCTGCAGGTGTAAGTTATATTTGGAGTGGAGATATGGAAAACCAGACCGAAGGTTTCGGTACTTTAGGAATCGCTTTGTTGGCGGCTATTGTATTGGTTTACTTGGTAATGGTTTCTTTGTATGACTCGTTTGTTTATCCGTTTGTGGTATTATTCTCAATTCCATTAGCATTGATTGGGGTAATGGTAATTCTTGCCATCACCGGTAACTCTTTGAATATCTTTACCATGCTCGGTATGATCATGTTGATTGGTTTGGTGGCGAAAAATGCAATTATGATTGTCGACTTTGCCAATATGAGAAAAGCAGCAGGTGCAAATACACATGACGCTTTGATTCAGGCAAACCACGCTCGTCTCCGTCCGATTCTGATGACAACGATTGCGATGATTTTCGGGATGATTCCTATTGCTATTGCGAAAGGAGCAGGTGCTGAGATGAATAACGGTTTAGCTTGGGTAGTGATCGGTGGTTTAACATCATCTTTATTCCTTACCTTAATTATTGTACCGGTAGTTTATTCATTGTTTGATTCTATTTTAAGAAGAATGGGTAAATATGAAAAAGTAGACTATGATGCAGAAATGAAGGCAGATTATGAACACAGAGAACTAAGTGAAGATGGTTTTACTCCTAAACACGTAGATTAAATTTTATAACAGCCACTAATTAACCTTAAAACCGTATCAGAAATGATGCGGTTTTTTTATAATTGATAAAAACAGAATGTCTAGTAGTAGCAATATTTTTATGAGAAAATTACTATTTGCATTCATCAAAAAAGCTTCCAGAATCCTCTGAAAGCCTTGATTGATTACTTAAAAATAAAAAATTAATCTGCCATTACTTCCCCTGATTTTCTGTACATAAAATTTCCATAGATATGTCTTCTTGCAAAACGGCTTGGAGAATCTGAATTAACCATCTTGATATAAGTATTTCTTGGTACGCCAATGTACTCAAACATTTTACCATTCAGATGCTGAACTTTCAGAATTGATTTTTCCAGATAAAAATCTGTAATGATTGATTTTGTAATGGTTTCTGTATATTCCTCTTTATACTTTTCCTGAGTTTCTTCGTTAATGCTTACCAAAAAATGATAAGCCTCAATTACAGATTTGCTTTTCTCTTCTGCTTCCAGTTTTCCTGCCTCATCATTGATGAATTTATCAGGATGAGTATCCTTCATTACATTTCTGTAGATATTTTTTAGTTCCTTCAGAGTGACGTTTTTATCTACTTCCAGAAGCTTTCTGTATTCGCCTAATTTTTTCATATGGTTGAATCCTTATTTCGGGATGCAAAATTACGCTTTTTAATTGATAAACTGTAAGTTATATAATTTTAGTTGCTTTTGTTTTATAGTCATAACATTATAACTCTTAGTTTAACATAAATTTAAAATATTGAAGATAATTTTTTGTAAATAATACTTTTTTAAAGAAAAAACTAAAATATCATAATTTTGAATTAAATTTGCAAAGCTACCTAAGTTTAATAATTCTTTAAAATAGATCGTCCATTTCTAAATGGTCTCATCATTTATCACCAATTTGCAATATTTATTGAAACTATTCAAAAACAAAATGGGGTGATAAAAATTAAACTTTTTTTTATACTAATATTTCTTTTCATTAAAGCAAATTCGCAGAATTTTTGTGCGAAATTGGATTCGATGATGTGTACTGAACCTGATAGAATGCTGTCTGAAAATGTTTCCAGACAACAGATTATCTCATGGAATTTATTAATGATTAAAAAAGCCCGGAAACAAAGCTGCAAAAAAGCAATGGTCTTGGGTAATATTAATATAGGAATACAAAATTATAATCTTGCAAAGCCAGATATAAGCCTCAAATATCTGAATAAAGCCAAAAATATTGCCGATGAAATATCTGCTGATAACGAAACTTATGGCAGGATTTTTCAGGAATTTTCACAAACATATTATACCTTAGGAATGTATGACGTAAGTTTAAAGTATAATTCTAAAGCCATGTATTATGGCAGAAAAATTACGGAAAGTAACAAGAGAAATAAGTTTCTGAGTTTTGTCTACAATTCCCGTTCAGGGAATCTACTGATGTCAGATAAAGATTCAGCTCTTTATTATTTACACAAGTCTTCTGCAATTTTTAAAGATCCCGGAACATATTCAGCTATAGGAGGATATTATATTAATGATAATATGCAAGCAGATTCTGCCAGATTTTATTTAAAAAATGCTGAAACACTTTTTAGCCAGCAGAAAAAAGTAAACCCTTATAAATTATCTGTATTATATTACCACTTTGCCCGTCTGTATGCAAACGAAGAAAATAATAAAAAAGCTATTGAATATTTAGAAAAATCACTCGCATACGCTTCCAATGGAAAAAACAGGCAGCATCTTTTGAATGTGTATAATCTGCTTGCAGAAGTTTACAGAAAAAATGGCGATATTGATAGGGAGAAAAAAATATTGGAAGAGTATAAAAAGTTCAATGAATCTTACAGAGATACTCAGGCTAAAAGTGTTGATATTACCATACAAAATTTAGAAAAAGAGGTATCACTTAAGCAAAATAAAAGAACAAATAAGATGATCATTATTTTTTCATTTATTTTATTGTTAATAGGCATATTACTTCTTTTTTATTACAATAAAATCATTAAAAGTTCGGCTAAACGAATAGATAATGCTCATGAAGATCTTGCAGACATTGAAAGAAATGATGAAACATCATCATCTGTTACTATGGATGAATTGTATGAATCTGCCAAATCTAGGGATCCCAATTTTTACAATAAATTTCAAATGTTTTATCCCGATTTTTTTAGAAAGCTCACGGCATTCAATCCTGATTTACAAAAAAATGAACTTCATATTCTGGCTTATATTTATTTGAATTTTGAAACAAAACAAATTGCCGATATCCTTTATTTGTCTCCCAAAACTATTCAAAATAAAAAATATAATATCAGAAAAAAGATGGATATAAAGACTAATGAAGATATGTATATATGGTTGAAAGTTTTTTGCCAGTAAAAAAAAGTCAAGTAATTATTAGGTATAAGTATTTGATTTTTAGTTGTTTGTTTATTGGGGTAGATTGAGGGTAGGTGTTTTTTTTGTTTTGAAAGTCTGTTTTTATTTATTTGTATTACAATTTACACAAATGGATATATATATGACAACAAAGAAACATTACACTCTTCTTGTAAGGGCAGTAATGTTTTTTGCTTTGTTGTCTACTTCTTTATTATTTTCCCAAAAAACTATTTCCGATTCACTTAATCAAAACAACGAGTTAAAATCCTTCGAAAAAGAAAATATTTCGAATGTTCCAAAGTCAAATAATTCAAATCCGATTCTTTACGTAACGAAAGGAACTTTTATTTTTAATTCTGAAAACATCAGCAATATTCATATTGTAGAAGTTCAAAAAAAGTCTCAGAAACAAGAGCGCATTGCCAAAGTTGTAGTTAATAAAAAACAGAAAAGGAAAGAATATATTAAAATAGCGGCAAAGAAAGCTACAACACCCAATGAGTTTACGTATAAAGCATTTCCTAATCATTCTCATTTCACTTCCGAAAGCGAAGTAAAAAATATTGCCATAATCAGCAATAATATCTCAATTTCAAAAAATGCTTCTTGTATTGCTGTTACGCAAATTTCTTTAAATATTTTTTGTGTAGTTTCAGAAAATAATTTTGAGGAGAAATTTTTTATATGTCAAAATATAATCTCACAAAATAATTTTGCGAGACCTCCTCCGGTAAAAATTTCATAACCAAAATTTATTATTCCAATTCAGCTATTTCAGCATAATATTATGTTGAACTGTTATTGTATTGTTTAAAAATTAAAAATAATTGCTATGAAATCTAACATTTTTACCTTATTATCACTTGTTGTATCAGTATACGCTTCTTCTCAGACAGGAAGAGTGGGAATTAATACAGAAAACCCACAAAATACACTCCACATAGATGGAGGTCGGGATAACCCAATTACAGGAGCACCATCAGATGCTCAGCAAGCAAATGATGTCATTATTACCAATGATGGCAAAATAGGAATTGGTATAACCGCTCCCAAAAATTTACTTCACATAAGTAAAAAGGGAAGTTTGACAGGTATTGTAACTCCTTTTGTAGACGGTGTTACCATCACAGCGGATGCAAACAGTGTGGGATGGAGTGGTCCCGGATTCTATTTGGAAGAAGCAAATGGTACAGTAGGTCAAAAGCTTTTAAAACTAAATTATTCAAAAAATACCTTAGGAAATTCTTTTTTAAATTATCAGGCTGTATCAGATGATGCAAGCAGTAGTTTAAGATCGGTCATGTCTGTTTATCATAATGGAAATGTCGGAATAGGAGGTAATCCTAACACAACCCCAGCAGAAGAAAGACTTGATGTTGTTGACGGCAATGTAAGAGTAAGAACGATCAATGCGAATGTAGGTACATCCACCGACAGAGCAGTAGTGGCTGATGCAACCGGAATTTTAAAAACGGTGAGTCTACCGGTTGGTGCAGTTTTAGGTGATATAAAGCCTGGATTCCAGACAGCAGATCATTCCGGGTGGGTAAGATTGGATGGCAGATTAAAAAGTAGTTTATCTGCGTCACAGCAAACTGTCGCTACTTCGTTAGGCTTTGGAACAAATTTACCCAATGCGACCAACTCATATCTATCACAAAATGGAACAGCATTAGGAAGTATTGCTAATTCTAATAGCCGAGTAATTAATCAAAATAATCTGCCAAATGTAACTTTGGGTGGAAATACCAGTTCTGTACAGCCTAATATCAATTATGATATTAAAAATGGTACTAATCCCAACAGAGCACAAATTGCTAATGGCGGTTCTACTGTTTTTCTAGCCGCAGATAATACTGATGGCATAGGAGTATACAATGATAATGTAGTGAATACGCCTGTTTTATCCCAAAATTCTCATAATCATACGATTACTACGGAAAGTATAAATGGGGGAGTAACACAGCAATCACTTAATATTCAGCCACAGACAATGAGCGTCAATATGTTTGTGTATTTAGGACAATAAATCTAAATAAAAAAATAATTTACACTATCCCTGCTAACTACAGGGGGAGTATTGATAACACAAAAAATTTATTACAAAAAATGAAAAAAACGGTTTTATCATTATCATTAATGATATCTGGAATTCTATTTTCTCAGGTAGGAATCAACGAAATTAATCCATCTGCAGCACTAGATATTAAATCTAAAGGAAACAGCAGTGCAACCAAAGCCTTGGAAATCAACAATTCTGATGCTAAAGAACTTGTGACAATATTAGACAACGGGAATGTCGGAATCAATGTTCCGGCTCCAGCAGCAAAGTTGCATACCAATGGAGGAGTTAGATACGAAAATTTACCTCAAATTAGCGCAGGAATTACTCCGTTAGCCATAGATGCCAATGGTTATGTAGGAACTTATATTCCATCAGTTTTATACTCTTATCTCACCATTGATAACACACAGGCTGTAAATAGTTTTTCTCTTTATGATAACAATGTATTTACAGCATTACCTTTTGTTAATGCTGGGATTTTAAATAATCCTTTAGGCGTTTCTATAGGCACAGATGCCAGTTCGACACTTACCAGAAGTAATGGAACCAGTGTTTCGGGAGTAAATGTTCGTTTTATTACCATTCCCATCCCGGGTGTTTATAAGATCAATCTTAATTACTACACCTCGTGTGCAGGAGATAGAACAGGTAATTTGAATGGGCAGAATCTTTTGGGAATCGGAACCGGAGTGTATAAAGCAAATTCAGGAAGTACCAATTATTCTGAACTTACGACCATCCGTTACAATGCTTTGCCGAAACGAACCAATACAGGAACTTTGGCAACAGATTATTATAATTACCCTTTTTCTCATAATGTGTTTTCTATTGTAGAAACTACAACCAATAATGAAAAGGTCGCATTGTTTGTTAATTGGGGTACGGGAGATCAATACAGTGGCTCTTCTTGCACCTTTCCTGCGCCGGCAGGTTTAGATAAAAGAGTTACTTTAATCATTTCAAAACTCTAAAAGATGAGAGATTTTAATACAATAGTTTGCTTTTTTGTTTTCGGCTTTGCGTTTTCACAAACTGATAATGTGGGAATCAATACCGAAACTCCTTCTGCAATGTTAGATATTGTTGCTAAAGGAAATACTGATGCTTCAAAAGCATTGGAGATCAATAACTCATCCAACACAGAGCTTATAAAGGTAACAGATGCAGGTAAACTTGGAATTAATATTGGTACAAATACTCCGGCTGCAGTGCTTCACGTTAATTCTAGCGGAGTAAAAAACATTAGACATCAGAATTTACCAGTACTTAATGAGACAGATTATACTCCTCCTTTTAATAATTTAGGTGTCACATCAAGCGGTAATGCTACAGGGCAACTTACCACAGTAAAATATCTTTATTATCAAAACGACAATCCTTTACCTTCGACTTATGATCTTACCAATAATACAGGCGGATTTTCATTATCAAATAGCAATGATTATTTTAATATACCTATCAGAAATGATGCCGGATTACGGGGAAATACTATCGGCGTAAGTTTTGGTACCGATCCAAATGCTACCATAAACGGCATAACAGTAAATAACGTCCAATACATTACAATTCCGAATCCAGGTGTTTACTTATTCGAGTTTTACGGAACTGCAAGATGCGACAGATTTAATAATACCAAAACTTATACATTCAATGGTCAGATTGATGTGAACACTATATTTGCTTCAGCCAGCGGCACTGCTTACACTACTGATACTATTTTCAGAGGCAGATTAGATGGAATGAGAAGAGACAACGGATCTACAACCAATGTCTCTTACAGCCTTGGGAATCCACAAACTCTTACAGTAGTTTATCAAACTACCCAGCCCAATCAAAAAGTTGCTTTATTTTTTAACTACGCAGGCGGTGATAACGGGTTTAATAATAATGAATGTTTTTTCAATATTCCCGGAGGTTCTAATTTTAGCTATTATTTTATTATTTCTAAAATTTAAAAAAAATATTTAGTGAAACGATGATAGATTTATAATATGTTTTAATGATAAAAGTAATCCTAAGATATCTTGATAAAATACCGTGTTTTTACGGATGGTTTTCAGCTTAAAATTTGCGCATCTTTACGTCGTAAACAAATAAAAAAATCTAAGCATCAATTTTCAAAACTAATGACCATATAACTCTCTTTTTATTTGTGAGAAAAAGGACAGCTTAAAAGGCTGTCTTTTTTTGCAGTATGTTTTTTGGGGTAAATAACTATTCTTAAAAAGGTGTTTTTCCCTGTGGTAAAATTCTGATTTTGAGGCAACTTTGTCTTATTAATTTAAAATAAAAAAATCATGAAAAATTGGAAACACCTCCCGTTAAACACATTTGTAGTTAAAAATTTAATCTTATCAGTGAGTGCAGCTGTAGTGATGATGTCAGTAAGCTGCAGTAAAGATGATGAAACTGAGCAGCCTGTACCAATAGTTTATGCAGAGGAAAACCCACTTGCAAAATATTATGAGAATACAGGATTCACGACATCCACGGATTTTATTAATGCAGGAGATTATGAATTCGGACTCGCTTTTACTCCTAAAGTGAAAGGTAAAATGAATGCTTTGGTGGCAAAGCTCCCTGCTGTCAACCCTAGTTTGAGAGTTACTATTTGGGATTATACCACCAAAACAGTAATAAGATCAGAAACTGTGAATGTAGGAAGTGCCAATACAGAAATTGTAAAAAGTATTCCTGAACTGGTTTTGGAAAAAGATAAAAAATATTTTATATCAATGAATTCAAACGATTGGTTTAAAAGAAATAAACCGGATAATTCTAATGCAGTATATCCTGTAATGGCAGGAAATATTACTTTTTTGGAGTACAGATGGGTTTCAGGTACGGGTCAGAATTGGCCCACCAATGTATCTTCTAATTATAATGCAGGAGACTTAAGCTTTAAATTCCAGCAAATTGATTAACCAATCATTCTCATATATAACAAAAAGGCTGATTCAATTATTGAAACAGCCTTTTTTATTTATAAAATTAAATTATACTTTCAGCAGCTCAATAGTTCGTTCCGGAGATTCTGCAGAGAAAACCGCATTTCCTGCAACCAAAACGTCTGCTCCCGCATCAAATAATTTTGAAGCATTGTCTAAATTAACTCCACCATCAATTTGTATTAACGCTGTGGAATTGTTGCTGATAATCAGGTCTTTAGTTTCAGCAATTTTTTTATAGGTGTTTTCAATAAATTTTTGTCCGCCAAACCCTGGGTTAACGCTCATTAGCAATACAAGATCTACATCTGCAATAATGTCTTCTAACATCAAAACAGGTGTTGAAGGATTTAATACAACCCCGGCTTTTATCCCTTTACTCTGAATATGGTGAATAGTTCTGTGAAGATGAATGCAGGCTTCGTAATGTACCGAAATAAGATCTGCTCCATGATCAACGAACTCATCTACATATTTTTCGGGTTCTACGATCATCAGATGAACATCTACAAACTTTCTGGCGTGTTGCTGTACGGTTTTCATAACCGGAAACCCGAAGGAAATATTCGGGACAAACCTGCCGTCCATTACATCAATGTGAAACCAGTCTGCCTGAGAATTGTTCAGCATTTCAATATCTCTTTGCAGATTCCCAAAATCTGCGGCTAATAGGGAAGGAGCAATAAGCTTCGTTTTCATTTTTACTTTTTTACTTGTCTCTTTTTACTTTTATTAATGATACTTCAGTTTCATTTCCGGTGTAATCTTCAGAATTGTTTCGTAAATCAATTGAATGACATTTCCTACGTCTTCTTTAGCAACCATTTCCACTGTTGTATGCATATATCGCAAAGGTAAGGAAATCAATGCACTTGGGACACCCCCGTTAGAATGGGCAAAAGCGTCTGTGTCTGTTCCTGTGGCTCTGCTTGCGGCAGCTCTCTGAAAAGGAATTTCTTTTTCTTTTGCAGTTTCGATAATCAGTTCTCTTATTTTATGATGTACACTCGGGGCAAAAAACACTACAGGTCCGTTTCCACATTTTTGATCTCCTTCTTTTTTCTTTTCAATCATTGGGGTGGTGGTGTCATGAGTAACATCGGTAACAATAGCAATGTTAGGTTTAATGGTGTCTGCGATCATGTCAGCTCCATACAAGCCTACTTCTTCCTGCACCGAGTTTGTAATGTATAAACCAAAAGGAAGCGTTTTCTTATTTTCTTTTAAAAGGCGTGCTACTTCTGCAATCATAAATCCGCCGATTCTGTTGTCCAAAGCACGGCACACAAAATACCGATCATTCATTTCAAAAAATTCATCGGGATAGGTAATCATGCATCCTACGAAAATTCCAAGTTCTTCCACTTCTTCTTTTGATGTAGCTCCGCAGTCAATAAATATATTTTCAATTTTGGGAGTGGGTTCATTCTGGTTGGTGCTTCTTGTGTGAATAGCGGGCCAGCCAAAAACTCCTTTTACAATCCCTTTCTCTCCGTGAATATGGACTACTTTTGACGGTGCAATAGTTTGATCTGAGCCGCCATTTCTGATGACATATATCAAACCGTCGTCGGTAATATAGTTGACATACCATGAGATTTCATCAGCATGTGCTTCAATGACGACCTTAAATTCTGCTTCAGGATTAATAATTCCGTAGCAGGTCCCGTAATGATCAACTTCAACTTTATCTACAAAAGGAGTGATGTATTCCATCCATATTTTTTGTCCTTCATGTTCATAACCTGTTGGTGATGAGGTGTTTAAATATTTTTCAAGGAATTTGATTGATTTCTTTTCAAACTTCATTATAAAAGGAATGATTTTTGTTATTAAAATTTGCTATTAATACCTGTAAAAATAATGAAATTTCATAAAATTGCCTTCCTTTTTCTGATCTTTTTGGGAGTGCATATATTTGGGCAGCAAGATTCTGTAATTGCTAAGCCTTTGGATCAATATCCTCAAGACCAGCTTCAGAAGGACGAATTTGGCAATCTTTATTATTATGATGAAAGACAGAAAGCAAAAATCTACGAAATCAATGGTGAAACTGTGGTAGTAATGGATGAGCTTACTCTTCTCAACAAGCCAAGATTCAATAATCAGTTAGATAAAAATTATTATTATTTTCTTAATAAAAAATTATACAGAGTTTATCCGCTTTTTTTAACGGCATTGCAGCAATACCGGGATATTAAAGTGGAAATGGATGATATGGATACTGCGGCAAAACGTAAATATGTAAGAGACAGGCAAAATATGCTTGCCGATCAGTATGAAAAACAATTGAGAGACTTAACGACAACGGAAGGTCAGATTTTTGCAAAACTGATGAACCGCGCTACCGGCAAAAATGTTTTTGAGATTATAAAAGAACTTCGCGGAGGATGGAGTGCCTTTTGGTGGAATCTGAAGGGGAAAATGGCAGATATAGATTTGAAAGACCAGTATAATCCGCATAGAAACCGTACTGATGAGTATCTGGAGTCTTTGCTGCAATCTAACTGGAACTCGGGTTATTTGGAGCCTTATCCTGGAGCAAAAGATTTTAGAGTTTCAAAATAACATTTAATGAAAAAAATACTCATTATTTACCTTGTCGCTTTTGTAGCAGGCTCTTTATTTTCTCAGCAGCTAGGAAGAGGGTATAAGAGTTCTGAAGTTGATAAAAGTGATTGTATCACTTTCATAGATGAAGAAAAAATCAAAAGTAAGGTTGGATCTGACCGAAGATTGATTGGCTTTATTCCCGGGACTTTAGGCAGGGATAAAAAGAACAGACCTCCGTTGGATTGTGAGACCAGTCACGGAAAAATTACCATCTTTTACATTGTAAACAAAAACGGTGTTGTAATTTATGCGAGAAGAGAAGACGGTTTGGAGGATGTATGCGTGGTTTCTTCGGTTGTCGGCTGGGTTCAGAAATACGTAAAAGCAGAGAGATCCTCAGACTTGTCTTACGGCAGATATACTATTGATATTTAAATCGTTCTTTCAGTTTATCAAAAACAATCCTGTCAACCGGAAGCGAAAAAGGATTTTCTTCCTGATCAATGGGAATCCATTCTGTTTTTTCAATGCACGGATCCAAAATAATAAAGTCTTCTTCGTTAATGATATTGACAAGATAATATACAGTGATCAGCTGTTCATTATCCCTGAATCTGGATACTAAAAAATCTTCCTGAGTATAAAGATGTTCGGTAATTTCTATGTTTACATTCAGTTCTTCTTCAAATTCTCTTTTCAGGCAGTCAATTAAACCTTCACCATATTCCAGCCCGCCGCCGGGAAATTTCATCAAGGGTTGACCTGCATATTCTTCAAAAAGTGTCAAAACTTTCATGTCTTTTACAACACATGCATACACTCTTACATTAAAACTGTTGATCATAATAATAATTTGTAAAGCTAAAATAAGAAAAAAAATAGGATGATATTCTAAAGCTTGAGCTAAAGAGTTTTCATGATTATATTTACAATCAGACTTCCAGGTTAAGATTTCACTGCATTGATCATTTCTCTTTTTCCCGGTGGTCCCTGTTTTTTTTCTACTTTAAAATTGAGTTCTTCCAAAATTCTTCTTACACTACCTTTTGAGGAGTATGTTGTAAGCAGTCCGTTTGTATTCATTTTCTCGGAAACCATTTCAAATAAAGGTTTTTCCCATAAATCTGGCTGAACTCTGGCTCCGAAACAATCAAAATACACCAGATTGATTTTTGGTAAGTCAATGTTCTTAAGATCAAAAAAATCACATTGAATCTTTTTCAGATTAAAACCTTTAATGATTTCAACCGAATTTTCCCATTCGCAGTCATGAATTTTGTGATAAATATTTTTTAATTCAGGGTTATGAAATAATTCAAAATAGGAAAGATCCTTAATTTCGGTTTCATTTATGGGGTATTTTTCAAGAGAATAATAATTGATGATATGATTTTTGTCAGTTTTTAAATATTCATTAATTGTTACTAAAACATTCAAACCTGTTCCAAAACCGAGTTCTAAAATGTTAATTTCATAATCATAAATTAAATTTAATCCATTTTTGATAAACACATGTTCTGCCTCCTGCAGTGCTCCGTGATGGGAATGGTAGTTTTCATCTAATCCATTGATATATAATGTTTTGCTACCGTCTTTTGTGGTTTTAACTTCTCTGTTCAAGGTATTTTTTTTTCAAATTTAACCTAAAATTTTTATATTTAAAAAATTATGTTAAATTTGTAGAACATCATAAAAATTTTAAGAAATGATAATTCAAAAAACTGAAAACTCCAGAATTTCTGCTTTCGATCCTAATAATTTTTCTTTTGGAAATACTTTCATAGATCATATGATAATCTGTGAATACGAAAACGGAAAGTGGGGCGAGGCAAAATTGGTTCCTTACGGTCCTTTGCAATTCACACCGGCAATGATGGGGGTAAATTACGGACAGGCATGCTTTGAAGGGATGAAAGCCTACAAAGATAAAGACGGACAGGTTTTCCTTTTCAGGCCTGAGAAGAATTTTGAACGTATCAATAAATCTGCAAAACGACTTGCTATGCCGGAAGTAACTGAAGAGATATTTCTTGAAGGACTAAAAGCATTGGTAGACATTGATAGGGACTGGATTCCCCAAGGTGAAGGAATGTCTTTATATATAAGACCTTTGATCTTTGCAACCGAAGAAGCTCTGAAAGCAAGAGTTGCCAATAAATATATGTTTGCTATTGTAGCTACACCGGCAAAAATGTATTACACGGAACCTGTTTCGGTAAAAATTTCAGATCATTATTCCAGAGCAGCTAACGGAGGCGTAGGTTCTGCGAAAGCGGCAGGAAATTATGCAGCAGCATTTTATCCTACACAATTAGCCATCGAAGAAGGTTATGAGCAGATTATCTGGACAGACGATGCAACACATGAGTATTTTGAGGAAAGCGGAACTATGAATGTTTTCGTAAGAATTAACGATACTATCTTTACACCGCCTACTTCAGAAAAAATTCTTGATGGTGTAACAAGGGACAGCTTTATACAGCTTGCAAGAAAAAGAGGGATAGAAGTGAGAATAGAGCCTGTAAAAGTAAAAGATGTGATAGAAGCTCAGAAAAACGGAACTTTAAAAGAAGTTTGGGGAGTAGGAACTGCAGTTGTTACCACTGTTTTTCAGGCATTGGGTTACAATGGGGAAAAACTTGAACTTCCTAGACTTTCGGATGAAGAAAGTTATGCAGTAACACTTAAAAATGATCTTGTAAACTTACAGACTAATCTTTCAGAAGATCCTTTCGGATGGAGAGTATTGGTAGATCATGCGATGGAAACTGTATAATCTCAAATAAAATATTGATTGAAGCCGGATTTTTCCGGCTTTTTTTATTACGGGCATAATTTTTTTGGACTGTAATTTGTTTTAAACTCAAATGTTTTTCAAAAACAATAACCGGAAAGTTTGACACAAAAATTACCATAAAATTCCGTAATTTTGCACATCGTGATTTTCTGGTAAAATCACCCCAAATTATGAGTAAATCAACAGAATATATAGAAGTTTACGGTGCACGTGAACACAATCTTAAAAATATCAATGTAAAAATTCCGCGCAACGAATTGGTAGTGATCACCGGGCTTTCCGGCAGTGGTAAATCTTCATTGGCTTTTGATACTATTTTTGCTGAAGGTCAGCGAAGGTATATTGAAACTTTTTCTGCCTATGCAAGACAATTTTTGGGAGGGCTGGAACGTCCAGATGTTGATAAAATTGAAGGATTGTCTCCTGTAATTGCCATCGAACAGAAAACCACCAATAAAAATCCGCGTTCAACCGTAGGAACTGTTACAGAATTATACGATTTTCTTCGTCTTTTATTCGCAAGAGTTTCAGATGCATACTCACAAACCACCGGAAAAAAACTGGTAAGCTATACCGAAGATCAGATTCTGGAAACCATCAAAGAAAATTATAAAGGCGAAAAAATTATGCTGATGGCTCCTGTGGTGCGTTCCAGAAAAGGGCATTACCACGAGCTTTTCGTACAGATGGCTAAAAAAGGGTACGGACAGGCAAGAATTGACGGTGAATTGCAGGATATTGAATACGATCTGAAACTTGACCGTTATAAAACTCACGATATCGACATTGTAATCGACCGTTGGATTATCGGAGAAAGTGCTTCTGAAACAAGAATGGAAAAATCTTTGCGTACCGCCATGGAAATGGGAGAGGGCTTGATCGGTATTCAGAAACTAGGAAGCAACGATATTGAATATTTTTCTAAAAATCTGATGGATGCAGAAACCGGTCATTCTTTGGCATTGCCGGAACCGAATACGTTTTCTTTCAATTCACCGAAAGGAAGCTGTCCCAATTGTAAAGGTTTGGGAACCATCAAAAAAATCAACACCGATTATTTTGTTGAAAATCCGAAACTCTCGATCAATCAGGGAGGTTTGCTTCCTTTGGAAGACATTAAATCAAACAAATACATTCTTTCCCAAATTAAAAATATTCTGGAAATTTTTGGATTGGATTTATCAACAGCTTTCAAAGATATACCCGAAGAAGCACTGGATTATATCTATAACGGATGCCATAAAGAATTTAATAAAGACTTAAAATATGCCGGAATTACCAAAAAAATAAAGGTAAATTTTGATGGGCTGATTCCTTTCATGGAAGAAATCATTGACGAAAGAGAATCTTATGAAGCCATCATGTTAGAAAGACATTTTACGACAGAAGAAACCTGTCCGGTGTGTAAAGGAACCCGTCTTCAGCAAGGAAGTCTGAGTTTTAAAATTGACGGAAAAAATATTGCAGAAGTCAATGCTTTAAGTTTAATTGATTTAAAAGAATGGTTGGCTGATATAAAAGATAAATTTTCAGAGAAAAATAAAATTATTGCTCATGAGATTTTAAAAGAAATCGAAACCAGGCTTCAGTTTTTGCTGGATGTTGGTTTGGATTATCTGAGTCTTAGCAGAAGTTCCAGAACACTTTCTGGTGGAGAATCCCAAAGAATCCGCCTCGCAACGCAGATCGGGTCGCAGCTGGTGAATGTTCTTTATATTTTGGATGAACCTTCGATTGGACTGCACCAAAGAGATAACGAAAGATTGATTAATTCATTAAAAAATCTTCGTGACATCGGGAATTCCGTTTTGGTGGTAGAACATGATAAAGACATGATTCTGGAAGCCGATGAAGTTTTAGACATTGGTCCGAGAGCCGGAAAATTTGGCGGCGAAATTCTTTGGCAGGGAAAACCGAAAGATCTTGTAAAGGCTGATACGATTACTGCACAATACATCAACGGAAAAAGAAAAATCGAAATTCCTGAGGAAAGACGAAAAGGAAATGGTAAAAATATTGTGTTGAAAGGCGCTACAGGAAACAACCTTAAAAATGTTACGCTTGATATTCCGTTGGGAAAATTGGTCGTGGTTTCGGGAATTTCCGGAAGTGGAAAATCTTCTTTGATCAACGGAACTTTGTATCCTATTCTTAACAAGCATTTTTACAGAGCTGTTCAGGAACCTTTACCGTATAAAAAAATTGAAGGTCTTGACAATATTGATAAAATTGTAGATGTAGACCAGACTCCGATTGGAAGAACCCCACGTTCAAATCCTGCAACCTATACGGGGATGTTTACCGACATCCGAAATCTTTTTGCCGAATTGCCGGAATCTAAAATCCGTGGTTATAAACCGGGAAGATTTTCTTTCAACGTAAAAGGCGGAAGATGCGAAACTTGTCAGGGAGGCGGTTTGAAAGTAATCGAAATGAATTTTTTGCCTGATGTGTATGTTCACTGCGAAACCTGCAACGGTAAACGCTTCAACAGAGAAACACTGGAAGTTCGTTACAAAGGGAAATCAATTTCTGATGTATTGGAGATGACAATTGATGAAGCCGTAGAGTTCTTCCAGCCGATTCCTAAAATTTTTGCTAAAGTAAAAACGCTGCATGATGTTGGTTTGGGATATATTACGCTTGGTCAGCAGTCTACCACGCTTTCGGGAGGAGAAGCCCAGCGTATCAAACTGGCGACGGAACTTTCTAAAAGACAGACCGGAAACACTTTATACATTCTGGATGAACCGACAACCGGACTTCATTTTGAAGATGTGAAAATTCTGATGGAAGCCATTAATAAACTGGTTGAATTGGGCAATTCATTTATTATTATTGAACATAATATGGATGTTATTAAATTGGCAGATCATATCATCGACGTAGGTCCCGAAGGTGGAAAACACGGCGGACAAATCGTTGCACAGGGAACACCGGAGGAAATTATAAAGTCAAAGAAGAGTCTGACAGGGAAGTTTTTGAAGAAGGAAATGGAATTATAATCAGTAGCCTTGTCAAGGTTTGCAACCTTGACAAGGCTGAAGGAAATTTACTTTTTAAGATTTGGATTCTCACCTTTTCACTTTGTTTCTTTCGCAATCATGGTTCGCATTGTCTTTTCGAGAAGCTGAACAACGAACAATCTTTAAGTAGAAAATTGTAAACTGACATATTAATATTATAGAGAATCCGTCTCACAAGTGAGACGGATTCATATTTATTACAATTAAAAACAGAAATTATTCTGTATCGTATTTGCTGATTACTTTTTGGGTAACTCCGGAGCTGCTGAATCCGCCATCGTGGAAAAGATTCTGCATGGTAACTTTCTTGGTAAGATCTGAGAAAAGTGTTACACAATAATCTGCACATTCCAAAGCAGTTGCGTTGCCAAGAGGAGACATATCTTCGGCATATCCAAGGAAGCCTCCAAAACCTTTCACGCCGCTTCCTGCCGTAGTTGGAGTAGGAGACTGGGAAACAGTATTAACACGCACTTTTCTTTCTCCCCAATAGTTTCCGAAAGTTCTTGCAATGCTTTCAAGATATGCTTTATTGTCAGACATATCGTTATAATCCGGGAATGTTCTCTGAGCAGCGATATAAGTAAGCGCCAGAATACTTCCCCATTCATTCATGCAGTCTTTTTCGTAAGCTACTCTCATTACTTTGTGGAAAGAAACAGCAGAGATGTCCCATCCTTTTTCCAACCAGTCATAGTTCATTTCTGTATAATGCTTGCCTTTTCTTACATTGATAGACATCCCTATGGAGTGTAGAATAAAATCAATTTTACCAAATTTTGCAATAGCGGCATCAAAAAGCTTTTCGAGATCTTCAATAGAAGTTGCATCTGCACCAATTACTTCCGAGCCTGTTTTTTCTGCTAATCCGTTCAGCTCGCCCATTCTCAGAGCGATGGGAGCATTAGATAAAATAAATTCAGCACCTTCTTCGTGGCATCTTTCAGCAACTTTCCATGCGATAGATTGTTCATTAAGGGCTCCAAAAATAATTCCCTTCTTGCCTTTAAGTAAACCGTATGACATAATTTTTTAATGTTAATTTGATTACAAATGTAACAATAATTTGTGTTTAGAGCATAATAAAAAACGAAGCCTTCGTAAAAAAGACTTCGTTTTTCTCTGATAATATATAAAAGACTAAAAAACTATTAATTTGTTTTCTTTCTCCATTCTGCTTTTACGTCTTCAGCAGCGTCTTTGGTTTTCTCCCAAGCATCATTCGCTCCGTCTTTGATGTCATCCCAGGTTTCTGATGCATTGGCTTTTACTCTGTCGAACCAGTCTTCCTGAGTGGCTTCCTGATCATTATTTCTTTTTTCGTTGATGTAATCTCTTGCTCTGTCTGCCAAGTCGCTTACTTTCCATTTAGCATCATTGGCTGTATTTCTTAAAGAGTTTTCCGTATTGTCAACTGCTTTTTCAGCTTTGTTGTAATCTTGATTTTTCATAATATTGATATTTAGTGTTAATTGAATTATAACAATAGAGACAAGAAGTGTTCCTAAAGAAAAATCAATTTGTTAAAATTTTCATAAATCTTTAGCTTCTATAATTATTGCCATTAAATATTGGCTCTCTAATTTTTATTTTATAACAGTAAGGTTTAATTTATTAATAAAAATCACTATAATTATGAATTTATTTAATTTACGTTGATTTTTGTATTAATAATTATGCTTTTTGTTGATTTTGTTTAATTTATAAATAATTTTTATATTTTTGTATTAAATAAAAACTAATGAAAACAAAATTATTATCTCTTATTTTTCTTATTACTGTCTTGTATTCTAAGAATATTTTTGGACAGGTTGGGATAGGTACTACAGCTCCTCATTCATCATCTATTTTACATCTAAATAGCACCAGTAAAGGGCTTTTGCTGACAAGCATTTCTCTTACATCAACCACAGATTCATCTACCATTCCTTCTCCTGCAACAGGACTTTTAGTTTGGAATAACGGAAGTGGCGGACTCACTCCTGCAGGATTATATTACTGGAATAATTCTCAATGGAATTTTCTATCCAATGCAAGCAGCGGAAGTTCAACAACAGGTTGGAATACAAACGGAAATAATATAGGGTCGTACTCGGGCGCTTCTACTGCGCTGTCCATTGGAACTTCGACATATGATGATTTGGTTTTTAAAGTGAATAATGCAAATGCAGGTCGCCTTGGTACCAACGGTTCGGTACTTTTTGGAACAGGTACTTCAGGTTCTCAAAATAGTGTTGCTTTAGGGAACAATTCAACCGCAAATAATAACGAAAGTATTGCAATAGGATCGGGTTCAAATGCTTCTGGATATCAATCTCTTGCATTGGGATATAATTCCAAAACAACTTCTAATAATGAAATTGCGGTTGGTAATAATGCTCAAACCAGTGGACAAAATTCTACTGCATTGGGTTCAGGAACTAATGCTGCCGGTCAAAATTCTACTGCATTGGGATTTGGAGCATCAACAGCACAAGCTAATGCAATTGTAATAGGTAATAATACTGCTAACATAGGGATCGGAACAGGCACGCCCAATACTACTGCAAAAATAGATGTAAACGGACAGTACAAGCTAGGAGAGAGGGGAAGTATTCACAAAAATCAGATAAGTTTTGAAGTATTTCCGTCTGTTTCAATATCCGGATTGCAGGCAGGAAGAACCACAACCATCAATATCCCGATCCCTGCAGCATTACAGCCAACTTCAACCCGGGCAAGTATTGTGGTTTCTCCGGCAAATGATTTTGCAGGAATTTCAGAGTTTGGGATTAATAATCCACGTCTTACTTCGACTTCCAACATAACGATCAATGTCACCAATATTACCAATGGAACAGCCAATTTAAACTCAGGGCATTTTTATGTAACAATTAATGAATTTTAAGCTAAAACCAATATACAATGGAAAAGGATTGCAATTTGCAATCCTTTGTTTTTACTTTATAATTCTTTCTAAAACCCATTCAATCAGTTTCTTTTCGGAAGCCTGATGATCAGAAGAAAATTCACCGCGCCTTCTGTTGGCGATTACATTGTTGACCGTAATTGCTTTATGCCCTAATAGTTTTGAAAATGCATAAATTGCCGAAGTTTCCATTTCAAAATTGGTGATGCCCAGATCATTTAAGGTTTCAAGAAATTTTTCATCCAGAGCTTTTAAGCGAAGCTGTCTTCCCTGCGGTGCATAAAATCCCGGAAAAGTAGCGGTATTTCCGTGATAAGCTGCATCTTTATACAATTCGCTTAATTCTTCAGACCATTCTGAGAAATAAAGCATTGGTTTGATGTTGTGATAAGGAAAATTTTCGTAAAAATTTTTAGAAAAATCATTCTCAAAATGATGATCCTGATAAAAATTCATCAATCCATCCAAACCTACAACATTCTGGGTAACCAGCATATTATCTACCTTTACATCAGGATTTACACTTCCGCATGTTCCCATTCTGAAAAGGCTTAGCGACTGATGTTCTTTTTTGAATTCTTTGTTTTTCAGATCAATATTCACCAAAGCATCAAGCTCATTCATGACGATATCAATATTTTCTGTACCAATTCCTGTAGACATCACCGAGATTCTTTCACCACGCAAAGTTCCGGTATGGGTATAAAACTCACGTTTGTTTTTTTTGATTTCAATACTATCAAAGTACTGCGATACTTTAGGAACTCTGTCAGGATCACCTACCAGTATTATTTTTTCGGCAATATCTTCAGGTAAAAGATTCAAATGATAAACGCTTCCGTCTGCATTAAGCACCAGTTCTGAAGCAGCAAGTTTATTGAGCATAATTTATTATAGATTTATGTATTCAGTTTAAATTTAGGGGAGTTAAAATTACTAAATTTTAGGTGAATAAAAAGATAAACATTATTTAATTCGCTGTTAAAACTTCTGTAATGTTCAGATAATAGCTTTGCGGCATGAAAGTATATCCTTTATTGATCCTTGCAGCTTTTGTTGTTTTTTTTGTAACGTCTTTTGAAACCACTGATAAAGGAATAAAAAAAGAAAACAATTTTATTTCTTTTGCTTTGCTTGATTTTAAAACTAAACTAGAGCAGCTTAAAACTGATGTATATCTTTATCAGGATGAAAAATCAGATATTAAAACCGTTCGCCAATCGCTTTCATCTGCAAGAAACTCATATAAAGAGATTGAGTTTTACATTGCATATTACTATCCCGAGTTTGCCAAAACTCATCTGAATGCCGCTCCTTTATTCAGAATAGAAGCAGCCGGAACTTCGGCTTTTACCTTGCCTCCCGAAGGATTACAGGTTTTGGACGAATTGATTTTTTCTGATGAAGCTTCGGATAACAAACAAAAAATTATCGAAATCACAGACTTTTTATATAACAACTTTAATAATTTTTATCTGAGTTCAGCCAAAAACGGACTCAGCAGAGGGGTCAATAAAAGTCTTCCTTTACGGATTGAGCTGATCAGGATTTACACCTTAGGACTTACCGGATTTGATACTCCCGGCTCGCTCAATATTTCAGAGGAAGCGGAACATGCTTTACTGGGAATAAAAAAATACATCAAAGACGAGCTGTATTTCCGAAACTTCGCAACAGAAAAAGCAGATCGGATGCTTTCTGATGCCATTGCTTATCTTTCTTCTCATACAGATTTTGAAAGTTTTGACCGAATTGAATTTTACAAAAAACATCTTCAGCCAATTTATGAAGAAATGGGAAAGTGGGATGGAAATGCGGATGAATTAAAGGAATTTTCAGGCTGGAATCCTTCCAGTAAGAATATTTTCAGCAGTGATTTTCTGAATCCATATTTTTATACACTTCTGAAAGATTCTGAAGATAATGATGAGCTGAGAAGTCTGGGCAAAAGAATTTTTTACGACAAAACATTAAGCAATAACGGAAAAATGAGCTGTGCAAGCTGCCATTTACCGGAAAACGCTTTTACAGATCTACAACCAAAATCTTTGAGTAACATTGAGGGGAAAACGGTTCTCAGAAATTCTCCGTCTCTTTATAATGCTGTTTTTGCGAAGAGATTTTTTTACGATATGAGGGCGTTTTATCTTGAGCAGCAGGCTGAACATGTAATTTATAACAGTGATGAGTTTAATACAAGCTATGAAAGCATCATTAAGAAGCTTAAGGCAGATTCAGACTATAAAAGAGCATTCAGAAAAGCATATAAAAACTCAGAAATCAATCAAAAAACTTTTTCTAAGGCATTAAGTTCTTATGTCGCATCGCTCTATTCATTTGACAGTGATTTTGATCGTTTTATGAGAAATGAACTGGAGGTTTCTGAAGATGTAAAAAAGGGATATAATCTTTTTATGGGAAAAGCCAATTGTGCAACCTGCCATTTTGCACCTCACTTTTCAGGACTTGTTCCTCCTTTTTTTAATGAAAATGAATCTGAAGTTTTGGGCGTGACAAAAAATCCAATTCAGAAATTTCCTTTTGAGATAGATGCTGACAAAGGAAGAATCAACAGTAACGTGAAAAAAGAAAACTCTTGGATTTATGAAAATTCTTTTAAAACAATGTCGGTAAGAAATATTGAACTCACGAAACCTTATTTTCATAATGGAGCATTCAGCACACTGGAAGAAGTTGTAGATTTTTATAATGAAGGCGGTGCAGAAGGTTTGGGTTTTAAGATAAATAATCAGACTTTACCTGCAGATAAACTGAATCTTTCGTCTCAAGAAAAGCAGCAGCTTATTTCTTTCCTTAATTCACTTACGGATATAAGTAAAGTAAACTCTGAAAGGAAATAGATTTTAACAATAATTTAATCCTCGTAATATTCAGTTTTTGATTTGTTAATTTTTGAATGAGTTTATTTAAAACCTTATTAATAAAGACTTGGCAAAGATCAGATAGTTTTGCAACAGTAAAAATAAAAAGTATTAAAATGAAGAAAAAACTACTTACAGTTGCTATGCTTGCATCAATGGCAGGCTCACTGATTCATGCGCAGACTACCATTTTCGGACAAGGATCATCATGGAGCTACAATGACAGCAATGTGGCGTTGCCGGCTCAATGGAAAAATGCAGATTACAATATTACTTCCTGGGCTTCCGGAAACGGACCTTTAGGGTATGGTGATCCGGTAACTACAACAATTAGTTCGGGATTGACTACAGCCTATTTTGCAAAAGATTTTACGGTAAATCTTGCAGACTTAAGTGACAATATGGAATTTGGGGTGAGAAGAGACGATGGTATTATTGTGTATCTGAATGGTCAGGAAGTGATAAGAGACAATATGCCTTCAGGAACTGTTACCCACAATACGTTTTCAAGTACTACCATAGACGGAGCCGCGGAGACTGCAATTAATCTTTTTACCATTCCGAAAAATAAATTTCTACAGGGTGTCAACAGAATTTCTATTGAATTGCATAACAGAAGTACCACAAGTTCTGATCTGACAATAGATGCTTATCTGAAAACGACCGTGCCTGTAACGCCGCCGGTTAATACATGTACGGGAACGCATATCAGCTGTTTTACATCTATTGTACCTACAAGCCAGACTTCTAAACTCATTATTCCTGCAGACCACGCATTTCAGATGATTTTGAAAGAAGGCGACAATTATACCGAAGGTGGAGGAATGATAGGTGGTCTGAATGACTTTACAGGATATGTACCAAAAAACTCAAGCAGTGCAGATGGTTATCTGTCCGTAAACCACGAGACCAATCCGGGAGGAGTTACGATAGCTGAAATTGATTATAATTCCACAACAAAACTTTGGCAGTTGAGCAAGTCAAGAGGAGTTAGTTTTTCTGCTCCTAGTCTGGTTCAGACCATCAGAAACTGTTCTGGAGGAGTCACTCCTTGGGGAACAATTGTTACTGCGGAAGAATCGGTAACAGGAAATGATACCAACGCAGACGGTTACAGAGATTACGGCTGGCTGATTGAAATAGATCCGGTAACAGCACAGGTAATTACAACCAATACGGATGGCAGCAAAGGAAAACTTTGGCAGATGGGAATTATGAACCATGAAAATGTAGTTATCAATAATGCCGGAACTACTGCGTATTATGGGGAAGATGGCGGAACTCATATGGTTTACAAATATGTGATGGATACTCCCAATAACCTTAGTTCAGGAAATTTATATGTATTAAAACTAGATCAGGGATTATCAAGCGGAAATCCTGTAACCACTACAGGAAGCTGGATTCAGATTCCGAATAAAACAAAAGCAGACCAAAACAACACGTCAACATTGGCGCAGTCATTAGGCGGAACTCAGTTCAATGGAGTAGAAGATGTAGAGATCAGCCCGATTGACGGTAAGATTTACTTTGCCGCAAAAGGTTTGAATAAAGTTTACCGTCTTCAGGATAACGGAACCACAGTTTCTCAGGTAGAAACATTTGTCGGGGGACTCAGCACACAATATTCATTCAACACTCTACAGGGGGTAAAAACCGAAACATGGGGAGATGGAAATGATAACCTTACTTTTGATGAGCTTGGTAATCTTTGGGTGCTTCAGGACGGTGGCAAAAACTACATCTGGGTAGTTGCTCCGGATCATACTCAGGCAAATCCGAAAGTAAGATTATTTGCTTCTATGCCGGCAGGATCAGAACCAACAGGATTAACGTTTACACCAGATCACAAATTCGGATTCTTCTCTGTTCAGCATCCGAGTTCTACAATTTCTACTGATATTGATGCAACAGGAAATACAATTGATTACAGAGGTAAATCTGCAACCATGGTTATCGCTCTTAAACAATTTTTAGGAAATCAGCAGGTTCTTGGAACAACGGAAACTGTTGCTCAGTCAGATGTAACAGTATCACCAAATCCTACTGCCGGACTTGTAAAAATCAATTCGCCAAAAGCATTGAAAAATCTTTCGGTAACCGCTTATAGCATGGAGGGTAAAATTGTATACAGCAAAACCTTCAACGGATCAAATACTTCTTTAGAGCTGGATTTTACAACACAACTCCAGACAACAAGAGTGTTGATGCTTAATATCGAAGCAGAAGGATTCCAGAAAACGGTAAAAATCCTCAAAAAATAAATTACTAATTTTCTTTCACGGCTGCCGGCAGTTTCTTTGTCGGTGGCTTTTTAATTGATAGAATATGAAAAACCTGTTTCTACTCACAATTACTTTTTTTGCTTTTTTTAAAATCAATGCACAGATTGATCCCCTTAAATATCCTACATTTACAGATATTCAGGAAGCATTGGCTGGTACAAATACAGTTTACAGTTTGAGCTTCAGAGATAAAGGAATTTATAATGTTTCTCCCGAAATATCGAAATTCAAAAATCTTTTTTTTCTGAATTTAATGGGAAATAACCTTGAGCAAATTGATCAGGAAATTTTTTTGCTTAATGAGCTTGAAATTCTGAATATCAACTCCAACAATATCAAATTTATTCCTGACGAGATCGGAAACCTGAAAAATCTTACCAACTTTTCTATGAATCTCAATCAGCTGGTAAAAATCAATGAAAATCTGGCAAATCTTCAAAAATTGAAAATAGTACAGTTTGATGCCAATAATATCACAACATTCCCTGAAGTTTTACTGAAAATAAAAGGACTTGAAGAAATCAATCTGTCATCCAATCAGATCAGTTTTATCAGTCATGATCTGAGCGTGATTGAAAATTT
The DNA here is from genome assembly GCF_007474535.1 of Chryseobacterium echinoideorum. GTDB lineage: Bacteria > Bacteroidota > Bacteroidia > Flavobacteriales > Weeksellaceae > Chryseobacterium > Chryseobacterium echinoideorum. The sequence goes on along the minus strand of NZ_VKNW01000007.1, from coordinate 203,956 downwards.
AAGATATCTGAATCTTTCTGCTAATCAGATTAATGATTTCAGTAATGTAAGGCTTCCGAAAAAACTGAAATATCTGGAGCTACAGCATAACTCAATTATCAGCCTTTCTGAAAAGCTTTTTGAATCGGAACATTTAGAATTTTTGAATGTAAGTGATAACAGGATTAAGGAAATTCCACAAAATGTAAAAAAACTGAAATCTGTTGTCAGTGTGAATCTCGCAAATAATCAGCTTAAAGATCTTCCGAAAGAATTTAGTAAGCTCAAAAATCTGAAAACCTTAATCTTAGCAGGAAATCCAATGAATCAGGAAACTATTAAGAAATTAAGAGAATTGATGCCTCAGACACAAATCTATTTTTAAAATTATCCGCCCACTCTTTTGGTTTTATAGCCCATTTCTTTCAGGATATTCATTATTTTATCCCGGTTGTCACCTTGTATAATGATTGTCCCGTCTTTCTCAGAACCACCGATTCCTAGTGTGGTTTTTATTTTTTTTGAAATTTTCTTCAGATCTTCTTCACTTCCTTCCCAACCTTCAACGATGGTGACAGGTTTTCCGTTTCTGCCTTTTTTTTCAAATTTGCAGACCAAAGGTTCTTTTTGCTTAAATTCTTCTTCAGGCATTTGAAAATCCTGTTCTTGATGTTCCGGGAAGAGGTTTTTGAGTTGATCACGTAAGTCCATACAGCAAAATTAAAAATTATTTGTAATTGGATGTAACCTTTCCTTATATTTAATTGTCCTTTTATAATAATTCTACCTTTATGAGAAATATAATTTACATTTTAGCAGCCATATTATTGTCTTTCGGCATGACAAAAGCGCAGTCAGGGTTTTCAGAAAGCCCTCTGAATGCTGTATTTGAAACAAAAGATGTTAAAAACTTCTGGAAAGCATTTGATGCTATGGAAACCTCAAAAAGTAACCCTTTTGAAGAATACATGAAAAACGGCTCACCGGGAGTGAAAGGTTTCACACCCTATAGGATATTGAATGCCGACTCTTTATATGCCATGGTAAAACATAGGAAAGAAGATTATATTAAAAGTAAAAATGTCTTGTCTGAGATCAGTTCTAAAGAAAAAAGGATAAAAGCTATATACAGCGCATTGAAATATTGGTATCCTGAAGCTAAATTTCCACCGGTATATTTTGTTTACGGACGTTTTAATTCCGGAGGTACGGTTTCCCAGGACGGAATAATTATCGGAACGGAAAAGCTTAAAGATCTTAACGGAATTACCGGACTTATTGCACATGAGCTGATTCATTTTCAGCAGAATAATAAAGGAGATGATTCTTTATTGAAGCAATCTTTGACTGAAGGCAGTGCAGATTTTGTAAGCGAATTGGTATCCGGAGAAAACATCAGCAACGCACATTTTAAATATGGAGAAGCAAATTCTGAGAAACTTTATAAGGAATTTGTAACAAAATTGAAGGAGGACGATTATCAGGATTGGCTTTACGGAACAAGTGGGAAAGATAACAGACCTAATGATTTGGGATACTGGATTGGCTACAAAATTACTGAAGCTTATTTTGAAAAGCAGTCAGACAAACACAAAGCAATTCACAATATTCTTAATATAGAGAATCCTTTATTGTTTCTCAAAGAAAGCGGTTTTCTGGGTCCTTACATCAGAGAATACACTAAAAATAAAAATTCAAAATTCGATGATTTTTTTAAAGAATATTCTGACGAAACTCATGAAGTAACTTTTATAGTAAATGTTCCTGACAAAAATGATGAAATTTATATTACCGGAAATCAGCCGGAACTGGGAAGCTGGAATCCCTCTTCTTTGAAATTAAAAAGAAAAAGCAACTACCAAAGATACATTACCTTAAAAATTCACCTTCCTGCACAATTAAAATTTACAAAAGGCAATTGGGAAAATGAAGCTGAAGTTTCAGGAATTGATAAAGGCAACAATATAAAAATACAAACATTACCTTCAAAAACAATACGTTATCAGATAAAAGGTTATAAGAATTAAACAATGGTTTCAATCTGTCAAAGTCAGTAATATTTTCATATAAATTTAAGTCCTGCAAATTCTTCAATTCGCTTTAAAATCAATAAATTTGTTTGTTAAATAAATTTAAAATGTCAAAAAAAGCAATATTAGCAATACTGGATGGGTGGGGCTTAGGAACAAATCCTAATGTTTCAGCATTGGCTCAGGCAAATACACCATTTATAGATAGCTGTTATCAAAAATTCCCTCATACAACTTTAGAAGCAAGCGGTTTAGCAGTAGGGCTTCCGGCGGGACAAATGGGGAATTCCGAAGTGGGACATATGAATCTTGGAGCAGGAAGGGTTGTTTATCAGAATCTGGTGAAGCTCAATATGGCAGTAGAAAACGGAACTTTAGGACACGAAGAAGTTATTCAGCAGGCATTTGCTTATGCAAAAAAAGAAAATAAAAATGTGCATTTCATCGGTTTAGTTTCTAACGGCGGAGTACATTCACATATTAATCATTTAAAAGGCTTATTATCTGCAGCCAAAGAATTTGGTTTAAATGAAAATGTATACGTTCATGCATTTACAGACGGCAGAGATTGTGATCCTCACTCAGGACTCGGTTTTATTGAGGAACTTCAGAATCATATGCTCCAGACGACAGGAAAACTGGCTTCTGTGATCGGAAGATATTATGCGATGGACAGAGACAGAAGATGGGAAAGAGTAAAGTTGGCTTATGACGCTATGGTGGAAGGTATTGGTCTTCAGACTACAGATGCTGTTACGGCAATAAAAGCTTCCTACGAAGAAAATGTGACAGATGAATTCATCAAACCAATCGTGGTTGTAAATACAACGCAGGTTGGAAATGTTGTTCCGATAGGAAAGATAGTAGATCATGATGTGGTAATTTGTTTCAACTTCCGTACAGACAGAGGGCGAGAAATCACCGAGGTACTTTGCCAGCATGATATGCCTGAATATTTCATGCATAAATTGGATCTCCATTACATTACGCTTACCAATTATGACAAGACTTACCAGAATGTAAATGTTGTTTTTGACGAAGAAGTTTTGAAAGAAACAATGGGAGAAGTGTTGGAAAGAAACGGTAAAACACAAATCAGAATTGCTGAAACGGAGAAATATCCTCATGTTACATTTTTCTTTTCCGGAGGCAGGGAAGAAGAGTTTCACGGTGAAAAAAGATTACTATGCCCAAGTCCTAAAGATGTACCTACATACGATCTAAAACCGGAAATGTCAGCTTACGAAATTACCAATGCTATTTTGCCTGAGCTGGAAAACAAAACAGCAGATTTTATATGTTTAAATTTTGCTAACACAGATATGGTAGGTCATACCGGTGTTTTTGAAGCTGCTGTAAAAGCTGCCGAAACTGTTGATCAATGTATAGAAAAAGTAGCCACAATGGCTTATGAGCAAGGATATGCGGTCTTTATTTTAGCAGATCATGGTAATTCTGATGTAATGATTAATGAAGACGGATCACCCAACACACAGCATTCAACCAATCTGGTTCCTTTGATTGTTATGGATAAAGATAAAGAATGGAAACTGAAACCAGGAAAATTGGGGGATGTAGCTCCTACTATATTACATACAATGGGTATTGAAATTCCTGCAGTAATGACAGGAGATATTTTGGTATCTTAAATACAAAATAATAATCGTAAAATAGCGTTACAATAAGAACGCGTTTAATTTTGTTTGTGTAAAATTTTTTTATTATTATGTTAATTAAAAAGGTTTCAATAAGCAAACTTTAGTAGTAATGCTATTTTTAATGATTTATGTCAGGCATCATATGAGATACATACAATATTATGCCCCAAATAATAAATAAATCATATCTTTGTAAATTATAAATTTTATTTTTAAATGTACAATCAGCTGGTAAGAAAAGAGGTAATGAGTATTTTGGAGAAGGAAGTCAGTTCTTTTCTTGATAAATTTTTGACTCCGATAGAAAAAATATGGCAACCTTCAGATTTTTTACCTGATCCTTCAAGCGAAGATTTCAAACACGATTTAGACGAGATTCAGACCTTTGCACGCGAAATGCCTTATGATCTTTTCGTTACCTTAATTGGTGATTGTATTACAGAAGAAGCTTTACCGTCTTACGAATCATGGTTAATGGGAGTTGATGGCGTCAATCAGGAAGAAAAAGTAGGCTGGGCAAGCTGGGTGAGATCATGGACTGCTGAGGAAAACAGACACGGAGATCTGCTCAACAAATACCTTTATCTTTGTGGAAGGGTAAATATGAGAGAAGTTGAAATCACTACACAATATCTTATCAGTGACGGTTTTGATTTAGGAACCAGCATGGATCCTTACAGAAATTTTGTTTATACAAGCTTTCAGGAAACAGCAACCAATATTTCCCATAGAAGAGTAGGAACCTTGGCAAAACAGTCAGGAAACGGTAAGTTAGCGAAAATGTGCGGAGTGATTGCTGCAGATGAAGCAAGACACGCCAAAGCTTATAAGCATTTTGTAACCAAAATTTTAGAATTGGATCCTTCGGAGATGATTCTGGCTTTTGAAGATATGATGCGAAAAAAAATCGTGATGCCTGCACACATGATGAGACAATCTGGTCAGAAAGCAGGAGAACTTTGGGGACATTTTTCAGATGCAGCGCAAAGATGTATGGTCTATACAGGTCAGGATTACATTAATATCATGAAAGAACTTCTTGATGAATGGAAAATAGAGCATGTAACAGGTCTTACCGAAAAAGCAGAAAAAGCACAGGAGTATTTAATGAAACTTCCTTCAAGGCTTCAGAAAATTACAGATAGGCTTTCTACACCGGATTTACAGTTTGAATTCAGTTGGGTAAAAAACTAGAATGTTTTTAACATTAAATTATAAAAGAGAGTGCTGATAGTTTTTCGGCACTCTTTTATTTATTTCATATCTTTGCAAAGCTAAAAACGCAACAAAATGTTAAATAATAAGAAAATTGCTGTTGATTTTGACGGAACTATCGTAGACGATGCTTATCCGGCAATTGGTAAAGCTAAGATTTTCGCTTTCGAAACACTCAAAAAACTTCAGTCTCAAGGCTTCAGATTGATACTTTGGACGTATAGACATGGCAAGACTTTAGATGAAGCTGTAGAATTCTGCAGACAAAATGGTATTGAGTTTTATGCAGTCAACTCTAGTTTTGAAGGGGAAGTTTTTGATCCTCAGACCCAGTCAAGAAAGCTTGATGCAGACTGGTTTATAGATGATAGAAACTTGGGAGGTTTTCCCGGATGGGGAGAAATCTACAATATCATCAATGAGAGAATTGAGTTTCGGGTTGAAGGTAAAGAGGTTTTGGCTTACTCAAAACTTAAAAAAGAAAAGAAAAAAGGACTGTTCTGGTAAATCAAGAAATTAGAAGTTAGTAATTAGAAAATAATTCTAGACTATATTTCAAATTTACTTGTCAGAAAATATAGATGTTTGCTGTTATTTAAAACTAATATCTAGCATCTAATATCTAACATCAAAAATAAATGATTCAATTAAAAAATATAGACGAACTTCGTCTGATGAAGCAGAGCGCTCAACTGGTTTCCAAAACATTAGGAATGTTAGCAAAAGAAATCAAGCCAGGAGTTACTACTTTGCATTTAGATAAATTAGCACACGAATTTATAAAAGATCATGGTGCGAAACCTGCTTTTTTAGGATACGGTGGGTTTCCTTATTCACTGTGTATTTCTCCTAACGAACAGGTGGTGCATGGTTTTCCAAGCAAAGAAGAAATAAAAGAAGGAGATATACTTTCTGTAGATTGCGGGGTCATTCTCAATGGTTTTGTAGGTGATCATGCATATACTTTTGAAATTGGCGAAGTAAAACCTGAAACCAAAAAATTATTAAAAGTTGCTAAAGAATCTCTCTATAAAGGAATTGAGCAGTGTGTAAGAGGAAAAAGAATAGGAGATATTTCTCATGCAATTCAGGCACATTGTGAAAAAGAAGGATATGGAGTTGTAAGGGAGCTTGTTGGGCATGGTGTAGGAAGACAAATGCATGAAGATCCTCAGGTTCCGAATTACGGCAGACAAGGTAGCGGAAAAGTAATCAAAGATGGTTTGACTATCGCTATTGAGCCGATGATCAACCTTGGAACAGAAAAAGTAAAGTTCCATAACGACGGATGGACGGTTACTACACTAGATAATCAACCTTCTGCCCACTTTGAGCATGATGTGGCGGTAATTAACGGTAAACCGGTTTTGCTGTCTACTTTCCAGTATATTTATGAAGCTTTAGGAATTGTGACTGATGAAGAAAAAGCTTTTCAACTAGATTTTTAAATGAAAAAGCTGACAAAGTTTTTGCTTAATAAAATTCCCCGTCCGATGCTTATTCAGATGAGTGTCTGGGCGCGTCCGCTTATTTATCAGTTTTTTAAAGGGGATCAGTTTTTTGATCCTATTGACGGCAGATCATACAGAAAATTTCTTCCTTACGGATATGGTAAACAAAGAGAAAATGCTTTGTCTCCAGGAACTTTAAGCTTGGAAAGACATCGTCAAATGTATCTTTATCTGCAGAATGAAACCGATTTTTTTATTAAGAATTATAAAGTTCTGCATATTGCTCCCGAACAGGAATTTTTAAGAAAATTCAAAAGAATGAGCAATATCAACTATATTTCGGCAGATTTATATTCTCCGATTGTAGATGTGAAAGCAGATATTTTAGATTTGCCCTTTCCCGATGAAAGTTTTGATATTATTTTTTGCAATCATGTTCTGGAACATATTCAGGATGATTCAAAAGCCATGCAGGAGCTTTATCGTGTAATGAAACCCGGAGGTTGGGGAATTTTACAGGTTCCTATGAAAAATTCTCTGGAAAAAACATATGAAGATTTTTCTATTACAGATCCTAAAGAAAGGCAGAAACATTTTGGACAGTACGACCATGTTCGTTGGTATGGGATGGATTATTTTGACCGTTTGCGAAATGCAGGATTTGAAGCTGAAGCCAATTATTATTCTCAAAAGTTTTCTGATGAAGAAGTCAAAAAATATGGTTTAAGAAAAAATGAAATTTTACCGGTTGTAATTAAAAAGTAATAAAAAAAGAGACCAAATTTTGAGGTCTCTTTTTTATTATTTTTTGATGATAAATTCAGATGTATGATTTTCAATACTTAGAATATATTGTCCTTTTGGGAATTTACTCATATCTATTTTTTGCAGTTGCCCCGAAGTGAGCGTTTCAAATAATATCTTACCTGAAATATCATAAATCTTCAAAGCAAGATTTTTTTCGACAGAATCTATCATAGCAAATTCTGAGACTGGATTTGGAAATATTTTAAACGCTTTTTTTACGGAAGCTTCTTTGGTACTGAGAAAAGAATTGTTGTAAAATACTTGATTACCGTTGGTAGGATTAGTTATGATCAATGTTTTTGCAGTTCCATTATTCAGAATTTCATAATTAAAAACAGTTCCATTGGCAAACAAATAAAAATCACAGTTTTTCTGATCATAAGGTCTTGCATTCTGCCAATTACTTCCCCAATAATCTACTAAAGTGCAACCTCCGTCAGTTTTTGTAAAAGAATTTTGAGTTGGCGAGAAAACTATTTGTACACCTGCGGTATTGAAATATCTTGAGCTAAAAGTATACAAAGATCCGTTTTGCATAAATGATGAAGAAACAATACTTTGACTCATAGCGGGTGAGTTGGTCGTCTGTCCGCTTATCTGGATTTGGGAAATATACCAGCTGTTGCTGAAAAGTTCAGGATTTTGTGCGGAAATCAATCCGCCAATGAGAGTAAGACAGAATAAAATTTTCTTCATGGTATTATTTTTTACCAAAGTTATAAACATTTTTTTAAGAAAGCGTTAATGAGAAACTGCTTTTAATCCGATGACAGAACCAATTAAAGTGCTGATAAAGAATATTCTCCAGAAACTTACAGGATCTTTGAAAAAGAAAATTCCGACCAATGCGGTTCCTACAGCTCCAATACCGGTCCAGACTGCATAAGCGGTACCTATGGGAAGAGTTTGGGTAGCTTTGATTAATAATAACATACTGATTGTTAAGCAAATCAAAAATCCTGCAAACCAACAGAACATTTCGTTTCCCGTGGTTTCTTTTACTTTTCCGAGACATGATGCGAATGCTACTTCAAAAAGTCCTGCAATGATTAGAATGATCCAGTTCATAATTTATCTTTATTTCAAATGCCAAAAATAAACCTTTTAAATATAATGATGAAGGCAGGCAAATTTTGTTTTAGTAACTTTGTAAAACTTTAAACATAGAACATTAAACTTTAAACAAAATAAATGCACAAAGCAGGATTTGTAAACATCGTTGGAAAACCAAATGCGGGAAAATCTACTCTTCTTAATCAGCTGATGGGAGAGAAGCTTGCAATTGTAACACAAAAAGCCCAAACAACACGACATAGAATTTTTGGAATTTATAATGAGGAAGACTTACAGATTGTATTTTCTGATACACCGGGAGTTTTGGATCCCAAATACGGTCTTCAGGAAAAAATGATGGATTTCGTTAAAGATTCTTTGCAGGATGCTGATGTTTTTCTTTTTATTGTAGACGTTACCGATAAGGCTGAACCTTCAGAATTTCTTATTGATAAGCTGAATAAAATTCCGGTTCCGGTGTTACTTTTGCTAAACAAAGTAGATCAAACGAATCAGGAAGGTTTGGAAAAATTGGTAACGGAGTGGCACGAAAGAATTCCGAAAGCTGAAATTCTTCCTATTTCGGCATTAAATGCTTTCAATACAGATATCATTCTTCCAAAGCTAAAATCAATGCTTCCGGAAAGTCCGGCGTACTACGATAAAGATATGTATACTGATAAACCAGAAAGATTTTTTGTAAATGAAGCCATCAGAGAGAAAATTCTTTTAAACTATGATAAAGAAATTCCTTATTCGGTAGAAGTTGTAACTGAAATGTTCAAAGAAAAAGAGGGAATTATTTTTATTGATTCTATTATTTATGTAGAGAGAGATACCCAAAAAGGAATTTTAATCGGGCATAAAGGTGAAGCTATCAAAAAAGTGGGAACCGAAGCGAGAATTGACTTAGAAAAATTCTTTGCCAAAAAAATTCATCTCAACCTTTTCGTCAAAGTAAAAAAAGACTGGAGGAAAAACGATCGTGACCTTAAGAATTTTGGTTACCGGTAAACTAAAAACCTAATATCCATCGTTGTATTAATAGATTTTATTATCTTTAAATTAAATTTTATTCAATGAGCTATTTTAACTCAAAAACCAATCCTTTAATTTTTGATATTGTTATTTTTATGGTCAGATTATTGGTGGGATTTGCGATGATTTCTCACGGATTTCCCAAACTTCAGATGTTGATTGAAGGAGGAGATATACAATTTTTTGATTTTATAGGATTAGGTCCGAAAATAACTTTAGGATTGACAGTCTTTGCTGAATTTGTTTGTTCAATTTTTATCATATTAGGACTTTTCACAAGAGTTGCGGCAGGTTTCCTGGTTTTCACCATGATGATAGCAGCATTTGTAGTACACTCATCAGATCCTTTCGATAAAAGAGAGATGAGTCTTTTGTATCTTTCAATTTATCTGATTATTATTTCATTGGGAGCGGGTAAAGTTTCTGTAGATCACATGATCGAAAAAAGAAGAAGAGCTTCTGAATGGTAATCTAACTTGTTTGATATAAATAAAAATCCCGAAGCATTAAAATATGTTTCGGGATTTTTTATTCTTAAAATAAATTTAAGCTAATTTTTGAGAATCTGCTACAAACTGAGCCAGTCCGCTGTCCGTTAAAGGATGCTTCAGCAAGCTCAAAATTGGAGAAAGTGGTGAAGTGATAACATCTGCACCGATTTTAGCACAATCTATAATATGCATAGAATGACGGATAGAAGCAGCCAAAATTTCAGTTTCATACATATAATTATCAAAAATCAATCTGATTTCCTGAATTAAATTTAAACCGTCTGTCGTAATATCATCTAATCTTCCGAGGAAAGGAGAAACGTAAGTTGCGCCGGCTTTTGCTGCCAAAAGAGCTTGTCCGGGAGAAAAAATCAATGTGCAGTTGGTTTTAATACCTTTATCTGAAAAATATTTTAAAGCTTTAATTCCGTCTTTAATCATTGGGATCTTTACCACAATATTCGGGTGGATTGCCGCCAGTTCATCACCTTCTTTGATCATCTCTTCATACGTTGTAGAAAGCACTTCGGCAGAAATATCTCCGTCTACGATTTCGCAGATCGTTTTGTAATGATTTTTGATTTCTTCAGCCCCCTGAATTCCTTCTTTAGCCATTAATGAAGGATTGGTCGTTACACCATCCAGAATTCCAAGGTCTTTCGCCTCCTTAATCTGCTCTAAATTGGCAGTGTCAATAAAAAATTTCATTCGTTTATAGATTTATTCGCACAAAGATAATCATTCCTTTGTAATTCATGGTTTCATCAAGAAAATGATTAGTTTTAATTATCTTTGTTTTCATCAGAAATAAATTTAATCTTAAATTATATCATGAATATCATATTGGCTTCAACTTCTACAGTTTTTGGCGGAAATTATTTGGAATATTTAAAAGAAGAATTAATAAAGCTTTACGATGGGATAGATGAAATTATTTTCATTCCTTTTGCAAGACCCGGAGGAATTTCTCATGAAGAATATACCCAGAAAGCACAATCTTTTTTTGAAACATTAAATATTAAAGTAAAAGGTCTGCATGAATTTGAAAATAAAGTTGAAGCAATCAATTCTGCAAAAGCATTTTTTACCGGCGGCGGAAATACTTTTTTGCTGGTTAAAACTTTACATGAAGAAAATCTAATGTCTGTTCTAAAACAAAATATAGAAAACGGAAAACCCTATCTTGGTTGCAGTGCCGGAAGCAATATCGGAGGACAAAACATGAAAACAACCAACGATATGCCGATCGTTTATCCATCAAGTTTTGAATGCATGGGGTTGGTTCCTTTCAATATCAATCCTCATTATCTTGATCCGAATCCTGATTTGAAGCATAACGGAGAAACAAGAGAAACCAGAATTAAAGAATTTTTAACGCAAAACGATAGTAAAGTTGTAGGTCTTCGTGAAGGAAACTGGATCAGAAGAATAGGAGATAAAATTACCGTTGAAGGCAGCGAACTGACAAGAATTTTTGAGAAAAATAAAGAACCTTACGAAATTGAGGCGCAAAGCAAATTGTAATTTTGTATGAATATACCCATGATGCTGAGAAAAGTTGAAGCATTTTTAATTTATTAATTTTTTTAAATGAAAAACGTACTCATTATATCTATTCTTTCCACGCAAATTATTTTTGCTCAAAACACCGCGCAGAAATTAGACAATGTTACAAAAAACCTGATGAACTCTTCTTCGGCAATTTCATCAAACATATCGTTTTACGTTGCCGATGAAAGCGGAAATCTGATCTATGAATTCAACGGAAATAAAGGTCTTTCCACAGCTTCAACACAAAAAATTTTTACTGCTGCAGCTGCTTTGGAAATTTTAGGTAATAATTATACTTATACAACCACATCTTCCTATTCAGGAAAAATTTCAGATGGAAATCTGAACGGAAACCTGTACATCACCTCCAATGGTGATCCCACTTTAGGTAGCTGGAGATATAATGGCTATAAACCGGAAAACTTTAAGCAAAAGTTTTTGGAAGCTGTTGGAAAATCAGGAATTACAAAGATTTCAGGTGATTTGATTATAGACGATTCTTATTTTGACCATCAGACCATTCCGGGAGGGTGGCCATGGGATGATCTGGGAAATTATTACGGAGCCGGAGTCTGGGGTGTAAACTGGCGTGAAAACCAGTTTGATATCAATATCAGCGGAACCGATTTTAAAAGTTTTTCGTATCCTCTGGAAGGAATCAAATGGCTGAATGATTTAAAAGCAGCTGGAAATTCTGATCAGAGTTTGATTTTTACTGCCCCTCATTCAGATGTCGCTTTAATCAACGGAAGTTTACCTGCGGGAAAAGTGACTACTGTTTCAGGATCTGTACCCAACCCGCCTTTACAATTGGGTGTTGAGGCGATAAAATGGTTGCGGGAATCAGGAGTTGAATTTTCAGGTAGAGTAATGACAAGCTCACAACTGGAAATTGAAGGAAAAAAGACGCTAGAAGCACCCAAAAATAATATTATTTTAAATTATCAGTCACCAACTTTAGATAAAATTGTCTATTGGTTTTTGAGAAAAAGTGTGAATCTTTATGGTGAAACTTTAATCAAAACTTTAGGGAAAGAAAAAAAATCAAACCCGAGTTTTAAAAGTGGTATTTCCTTTTTAAAAGAATTCTGGAAGTCAAAGGGAATCAATCCCAATATGATTAATTTTGCCGATGGAAGCGGGCTTTCTCCACAGAATTATGTTTCGGCAAAAGCTGAAGTTCAGGCTTTGATTTATGCTAAAAAACAACCTTGGTTTGATACATATTATGAGGGCTTTCCAACTCAGGATAATGGGATGAAAATGAAAAGCGGAACAATGAGAGATACCAAATCTTATGCAGGATATCATACATCAAAAGACGGGAAGAAATATGTATATTCTATCATTATCAATAATTTTCAGGGAAGTGGAAGTGCAGAACTGCAGAAAATTTTAAATGTTTTAAAATAAAAATATTGAAGAAAAGAACCATTTTAGGCAGGTTAAACAACTGGTTTATTTTTGCGATGATGACTCTTGTGGTGATCTCAATTGTTATATCCTCTACTTTGGTCATCAATTATCTGAAAAGAGAAGAGATTAAAAGAGTTGATATTTTGGTTAATGCCATCAAATTCCAGCAGGATGCAGTCACACCCAGTCTGGAAGTTCAGGAGTTATTGCTGAATATTTACAGCTCAAATACCACCATTCCTGTTATTATTTTAGATAGAAATGATCAGGTTATTGAATTTAAAAATTTACCAAAAGAGTTGGGCTCTGAAACCAAAGATGTGGTTGCTCTTGCCAAAAGTATGGAAAAAAAATATCCTGCTATTGAGATAAAGGTGACAGGCGGAAACGATCAGTTTGTATATTACGACAACTCCAAAGCGCTTAATTATCTTCAGTATTCACCTTATTTGCTGGGATTATTTGTTTTGAGTTATTTTCTTTTTTCATTTTGGTTTTTAAGAACGGTTAAGAAAACTGATGAAAGCTATTTGTGGGCGGGACTTGCAAAAGAAACGGCACACCAGATCGGAACTCCGCTATCATCAATGATCGGCTGGATGGAAATTATGAAACTGGAAAATCCCGATTCGGACGGTATTATAGAAATAGAAAAGGATATTGAACGACTAAGGACTATTTCAGAAAGATTTTCAAAAATAGGTTCGGTTCCTGAGCTGAATGATATGAATTTTAATGAAACTATTCAGGAAAATTTTGATTATTTGAGAACAAGAATTTCAAAAAAAATCAATTTTTCGTTGCAGATTCCTACGTATAATATTTTGGTTCCCCACAATAAAATTCTGATGAGCTGGGTGATTGAAAATTTGGTAAAAAATGCTGTAGATGCTATGAAGGGAGAAGGTATTTTGCAGATGTCGGTGTTTGAACGAAACAAAAATATTCTGGTAGAAGTAAAAGACAACGGAAGCGGAATGACGAAGTATCAGGCAAATAATGCTTTTAAACCTGGATATTCTACTAAAAAGCGAGGTTGGGGATTAGGTCTTAGCTTAGCTAAAAGAGTGGTGCGGGAATATCACAACGGCGACATCAGAATTTCTCAGACTGAAGTAGGAAAAGGAAGTACTTTCAGGATTTTGATCAAGAAATAAATTTAGAATAAAAGCGAAAGGCAAAAAGCAAAAATTTCACTATTTTTGAAACATGATTAAAGCAAAAAACATCCATAAATCGTATGGAGATCTGGAGGTATTAAAAGGAGTTGATATTCACATAAAAACCGGGGAGGTTGTTTCTATTGTAGGAGAGTCAGGTGCTGGAAAATCTACACTGCTTCAGATTTTAGGAACATTAGACAGCCCGTCAAATCCTAAAAATTACGATACAGAAATCACCCTGAACGGAGAATCGTTTATCAATATGAATGATAAGCAAATCTCAAAATTCAGAAATCAGAATATTGGTTTTGTTTTTCAGTTCCATCAATTGCTGCCTGAATTTACTGCTTTAGAAAATGTGTTGCTGCCTACTAAAATTGCAGGAAGCAGCGAAAAAGAAGCCTTAGAAAAAGCACATCAGCTTTTTGAAGATCTTAAAATAGCACAAAGACTGCATCATAAACCCAATCAGCTTTCAGGAGGAGAGGCGCAGAGAGTAGCAGTAGCAAGAGCGTTGATCAATTCTCCGAAAATTATCTATGCAGATGAGCCAACCGGAAATCTGGACTCAAAAAATGCTGATGATCTTCACCGTCTTTTCTTTGATCTGAGAGATAAATACAACCAAACTTTTGTCATTGTAACCCACAATCCGCAACTTGCGGAAATTACCGATCGGAAGCTGGTGATGAAAGATGGAATGATTATAGAATAATTCTGTGAGATTTTTAGTTTATATATTTATATTTTTTTTATCCTGTAATGCTGGAAAAGCTCAGGAAAAAAAGGATGTTTTACCAAAAGAAAAAATTACCGAACTGAAAAGTTTTCTGAAAAATAAAAATTATAATCAGGATCTCGCAATTTTCATCAATTTTAAAATCCATTCAGGTAAATACAGATACATTGTTTATGATCTGAAAAATGATAAAGTTTTACAAAAAGCAATCGTTTCTCATGGATCAGGTTCTGTGATTCCCAATTCAGATAAACTGCGTTTTTCCAATACAGAAAACTCTTACCAATCCTCTTTAGGGAAATACGAAGTTCAGGAAAGCTATGAAGGAAAGTTTGGAAAATCATACCGAATGAAAGGTTTGGATTCCAGCAACAGCAATGCGAGGCAGAGAGCCATTGTTTTGCATTCTTATAGCTGCATTCCTGATCAGGAATCTTCTCGGTCTGCTTGTTTGAGTTTAGGATGTCCGATGCTTTCAAAAAAAGCCTTTCAAGAAACCGCAAAATTTCTGGATTCATCAAAAAAGCCTGTAATATTATATGCTTTTTACTAAATTTGTGTTGATAAAAACACAAAAAAATGTCTATAAAATTTTTGGCTGAAGATGACCGACCAAGAGAAAAGTTTCTGCTGAAAGGTAGAAATGCGCTTTCGGATTCTGAACTTTTAGCGATTATTATGGGAAGCGGAAGCCGTGATGAGACTGCTGTTGAATTGGCAAGAAAAATTTTAGGTTCTGTAAACAATAATTGGCATCAGCTCAGTTTGCTTACGATTAAAGATTTAATGAAATTTAAAGGCGTAGGAGAAGTGAAGGCAATTACAATTGCATCATCTTTGGAAATCGGAAGAAGAAGGGCCGCCCAGGAAATTCCCGAAAAACCTCAGATCTCCGGAAGTTTAGATGCTTATAATGTCCTGAAACTTCACTTATCCGATTTAAGAACAGAAGAATTTTGGGCTGTTTTTCTGAATCAGAGCAATAAAGTCATACATATTGCACAGCTTACACAGGGCGGAATCAGTCAATCGATTGTAGATGTAAGAGTTTTATTTAAAACAGCTTTAGAACATTTTTCGACGGGAATTATTGTGGCACACAATCATCCTTCAGGAAACAAAAAACCAAGTACCGAAGATATTAATATTACCAAAAAAATAAAAGATGCCGGAAACCTGATGAATATTCAGCTTCTGGATCATTTGATTATTACTCAAAACGCTTATCTTAGCTTTGCCGATGAAGGTTTATTATGATTAAAAGATTACAGTATCACGAAATTGATTTTGATAAATATTCAAATTGTCTTGAAAATTCCGTTCAGCGGAAATATTCTGCAACAAGATTATTTTTAGATATTACTTCTGATAAGAAATGGGAGCTTTTGGTTTATAAAGATTATGAAGCTGTAATGCCGGTTCCGTATGTCATTAAATTGGGTAAAAAAATCGTTCATAACCCGATGCTTTGTCAGCAGCTCGGTATTTTTTCCAAAGCAGATGATGTTGATATGAATGAAGCTTTTCTACGCTTTCTGGAACAGAATTATCTGATCAGGATTTATACTTTTAATGAATACAATCAATTTAAAACTCATCTAAAAACGAAAAAGAATTTTCTTATTACTCCAGAAGATTATCAGAAAGTATATTCCGGATATTCACCCAAAAGAAAAAGAAAGCTAAGGCTTGATGAGGAAGTGATCAGTCATTCTGAAATCAAAAAAATAAGTTTCAGTGAATCTGAAAGTTTTATCAGACAAAACTTTTTGGGAGCAAGCAAAGAAGAGGATATTGATTCTTTTTTGAGTATTTTTAAAAAGATGGCGGATGAAAATTGTATTGAAATTACTGCATTCTGTTTTCACGGAAAAATAATCAATACCATTATTACCTACATTGATGATGATACAGCTGCGCTTTTAGGAACTTTCAATGACAAAGAATATGTGAAAATTTCAGGAGCTTCCGTATTGATTGATCATGCTATAAAAGAGAATATCGGCAATAGAATTTTCGATTTTGAAGGAGGCGAAATTCCCAATGTGGAAGAGTTTTTTCGGGGCTTTCGTCCGGAATTGCGTCCGTATCGTTTATTAGAATATTCAAAGAAACAGCTCATCAGAAAAATGCTTAAATTGAAATTTATCATAAAATCGTAATTTAATGGAGTCTTAAACTTCTTTGTAAATATTATTTCCTACATTTATATCTGTTTTTGAATCATAGAAAATGCTTAATAAAATTCGTCAGTATAAGCTTCCTTACATCATCTATAATTTTTTCAACAAAAAAAAATTGGAGCATAATATTCCGCTTTATAAAAAATACGGAATTGATAAAAGCTATTTTTCCAGCATTTCAAGCAAAGATTTTGCACATCTTCCTCATCATGAAAGGCAGTTTGATGCTCAAAAGCTTTATAATACTGAATTTTATAAAAATCTATCTGAAGAAAACAAACTGAGCGCACAGGGTTTTGATGAAAACGGATTTCTCGTACTTCGGAATTATCTTTCATCGGAAACTGTAGATCAGATCAACAGCGAGATAGACAGGCTTCTGAAAGACGGAATTATCAAGTTCCGATATGCCGGAAAGCTGATGTTTGTCATTCATCATTCTGAAATCTTAAAAAATATCGGAAATGATAAAAAACTACTCGAATTTTTATCTGTCTTAATGGATGGAGATGCTAAACTTTTTCAAAGTATCAATTTTATCAACGGAAGCCAGCAGAAAACTCATTCAGACAGCATTCACATGACAACTTATCCTTTAGGCGGATTATTAGGGGTTTGGATTGCTCTTGAAGATGTGGATGAAAGCAATGGTGCATTACATTACATTCCTAAAAGTCATAAGCTTCCCTACTTTTTAAATTCTGATTATGATAATGAAGGAACATCGCTGAAAATTGGAAAAAAAAGCTACAAAGCCTACGAAGAATTTCTTGAAGAAAAAGTAAAAGAACTGGGACTGAAAAAAGAGATTTTCAGAGCAAAAAAGGGAGATCTTTTGATATGGCATGCCAATATTTTACACGGTGGAGAGCCCCATTTAGATAAAAACAGAACGCGGAAAAGCCTTGTTTACCATTATTTTGATGCAAAAAGTGTCTGTTATCATGAGGTTACCCAAAGACCTGCACTATTTGAGCTGTAAATTCATAAAATATTATTAATTTTGCATCCTTAAATTATGTCAGACTTTTCAGAGTATTTTCCGTATGCTGCGGCATTAGTTATTGCAATTCCTTTTTTGGTTTTGCTCAGGCAGTTTGTTTATACCTACATTAATTTAAAAAATCAGGAATTAAAGTTACTTTCTGTAAAATCGAACTCCGAAAACAAGACTCATTCTTATGAAAGGATGACCCTCTTTTTAGAAAGAATAAAACCTTCCAATCTTATTCAGAAATTTGACAAAGATCTGGCGATACATGAGTTTATTTTTCTTACCGAAAAAACCATCATCGAAGAATTTGAATATAATGCGTCGCAGCAGTTGTATATTACCAAAAACTCATGGCAGAATATTGTTGATTCTAAAAATGCCATTATTGATCTGCTGCACAAAACGTACGAAAGTCTAAACAATAATCCTGATCTTAATGAGTTTAAAACTGTTTTCATTATGAATTATATGAATGAAAACGATTTTATCGGAGCAACGATTGAAGATTTAAGACGAGAAATTTTAATAATTGCCTAATTAAAAAAATAAATATAAATAATGATTCCAAATTTTAAAGCGCATCCATGGCACGGAATTTCTGCAGGGGAAGATTCGCCAAATATTGTTAATGTTTTTGTAGAAATAGTTCCTTCAGATACTATCAAATATGAAATTGATAAAGAAACGGGTTATCTAAAAGTAGACAGACCTCAGAAATTTTCAAACATTATTCCTGCATTATATGGTTTTGTTCCAAGAACATACTGTCACAATGAAGTAATGAAACTTGCTGTTGAAAGCGGTGCAAGTGATGTAACAATGGGTGATCATGATCCGTTGGATATCTGTGTTCTAAGCTCTCATAATATCCACGCTGGCGGTCTTTTGATGGAGGCTATTCCAATCGGAGGATTCAAAATGATTGACGGAGGTGAAGCTGATGATAAAATTGTAGCGGTAATGATCAACGATCATGCATTTGGTCATTTCAGAGATATTTCTGAACTTCCGGCAGCTGAAGTTAACCGTTTGATGCACTATTTCCTTACTTACAAAAACTTGCCGGATGAGCCTGCAAAATGCAGAATTCAGGAAGTTTATGGAGCAGATCACGCAAAAAAAGTAATCGAAGCATCCAAAAGAGACTATTCTGAAAAATTCGGAGGTTAATTTTTAGAAATTTTCAAAATTTTCAATATGGCAGATGAGCAAATCATCTGCTTTTTTTATATAATGAATTGAAAATTTTAGTGTTATTATTAATAAGTCATAATGTTTTAGAATGTTTTATGGAAATAATTTATTATATTTAAAAATCTATTACCAAAAAAATATTAAACTATGAGCTTATTTATGTTAGTGCCAATTTTTGGCGTTATTGCATTACTTTACACTTTTATTCAAAGCAACTGGGTAAGCCGGCAAAATGCAGGAAACGAAAAAATGAAGCAGATCAGCGGATATATTGCTGATGGTGCAATGGCTTTTTTGAAAGCTGAGTACAGAATTCTTACTTATTTTGTCATCATTGTTGCGATTCTTTTAGCATTCATGGGAATGAGCAATGCCAATTCACACTGGAGTATCGGTGTTTCCTTTGTAATTGGGGCTGTACTTTCTGCTTTGGCTGGATTTATCGGAATGAAGATCGCTACTAAAGCAAACGTGCGAACTGCAGAAGCTGCAAAAACTTCTCTATCTAAAGCTTTGAAGGTTTCCTTCACTGGAGGTTCTGTAATGGGAATGGGAGTTGCCGGATTGGCAGTTCTGGGTTTAGGAGCATTATATCTGATTATAAAGCAGATTTTTGCGCCCAATTCACCTGTAGATTCTCATGAGATGGAAAGAACTATTGAAATTCTTACGGGGTTTTCTTTAGGTGCAGAATCTATTGCGTTATTTGCAAGAGTCGGAGGCGGGATTTATACAAAAGCAGCCGATGTTGGAGCCGATTTGGTAGGTAAAGTTGAAGCAGGAATACCTGAAGATGATCCGCGAAATCCTGCAACAATTGCAGATAATGTAGGAGATAATGTAGGTGATGTTGCCGGAATGGGAGCTGATTTGTTTGGTTCTTATGTAGCTACAGTTTTGGCAACAATGGTTTTAGGACGAGAAACGGTTTCGGTAGATGCATTTGGAGGATTTGCTCCAATATTATTACCGATGCTTATTGCCGGAACGGGAATTTTGTTTTCTATTATCGGAACTTTTTTTGTTAAAATTAATGACAACGAGGGTGCATCTACTTCAAATGTTCAAAATGCTCTGAATCTAGGAAACTGGAGCAGTATTGTGATTACAGCAATTGCATCTTATTTTCTGGTTACTTATTTGCTGCCAGAGAAAATGATTTTAAGAGGGTTTGAATTTACCAAAAACGGAGTGTTCGGAGCTATCATTGTTGGTCTGGTTGTAGGAACTTTAATGAGTATCATTACGGAATATTATACTGCAATGGGAAAAAGACCTGTTTCAAGTATTGTGAGACAGTCTTCTACCGGTCATGCAACCAATATTATCGGTGGACTTTCTGTGGGAATGGAATCTACACTTTTACCGATCATTGTTTTAGCAGGCGGAATTTATGGTTCATATTTATGTGCCGGACTTTATGGGGTTGCTATTGCCGCGGCAGGAATGATGGCTACAACAGCAATGCAGCTTGCTATAGATGCTTTCGGGCCTATCGCAGATAATGCAGGGGGAATTGCCGAGATGAGCGAATTGCCAAAAGAAGTTCGGGAAAATACAGATATTCTGGATGCTGTAGGAAATACAACTGCAGCCTCGGGAAAAGGTTTTGCTATTGCTTCGGCAGCGTTAACAGCTTTGGCTTTGTTTGCAGCGTTTGTCGGTATTGCAGGAATTGATGGTATTGATATTTATAAAGCAGATGTTTTGGCGGGGCTTTTTGTAGGTGGAATGATTCCGTTTATTTTTTCTTCGCTGGCAATTACAGCAGTTGGGCAGGCTGCGATGGCAATGGTGGAAGAGGTACGAAGACAGTTCAGAGAAATTCCGGGTATTTTAGAAGGGAAGGGAGAACCCGAATATCAAAAGTGTGTTGCTATTTCTACCGATGCTTCCATCAAAAAAATGATGCTTCCGGGAGCTATCGCTATTGCATCTCCACTATTGATAGGATTTATTTTCGGACCTGAAGTTTTAGGAGGATTTTTGGCCGGTGCAACAGTATCAGGAGTTTTAATGGGAATCTTTCAGAATAATGCTGGAGGAGCTTGGGATAACGCAAAAAAATCTTTTGAAAAAGGAGTTGATATCAACGGACAGACTTACTACAAAGGTTCTGAACCTCACAAAGCTTCTGTAACTGGTGATACGGTGGGTGATCCGTTTAAAGATACTTCTGGACCTTCTATGAATATTTTAATTAAACTAATGTCGATTGTCTCACTTGTGATTGCGCCTACTTTAGCGGTTTTACACAAGGATAAAATTGATGCCGACCGAAAAGCAAAAATAGAAAGCCTTACTGGAGCTAATACCAATTCTATCATAAATACTGAAAATGTAAATTATCAACCAATGTCTTCTCCTGAAATTATCAAAGGAAAGCTAAATGAATTTGGTGATTTTGTTTATGAAACAGGACAGATTAAAGAAGTAAAACTCAGCAATGGAAATACAATTTCTCTAGGTGAAAACAGCCAGCTTTTCTATCTGAATAGTGAATTGGCTAAAAAGAATAAAGAATTATTAAATCCTGAAAAATGGTTTACGATAGAAAATTTATATTTTGAAAGCGGATCAAGTGACTTAAAAACAGGTTCGGAAAACCAGCTTAAAAATCTGGCAGAAATCATGAATGCTTATCCTGAACTAAGAGTTAAACTCGGAGGATATACGGATAATTCAGGAAGTGAGGATACCAATTTGAAACTTTCTAATCTTAGAGCCCAAACTGCGAAACTTAAACTATTAGAAATGGGAATTTCAGGAGATAGAATAGAAGCAGAAGGGTATGGTTCACAATTCCCTGTCTGCACAATGGATGAGAGTAATGAATGCCAAGCTAAAAACAGACGTATAGATGTACGGGTTCTAGCTTACTAAATAAAAATAAATTGATTATAAAGCACTGCATATCCGCAGTGCTTTTATTTTTTATAGGTTTTTCTTGAGATGCTCTAATGCCTGAATGATAAGTTCGTCTTTTTTGGCAAAACTGAATCTTATATAATCTGAATTTTGTCTGGAAGTATAAAACGCAGATAAAGGCAGGCAGGAGACTTTTTTTTCTACTGTAAGCCATTTCGAAAATTCTACATCAGTCATTGTCTTATTCACATTTCTGAAATTTACAATCTGAAAGAATCCCCCTTCTGCCTTAGATTCAACTTGAAGTGGAGTTTCCTGAATCAGATCTGTGAAAATATTTCTTTTATGCTGCATCATTTTTTGGTTTTCTTCAGGCTCAAAAACCTTTAAATATTGTGCAATAGCATATTGACAAGGCGCATTGCTGCTGTAAGAAATATATTGCTGCAAACTTCTGAAATTCTTAAGCAGATCTTTATCCGATAAAAGGTAACTTACCTTCCAACCGGTTGAATGAAACATTTTTCCAAATGAAAAGATGCAAAATGTTCTTTTTTTTAGTTCGGGGTGAAGGAACGAGCTGTAATGATCCACGGAATCATAACAGTAAAGATCATAAATTTCTTCTGAAATTAAATAAATTTCTCGGTTTTTTATCAATTCGTAAAGCTGATCCCAGTCTGCTTTTTTCCATATTTTACCTGTTGGATTCTGAGGAGAATTTACAATAATTGCTTTTGTTTTATCTGAAAAACATTTTTGTAGTTTTTCCCAGTCTATGCTAAAATCTCTTTCCATATTATAGTACACCGGAATTCCGCCATTAATGACTATTGAAGGTGCATAAGTGTAATAAGATGGCTGAATAACAATAACTTCGTCCCCAAAATCTAAAATTGACTTTAAAGAAGTGAATAATGCAAATGTAGAACAGGGTACAATATTGACTTCATTTTGGTTTAAAATTAAACTATGCTTTCTTTTGGCATGAAGGCGAATAATTCCTTCAATGAGCATTTCATTTCCAGCAAGCGATTCGTAACTGTGTGAGCAATAATCTGCTGCTTCCTTAAGGTAATTGCGTAAACGAATATCTACTTCAAAATCAGGTAAACCTAATGACAAATCATAGCTTTGATGTCTTAAAGCAAGTTCAGACATCTCAGTGAAAAATGTAAAATCATTAAATCCGTAATTATTTATCATAGGCTTTACCAAATATATAAAAAAATAGTTTCGGTAATGCAGGTAAAATATTTTTAGTATTTTTAGACTCATAACTTTTAGAGCAACCGGATCAATTTTATTGAATACAGTCATCTATTTAAACAAATATTTAATATGAGAAAAATATTAATACCACTTTTATCTTTGGTAATTTTAAGCAGTTGTGGATCTGCAAACATTTCAGACGATTCGAAAAAATCTGGATCTGGAACTTCAAGTAATTATGAAAATAATAAATCTTTTAACTCTGCTTATCAGGAGATTAAAATAGAAGACCTAAAGAATAACTTAAACGTAATTGCTTCTGATGAAATGGAGGGAAGAGACACAGGAAGTCCGGGACAGAAAAAAGCAGGTGAGTACATTATTAATTTTTATAAAGGTTTAGGAATTTCTTATCCAAAACAGCTGGGTTCTTATTATCAGAAAGTTCCAGCCTCATATATGAAACAAAGAGGGGGTTGGAATTTACCCGATTCCGAAAATATTCTCGCCTTTATTGAAGGAAGCACAAAGCCTGAAGAAATTATTGTTATTTCTGCTCATTATGACCATGTAGGAACCAAAAATGGTATTGTTTACAATGGAGCCGATGATGACGGAAGCGGAACTGTTGCTGTGATGCAGATTGCAAAAGCTTTTCAGGCTGCTAAAAAGGTAGGAAATGGTCCGAAAAGATCAATTCTTTTCCTTCATGTTACGGGAGAAGAGCATGGGCTTTTTGGTTCTGAATATTATGCGGATAATCCTGTTTTTCCATTGGCTAATACTGTTGTAGATCTCAATATTGATATGATTGGTCGTGATGATCCCGAAAATAGAGGGAAGAATTATGTTTATGTAATTGGTTCGGAAATGCTAAGCTCGGAGCTGAAAGTAATTAACGAGCAAGCCAATAAAGCGACCAATAATCTTGAGTTGAACTATAAATACGATGATCCTAAAGATCCGGATAGATTGTATTACAGATCTGATCATTATAATTTTGCTAAAAATAATATTCCTGTTGCATTTTTCTTTGATGGAATTCATGAAGATTATCACAAGCCTACAGATGATGTAGAAAAAATAGATTTTTCTCTTTTGCAGAAGAGAACTCAGCTTATTTTTGCAACTGCATGGGAACTGGCAAACCGCAAAGACAGAATTGTTGTAGATAGAAAATAGTTTTCTGAAATTGACCTATGAAACAGAATATCAAATCAATACGCCCATTTATCGGGACTAAAAACTTTGCTGTCAGCAGAGAGTTTTACAAAAATTTAGGTTTTGAAGAAAATATTCTTCAGCCTAAACTTTCAGTTTTCAAAAAGGGGAGCCTTGCTTTCTATCTGCAGGATTATTATGCAAAAGAGTGGATTGATAATACAATGATCTTTGTAGAAGTAGAAAATACTGATGAGTTTTGGGAAGAATTATCTTCATTGAATTTGCAGGAGAAATACCCTACAGTTAAATTGGTTCAGATAAAGGTAATGGATTGGGGTAAAGAATGTTTCCTGCATGATCCCTCAGGTATTCTATGGCATTTCGGAGAATTTTTCAATTGATGATATGATTTACGCTTTCGATACTTATTATTACGAAAATTTTGCTAAAACAGTCTGTATCGCTTTTGAAAACTGGAATTCTGAAGAAGAAGCTGCCGTTTATACAGAAAATATAGCTATTACCGCTGATTATGAAAGTGGTGCCTTCTACAAGAGAGAGTTGCCGTGTATTCTTCATTTATTGAAGAAAATTAATTTGAATAAAGGTGATATTATACTTGTTGATGGGTATGTAAGTTTAAATTCAGATGGAAAATTGGGTTTAGGCGGTTATTTGTTTAAAGAGCTGGACGAAAAATATCCCGTTGTCGGAATTGCGAAAAATAAATTTTCCCAAGATGACTTCAATAGAATAGAAGTTTATAGAGGTGAAAGTAAAACTCCGCTATATCTTACCGTTGCAGGAACTGATATTTTAGAAATTAAACTAAAAATTGAGGAAATGCAGGGTGAATTCAGAATCCCGGCACTTTTAAAAAAATTAGATCAGTTAACCAGAATCACTTAATAAAAGAATCCGCTCTTTAGAAGCGGATCCAGTAGATAAATACATCTCATTTTTTAAATTAGACAGCAACAAAAAGCACAGCCGACGATGCTGTGCTTAAATTTTTATTTTAAATTTAATTGCAATTTCGGAACCGAAAAAAGCAAAATTTAGATACATTTGATTTGTTTTATATAGTAAATGTAGAGATAAATATTGAGAAAGTATATAAACTGAATGTTAAAATTTACATTTTACAAATAAAAAATATAAGCAAATAGCATCATAAAATATTATTATTAGCTTTTAAACTTATATTTTTTATTTATAAGTAATTATGATTATATTTGCAGAATGATTGCCGTCATCACCGGAGATATTATCAACTCGCAACAGTCTGCGACAGAAGTATGGATTACCAGACTTAAAAACCTTCTCGAAAGCTGGGGAAGCACACCACAGACATGGGAAATTTACAGAGGTGATGAGTTTCAGCTAAAATGCAGTATAGATGACGTTTTCTGGTATTTCTTAGCCATAAAATCATTAATCAAAAGCCAGGAAAATTTAGATGTGAGAATTGCCATTGGCATCGGACACGAAAATTTTTCTTCTGAAAAAATTACAGAATCCAACGGATCTGCATACGTAAATTCCGGAAGATTATTAAATGACCTGAAAAGTGACGGGCATACTGTTTCTATAAAAACTTCTAATGAGGGTGTTGACCGTGACCTGAATATTTTACTAAAATGGGCATCAAAAGATTTTGATAACTGGACAATGGCTACTTCAGAAATTGTTCACGAATTGATTATGAATCCCAACAGCACGCAGGAAGATTTAGCTAAAAAGTTCAATATCTCTCAGTCTTCTGTAAGTCAAAGGCTGAAGCGTGCCAATTACGAACTCATCATAGAAACCAATCAATATTTTAAAAAGAAAATTTCAGAACTGTAAGATGATTTTTGTTCAGCTCATATTGGCACATTTACTTGGAGACTTTATTCTTCAGCCAAATTCATGGGTTGCAGAGAAAGAAAATAAAAAACTGAAAAGTAAGTATTTATACCTACATATTCTGATTCACACCATATTAAGCTTTATTTTCCTTTGGAACAGTAAACTTTGGTGGATTGCCATTTTGGTAGGAATTACCCATCTCATTATTGACTTGTGCAAATTAAGTTTTCAGAATATTCAAACCAAAAAGATATGGTTTTTTGTTGATCAGTTTTTGCATATTGCGGTGATTGCAGGGATTTCCTTTTATTTTAAAGAATTTGATTTCGGTTTTATTAAAAATCAGGAATTTTTAAAAATAGTCATGGCAGTGTTATTTTTAACGGTACCGGCTTCTATTTTTATCAAAACATTATTGTCATCCTGGACTCCGGTAACGGAAACTGAAGACAATGTAGAAACCGACTCTTTGTCAGATGCAGGTAAATATATAGGAATTTTAGAACGGTTACTGATTTTTACCTTTATTGTTGTTAATCATTGGGAAGGAGTAGGTTTTATGATCGCTGCAAAATCTGTATTCAGATTCAGTGATCTGGCTCAGGCAAAACAGAGAAAACTGACCGAATATGTTCTCATCGGAACTCTTTTAAGTTTCGGAATAGCAGTTTTAACAGGAATTTTAATTAAATAAATATATCAATCTAATAAAAAGTAATTTTAGAAATGGAAAAGAAAGAAATGTTGTACGAAGGCAAAGCAAAACAGGTTTTTGCTACCGATAATCCTAATGAAGTAGTAGTACGTTTCAAAGACGATGCTACCGCATTTAATGCTCAGAAAAGAGGGTCTGTTGATTTGAAAGGAGAGATGAACAACGCAATCACCACTCTTATTTTTGAATACCTGAATGAAAAAGGGATTAGGACTCATTTCATTAAACAACTGAACGAAAGAGAGCAGTTGGTAAGAAAAGTATCTATCATTCCTTTGGAAATGGTGGTAAGAAACTATTCTGCGGGAAGCATGGCTCAAAGATTAGGAGTAGAAGAAGGAATTAAATCTCCGGTTACCATCTTCGATATCTGCTACAAAAAAGACGAATTGGGAGATCCGCTCATCAACGATCATCATGCTGTTTTCTTAGGCGCTGCAACGTATGAGGAGCTTGATGAAATGTATGAATTGACTTCAGACATCAACGAAATCCTGATTGATCTTTTCGACAAAATGAACATCATCTTAGTTGATTTTAAAATCGAATTAGGAAAAACGGCTGATGGTGAAATCATTCTCGCTGACGAAATTTCTCCTGATACTTGCAGACTTTGGGACAAAGATACCATGAAGAAGCTGGATAAAGACAGATTCAGAAGAGATCTTGGTGAAGTTACCGAAGCTTACGTTGAGATCTACAACAGATTGAAAACTTTACTTAATAAGTAAAGTTTGAGAAGTTAGAGGTTAGATATTAGAATTTAGTATGAAATCGCACCGAATTGAAGATTTGAAAGTTTGGAGTAAATCAATGACTTTAGTAAAAGAAGTTTATCTGGTTACTGCCGATTTGCCAAATGATGAAAGGTTTGGCTTACTTTCTCAAATCAGAAGATGTGCAGTTTCAATACCTTCAAATATTGCAGAAGGAGCAGGGAGAAATAGTAAAAATGAATTTTATCAATTTCTTGGGATTGCATTTGGGTCTACTTATGAATTACAGACTCAATTACAATTATTAATAGATTTAAATTTTATTTCTGAAACTAAGATAGTTCCTTTAAAAGCACTTTTAGCTGAGATACAGAAAATGATTTATTCATTAAAGACAAGTTTAAAAATTATAATTGAAGTTAACTTAGACTAATTTCTAACATCTAATATCTAACTTCTAATTTAGAAAAAATAAAAATGAAAAGTTTAGACATTCATAAAAGTGAATATTTAAAACAATTTGAAACTCAAACCTACGGAAGAAATCTTTTCAGAACGCAGGAAGAAGAAAGATTCGACGCTCCGAATGAGGAGTGTGGTATCTTCGGAATGTATTCTGATAATGATCTGGATACGTTTTCTCTTTCACAATTCGGGCTTTTTGCTCTACAGCACAGAGGGCAGGAAGCTTGTGGTATTTCCGTTCTGAAAGAAGGAAAAATCACCAACATGAAAGATGAAGGTTTGGTTTTGGATGTTTATAAAGAGATCGCAGATCCTGAAACTTTTATGGGAAATTCTGCCATCGGTCACACTCGTTACACGACGGCAGGAGACAAAAAGAAATATAATTTTCAGCCATTTTTCGCCAAAAACGAATATGATCAGATTATACTTTCGATCGCTCATAATGGTAACTTAACCAATGCGAGAGAATTAAAAACAGAATTGGAAGCTGAAGGTGTTGTCTTCAGAGCAACTTCAGATTCTGAGGTTATTTTAAGATTAATTCAGAAAAATCTTGATCTTGGACTTCGTGGAGCGATCAAAGCAACGATGGAAAAAATTGAAGGAGCATATTCTGTTGTCGGAATGACAAGAAACAAATTCTTTGCATTCAGAGATTTCAACGGAATCAGACCTTTGGTTTTGGGAGCAGTTGACGAAAAAACATACGTTGTAGCTTCAGAATCTGTAGCTTTAGACGCTGTGGGCGCTCAATATGTAAGAGATATTTTACCGGGAGAAATCATTTATACCAATGAAAACGAACCTGGAAAACTAAATTCTTATATGGTGAATGAAGAAAAAGGAAAACAAAGAATCTGTTCGTTTGAATATATTTACTTTGCAAGACCCGATTCTACATTAGAAAACATCAATGTTTACGAAATCAGAGAAAAATCCGGTGAGAAAATTTGGCATCAGGCTCCTGTGGAAGCAGATGTAGTGATTGGAGTTCCTGATTCGGGAGTTCCAGCTGCAATTGGTTTTTCTAAGGCTTCAGGAATTCCTTTCCGTCCTGTTTTAATTAAAAACAGATACATCGGAAGAAGTTTCATCGTACCGACTCAGGAAATGAGAGAAAGGGTAGTAAACCTGAAACTGAATCCTATTATTTCTGAAATCAAAGGTAAAAGAGTAGTGATCATTG
Source organism: Chryseobacterium echinoideorum (assembly GCF_007474535.1). GTDB lineage: Bacteria > Bacteroidota > Bacteroidia > Flavobacteriales > Weeksellaceae > Chryseobacterium > Chryseobacterium echinoideorum. The sequence goes on along the minus strand of NZ_VKNW01000007.1, from coordinate 174,814 downwards.
ACGATTCAATAGTTCGTGGAACTACTTCTAAGAGATTGGTTAAAATTCTGAAAGAAGCAGGAGTAAAAGAAATTCACTTCAGAAGTGTTTCTCCGCCGATTATTGCCCCTTGCTATTTAGGCATTGATACTCCTTCAAAAGATGATCTGATTTCTGCCAATATGACTACCGAAGAGCTGAGAAAATATCTGGGAGTTGATTCTTTAGAATTTTTGAGTGTTGAAAATTTAAAAGAAATTTTAGGCTCTGCCAATCACTGTTTCGGATGTTTTACAGAAGAATATCCGGTAGGAAAAGGTGAGGAAGTGGAATTATTTAATTAAAGATCAGATATTCATATTAAAAAAGTTTATTGAAATTGTTTCAATAAACTTTTTTGTTTTGACAAGGTTTTGAATGAGATAAAATTATTGATCATTTGTCAACGGATCACCCACGATATTAATGCTTGTAGGAGTTACCAAAGGAATTTTAATTTCGTCTAATTTTGTTTTTATCTGTGATAAAGCATTACTTCTCACTTGAATCATATTGGCGCCGATCGCGAGCCAAAATTTCACCTGTAAAGTAAAATTTCCCTGTTTGTAATTGGTAAAATTAACTTCTGCTGTTTCGGGACGGTCTGCATAAGGTAGATTTCTGATTACTTCTAAAATGCTATTTTGTGCTTTGTGAATATCTTCATCTGCAGGAATCTCGAAGTCTAATATAATCCTTCTTTGAGGAGATGCGGAAATATTATAAAAAGGAGCATTGAAAATAACCTGATTCGGAATATATGCTTTTTTGCCGTCGTCGGTAATGATTTTTGTGGTTAGAAAACCAATATCCTGCACCGTTCCGGAATAATTTCCTATTGTGATATAGTCCCCTGTTTTAAACGCTTTATCTATACCAATGAGCATTCCTGAAAACATGCTTGATACAAGATCTTTTAAAGCAACTCCGGCAATAATTCCTGCAACTCCCAAGCTCCCGATGAACTTCCACAATAAACTGCTGAATCCCATGATTTCAAGGGCTATAAAAGTTCCCAGAAGCATGATGATAAACCTAAAAATTCCGATGATAGTTACAACAGAGTCTTCCTTTTTACTATTGGGGAAAATTCTGTGCATAACATTTACTGCAGTTTTGCTCAGGTATTTACTAAACATCACGAAAAATGAAAATACAACTATCCCAACTATTAACTTTGGTGTAAACTGTGCAAATTTCACATACCAATTTTCCAATACCCGATAGATCATATCATAATAGCTGCGACTGGTTGTATCCATACCTTATTTTTTAGCAAAAATATAAAATATTCTTTGAATTATTTTGTCGGTTACAAAAAGTCTATTAAATTTGTAGACTAATAAAAACAAAATATTATGTCAATAAAATTAGGAGATACAGCACCGGACTTTAGCGCAGAATCCAGCTTGGGTACCATTGATTTTTACGAATACTTAGGAGATTCATGGGGAATTTTGTTTTCTCATCCGGCAGATTTTACGCCTGTCTGTACTACAGAGCTTGGCTTTACTTCAAAACTTCAGTCTGAATTTGAAAAAAAGAATACGAAAGTTATCGCATTAAGTGTAGATGGAGTAGAAGATCACATAAAATGGATTGAAGACATTAATGACACTCAGAATACACAAGTGCAGTTTCCTATTATAGCAGATAAAGATCGAAAAATTTCTGAACTGTATGATTTCATTCATCCGAATGCATCGGCTACGGCTACAGTTCGTTCTCTTTTAATTATTGATCCAGAAAAAAAAGTAAGGCTTATTATTACTTATCCGGCTTCAACAGGAAGAAATTTCAATGAAATTAACCGTGTTTTAGATTCGTTGCAATTGGTAGATTCATATAAAGTGGCAACTCCTGTTAACTGGACAGATGGTGATGATGTAATTATTCCGCCTGCTGTTTCTACTGCTGATGCCGAAAAACTTTATCCAAAAGGAGTGAAAGAAATCAGACCGTATTTGAGATATACACCTCAACCCAATAAATAGTCATTGGTTTTTTATTTATTATATAGTTTAGTTTTAATTGAAAAAAGCGATTCGGAAATTTCCGAACCGCTTTTGACTGTGTTTATTTTGTAATAGTTTATTTAATATTACTGAGCATCATTTGCGATCTGCTTAGCTTTTGATGTCGGGATAAAGATACTGAAACCAACATTGAAAGAAATGTTAGAGTTCAAACCTTCACTACCAAAACCTGTTTGTCCTCTGTATTTTACCAAACCTTCTAAACCGATGTTCGGAGTAATAAAGTAAGAATAACCAGGACCTACACCAAAGTCGAAACCTGTTGTAGAGTTTCCGTTTTCTACACTACGACCTCCTAAACCTGCATTAGCTTCGAAGAACCAACGACCGTGATTTAATAAGTTATCAACTCCTTTTTCGCCTGGTGAAAGATAATATCTACCTAAACCACCAACTCCATAAATGAATTCTGTAGGGCTGCCATTGGTTACTTTATTAAAACCTAGGTCTACATATCCACCGACAGCAACATTGTCTTCAATAAAATATGCTCCTCTTGGCTGAATCTGAATATTATATCCACCTCCTGTATTGAGTCCGAAATTACTTGAAATCAAGCTACTTCCAACCATCCAGTTACCTCTTTGAATTTGTGCATTGGCTGTTGTAGCTAATCCTGCAACGGCTAATATTCCTGTAAGAATTAGTTTTTTCATAATTTATAATTTTAATAATTAATGTTTACTATTTTGAATAAATCATGAAACGCAATTAATGTGCCAAACCCTCTTGTTTTAAAGCTTTTCAGCATAAAATATTGATTCTGGCATAATAAATTTATATAATAATTGAAGGTATTTTTTATGATATGATAATTTAAATTAACAATAAAATTGCAGCAGCAATAATTCCGGCAACCGTAAATTTGACTCCTCGTCTGAACGCTTTACTTTTTGGGTTAAACATCCAAAAGCTGGATATCACAAAGAAAAAAAGACAAATGCCGAAAAATGCATTTAAAGGTGAAAGTCTGTCTTTAGATTGAGCTTTGTGAAGCTTTGTCATTTTATCTAAAACAAAAGGGAGCTCTTTTTTTGTATATTTTGCCTGTCCGGTTACAATGTTATAAGTTCCCTGTTTAAATTTGAGAACGGTTCCTTCTGTTTTTTGAACCTCAAGATTCTTTATTTTAAGTTCTTTTCCAAGAGCTTTTTCATCAAGATTTTTTTCAATGATTTTGTCATATTTTTTTTCTTTTTTCAGAAAATCAGTGTCTCTGTAGATGAGAAGAACACCACTTACAGCATATATTGTCATAATTCCTGCCATAAAATACCCTAAATATCGGTGTGTAACTCTCATGAAACTTCTTGTGTCTTTGATCTTATCCATATATGTTGTTTTTATTTTAAATCTTAAAAGTGGAAACTGCAAAAATGCAGTTCCCACTTTTTCTAATGATGTATTTTGTTAAGCTTAAAGTTTATAAGTTAATGTGAAATAATAATTTCTTGGTGCAATCGGGTTTACCGAATAATTTTCGTGAACATTATAGTTTACAGTATCAAAAAGATTACCTACTCTTGCCTGAATCATGAATTTTCTCCATTCATAAGCGGCTGATAATGATGCGGTAGTATAATCTCTCAATTCGAAAACTCTGCTGATTCCGTTTCTTTTTTGTAAGCTGTTGTTACCGGTTTTCGTATCATTCCAGCCTGCAAGCCTGTTACCAATGTAATATATTCCGGCTCCTAATTTTAATCCCGGAACAAGTTTTGTGAATTTATAAAATACAGACGCATTTGCCGTTGTAGCAGGAGTTCTTACCAGTCTTTGATTTTCAACATATCCAAACATTTCCGGAGTATCCAGATAAATAGAATTATTGTATGAAAAACCACCAATAATGGACAAATTCTCATTAGGATTTCCTGTAATATCCAATTCAACACCACGGCTTCTCATTTTTCCTGCAAAATCTTTTGTAAGTCCTGTAGGATCTATCGGATTCCCATTGTCATCTAATGCATTCTGATAATAATTTCTATATAAAATCTGATATACCGTCAGGTTAACTGCTAAAGCGTTATTCCAAAGATTTTTTTTGACACCCACCTCATATTGATCAATATTAGTTGGAGTAAGAGCTTCATCATTTCTTAGTTTACCAACATTGGCAGCAAATGAATTGGTATATGTTGCAAATGCTGAAAAATTATCATTAGGCATATATACAAAGCCTAGTTTCGGGGATAGTGCATAATCTGAAGAAGCAGAATTATCTACAAGCTTTTTAACGGCTTTAGAGTCAATATCTATCAGACCATTTTTTTCTGTTTTGAATTCGGTGCTAATGGTGGGCATATTTTCAATATATGACCATCGTAATCCGGCAATTACTTTGAGTTCTTTGGTAAGGCTCACAAAATCCTGAGCGTAAACACCAATTCTTCTAGTATTGATTCTTGTTTTTTTCAGTTTTTCTGAATCAGGCATACTTCCGGCTACCCATGATTCAGGATCGTCAAGATAAAGCAGACCATTGCTATTTCCATCGGTTCCGTAAAGATAACTTGTTCCGTACGCACGTCTGTTGGAAGGATTGTAATAGCTATAAGCATCAGCTGTACCATAATCTGCATCAGTTCCGAATAATACTTTATGGTTAATTTTTCCGGTATTAAACTCTCCATTCAGATTAATCTGTGCAGAAGTATAGTTTTGTTCGTTATATGTTCTGTTCAACGGTCTTTTCCATGTCAGTCTGTCACTTACATACCCCCACTGAATTCTTTCTGTAGAAAAATAATCTTTTGTATAATTCTGGTAAGAAGCTGTAGCATTTAAAGTCCATTTTTCATTGAGTTGGTGGTTGAAGGTTACATTGGTAGTAGCCTGTTCCACATTTTGAAATTGCCAGTCTGTTCCTAAAAATGCATTTCTCGGAAGGAGATTATTTAGCTTAAAAGTATATCCGTCACGTTCCGTAATGGTTCCGATGCCAAAATCCGGAGTGAAATCGTTCTTGAGATAATCTGCTTCAATAATTAACTGCGATTTGTCACTTAAATTAAAAAGAAACGAAGGATTAAAATAATATTTTTCCGATTGTACTACATCTCTGAAACTTTCTGCATACTCATAAGTACCATTAACTCTGAAGGCAATATTTTTTGAAAGCGGACCATAAATATCGACCATCGGCTTATAAGAATTCCAGCTTCCTGCATTCATTCCCACACTTCCTCCGAAATTAAATCTCGGTTTTTTGGTAATCATATTGATAACACCACCTGCTGCGGTATTTCCGTACAACATTGCATTAGCACCTTTTAGGACTTCCACTCTTTCCAGACCTGTTACTTCAGGAAAAATGCCGCTGTTGACTCTGGAACCATTCTTGAAAATATTGTCATTTCCTAAAATAAAACCTCTTCCTCCAAAGCTGTCCTGTGAATTTCCTCTTGAGGAAGTTACATAAATACCATTTACATTCTGAAGAACGTCACTCAGCTGCTTTGCCTGCTGTTGCTCAATAATTTCATGAGTTACGATAGAAATTGGCTGAGGAGTTTCCATCATCGTGAGATTAGACTTTGTAGATAATGGTCTCGCCTTGTTGGGGTTTCCTGTTTTATGAAGATTTACATCTTCAATAGTTTGAATTCTGAGAGTATCATTTTCAATATATTTCAGCTGCGCATCCAAAGAAATGGCTGCGAATATTAATCCTATTGTTGCAAGCTGCTTTTTCATGTTCGTTTTATTGTTATTTAGAGTAGTTTTAAATAATGCGCAAATGTAAATCATTATTTAGAATTAATAAAAACTATAAAATGATATTTGTCATTAATTGATTATTTAGAAAGACGATGTTTCCTGTTTTTATCAGGATTTAAGGGGAATTATAAATATCTTTGTTAAAAATTAGATTATGCAATTGGTAAAAGCCGGGCTTTGTGCATTTGGAATGAGTGGAAAAGTTTTTCATGCTCCGTTTTTGAAGGAACATCCGGGATTTTTTATTTCAGCGATTGTTGAAAGAAGTAAAGAACAATCCAAAGAAAAATATCCCGACGCAACTATTTACCGTTCGGTAGAAGAGATGCTGAATCATGCAGATATTGATCTGGTTATCGTAAATACTCCCGTTCAGACTCATTTTGATTTTGTAAAAAAAGCTTTAGAATCAGGAAAAAATGTTATTGTTGAAAAACCTTTTACTGTAGATGCTGCCGAAGCTGAAGAGCTTTTCAGGCTATCACAGGAAAAAGGCTTGTTTTTAAGTGTTTATCAAAACAGAAGATTTGACAGAGATTTTCTAAAAGTAAAAGAAATTATTTCTGGCGGAAAACTTGGAGAATTAAAGGAAGCAGAAATTCGTTTCGACAGATTCAGAACTGAAGCCGGAGGTAAAGAACATAAAGAAAGCCCGCTACATAAAGGATCAGGAACACTTCATGATTTAGGAGCACATCTTATAGATCAGGCAACTTTACTTTTTGGATTTCCTGACAAGGTTTTTGCTGATGTTTTCTCTATGAAAGGAGAAGGTTTTGCCAATGATTATTTTGAAATTTTACTCTATTATAAAAATCACTTTATTGTAAGATTAAAATCAAGTACATTTTCTAAGGAAGCCCACTATGCTTATAGTTTTCACGGATCTAAAGGCAGTTTTTTGCAGGAACGAAGTGATAATCAGGAAAACGAACTGGTTGCAGGTGCCACTCCGGTTTACGGAAAAGAATGGACACAGCCTTTAGAACAATACGATGGAATTCTGAATTTTATTAATGAAAATCAAAAAACCGAAAGAATTCTGACTTTTAGTGAACCCGGAAATTATATGAATTATTATCAGGAGATTTACGAACATATTGTTTTTGGATATCCGCTTCCGTCACCTGCCGAAGAAATTATTCAGAATATGAAAATTATTGAAGCCGCAATGGAAAGTGCCAAACAAGAAAAAGTGGTTTATTTATAAGGTTTTAGAGCAGCGTAAGAGACTTATATTTATCCCGAAAAATTGATAATAAATTTTTTTGCTCTAAAATTTTTATTGTTTTAGACAGTCAAACTTTCTCTCTCAATTATGCTTCTCCTAAAATCTCCTGAAGTTCAAGCCATCTCATTTCGTGATTTTCAAGCTTTTCTGACACAGCTTCGAGGGCTGCAGATAAACTTGCTATTTTTTCGTAATCGGCTTCGTTATTAAGTTTTTCTAATATCTCGGCTCTGTTTTTTTCAAAATCAGGTATTTCTTTTTCAATGGTTTCCAGTTCGCGCTGTTCTTTGAAAGAAAGTTTCTTTTTTGTCGTCACCAAAGTACTGGCTGCAGTAAGTTTCTTTTCAGGAGTTTCAGTTTTATCTTTATCTTCAGCTTTTTGGTTCACCGATTCTGTTTTTTTACTTTCTCTGTATTCAGAAAAGTTTCCTGTAAAGTCTTTGATTTTTCCGTTACCTTCAAATGCCAGAATATGATCTACGATTCTATCCATAAAATAGCGGTCATGGGAAACGATAATCAGTGACCCCTGAAATTGCTGTAGAAAGTTTTCTAATACCGTTAAAGTAGGAAGATCAAGATCATTGGTAGGTTCGTCAAAAATTAAAAAATTGGGATTCTGATATAAAATATACATCAAATGCAGTCGTCTTTTTTCCCCACCTGAAAGTTTGGAAATAGGAGAGTACTGCGTTTGGTCATCAAATAAGAATAATCTTAAAAACTGTGATGCAGAAAGGCTTTTTCCATTGGCTAAAGGATAATGTTCTGCTACTTCTCTGATGAAGTCTATCACTCTTTCATCTTCTTTATACTGAAAACCTTTTTGTGAAAAATACCCAAAATGAATGGTTTCTCCTGTTTCAATTTCTCCTTTATTGGCTTTTTCAAATCCTTGGATAATATTGAGTAAGGTAGATTTTCCGGCTCCGTTTTTTCCTACAATACCTACTTTTTCACCTCTCTGGAAAGAATAACTGAAGTCTTTTAGCAATACTTTATCTCCAAAACTTTTATCAATATTTTTGAGTTCTAAGATTTTGTTTCCTAATCTTTTCATTTCAAAATCAAGTTCTAAACCTTGTTTTCTGGTGTCGGTTTTAGCTACTTTTTCTGTTTCGTAGAAAGAATCAATTCGGGATTTTGACTTGGTCGTTCTGGCTTTTGGCTGTCTTCTCATCCATTCCAGTTCTTTTCTGTATAAATTGTTTGCTTTATCAATGGTAGCATTGAGGTTATCTTCCCGAATCATTTTATTCTCAAGATAGGTTGCATAAGCACCGTTATGAACATATAAATTCTGATCTTCCATTTCCCAGATGGTATCACATACACTGTCGAGAAAATAACGGTCGTGGGTAACAAGAAGTAATGTTATTTTTGCCTTGTTCAGATAGTTTTCCAGCCATTCTACCATTTCTACGTCCAGGTGATTGGTTGGCTCATCCATGATCAATAGAGTATGGCGGTGTTCAGCTCTGGTCTCTGTTAAAAGTTTGGCTAAAGCCACACGTTTAATCTGCCCACCCGAAAGATTTCCCATTTTGGCATTCAGGTCTGTAATTTTAAGCTGAGAAAGAATCTGTTTCATTTCATTTTCCAAATCCCATGCTTTATGCACTTCCATTTCAGCTAAGGCATTTTCTATAAAATCGGTATCTGTAGAATTTAGAGATTGATGGTAGTTTTTCAATGCCTGAATCGGTTCAGAATCCAGCGTCATCATATACTCATCAATGGTGAGCTGAGAATCGAAATCTATTTCCTGATCGAATAAAACTACCTGAATATCTTTGTTGATAATCACAGTTCCGCTGTCGGCGATTTCTTTACCCATCAGAATTTTCAGAAGAGTAGATTTTCCGCTGCCGTTTTTGGCTACAATGGCAATTTTATCCCCTTCATTAATATTAAAACTAATGTTTTTAAATAAAGTTTTTATTCCGTACGATTTGGTAAGATTCTCAGCAGCAACGTAATTCATCAGATATACAAATTTTGTGGCACAAAAGTACAAAATATAAAAATCTGCCCCACAACAAAAATCATTTACTTTTGATGATTATTGTTTAAACATAAGCTTAATTATGCCAATTAACCTTAAAAGAAATCAATATTAAATATGGAAAATAAAGACTAATCTGCCTTTTTCATCGCTTTGTTTGCTGTAAATCCGTGTATAGCAATTGAAAGAAGAATGGTAAACAAAACCAATGTCCACAGTTCATTTTTATTTTCAAAATCAAATTTAGTAAAAGCAAAAGAAAGATAAAATACAGAACCCATTCCCCTGATTCCGAAAAAACCGACTATAAGTTGATCCCTAAAATTAAGTGAGCTTTTTCTGAGTGCTAACCAGCCGAAAAATGGTCTTATGATCAGTAAAAATATAAGAGCGAATGCCAATGTCTGCCATGTTATATTTTCTAAACTCCCCATGGCTACGCTACCTCCAAGAAGAATAAGCAAAATACAAAGCAAAAGTCTTTCTATCTGATCAGTAAATGAGTGAAGCTCCTCATGATATTCATGTTTTTTTTCGTAGTGACGAAAGGTAATCGCACATACAAAGACTGCAATAAAGCCATATCCATAGATGAGTTCTGTACATCCATAAACCAAAAGTGTTGTCGCTAAAGCAAGAAGTCCGTCACTGGTTTTTAGAAAGCTGTGCTTTTTTGAAGCAGCAAATACAATATATCCTAAAATCTTTCCGGTTATAAATCCAAGGAAGACTCCTACAGCGATACGGTAAATTACGTCATAAGTAAACCATTTTAAAAAGCTAACATTCTGTCCCGACATTGAAAATCCGATCACTATCGCAAGCCATGAAAATGGAAATGCTACCCCATCATTTATTCCGGCTTCTGCTGTAAGAATAAATTTGGTTTTACTTGTATATTTTTCGTTAGGAGGTCCTACTTGCACATCAGAAGCCAAAACAGGATCTGTAGGAGCAAGAACAGCTCCCAGTAAAACCGCAGAAGCCAAACTCAGTCCTAATATATAGTGTCCTAAAAAAAATACAGCAGTAACACATAATATCAGCGTGATAAAGACCAGCTTCAGTGGAGACGACCAGTTTTTGAAAGAAAATTTCTGATCAATTTTTAATCCTGTACCCATTAAAGAAATAATGACAATGAGCTCAGAAAGATGCAGGGTAAAATCCAGATTATCTGCAGGAATCGGATTGGGTAAATGTTGTGGAAAAAGTAAATAAATGATGTATCCAAATAACACATAAAATACAGAATATGAAATTCCTGTATACTGAGATAATTTTGGCATCCAAACCATCAAAAATACTGCAATTCCTGCAAAGGTCAATATCAATACATAATCCATCCTGTAATTTAAAGCTCATTTTAAATTATGTGTAAGCAAGTTTTCAGCCATAATACATAACAATAGTGTTGGTAAGATTGATTTTTAATGTAAATTTGAACACTAACTAAAAACTTAAGCGATGGTACAAATTAATTTTCTGGCAATACTTTTTGCGGCTTTTATTCCTTTAATAACAGGATTTATCTGGTATAACCCCAAATTTTTCGGAAATGCATGGATGAAAGAATCCGGATTGACCCAAGAGAAAATAAAAAGCAGCAATATGGGAGTTATATTTATTCTCTCAGTTATTTTATCTTTAATGATTGGGATGTTTCTTCAGTTTGTGACGATTCATCAATTCGGAGCTTTGGGGATGATTGGAGGTGACGAAGCTCTTGCAAAACCATCTTACATCGTATTTATGAATGATTACGGAACAGCTTTCAGATCATTCGGACATGGCGCGCTTCATTCATTTATGACAGGAATTATGTTTGTTTTGCCAATGCTTGCAATTAATGCAATGTTCGAGAGAAAATCTTGGAAATATATTTTGATTAATACCGGTTATTGGACTTTAACTATTACCTTAATGGGCGGAATCATCTGCGGTTGGTATGCAATTGATGGTTTTAATTGGGTAACTCAAAAATAAAGAGATTGCAATTTAAAAACTAGATTTGCAGTCTTTTTGTATGGCTTATCATTTTAAAATTTTTAAATCTGTTTCAGAATTTCCGGATGACTGGGATTTTGTTATCGGGCAATATAACATTATGTTGTCCAAATCCTATTTTTATGCATTAGAAGAATCCAAACCGGAGAATATGAAATGTGCTTTTACCGGTTTTTTTGATGACAATCAATTGATAGGAGGAGCTTTGATTCAGTATTTAAGCTTTACAGAACATCAGTCTTTTCAGAAAAATGAAATTTTGTGCAGCATCAGAAATTTTATTACAAAAAAGTTTATTAGAGATTTATTGATTCTTGGAAATAATATGCTTACCGGGCAAAACGGATTTTATTTTAATTCTTCAAAAATCTCATCAGAAAAATCAATGCTGTTATTACGTGAATCTGTAGCTACGTTTCAACAGCTATTTGATAAGCCATCTCTTGTTATTTTTAAAGATTACCAGAGAGGTTTTTTAAAGCATTTTGAAACAAAAAAATTTGAAAAATATTACAGATTTTCTGTTCAGCCCAATATGATTTTAAAGATCAGGGAAGAATGGAAGACTATAGAAAACTATTCTCAGGATTTTTCTAAAAAATACAGAGCAAGATTTAAATCTGCTAAAAAAAAGCTGGATGGCATTCAGAAATTTGAATTGAGTTTTCAACAGATAAAAAAATATCAGCATGATATGAACTCTTTGTATCATAACGTAGCCGAAAATGTACCCTTCAATACATTTTTTCTTTGCGAAAATCATTTTGAAACGATGAAATTCTATTTAGATCAACAATTCAGGGTTTTTGGTTATTTTTTAGATGAAAAGCTGATCGGTTTTTATACCTTGATCATTAATAATGAAGATATTGATACCTATTTTCTTGGATATGATAAAGAAATTCAGAAAGAGAAACAGATTTATCTGAATATGCTTTTTGATATGGTAGAATTTGGAATTGAAAACCGTTTTGACAGAATCATCTTTGGGAGAACAGCTTTGGAAATAAAATCTACCATTGGTGCAGAACCTGTTGAAATTTTCGGATTAATACAACATCATAATAAAGCTGTCAATCTTTTCATGGATAAAATTTTTTCGTCACTCAATCCAAAAACTGAGTGGATCCAAAGAAAACCATTCAAATAAAACTATTTTTGATTTGAATTAAAATTCAACTACAACTTACTTTCGACAATTTATCATACCTGAAAAAACTTCTGTTCTCTGCTAAGCAGTAACGAACAAACAAAGATTAAAAACTAAGACTATTCATCAGATTAAATAAGCATCGCTAATTGCTTTGAGAAATTATTCTTTGATAAACTTTTCATAATAAACATTATTTTTAGTTTTAATTTTAAGGTAATAGATTCCTTTTGCAAAGTCTTCCATCTGAATTGATTTTTGATCAGATTTTATAATAAATCTTCCCAAATTATCATAGACTTCAGCTGCAATTACATCTTCTGCTGTTGCAATGTTCAGAATGGTTTTTACAGGGTTTGGAAAAATGGCAATTTTATTTTGCTGTACAAGTTCAGAAGTGTTGAGTGTAGAATTGTAAAAATTGCCGAAATTTAAAATTCCATATCCCATCTGATCAGTGTGGGCAGGATAAAGAGAAGCGGTCTGCCGCAGTTTAGTTCTCATCAAGTCTCTGTTCATGGCAGGAAATGCCTGTATAAGACAAGCAACACCGCCTGCAGCAACAGGAGTTGAGAGAGAAGTTCCGGTAGAAGTGGTCACAGTATTATTGTTAACTGTTACCGTATTGGTTCCTCTTGCACTTGCATCAGGTTTTACAGCTCCGAGAGAATTCGGTCCGTAAGAAGAAAATCCTGAAGAATTTCCTGCTGAATCTACCGCTCCGATAGTAAAAACCTTGGTGTTATCTGCCGGTGTTGTAAGATAATGCCACGAGTTCTGACCAGAATTGCCTGCTGCAAATAAAACAAAAATCCCTTTATTGACTGCAATTTCGCTTCCTCTTGCAATGAAAGATGTTGATCCGTTTAGATGAGCGTACGTATAATTGTATTTTGGGTCATCAAAAATATTGTAACCCAGAGAAGTTGTAATAATATCTACCCCCTTTCTATCGGCTTCTTCAGCAGCTTCAATCCAGTATAATTCTTCTTCAGGAATCTCAACAGCTGCATTTTCACTTCTATAAAGATAAAAATCAGCATCAGGAGCAGAACCCACAAACGAATCCGTAATATATCCGCCAATTGTTCCTAAAACAATTGTTCCGTGATAATTGAGAGAAGGATTATAAATATCATTGTTTTTCGCTACAAAATCATAGCCTCCTTTAATTTTATTTTGAGTCCATAATCTTGAAAATGCCGAGCCGGTATCAACGGTAGGGAATCCGGTATCAATAACGGCAATGGTAATTCCTGTTCCTGTATATCCTGCAAGATGAAGAGGTCTGAGATTAATCTGATCAATCTGTTCGGAACCTGCGCCATACCCGAAAACCGTTAATTTTTTTTGTTGGGCTTCAAACTCAGACCATTTATTGGTTGTCTGAGTTTTTAAAATTAATGAAGAATTTTTAGCAAAACTTTCAACAGATTGCACGAAAGGCTGAGCTTTTATAATATTTACCTGAGCCTGATTGGCATTAACGGCAACACCATTCAGCCATTTTGAATAATCGGTAATAGTGAATCCCAGGTTTTGTAAATTTTGTATATAAGATTGCTCAATAGGAGCATCCTGGTCATTAAGCGGAATTCCCAGTGCAGTTCTCCTGTCCAGTGATTTTTGAGTAAGCTCAGAAAGAGGATTGGCATAAAACGCAGCTTTGTTCGGTTTTCCTGTAAAGTAGACAAACACCAATTCTGATTGTGCGAATAAAGTGGAGTAACCCGCTAAAAAACAAAAGAATAAAAACTTTTTCATCTTATAATTTTGCATAAAGATAAAACAAAATCAATAAAATTTTTGACAGGATTTTAAATTCCTTATTTTTACACAAATATTTATTGATAAACCCGCACACATTTTAAACTGAAATTGGGCGGCATTTTCAAAAAAATTATAAGAATATGAAGAAAATTCAGATGGTTGACTTACAAAGTCAGTATTACAAAATAAAAAATGATGTAGATAATGCGGTTCTTAATGTGATGGATTCTGCTGCTTTTATCAACGGACCTGAAGTAAAGCTTTTTCAAAACGAACTGGAAACTTATCTGGATGTAAAACACGTAATTCCTTGTGCCAACGGAACAGATGCTTTGCAGATTGCTTTGATGGCTCTTGATCTGAAGGAAGGTGACGAAATAATTACTTCAGATTTTACTTTTGCCGCCACGGTTGAAGTGATTCATTTATTAAAGCTTAAATCGGTTTTAGTGGATGTAGATTACGATACTTTTACCATCTCGACTGAGGCTATTAAAAAAGCTATTACTCCTAGAACAAAAGCCATTATTCCTGTACATCTTTTCGGGCAGTGCGCCAATATGGAAGAAGTTTTGAGAATTGCAGAAGAAAATAATCTTTTTGTAATTGAAGATAATGCACAGGCAATTGGCTCAGAATTTACTTTTTCAGACGGAACGGTAAAAAAAGCGGGAACCATGTCTACTGTAGGAACAACTTCTTTTTTTCCTTCTAAAAATTTAGGATGTTACGGAGATGGAGGTGCAATTTTCACGAATAACGATGATTTGGCTCATAGATTAAGAGGAATTGTCAATCATGGGATGTATGAAAGATATTATCATGATGAAGTTGGAGTAAATTCCCGATTAGATAGTGTTCAGGCTGCGATTTTGAGAAAAAAACTTCCCCATTTGGATACTTACAATGATGCAAGAAGAAAAGCGGCAGATTTTTATGATGAAGCTTTCGCAGGGAATGAAAATATTCTGACTCCCAAAAGAGCCGAATACTCAACCCACGTATTTCATCAATATACTTTGAGAATCCTGAATGGAAAACGAAATGAACTGCAGAAATTTTTAACTGAAAAAGAAATTCCTGCAATGATCTATTATCCTGTGGCTTTAAGAAAGCAAAAAGCGTATTATCAGGAAAGTAATGATGCTGATTTTGTAAATACAGATAAGCTTCTGGATCAGGTAATTTCGCTTCCGATGCATACAGAATTGGATGAAGAGCAGCTGAAGTATATTACGGACGCGGTCTTAGAGTTTATGGAATAACGACAAATGAGAAAAGATTTTTTTTTAAGCGGACGAAAATATAAATTATTTTTAGGATTCCATTTCTTACTTGTCGTAATTTATGCATTGTTTCTTACATATGTTTTAAAAAGTTATGGCTCCTCAATGGACAATCACTACAATGAAGATCGTTTATTAACTATTGGTAAATTCTCTTTTTATGTTGCAGCTAATTTAATTTGTACTTTATTGCTTTACTATCAAGCTAAAATAACAAAACTTATACTTAATATTTTTGCTGGATTAATTGGTGCTTTGATTTTATATGCTCAGTTCACTTTACTTAAAAATTATGAAAATAACGCGTATTTTAATTTATTAATTACTTTTAATTTATTTGTATGCGTCTTCATCATCTTGTATATCGTTTATTTAAATGTTAATAAGAAAAAGAAAAATTCGACCAATGAAATAGATACAATTGGCATCAATTAAAATAAAAAACATAAGCAAAAAAATGGCAATACTCGTCACAGGCGGACTCGGATATATCGGTTCTCACACCGTTGTAGAACTCATCAATAACAATTTTGAAGTGATAATCGTAGATGATTTATCCAATTCAGAAAAATTTATTTTACATAATATAGAAGAAATTACAGGTAAAAAACCTGTTTTTTATCCTTTTGATTTAAAAAGAAAAGAACTTCTTACTCAGGTTTTTGAAGCCCATCAGATTGACGGATGCATCAATTTTGCTGCTTTTAAAGCAGTAGGAGAGAGCCAGGAAAAACCAATTGATTATTATGAAAATAATTTATTTTCGCTGATTAATATTCTTCAGGAATTTAAATCAAGAAATATTTCTAACTTTATCTTCAGTTCATCATGCACGGTTTACGGACAAGCGGATGTTATGCCAATTGATGAAAATACTCCGCTTAAAATGCCGGAAAGTGTTTATGGCAAAACAAAACAGATGGGAGAAGAGATTCTTAAAGACTTTGCAGTGGGTTACCAGAAAAAGATATGTCTTTTAAGATACTTTAATCCGATTGGTGCTCATCCATCGGCTTTGTTGGGAGAATTACCGATTGGAATTCCCAATAATCTGGTTCCTTATGTAATGCAGACGGCAGCCGGAATTCGTGAAACACTAAGTGTTTGGGGAAATGATTATCCTACTGAAGACGGAACAGCGATCAGAGATTATATTTATGTAGTGGATCTTGCAAAAGCTCACGTTGCAGCACTGAAGAATCTGATGAATAAAAAATCTGATGAAACAGTTGTTGATGTTTTCAATTTGGGAACCGGAAAGGGTTCATCTGTGCTGGAAGTTGTACACGCTTTTGAAAAAGCAAACGATGTTTCAGTTCCTTACCAGATTTGCGATAGGAGAGAAGGAGATATTACAATCGCTTACGCCAACGCAGATAAAGCAGAAAAAGAGTTAAAATGGAAATCAGAAACCTCTTTGGAACATGCTTTGAGGACAGTGTGGGAATGGCAGAAATATTTGCAGTCAAGAAATAATTAATATTAAAATAAGAATGAGGAAATTTATATTATTGATGAAAAATTCCTCAAATTGAAACCTTAAAAAATAGCTATTTATGAAAACACAAAGAATAGGAATTACTTTTTCCTCATTTGATTTGCTGCATGCAGGTCATATCAAGATGCTAGAAGAAGCAAAAACTGTTTGCGATTACCTTATTGTAGGTCTTCAGATAGACCCTTCACATGACCGTCCGAATAAAAATAAACCTACTCAGACTATTGTAGAAAGATATATTCAGCTGAAAGCAGTAGATGCAGTAGATGAAATTATCCCGTATTACACAGAACAAGATCTGGAAGATATTCTGAAATCTTTCGTGATTGATGTAAGAATCATTGGTGATGACTATCTGGATAGAGACTTTACAGGAAAAAAATATTGTGAAGAGAAAGGAATTGAAATTTTTTATAATAAAAGAGACCATCGTTTTTCTTCCAGCGATTTAAGACGAAGAATTTATGAAGCCGAAATGGCAAAGGAATTGTTAAAATAAAAAAATCCCGAAAATTTCAATTTTCGGGATTTTTGTTTATAGGATAAATCATTTACATTGGACCTTGCTGGTCATCTCCGGAAGCATTTGAGTTCACATCCTTTTTACGTTTAGGCTGCTCAATTTTTTCTCCTTGCTTAAATCTGTATGTTAAGGAAACAGCAAACTGTCTTGGCTGCCACTGCATATAAGAATCTCGTATAAATTCTGCAGTATTGGTAGTACTTCTCATAGCACGGGTATTAAAAATATCCTGAATATTGAACGATATCGTTCCATCGCCTTTCCAAATTGTTTTTGATGCCCCAAAATTTAACGCATACATATCTTTTCTGGTTTGGTTTTCTGTTTTCGTCGGACCTCTGTAGAAGCCTTGTAACTGGAAACTAAATGTTTTGTCAACTTTAAAGCTTGAAGTAAGTCTTGCTCTTGTAGAAAATCCTGATCCCTCAAAAGACATAGGCTTGCTAAGAATTGCAGGATCGGTGTAAATTCCGGTAGTTTTGTATCCGAATAAGTCTACATTTCCTAAGAATTTCAACCATTTTGTTGCATCCCAACTGAAATTCAAATCCAAACCGTAACGGTCATCTGTTCCTAAGTTGATAGGTTTTGTCTTGAATACTCCTTTGTCTGAATAAACCAGCATTTTTACATCATCATTAGAGTGCCTGTAATAAATTGTAGGATTGATGGTCAGTTTACTTTTTGAGATACTATACCCAAATTCATAAGAATCCACATAAGAAGGATTCAGGTCAATGTTTCCTTCAAAGATATTTTGGTTATCAGAATAGCTGGGATTTGGAATAAGAAACCATGATCTTGGTCTGTCGATTCTTCTTGAGTAATTGATTAAGAATTGATTGTCTTTTGCTAATTCATAACTTAAAAATACTGTAGGAAAAATATTATTATATCTTTTATTATTATCAATATTAGACGTGTAATAATCCAAGTTTGAATATTTAACATCAATATCCGAATATTCATTTCTCAAACCAAGCTGATAACCCAATTTGCCAATTTTACTTTTAAACTGAACGTATCCTGCATTGAAAATTTCCCTGTAATATGCATTGTAAGTAAAGTTATTCAAAAAATAGAACTCAGGGTTTGATACAGTTCTTTCTAAAACATCATTATCATAAATATTCTGATTGATATCTAATCTGTAGCCAGCCTCAAGTTTCGCATTTTCGCCAATTGGAAGTTCATAATCGGCTTTACCAATCAATGTTTTATTCCTTGTTGTCTGGTTAATAACATTCTGTAGTTTAAACAAATTGTCGGTAGTTTGGTTTACATCGGTATCATTGTATGATCTGTTGCTCTGTAAACTAAGAGAAAGAGAAATATTTTGCCCATTATCATCAAATTTGTGATCTAATCCTAAATCTCCCTGAAAAGCAAGATTGTTATTTGCTCCGGTGTTTACTCTTTTTGCAAAACTACCAGGATCTCTTAGAAAACGATAATCATAAGTTATGGTACCCAAATTTTCACTTTCAAAAGTTCTGACAGTCGCTGATGCATTTATAGAAGTTTTTTCTGAAATGTCGTAAACAATCCCGGAAGAAGCGTTGTAGTTGCTGTTTTTATTATCTGTAATAGATTCCTGGTCTGTTGATATCCTGTCATCATCTAAAACAGCACCAAAGAATACAGCATTGTTTCTGTTGGTATTCTTGGATTCTCGATAACCGCCGCCGCCATTTAGAAACCATATAAGATTTCCCTTTCTCCAGCTTAAATTGGTGTTTAAATTTGTTTGGGGTAAATAGCCCAAAGTTCCAATCACACTACCGTTAAAACCTGTTTTCTTCGATTTTTTTAAAATAATATTCAAAATACCTGCGGTTCCGCTCGCTTCAAATTTGGATGAAGGATTGGTAATGACTTCAATTCTTTCGATCTGATCTGCCGGAATACTTTGCAAAGCATTGGCTCCGTCATCAATTCCTAAAAGTGCAGATGGTTTACCATTGATTAAGAAGCGTACATTAGAGCTTCCTCTCATAGAAACCGTTCCGTCTGTATCAACAGAAACAGAAGGTACATTAGATAAAACATCCTGCAAATTTCCTCCTTTGCTTACGATATCCTGAGAAGGATCATAGGTTCTTTTATCCAATTCTACTTTATATGGCTTTGTTGTAGCCGTAATTGTTACGCCCTGAATGTCCTGAGTTTTTACATTTGTGGCAGTAGATTCTGCTTCAATAGAAAGAGCTCCAATATTTCCGGGTTTACTGATCTGCTTATTGATGATGCTTTTTTTATAATCTATAGCTTCAACTGAAATGTCGTAATTTCCCGGAGTAAGATCTAGTTTATAATTACCTTTTTCATCAGTAAGAGTAGCATCACTGAAAAGTTTGTTCTGCTTGTGACTGAAAGTTACTGAAGCATAAGGTACCGGTTGATTGCTCTTGTCTACAACTGTTCCAGAGATTCCGACTTTTTCCTGAGCAAATGCTAAAGCTGCTGCTGAAAGCACAAAAGTAAGACCTAAGGTTTTCCTGGTGAAAATACTGATTATTTCCGTTTGATTCATAGATATTTTTTTTATGAAATTGTAACAATAATGCTTTATGATTAAATTTTTGATCAAAACATAAATTGAGCCAATTTCATGGTTTATTTAATGTTTATAATTTATATGTCGTTTATTAATGGTAAATGTTAATTTCAAAATGGTTAAATAAAGTTAAATATTTTTATTATTTAATATTTTTAGAATTGAGCCATTCCTGATATGCTTTTGCATTCACTGCATGCTCTTCTGCGCTTGCAGTAAATTTGTGATATCCTAATCTTGCCGGATCTGCACACATAAAAATATAATTGTTGTTCTCCGCATTCAGAACAGCGTCTACAGAATTTTTATCAACAACACAGATCGGTCCTGGTGGGATTCCTTTATTGGCGTAAGTATTATAAGGTGATGGTGTTGTAAGGTGCTTATAAAAAACTCTTTTTATAGGTTCTTTAAAATTTGTCTGCTTATTGATGGCGTAGATTACGGTAGGATCAGACTGCAGTTTCATGTCTTTTTTGTAACGGTTAAGATAAAGACCTGCAATGGTTTTCATTTCGTCTGGTTTTCCTCCAGATTCCTTATACACTATAGAAGCCAGAGCATAGATTTGATCTCTCGTTAATCTCGACTGTTGTTCTTTCGATTTTCTTTCGTCGTTCCAGAATTTTTGGTACTGATCATCAAATTTTGTGAAAAACTCTTGCGGAGTCACCGTCCAGAAAAATTGATAAGTATCAATAAAAAAATATTTTTTAAGATCTTCTGCATTTTTATAACCTTTTTGGGAAGCAATCTTATTCAAATCATTTACAAATTTTAAAGAATCAAGCTCTGTTTTTCGGCTCACTTTTCCAAGCATCTGGTAGACATCTCCAAAATCACCGATTCTGAAAGAGTTCGCTGTCTGATTACCTGCCTTTATCATATTGACTAAAGAAGTATTGCTGGCTCCTTTCTGAAAATGATAACGACCGGGTTTAAAGTAATTATCCATATTCTTGTCTTTTGCTACTTCTTCAAAAGACTCTTTGTTGTCAATATATTGGCTTGCAGAATCTAAAATCTGTTTTAAATTGGCTCCGTGAGGGATGAGTACATATCCTTCTTTTGCTACATTGCTGCCATAATATTTTTTATAAAATTTAAAACCAAAAAATCCTGCAACAGCAAGAATTAAAAGGAAAATGATAAGAATAGCTTTTTTCATTTCTGAAATAAGATTAATAGTTTTAAGTAAAAATTAAATAAGGTCAATTTTGCCCCTGAAAATCTGCTTCGCGGGACCTTCAAGCCATATTTTATGAAATTTTCCGGCATTTTTCTCAGCATAAACCTTCAGATTACCACCTATAGTTTTTACTTTGATTGAGTTTAGATTGTTTTTTTGCAGAAAAGTTAAAGCAGAAGCTGTAACTCCTGTTCCGCAACTGTACGTTTCATCCTCAACGCCTCGTTCATAGGTTCTTACAAATATTTCGTTATCAGAAATTTTTTCTATAAAGTTGACATTAATGCCTTTTTCACTGTAATTTTTAGAGTTTCTGATCTTTTTTCCTTCTGCAAAAACATTATAATTGGCAATGTCTTCAACATATTTTACATAGTGGGGCGATCCCGTATTCAAAACAGAGTCTTCTCCGTCATAAGAAATGTTTTCAACATCAATCATTTTTAGTTTGACAACTCCATTGTGTATTTCGGCTTCATGTTCTCCGTCAATAGCAGTAAATGTGCATTTTTCCTCAAAAATATCCAGAAAGAAAGCAAATGCAACCAGACATCTGCCTCCGTTTCCGCACATGGTGCTTTCTCCGCCATCCGAATTATAATAAACCATTTTAAAGTCATAGCGGTCTTCGTTTTCCAGAAGAATAAGACCGTCTGCGCCAATCCCAAATCTTCTGTCACAAAGTTTTGCGATGATATTTTGATCTTTAGGAAACTGTAGATCCCGGTTGTCGATCATTATAAAATCGTTTCCGGTTCCCTGATATTTGTAGAATTCCATTACAATTGAAATTTTTGTTAATAATTAATAAAAATCCTGCAAAATTACTTTATTTTATATGAAAAAACGAACAGTAAATCTGCCCGTTTATTATTTTATTCAATGGATGTTTATCTTCTGAATCCACCATTTTGATTATTTTTGCTATTATTTTGTGGTGCTTCAGTTCTGTTTCCTCCTGAATTGCTGTTTCTGAAACCATTTCCATTGTTGTCACGTGATGGCTGTTGTGTATTTCTCTGCGGAGCTTGATTTCTGTAACCACTGTTGCCCCTCGTGTTTCTGTTTGGATTTCTAAATCCGTTGTTGTTGGTATTGTTTCTCGGATTATTGTTATTAGGTACATTTCTGAAACCACTGTTCTGTCGCGGAGCATTTGAGTTTTGCCGCTCAAGATATATTCTGGTTCTGTTGTTTCCATAATAATAAGGAATTCCGCTGTCATAATAATATCTCATGTCGTTGCGGTAATAATAACCATCATTCCCGTAGTATCCGCCGGTTCCGTAATATCCGGGAGGTGCATAGTAGTAACCATTATCATAATAAGGTTCTCCATAAGATGCATAACTATTATTGTATGCAGAGCATGCTGTGAGACTTACGGTAAGACCCAATCCTAAAACTATTTTTATAATATTTTTCATAACTGTATCGTTCTTTTATTAGTATAACTATTTTTCCAGACAAGAATTCTATAATTCCCGTAACAATAAATACCAAATATTGAACCGAATTAAAATAGAGATGATATACAATACCTATCTCATGCTATTATATAAAGATATATTGCAAAATAAGCCCGACGGAATAACAAATATTTTTAATTGAAAAAATTCAAAATTATCTGCAATTTCAAGTAATATTTGCATAGCGTTTAGAATTTCATAAAGTTTTTATCAAGAAATCATATCAATTTGCAGTTTAAAAATTAAATAAAAAAACAGATCATAAAAAATGGTATGAAAGGGGTGTAAATCAGTTTTTTATAATTTTTAAATTAAATTAATTCACGAAAATCAACGATTAAATGTTAATATCTCTAAATTTTTTATATTTTCGTAAATCTTTAATAATGAAAAAATATGTCTAATATTTGGAAAACAAAACCACTAAAGCAACTTTTGGCGCATGCCGATGATAGTGAAAAAGGTTTAAAAAGATCACTTTCTGCCACTTCTCTGGTTGCACTAGGAATTGGAGCAATAATTGGTGCCGGTCTTTTTTCTCTTACAGGAATTGCAGCGGCAGATAATGCTGGTCCTGCTGTAGTTTATTCTTTTATCTTAGCAGCTGTAGGCTGTGCATTTGCTGGTTTGTGCTATGCAGAATTTGCATCAATGATTCCTGTTGCGGGAAGTGCCTATACTTATTCTTATGCCACAATGGGAGAGTTCATAGCCTGGATCATTGGTTGGGACTTAGTACTAGAATATGCTTTAGGAGCAGCAACAGTAGCGGTAAGCTGGTCACAGTATGTCGCAAAATTTTTGCATTCTGTCGGAGTAGATTTGCCACCATCATTACTTCACAGTCCTTGGGATGAAGTAAGCGGAATTGTAAATTTACCCGCAATTCTTATTGTCTGTCTATTGTCATTACTTTTAATAAGAGGAACGAAAGAGTCGGCTCTTCTTAATAATATTCTGGTAATTTTAAAAGTAACCGTTGTTCTTGTTTTTATCGCATTGGGATGGGGCTTTATAGATTCTGCGAATCATACCCCTTTTATTCCGACTAATGAAGGTGAAGTATTGATGAGTTCAGGAAAAATGTCTTTTATGGAGTTTTTCGGAAGCGATTATTTCGGACATTACGGATGGAGCGGTATTTTAAGAGGAGCGGGAGTGGTATTCTTTGCTTTTATTGGATTTGATGCGGTTTCTACTGCTGCACAAGAGGCTAAAAATCCGCAAAAAGGTATGCCTATCGGTATCATAGGTTCACTAGTGATATGTACTTTACTATACGTTTTGTTTGCATTTGTACTGACAGGATTAGAAAATTATTTGAACTTTAAAGGTGATGCAAGTCCGGTAACGACAGCATTTGCAAAAACAGGATACACATTCCTTAATTCTTCGCTTACCATTGCTATTATTGCGGGTTATACTTCGGTAATGCTTGTTATGTTAATGGGACAAAGCCGTGTGTTTTACAGCATGAGTATTGATGGTCTTTTACCAAAAACTTTTAGTGAGCTGCACAAGAAAAATAAAACTCCATGGAAAACCAATCTTATCTTTATGGTTTTTGTAAGTATTTTTGCTGGTTTTGTGCCGGTTTCAGATCTTGGTCATATGGTAAGTATAGGAACATTATTTGCTTTTGCACTTGTTTGTGTAGGTGTTATGATGATGAGAAAAAGCAATCCGGATGCTGTAAGAGGATTCCGTGTTCCGTTAGTGCCGCTGATTCCTGTTTTAGGAATTATTATTTGTGTAGCATTAATGGCTGGTTTGCCGATAGAAAGCTGGGAGCGACTGGGTATTTGGCTAGGTTTGGGATTACTGATTTATTTCTTTTATGGTAAAAAACATTCAAAACTTAACAACGAATAAATTCAGAATAATATATATTAAATCCTATCTTTATGATAGGATTTTTTGTTAATCACTTTACTAATGAAAAGATTATTTATACTCACTTTATTTATTGGCTCTAATCTCTTTTTTGCTCAACAAATTGAAAGTTTTACCAATATATTCAATGATAAAATAAGCATCAGAGCTATTGAACTACATGATAACAAAATTTGGTATAGCGGAACAGATTCTAAATTCGGGTATGTTGATTTAAAAAAAACACAGAACCAAAAACAGATCAGGCTTTCTGAAAAGAAACTTCAATTGAGAACTCTGGCTCAGGATAAAACATCATTTTATGCTGTTACTATTGAAAGTCCGGCTTATTTTTTCAAGATTAATAAAAAAAGACTTACTTCTGAAATTATTTATACAGATGCAACGAAAACAGCTTTTTATGATGCTTTACACTTTGTAAATGATGACTTGGCTTTTTCATTTAGTGATACTGATGAAAGTTTAAAATTGAAATTGCTGGAAATTTTTCCTAAAAAGAACAGTTATAAACCATCCAGCTTTATCTCCCGGAACGGGAAATTAATGATGAACGAGGGTGAGGCTGCTTTTGCAGCCAGTAATACCAATTTAGCATCTTATAAAAAATATCTATGGCTAGGAACAGGGGGTGGTTCAGCAAGAATTTTTAAATTTAATTTAGTATCTCAATATGCAGAAGTTTTTGAAACGGGATTTATTCAGGATTCAGAATCTCAAGGTATCTATTCAATAGATTTTGCCGATGAAAACTTCGGAATTGCTGTAGGTGGCGACTATACAAAACAAGAAGCTAATATCAATAATATTGCGACAACAAAAAATGGAGGCGAAACATGGCAAATTCAGGCATCAGGAAATAATGCAGGTTACACGACTTGCGTGAAAATAAAACCGGGATCAAAAGGTAAAGAAATCATCTCTGTTGGAGATCAGCACATCAGTTATTCATCAGACTATGGCAAAACATGGAAAAAAATTTCAGATGAAAAAGGGTTTTATGTCTGCCGTTGGATTGATAAAAATACCATCGCTTTTGCAGGAAAAGATAAAATTTCTATAATGAAACTTAAATTTTAGATGTTCAAACTCATACGGATTCATAGTCTTTATTTCAGAAGTATTGGTTAATTTTGCATGATGATTTTTTTTAATTCATTTAATCATTTATTTTTAATTCTGCATGAGTTCATTAGTTGATAAATATAATATTCCCGGTCCTCGATATACCTCTTATCCTACAGTCCCTTATTGGGACGAATCTACTTTTTCCCGTGAAGAATGGAAATCAAGCGTCATAAGATCATTTAAAGAAAGTAATTCGGAAGAAGGGATTTCAATCTATATCCACCTGCCTTTTTGTGAAGCATTATGTACGTTTTGTGCATGTCACAAAAGAATTACAAAGCAGCATAGCGTAGAAATTCCTTATCTGGAAAGTGTTTTGAAAGAATGGACGCTTTATCTTCAGCTGTTTAATGAGAAACCAAAACTGAAAGAACTTCATTTAGGAGGTGGAACTCCCACTTTTTTTTCTCCCCAAAATTTAAAAACTTTACTGGAGGGAATTTTTGAAACTGTTGAAATTTCAGAAAAACCTGAGTTTTCATTTGAAGGACATCCGAATAATACCACAAGAGAACATTTGCAGACTTTGTATGATCTTGGTTTCCGAAGAGCGAGTTTTGGAGTTCAGGATTATGATTTGAAAGTACAGAAAGCCATCAACAGAATTCAGCCTTTTGAGAAAGTAAAAGAAGTTACCGAAATGGCAAGAGAAATCGGATACACAGGAGTGAGTCATGATCTGGTTTTCGGACTTCCTCATCAGCATTGGGATGCCATGGAATATACCATTCGCAAAACCTTAGAACTGAAGCCAGACCGCCTTGCATTCTATTCTTACGCTCATGTTCCATGGGTAAAAGGCGTGGGACAGCGTGGTTTTGATGAAAATGACCTCCCGAGCGGAGAAGAAAAACGCCGTTTATATGAAGACGGTAAAAAACTTTTACAGGAACTCGGATATATTGAAGTGGGGATGGATCATTTTTCACTGGAACATGATGATCTCTATCAGTCTTTAATTCATAAAAAACTACACAGAAATTTTATGGGCTATACTTCCAGCAACACCCAGTTGATGGTAGGTTTGGGTATGTCTTCTATTTCAGATTCCTGGTATGCTTTTGCACAGAATGTAAAAACGGTAGAAGAGTATCAGAAAATGGTTGAAGAAGGAGAGATTCCTGTGGTGAAAGGTCATATTCTTAATGATGAAGATTTGCTGATCAGAAGAAATATTTTAAATCTGATGTGTCAGTTGGAAACAACATTTCAGGACATTCATGCCATTCCCGAGCTTCAAAATGCTTTTGCAATGCTGGATGAAATGCAGCGGGATGAATTAGTGGAAATTAATGGAAATCAGATAAAAATTACAGAAAAAGGCAGAGCTTTTACCAGAAATGTTGCGATGGTTTTTGATCTCAGAATGATGAGAAATAAGCCGGAAACAAGGATTTTTTCCATGACTATTTAGAAAGGTTTAAAATATATTTGAATTTTATATAAATATGATTGCTTAGACTTGCATCTGAGCAATTTTTGTTTCCTGCACTTTATTATTGTCATCAATAAAGTTTCCAGAATTGATAATTTTAAATGAAATATAAATTAAGTTTTATTCAAACATGAAAAATACTTTCACATTTAGTCAAAAATATTCCTGAATATATCTGAAAATAAACGATTTCTACCGTTAAAAATTCATAAAATATCAATAAAATCATTATATTTGCCGACTTAATTTAACGTAGTTATAACAAAATGCAAGGAAAAGGACTTATTACAATTGTTGCTATTGTATTAGGGCTAATATGCTTAAATGAGCTATTGCCGACCTGGTACGCAAGCAAAATTGAATCGCAGATTGAAGCTGCGAACGGGAACGAGAAAGAGATCAAACGATTAAAAGAAGATACTCTTCATCTAGGCTTTACAGATCTTTATTACTCTAAAGCGAAAGACAAAGAAATGAAACTTGGTCTTGACCTGAAAGGAGGTATCAATGTGCTTTTAGAGATCAATCAGAGAGATTTGGTAAATGATTTAACCAATTATTCTACCAATCCTGTTCTTATTGAAGCATTAAACAGAACAGATGAAGTACAAAAAAACTCTTCAAAATCGTACATAGATAATTTCTTTGTTGAATTTGATGCAGTCAATAAGGCAAAAGGAACCAACCTTAAACTTGCTGATCCCGAGATTTTCGGAAATACCAATCTTTCTGAAATCAAATTCAATACAACGGATGATCAGGTTAAAAGCATCGTTAAAAAGAGAATTGACCTTTCTGTAGGTACTGCTTTTGAAGTTATCAGAACCAGAATTGATAAGTTGGGTGCCATTCAGCCCAATGTACAGAGAGTTCCTGGTACAGCCAGAATTTCTGTAGAAATGCCGGGAATGAAGGATATTGATAAGGTAAAGAAAATGCTTCAGACTTCTGCAAAACTTCAGTTCTGGGAAATACAGCAGATTCCGGAAGTGGCACCTTATTTCCAGACCATTACCACAACAATTGCCGCAAAAGGAGATTCTATGGGAGTTGCAAAAAATGTAAACTTCATGAATCTTTTGCAGTTAGACAAACTTAAAACCAATGGTGTTGCAAGTGTAAAATTATCCGACACTGCAACGGTAAATAAAATTCTGAACAGTAAAGTAGCGCAGTCTGCAAGACCTGCAAATATTAAGTATACCCAATTTATGTGGGGATATAAACCAGAAGCTACAGACAAAAATAGTCTTGTTTTGTACGCTATCAGAGGAAATATCACTCAGAAAGCACCTGTAGACGGTGCAGTAGAAACCGCCAACATCAGTTATGATGAATTAGGAAGAGTAGTTGTAGATATGCAGATGGATTCTAAAGGTGCAAAAGACTGGAAAACACTTACTGAGAAAAATGTAGGAAAGCCAGTTGCTGTAACTTTGGACAACAGAGTATATACTGCACCGAATGTTGTCGGTGCAATTCCTAACGGAAGAACTCAGATCTCAGGGAATTTTTCTCAGGATGAGGCAAAAGAACTAGTAGATGTTTTAGGAGCAGGTAAACTTCCGGCAGGAGCAAAAGTAGTTCAGGCAACACAGGTTGGTCCGTCTTTAGGACAAGAATCTATTGATGCCGGAGTTGTTTCGTTTGCTATCGCTTTCTTAATTATTATTGTTTATATCATTTTCTACTATGGAGGAGCAGGTGTTTATGCAGTAATTGCAATGATCATCAACTTATTCTACATTTTCGGAATTATGGATTCCGGAGACTTTACACTGACGCTTCCTGGTATTGCGGGTATAGTGCTTACTATGGCAATGGCAGTAGATACCAATGTTATTATTTACGAAAGGACAAAAGAAGAGCTCTTTGCTGGCAAAAGTATCTTCGAAGCTTATAAAGATGGTTTCAAACATGCTTTAAATGCAATTATTGATGGTCACCTTACGACTTTATTAACAGCAGTAGTATTATTCTTCTTCGGAACAGGACCTATCAAAGGTTTTGCATTGACGTTGATGATTGGTGTTGTGATGACTTTGTTTACTTCTGTAGCATTATCAAGAGTGATGATTTTCTCAAGATTGGAAAAAGGAAAAGGTCTGTCTGTCTGGACAGCACCTACCAAAAATCTATTCAGAAATACATGGATCGATTTTATCGGAAAGAGAAAAATCGCTTATACTGTTTCATTAGTTTTAACAATTATCAGCTTAATTTCAATTTTTACAAATGGCTTTAGATATGGAATTGATTTCACTGGTGGTAGAAATTATGTGGTACGATTCGATAAGCCGGTAAATGCAGAGGATATTGAACGAAAATTGGTTCCGTTTTTCAAAACAGAAGATGGTAAGAACTCTTCAGTTGAAGTAAAAACTTTTGGTAATGACAATCAATTGAAAATTTCGACAGATTATCTTATCAATGACGAATCTTTGAGAGCAGATCAAACTGTTGAGCAGAAATTATTTGAAGGATTGAAAGGAGACTTATCCTCATCAACTACCTTGGCAGATTTCAAGAGCGCAGATAAAGGAAATACAGGGATTGTTTCGTCAGAAAAGGTAGGTCCTACAGTTGCTGATGATATCAAGAGTCATGGTATTTTGGCAGTTGTTGCTGCATTGGGAGGTATCTTCATTTATATCTTGTTTAGATTTAGAAAATGGCAGTTTTCTTTAGGTGCGGTTATCGCTTTGTTCCACGATGCAGTAATTATCCTGGGAGCGTATTCTTTACTTCACAGATTTATGCCTTTCAATATGGAAATCAATCAGGATTTTGTAGCTGCAATACTTACGGTATTAGGTTACTCTATTAATGATACGGTAATTATTTTCGACAGAATTAGAGAATATCTGAGAGAAAAGAAGTCTTCAACTTTGGCTGGACTTTTTGATGACTCAATTTCAAGTACTTTAGGAAGAACATTCAATACAACCTTTACTGTATTGTTGGTAATTCTTGCGATTTTCATCTTCGGTGGAGACAATTTAAGAGGATTTATGTTTGCTTTATTGATCGGTATTGGTTTTGGAGCCTATTCATCAGTATTCATTGCTTCTGCAATTGCTTACGATTTCCTGAAAACAGGAAAAGAAGAAGAAGTACACGGAAGAACTACTACCAACAAAGAAGTTCCCGCTTCAAAATAAATTTAACTACATTAAATAACAAAGGGCTTTCCAACAGGAAGGCTCTTTTTTTTAGCTGTTGGCTGTAACGATGGGAACTTATTATTGACGAAACAAATAAATTTAGAAACACACTTAATATTAAACTAGACAATATTAAGTAATTTTGCATCCGCAATGGAAAAATCAAAAAAGAAAGCAGCAATAGGTTTTATTTTCGTAACCCTTTTAATAGATATTATCGGGTTGGGAATTATTATTCCTGTAATCCCGAAACTTATTGAAGAACTCATACACGGAACTGTAAACGAAGCTGCAAAATATGGAGGATGGCTCGGTTTTGTATATGCTTTCGCACAATTTATCTTTGCTCCGGTTATCGGCAATCTGAGCGATAAATACGGAAGAAGACCGGTGATTTTAATATCACTTTTCGGATTTGCTGTAGATTATATATTTCTTGCTCTGGCTCCCAATATCATGCTTCTTTTTTTAGGACGAATAATTGCGGGAATCACAGGAGCAAGCTTTACTACAGCAAGTGCATATATCGCCGATATTTCTACAGATGAAGACCGTGCAAAAAACTTCGGAATGATTGGTGCTGCATTTGGTTTAGGATTTATCATCGGACCTCTTTTGGGCGGTGGTTTAGGATATTTTGGTCCTAGAATTCCGTTTTATGCGGCGGCAGCTTTATGTTTACTTAATTTTTTCTACGGTTATTTTATTCTTCCTGAAAGTTTAGACAAAGATAAAAGACGTGATTTTGACTGGAAAAGAGCCAATCCTATAGGTTCATTTAAATTTATTTTAAAACATCCTGAACTTTCCGGACTCATTGTTTCACTTTTTCTCGTATATATTGCAGGACATGCAGTGCAGACCAACTGGAACTATTATACAATGGCTGTTTTTGGATGGGATGAGCTTATGGTTGGGATTTCTTTAGGAGTGATTGGTATTTTAATAGCCTTGGTTCAGGGCGTTTTAATACGATGGACAACACCAAAATTTGGTGAGAATAAAAGTATCTACATCGGTCTGTCATTGTATGCCTTAGGAATGTTGCTGTTTGCTTTTGCTACAAAAGGATGGATGATGTTTGCTATTCTGATTCCGTATTGTCTGGGAGGAATCTGCGGACCTTCTTTACAGTCGGTAATCAGTAAAAATGTTGTGGCAACAGAACAGGGAGAACTTCAGGGTGCACTTACCGGTTTGATGAGCGTCACTTCTTGTATAGGTCCTCCGTTGATGACGTATCTTTTTTATCATTACAGTGAAAAAAATGCTGTTGTCAAATTTCCGGGAGCTCCCTTTTTTCTGGCATTCATTATGATGTCTGTAAGTGTTGTAATAACATATTATGCCTTTCAAAAAAAGAAGTCTTAAAATTTGTTTAAAAATACATTATAATATAATTTTTATGTATAATCTTTTGTAATTTAGCCCTATGGAATTAAGCATTGGAGAAATGGCACTTGTTGCCATCGCAATAGTAGTTTTGTTTGGTCCCGACAAACTTCCGCAGATAGCCCGCGATTTGGGTTCTGGTGTGAGAAAAATGCGCGGAGCCGTAGAAGATATCAAAACGGAAATTTTGAAAGAAACTGATAATCCTGTTTCTGAAATAAAACGTGAGATAGAAAAAGTAAAAGACGCTGCCAAAGATTTTAATCCTATGCAGAATGTAGAAGAAAATATCTTGAAAAGTCCGTCAGACTCTGCATCTCAAGAGCCTAAAGCAAAGCCGGCAGATGACGAAACATATGAAGGTCCTGTAAGCAGATAGTAATGGATGAAATTATTCAGGAAGATAAAAATCTTTTCCTTTTCCTAAACAATTTAGGCGATACACCATTTGATCAGTTTTGGATTATTGTTTCTGATAAATGGATATGGATTCCGCTTTACGTTATTTTTTTATATTTTTTATACAAAAACTTCAAGCTAAAACAGCTTTTGTATGTTTTGGTTTTTGCAGCAATCGGGATTACTGTTTCAGATCAGGTTTCCGGAATTTTCAAGTATGGCGTTGCAAGACTGAGACCATGTAATGATCCTTCCCTGCAAAGTTTTATGAGAATTGTAAAATGCGGAGGACCTTACGGTTTTTATTCTGCCCATGCATCCAATACATTCTTTCTCGCAACTTATCTTAGTTTTCTTTTAAAGGATAAATTAAGATGGTTTCCTTATTTCCTTTTTGTCTGGGCAATAGTGGTATCTTACAGCCGTATTTATTTGGGCGTGCATTTCCCGATGGATATACTTGTTGGCGCGGTTGCAGGAATTATATTCGGGTTAATCTTTTCTCTTTTGGTAAAAAAAGTGATGAGCAAACAAACAGTTTTAAAAAGCTGATAAGAGTTTCCTATCAAAGAAAATAGTAACTTAGCTTTTAAAATAACAACAAAATCTGGCGTATGAAAAAACAACTACTATTTTTCACTTTAGCTTTGTTCACTCTGCATTTTATTGATGCACAGGATAAAAAAATAGCAGAAGAATGCTTTAAAAAAGCTGATTATCAATGTGCAGAAGAACAATATTCAAAATTAGTTTTAACAGAATATATCCAAAGATATCAATCTGAATATTACAATCTCCTGGGAACTTCCCAACGCAGATTAGGAAAAACAATACAGGCTTTTAAATCTTATGAGTCCGCACTAAAATCTGATCCGAAATCTGTTTCGGTATACGAAAATCTGGCATCACTTCACAATCAGAAAGGCAACAGAACAAAGGCGCTGGAATATATTAATACCGGTATCCAAATTGAGCCTGAAAATGCCGAATTGTATCTCACCCGTTCCAAAATTTACAATAATTTAGGTAAAAAAGATCTGGCAATGGAAGATTTGAAGCATATTCTTACTTTTGCTCCCGATAATATTTTCGCAAGAACAGGCTTGGCAAATCTCAAGAAAAATAATGGAGATCTGGACGGTGCGTTGAAAGATTATAATCAGCTTCTTACCGAAAAACCGGAATCTCTTTTATATAACGGAAGAGCAGATGTATATCTGAAAATGAAAAAAACAAAAGAAGCTCTCGCAGATATTAATAAAGCCATAGTTATCGACCCAAAATTTTCTCAGTCATACGTAACGAAAGCTGCCATTTTGTTTGATACTGGAAAAGACAAAGAAGCTTGCAGTAATCTGCAAAAAGCCGCTGCAACAGGCTATGAGAAAGTTCTTTTACTGGAATATGAGGCTAAATGCTCTAAAAAATAATTGTTTAAATTAGTATTAATCATTTAAAAACATTCATGTTAAACATCGTTCTGGTCGAGCCGGAAATCCCAAACAATACCGGAAATATAGGCAGATTATGTGTGGGAACCGAAAGCAGGCTTCATCTCATTCATCCTTTCGGATTTTTAATTGATGATAAAAATTTAAAGCGTTCAGGTTTAGATTACTGGGTTCATCTGGACGTTACAGAATACAAAAATGTAGACGAATGGATCGCGACAATTCCCGACTTATCAAGAGTATTCTTGTTTAGTTCTCATGCTGAAAAATCTTACCTTGAAAATGATTTTCAGGATGGTGACTGGCTTGTTTTCGGAAAGGAAAGCGTGGGTTTAAGTAAAGATGTTTTAGACCGTTTTGATAATCATTTAACGATTCCGATGTCTACACTTATCAGAAGCTTCAACATAGCCAATTCTGTTGCTTTTGTTGTTGGTGAAGCCAAAAGACAGCTTAGTCTGAAAGTTTAATTCACAGAAAAGAAATTCAATCATCAGATATGTTAAATAATAAGCTTTAATGATTATCGTATAGATTTTGTATATTTGAAAATCACTAATTATAGATTTATTTAAATTATGAATATACTTTCCAAATTTATTTTATCAGCAACCGTTGTAATGACTTTGGCAAATTCTAACAATTTTTTTGCTCAGAAAGCCAAAAACGATCTTGAGATTCAAACCAGTTCATTATTACAAGAAACAATTAAGAGGCATGAAACATCTCCTGAATTAAAATCAACAACTTTAATTTTAATTAACAAAGTTGAAAGTTCATTAAGTGACCTTAAAGAGTTAAAAGAAAATGATGTAAAAAACGTAAAGGTTTTGATGAATGATTCTGTAAAAAAGAAATACAAAGAAAAAGGGATTAAAGAACTAATTTTTGTAACTACAAAATAATTAATCATTGTGATAGGGTTTTCCCTGTAAAATCTGATCCGCACGGTAAAGCTGTTCCACAATAAATAATCGGATCATCTGATGCGTAAATGTCATTTTGGATAATGACATTTTTTCGTTGGCTCTGCTGTAAATTTCGTCTGAAAATCCGTATGCACCACCAATTAAAATATGAATTTTCTTGACGGATGAATTCATCCACTGATCTATTTTTTGCGAAAACTCTCTGCTGGTGTACTGTTTTCCTTTTTCATCAAGAAGAATAACCCAGTCATTTTTATCCATTTGGCTGAGAAACATTTTCCCTTCTTCCTTTTTGAGAAGATTGGGAGTAAGATTTTTGGCATTTTTGATATCAGGAATTTCTGTGATTTCAAAATTCCAGTGTTTTGGAAGCCGGGTAAGGTAATATTTGATCAAAGAGGTAATTTCTTTATCATCTGTTTTACCGATACAAACTAAACTGATTCGCATTTCTTATATTTGCTAAACACAAATATACTTTATGGCTATAAAAATTCCTAAATTTATCCTGAAAATTCAAGAGTTTCTTGATGATTTGCATATTCCTGTACTCGGAATATCACTTTGGCAGCTGTTTCAGATTTATTTTGCGGGAGTTTTTAAAGGAAAAATAGGGAAGAAGGCAGCTGCAATCTCCTGGAGTTTTACCCTGAGTCTTTTTCCGTTTCTTCTGTTTCTGCTTTCCGTCTTGCCCTATATGCCGCATTATGATAAACTTCAGTTTTATATTTTTGAGGTTTTGATGAGTAATATTTTTCCATCTAATATTGAGGGAGATGTCAGAGGATATATTCAGGAAAATATCATTCCTAATATGAAGGGAATAAGTAATTTGACCATACTTATTGCTTTGGTTTTTGCCACGAACGGAACTTTTTCTATCATCAGCGGCTTTAATGAAAATTCTAAGGAAAAATTGCCGGATGTCAAAGAATTTATTCTTTCATTCTTTATTACGATAGGCTTTGTAAGTGTTGTTTTTCTATGTTTATTTGGAGTCTATTATACTGAAGTTGTTCTCAAACAATTTAAGCCGGCTTATGATTTGTCATGGTTTGTGAAAAACCTTTCCAAGCTGATTGGTTTTGTTTCATTTCCCATATTTTTCTTTTTACTTTTAACTTTATTTTACTGGTTAGGAACAGTGAAGATTGCAAGATTCCGACAGGCGATTCCGGGAGCGATTCTTACAACTGTTTTATTTATTCTCACTACTTATCTTTTTACTCTTTATGTAAAAAATGTGGCGAGATACAACGTATTGTATGGCTCTATTGGAAGTATGATTTTGCTGATGATCTGGATCAATGTAAATGTTTATCTTCTTCTCTTCGGAAATGAGCTGAATATGGCACTCCGCAAACTGAGAATAGAAAAACTTCTCTCAGATGAGATCAAAAGAAAGACGAAAAGTTATCACGCCGAAACTACCGAGCCAAATCTGGAAAGCGATGAAGAGCATAGGAGAGAAAAATAGTAATTACTCATGCAGATTTCTTATACATTTTTCCCGAATTTCCCATATTTCATCAAAACTTTTGGCTATTTTACTTTTTTCTAGCCAGTCTTTTATAAAATTCTGATGGTATTCAACTTTAAAAATATTTACCTGCTCAGGTTCAATTTCAATTTCCTGAATAATGTACTTTTTGAGGTCGTTGATATTAGAATTCTGAGTGGTAAAATCAAATCTTTGCTTGTTTATCATTAAGTAACAATGGGCTTCCGGAATAAAATCTAAATGATGATCCTGTAATACATTTCCAATTTTAGGAGTATTCAGATGATTCATTTTGTACATTCCTAAAATGAGTTTCACATTCTCAATATTATTAAGTTGAGCAACTTTTAGTAAAAAAGCATGTTTTGAGCTGCAGGTTCCTGTATTTTCTTTTAAAACTAAAGATAAATCATGTCTGTTTAAATTTCTGCCATAGGGAATGTTTTTTACAAAATTAACAGTCTCGCCCCAGTCTTTAATGCTTTTTTGTAAAAGTAGATTGGTCAGCTCATCATCAGAAATAAGATTCATATCATCGTTTTTAAATATCCAAATTATTATTATTTCTGTATAATTTTTAACATCTTTAGCATGCTTTAAAATCAGTTTTGAGCCAATTCCATCTCTTCATCATCGTCTTCCTCAATATTTTTTGATCTGCTCAAAATAAAATATCCTAAAATTGCTGCCAGAAAAGAGGCAATTAATATCGCAAATTTAGCTTCATCTGAATATCAATCTGATGTTTGAATGAAAAAAACTAACAGGTTTTTAAAACTTGTTAGGTTTGTGATTTAAGTGAAAAATGTGATGATTTTTTACAAACGCTTATTTTCAAAAAGAAGAGTGGTCTTCTTCAGACCACCTATTTTTAAGACCGCTTAGTTCTTTGCGTAATTGTGCATTTTCTTCTTGCAACATGGTGATGAATTGCTGTAAATTTTCTACTAAAGAGGGCATTATTTCGACATATTGTACGCTTATTGAATTGTCGTTGAATATAGGATTTTTGTATTTTAAAGAAGTTTTTTTCTCAGAATCAGCCTCATAAATTTCCTCTATTGGTACGGCTAAAAAAGCTGAAATTTTCTCCCATTCTTGTTTCGTAATTTTTACTTCTCCTAACTCTTTTCTGTTATAGTTAGAAACATCTGTTGGTAGGCAAGTTGCTATTTCTTTTTGTGAAATACCTTTATCTATGCGTAGTTTACGAAGTTTTTCTTTTACCATTAGTAAATGTGTTTTTACAAATGTACATATTTGTATAAAATTATATGCAAAAAAATGCAATTAATTTGCAATACATTTTTATTTTTACAAATCAACATTTTTTAACTTTGAAGTGCCAATAATGGCACATAACAAATTTAATTATTTATTATTCATGAAAAAGTTAGAAAATCTTAAAAACAGAGAGATTAAAGATCTATCAAAATTTAGAGGTGCAGGTAGTACCCAAATGACTGAAAGAGTAGAAGGGAAATGTGTTATTACAGATGTTATACATTATGACGATAACGGAAATGAATATTTTAGGAAAGATATAACAACAGTTTGCCCTAAACTAACTGACTCTATTTACTAAAATTTAGTATAGTTTTTCTTTAAAAGAGATTAGTCTCGTCATTTAGTAATGACAAGGCTAATCTTTTTGTTCCTAACTTTTAAAAAATGATAAAATGATAAAAAAATGGTATCTATTTGTATGTATTGTGATTTTTACATTCAATCAGGCACAACAAGAATATTATGAATCTATGATTGCTATAGATTTAGCGATTAAACAAAATAATTACAAAGAAGCGTATGATATTCTTCAAGACATAAAAGAGCCTTTGTCAGATTTGAATAAGAGAACAGTATTAAATATATATCTGAAAAACGATAAAAAGAAATCAGCTCTGAAATTGATAAGAGAATTGGGTGAAATAAATTATCCTATAAAATATATACTAACCAAAGACTCATTGATATTGAAGGCTATGTCTAAAGAAAAATTTTACAAAGCATACAACAAGGGATTGAAAAAATTTATTGTAAACAGCAATCAAGAGTTTATTAATATAATAACCGAATCTCATTATCTGGATCAATATATACGAACTAATCCATCATTTTCAAAATTAAAAGTTGAAACAGACTTTCTGAAAGAAACAGATATGTCTAATTACAAAAGGATAGCACAGCAAATAGACAAATACGGTTTTCCTACCTCTAAGACTATTGGCTATGAAAAGCTCAATAATCTTGACGTTATCTTATTCCACAGTAGTCGTTATAATGATAGCATCTACACCAAAATAGTATCTCATTATGAAGTTGCTATAAAAAATAAGAATTTAAAACCTATGCAATTAGGATATTTAATAGACGATCATGATGGAGTCATAAAAGAAAATGCAACAACATTTGGACTTAAAACGCAGACTTCACAGGAAGGACAAAAGCTGTATGAAGAAAAAAAAATAACAATTATGGAGTTGATTAGTGATAATAAATACACTGAATTTAAACCTATAAAAGATATAAAAAATGTAGATGCTCTGCGAAAAAAATATTTTCTTCCGATGATATGGCAACAAGCTATATTAAATGAGATAAAAAATCTACCAAAGGGATATGAAAGAAAACACGATTAATATAATTACCCAAGCCAATGATGCAGTCTCCAATACGGTATGTGAGTATCTTTTAGGAAAAAAAATACATTTCAACAGAATCAATGACGACGATTTTTATCCTGTTACTTTTACGGTTAAGACTATAAACAATAAGCTTAAAATATGGGACAGAAGAGGAAGTGTAAATACAATTCCCGATGCTATTGATGATTATCAATTGCTTTATTTTTTGCAAAAAGACCGAGATAGTTTAGCAAAAGCCTATGAAAGGATTCATAAAGAA
Organism: Chryseobacterium echinoideorum; assembly: GCF_007474535.1. Lineage (GTDB taxonomy): Bacteria > Bacteroidota > Bacteroidia > Flavobacteriales > Weeksellaceae > Chryseobacterium > Chryseobacterium echinoideorum. The sequence goes on along the minus strand of NZ_VKNW01000007.1, from coordinate 136,159 downwards.
GAGTCAAAATATATTGGGGATTATGAAGAAGAGCGCCAATCAAATAAAATTTATGATTTGTTTTTGGCGCAAAAAGTAGGGCTAAATATTCCAGATTCAATAATAACCAATGTTAAAAAAGATTTATCCTCTTTTTTCAGCAAGCACAAACTGATCATTACCAAATCTATTACTCTTTATCCTAAAGTTTTTTATGATGATAAAGAGTATAGCTCTAATAAAACAGTTATTGTATCACAAGATCAAATTGATAACCTAAATGAAGCTTTCGCAACTTCTCTATTCCAGCAATATATAGGAAAAAAAATAGAAATTAGAGTTTTCTATTTTGAAGGTCTATTTTTTTCTATGGCTATTTTTTCACAAAATGACAAAAAGACTGAAATAGATTTTAGAAATTATAATTATGAAAAACCTAATAGAAATACTCCTTTTAAATTGCCCAAAGAGATTGAAAATAAACTGAAGAAATTTATAAAAATAAAAAAAATCAACTCTTGTTCTATAGACTTAATAATGACACCCAGAAATGAATTTGTTTTCCTTGAAATAAATCCACAAGGACAATTTGAATGGGTTTCTGCTTATTGTAATTACTACATAGAAAAAAAAATTGCTAATCATATTTCAAAAAAATGAACCCCCTAATAAAAAATATAAAATACTTACCAATAATATATCAAAGTCTAGAGAAAAAATCATTAAACACGAAAAATGAAGTAAGATCCATCAAAGTAAAAAGCATAAATGCAAATATTAAAACTACTCAACATTTCCATCGTTCTATTTCTAAAATAATAAATTTTGATGAGTAAAGAAGTTATAAAGCTATACACAAACTGTATTGCTGTAAAAGGAGCAACACAAAGTATTATTTGTGATTTACATAGAAATACTTTTGATGTAATCACTAATGATTTATACCAAATTCTTAAACAATTTGATGGAAAGAAAAGTATTAATGAAATAAAGGCATATTACAAAAATAAATACGACGATATAATTGACGAGTATTTTGAGTTTTTATTTGAACAAGAATATGTTTTTTTTACAGATACACCGAAATGGTATCCAAAAATGAATTTAGAATATGATTATCCTTTTGAAATATCCAACGCAATACTTGACAGAGATATAAATTCAAATTATGATATTTTTAAAGCATTTGATAAGCTAGAAAGGTTGAATTGCAAATTTCTAGAAATACGTTTTTATGATAAAACTTATTTGAAAAAATTGGAAAAATATCTTAGATATATTGAAGAAAAGCAATATATTACATATTCTATAGGTTTTCTTTTACCTTGTTCCAAAGAAACAACAAAAGAAAATTTAGAAAAACTAACTGGAAAACATCCTAGAGTTTCTTATTTGATTATAACTAATAGCAAAGAAAATGAATTTTTACCTGTAACAGAAACAGAAGCGAATATAATTTATACAAAAACCAATGTTGATAATGAAAAATGTTGCGGCATTATAACTCCTGAATATTTTTCTTCAAATATCAAACTTTTCACAGAGTCTCTCCTCTACAACTCTTGTCTTCATAAAAAGATTGCAATTGACAAAGATGGTAATATAAAAAATTGCCCATCTATGTCACAAAGTTTTGGTAACATAAAAGACACAACATTAGAACAAGCAGTAAACCAACAAGACTTTAAAAAATATTGGAATCTTACAAAAGACAGTATTGAAGTTTGTAAAGATTGTGAATTCAGATATATTTGTACAGATTGCAGAGCTTACACAGAAAGAATTCAGGGAAATGCAGATGGATTAGATACTTCAAAACCTTTAAAATGTGGTTATAATCCATATACCGGAGAATGGGAAGAGTGGAGTACAAATCCCTTGAAACATAAAGCAATGCAATTTTATAAATTTTAAAACCTACAAAAACTAATCTTCGTCCTCCTCAATATTTTTTGATCTGCTCAAAATAAAATATCCTAAAATTGCTGCCAGAAAAGAGGCAATTAATATCGCAAATTTAGCTTCGTCCTGAATATCAATCTGGTGTTTAAATGAAAGTAAAGCAATAAAGATTGACATCGTAAATCCTATTCCTGCCAAAAGACCTACCCCCATCATCTGACTCCACGAACTGTTATGCGGGAGTGAACTGATTTTTAGTTTAACCGCAATAAAAGAAAGAAGATTGATGCCGATCAGTTTACCTAAAACGAGTCCGCAGATAATTCCTAATCCTAAACTGCTGAATAAACCATCTGTCATTCCGCTTTTGAATGTTATATTGGTATTAGTCAACGCAAAAATAGGCATGATAATAAAGCTTACCGGAAAATGCAGAGAACGCTCTAATTTTTCTAAAGGAGAAATTTTAATGTTGGAAACATTCGTAGGAATGCTGAATGCCAGTAAAACTCCTGCAATGGTCGCATGAATACCTGAATGATGCAGATAATACCAGAGAAATATTCCGGGAATGATATAAAAAATAATTCTTTTAACTTTTAGATAATTAAGTGTAAACAAGAATACAGTAATTCCCAAAGATAGCCAGAGATTCATCCACTGTATTTCGTCGGTGTAGAAAATAGCAATTACCAGAATCGCTCCAAGATCATCAACAATTGCCAACGCAGCAAGAAATATTTTAAGCGATGAAGGAACTCTCTTTCCAAGCATAGAAATAATTGCCAATGAAAACGCTATATCGGTTGCCATAGGAATTCCCCAACCTTTGCTGTATCCTGTACTGCTATTGAAAAGACTGTATATAATTGCAGGAACGAGCATTCCTCCAATGGCAGCAAAGATCGGAAGAGAAGCATTTTTAAATGAAGAAAGCTCACCTTCTACCAATTCTCTTTTAATTTCTAATCCTACCAAAAGAAAAAATACCGACATCAAACCGTCATTGATCCAAATGCTTATCGGATAATTAAGGTGAAGGCTTTCTACTCCTATTTTTGTATTTAGAAAGTTTTGAAAATAGTCACCTAAGCCTGTGTTGGCAATGATAAGTGCTAATGCAACACACGAAATAAGCAAAATACCTGATGACTGACTGCTCTGAAAAAATTTTTTAAAATAGATAGATAACTTCATTGTTTTTATTTTACAGTCTTCTGATTCGGGAAATTCCGTCTATGGCTTTCAGTTTTTTGAAGGTTTCTTCAAGCTGACCTTTATGTTTTACTTCTAAATTGATGGTTCCGGTAAAAATTCCGTCATTAGACTCTATAGACATACTTTTCATATCCATACCCATTGCGCCGCTGATAACGGTGGTGATGTCATTAATCATTCCCATTCTGTCGAGTCCTTCAATCTCAATTTTGATACGGTTTTTAAAGCTTTCTTCATTCACCCATTTTGCAGGAATTACTCTGTAATCATATTGAGCTCTGAGATTGATTGCATTGGGACAGTTGTCATTGTGTACTTTGATACCTTCGGAAATAGTAATAAACCCAAAAATTTTATCTCCAGGAATTACTGTACAGCATTTAGCATACGTATAATTGAGTTTTTCTTCATCTTTTCCAAAGACAATCATGTCGAGATTCATTTCTTTTGAATCTTCGTAGTTCGGATTTTTGTTGGATGTTCTCTTGAATCTCGAAAGCAGGTTGTTGAATACATTTTTGCTTTCAATATATTTTCTCAGACTGCTTGCATCAAGCTCACTGGTCTGAAATTTAAGAAATAATTCCTGAGAGCTTTTAAGATTAAAGAATTTCTGTAGTTTGTTGATTTCTTCATCATTAAAATTAATCTTTGCATGGCGAAGTTTTCTTTGCAATATTTCTTTTCCTTCCTCTACAAAAGAATTTTTCTGAGAATTGAGGAAACTTTTTATTTTAGATTTTGCTTTTGAGGTCACCACAAAATCCAGCCAGTCAAATTTTGGTTTTTGATTTTGTGAAGATAAAATATCTACCTGATCTCCATTATGTAGCACATAAGAAATAGGAACCAGTTTTCCATTGATTTTAGCACCTAAACATTTCATTCCCAAATCGGTATGAACTGAAAAAGCAAAATCAAGTGCTGTTGCATTGGTTGGAAGGATTTTAATTTCACCTTTTGGCGTAAAAACAAAAACTTCTTTAGAGTAAAGATTAAGTTTGATATTGTCCAATAATTCAGTCGTAGTCAGATTTTGCTGCTGCTCGAGAACATCACGGATCTCTGTCACCCATTTTTCAAAATTCCTGTCATCATGACTTTGTTTGTAGCCTTCTTTATATTTGTAATGGGCAGCAACTCCTTTTTCGGCAATATCATCCATTCTTTCCGAACGGATCTGAACTTCAATCCATTTCTTATCAGGACCTAAAACGGTAAGGTGTAAGCTTTCATATCCTGTAGAACGAGGCTGTGTGATCCAGTCCCGCATTCTGGAAGGATTGCTGTGATACACATCAGTGACAATAGAATATATTTTCCAAGCAAGGAATTTTTCGTTTTTTGCATCTGATTTATAAATAATTCTAATGGCATAATTGTCAAAAACCTCTTCAAACGGAACGCCTTGCTTCAGCATCTTTCTGTAAATAGAAGAGATCGCTTTAGCTCGCCCTTTAATACTTACATTCAGCCCTTCTTCCTTCAGTCTTTCAGAAACTTCTTTTTTAAATTCTTCAATATATCTTTCACGGTTTTCCTTGGCTAATTCAAGCTTTTCTGTGATTTCGTTGTAAACTTCAGGATTATTGTATTTCAGAGAAAGATCTTCAAGCTCAGATTTGATGTTGTAGAGACCTAGCCGGTGAGCCATCGGAGCATAAATATAAACTGTTTCGGAAGCAATTTTTTTCTGCTTATCGGGAGCCATGCTTTCTAGCGTTCTCATATTATGAAGACGGTCTGCAATCTTGATAAGAATCACTCTGAAATCTTCTGAAAGAGTCAGCAAAAGTTTTCTGTAATTTTCAGATTGTACAGAAATATTCTGATGATTCATGATAGAAATCTTCGTGAGACCATTTACAATCCCGGCAATTCTCTCTCCGAAGATCTTTTTTAAATCTTCGTAAGTATAATCCGAATCTTCAATCACATCATGCAGCAATGCGCAGGCAATAGAAGTAGCACCCAGACCGATTTCTTTTGCAACAATTTTTGCAACTGCGATAGGGTGGTATATATAAGGTTCGCCCGATTTTCTTCTTTGGTCTTTGTGCGCATCCAGCGCAATATCAAAAGCCTTACGGATAAGCTTGTTGTTTTCCTCATCCAAAGTCCTGTACGTATTAGAAATCAGGTCTTTATATCGTGCTAAAATTTCTTTATTTTCTTGCTCCAAATCGTAACTCATCTGTGTGAAAGCTTTATTTGAACGAAAGTACGAAAAAATAAGGATTTTCCGGAGTGATAAAATAAAAAATCCGCAGAAAAATATCTACGGACTCCGGTTAAAAGTTTTATTTTTTGGTTAGTTTTTTTAGGCTTTCACTTCAGAGGTAATTCCATCATGCTGAACTTTTATTCTGACATTCGGACTGTTGTGAATTTCGGCTTTGCATCGCGCATCTATAAGTTTTTTAAGATGACTGTACGAAGCCTGGTTGATACTCATGTTTTCAAATAAATAAGTCTTAAGAACGTGGTTTTGATCAAAAATGAGCCTGATCTTTTCGGTCAAATCTCTGTTCTTTATTTCTACACTCACCAGAAACTGGGAGTTATGATGATCCTCACTTAGATAAACAATATACTCGGAATTTTGAATGCCTGAACTTTCTAATTCCTGTTCGAGTTTTTTGTAATCATTTTCATGGCTAAATATTCCTGCTAAGATACTCGACATATTACTTTTGTTTTGGTATCTAAAGGTAGTAATAATTTTGATATTATTGAAAAAAAATTAATAATATTTACAATATTTTATTTTATCTATAAAAATTTAATAAAAATTAAGATTTTGTCTATTTTCGTAAAATAAAAAACTCTGCTGAGAATGCAGAGTTTTACCATATTATTTTTTGGAGTAAGCTTAAATTCTTTGATCTTTTATTTCATCTACAATTTCAGGATTCAGAAGGGTAGAAGTATCACCGAAGTTTGAGAAATCTCCTTCTGCAATTTTTCTCAAAATTCTACGCATAATTTTTCCGGAACGTGTTTTTGGAAGCCCTGAAACAAACTGTATTTTATCAAGCTTGGCAATAGGGCCGATCTGATCTGAAATCAGCTGATTGATTTCTTTTTTCAGATTTTCCTTATCTCTGCTTTCTCCGGATTCTTTCAGAATAACAAAACCATACAGTGCGCTTCCTTTAATATCATGTGGAAAACCAACAATTGCTGATTCTGCAACTGCAGGATGCTCATTGATGCTGTCTTCAATTGGTGCTGTTCCCAAATTGTGACCGGAAACAATCACTACATCATCTACACGGCCAGTGATTCTGTAATAGCCAACTTCATCTCTCAAAGCACCGTCTCCTGTAAAATATTTTCCCGGAAATGCTGAAAAATACGTTTCCTTGTATCTTTGATGATCTCCCCAGATTGTTCTTGCAATTCCGGGCCATGGAAAACGGATGCAAAGATTTCCCGTCACCTGATTTCCTGTGATTTCATTACGCTTATCATCCATCAGAACGGGCTGAATTCCCGGTAAAGGAAGTGTTGCATAGGTCGGTTTTGTAGGGGTGACAAAAGGCAGCGGCGAAATCATGATTCCTCCGGTTTCCGTTTGCCACCATGTATCTACGATAGGACATTTTTTGTTACCCACATGATCGTTGAACCAATGCCAAGCTTCATCGTTGATAGGTTCGCCCACAGACCCAATTACTTTCAATGAACTGAGATCATGTTTATCTACCCATTCTGTGCTTTCTTTTGCTAAAGAACGAATAGCAGTCGGCGCTGTATAAAACTGTGTAATTTTATGTTTTTCGATTACTTCCCAAAATCTGTCGGGTTCAGGATAGGTAGGAACACCTTCAAAAATAACGGTCGTTGCACCATTTAAAAGCGGGCCGTAAAGTATATAGGAATGTCCTGTGATCCAGCCAATATCTGCAGTACACCAATAAATATCATTTTCTTTATAATTGAATACATTTTTAAAAGTATATGCTGTGTAAACCATGTATCCGGCGCAGGTATGGAGCATTCCTTTAGGTTTTCCAGTTGAACCGGAAGTATATAAAATGAACAGCGGATCTTCCGCATCCATGATCACACTCACAAAATCCGGAGATGCATTTTCATAGAGATCTTCCATCCAGAAATCTCTGTGTTCCTTCATTTTTACTTGATTGTTGGTTCTTTTTACCACCAAAACTTTTTCTACGCTTGGCGATTTTTCCAGAGCTTCGTCTACAATGGTTTTCAGATCCAAAACTTTGTTTCCTCTGTAGCTTCCGTCTGATGTAATGACCATTTTTGCACCACAATCATTCACTCTTGAAGAAACGGCTGAAGCGGAAAATCCTGCAAAAATCACGGAATGAACTGCTCCTAATTTTGCACAAGCTAACATAGTGATGGCCAATTCTGGGATCATCGGAAGGTAAATGCAGACTCTGTCGCCTTTTTCGATGCCTATTTCACGAAGAACATTGGCGGTTTTGTTGACTCTTTTGTAAAGTTCGTTGTAAGAAATATGCTGTGCTTCTTCTTTCGGATCGTTCGGTTCCCAAATGATTGCCGTTTTGTCGCCTCTTACCGCTAAATGTCTGTCGATACAGTTTTTCGTAATGTTTAATTTTGCATTTTTAAACCACGAAATCTTGGCTTCATTCATATCGTATTTTACGACCTTACTCCATCTCTGATACCACACAAAATTTTCATCTGCGATTTTGTCCCAGAATTTTTTAGGATTTTTGATTGATTTTTTATACTCTTCAAAATATTGCGGTAAGTTTTCTATCTGATAGTTTCTCATATTTTTTTCTTTTTAGAATTTATTTTATTATTTAAATTATTGTCTTAACACAAAGTGTGCGGAGTTTTTTCTTTCTTTATATAAGCCTAAATCATGAATAATTTGATCTATAATTTGAGTTCCATAACTGGTAAAAACCGATTTTTTATTGAGGTTTCAATCTGGCTGATTTTTAGAAATCCGAAACTGTCATAAAATTTTTCTGCATTAGGATCGGCTTCCAAAATTATCTTTGCTGTTTTTTCTTTCTTGTTTTTATTTATACAATCATTCATAAGCATTTTTCCGTAACCTTTTCCCATTTCTTCTGGGACTACGAATAAATTGTCAAGTTTTACAGTGTTTTCGTTAATATTAAAATAAGAGTAATATGCAATGGTTTCATCATTTACTAATAATTTATAGATTTCATTGTTCCTGATATAATCTTTAGTTATAGTTAAATCTTGCGACCATTTTTCCATTTGCTCATCCGAATATCCCCAATGTGATTTTGATTTTTTGGTTATTTCGGTTAAAATCTCATCATCTTCAGGATTTGCTTTTATTATTTTCAACATTTTGATTTCAATTTAAGCTCTATATTTTCCAATTTTCTCCTGAATTTCTTCAATAATCTTCTCATCATCGATTGTCGAAGGAATCTGAAATTCTTTTCTGTCCAGTAAAGTTCTGATAAGTTTTCTTAAAATTTTTCCTGAACGTGTTTTTGGAAGGCGTTTTACAACCATTACATTTTTAAGACAGGCAACAGCTCCTATTTTTTCACGGACTGTTTTTACAATGTCTTTTTCTACATTTTCCTCAGAAATAGATGAGCCATTTTTTAAAACAACAGTTGCGAAAGGAATCTGTCCTTTCAGTTCATCATCAATTCCGACAACGGCACATTCTGCAACATCGGGATGAGAGGAAACAATTTCTTCCATTTCGGAAGTGGAAAGACGGTGTCCTGCAACATTAATAACATCATCCACTCTTCCGGTGATGAAAATATAGCCGTCTTCATCTTTTATAGCGCCGTCTCCGGAAAAATAATATCCTTTGTACTGTGAAAGATAGCTTTTCTCAAAACGGTCATAATCTTTCCATATTCCCAGTAAAGCTCCGGGAGGAAGCGGTAATTTTATAACTAAATAACCTTCATGATGAGCATCCAGTTCATAGCCGTTTTCGTCAAAAATTTTAATATCGTATCCCGGAATTGGTTTTCCTGCGGAAGCTCTTTTTATTTTGTAGTCTTCATTAAAAGTCATTAAACCAAGCATTGGAGACCCTGATTCTGTCTGCCACCAGTGATCAATTGCCGGAACGCCAATGTGCTCTGCAAACCAGTCAAGAGTGGCAACATCACATCTTTCTCCCGCTAAAAACTGTTTTTTGAAGTGGCTTAAATCATATTTTTTTACCAACTCTCCGTTCGGATCTTCTTTTTTAATCGCTCTTATGGCGGTAGGGGCAGTAAACATTGCCGTAACTCTATATTCAGAAATAATTCTCCAGAATGTTCCCGCATCGGGTGTCATGATAGGTTTTCCTTCAAAAATAATGGTGGTATTTCTATTGATTAACGGACCGTAAACGGTATAACTGTGACCAACTGCCCATCCAAAATCGGAAGCTGCCCAAAAAGTTTCTCCCGGCTCAATACCGTAAATATATTTCATCGAAAATTTTAACGCGGTTGCATAACCTCCTGTATCTCTTGCAACACCTTTTGGCTTTCCGGTCGTTCCGGAAGTATACAGCAAATAGAGTGGGTGAGTGGATTCCACCGAAACGCAGTCAGCCGCTTCTGAGTTTTGAACTAATTCTTCGTAATCAATTAACCCTTCAAACATTTCATGTTGATTGTCAACTAATTTTCTATCATAAACAATGATGTGATCCACTTTGTCCTGCGCCAATTCGATCGCTTTTTCTACCAAAGGCAGATAAGGGATCCTTTTTGCAATTTCAACTCCAGCTGTTGCAGTAATTAATGCTTTTGGCTTGCAATCGTCAATTCTTACGACCAGTTCATGCGGTGCAAAACCTCCGAAAACCACATTGTGGATCACTCCGATTCTCGCACACGCAAGCATGGAGAACAAAGTCTGCGGAATCATCGGCATATAAATAACCGCAGTATCACCTTTTTTTAAACCTAAAGAAATTAATCCTCCCGCTAATTTGGAAATTTCTTCTTTAGCTTCATTGAAGGTGTAAGATTTCTTTTGGTTCGTTACCGGAGAATCGTAAACGATAGCAACCTGATCTCCAAAACCATCTTCAATATGCTTATCAATACATAAATAGCACATATTTAGTTTTCCGTCAGAAAACCACTGGTTGTATTGGTTTTCGTCATTAGAAGTAATGGTTTTCGGGAACTCAAACCAACTGATTTCCTGAGCCTGTTCTTTCCAGAAGTTCTCTTTCTCTTCTATGCTTTTTTTAAATAAAATATCTGTATTCATATTGGTTTTTTATTTTTCATTTGGTTTTTGTGCATTTTGTCATTTCGACGAAGGAGAAATCTATATTTTTAGATTCCTCACTTCGCTTTTGAACTATGTTCGTAGACTTTCAGTATATGTTCTGAATGACAAACTATATGTTATATTTTCAATCTTTTATCAAAACATTTCCTCAATCTGCTGCATCAGCTTTTTGATAGAATAAGGTTTTGTTACATACGCATCGGCTCCCATACTCAACCCTTTTTCAATGTCTTTAGGATTGTTTTTGGCACTGAGGAAAAGAACTTTTGTGTTTTTGAGATTTTCATTTTTCTTTATTTCCTCTAAAGTGCTGTATCCGTCAAGATTAGGCATCATAATATCCAATAATATTACATCGGGAATGATTGTCTTTAGAAACTCCAAAACTTCGGTTCCGTCTCTGGCAATGAAAACTTCGTAACCGTTTTTTCGGAAACTATATTCAAGAGACATTAAAATCTTATGTTCGTCATCTGCGATTAATATTTTCTTCATTTTTTTCTTTATGGTTCAACTTCATTATTATGTATTGCGGGAAGAATGATTGTAAAGGTTACTCCCAATCCGCTGTTTTCTGCTTTTATAGTTCCGGAATGTGCTTCTACGATTCTTTTTGAAATAGCAAGTCCAAGACCGCTTCCGGAAGGTTTTCTTATATTTTGATTTTTTGACTGGTAAAATTTATCAAAAATAAGTTCAAGATCTTCTTCGGGAATAAGTTTCCCGGTATTGAAAATGGTCATATTGAGCTGATTATCTCTGTCAAAAAACTTGGTCTGAATAGTTCCCTGCTCATCAGTAAATTTCAAAGCATTTCCTAAAATATTCTGAAATAACTGAATCATTCTCGCTTCGTCATAATCAAACAAATACTGATTAAGAAGATTAACCTCGCTTATATGAATGTTTTTCTGTTGAATCAGATGAATAATTGGATTCAACGCTTTTTTATACGTTTCCAGAATGTTGTTTTTCTGAATGTGCAGAGCAATTTCACCATGCTGAAGTTTATCCAGATACAGAATATCATTGATGATTTCACTTAAACGATCAGATTCAGTAATGATATTGTTCAAAAACTCTTTTTTTATTTCTAACGGAATATCATCGTCATCGGCTAAAATTTCTCCGGCTGAACGAATAGCGGTGATCGGAGTCCGCAATTCGTGGGCAACAGAATCTAAAAAGTCGTCTTTTTGTCGGTCTTTGATTATTAAATTCTCATTGGCTGCGGTAAGATCATGAGAAAGCTGTTTGAGCTCTTCAGATTTTTCGGTCAGTTTCTTATTCAGAATAATGTTTTCCTTAGATTCTTCAAGGATGTTTAAAACTTCTTTTAAAGAAATTTTATCTTCTTTGGTAACGCCTTCAATTAAAATTTTTGCAGAAGCAGTTCCTATCCTTCCTGCCAAAAGATTTTCAGAAAACTTGATAAATCTTGAATCGGCGGTTTCTTCCTGAGTATCAATGTTGTATTTAATATTAAAAATCCGCATTGCCTGTTCGGTTTTACTCTTGCCTAAAAACCGTTCAAGAATATTTTTAATATCCGAAACATAAGCGGTTCCTCTCCAGATAAAAGCGTTTTCATGATTTTGGATGTATTTGTCAATATCAACATATAATTCGGCAAAATTTCTCTCACGGTAATTTCCTTTCATGCTTACCGATAAAATGGTGAATAAACCTGTGTTTACAAGGATAGACCAAAAGAAAATTTCCGGAATACGGTCTAAAAATGTAATATCAAAAAACTGGAAAGCATCATACATCTCCCGTAAAATTCCTTTTAGTTCCTGATTGTAAGAAAAATAATACTGAGGAATAATTAAGCCGAAATAACAGATGATTAAACCTGCTATAAGTCCGGTAATTGCTCCTTTATAACTTCCTCTTCTCCAGAATATGGCTCCGAAAAATGCGGGAGCCAACTGTGCGATAACGACAAAGGAAATCAATCCTACAGAATCGAGCGAAGTTTTCAGAATAAAATATTTATAAAAGACAAAAGCTAAAATAATCAGTCCAAAAATTGAAAACTTTCGAATATTGGTAATGTTTCTTGTATTTTGAGTTTCATTTTCAGCTTTAAATTTGCCCAATAATCCATAAGGAATAATCAGGTTGTTGGAAAGCATGATGGACAAAGTAATTGACGATATAATAATCATCGAAATTGATGAACTTAAACCACCAAGAAATACCAAAACGGTGATTAAAGTATTATCAAAATACTGTGGAATTAAAATAGAATAGAACTCCGGATTTACATTCTGACCATCAAACAGTAATCTTCCGCCCCATGCAATCGGGAAAATAAACACCGTGAAAACCAATAAATATAAAGGAAAAAACCAAATGGCTGTTTTAATGTGTTTTTCCTGTCTGTTTTCTACAATAGCTGTATGGAACTGTCTAGGAAGAATACAAATTGCGGTTCCTGAAATCATGCAGAGAACCATCCAATTCATGGCGCCTTCCACTCCGTTGAAAGTATTTTTAGCCTTAAAATCAGGAAATTTACTTGCCTTGTTGTAAAGATCTGAAAATCCGTCAAATGCAAAATAAATCACAAATAAACCTAAAATAATAATGAAAAAAAGTTTAAGAAAACTCTCTAAAGCTATTGCTGAAATAATTCCTAATCTTTTTTCTGAGGCATCTACATATTTAGTTCCGTAATATGATGAGAATACTGCAATTAAAACCACAACAAAAGTTGCGCTGTCATTTAAAATGTTTTTAGATATTGCCGTTTCTGTTACCAAATGAAAAGTTTCGGAAATTGCTCTGATTTGTAGACCGATGTAAGGAATAATTGCCAATATGCACACCAAAGTGATAATAGCACTGAAACTTCTGCTGTTTCCGTATCGTAAAGAGATAAAGTCTGCAAGACTACTTATCTTATTGATCCTTGAAATACGGACAATTCTTGTATTAATGTAAATCCATGCAGGAATAATGATAACCGGACCAATGTAAACAGGAAGATAATTGAGTCCGCTGGTTGCAGCAACACCAATGCTTCCGTAATACGTCCATGCAGTGCAATATACAGCAAGAGATAAAGCGTAGATGTAAGGATTGTTGATCCAGAACTTACTTTTTTTCTTTTCTGCCAAATAAGCAACAAGAAACAGAAGAGCCAGATAAATAAGAACAACAGTGAATAATGCGAAACTACTCATCATATTTTTTTACAATGAAAAAAGAAATCATAATAGAAATCATCCAGACAGAAAAAATGTACACCAGAATTCTTGGAAAGCCTAAAACCTCTTTCTCGCTATTGAAAAGCAGGGAAACAGGAATGCTGAAAGCAATCAGCAGACCTACGCTCAGAATGATCAGTTTTTGTTCGTGACGTTTTTTCATGATTGAATGATGATTTATTATAATTGGTACACATTGATCAGAAAGATAATTGATGAATAGAATTATCCATCAATTATCATCTAACATTTATAATTTACTTATCGTCAGAATATTCTCCTGTCAAAGAGTAATATCCGAAAATTGCCATTCCGCCAGAGACAATAGGAACCAGAATAAAAAGTATAATGATTCCGAATACAAGATCTTCCTGTTTCCCCGATGTTATTTTTGGGACACCCATTACGGTTATTCCCAGATAAGCCACCGCAAGAGCGATAATGATCCATATAATGCCTAATATTTTTTTTAATCCGTTCATTTTAGTTAGATTTAAAATTAATAATTTTTTTAGTGAAAACTTCTGTTAATCGTGGATATTGCTGTTTTTATTTTTAAGATAAATCAATCCTATGATTAAACAGACTCCTGCTACACCGATAGGATACCAAAGCCCTTCAAGATACCAAGTTGCATGCCCTGCTTCTTTTCCTGTAGTCACAAGATAGGTGGCAACAGCAGGAAGAAGACCTCCGAAAACCCCGTTACCGATATGATAAGGCAATGACATAGATGTATAACGGATTCTCACCGGGAACATTTCTACCAAAAACGCTGCAATCGGACCATAAACCATCGTTACAAAAATTACCTGAATAAAGATAAGGAAAACCAGATACCATTTTGTGCTGTCGCTCAAAGTAACAGATTTTGATACTTTAGGCTCTTCAGCTTTTCCTTCTTTCATTACCGGACCGTTGATAGACCAATGAACGATACTGTCTTTTTTTATTAAAGTTCCATCGGTATAAACTGTTTCTTTGTGGAAAGTGATCAGGCTGTCTGCTGCAATTTCTTTATGAACTTTAGCGGTTCGCTTTTCAGTAATGCCATTATCGGCGACTGTTTTTGCTTCTATATTAATGCTTTTGTACATGGCATCATAAATTGGTCTATAGGCTAAAATAGCAATCAGCATCCCGGTCATCATAATGGCTTTTCTTCCTACTTTATCAGACAGCCATCCGAAAAATACAAAAAATGGAGTTCCTAAAAATAATGCGGTTGCCATCAATGAATCTACCTGTGCAGATTCTACATTCATCACTTTCTGCAGGAAGCTCATGGCGTAGAATTGTCCGGTGTACCAAATTACACCCTGTCCCATTGCTGCTCCAAATAAAGCCAGCAAAACAAATTTGAAATTAAACTTATTTCCGAAGCTTTCTTTTAAAGGGTTTTTTGAAGTTTTTCCCTCGCTCTTCGCTTTTGCAAACAAAGGAGATTCTTTCATGTTTTTTCTGATGATGTAAGAAACTCCCACCATCAAAATTGAAATCCAGAACGGCACTCTCCATCCCCAAGTATCAAATTCTTCGGCTGAAAGTGAACTTTTCGTAACAAGAATAACAATCAGAGAGATAAAAAGTCCTGCCGTTGCAGTGGTCTGAATCCACGATGTCCAGTAACCTCTTCTGTGTGGCTGTGCGTATTCTGCGACATACGTTGCAGCTCCGCCGTATTCTCCTCCTAACGCCAGACCTTGTAAAAGTCTTAAAATTAGAACTAAAACAGGTGCTAAGAATCCGATAGTTTCATAGCTGGGAATACATCCGATAAGGAATGTTGAGAATCCCATAATTAATAAAGTAACCAGAAAAGTATATTTTCTTCCGATAATATCTCCTAATCTTCCGAAGAATAAAGCTCCGAAAGGTCTTACTACAAACCCTGCCGCAAAAGTTGCCAAGGTGGATAAAAATGCCGCGGTGGGATTGTCTGCCGGGAAAAATTTGGTTGCTAAAACAATGGCAAGGCTTCCAAAAATATAGAAATCATACCATTCTATAAGAGTGCCGAGAGATGATGCCGTGATAACGCTCCAAATGGTGCGGTTTTTTTGCTTGTCGGTCATATTCTCGTAGCTGTCGTGATGTTGCTGGTTCATATTACTAGATTTTATTTTTAATTAAGAATGAAATTTTAGAGATAAATTTGGAGCTGGATAATGAACTCTCCTTTAGAGGTCGGGCTTTCTGTGGGGCTTGTATAAACAGGTCTCGTAGAATATTGAGTAGTAATTTTAGCATGATGACCATCTAAAAACCAGTTGGCTCCTACATCAAACTGAGAAGAAGACTTCTCATAAGCATCAAAATTTTTGTGAGTATAAGCTGCAAACGGCTGAATTCTGATTTTCGGCTTTTCTGCCTGATTGGGAAGCAGTAAGCCAGCCTGAGCGTAAATGATGTCACCTGTACCTATCATTGGTTGTAAATTTCCCGGTCCTGCAATTGCTCGTTGCCCGACAAAGTTGGGATCATTGGCTGCAATATTCATGATTCCAAGATTTCTTACATAATTGGGTCCGAATTGATAATTAAAGTAACCTGCGTATGCAGAAACAGCCATTTTGTTTTTGGCATTTCCCAAAGGAATATCTGCAAAAGCATCTGCAGAAAGGAGGGTGATGTCATGTTTTTCAATGTTTGAATTCACTGAAGTTCTGGTTCCGTCTTTTTGATGATAAAACCCTGCACCCAGATTGAAAACTTTTTTGGTTCCTAAATAAGATCCCACTTTGTAAGGCAGTGTGTTTGCTTCTGAATCTAAGAACTGATATTCAAAATAACCTGCTTTAGACCAGTTGGGGTTTCCGTTATTATCAACCGCAACTGCATTATCAGGATTTAAAGTGTTGGCTGGAGTAAGATCAGTTGCAAATGGCTTGTTTAAACTCATTCGATATTCAAACTTGCCGTATTTTCCTTTAGCAAAAACACCCATTTGTCTTGCAAACTGATCAGAATTATCAATCAACGGCCAACTGAAAATAGGGGAGTCTACTGTAAGGAAATTTAATGTTGAAGCCATGGTCATACGAGAAAGTCCCATATAATAATGAAGACCACCACCTAAAGTGAGACTGAATTTTCCTGCTTCTCCCGGTAATATAACAGCATATTCATTCCATGCATCATGAAAGAAAAGCTGAGGTTTTTTGCCGTTTCCGTAGCTTCCTGTTCCAGATGTTCCAGTTGCTCCTCCGTTAATAAAAGTTTGGTTATTCATTCCGATGTGCGCAAGAACCATGTATCTTTTACTGATCTGTGCATACGCTAAAATACGTGCTCTTCGGTTTCCTAAGTTCCAGGTGTTGTCGGTAGCTTCACCTCCGACCATACTTCCGGGATTCATGTCAGAATTTCTGATCCAGAACTGATCCCAAAGAATAAATCGCACATATTTATCTCCATTAGGATTGAGATTTATTTTTAAACCACTTCCATAATCCGTAGAACCTTGTGAGTATAAAGAACTGCTGATTAAAGCTAATCCAATAAAACTTAATATTTTCTTCATAAATTATTAATTTTTTGGCTGTTATTTTATGAAAGCCAAATTGGAATTAATAATTTAATTACAAAAATTTAATATATATAAATGCTAATAGTATAGTTACAAGTGATGATTTGTGAATTATAAATGAGAAATCTTTAATTTTAAACTAGTTAGTTTATTGATATTTAAATATTTAATAATGAGTTTGATATCTGCATAGCTCATAGTTTATAACTCATAATTATTCCGGTTTATTTTTTAAATCGCTCCCATTTGATCAGCATATATTTATCCGCAAACTGCGTGATAATTAATCCTGAATTCTTGAGATTTTCTTCTTTGCTCATGTAGTCAATCAGCTCATTTTGTTTTAAGATTTTATAAACCGGATGAAATTCAGAATGAGGAGGTCTTGTAATATTGTATTTCTTGATCCATGAGCTGATCGTAACATGAGAGACACCAATAATTCTTTCAATTTCACGAAAACTTAAACCCTCAAGATACAGCTGTAAAGCTTTGGTTACATAATAATCGTCTATTTGTTTTCCTAGTTTTTTTACTGTGAAGTAATAGTTGCAGTCTTTGCATAGAAAGCGTTGCTTGTTGTTTACAATTCCGCTTTTAACCACTTTGTCTATGTTGCATTTTGGGCAGCGATTTTCCATAACTATATCTTTTTAGCAAATATATAATAATTTAGCAAAATATTAATTTTATTTAAAGATAAAATTACCTGTATATCAATTTAATTCAATAAAATTATCTTTTATATTTGGTTTTAAAAGGAATTATATTTTAAATTTGCCAAAAAATTTAGATAAATAAATGGAAATAGAAATTTCCTCATCCATGCATCTGATGTATGTGTGTGAAATACAGCAGGAAATGTACGATTCTGCACAGCGCAGAGGAACGGGTATTGCCAAACGTTCCATAGAATACCTCAGTGAAAAAATTACTGATGGAAACGCTGTAGTTGCCACAGATAAAGGAAAGTGGGTAGGTTTCTGTTATATAGAAACATGGTCTCACGGACAGTTTGTTGCCAATTCCGGGCTTATTGTTTCTTCCGAATTCAGGCATTTGGGAGTGGCAACCTTAATCAAGGATAAAATATTCGCTTTGTCCCGAAAAAAATATCCAGATGCTAAAATTTTCGGGTTAACCACAGGTTTAGCGGTGATGAAGATCAACAGTGATCTGGGATATAAACCCGTTATTTATTCTGAATTGACACAGGATGAAGAATTCTGGAACGGCTGTAAAAGCTGTGTGAATTATGATATTTTAATGAAAAAAGAACGAAAAAACTGTCTTTGTACAGCAATGCTTTTCGTTCCCGATACGATAAAAAACAGCACTGAAAACAATCAGTCTAAAAACCGATACAATAATGAGCAAGAAAGTAGTCTTAGCGTTTAGCGGAGGTTTAGATACCTCTTACTGTGCCAAATATTTGAGTGAAACACTTGGATATGAGGTGTATGCAGTAACTGTAAATACCGGAGGTTTTTCTCAAGAAGAAGAAAAAGAACTGGAGAAAAAAGCCTTAAATCTTGGGGTGAAAGAATACAGGTGCATAGATGCTCACAAAGATTATTATAATTCTTGTGTAAAATATTTGATTTTTGGAAATGTCTTGAAAAATAATACCTATCCTTTATCTGTAAGTGCAGAGCGTACCATTCAGGCGCAGGAAATTGCAAAATTTGCGATTGAAATCGGAGCTGATGCCATCGCTCACGGAAGTACAGGAGCCGGAAATGATCAAGTTCGTTTTGACCTTATTTTTCAGGTGATGTGTCCGAATGTAGAGATCATTACGCCAATCCGTGATAAGGTTCTTTCCCGTGAAGAAGAAATTGAGTTTTTGAAAAACCACGGCTACGAAATGGAATTTCAAAAAGCACAATATTCTGTGAATAAAGGACTTTGGGGAACTTCAGTTGGCGGAAGGGAAACGCTGACTTCAAGAAATTATCTTCCTGAAGAAGCTTTTCCTTCGCAAATTAAAGAGACTCAGCCTTCAGAACTGGAAATTGAGTTTAAAAATGGTGAAGTTGTAGCGGTAAACGGTGAAAATTTTGAACACTCGGTTTACGCGATTCAGAAAATAGAAGAATTGGCTTCGGCTTACGGAATCGGTCGTGATATTCACGTAGGAGATACCATTGTCGGAATCAAAGGAAGGGTAGGTTTTGAGGCAGCAGCGGCTTCTGTGATCATTAAAGCGCACCATTTATTGGAAAAACATACGCTTTCAAAATATCAGCAGATGATGAAGTCCCAATTGTCTGATTGGTACGGAAACTGGCTTCACGAAGCACTTTTCTTAGATCCGGTGATGAGAAATATCGAGTATTTTCTTGTTGATTCTCAAAAAACAGTCAGCGGAAAAGTATTTGTAACTCTTCATCCTTACCGATTTATTTTAAATGGAATTGAATCTGAACATGATTTGATGTCCGAAAAATTCGGAAGTTATGGCGAAGCAAACAGAGCATGGACAGGCGAAGATGTGAAAGGCTACACAAAAATCGTAAGCAATTCTTTAAATATATACCATCAGATTAATCAGAATATAAATTAATGGGAGTTCCGAAGGAACGACTTAATTCAGGATAGGATGAAAATCCTATCAAAAATAATTATTAAAAAATGATTAATCAAAAAAAAATAAAAACAACAGGAATCATCGGAGCCAACGGTTACACAGGAAGCGAATTGGTTCGTCTGTTGGTTTTTCATCCCAATGTATCATTGAGTTTTTTATATAGCCGTTCAAATTCGGGAACAAAAATTTCATACTTGTACCCGGATTTAACGACGGTTTGTGAAATGGTTTTAACGGATCAGCCTGAAGATGTAGATATTTTGTTTCTATGCCTTCCTCACAAAGAAAGTCAAAATTGGCTGACTCAAAATCCTGTAAAAGATGAAACATTAGTAATAGATTTAGGAAATGATTTTCGTTTAGATGGAAATTTTGAAAACAGAAATTTTATCTACGGTTTACCTGAAATCAACAAAAAACAACTTTCAGGAGCAAAAAGTATTGCAAATCCGGGATGTTTTGCAACAGCAATTCAACTGGCTCTGCTTCCATTAGCTCAAAAAGGTTTATTGAATGAAGTTTACACAACAGGAATCACGGGTTCCACGGGTGCAGGTCAGTCTTTACAACCTACTACGCATTTCACCTGGAGGAACGATAATATTTCAGCGTATAAAACTTTGAGACATCAACATGTGGCTGAGATTTTACAACAATTAATTTCTTTTAACACCCATGAAATCAGTCTGAATTTTGTTCCATGGAGAGGAGATTTTGCGAGAGGCATTTTTACAAGTTCCACCGTGAAAACAGATGCAGAACTTTCAGAGATCCATCAGTTGTTTGAAGATTTTTATGCAGATGAGCCTTTTGTACAGGTAAGCGAAAAAGCAATTGATTTAAAACAAGTTGTCAATACCAATCGCTGTGTGATACAGATTGAAAAATGTGAGAATGTTGCGGTCATTCATTCAGCGATTGACAATTTGTTGAAAGGAGCTTCCGGACAGGCAGTTCAAAATATGAACATTGCGATGGGTTGGGAAGAAAATTTAGGATTGAACTTGAAACCGATTGCGTTTTAAATTTTAAAAGTCAATTGTCAAATAGTCAATCGTGAATTTTAAAAGCTCAAACAAAAACGACTTATGAAAATGCAGCGTTAAAAAAAATAATTTTGTGAACGTTAAAAAAATTCTACTGTTTGAAGTGCGAAACAAATGTAGAACCGAAAAACAAATGCTGATTTTGCGCAAGTTTTAGAATTTTTAGAGAACAAAAATATTTTTTAGCAGAAGTTTCCAGTCTTGAACTTTTGTTTCTTTTGTTTGACTACGTCGAATCTGCGATTTCAAGGCAAAAGAAAAATAAAAAAATAAAAAATGAATTTATTCAACGTATATCCATTATTCAACATCAATCCGATAAAAGCTCAGGGGTCATTTCTCTGGGACGATAAAGGAAAAAAATATCTTGATTTTTACGGAGGTCACGCAGTAATTTCTATCGGGCACAACCATCCGCACTATCAGACTCAGTTAAAAAATCAATTAGACAAAATATCTTTCTACTCAAACTCGGTTCAGAATGAATTGCAGACTGAACTAGCTGAAAAATTAGGAAAACTTTCAGGTTTGGAAGATTACAATTTGTTTTTATGTAATTCAGGAGCAGAAGCCAATGAAAATGCCTTAAAACTAGCTTCATTTCATAACGGAAAAAGTAAAGTGTTGTATTTTTCAGGTTCATTTCATGGAAGAACTTCGGCGGCCGTTTCGGTGACGGACAATCCTAAAATTGTAGCTCCGGTAAATTATGATGAAAGATTCATTAAGTCTGAATGGAACAATATCGAACAGCTTGAAGAAGTTTTTGAAAAACAGGGAAATGAAATTTCATCCGTCATCATTGAAGCAATTCAGGGAGTAGGCGGAATTATGATTCCAACAGTTGAATTTTTAACTAAAATCAAAGAATTGTGCGAAAAATATGATGCTGTTTTGATTTTGGATGAAGTTCAGTCGGGATACGGAAGAAGCGGCTATTTCTTTGCCCATCAGGAGTTTGGAATTGAAGCAGATATCATCACCACCGCAAAAGGAATGGGAAATGGTTTTCCGATTGGCGGTGTTTTGATTCATCCGAAGTTTCAAGCAAGCAACGGTTTGCTGGGAACAACTTTCGGGGGGAATCACTTGGCTTGTGTAGCGGCAATTGCGGTTTTAGACATTATGAAAGATGAAAATCTTATCGAAAATGTTCAAAAAATGGGCGAATATATTGAAAATGAAATTAAGGATTTTCCACATATCAAAAACATCCGAAGGAAAGGCTTGATGATTGGGATTGAACTCGACAGAGATTGCTCTGAAGTGAGGAACAGCCTCTTGTACCATCATCATATTTTCACAGGAAACTCTAATGATAAAGCGGTCTTAAGGATTCTTCCGGCGCTTAACATTAAGAAAGAAGAAACTGATCTATTCATAAATGCTTTGAAAGAAATATTGGAGAATATTTAAGTTCTAAGATATTAAAGAAAGCTGAGAAGGCTTATTTGAAATTAAATTTAGCGCAAAGTTTGTCATTCCGTAGGAATCTAAAGTAGGCAAAATGAAAAATTAGATTCTTCCTTCGTCAGAATGACAAATACAACTCTCATTAGCTGAGTGAAACGCCTTTGCGACCGAAAATGTTTAAAACAAAGCTTCGCGACCATAGCGCTAAAAACTCAGTTTAAAATATACAAGATACAAGAATCTTTAAAATCAATTCAAAATGAAATGGATATTCCATTTGTCCATTGGAAAAATAAAAATTACCAAATGAAAAAATTCACCTCTGTAAGCGATGTTGAAAACTTACAGGAAATTATAAAAAAAGCTTTACAAATTAAAGAAAACCCTCTTTCGGAACCTGAAAAAGGAAAAGGAAAAACAATAGGACTTGTGTTTTTAAATTCAAGTTTGAGAACCCGTTTAAGCAGTCAGATTGCGGCTCAGAATTTAGGATTAAATGTTTTAATCTTAAATGCGGCTCAGGAAGCATGGAATCTTGAATTCGCAGACGGCGCAGTGATGAACGGCGATACCGTTGAACATATCAAAGATGCTATTGAAGTATTAAATCAGTATTGCGATATTATCGCCGTTCGTTGTTTTGCAGGAATGAAAAGCAAGGAAGATGATGTGAACGAAAGCATTTTAAGCCAGTTTGAACAACATGCGAAAGTTCCGGTTATTTCTCTGGAATCTGCGACACGTCATCCTTTACAAAGTTTAGCAGATTGCATCACCATTACCGAAAACTGGGAAGAAAAACGTAAACCGAAAGTGGTTTTAACTTGGGCGCCTCATATCAAGCCGATTGCTCATGCTGTAGGAAACTCTTTCGCTGAATGGATACAGGAAATGGGTGTCGATTTTGTCATCGCCAATCCGCAAGGATATGATCTGGATAAAAACTTTACAAAAGATGTGAAAGTTATTCACAATCAGGATGAAGCACTGAAAGATGCGGATTTTATTTATGTGAAAAATTGGTCGTCTTTTGATGATTACGCAGCAATGCCTGAAGTAAAAGAAAGTTGGATGCTCACGAATGAAAAGTTGGCTAATGCCAACAATGCAAAGGTAATGCACTGTCTTCCGGTTCGCCGAAATGTAGAATTGAGTGATGAAGTGATGGATGGTGAAAGCTCGATCATTTATCAGCAGGCAAAAAACCGTATTTTCTCTGCGCAGGCGGTTTTTTCTGAAATATTGGATGAATTGAATTCTAAATAAAATCAAACCTAACAGGTTTTAAAAACCTGTTAGGTTTCCCATACTAAACCCTGTCAAGGTTTTAAATCTTGACAGGGTTATAAAAAGGATTGCAATGAAAGAAAAATTATACATCATTAAAATTGGCGGAGCATTAATTGATGACGAGGAATTATTAGAACAGTTTTTAGAGCAGTTTTCTGAAATTCAGGAAAAGAAAATTCTGGTTCATGGAGGAGGGAAATTAGCAACGACTTTATCAGATAAATTGGGAATTGAGCAGAAGCTCGTAAACGGAAGGAGAATAACCGATAAAGATACATTGGATATTGTGACAATGGTTTATGCAGGAGGAATCAACAAAAATATTGTAGTAAAACTTCAGCAGAAGAAATGTAAAGCCATTGGTTTTTCGGGAGCGGATGCGAATTTAATTAAAGCCAAAAAAAGAGAACACGCCGAAATAGATTTCGGATTTGTGGGAGATATCACCGAAAAAAGTGTAAACAAAAAATTAATTTCAAAATTGCTGAAACTGGAACTGGTTCCTGTATTTTCGGCAATTACTCACGATAAAAAAGGTCATCTTTTTAATACCAATGCAGATACTATTGCTTCGGTAATTGCACAGGCTTTATCCATAAAATATGATGTTGAATTGCTGTACTGCTTTGATAAAGAAGGTGTTTTGGAAGATGTAAACAATCCGGAATCAGTTATTAAAAATATTTCTGAAGACGAATTTTCAGCCCTAAAAGAGGAAGGAAAACTTCATAAAGGAATTCTTCCCAAACTGGAAAATGCTTTAGGAGCAGTAAAAAATAATGTCAATAAGGTATTCTTAATTAAAGAAACCGAACTGAAAAACCATATAGAAAACCATCATGCAGGAACTGAAATCTGTTTATAGTAAAGAAGAATTACTGAATAATGCAGTCGATTTGTTGAAAAAAATGATTGAAATTCCGTCATTCAGCAAGGATGAATTTAATACGTCTGTGGAGATTGAAAGTTTTTTCAAAAAACATCACATTCCGACAAAACGTTTTAAAAATAACATTTGGGCGGTAAACAAAAATTTTGATGTTTTTAAGCCATCTATTTTGCTGAATACACATCACGATACCGTAAAACCCAACAAAGCATATACTTTAGATCCGTTTGTTCCGATTGAAAAAGACGGAAAATTATTCGGATTGGGAAGTAATGATGCGGGAGCTTCATTGGTTTCGATGGCGCAGGTTTTTTTACACTTTTATGAAAAAGAAAATTTACAATATAACTTAATTATTGCTTTGACGGCAGAGGAGGAGATTTCAGGTTTTGACGGTATTGAAGCGCTTTTCCCTCAATTACCTAATATCGAACTCGCCATTGTAGGAGAACCCACGCAGATGAATCTGGCGATTGCAGAAAAAGGACTTTTGGTAATTGACGGTGAAATGAAAGGTACTCCTTCTCACGCCGCTCATCCGAATGATGATAATTCGATTGTAAAATGTATGGAAGATTTGCAGAATATCTTAAATTTCAAATTTCCAAAAGTTTCGGATTACTTAGGTGAAGTTAAGGTGACACTTTCGGGAATTCACGCCGGAGTTCAGCATAATGTCGTTCCGGAATCATGTACTTTTACTTTAGATGTAAGAGTTACAGACGAATATTCTAATCAAGAGGCATTTGAAATCATCCAATCGCAGGTGAAATCAACTTTAACGGCGAGATCTTTCAGACTCAATTCTTCAAAAATAGAAAAAGATCATCCTTTTGTACAGGCAGGATTAGCGATCGGAAGGACAACGTACGGTTCGCCAACTTCATCTGATCAGGCGATCATTCCGTGCATCTCCGTAAAGCTCGGACCTGGAGATAGTACCCGTTCTCATACCGCGGATGAATACATTTATATAAAGGAAATAGCAGAAGGAATTGAGATTTACATCAAGATTTTGGAGAAGGTATTGTAAGCTGGATGATGGAAGTGGGGAGCTGGAAGTTTATGAAATATTCTAAAAATGACTTAGGAAACGGAGGCGTTAAAAAATTTTGAAGAAATTCCGTTAAAAAATCTCCACTGTTTGAGTGGCGGCAAAAATCGTTACTAAAATAACTTAATAGCCTTTCCGCCCGAGTTTGGAAATTTTAGGAAGTTCTTTAAAATTTTAGCCGGAGTTTCCAGTCTTGAACTTTTGTTTCTTTTGTTTTAAGACAAAAGAAAATTTTAAAATAAAAAGTTATGTCATTCTGAAAGAAACGAAGTGGATTGAAGAATCTCTAGCGTTCTTAAAAGAGATGCCTCCTTTGTCGGAACGACAAAATTAGATTTTAAATTAAATAAGAAAGGAAGATAAAGCGGTTGGTAGTAAACTTCCATCACCCAGCTTCCATCATCCAACAAAAAAGAAATTTTATGAAAAAAATATGGCAAAAAGACGATAACGCCACCAATATATTAGTCAATACATTCACAGTCGGGAAAGATCTTGACTTTGATGAACGTCTGGCAAAATACGATGTCAAAGGTTCAATGGCACATTGCAAAATGTTGGCAGAAGTCGGGATTATTTCTAATGAGGAATCTGAGAAAATGTTATTTGTTTTAGCAGAAATTTTAGACAATATAGAAAACGGTACTTTTGAAATTGATAAAACTGCGGAAGATATTCATTCCCAGATTGAATCAATTTTAATTGAAAAATTAGGGGATACAGGGAAGAAAATTCATACAGCACGTTCAAGAAACGATCAGGTTTTATTGGATATAAAACTGTATTTACTGGATGAAATCCGTGAAATTACAGCATTAACGGACGAATTCTTTCAGATATTAATTAAATTGGCAGAACAGCATAAAAATGTGTTGCTTCCGGGATATACGCATTTGCAGATTGCAATGCCTTCCTCGTTCGGATTGTGGTTTGGAGCGTATGCTGAAGCGTTGTTGGATGATGTTGAGATGCTTTTTTCGGTTAAAAATATCATTAATAAAAATCCATTGGGTTCGGCGGCAGGTTACGGTTCGTCTTTCCCGATAGACCGTGAAAGTACAACATATAATTTAGGCTTTCAGTCGATGAATTACAATTCTGTTTACGCTCAAATGACACGCGGAAAGTCGGAGAAAATGCTATCAATGGCAATGGCGACTTTGGCTGGAACGTTGGGGAAATTTGCTTATGATATTTGTCTGTATTTAAGCCAGAATTTTGATTTTATAAGCTTTCCAAAAGAATTTACAACGGGAAGCAGCATTATGCCTCACAAAAAAAATCCTGATATTTTTGAACTGGTTCGTGCACGTTGCAACAGAATACAGTCATTACCGAATGAATTTATTTTGCTCACAAATAACCTTCCTTCAGGGTATCACCGAGATATGCAGTTGACAAAGGAAATTCTTTTTCCTGCAATTGATTCCTTAAAAGAATGTTTGGAAATTTTAAATTATACCTTACCAAACATTCAGGTAAAAGACGGAATTTTGGAGGATGAGAAGTACAAATATCTCTTCAGCGTTGAAAAGATCAATGAAGAAGTGAAAAACGGAAGTTCATTTCGTGATGCTTATGTAAAAGTAGGGCAGGAGATTGAAAATAATGCGTTCGATTTTGAGATTGGAAATTTAAATCATACGCATCAGGGAAGTATCGGAAATTTGTGTTTGGATAAAATAGAATATCAGTTTAATAAGTTGAAAAATAAATTATTGGGTTGATTTTTAGTAAATAATTTATCAATGAATTGTTGGAGTGGAGTAAATTTTGGTATCTATACTTTTGTTGAGAGCAATTTTCATATCTTCAGAACCAGCTTTTAGAAAAACTAATTCCTTTTTTCTCATTTTACTAACGATATCATTTTTCCCACGAATGTCCAATAAATTAAGTAGTAATTTTGATTTTGACTCTTCATTATGATAAATAACTTTAATTGACTTAATTTTAGACATACTATTTGTGACGAAATCAAAAATCTCATTTATATAATCTTTATCCGAATGATCTAATGAATGTCCCCAAAAATAAAATTCATAATTTGTCATAGAAGAATTCTTGCTAATATTTTTTATTTCATCAAGAAAGTAATAATCAGTATTGTTGTTCAATTTCTGATAATACTTTGTAAATGGGAGGTAATGAATTTGATCAATCGTATCATCAGGAATGTTATCTATCCCTAAAACAATTGAGTTAATATCAGAATTAATTTTACCATGCAAATAATTTGTTTTGATAGTACTTTTAAATAATGTTTCAAAAGTTGGAGTATAATTAAATGTAAAGTAATATTTAATTGATTTTAATAGGCTTGCATCAGGTTTGTTAATATTTTTTTCATAAAGAGGAATTATGAATAATGAAAAGTATTTATTAAAAATATCTTTAAAATTATTTAATTGTTGATTTAGAAAACTGACAATTTTTTGGATATCAATACCTGTGTAGTAGCCGTACTTTTTTACGAGATATTTATCAAGAAAACTCCAACTATGTGAAGAACCATTCTCTTTCAAAATTATTTGAAAAAAAGATAAAACATTGATAATTTCTATTTTATTATTTAAAACAGTAGAATCATAAATTAATAACTTTAAATCTAAAGGAGATCTATTGAAAAATTTATCATTGAAAATATTTATTGAGTTCAATAGCAACCTAAGAACGTAATTTATTTTATTTTCAAAATCAATCCAAGTTTCAATATTTAATTCGTTTTTAAAAAACTGAAACCAAAGATTATCTTTAATGTCTGATTTTAATAAATCAATTTCATTTTTGTTAAAAGTCAAATTTTTTATAAATGAACTTTGTATTTTAATATAGTTGTTTGAATTTGAATATATTGAATCGAAATTATACACTTCATTCTTCTCTACATAATTTAATATTTGAATAAAATCACTGTAAGAAGTTGGTAAATTAAAATTTAAATCAAAACCATTACCTGTTATTAGTATTTTTGGCATTATGCTGGAATTTTGAGTGTATAAATATTTGAAGAATAAGAAATTTATTAGGATTTTTTACAGCTAAAAACTATTATAATTAAATAATTATCCCAAATCAATCTTAAACTTCGTAGATTTCTTCACCTCATGAAGCACGATAGAACTGTGATATTGCCCGATACTAGGAATATTTGAAATGACATTGACGGTAAATTCATTATAAGAATTAATATCTTTTGCGATAATTTTCAGCATATAATCGTATTCGCCGGAAAGACTGATAATTTCCTGAACTTCATCATACTGCATGATGTTTTTCTCGAAAGTTTCCAGAACTTTCTTAGATTGTTCTTTGAGACGGACGTTGCAATAAACAACAATATTTAAACCTAATTTTTCACGGTTTAAAAGTCCAACATATTTTTCGATGATTCCCTGTTTTTCCAGTTGTTTAATACGCTCATACGTTGGAGTAAAGGTAAGACCGATTCTTTCTGAAATTTCTTTAACAGAGTGTGTAGAGTCTTCCTGAATGATGCTGAGAATCATTTTATCTTTTAAATCCATAAAAAAGCTTGAGTTTGAAACAAAAATAATATTTAAAAATGAATTAAAAAAAGAATAGTTTTTTTTAATTAAATCTGGTTTTTGATTTTGTCATTTTGCAGAATTGTTATATCTTTGCACCTAATGAATAACACAGTATTTATATCATTAGAATTACCGGGCGCAGACGCCCTTTACGATATTTATTTTAAGCGAAGATAGTTTCTTCGCTTTTTTTTTGTAAAAAATTTAAAGACAGTATGTTTACGATTACAGAACTAAGCACCGAGAAAATCAACAGGATAGTAACAGAAGCATTAGCCTTTGCGAACGGGAAAACTGCCAAAATTGAAGGAGAAGTTTTCTGTTCCAACCTTTTCTTTGAAGACAGTACAAGAACAAAAACCAGTTTTGATATCGCTGAAAGAAAATTAGGACTGCAGGTTGTGCCTTTCGATGCTTCCCACAGTTCGGTAAACAAAGGAGAAAGTCTTTATGATACAGTAAAAACCATTGAAAGTCTGGGAGTAAATCTTGTCGTAATCAGAGATAAAAAAGACAGATATTTCGATGAATTAACTCAAATTAAAATTCCTGTCATCAACGGAGGAGACGGAACAGGAAATCACCCATCACAATGTATGCTGGATTTGATGACTATTTATCAGGAATTCGGAAAATTTGAAGGGTTGAAAATAGGAATTGTTGGAGATGTAAAACACAGCAGAGTGGCAAACTCCAATGCCGAAGCATTAAGAAGATTAGGTGCAAAAGTATATTTCTCTGGACCAGAACAATGGTTTGATGAAGGTGCTTTAATTAATGGGACTTATCTTTCTGTAGATGAATTAATTGCTGAAGTTGATGTTTTAATGTTGTTGAGAATTCAGCATGAAAGACACGATGCAAAAATGAGTTTCTCAGCTTCAGATTACCACAGAAAATATGGTTTGACAAAAGAAAGAGAAAAAGCTATGAAAAAAGAAGCCATCATTATGCATCCAGCTCCGATCAACAGAGGAGTTGAAATTGATTCAGACCTGGTGGAATGTGAACGTTCAAGAGTTTTCAAACAAATGCAGAACGGTGTTTTCGCAAGAATGGCAATTTTAAAAGATGCCCTAGAAAAAGAAGGCTATACTTTTAAATAAGAATCAAAAATATAAAAAACACGCACAGAA
Source organism: Chryseobacterium echinoideorum (assembly GCF_007474535.1). GTDB lineage: Bacteria > Bacteroidota > Bacteroidia > Flavobacteriales > Weeksellaceae > Chryseobacterium > Chryseobacterium echinoideorum. The sequence goes on along the minus strand of NZ_VKNW01000007.1, from coordinate 106,084 downwards.
TTCCCCTCCTTTGGAGGGGTGGCGAAAATTCAGAATGAATTTTTGACGGGGTGGTTTAAAAAATAAAGTAAAAAAGAAATAAAATAACAGAATGCAGAAGTCTAACTTCTAATTTCTAAAATCTAATATCTAATTTAAAAAATGAAGAAAAAGTTAATACTGGAGTCCGGTGAAGTGTTTCATGGAGAAGGTTTCGGAGCAGAATTGGAAACTGCGGGGGAAGTAGTTTTCAATACCGGAATGACAGGGTATCAGGAACTGATTTCTGATCCGTCTTATTGCGGTCAGATTGTGTGTATGACCTATCCATTAATCGGAAACTATGGGATTAATAGAGATGATTATGAGAGTATTGAACCCGCAATTAAAGGTCTTATTGTAAAAGAACTTTGTGATTTGCCATCGAATTTCCGTACTCAGATTACTTTAGATGAATTATTTAAAAAGAAAAACCTTTCAGGAATTTCAGGAATTGATACCAGAAGATTGACGAGAATTCTTCGTAATCACGGTGTTGTGAAAGGTAAAATCGTAAACGCTGATGCTGATGAAAGCACTGTCGTTTCAGAATTAAAATCAACCAACTTTCCAACCAATCAGGTAGAGCAGGTTTCAACGAAAACGCCTTATGCAAATCCGGGAAGAGGTCTTAAAGTAGTGCTTGTGGATTTCGGTTCTAAATTAGGAATTATCAGAGAGTTATCTCAAAGAAACTGTGATATTACGGTAGTTTCTCAGGATGTTACCGCAGAAGAAATTTTACTGATGAATCCGGACGGAGTAATGCTTTCCAACGGTCCCGGAGATCCTGAAGATAACCAACAGGCTTTAGAAATGATCAGAGGAATTTTAGGAAAAGTTCCAATCTTCGGAATCTGTTTAGGTCATCAGTTAATTGGTTTGGCTTGTGGCGCAAAAACGTTCAAACTAAAATTCGGTCACAGAGGAGGAAATCACCCAGTGCTAGATTTAGAAAAAAACAAAGTAGCGATCACTTCTCAGAACCATGGTTATGCGGTAGACCAAGAGAGTTTAAAAAATACAGATTTAGTTGAGACGCATATCGCATTGAACGACAGAACCAACGAAGGTTTGAAACACAAAATTCACCCTTGTTTCTCCGTTCAGTATCACCCGGAAGCAAGTCCGGGTCCTGAAGATGCGAATTACTTATTCGATGATTTCATTGAATTAATGGAAAACTTTAAAAAGTAAAATATTCAGTTTGTCATTCTGAATGAAGCAATAGCGAAGTGAAGAATCTCAATAATTAAAAAAGAGATTCCTCGATTCCTCGGAATGACAAGTTTTAAAATTAAATCTAAATAAAAAACAGTGCTAAAGTCTAACATCTAACTTCTAGCATCTAGCATCTAACATCTAACTTAGAAATGGCAAAACGTACAGACATAAAAACAATTTTAGTAATCGGTTCAGGTCCAATTATCATCGGTCAGGCTGCTGAATTTGATTACGCAGGAACGCAGGCTTGCTTGTCTTTGAAAGAAGAAGGTTACAAGGTAATTTTGATCAATTCAAATCCTGCAACGATTATGACGGATGTGGAAATCGCAGATAAAGTTTACATTGAGCCGATTTCACTTCAGTTTGTAAGTCATATCATCAGAAAAGAGCGTCCGGATGCGCTTTTACCGACTCTTGGCGGACAAACAGGTCTGAACATGGCGGTAGAATTGGAAAAATCAGGAATTCTTGAAGAATGTAAAGTAGAAGTTTTGGGAACGAAACTTTCAGCCATCAACAGAGCGGAAGACAGAGACTTGTTCCGCGAATTGATGAGAGAATTAAACGAACCGGTTCCGGAATCAGACATCGTAAATACCGTTGAAGGAGCATTAAACTTTGCTGATAATATCGGATATCCGGTAATTGTTCGTCCAGCCTTTACCATGGGTGGAACAGGAGGTGGTATCGCTTCCAACGAAACTGAATTAAAAGAAATCGCTGAATTAGGTCTCAAACACAGCCCGGTTACCCAGTGTCTGATCGAAAAATCAATCGCAGGTTTCAAAGAAATTGAGTATGAAGTAATGCGTGATGCCAACGACAACGCCATTGTGGTTTGTAACATGGAAAACATCGATCCGGTGGGAGTTCACACTGGAGATTCAATCGTTGTGGCACCTTCTCAGACGCTTTCAGACAGAGAATATCAATTGTTAAGAAATGCTTCATTAAAAATCATCAGAGCATTAGGAATTGAAGGTGGTTGTAATGTACAGCTGGCTTTAGACCCACATTCATTCGAGTATTATATCATTGAAGTGAATCCGAGAGTTTCTCGTTCATCTGCTTTAGCATCAAAAGCAACAGGTTATCCGATTGCAAAAATTGCAGCGAAAATCGCAGTAGGTTTAACTTTAGATGAAATCATGAATCCGGTTACCGGAAAAACGTATGCTTGTTTCGAGCCGGCTTTGGATTATGTGGTAACCAAATTCCCAAGATTTCCATTCGATAAATTCGAAACAGCAGACAGAAGATTGTCAACCCAGATGAAAGCAACAGGTGAAGTGATGGCAATCGGAAGAAATTTTGAAGAATCTTTACAGAAAGCCATCCGTTCTCTGGAAACAGGAATAAGACATATTGGTTTAAAAACGAAGCAGGCTGAAGCTTTAACAGCGGAAGAAATTGAAAGAAGAATAAGAGTTTGTGATGACGAAAGACTGTTCATTATCGGTGATGCTTTAAGAAGAGGTTACGATTGGGAACAAATTGTAGAATGGAGTAAAATAGATAAATTCTTCATCTGGAAAATCAAAAAACTAATTGATTTTGAAAAAACAATAGCTGACAATAAATTCAACAAAGAAATTTTAATTGAAGCTAAAAAATTAGGTTTTGCAGATTTAAATATCGCTTACCTTTGGGAAGTTTCTCAAAGAGAAGTATTCAACTTCAGAAAAGAGAGCGGAGTAATGCCTGTTTATAAAATGGTAGACACCTGTGCGGCAGAATTCGAATCTGAAACTCCTTATTTCTACGGAACTTACGAAGAAGAAAACGAATCGGTTGTTTCAAATAAAGAAAAAATTATCGTTTTGGGTTCTGGTCCAATCAGAATTGGTCAAGGTGTTGAGTTTGACTACGCAACGGTACATTCAGTTTGGGCAATCAAAGAAATGGGCTATGAAGCGATTATCATCAACAACAACCCTGAAACGGTTTCTACAGACTTCTCGATTTCAGATAAATTATACTTCGAGCCTTTAACAGAGGAAGATGTAATGAACATCATTGATCTGGAAAAACCAAAAGGAGTTGTGGTACAGTTTGGTGGACAAACAGCGATCAATTTAGCGGACAAATTAGCTTCTCACGGAGTTCAGATTTTAGGAACTTCTCTGGAAGACCTTGATAGAGCCGAAAACAGAGACAAGTTTGAAAAAGCACTTCAGGAAATGCAGATTCCGCAGCCTTTAGGAAAAACATCTGTTTCAAAAGAAGAAGCAATAAAAATTGCCAACGAAATCGGTTATCCGGTATTGGTGCGTCCAAGTTACGTTTTAGGAGGTAGAGCCATGGAAATTGTTTATACGGAAACAGAATTGGCACATTACATGGAAAATGCAGTAGAAGCAAGTCCTGAACATCCTGTTTTGGTCGACAAATATATGGTTGGAAAAGAAGTGGAAATCGACGCTATCTGTGACGGTGAAACGGTAATCATTCCGGGAATTATGGAGCATATCGAGAGAGCGGGAGTTCACTCCGGAGACTCAATTGCGGTGTATCCTCCACAGAATATTTCACAAAGCGAAATTGATACTTTGGTTGATTATACGAAAAGATTGGCAAAAGGATTAAACGTGATAGGATTAATGAACATCCAATACGTTCTTTTTGAAGGAAATGTATATGTAATTGAAGTAAATCCAAGATCATCGAGAACAGTTCCTTTCTTGTCTAAAATTACCGAAGTTCCGATGGCAAATCTGGCTACTAAAGCAATCTTAGGTCAGAAACTGAAAGATCTGGGCTACGTAAGCGGATTAGTTCCAAATAAAGAAGGGGTTTTCGTAAAAGTTCCGGTATTTTCTTTCTCAAAATTAACGAAAGTAGATATCTCTTTAGGTCCAGAAATGAAGTCTACAGGAGAAGTTATGGGGAAAGATACGACTTTGGAAAAAGCTTTATACAAAGGATTGGTTGCAGCAGGAAGAAAAGTTCCGATGCACGGTTCGATCTTGTTTACAGTTGCTGATAAACATAAGCAGGAAGCAGCAGATTTGGCTTCAAGATTTCATGAAGTTGGTTTCAGAATCTGGGCAACAGAAGGAACTGCAAAATTCTTCGAAGAAAAAGGAATTCCTTGCAAAATCGGATATAAAATCGGGGAGGAGAGTGTTAACCTGATTGATCTGATCCAGAAAGGAAAAGTACAATATGTTGTCAATACCATGACGAAAGGAAAACAGTCGGAAAGAGACGGTTTCCAGATCCGAAGAATGAGTGTGGAAAACGGTGTCCCATGTTTAACGTCTATGGATACAGTAGAAGCCATTCTGAAAGTGATCGAAAGCATGAGTTTCAAAATGGAGGTGATGTAGTTTTTGGAATGAGATAAAGTAAAAGCGGAAGATTTTTTTTCCGCTTTTTTATTCATATCATAAAGAAATTAGCTCATACAACTTAATACAAAGTTTTGCAATTACCATCAATTATTTTTTCATAAATCATTTGGTCAACAACTGTAGCCCAGAGTTTTTTTGCAGTCATGGCAATATTTTCATTGTAAGTAAAATAATGATAGTTGTCTTCACTATTGTAAGATGTATGAGCATCAAACTCAATCGTAATTACATTATTGTCTTTAATTACAATTTCAAAGTAACAACTTTTAATTCCGTTTATTGAAGAGACAAACGTTCTTTTTCTGAAATTTTCATTTACGTGAGTATTAACTTTTAATCTCGGAGAACTAGCATTTAATAATTTATAAAATTCTTCAACAATTTTTTCCCCGACTCTTAGTTCTTCACCGTTTTTCGATTTTAACAGCTGATTTTTTTCATTATCTAACCTCTCAATAATCTCATTTTTATGTCTGTTTTTATCAAGTAGATAAATGATAATTATTAAAGCAATTATTCCTAATATAATCATATTCAAAAAATTATTTATATAGAACTAAGCCATTTCGAGTAACCATATTTATAATCATTAATTTATTTTCTAAAAATCGAAAAAGAAAATCGTAATTTCCATCAGTTGCAATTGTTTCGTAAAATTTTTCACCACTGCTTGTATTAGATTTTTGAAATTTAGAAGTGATTTTGTAAATTTCTTTTTGACCGTCGAATTTATTAATTGTAATTTTTTTTAGAGGATAATCGTACTCGACGGTCACTTGTGTAGGCTTTATTTCACTTATTTTATTATTTTTTATAATTGAAAAAAGTGTATAGTTCCTCACAAATTTATTCTGTGAGAATACAGAAAAAAAACATAATAAAGATAATATTATAAATATTCTTAATCTCATATTGTAACTTATTATAGACTTTGTATCGAATTTTTCTTATCTTGAATCTTCTTATTTTCCTTTTCTTTTTCTCTCCTCATATTATCTTGTTTAGCAATCTCATTTGTTATTTCATTGATAATATTTTGGGAATCAATATCTTGAATGGATACAAACGAACTTGTAGATAAGTTCTTTTTTTCGGAATCTGGAAATAGATAATTCATATCTTCAGGCTTAATGGACAAATAATAACTAAGTTTTTCATTATGTCATTCTAAATCTACCGATGTAAACTTCCCACTATTTTGTGTTTCATTATACGATTGATCTATTTCATTTAGATTTTTATTAAAATCACCATTCATTTTCTGAGGTTGCTTCCCCCATATAAAATATTGGAAAGAATCTGGTTTACCAAACGCTGATGTAAATATTTCGATAAAGCTATTATGTTTTATTCCACGCGAAAATTTGTTGGATTGATATTCAGTAGAACTAATTTGCCAACTTTCTTGTTGGTGAATTTCTATTTTTTTTAAAATTTCATCTATAAATATTAAATTCACAAACATAATATTACCGCGACCAGATTTAATGTCTAATGATTTAGGAATATATTGAACCTCTTTAAAGTTGTGATTTTTGATATTTTTATCAGTTATAATTTTAGATTCACTATCAATTATAAAATCTTTAAAATTACTATCAATTTTTAGTCCTTTAAAACCGTTAAACTTTTTAAGATTTTCTTTGTTTTCAAGTTTCAGTCCCTCCATATTTATTTTTTGGTTTAGTAGAGAGGTAAAAGAATTTTGTATAATTTTCTGATCTGCCGTGATTGTATCACTATTGTTATTACTTATTATATTTTGTGATTTTTTTTCATTACATGAGCTTAGTAATAAAATTGAAATAATTAATATAGATTTTTTCACGGTATTTAAATTTTTCAAATATAATTTATAATTCTTAAACTTTTCTGTAAAAAAAGCGAGGAACTTTTCCTCGCTTTAGTAATACAGGCTCGGCAAAGCCTTGACACATAAAACAGGAAAGCCCTCGCCAAATAAGGCAGGAGCTCAACTGTTTGTATTTTGTGTCTTTGTGAATTTTGCCGATTCGTATTACAAAAGCAAAAGTTTAAACTCTTTTTTTGTTGATTTATTCCACAAAAATACGATTTTTTATCAATTTAAATTTTGAGTATTTTTCTTTTAATATTTTATTTATTCATAATATTATTGATTTATACTTTTATTCAAACAATTTTATAAGTTTTTTCTAGATCATCAAAATATCACCCAAAAGTGCTATTTTTTACAAACTTGATTTATAGTAATTTCGGATAAAATATTTCAGGAAAACAGTTGTGACTTATTTTAAATTATAGTAACTTTTTTCTGTAATTTTTAAGTGACTTTTTATTTACTTCATATCTCTCATTATTGACTAATAACCTTAAAAACTTATCTTATGTTTAACTTTTTTAATGCCGCTGAAACAAAAGCAATCATTGTTGACAAGCTGGTCAATCAGTACGATCAGATTATTAAAGATCAAAGCAGACTGGAAGAAGCACGGCTGCTAAATCATCCGCTTATTGATCTTGAAGATAATCAGAAGCGTGTAGAAAACAGAGTTGCCCGTGAGAATTTTAATTTCAATCTGGGAATTGAAAGAATCATTGAAGAAAATGACTTGGTAGACATTATTAATCTTTCCAAAATATTAAAAATATCCCAGTCTGTTTGTAGGGTTTTACATAATAATAAACCGGTTGGAACGGGTTTTTTAATCAATGGAAATATTCTGGTAACCAATAATCATGTGATTTCCGGTGAAGAAGAGTGTGCAAATATTAAAGCTGAATTTTTCTATGAACTTGATGAGGAAGGGAGAATACTGAATCCGGTACAGTTCAGACCAGAACCTGAAGCTTTCTTTTTTACATCACACATCAAAAAAAGTCAGGAAGATGAGTTTTCGGGATTAGATTGTACAATGGTAGCTTTAGAAGAAATTAATCTTAGAGGAAAAAAAATTACAGATATTCCGTCTTTAGAAATAGATGGGAATATCGGTAAAATTATCAAGGGAGAAACCTGTATTATCATTCAGCATCCTAATGGTCAGCCAAAAAAGATCTCCCTAAATAATAATTCTTTCTTTTCTGAAAATCAGGATCAGATTATTTATGAAACCGATTCATTGCCGGGTTCTTCCGGTTCACCGGTTTTAGCATTGGGAACCTGCGAGGTTGTAGCACTACATCAGACAGGAGTTCCAAAAATGGATGAAAACGGAAATCCTCTTACCAAATACGGAACTGTTGCCAACTCAGAAACACCTGATGAGGATATTGAATGGGTAGGAAATGCCGGAATCCGGATCAGCAGAATATTGGAGTTTCTCCAGAAGAAAAATTTTGAAAAGCCGGCGCATAATCTTAAAAAAAATGAAATTCTAGCAAGAACCAATAAGGCTAAAAGAGAGTTGGATGAAGTAGTAGAAAATCAGCCTGAAATCTCTCTTCCTGATGTGAAAAATGAAGCACAGAAACTAAAAAATTTCGTATCAGATACTAAGTTACAGGATAAGAATAAATCTGCTGATAATTCTCAAAAGTTTCCATTTATCATTCTGGCAAATAACAGCCCTGAAAATTTTGAAAATCTTGAAACCGAACTACAACTCAATTATGGCAATGACTTCAGCTTATATCTTGCAACTCCTGTCTCAGCAAAAGAAAATGAAGAAGAACTTTTTGTACTGAATATCTCATCTGAAGGCAAAAATCCAAACGAATTTGCCAGAGAATTACTTTCATTAAAAGAAATTATTCATGCAGAATATGACAGCGAGATTTATCTCAATATGGAAGTAACGCATGACAATGATTTGAAAGCCTTTGAAAGCTCTGGTTCTAAAGATTTTAATAACGAACAGCATTTTCTTGATCTGTACAACCAGACCAGCAAATATGTAAAAGGTAAAAACAAAGAAGATTACAGACAGTGGAACTGGAAAGCCGTGAATTACAATTCAGCGGTTACCGATACAATTGGAGATTCAATAAAAATTGTTCAGTTTGATACCGGATATTCTCATCATCCGAAAAATTACGGAGCTTTTGATCTTACCGAAGATTTTGATTTTGTAGACGATGATGATAATTCCAGAGAAGAAGAGCATCACAGGATCACTTTGGCAGATTATGGTCATGGTGCGCGTACAGGAAGTATTATTATAGGAAATCTTTATTCCGATACAGAAGAAAACGGGAATTGCGGATTACTGCAGCAAAACAGAGTAAAACTTATTCCTTATCGTGTTGCTCAGGATGTCTTGATTTTAGGAAGACAAGCAGAACTGGCAAAGGCTGTAGATGCGGCTATTGCTACAGGCGCAAAAGTAATTACAACGAGCATGGGACTTCCTCCAACGATGACGACGTACAATCTGGCAAAAAAAGTCTATGAAAAAGGCATTATCTGGTGTTGTGCAGCAGGAAACGAAGTAAGAGAAGTCGTGGCACCGGCAGTACATCCCGGAACTATTGCGGTTGCCGCCTCAAATCCGGATGATAAAGAATGGAAAGGATCTTCTAGGGGAAAAACAGTCGATATTACAGCACCGGGAATGCATGTGTATGTTCCAAAATTTTTGAAAGAAAAAACAGGTTTATTCCGTTATGGGATGGGATATGGTCACGGTACGAGTTACGCAGTACCACACGTTTCATCCGCAGCAGTTCTCTGGCTTTACAAAAACAGAGAAAAGTTGAAAAGCTATCACGGTTATGAGATTATTGAGGCTTTCAGAAGTTGTCTGAAAAGTTCGGCAAGAACGCAGCACAGTCTTCCTGCAAACTTTGGAGCAGGTATTTTGGATATTGACAAACTTTTAAAAGCAGAAATTCCCAATAGTTCAGATTTGGTTAATGCTTATAAAGATGAAGATATCAGCAAAGTTGCCATGGCATTCAGAACTGTGGGCGAAAGTCTTAAAATGCTATGGAACGGAATTTTGAGAGGCATCAAAAAAGGAATTAGTAAAGAAGAAAGCCTGATTACTGAAGAATATGAAATGTCTGATCATGCCAGAAAAATTATTGAGCAAAATTCACCTAAAGGATATTCAGCAAAGGAAAGCATAATAAATCCCGATGTAAACAGTACTCTCGAAACATTCAAGCTGATAAGAGAAAAAGTAATCAATTCTTAAAAAAAGACAGATATGAAAAATATATTTGATTTTCATTTTCATTTGTTATTCAAACATCTGATCAGTATAAAAGACAACGGTCGTCTCCCTCTTATTTCTGACTTCAAAACAAAAGGATTGATGAGTGCGATAGATGAGTTTATGGGAAATGCATTCGACAGTCAGTCATCTCCTAAAATGGTAAAAAACAGCCAGCTCGGGTACGGAGTGACCGCATTGATGGCGATGGAATATGCTTTTGCAGAAAATATCAATGGCTTTTTCAAGGGATTCAGCTCGTCAAAGCTTCCTATCAACTGGAGTTTTATAGACCGTGTAAAAAATAGGGAAACTACTTATTTTGATTTATTTAAAGAAGAAGTTGCTTATTATCAATCAAATTACAACACTCTTGAAAAAGATTTTAATATCCGATTTATCAACAGAAAACAAAAACCGGCAGAAGATATTTTCTGCAGCCAGCAATATACTTATCTTGCCTTTTCTGTAGAAGGAGCACACAATTTTTCTGAGGCAAAGATCAGAGAATCGGGAGCAGCTACAGATCCCGGAAAATGTTACCGTGAGATTCAGGATGATAAAAATAATGTAGATTTATTCAGTATCAATCTCGTTCATCTCAGCGAAATTCCCGAGCAGCACATGTGCGGTTTTGCTCAGGCTCTCAACGGAACGGCACAGAAAGCATTCCGAAGCGAAGATTTTATTCCTAAAACGGGTTTCGGAATTTCAGATAAAGGTAAAGATTTTATCCGTTCGGTTTTTCTGCATCCTTATCCTTCTCTTATTGATATAAAACATATGAGTGTGTTTTCCCGTCACAAATTTTATCAGTTTCGGGAAGAATTGGGAGAAGAATATCCCGAAACGCTAAGACTTCCGATTATTTCATCGCATACAGGTTTTACATTTTCTTCCATCAAAGATTTTGTAGAGCAAAAAAATTACCGTTCAAGTTTCAGGTATGTTCAGGGCAAAACAATTTGTGAAATTCAGGCTAAGAACAGATTTATCGGTAAAACAGATTTTCTTTTAAACAATAAATTATTTGCCAATCCTTGGACGATTAATTTATTTGATGAAGAAATTGTCGAAATCATGCGAAGCAACGGATTGATCGGAATCTCAATGGATCAGCGTATTTTAGGAGCTGCAAAAGGCTTACTGGATGGTTCCAGACCGGAATATTTTAAAGACCCTGAAGCAATACCGCTCTACGAGTGGCGCAAATGGTTTAAAGAAGGAACTTTTGATCTTGAAGAATCTTTCACAACAGAGCAGAAAACCGATCGGCAGGTGAGACATATTTATCTGCTTTGTGCTCATATCATTTACGCTGTACGATTAGGATATTCTGAAATCAGCTGGGTAGGAGAGCGCAGTCCGTGGGATCATATTTGTATTGGTTCTGATTATGACGGATTGATCAACCCGATTAATCCTTATGACGATATAACAACCTTAGGAAAACTCAGAAACGATCTTCTGGTTTATTTGCCAATTGTCGATAAACGTCTGGAGCCTCTTAACGAAATAAAAGTTTTTAAAAACAAAGGTTCTGAATCTATTAAAGAAAGTTATCTCATAGAATGTGCCGATAAATTTCTGTCTGAAAACGGGAAGAAATTCTTAAAAAGATACCTCAATAACTGGAATTAAAAATTAAAAACTGATTTGATCTGATGTTTTATGTGAAAACTTAAATTAACTACCAACCAATATTTTGTAACCCCGTAATCATATTGCGGGGTTTGTCTTTGATAAATTTGACGAATTTTAACTAAATTGGCTTTATGGAATATAGTGCAATATCTCAGAATACATCATTTGAAATTAAAGCAGGCAGCCAGATCCTTGGTAAGCTTACTTATGGTAATTGGTTTAAATTTAATGCGGAAATGGAGATTGGCGGTAAAAAATATGATATTGAACCGAAAGGCTTTTGGAAAAAAAATATTGAAATAAAAAATGATACAGAAATTATTGCTGTTTTAAAAATGAACTGGAATGGTGATTTGGTCATAAGAATGAAATTATCAGGTAAAGAGGAGGAATTTGTATTAAAATATTCAGGCTTTTTGAAGGAGAAGTTTATTCTTACCAATCATCAAAACGAAGATTTACTCATCTTTAAAGCATCTTATCGTTGGATAAACATGATCTATAACTATGACATCACCAGTTCAGAAAATTTTGAGGCTATTCAGGATAAAATCTTATTACTTTTCATCACTTTATATGCTGCCAATTATTTTATGTGGATCTCTGCATCAATTTGATTTTAATCGTACCCAAATATTAATTTTCTCTTTCATTTGAATTAAAATAATTATCTTCGAAACACTAAATAAAACCTAATGACGAAACACCAACAGCGTGTCGTTGAAGTGAAGCATTTTTTCGACAACAAAGATACTGTTTTAGGCTTCAGAAAACTGTTAGATTGCGCGATGGATACTCAAAATATGCATATCTACAGAGAAGCAATTGAGCTTACAGACTGGAAGGAAAAATATCCCAACTATACAGATGAGCTCATTCAGAAATCTAATGATCTTCTCCTCAAAATTGAAAAAATTCCTGTACAGGAGCATCCGTTGGAACAATCTGTTCTTCGGGCAAGAAACATCCTGAAATCTTATGGAAGCAACCGATTTTCTCTCGGACCTGTTTCTGTGGAAATCAATAAAGGTCAGGTTTATGGTTTGGTAGGAGAGAACGGAAATGGGAAAACCACACTTTTGAGAATTTTAGCCAAAGAAATTTCTTATAATGAAGGCGAGCTCAATTATTCTTTTAATCATCAACCAAAAAATGATTTTGATCTTCGTACGAAACTGGTTTATATTCCGCAACGAACAGAAAAATGGTATGGAAGCCTGAAAGACAATTTAAAATTTGTACTTTCCAATTACGGAGTTTCTCCTGAAGAAAATGAAACCAGAACTCTGATGATGATTGCCCGTCTCGGTTTGTGGAATTATAAACATTTGAAATGGAGCGAGCTTTCTTCCGGTTATAAAATGCGTTTTGAGCTTGCAAGAACGCTGTTGAGAAAGCCTGAAATTCTTTTGCTGGATGAGCCTTTGGCGAATCTGGATGTTCTGGCGCAGCAGGTCATTCTGGAAGATTTAAAATCAATTGCCAATTCTGTTAATAATCCCATCGCTTTGATTCTGAGTTCACAGCAATTGTATGAAGTGGAAAAAATTTCAGATAAAGTTATTTTCCTGAAAAACGGTCAGTATAAAGACAATTCTGAACTTCAGGATGTTGAAAATTCCCATCTGATTATCGAAATCGACACCCCTGAATCCCGAGAAAAACTCCTGGAGATTTTCAGAGATTTTAATCCTGAAAAACTAAATTTTAACGGAGGTATTTTCGTAGCCTATTTTCCTTCTGAAACTAAGTTTTCGGAGGTAATAAAAGCTTTAGGAACCGCCGGAGCAGAAATTGTATATATCCGAAATATTTCATCTTCCACAAGAAGATTTTTCGTGAGTTAATCTTCTTTAATCTTTAAAAAAATGCAAAAAATAAATCAATTCAATCAATATCTGCTTGAAAAATATCCTACCATCTGGAATACCAGAATCGTGTGGATGCTTTTGGCAAGTTTAGCTGTACATATACTGTTTTTTGTGATTGGGTATCTTTCACATATAGATCCTGTTTCACTGCAAAAATACAGCGTTAAAAATGACTACTATACAGACGGGGTTATCTTTATACACCTTATTATCTCTGTTTTGATGATTGTTGGCTGGCTTCTGATGATGTTCAAAAACAACGCTTTCAAAAACTTTTATCCTTCGTCAAAAGGTAAATTGTTTGCTCAATTTGTACAGTATTTTATCATCATTTTTGCGAGCACAACTTTTTTCTTTTCCTATATGATTGGTTTCAGATTGTTTATCAACCAGAAGTATTCTGATGAGGAAATGACAAAAAATACTGATATCATCAACAGGGTACATCCTTTTCTTTCACAAAATCTGGAAAATTACACGCTGGAAAACCGACTTTTTCCTAAACCTTTCTATAATTTGTATTGTGAAACTCATATTGATGATATTGACAGAACCAAAAAATATTTTGTGTATTATGACAGAGTGTATCAGTTTAACTCGGTGTACTCTAAAACTTCATTCAAGAAAGACAAACGAAATGAATTTATCATTCCGGAACCCGAAGCTTCACTGAAAACACCTATCGCTTATTCCGACAGAAAAGAAAAATCTGAGATTTTTTATTTCAAAAAAGAGGTAGTGGATGTTTCTCCTTATATTAAAACAACAGGACTTACGTATTACAATTTTTCAAGTATATTGTATGATAATGACTTTAAAACTTATGATGACGAAGTTGTAGCGATTGATGGCAATTATTATTATGACAGAGATTCTCCTAATCAGACCCTGAAAAATAAAAAAGCCATAATCAACCAGAAAACTGCAGAACTTTTAGACAGAAAAAATCCTGCTGAACTGGAAAAATTACTGACAGATTTTCTTACCATTTCTAAAAATTACAGAGTTGCAAATAATCTGGAAGCAAAGAGCTGGGTAAAAATGATTTATACTCCCCAAAATCCTAATTTTGAGGTGCGGTATTTTATTAAAGATTATCAGCCTCGCGGAAATGACGATAATGAATACTATGATTCTGCCATTGCAGTTGATTCAGTTGCTGCTGCTATTGATGAAGAGGGGAATATCGTGAGTGATAGTGTGAAAATACGTGCATTTAATCCTGATATCAATAATCAGATCTCTCCGCAGGATTATTTTAAAAATAATGTCACCGACTATTATTACAGTACAGATCACATTAAAGAGCTGTTGGAAAACGTAGATAGGGTAAAAAATGAAGATTTCTTTTCAGAGAATGTTCATATTTATATCTGGATTGCCTTTTTTCTTTCAACTTTTATTTTCAGCTTTAGAATTACAGGATTGAAATCCCTTCTGTTCAGTGTAATCAGCGCAGGATTGCTTGTTTTGGCGGTTACGCTGGTCATCGTAATGTACAATGCAGTTACAGGGTTTAGGGAAGAGTTTTTCGTTTTATATTTCTTGCTGCTGGTTTCACTGGTTATCCTTCTTATTCCGATATTGAAAATGGAAGCTCTAAGCAAAATGGTTTCTTCTGTTTTTGTTAATATTTCGATGAATGGTTTTGTATTATTTCTTCTTTTAATTTTTGGAATTATCAATATGCATCAAAAAGCAATGTGCGGTGTAGAAATTTATGACAGCTATGATATTTCTCAGACTAAAACCTGTGTCACGGTATTTGATTATTTAGGACTTGGGATAAGCTATATTCTTCTTGTGGGTGGGTTTATCTTTATGTATTTCTATACATCTGTTCTCCAAAAATGGAAAGCAATGCCGGAATAATTTTATAAACAATAATATTTAAACCTCATAATTAATTTATGAGGTTTAATTTATTTACAACTGTCATGAATACTATTAAAATGCTGTTTTGATATTCATGTTTTTCAAATAGTGAGATATTTTTGAGGTGAACTGTTTTTTTAACAAAATTTATCATACACGAAAAGTGATTTATCTGGTCAATTTCGTATTTTTAAACAAATTTTTAAAAAGTGAAAAAATTATTATTTGCAGTTTGTATATCAGCTTCTGCCATGGCTTTTGCACAGGACTATTCTGTACCGGCAGCAAGCCCGCGCCAAAAAGTTGAGCAGCAGTTTTCGATGTCTAAAATTACCGTAGATTACGGAAGACCGGGAGTAAAAGGAAGAAAAATATTCGGTGAACTCGTTCCTTACGGTCAGGTTTGGAGAGCAGGAGCCAACTCATCTACGAAAATCACTTTCGGACAGTCGGTTAATTTTGGAGGAAAAACAGTTCAGGCAGGAACGTATGGACTATTTATCGTTCCTACTGAAAAAGAATGGAAAGTGATCTTAAATAAAGACTTTCAGCAATGGGGAGCTTATACATACGATCCGAAACAGGATGTGGTAGATGTTACCGTTCCGGTAAATACATTAGCAGATAAACAGGAATGGTTTGAAATTACTTTGAACCCTACCGACGAAAATTCAGGAAATTTAGTTATCAAATGGGATATGGCTCAGGCTGAAATTCCTTTGAGGCCTGCTAAACCAGATGCGGTAACCAAGATTGCTGAGAAATTAAAAGAAATTAAAAAAATAGAATCTGACGCTGCTAAAGCAAAAAGTTAGAATTTAATTTTATAAAAATGAATTTTTCTATTCAGTCTGTTTTAGAAAACGAAGAATATCAATTAATCCCCTTACAGAAAGGGGATTTTGAGTCTTTATACGAAATAGCATCAGATCCGAAAGTCTGGGAACAGCATCCCAATAAAAACCGTTATCAGAGAGAAGTTTTTAAAAACTTTTTTCTGGGAGCAATGGAAAGTAAAGGTGCTTTTAAAATTGTAGAAAAAACTACCGGAGAGGTTTTGGGAAGTACCCTATTTTATGATTTTGATAAAAGTAAAAACAGTATTTTCATAGGATATACTTTTTACGGAACAAAATCCTGGGGAAAGGGGATTAATCCACAAGTCAAAAGAATAATGCTCAAGTATATTTTTCAATTTGTAGATACGGTACATTTTCACATAGGGAAGGAAAATGTACGATCACAGATTGCATTAGAAAGACTGGGCGGGAAAAAAGTTGCTGAAGAAGAAGTCGCTTACTTTGGAGAACCTTCGAGAACCAATTTTGTTTATGAAATTAGAAAAGAAGATCATTCGATTTAGCTTAAATTTTTCTCGCAGATAATGCTGATTTCGCAGATTTATTTAAATTTTTAAACAATAAACTTTGTCAGGTTTTATAAGTGAAACACCTTTGTAAACCTTAAAAATAAAAAGCTAGTATTGTAAAAAACTCTGTGCACTTTGCGTTAAATAAACATAAAAAAATTAATATGAAAAGATACAAAATCCAAACCGCCCCATTTGTAGTTCCCACCAATGACGGCAAACTCATTGAGGAGCATTGGGGAAACTCAACAGAAAATCCCAACATTTCTATTGCGCACATGATTGCGCCGCCCAACTGGAGTGAGCCTCACCAAACTCCTGAATTTGATGAATTCACAATTATCATATCGGGAAAAAAGCAATTTGAAATAGACGGAGAAATAGTAGTTTTAGAAAAAGGACAAAGTATTATGATCGAAAAGGGAGCCAGAATTCGTTACAGCAATCCTTTTTCAGAAGAATGTGAATATATTGCCATCTGTCTTCCTGCTTTTTCGATGGAATTGGTAAACCGAGAAGAATAAAAAAATTAAATATGGCGTTACAAATTTGTCCTAAATGCAAAGAAAATTCATTTACCTGGTTTATCAACGGGAAATTTTCTTTAACGAGTTGGAGTTGTTTCAATTGCGATTACGAAGCGAAGGAAAATGAAAGTGATGAATGTCTTTGTGAAAATTGCGAAAAGAAAACAAAAACAAAACTAAAAGATAAAGAAAAAGAATATTGGTGGTGTTCTCATTGTAATAACACCAGTGATATATGAAGAAGCAGCCTCAAGTAAATGAGGTTGCTTTTAGATATGAAAATTATTATTTCAAAATCTCTTTTAAGAAGAGCAGTGTGTGATTCCATGCTCTTTCAGCCATTACAGGGTTATAATCAGGAGATTTCGGGTCTGTGAATGTATGCTTTGAATCGGCATACGTTATAATCTGCCAATCTGCTTTTCCGTCTTTCATTTCTTTTACGAGATTATCGTAATCTTCTTTGGTAACACTCTGATCTTCTGCAGGGTTTTCGACCAAAACTTTGGTAATAATCTCTTTGTTTTCCCTAGATTGATCTTTTCCGATACTTCCATGAATGGAAACCACACCAGCTACGGGAAGTTTTCCTCTTGCAGACTCCAAAGCTCCTGTTCCTCCAAAACAATACCCAATTACAGCAATTTTGCCTGGGTTTGCTCCGTTTTTCTTCAGCTGCTCCAAAGCTAATGCAATTCTTTTCTGGTATTCGTTAAAATTTTTCTTGTAATAACCTGAGCTTTTTGCTGCTGAAGCATTATCCGTCGGAATGTTTCCTTCACCGTAAATATCAGCAATAAAAGCAATATAACCTTGTTTTTCCAGATTTGAAGCGGCGGTTTTAGCTTCATCATCAATACCTTTCCAAGCAGGAAGAATCAATACTCCGGGAAGTTTTTTTCCTGCATTTGAAGTGATTAATCCGTTCAGCTTTTGCGAGCCGTCCTGATAAGAAACTTTTTTAAGATTCTGACTGAAAACAGTTCCGGATGTCATCAGAAATGCAGACAGTAAAATGGTGCGTATCATATTTTGTAATTTTGTCATTGTAAAATTAAATGTTTTCCTCTTAGAATTATTCAAAATATCTGAATTTTTCAGAAAATCAAAAAAGAAATCAATTAAAATAGATTCCTATTATTCTGGTCTGTAAAACTGATATTCTCCATCTTCATAATAGGCATGAATATGCTGCAATCCGTTCGTTAAAATAATTTCTGAAGCATTGATAATTGAATTGTATCTTGCGGTTTGCTCGAAGGTTTTTTCAGTGAGTTTAATTTGAGGAGCTTTGCATTCTATCAAAATTTTAGGCTCAGTCTTTTCGGTGATCAGAAGATCTATCCGCTTTGTCAAGCCATTGAGTATGATTTTTTTCTCTGTAATCAAAGCAGAAGCAGAGTAGGCTTTTACCGTAAGATAATAATGAATCCAATGTTGCCGTACCCATTCTTCAGGAGTGAGCAAAAGATAATTTTTGCGCACCGGATCATAGATAAAAAACTTATCTTTGTCTTTCTTGAATTTAAAATCAAAAGTTTCCTGAAAATTCAGTTTGGGAAGTTCCATTAGTAAAAGATGAAAGAATTAGATTTAATCCTCAAAAATATTAAAAATAAAGAAGTTCTTCCGATTTATTTTTTTCATGGAGAAGAACCTTACTTTATTGATCTTGCCGTAAAAGCTCTGGAAAATGATTTTCTGGAAGAAGATGAAAAAGCCTTTAACCAGACCGTTGTTTACGGAAAAGATACAACATATCAGGAAGTTCTTTCACTGGCAAGGCAGTTTCCGATGATGGGCGATAAGCAGGTTGTTATTGTAAAAGAAGCTCAGGATCTGAGACTTACCGAGAATGAAAGTAATGCACTGGAAACATATATTCAGAATGCAGTTCCTTCTACTGTTTTGGTTTTTGCCCATAAACATAAAAAATTAGACAGCCGCAAAAAGGTTACGAAGCTTCTGGAAAAATCCGGAGTCTTGTTTCTGAGTGAGTCTGTAAAAGAAAATCAGCTTCCGAAATGGATTGCAGACGAATGCATCAAGCTGAGTATCAAAACGGCTCCCAATATTTCGCATCTGCTTGCAGAATATCTTGGTAACGATCTTTCCAGAATTGCCAATGAACTGAATAAGCTCAAAATTATTCTTAAACAGGGCGAAGTTTTAGACGGAACGATGGTAGAAAATCACATCGGAATCAGCAAAGAATTTAATGTTTTTGAATTACAGAAAGCTTTAGGAACAAAAAATGCCAATGCAGCTTTTAAGATTGCTCATTTTATGGGCAAAAATCCGAAAAACAATCCGTTTGTGATGATGATAGCAAATTTATACAGCTATTTTTCAAATATAATCATTTATAATACTATAGCAGGACAGCCTCCGCAGGTTATCGCTTCTCAAATGGGTATTAATCCTTATTTCATTAAAGATTATGCCGAAGCAGCAAGGCTGTATCCATTAAAACATTCTACCAGAGTTATTTCTATTTTACGGGAATTTGATATGAAAGGAAAAGGACTTGGAGCAGTCAATATGACTGAAGCTGAGCTTATTAAAGAGCTGGTGTATAAAATCATCAATGTTGATAAAATCAAGATGAAAGTGTGAAAAATGAATAGTGAATAGTCATTTATTTCATTTGACAATTCTTCGAATGAAAAATTCACAGCTCACTCATTGACTTTAAAATTGACCATTCACATATCAGATATTGACAAGTATCATCAAAATAAATTTAATTAGAAAGTAAAATTTACGAACTTAGCACCCGAAATTTTTTAAATCATTGATAAACAAATTATGGAACAAAATATTTTAGATTGTGTAATCGTAGGATCCGGACCTTCTGGTTTTACCGCAGCAATTTATGCAGCAAGAGCAGACCTGAAACCTGAGTTATACACGGGTCTTGAACCTGGCGGACAATTAACTACCACTACTGAGGTGGATAATTTCCCTGGATATCCTGCAGGAATTACCGGTCCTGAAATGATGATGGATCTTCAGAAACAGGCAGAGAGATTTGATACTAAAGTACATTATGAACTGATTACAAAAGCTGAATTCTCTCATGAAATTGGCGGAGTTCATAAGTTATACGCAGGAAATAAAGAGATTTTTGCAAAAACGGTTATTATTTCTACCGGAGCTACAGCAAAATATCTTGGTCTTGATGATGAAAAGAAATATGCAGGGGGAGGAGTTTCGGCTTGTGCGACCTGTGACGGGTTTTTCTATAAAGGAAAAGATGTTGTAGTAGTAGGAGCGGGAGATACTGCCGCAGAGGAAGCCACTTATCTGGCAAAATTATGCAGAAAAGTAACCATGCTTGTGAGAAAAGATGTCTTCCGTGCATCTAAAGCAATGATTCACAGGGTGGAAAACACTCCGAATATTGAAGTGAAATTCCACCATGAACTGATAGGAATAGAAGGCGCTAATAATCTGGTAGAAAAAGCAGTGATGATCAATAATCAGACACAGGAAAAATCTACCGTTGATGTAGAAGGGATTTTTATTGCTATTGGTCACAAACCCAACACCGATGTTTTTGTTGGTCAGGTTGATTTGGATGAAAATGGATATATCATCACCGAAAAAGGCTCTACAAAAACCAATCTTCCGGGAGTATTTGCCGCAGGAGATGTTCAGGATCATATCTACAGACAGGCAATTACTGCAGCCGGAAGCGGCTGTATGGCTGCAATGGATGCTGAAAAATATCTTGCCGAGCTTGAGTAATTAGAATATTATTGTAAATTTTAATATAAAAACCGCCAATCTTTGGATTGGCGGTTTTTGCTTTATGAAGATTATTAAGAATTATATTCTCAAGTGCTTTGTTATCAATAATAGATCATTGTTTTTTAAATCAGTATTAAATTTATTTAATCGTAATTAGTAATAGCGTTGCTAGAAGTTCATTAAGTAAAAATTCTTTAAAATCAGATATTAAAGACACAAATAAAAAAGCCCCGAAGATAGTCGAGGCGCTAAATGTTTTCACAACGGAATAATCCTTATTGTGAATTGCTTTCAAAATTATTGATACAAATATAGGAGAAATATTGATTAGTTGATTTACGGAAAACCTCATTTTTAATAATTTTTTTCTTCTTATTTTTATCTATTATGAAAAACTAAATAGTTATGACTAAAAATATACTTGGACTGGACTTGGGAACGAACTCCATAGGGTGGGCGTTAATTAAACAAGATTTTGAAAATAAGCAAGGTGAGATTCTTGGATTGGGAAGCAGGGTTATTCCGATGGGAGCAGAATTAAGTAAGTTTGAACAAGGACAGGCTCAAACTAAAAATGCCAACAGAAGAATAGCAAGAGGAACAAGAAAACTTAATAAAAGATATAAACAGAGAAGAAATAAACTTATTTATATTTTACAAGAACTTGGGATGCTGCCTGAACAAATTAAGTTAGTAAATGAATTTTCAGATCCAAATAAATTAGATAAAATTTCAATACTTCCAATTTCTAAGAAACAGCAACAGTTAACAGCTTTTGATTTACTTGAATTACGTGTAAAAGCATTGACTAAAAAAATTGAATTAAAAGAGTTAGGAAAGATTGTTTATAAATATAATCAACTCAGGGGTTATTCTGGTGGAAATTCGGAGCCTGAAAAAGAAGATAATAATGACGATGAACCTGAAGAAAAAGAGAAAGTAAATGAAAGCTTTGTAGTTTTCTCTAAAATTCTGTCGTTAGGATTGCCCGAAGAAATTACTTTTAAAGGTAAAAGATTAAATAAAAGAAAAATTTCGATTGAAACAGAAGACGGAATTATTGAAGCTGAAACTTTTTTGGATAGCTTAAAAGAAAATGATTCTTTAGAACTTCAGGTTAATATTCGTCGTGCAAAGTCAGGAGATACTATTACAATAAAACTTCCCAACAAAACTAGTTGGAGGAAGAAAATGGAAAATATTGAGAAACAATTAACAGATAAATCAAAGGAGTTCGGTCGAGAATATTTTATCTCAGAATTGTTGTTCGATATTCTGAAAGAAAATAAATGGGCAAAAATCCGCAACAATGTGATTTTGCGTTCACGCTATGAATCGGAGTTTGAAGAAGTTTGGAAAGAACAATCGAAATATTATCCATTTCTAAACAATTTGGAAAAGGACAGATTACAAAAAATATTGGAATTTATATTTCCAGGACAAAAGGAAAGTCAGGAAAAGTTACGCCAAGCAGGATTAGAAAAAGGACTAAAATATGTCATTAAAAATCAGGTTGTATTTTATCAAAGAGAACTAAAGGATCAAACGGATTTAATTTCAAACTGTCGATACGAATCGACTGAAAAAGTGGTAGCTAAAAGTCATCCTGTTTTTCAGGAATATAAAATTTGGGAGCAGATAAATAAATTAGTCATTAATACAAAAATTGAAAATGGTGTAAACCGAAAAGGCGAAATCAGATACAAATATATTGACAGACCAATTCCGACTGCTCTAAAAGAGTGGTTATATGAAGAACTGCAAAGCAAAAAAGAAATATCTTTTAGTCCAATACTTAATAAACTCAAAAAAGAATTTAAACTAAGAGAAAATGTAGATTTTCTTAACGGAATGAATGCCAAAGACAAGTTAAAAGGAAATGATACAAAAGCAATTCTGCAAAAAACTTTAGGGGAACTGTGGAATGTATTTCTTTTGGATGATTTTAAAAGGCAATTGGAACTTTGGGAAATACTTTATAATGGTAAGGGAAATGAATATGATTTGACAAGTGACAGAACTTCTAGGATATTAGCTTTTATCGAAAAATATTCACCTGACTTAGAAAATAAGGATGCTATTGCGATTAAGATGTCTAAAATAAAGTTCAGTAGAAACTATTCTAACCTTAGCCTAAAAGCAATTGAGAAAATTTTACCATTGGTAAGAGCAGGAAAGTTTTTTGATCAAAATTTTTCTGATACATTAAAAGATAAAATCATTAAACTTCTGAATGAAAATGTTGAAGATCCATTTGAAAAGTCAGCTCAGGAATTTTTAGACAAAAATCAAGATGTTTTATCAGATGGAGGAATTGTAAATGCTATTGCGACTATATTGGTTTATGATAAACATACCGCTAAAGAATATTCTAAAGATGAGTTAATTAAAGAATTTACCCAGATTTCAAGATTAAAACAAGGAGAGCTAAGAAATCCTTTAGCGGAACAAATAATTAATGAGGCATTAATTATTGTAAGAGATATTTGGCAAAAATATGGTTTTAAGCCAGATGAAATAAGAGTAGAACTGGCGAGAGAACTTAAAAATAATGCGGTTGAACGTGGTAAAATGTATTCTGCAAATTTAAAAAGTCAAAAACATAATGCGGAAGTAAGAAATAAATTGATTGAACTTAAACAGGAGATTTCCATTGCGAATATTGAAAAATATAAATTGTGGGTCTCTCAAGAAAACTTACAGGAAGCATATATTAAAAACTATAATGATCCGTCCAAATCTGAAATTGAAAAGTTAAAACTTTGGGAATCTCAAGGTCATATATCACCATATACAGGACAACCAATTCCGCTTTCGGAGCTGTTTAATCGTGAAAGATATGATGTTGATCACATTATCCCACAATCAAGATATTTTGATGATTCACTTTCTAATAAAGTCATTTGTGAAAAATCCATAAATAATGAAAAGGGAAATAGAACTTCTATGGAGTATTTCGAGGTGGGTTCAGTAAATTACCAAATTTTCACCAAAGATCAGTTTATAGATCACGCAAACAAAAATTTTTCAGGAAAAAAACGAAGAAACCTTTTGGCAACTTCTATTCCAGAAGATCCTATCCAGAGACAGATAAAAGACACTCAATATATTTCTATCCGAATCCGTGAAGAATTAAACAAAATTGTTGGGAACGAAAATATAAAAACTACAACGGGGGGAGTTACAGATTATCTGAGAAATCATTGGGGATTAACAGATAAATTTAAAGTTTTACTTAAAGAAAGATATGAAGTTATAGTACCTAAACTTGCTCAATTAGGATATGATAATTATAAGAAAGAAATTGAAAACAAGGTTAAAGAATATGAAAAAGCTGGTGTTGAATTTAATGAACCTATTTTAGATGAAGAAACTTTTATTAAAAAATTCAAAAGCGAATTTATAAGAAAGAAAAACAATAAACTCATTATAAAAGGCTGGAGTAAAAGAATAGATCACAGACATCATGCAATGGATGCCCTTGTTATAGCTTGTACGCAACCTGCGCATATCAAAAGACTAAATGATCTCAATCAAGTTCTGAAAGAATGGTTAGATAAAAACAAAGAAAAATTCTTTCCTGATTTTAATGGAACTAAAACAGAATTACTTGACGAAGTACTGAATTTAGAAGAAGAAAAAAGAAGAGAAATATTCAAACAGCTGGAGAAATTCAGAGCTATTGAAATACCTTGGAATGGTTTCCCCGAAGAAGCAGAGCAAAAACTTAAAGAAATCATTGTTTCACATAAGCCTAAAGATAAGCTTTTGTTACAATATGATATTCAAGGAAATAGACAAATAAAATTAAGAGGACAATTACACGAAGGAACTTTGTATGGTCTTTCAAATGGAAAGGAAATATATAGGATTCCAATTAGTAAACTTGCTGGAAAGCAGTTTGCAACAGAAAAAACAATAGAAAAGATTGTTAATCCATTTTTAAAGAAAGTAATAGAAGCACATCTAAAATCTTATGGTAAAAAAGAAGAAGCATTTTCAGCTGAAGGAATTTTAGATCTAAACAAAAAACTTGCTGAAAGAAAAGATGAGCAAGGAAATCCCAAACCACATCCACCAATTTCAACCATAAAAATTTACTATAAAGATCCATTAAAATCTAAAAAGAAAAAAACTGATGATGAAGATGATATTTCGTTGCAAAAGTTAGACAGACAAAAATCATTTAATGATTCTCTATATGTTAAAACAGGAGATAATTATCTATTTGCAGTGATGGAGAAAGAAGTATTTGACAAAAAATTAAAAGAGAATAAAACGGAACGTTATTACGACTTGATTACTTTTTTTGATGCAGCTAATCTTTTAAAGTCAGAATTCAATGGCTCGGAAGACAAGAAGAATTTTAGTAAAGAAGATTTATTTAGAAAATATTTCGAAGAAAGAAATAACGCACGATTACTTTTTACCTTAAAACAAGGAGATTTTGTATATCTCCCAGATGATAATGAAGAAGTTATTTTGGATGAGTCAAGTTCTTTGTTTATAGAATATTGGAAAAATATATCAGCAAGAAGCAAGAATATTTATGTGGTTCAAAAATTCAGTAAAAAGCAAATTTATTTTTTGAAACATACTATTGCTGATACCATTGCAAAAAAAGTAGAATTTGGTTCACAAGACTGTTATGAAAAAATTGGAGAGAAATCTATCAAAGAGTTTTGTTTCAAAATTAATTCAGACCGTCTAGGCAACATTTCAAAAGCATAAAAAATGATCACCCGCTCCATCTACATTGGCAATCCCGCTTATCTTAAACTCAAAGACGAGCAATTGAAAATCCTCTGTCCGGAAACCAGAACGGAAAAGGGGAGTGTTCCTGTGGAAGATTTGGGGTTGTTAATGTTGGATCATTATCAGATAACCATTTCGCACCATCTGATTCAGAAAATGATGGGAAATAATGTCGTGGTGGTGAGTTGTGATACCCATCATTTACCGCACGGAATAATGCTTCCGCTGTACGGGCATACCGAACATTCTGATCGGGTAAAAGATCAGTTGGAAGCCAGTGAACCGCTGAAAAAACAGCTTTGGAAACAGACGGTGGAATGCAAGATCGAAAACCAGAAAAATGTACTCATGAAATTGGGGAATTATTACGAACCGATGATTGAATATCAGAGAAACGTAAAATCCGGCGATATAACGAATATGGAAGGAATTGCGGCACAGCATTACTGGAAATACCTCATCAGTCTGGACTTTTTGAGACAGCGTTTTGGAGATTCACCCAATCAGTTTTTTAATTTTGGATATGCGGTGCTTAGAAGCATTGTGGCAAGAGCCATTGTGGAAACCGGACTGTTGCCTGTTCTCGGCATTTTTCATAAAAATAAGTACAATCCTTATTGCCTTGCCGATGATCTGATGGAACCTTACCGTCCGTTTGTTGATCTGCTGGTCATGCAGTGGCTGAAGATTCATCCTGATATAGAAGAGCTGTCGAAAGAATTTAAAGCACATATTCTGCAGATTGCAACCAAAGACGTAAATATTGATGACAAGACAAGACCGTTGCTGGTTGCGGTAAAAACTACGGCTTCGTCGCTTTACAAATGCTACACAGGAGAAAAACGGCTGATCTCTTATCCTGAACTGCTATGAATGCCGAAAGGTTTAATGCATACCGAATTATGTGGGTTTTAGTACTATATGACCTCCCGACCGAAACGAAAGCGAATATGAAAGATGCCAACCGTTTTCGGAAGGCACTGATTGATGATGGGTTTACCTTGTTTCAGTTTTCGATGTATGTACGACACTGTCCGAGCCGCGAAAATGCAGAAGTTCATATTAAAAGGGTAAAATTTATGCTTCCGAAAGCCGGAAAAGTTGCCATTATGTGCATTACCGATAAACAATTTGGAGATATCGAAATCTTTTTTGCCAGAAATAAAGAAGAACCCCCTCCAACCTTCCAACAGCTCGAATTGTTCTGAATTTTAAATCCTAAAAATAAAAATAATCTACTGAAAACCAGTAGATTATTTTTTGAGGTTGTCCTTCATCACGAAGATAATAATTTTTGAAAGCAATTCACAACAACGTGAATATCATCCATCCGCTTCCGCATGTTGTCCTTCATCACGAAGATAATAATTTTTGAAAGCAATTCACAACAAGCTGTGATATATATCTATATCCTGCATCGTTGTCCTTCATCACGAAGATAATAATTTTTGAAAGCAATTCACAACAGGTTACGGCATGCTTCGCCGGAAGCCGTGGTTGTCCTTCATCACGAAGATAATAATTTTTGAAAGCAATTCACAACAAATTCCGCCTATTGCATCGGAAGCCATTTGTTGTCCTTCATCACGAAGATAATAATTTTTGAAAGCAATTCACAACCTTGAAAGAACAGTCAGGTATGATTGATGAGTTGTCCTTCATCACGAAGATAATAATTTTTGAAAGCAATTCACAACTCGACAGAAAGCATCTGGTCGAAGCATGGTGTTGTCCTTCATCACGAAGATAATAATTTTTGAAAGCAATTCACAACGACATTATCAAATAGGAGTATTGATGTTTCGTTGTCCTTCATCACGAAGATAATAATTTTTGAAAGCAATTCACAACAGAATCTCCTTGCAAATCCTTTATAATCTTGTTGTCCTTCATCACGAAGATAATAATTTTTGAAAGCAATTCACAACGGTTAAAATTACGCTCCATATTCTCAAAAGGTTGTCCTTCATCACGAAGATAATAATTTTTGAAAGCAATTCACAACCGTGATGAGATTTTTTATGCAGCGGTGATGGTTGTCCTTCATCACGAAGATAATAATTTTTGAAAGCAATTCACAACTCGATGCTGAGATGTTTATCTTTTGTCGGCGTTGTCCTTCATCACGAAGATAATAATTTTTGAAAGCAATTCACAACAATTTTTCAAGAAACAATTCAAAACCAGTAGTTGTCCTTCATCACGAAGATAATAATTTTTGAAAGCAATTCACAACTTAATCAATCGTTCAGAAGCTTCGGTAAAGGTTGTCCTTCATCACGAAGATAATAATTTTTGAAAGCAATTCACAACTGCGGTAAAATTCGTCGGAATACTTCGGGAGTTGTCCTTCATCACGAAGATAATAATTTTTGAAAGCAATTCACAACACTTGCAGAAAAAGGCAGGGTTCTCATATCGTTGTCCTTCATCACGAAGATAATAATTTTTGAAAGCAATTCACAACTTTTCTAATCGCTTTTAGTTCACTAAATATGTTGTCCTTCATCACGAAGATAATAATTTTTGAAAGCAATTCACAACAAGACTTTTTCAATCCTTCTGATAAAGTCAGTTGTCCTTCATCACGAAGATAATAATTTTTGAAAGCAATTCACAACTAACTGCAATACCATAAGTCATTTCATTTGGTTGTCCTTCATCACGAAGATAATAATTTTTGAAAGCAATTCACAACAAGTATTAAATATTTAATATATCTTTGTATGTTGTCCTTCATCACGAAGATAATAATTTTTGAAAGCAATTCACAACGGAAACAAAAATCAAAACATACAGCCACCAGTTGTCCTTCATCACGAAGATAATAATTTTTGAAAGCAATTCACAACGATGATCATATTCATGTAAGCATAGAGAGGGTTGTCCTTCATCACGAAGATAATAATTTTTGAAAGCAATTCACAACATTTGAAGCAAAAGTAGTTCTAACATTAGAGTTGTCCTTCATCACGAAGATAATAATTTTTGAAAGCAATTCACAACTCCTTATCGAAAATCATATCTCCCCTTATTGTTGTCCTTCATCACGAAGATAATAATTTTTGAAAGCAATTCACAACCAGAACCAACTTCTGCTCCTTTTAGCTCACGTTGTCCTTCATCACGAAGATAATAATTTTTGAAAGCAATTCACAACCCGGCAATTGTGCAACGTTGTTGTCTGTCCGTTGTCCTTCATCACGAAGATAATAATTTTTGAAAGCAATTCACAACCATAACAGTATAATCCTCAGTACCCTCGCAGTTGTCCTTCATCACGAAGATAATAATTTTTGAAAGCAATTCACAACTGATCTTAAAGAGACTCGAACTCCTAATCTGTTGTCCTTCATCACGAAGATAATAATTTTTGAAAGCAATTCACAACTTGGCGTAAGGTGAGATGTCATAAGAAAAAGTTGTCCTTCATCACGAAGATAATAATTTTTGAAAGCAATTCACAACAAGATTTTGGCTTTCTTCTATCAACGTAGGGTTGTCCTTCATCACGAAGATAATAATTTTTGAAAGCAATTCACAACAATACAAAGATGGTTAGAACTCTCTATGAGGTTGTCCTTCATCACGAAGATAATAATTTTTGAAAGCAATTCACAACAAAAAAACAGAAATTAGATCCTTCTTTAACGTTGTCCTTCATCACGAAGATAATAATTTTTGAAAGCAATTCACAACCATGCCAATGGGAAAGTTAGTTCCTATGTTGTTGTCCTTCATCACGAAGATAATAATTTTTGAAAGCAATTCACAACATCGGTTACAAGATTATTAGTACCATTAGGGTTGTCCTTCATCACGAAGATAATAATTTTTGAAAGCAATTCACAACAATCAGATGCAAGCCCTTTAGAAGCGAGCAGTTGTCCTTCATCACGAAGATAATAATTTTTGAAAGCAATTCACAACCAGTTCATTACAGTATATCACTTAGTTTGTGTTGTCCTTCATCACGAAGATAATAATTTTTGAAAGCAATTCACAACTACAATCTTGCAACGTCGGGGCTAATGTCAGTTGTCCTTCATCACGAAGATAATAATTTTTGAAAGCAATTCACAACACCTGGTGACTTTTTCAATAGCGCAATTACGTTGTCCTTCATCACGAAGATAATAATTTTTGAAAGCAATTCACAACATTCCGGGGCTTTTGGGTTGGTACTTTATTGTTGTCCTTCATCACGAAGATAATAATTTTTGAAAGCAATTCACAACTACACAATATCTAATCCTAATTCGAAAGCAGTTGTCCTTCATCACGAAGATAATAATTTTTGAAAGCAATTCACAACAAACATTTCCATTGCAGGTTTTGGAATATGGTTGTCCTTCATCACGAAGATAATAATTTTTGAAAGCAATTCACAACCTGCACCGACTGAATAAATTTTGTTGCTTCGTTGTCCTTCATCACGAAGATAATAATTTTTGAAAGCAATTCACAACTGCAGTGCAGCAAGCTGAGTCTGAAGATTCGTTGTCCTTCATCACGAAGATAATAATTTTTGAAAGCAATTCACAACATAATGTTAAATATGATGACGCAAGATTGGGTTGTCCTTCATCACGAAGATAATAATTTTTGAAAGCAATTCACAACCGTAACTTACACGTACTCAGAAGAGAGCTTGTTGTCCTTCATCACGAAGATAATAATTTTTGAAAGCAATTCACAACAAAGCAGTTGGCGAGTATATAGAGTACATAGTTGTCCTTCATCACGAAGATAATAATTTTTGAAAGCAATTCACAACAGGATTTGTAAAAGAAATTGTAACTAATGAGTTGTCCTTCATCACGAAGATAATAATTTTTGAAAGCAATTCACAACTCAATATATCAGATCTTGCGCGGCATATTGGTTGTCCTTCATCACGAAGATAATAATTTTTGAAAGCAATTCACAACTGTCAATGGCTTTGTTATCACCTTCTAC
This sequence comes from Chryseobacterium echinoideorum, assembly GCF_007474535.1. GTDB lineage: Bacteria > Bacteroidota > Bacteroidia > Flavobacteriales > Weeksellaceae > Chryseobacterium > Chryseobacterium echinoideorum. Next base: position 75,598 of record NZ_VKNW01000007.1, on the reverse strand, counting down.
TGGTTGTCCTTCATCACGAAGATAATAATTTTTGAAAGCAATTCACAACAAAGTAGTAATCATAATATTATTTTTTTAAGTTGTCCTTCATCACGAAGATAATAATTTTTGAAAGCAATTCACAACATAATTATAGTCTTAGTCCACCTCTATAGGGTTGTCCTTCATCACGAAGATAATAATTTTTGAAAGCAATTCACAACCATTGTCTTGGAATACCTTGTTGATAGGCTGTTGTCCTTCATCACGAAGATAATAATTTTTGAAAGCAATTCACAACATAATGGTAATTATTAATATAAATAACAATGTTGTCCTTCATCACGAAGATAATAATTTTTGAAAGCAATTCACAACTCGACGGTCCACGGCACGTTTAAAACTAATGTTGTCCTTCATCACGAAGATAATAATTTTTGAAAGCAATTCACAACTGAATTGCCGCTTGAGAAATCTTTAAAAGTGTTGTCCTTCATCACGAAGATAATAATTTTTGAAAGCAATTCACAACGGATATTGAGAAAAAGGCACAGCAACGTAGGTTGTCCTTCATCACGAAGATAATAATTTTTGAAAGCAATTCACAACAATGCCGATGGGAAAATTAGTCCCTATGTTGTTGTCCTTCATCACGAAGATAATAATTTTTGAAAGCAATTCACAACTAAACCTGACTTATATTCTTCATAATTTTCGTTGTCCTTCATCACGAAGATAGTAATTTTTGAAAGTGAACGCTTCATTTTCAATTATACTAAGTTGTTGTGTTATATTACATCTCAAAAGCACTTAGAATTGGAAGCCAGAAAGGTGAAGCCAAAAAGACGGATTCAATAATTAGCAGTAGATTTACTAATTCCTCAGCTAGAGCAATTCACAATTGAAATAAATTATTTGCATACGAAAACCTATACCTTCGACGAGCATTCTTCGTAGGTTAACTGGTTTATCAAATTAAAACTTTTGTATTGTAGAACTTTATTGCCTAATATTCCCAAATTCAAATTACTTAATAGGAAATAATAGTGGCATGAAGCAAGTAACAGGATGTTATAAATAACTAAAATACAGTTGTTTGTAATGAATTTGAAATAAATATTGATGGCGAAATAATAAATTTGTATCAGTTATCGTTAGAAGATCAAAAACACTTCAGTATGCAATAAAAATACTTTATTTTAAAATGCTTTACAATGATGAAAATAAAATCAGCCAGCCAGCTTACTGATGAGCAGTTTAAAGATATGGTACTTCTTATCCTTTCAGAACTGCTCAATCTCCAACACAAAACCCAACAGTCTCATCATGATTATTATGACAGCGCAGATGTAAAGCAGCTGCTCAAAATTAGTGACCGTACTTTGCAGCGGTTGAGAAAATCCGGGGAAATACAATATATCAGAATCGGAGGGAAAATATATTATCCCAAATCATTTTTTACTGAAGCTTCAAAAAATCTTCGCAAAGACTGATTTATACTTACAGCCCATCATCAACGACCATTGCTGCTCGGTCATTTTATCTCATCTTAATTAAATACTTAGGATGAAAGTTCTTATTCTGAGCAACATTATTGATAATGTTCAACACTGTTACTTTGAATCAAACACTGCCATCCTGAGCCTGTCGAAGGATCTCACCTCATCAATCTTATTATGGTTGAGTGAAACGCCATTTCACCCGAAAAATATTCTCAAATCTTAATTTTACTCAAAACTTTAAAAACAAAATCAGGTAAAATTCACGTACAGTCATCCCGTGTCATTCTGAGCTTGTCGAAGGATCTTACCTCATCCTCCTTCGAAAAAAACATTCTTTTCCCGAAGAGCATCCGCATCATTCCCGAACCACTTCCGAAAAATACCACTATTTAACCCGACAAAACAAGACAACCAAAGACAAATACAGCCAAAACATTTCCGGCAGTTCCAAAACATCATTTTCTGTACTACCTTCGTTTCTCTAACCTTTTAAAAACATAAAAAATGGCAAGAATAACAAAAGGAATCCTTGGAGGATTTTCAGGAAAAGTAGGCACTATCGTAGGAGCTAACTGGCGAGGACAAGACATTATCCGAAGCACACCCAAACCCAGCAGCAGACCACCGAGTGAAAAACAGCTTTTACAGCAGAACAAATTCAAACTGGTGATCAGTTTCCTGCAGCCGCTCAAAAATATCCAGTCAAAATATTTCGGGTCGGGGAGCGGTTCTAAATCGAGAGTCAATATGGCGACTTCGTACACCATTCATGAAGCGGTAGAGGTAACGGCAGATGTTCCCTCTTTGGTGTACAACAAAATTCTGATCACGAAAGGCGACCTTACCGGTTTTCAGAATGTGACCGCTTCAGTGCAGTCCGGAAATCAGGTTAATTTCAACTGGGAAGACAATTCAGCACAGGGAAATGCTTCTGCAACCGACAGCATCAATATTGTTTGTTATGGTGAAGAACTCGGCAGGTTTGAGATTTTTGAATCGGTGGCATTTCGTCCGGATCTCAGTACAAACATCACGCTTCCGGCTGACTGCAACGGCAAAACAATGGAAGTGTACGCTTTTATCAGTAATGAAAAACAAACTTCAGCCTCCACGAGTTCCTATCTCGGACAACTTCAGATCATTTAAACTTAAAAGAATTCACCCGCAAGGGTGATTTTTTTATTGTTTACGATTTGTCGTAAAGGTTGGAATTGGTTTTTTGGTTATATTTGAGTTTTAATAAACTAATGGCAACGAAAACAGCTGCAAAAACAAAAAGTACCGAAGAAATCCTTTGGGATTCTGCCAATAAATTAAGAGGTTCTGTGGAGCCTTCGGAATACAAACACGTGGTGTTGAGTCTGATCTTCCTCAAGTTTGCGAATGACAAATTCTTGCGACGAAGACAGGGACTCATCAATGAACATAAAGAAGCATTTCTGGATATCCCCGAGTTCTATCAGGCGGAAAATGTATTTTACCTTCCTGAAGAATCGCGGTGGACTTTCATTATGGAAAACGCTAAGCAGGAAAATATTACATTGATTGTAGATTCTGCCCTGAAAACCATTGAGCGTACCAACAAATCTCTGGAAGGCGCTTTGCCGGACAATTATTTTTCACGTCTTGGACTGGATCAGTCTAAGTTCTCAGCTTTGCTGGATACCATCAACAATATTGATACGCTGAAAGACGAAGCTCACGATATTGTTGGTCGTGTATATGAATATTTTTTGAGCAAATTTGCGATTGCAGAAGGAAAAGGAAAAGGTGAATTCTATACGCCAAAGTCTATCGTCAACCTCATAGCTGAAATGATAGAGCCTTACAAAGGGAAAATCTATGACCCTTCCTGTGGTTCGGGTGGTATGTTTGTACAGTCGCTGAAGTTTATTGAAAAGCATAAGGGAAACAAAAAAGACGTTTCTATCTACGGTCAGGAGCTTACCAATACGACCTATAAACTCGCCAAGATGAACCTCGCCATCCGTGGGATTTCTTCTAATCTGGGGAACAAGGCGGCAGATACTTTTGGCGACGACCAGCACAAAGATCTGAAAGCCGACTACATTATGGCAAACCCACCTTTTAATTTAAAAGACTGGCGTGCGGAAAACGAACTGACGACCGACCCAAGATGGGAAGGCTATGAAGTGCCACCGAAATCCAATGCCAATTATGCGTGGATTCTGAATATGATCTCCAAGCTTTCTCAAAATGGGGTTGCCGGATTTATTTTGGCAAACGGTGCGTTAAGCGGCGGTGGTGAAGAATATAAAATACGGAAACAGATTATTGAAAATGATTTGGTGGAAGCGGTGGTGATTTTACCGCGAGCAATGTTTTATTCTACCGATATTTCGGTGACGCTTTGGATTCTGAACCGCAATAAAAACGAAAGAACTTTTGAAGTGAACGATGGTATAAAAAATTACCGTAACCGAAAAGGAGAAGTTTTGTTTATGGATCTGCGTCAGAAAGGTGAACCGTTTGAAAAGAAATTCATTCAGTTTGGTGAAGAAGAGATTACTGCGATAGCGACTCATTATCACAATTGGCAACAATTCCCCTCCACTGGAGGGGTGTCCGAAGGACGGGGTGGTTACAATATCCCTGAATATTCTTACAGTGCTACTTTAGAAGAAATTCGTAAAAAAGACTATTCTTTGGTACCGAGTAAATATATTGAATTCGTCAACCGTGATGAAAGTCTGGATTATGATGAGCAGATGCAAAGTTTACAGACTGATTTGAAACACTTATTTGAGCAGGAAAGCCAATTGAAAGAGGAGGTTTCCAATGTTTTTAAAACTCTCGGCTATGAGTTATAAGAGATTAGGTAATTATATTCAACAAGTTAATGTTCGGAACAGAGATTCGGAAACAGAAGTTCTTTTAGGCGTGAGCATTACTAAAAAGCTGATACCTTCAATTGCAAATATCATAGGTACGGATATGTCTGTCTATAAAATCATTAAGAAAAGACAATTTGCCTATGGAACTGTAACTTCAAGAAATGGAGAAAAGATTTCCATTGCTTTATCGGACCAGTATGATAAAGCGCTAGTTTCTCAAATCTACGTTGTTTTTGAAGTGATTGATACTGATGAATTGCTTCCTGAATATTTAATGATGTGGTTTTCCAGACCTGAGTTTGACAGATATGTTAGATTCCATTCTCACGGTAGTACGAGAGAAACTTTTGATTGGGCAGATATGTGTGAAGTTGAATTACCAATTCCATCCATCGAAGAACAGCGACAAATTGTTGCGCAATACCAAAGCATAACCAACAAAATAAAAGTCAATGAGCAGATTTGCGAAAAGTTGGAAGCTACTGCGCAGGCTTTGTATAAACATTGGTTTGTGGATTTTGAGTTTCCTATTCCATCAACTTCGAACCCTGAGCTTGTCGAAGGGTACAAATCTTCAGGCGGTAAAATGGTTTGGAATGAAGAGCTTGGGAAGAAGATTCCGGAGGGGTGGGAAGTAAAGACTTTAGGGGAAATATGTGAAAAAATATCTAGTGGTTCTACTCCTTCAGGAGGAAAAGAAAACTATAGAAAAGAAGGGATTTCTTTAATACGGAGTATGAATGTTTATGATTTGAATTTTATTTATGACGATTTAGCATTTATTGATGAGACACAAGCAAAAAAACTTTCAAACGTGATTATAAAAGAAGATGATGTGTTATTTAATATTACAGGAGTATCTGTTGCAAGATGCACTATGGTTCCTTCAGATATTTTACCTGCCAGAGTTAATCAACACGTAATGATTATTAGATCCAAAGAGAATTTTAAGCTAAACCATTATATACTACTTAATTTAGTTAGTAATGAGTCAAAGAATCAACTATTAGGAGTTAGTCAGTCTGGGTCTACTAGAGAAGCAATAACAAAATCTGATATTGAAGGATTTTCAATTTTGTTACCAGATTTAAATCTAATTGATTCATTCAATTCAACTGTAAAAATTACAACCAAACTAATAAATAAAATTAGAAAACAAAACCAAAAACTCGCACAACTACAAAGTTTGTTGTTGTCGCGGTTGGCGGTTGGGGAGGAAGTGAGTGCTTAAATAAGAAAACTAAAACTAAACCTGAAAACTAATTATGGATGGAATTGAAAAGCTTCTCCGAGAAGTAAATTGGACTATAAAAAGCAACAAATTAGAAGTTGCTAATACTGAAGACTCTTTTAATATGTTTAGCATTTGCGGAGTCAATCATTATGAAAATACGCATTCTTCTATTATAGCAGAGTTGCTAGATCCTAATGGAAGTCATCAATTAGGACACAAATTTTTTGAAGCATTTATCTCTTTGCTCATCAAATTGGAATTATTACCACCAGAATATACATATTCATATCAGGATATTAATGTAGCCAGAGAGTATTCCACCACATTTGGAAGATTGGATATTCTTATAACCAATGCGGAGGGATATGCTATTCTCCTTGAAAACAAAATATACTCAAGAGAACAAGATCAACAGTTAGCACGTTATCATACTTTTGGAACTAACAAATTCGGAGGTCGCTTTAAATTGATTTATCTTACTCTATTTGGAGATGACTCTAATCAGGAAGGATTAAGTAAATCAGATTACTTATCAGTAAGTTATAGCGAAATTATCTTACAGTGGCTGGATCGATGCATCGAAATAGCAGTCCGATCGCCTATTGTCCGCGAAACACTTATTCAATATAGCAATCATCTAAAAAATCTCACGAATCAAAACACAACTTCAACCATGGATAAAGCATTACTAGATCAACTTTCACAACCTCAAAATTTAGATGCTGTGTTTGTCATAGCTGAGAATATTAGCAACATTCAGAACGAAATTATAAACACTGTATTCTTTAAACAACTCGAAGAAATATGTGAAGAATTAAATATTGACTTATTGAGTGAGCGTGGTGATTATGTCAATACAAGTTGGGCAGGATTTCATTTTTCAGTTCCAAAATGGAAGAATTATAAGATTTTCACAGAGTTTAGTGCAAGAGGATTAAGAAATTTTATTATCGGTATCGCACCAAAAAATGATCAGGTTGATACTACTGCTCTGACAGAAATTAAAAATAGATTAGGTGGTGGAAATGCCAGACTTGGTTATTATAGATTCCCAAAATACCAGAGTTGGAAATCTGATGCTATGAAAGCTATTATCAATGGGGAAATGAAAAGTATTTTTAAAAAAGAAATTGAGATGTTGTTGGATTTAATGATCGATGTTGATAATGTTTAGCATTAATTAAGATAAAAATTAAAACTTATAATCACAAAACGATGGCAGAGAATTCTACAAATCAAAATTCATTAAAGTTTCTAAAAAATCAACCTCTCGGTGAAGATTTATTTGAAAATAAATCGCAAGATAAAATAGCACAAGTTATTAGTGAGAAAATTATCAATGATCCAGAATTTAAGATTATTGGAATTGATGGTGAATGGGGTTCTGGTAAAAGTAACTTGGTAAGACTACTTGATAAAAAGCTTGAAAGTACTCATAAATTTTTTGTTTATGATGTTTGGGGGCATCAAGAAGATGAGCAAAGAAAATCTATATTGGTAGAATTAACAGAGTTCATTAAGAATGAACCAAACTTACTTAAACAAGGGGATAAGAAAATTTGGGACAATAAATTAAAAGTTCTACTAGCTAAATCAAAGGAAACAACAACTATTAATCAGCCATATCTCAGTATTGGGTTTATTTTTAGTTTATTATCAATTGTCTATATTCCTACTGTAAATGTTTTTAAAGATTCAATAAAAGATTTCTTAGAAATTGAATCTTGGTTTTGGAAAATTGTTCTTGTTACATTTCCTTTGATAATAGTTGTAGGAATTTATATTTGGAATGTAATCGGAAATTGGAGTCAAAAAAATGGATTTTGGAATTCTTTCAAATTGTCCGCAGAGGAAACTTTTCAGGTTTATACAAATAAGCAAAAAGAAGAAACTAAGATTGAGACAGTGTCTGAAGATCAACCATCAGTCAGAGATTTTCAAAATTGGATGAATGATATTAATGATGATCTTAATAAAAAGGTTGTAATTGTTTTCGATAACTTTGATAGATTACCGAAAAAGCATATCCTAAATATATGGTCATCAATACACATATTTTTTGCAGAAAAATCGTATTCAAATATCAAAATTATCATTCCTTTTGATCGAGAGCACATTCAAAATGCATTTAATGAATTAAATGGAAAAGAGAATACTAAATTTGGGGATGATTATGTAAATAAAACTTTTGATATTGTATTTAGAATCACTTTGCCAATCATGTCTAACTGGAAAAAATTTTTTACTGAACAATGGAAAAAAGCTTTTACAAACTATGATGAGGATGAATTAAAATTAGTTGTTCAAGTTTATGAGTTCTTAAATCGTAGAATAACACCAAGAGAAATTATATCTTTTATAAACGAAATACTCACAATTAAATTATTAGACAACAGCTTTAAAGAAAGGTATCTAGCAATTTTTGTTCTAAAAAAGGATGATATTTTAAAAAATCCTCTAGATGCTATTACGAATCTAGAATACCTAAAAGGTCTACAATCGTTTTATAGCAACGATAAAGATTTTGCAAAACAATTAACTGCAATAGTTTACCATATTGATGTAGAAAATGCAATAGAGCTCATATACACTCAAGAGTTGAAAGATTCAATGAATAAAAATGATGTAGAACAATTTAATACTATATGCAAATCTGAGTTTATTGATTCAATCTTTAATTCTGCGATTACTGAATTGGAGATTTTAGAAAATCCAATATTAACATTGTCAAAATTAGATAAAGAAACAAATCTTTCTAAGTTACATATAAGTCAGGCGTGGGATTTATTTTATAGTAAAATATTAAAACTTGATATTGTAAGAAAATTAGAAATTGAAAATTGGCAAGTGACTTTATTGAGAAATATTTCTGATGATACTTATTTATCTAAATTATTGGCAAATTATTATACATTAATAGATGACATTAATATAGAAAACTATGCAGATTTGATAGACAATATCTCAAAAGATTTAGGTGAAGATAGAATTAATGCTGCTTTAAATGAAAAAACAATCTCTGCTAGTAATTTTATAAAATTAATTGAATACAAAAGTGATGATTATGAAAAGTATAAATTAAAGACAAATTTTTATCAGCTGGATTTGTATCTCTCCAAATTAAAAATTGACGAAATTTTTGAATTAGAGCATACTGATATACTTGCTAAAACGACAAAATTTAGACAATATCAAGAATCGCTAAAAACTGAACTAAACAAATTTATAGATCAAAATAATATTGAATTAGCAAATAATACTTTGATTAAAATAAAAGAAACTGTGAAAGAAACTTCTGATTTGAAAAACTTATTAGAAGATGTTAAGGTTTACACTATTTTTGCTAATAATACATCATCAGATTTACCAATTATAAACGAATTAATTGCGATGAGAATCGCTAAAGGAAATACATTTAGTACCTCCTACAAAAGTACTTTTAATAATGTTCTTAATACGGAAGATGAAGAAAGAGCTAGTAAAATTGCACAAATAATTTTGCAGTACATCTCTTATGGTGAATTACTTTTATTATCTAAGACATTTGAAAATGCACCATTGTTTAGGCAGATTATTTTGTCAATGTTTCCGTTAACTTCTGTAAAAAAGACTGCAAATATTATTGATTTAATAAACAAATATCAAGAAATAAAAGAAAGTTTAAAAATAGATGATAACGAATTAATTACCGAATTAAATAAGTGGAAAATTAACAAGAATAATCTTGATGTAAATAAACTAGATGATGAATTTCTTAAAGATTGCATTGCCAACTTAGACTTTAAAATAACAAAAGATTTCTTGGAGGTTTTTAATAGTGATTTTAAAAATTTTTATAAAGATACTTATGAAACTGTTTTTGATGATGAATCAGATATTCATTTTAAATATTTTGAATATTTAGAGCTGGAAAGTCTAACTCAGGAATCGTTGGATGTATATGAAAATAAATTTATTGAATTATTAAAATCTAGTAATACAATTGATAAACAATGGTGGAGGATTCTGAAAAAGTATGACGAAAACAATGCTGATCTTTCTGTTGTAAATACATTAAAAAATATTAGAGACCAAATTTTAAATTCTTCAATAACCTTAAATTTAGAAGTTGCAAAATTAATTTTACCATATTTCTTAAAATATGATTTGTTAAGTAATCAAAAGGATATATTTAGATTAATTATCAAGAATGAATTTTTATCTGATAGCGATTTTGTGAAATTTCTGATTTCAAATTCAGATTTCGCTAAAAATATTTATCAGCAGGCGCCGACAACTGATAAAGATGGGTTTCGAAATACTATTAATGAAAAAAGAGAATCCAACGATCTGCTCGAACAGTTAGCAAAAAAAATTGATATTAGAAAACCAAAAGGAAATACGGAAAACCAATGAAATACACCGAATCCCAATTAGAAAAATCATTCATCCATCTTCTGAAAGAGGAAGGCTATGAGTACGTGAATGGCAAAGACGTAGGTCGGGCATCGCATCAGGAGGTTTTGATTCGGGAAGATCTGAGTGATTTTCTACTATTGCGTTATCCAGATTTAGAAACGACAGAACTGGAAACATTGATCAATGAACTGGCGTATCAACCCGCATCCAATCTATATGACAGCAATAAATACATTGGGAAACTCCTGGCAGACGGTCTGATCTTTAAAAGACACAATCCTGCTAAAAAAGATTTGCACATCCGCTACATCGATATAGATTCAACCAGTCTTATAAAAACCAATCGCTTTAAGATTGTGAACCAGCTGGAGATTCAGGGAAAAGAATTACGGATTCCTGATTTGATTCTGTATATCAACGGGATTCCGGTGGTAATATTTGAGTTTAAAACAACGATAGAAGAAGAGATTACGATTTATGATGCTTACAAACAACTGAGCATCCGCTACCGAAGAGATATTCCGGAACTGATGAAATACAATGCGTTCTGCATCATCAGCGACGGCGTGAACAACAAAGCGGGTTCTATGTTTGCGCCTTACGATTTTTTCTACGGTTGGCATAAAATTACAGGCGAAGAAAAGAAAGCACTAACGGGCATTCATACCGCCACTTCCATTGTTCACGGAATGCTGAATAGGGAAAGGCTTTGTGATATTCTGCATCACTTCATCTGGTTTCCCGATACGACTAAAAAAGAAGAAAAGATCCTGTGCCGTTATCCGCAGTATTATGCTGCCAATAAGCTTTTCGATAATATCCAGAAGCACCGCAAACCAGAAGGCGATGGAAAAGGCGGAACTTACTTTGGAGCAACAGGTTGCGGGAAAAGTTATACGATGCTTTACCTTTCCAGACTGTTGATGCGTTCTACCCAGTTGGCAAGTCCGACCATCATTATTATCTCCGACCGTACCGATCTGGATGACCAGCTGTCGAGAGATTTTACCAATGCTAAGGATTTTATTGGCGATGAAAATATTATCAACATAGAATCCAGAGCCGATCTTCGTGCAAGATTGCGGGGCAGGGAAAGTGGCGGCGTTTTTCTGACGACGGTTCAGAAATTTGCAGAAGACAGCGAGATTTTGAGCGACCGCACCAATATCATCTGTATCTCCGACGAAGCCCACCGCTCGCAGGTGAATCTGGATTTGAAAGTCAAAATTGATGAAAACGGCGTAAAGAAATCCTATGGTTTTGCAAAATACCTGCATGATTCACTTCCTAACGCTACGTATGTAGGTTTTACAGGAACACCGATTGATAAAACGCTGGATGTATTTGGTTCGGTTGTAGATTCTTACACGATGTTTGAATCAGTGGTGGATGAAATTACGGTGCGACTGGTATATGAAGGACGTGCTGCGAAAGTGAATCTAAACCATTCCAAGGTTATAGAAATTGAAAAATATTATCAGGATGCAGTCGCAGAAGGTGCTTCGGAATATCATGTGGAAACCAGCCAGAAAGCCATTGCCAGAATGGAGGTGATTTTGGGTGACCCTGGAAGAATTGAAGCGATTGCACAGGATTTCATAACGCATTATGAAAAACGGATTGAGGAGAAAGCGACTGTTGCCGGAAAGGTAATGTTTGTGTGTGTCTCAAGAGAAATAGCCTACAAACTTTTTAAAGAAATCATTAAACTAAGACCAGAATGGAATGAAAAAAGTCTTGCGGAAAACCTGAGCAAAAAGGAGCAGAAAGAAATCAAACCCATCGAGCGCATCAAAATGGTGATGACCAGAAACAAAGATGACGAAGAAAGTTTGTGGAATCTGCTCGGCAATAAAGAAGACCGAAAAGAACTGGACAGACAGTTTAAACAATTCCATTCCAATTTCAAAATAGCTGTTGTGGTTGATATGTGGCTGACTGGTTTTGATGTTCCGTTTTTGGATACAATTTATATCGACAAGCCATTGCAGACGCACAATCTGATTCAGACGATTTCACGTGTGAACCGAAAGTTTGAAGGCAAGGACAAGGGTCTGGTTGTCGATTACATTGGCATCAAGAAAAACCTGAATCATGCTTTGGGCTTATTCAATAACACGACGGCTGCAGATGATTTTGAAGATATTGATAAAGCCGTCATTATTGTAAAAGATCAACTTGAACTTTTGCGACAGTTTTTCTATCAGTTCGATACGACAGATTATTTTAAAGGTTCACCGATTGAACAGCTGAATTGCCTAAACCGGGCTTCTGAATTGGTTTTGCACACGGAGAAATCTGAAAATTTCTTTGTAGATGTCACCAAAAAACTGAAAGCAGCCTACAATCTGACTTGCGGTTCAGAAATCTTTAACGAAAAGGAAACCGATGAAGTTCATTTTTATTTTGCCATTAAATCAATTATTATCAAACTGACCAAAGGCGAAGCTCCCGACACGGCACAGATGAATGCTAAAGTGAGTAAAATGGTAGAAGAAGCTATTGTTTCTGAGGGTGTGGAAGAAATCTTTAAACTGGATGACAACAAAGCCAATGCAATTGATCTGTTTAATGATAAGTTTCTTGAGAAAATCAATGCATTGGAATTACCAAATACCAAGATTAAAATTCTTGAAAGACTGCTGAAACAGGCAATCTCCGATTTCAAAAAAGTCAATAAAGTAAAAGGTATTGAATTTTCTGAGAGACTGCAGAAAATCATCAATAGTTATAATGAACGTAGCGAACTGGATATTTTGGATTACGATGGTATTCAGGCTGATACTTCCGAACAGATTCTAGACCTGATTTTAAAACTGCGTACAGAAATGGCATCCTTTGAAGATCTGGGAATTGACTATGAAGAAAAAGCGTTTTATGATATTCTGGATATGGTATGCAAACAGTACGGTTTTGAGTTTGACAAAGACAAAATGCTGGAACTTGCCAGAGAAATCAAGAGGATTGTAGATGATACTGCTAAGTTTCCGGATTGGAGTGACAGGGATGACATCAAAGCGCAGCTAAAGATGGAAATTATTGTGAAGCTGCACGAGTTCGGTTATCCACCAATTACGCAGGATGAGGTGTATAAAAATGTGCTGGAGCAGGCGGAGAATTTTAAGAAGAATAAGATTTAAACATAAATATTAGAAAAAATAATTATACAATGACTTTTTTAGAATTAGCAACAATCTTGTCAAGGTTATTACATAGAACTGCTCAACCTTGACATGGTTTACTTCAATCCTTAAAACAAACTTCCCGATACTTTTTTTAAAATAACTCGAAGAGACGAGTAGTATTAAGTTCTTTTGTTTTTACACAGAGCAAGATAGAATCACTCTTAAAATTAACTTTCAATTCAAAAACTCACTATTACGAATCCTCACCGCATACTCACTCCCCAAATACAAAGGATTGCCATGCTTTTCAGACCAGAAACCATCTAAAGTATCAGCATTGAGGCAGCGGTAAACTGCAATCCCTTTGTATATTTTTTGGTCATCACCTTTGTAGCTGAAATTAATGACGAGAATCTGATCTTTGTAAAAACCTGTGCCGTGCTGAATATGATCCCCGATTGTCCATCGCGCAATAATGCGGTTGTTGTCATCTACCCTTAAAGTCAGAAAACCGTGATACGTACTGCCGTTTTCCTCCTGATTGCTTCCCTGTATCGAATAGTTTCCTGCAAGATCGTGTACTGTCATGCTGTTTGTTAAAAAACAAATGTACTTATCTTTTTTTAAAATTATTCAGAGCTTTTTTATTTTGGATATCCGTTATTGATCATACTATTGTTTCAATCACAAAACACTAAAAATTTCACCAAGAACACAATACTTGTGAGCTTTGTGAACAGCTTTTGCGTTGTGATAAAATAACCATCATTACAACAAATGGTTTATAATCACATTGGCTCGTTCAGGTTATGTATATTTGCAGCTATGATTTATTATGTGTCTGTGATCAGTATCATCAGCTTTGGATTATTTGGATTTGATAAAATGAAAGCAGTAAAGCGTCAGAGAAGAATCCCTGAATCTACTTTATTAACGATGACTTTATTAGGCGGAACCATAGGAACTATTCTGGGAATGATCCTTTTCAGACATAAGATCTCCAAAAAATCGTTTATCTTCAAAACGGGTTTTATTATTGTTTTGCAAATAGTGGCAGTATTGCTTTACAGCAGATTTTTAAAAATTTAACAAAAAGTCTTATAGGATTCTCATCAGTATGGTCAATTGTTGGGATATCAGCTTATAATTTCAAAAGTTTTCAGGTGGATCATTATATAAAAGCATTAATAAAGCTCAATAAATAATTTTAACAGTTCATTTAACAAAGTTTTAGCATTTCAATTCAGTTCACGGCATTATTTTTTCAAGTCTCTTAGTACATAACACCAAAAATTTAATAATATGTCTAAAAAAATCGCCATTTTGGCAACACACGGATTTGAAGAAAGCGAACTAAGTTCTCCAAAAGAACATTTGGAACAGCAGGGATGGACAGCTCATATTGTGAGTCCAGAAAGCGGAAGCATTAAAGCATGGTCAGGGAAAGACTGGGGGAAAGAATATTCCGTTGATAAAAAATTAAGTGAAGCATCGGCATCAGATTATGATGCACTGGTTTTACCGGGTGGTGTCATCAACCCGGATCAATTGAGAACCAATGAGGAAGCTTTATCATTCGTTAAAGATTTTTTCAAGCAGCATAAACCGGTCGCAGCAATCTGTCATGGACCTCAGATTCTTATCAACGCTGATGCTGTGGAAGGTCGTAACATGACTTCTGTACAATCTATCAGTAAAGATCTGAAAAATGCGGGTGCCAAATGGGAAGACAGCGAAGTAGTGGTAGACAGCGGTCTGGTTACGAGCAGAACTCCTGAAGATCTGCCTGCCTTTAATGCGAAACTGGTAGAAGAAGTAAAAGAAGGAAAACATCAGGAACAGACCTTATAAAAGCATCCAATATATTGTATTTTATAAGTTAAGTAGAAAAGGTTTAAGTCTCCATAGATTTAAACCTTTTTTTTGTAAGACTGTAAAATTTAATCGGGACGATTATTTTCAGATCTCAGAATCTTCCTTGTTTTTAGTTCTTCCGAATAACGTCTTCATTATTAATTTGTTAAATAATAGATATTGTTGATGTTTAATTCATTAAAAATCACTAATTTCGCACCCGTAAAAATCATTCATGCAAAACATTAGAAATATTGCGATTATCGCACACGTTGACCACGGTAAAACTACTTTGGTTGATAAGATTATTCATGCTACAAACATTTTCAGAGAAAATCAGGAAAGTGGAGAATTAATAATGGATAACAACGATCTTGAAAGAGAAAGAGGAATTACCATTTTATCAAAAAATATTTCTGTTACTTATAAAGATACAAAAATTAATGTAATTGATACTCCCGGTCACGCCGATTTTGGTGGGGAAGTAGAAAGAGTATTGAAAATGGCAGATGGAGTAATCTTGTTGGTAGATGCATTTGAAGGACCAATGCCTCAGACAAGATTCGTATTGCAGAAAGCTTTGGAATTAGGATTAAGACCATTGGTGGTAATCAACAAAGTAGACAAGCCTAACTGTCGTCCGGATGAAGTTCATGATCAGGTTTTTGATTTGTTCTTTAACTTGGAAGCCACTGAAGAGCAGTTGGATTTCCCAACATTCTACGGTTCTTCAAAACAAGGTTGGTTCAACACTTCATTGGAACAGACCGAAGATATTTTACCATTATTAGATGGTATTTTACAATATGTTCCTGCACCAAAAGTTTCTGAAGGAAATCTTCAGATGCAGATTACTTCTCTTGATTTTTCTTCTTTCTTGGGAAGAATTGCGATCGGAAAAGTAACAAGAGGGGAGCTTAAGGAATCTCAATGGATCGGTCTTGCACAGGCAGACGGAAAAATCGTAAAAGGAAAGGTAAAGGAACTGTATGTTTTTGAAGGTTTAGGAAAGAAAAAAGTAACCGAAGTGCAGGCAGGAGACATCTGTGCGGTAGTAGGTTTTGATGCTTTCCAGATCGGTGATTCTTTCGTAGATCTTGAAAATCCTGAACCATTGGAAAGAACGGCGATTGATGAGCCTACCCTTAACATGACATTCTCCATCAACAATTCACCTTTCTTTGGTAAAGACGGTAAATATGTTACTTCTAACCACCTGAAAGAAAGATTACACAAAGAATTAGAGAAAAACCTTGCACTAAGAGTTCAGCAGACAGATGATGCCAATACATTCCTTGTTTTTGGTAGAGGTATTCTTCACTTATCCGTTTTAATTGAAACCATGAGAAGAGAAGGGTATGAAATGACGATCGGTCAGCCGCAGGTTATCCTGAGAGAAATTGACGGTGAAAAATGCGAGCCTTACGAATCTTTGGTGGTAGACGTTCCTGAGGAGTATGCTTCAAGGGTAATTGATCTGGCTACTCAGAGAAAAGGGGATCTTCATATTATGGAAACTAAAGGAGAGATGCAGCACATGGAATTTGAAATTCCTTCAAGAGGTTTGATCGGGCTGCGTTCTCAGATGTTGACCGCTACTGCAGGTGAGGCTATTATGGCACACCGTTTCACAGAATACAAGCCTTTCAAAGGTGCGATTCCGGGAAGAAACAATGGGGTATTGATCAGCAAAACTCAAGGTCCGGCAACTGAATATTCTATTGCTAAACTACAGGACAGAGGTAAGTTTTTTGTAGATCCGGGTGAAGAAATTTATGCAGGTATGATCATCGGTGAGCAAAACAAGCCGGGAGATTTGGTAGTAAATATCGTAGAAGCAAAACAGTTGAATAACATGAGAGCTTCAGGTAAAGATAAAGATACTGGTGTTGCACCGAAAATCTTATTCTCTCTGGAAGAATGTATGGAATACATCCAAGGTGATGAAGCGATAGAGGTAACTCCAAACTTCATCAGAATGAGAAAGAAATTGCTTTCTGAAGAAGAAAGAAAAAAAGTGGAAAGAATGGCAAAAGCATAATTTGCCATCTAAAATATCAATCAAGCCTCGGAATTTCCGGGGCTTTTTCTATTGAGCTAAGTATAACATTCATCTGTTAACGGCTGAATATTTGTATAAAAATCATTTAGAATATCTTATGATAAAGAGTTTTTTATTAATTAAGACTTTATGTATTCATTTACAATCAATTATTTTAAACTTCATAAGCGAACCTAAACAAACTGATATAGAGCTGAGCATGAAAAAATTCCGATCCATCTTCATTATTTCTTTTCTTTTTATTATTCTCATATCATGTGACGGATTAAAAAAAGCAAGAAATATTTTTGAAACTTCAGAGCGTATCAAATATGAAAGAAGTTTCTCAGGTGCAGACAGTCTCATGACACAATGGAAAACAAATTTTGCATCTGCAGCAGATAATCAGTTAGTCATAAAAGAGGACGCTGTTTTTTCTGTACAGATCAATGACAGCAATATTCCTGCTTTGGGTTATTCTTTAGAACTTCAGCACGGACAGCTTTTAGTGGTGGAAGCAATCGCCAATGATCCCCACACGAAAATCTTTGTAGACATCAGCGAAAACAATTATTCCAAGGAAAAGGCAGAAAGTGCTATGATCAGTAACGGGAAATTCAGAAAAAGAATTGAAAATACAGGATGCTATAAAATTATTGTACAGCCGGAAATTAATTTCACAGGAACATTTGCTTTGAAGATATATACACAGCCTTCACTCGATTTTCCTGTATCAGGAAAAGGAAATAAAGATGTTCAGAGTTTTTGGGGAGCAAGCCGTGACGGCGGCGGCAGAAGCCATGAAGGAATAGATATTTTTGCACGAAAGGGAACTCCTGTAACTGCCGTGATCAGCGGAACTGTCACAAGAACCGGAAATCAGGGGTTAGGCGGAAAACAGGTGTGGATAAGAGATTCGGAAATGAATTATTCTTACTATTATGCCCATTTAGACAGTATTATTGCAAACAACGGACAGCGGGTAAAAGCAGGTGACACATTAGGATTAGTGGGAAGTACAGGGAATGCAGCAGGAGGAGCACCCCATCTTCATTTCGGAATTTACACTTCAGGAGGAGCGATAGACCCTTACCCTTTTGTGAAAAACCGTAAACTCCCTGAGTCTGTTTCTCCTCCATTGAAAATATTTTCTGCCAAGTTCGTCAAAGCAGAATCTGTTCTGAGATCCGGACCGGGTATTAATTACACCATTCTTAAAAAATTAACAGACAGAACAGCCATAACAATTCTTGCAGCAGGAAAAGACTGGTGTCACGTAAAAACCTCTGACGGAGCAGAAGGATTTATGTATTCAGACAGGCTTGAATAATTTTTGTCATTATTAATAAGAGTAGGCAGGTATATGCTTTTTTTATATTCTGAATTTTATTATCTTGAAATCCTTAATAATCGATCAGTTTGAATCATAGATCAATGAAAATCACTCACATAAAATTAGTCTGCCTTTTGGGATTGTTTGCATCTTTCAGTACTTCGTGTGCTGTCAAAGAAAAATTAACTGCGACAAAACCCGCAAAAGCACCAAACAAGACCGTTAAAATTCCAGATCCTAAACCTATTCCGCCTATTGCAGCAGTTGAAGAAGACTTGAAAGTTGATCTTCCGGCAATCAACCGTGAATTCCGCGGAGTCTGGATCGCAAGTGTGGCCAATATCAACTGGCCTTCAAGAAACAATCTTTCTGTAGAGCAGCAAAAGAGAGAAGCCATCAGTATGTTGAATATGTTAGAGGAAAACAATTTTAATGCTGTGATTTTTCAGGTTCGTCCTTCTGCAGACGCTTTATATACGAGCGAGCTTGAGCCTTGGTCGTATTTCTTAACCGGAAAAACCGGCGAGCCGCCTTATCCCAATTACGATCCTTTGCAGTTCTGGATTGAAGAATCCCATAAAAGAGGAATGGAACTTCATGTATGGCTGAATCCCTACAGAGCGCATCATTCCAACGGAGGAACAGTCACAAATCAATCAATGGTTAATAAACTTTCCGATATAACCATCAGATTAAAAAACGGAATGTACTGGTTTGATCCTGCTAATCCGAAAACTCAGGGGCACGTTTCTAATGTGGTCAAAGACATTGTGAAAAGATATGATATTGATGCCGTACATTTTGATGACTATTTTTATCCCTATGCAACGTATAACCGTGGAGCAGATTTCCCCGATCATACAACCTGGAACGAATATGTAAAAAGTGGAGGAACATTAAACAGGGCAGACTGGAGAAGAGATAACGTCAATAAATTTGTAGAAAGAATTTATAAAGAAATTCATGCAGAAAAAAATTATGTAAAGTTCGGAATCAGTCCGTTCGGGATTTGGAAACCCGGTTATCCTGAAGGAATTGTCGGTTCGTCACAATATGATGAGTTGTACGCTGATGCTAAATTATGGCTTAATAAAGGTTGGGTAGATTATTTTTCGCCACAGTTATACTGGCCTATTGAGTCTAAAGGACAAAGTTTTCCTGCTTTGCTCAATTGGTGGAAATCAGAAAATACCATGAACCGCCATCTCTGGCCCGGCTTAAATACGGTAGAAGTAAAAGTTTCTGATCGTCCTTCTGAGATTAAAAATCAGGTTGAAATATCAAGACAGATTTTAAATAACAATACAGGAACAATTCATTGGAGTATTGCCGGCTTAACGAAAAATGCCAATATGCTGCCCACATTGAAGAACGGACCTTATAAAGAAAAAGCATTACCGCCGAGAAGTCCGTGGATCAAAACAACACCTTTAGAAAGACCCACTTTATTTACCAATGACAACGGCAGTTTCGTACAAACAAGCTGGAGTTCAAAAAAAATAGCAAATGTTTTTCAATGGGTGCTTTTTACACAGTACAACGGAGTCTGGGAAACCGAAATCCTCACTCTGGATAAACTTTCAAAAGAAATCCCTAAGCTTAAAAATGGTAAAACATTAAATGCAGTAGCAATAAAAGCCATTGACCGCCTAGGAAACGAAAGTGATTATATGGCGAAAAGAGTGAAATAATAAATTAAAATAAAGGCTGACAGATGATCAGCCTTATTTTTTAAGGTTAAAAAACCTGTACAATAGTGAATTTCTCAGATCCCGAAGTAAGCGTAAACCATTCTCCTTCCAAAGTTGATCTGAATTGATAGGTTTCTGAAACACCGTTGCAGGAGTCATAGGCAGGATCACCCAATTCAAGCTCTGCACCGTAATTAAAGCTGGCATCTCTTGCAACCATCAGACAATCTGTCCAGTCTGTTGATGTTGTAAAAACACTGGTATCAACAAATACAGGATGACTGGGAATTCTCCATAACGGAGGATTGGTAGCTGAACTTTGTACCAACCATTGGCTAACCGGTGGGGTAGAAGATAATCCCTGATTGAATTTTTTAAACTGTGCAATAAAAGGAGTCCCTCCACTTGCAGGATCAAAAGTTAGATTGTAGCTGCTGTAATCGTTGCTTGAAATTCTCGGATAACAATTGCCGTTTAGACCATTCGCTTCAATTCTTGCTTCCAGAAAGTAGGAAGAATAATTGTAAACAAGCAAAGTCGACTGCTGAGCATTAGTATATACTGAAAGCCACACTAAAGAGAATAAAGTTAAAATGTTCTTTTTCATAATAGTTAATTTAGTTTTTGGATAATACGTTATATTTCTGGTGAGAATCTGTCTTAGATTACTGCTCTTATTAATGAAAATAAGAGATCAACTGTAGGTTTCTAATGAGTAAAGAATAATAATTTCACTTTTTAAAGAAATGTAGCAGATAAAACACATTTTTCATTACTTTTTGATTTATTTTAAAACTAATTATAGATCATCAATTGTACAAGCAATCGTTGTAATAATTTATGAATTTTATATTTTCATCAAAAGTTTCGGTAAAAACATAGACAGATTAATTTGTATTAAGTTCTTTAAAATGAATTGTTTAAGAAGTTTGCTGTTCGTGAAATAAATTACGACACTTTTTTTATTCAAATAAATTTAATCTTTAAACATAGCATATATATCATTTATTTATGAATAATAATAGCAAATATAATTTAAAAGGTTTTTATTTATTATGTAAAACATTGAATTTTAATTATTTATAATTTAATCATAAGTAATAATTTATAAATAATTCCCATTATTTGTAAATATTTTAAATTAATCAATTATTTTGGAGATAATTAATTATTAAATTGCAGCACATTTAATTCAATATTTTTGGAAAAAATGATCGAGTCTAAAAATAATTTCTATAATTCAAAAAAACTTTTTTACTAACAAATTTATTTACTATGAAAAAAATTCTTTTTACACTTAGCCTTTTAGCGGTTGTATTACATTCATGTACTAATGAAAGCGGAGTTGTTAACACAGTAGAATCAATGAAAACTCCCGAAATGCAAAATTTCGACATGGCGATGAGAAGTCTTGGAGATCCAGCCAACAGAGCAACCGAGGAAGAAAAAAGAAGCGGAAGTACAGAACTGAGCGACAGAAGAAAAAAAATCCTTCTTCCTTCTGCAACAGATCTTATTAAGTCTACCGGAGTTACGGATGCTCAGATTCAGCAGAAAACCAATGGAGATGTATCTGCAATTTTAGTCTGGGCTATTCAGATTAATCAGGAAAAAATGGCTCAAATAAAAAATAATGTTAAACTATAATATTATGAAAAAACATTTTCTAATGATCTGTTGTGCTTTAGGAGTTCAGATCTCTGCACAGCAAAGCAGACTTACGGTAAACAATTATTCAACTTACGATTTTCACGGTCAATTAATGGCAACTCCGTTAGGAACCTGCTATCCCATGATAGCTATTGCCAGTCCTGCCGTTCCTGATCAGCTTATTGTACCTGCATCAAACAGTTTTTATTTACCAACATACAGTGATGGGGTGGGTGCCGGTATTAGTTCTTTTTCAGTAGTTACTTCGCCAACCAATCCAGCAGTTCCAAGGGTTCCAAGCCATCCTAGCTTATCACCGAGTGGAGCGATCTCAACAAATACCGATTGGAGACACACAAAATTTCAGATGTTTTTTGCTGGAACAAACACCCCATTGTCTTCAGGAGGAACAAATGTGCCTGAAACTTATTTTTTAGGTAATATGGGAGACGGTACCAACAGTTGTTTTACAGGTCCATCTTATATTTCTAGTGTTTATGGAGATGCCGAATGGTTTAACATATCTTCTGGAGGAGTAAAATATACTTATATTCAAATTTATTAATAGAGTCTTATGAAAAAGATATTTTTAACCTTTAGTTTATTATTGAGTGCAATCGCATTTTCCCAAGTCAGTACGCTGGTGATTAATAATTATACTACTTATAAGCTTACGGGAAGATTAAGAGCTGCAGATTTAACGAACTGCGTTCCGGAACTGTATATGGGGAATATATTATCCAGTGGTAATTTTACGATTCCAGCTTCTTCGAGTACGGAATATTCTAAATATTACACTGCTAATACAGCTACTGTCCCGGTATTTGATTATTTAGTCAGAATGTCCAATACCACGCCCGCTTCTGTTCTTCCGTACAACCATCCGAATGTACTGGCTATTTCACCCACTACAGATTGGTCGTTTTTTGCGTTTGATGTGAGAGATGCATCCAATAATGTTTTAGATCATTTTGAAATAGGAGTTGCTCCATGTGCGGGTAACTATCCCACAAATCAGTTGGGTTCAGCTTCAGAAACCGAATGGTTTACAATTGCTTCGGGAGGAAGTGTTTACAGCTATATTCAGGTTTATTAAATAGTTTATTCTTTTGATTAAAAAGAATAAAAAAATAGCTCCTTTTTATGAGGAGCTATTCTTTTATGTGAAATTAACTTTATCCAATCTCAATACCATTTTCCACCGTTTCGTCAGGAGTCACAAAAGATAATTTTCCGTCCGGTTTTGTGGTTAAAAGCAACATTCCCTGGGATTCAATTCCTCTGATCTTTCTTGGCGCAAGATTTAATAAAATCATGACCTGCTTTCCGATCACTTCTTCCGGCGTAAAGCTTTCCGCAATTCCTGAAACCACGGTTCTTATATCTACACCTGTATCGACCGTCAGTTTTAATAATTTATCTGCTTTTTCTACTTTTTCAGCTTCAATGATCGTTGCTGTTCTCAAGTCGATTTTTGTAAAATCATCAAAAGTGATTTCGTCTTTCATAGGGTTGGCGTTAGGGTTTGTTTTTTTATTATTTTGTTTGGTGTTTTCCAGTTTCTGGATTTGAGCTTCAATGACATCATCTTCAATTTTTGAGAAAAGAAGAGATGCTTCGTTGATCTCATGTCCGGTTTCAATTAAAACAGATTTGGTTTCGATAGTGTTCCAATCCGATTTTTGAACATTAAACAGAGTCAATAGTTTCTCAGAACTGAAAGGCATGAACGGTTCACACAACTGAGCCAAAGCTACAGCAATCTGAGCGCCTACAAATAAAGAATTTGCTGCTTTTTCAGGATTGTCTTTAATGGTTTTCCAAGGTTCTTCTGTTTGAAGGTATTGATTTCCAAAACGAGCTAAGTTCATTAGAGCCATTAAAGAATTTCTGAATTCATAGTTTTCCAGGAAACCTGAAATTTCTTTTGCAGATTTATTGATTTCATTTAGTTCAGGAGCATTGACATCACCTTGAGGAACTACACCGTTATAATATTTATGAATTAAAACAGCAACTCTGTTGATGAAGTTTCCAAAAATACCTACCAGTTCAGAATTATTCTTCGTCTGGAAATCCTTCCATGTGAAATTATTATCCTTGGTTTCCGGAGCGGAAGAAAGAAGCGCATATCTCAGCACATCCTGCTGTCCCGGGAAATCTTGTACATATTCGTGTGCCCATACCGCCCAGTTTCTTGAGGTGGAAATTTTATCGTTTTCAAGATTCAGAAATTCAAAAGCAGGGACATTTTTTGGCATATTAAAATCGCCGTTTGCTTTCATCATCGCAGGGAAAATAATACAGTGGAATACAATATTATCTTTTCCAATAAAGTGAACCAAATCACTTTCTTCGCTCTGCCAATAATCTTTCCAGTTTTTTCCGTTTTTCTCCGCCCATTCTTTGGTAAAAGAAATATACCCGATGGGTGCATCAAACCAAACATAAAGCACTTTTCCTTCTGCATTAGGAAGCGGAACCGGAACACCCCAGTTCAGATCTCTGGTCATCGCACGAGGTTTCAAACCGTCATTCAACCATGATTTTACCTGTCCGTAAACATTAGGTTTCCAGTCGTCTTTGTGACCTTCGATGATCCATTCGTTTAAGAAATTCTCATATTCATTTAATGGTAAATACCAGTTTTTTGTCTCTTTTAAGATCGGAACATTGCCGCTCAACATTGATTTCGGATTAATCAATTCAGACGGTGAAAGGGTAGTGCCGCATTTTTCGCACTGATCTCCGTATGCATTTTCGTTGCCACAATTTGGGCAGGTTCCGACGATATATCTGTCTGCAAGAAACTCTCCGGCTTGTTCGTCGAAATACTGCTCAGACATTTCTTCGGTAAATTTCCCTTTTTCATACAAAACTTTAAAGAAATCCTGACTGGTTTCATAATGTTTTGGAGAAGTCGTTCTGGAATATTCATCAAAAGAAATCCCTAAATCTGAGAACGATTTTTTGATGATTTCGTGATATTTATTTACAATATCCTGAGGGGTCACCCCTTCTTTTTTAGCTCTTATGGTAATAGGAATTCCATGCTCATCTGATCCACAGATAAAAGCCACATCTTTTCCCGATCTTCTCTGAAATCTTGCATAAACATCTGCAGGAATATAAACCCCCGCCAAATGCCCAATATGAACCGGTCCGTTGGCGTAAGGCAACGCAGCCGTAATCATCTTTCTGTTTGACATTTAATAGTATAGTTTTAGGTCTGCAAAGATAAGGTAAATCCTTCAAAATTGCAGAAAATTGAAATTCATGAAGCTAAATAAAACCAATAAAGCAATTTAATATTACAATAAGTTAAACATTTGTTTAACTTATTGTAAATTTTCAAGTCATGCTATGTTATGCATATTTTTTAATAAAAATTTGATAATCAGCATAATGAATAAAATAACTCGTTTAATATACATAATTTTATGTTAAATTAAAATAAAATTATGATAATTATAATTTTTTTATAAATTGCACCACAAGCACAAAGCTACAAGTAACAAAATAAACTATATAAAATATAAATATTGTGAAAAATTTTACAACGGTGTTAAAAATTGCGCCAGCATTTTTATTGGCAAGCTCAATATTGCAGGCACAAACACAAGACTCTCTTACAAAAGAAAAGGCTATTGAAGAAGTTGTATTGATAGGATATGGATCCAAAAAGAAATCAGACCTTACTGGATCAGTAACGGCAGTTTCTGAAAAAGATTTCAACAAAGGTGCAATTGTCTCCGCAGACCAGCTGATTAACGGTAAAGCGCCAGGAGTTAGAATAACAAATTCTGGTGGTTCTCCAGATGCTGCCCCAAATATCAGAATTAGAGGAGGATCCTCATTTAGCGCTAATAACAATCCTTTGATTGTAATTGATGGC
The DNA here is from genome assembly GCF_007474535.1 of Chryseobacterium echinoideorum. Lineage (GTDB taxonomy): Bacteria > Bacteroidota > Bacteroidia > Flavobacteriales > Weeksellaceae > Chryseobacterium > Chryseobacterium echinoideorum. The sequence continues at coordinate 50,041 of NZ_VKNW01000007.1, read as the reverse complement.
GTTCCTTTAGATACTAATAATCCTGCCGGAGTTGCAAATCCATTAAATTTGATTAATCCAAATGATATTGAATCTTTTTCAATATTAAAAGATGCTTCCGCTACAGCAATTTATGGAAATAGAGGTTCAAATGGTGTTATTATTATTAAGACCAAAAGAGGTGGTGGAAAACTTAAGGTAAATTTGAATACAAATGTTTCGGTAGGTTCTGTAACACGTTATGTTGATGTAATGAATGCTAATCAGTTCAAAAGCTTTATTAATCAGAATTATCCGGATTATAACTATTTATTAGGTGTTGGAGGGGATGTTTTAAGCCCAAATCAAGAAGGAACTATATACGATACTGATTGGCAAAAAGCAATATATAGAACTACGGTTTCTTCAGATAACAACCTTAGTATTTCTGGAAGTTTATTTAATAGAGTTCCAACGAGGTTATCATTAGGATATAACAGAACAGAAGGTGTTGTAAAAACCAGTAATTATGAAAGATTTTCCGCTGGATTAAATATTACGCCTTCTTTTTTTGATAATCATTTGAAAGTTGATTTTAGCTTAAAAGGATTATTTTCAAAACTTAACGCCATTGACGATGGAGGAGCAATTGGTGGTGCCGTTAATATGAATCCTACACTTCCGATATACCTCTCTCAAACTGGATTATCTGGAGGTGCTTCTAATAGGTTCGAAGGATATTATCAAAATACTGCATTGATAGGTAATCAATATCTTATACAGGGACAAAGTAATCCATTAGCTATTCTTTTACAAAGAGAGTCTCCACAAGAAATTGCTAAATTCTTAGGAAATGCGGAGATCAATTATAAATTCCATTTTTTACCAGATTTAAGAGCTATCATAAATTTAGGCTTGGAGGCCTCTAGGTCAAATCTTAAGACAGTTTTTGGTAATAATGCCATTGCTACCTATAGAAATCCTGAGAATTCTTTAGCTCCAAATGATTTTGTATTTAGTCCTGGAGTAGATTATGCTGAGCGTCAAAACATTACAAATCAAACCATGGACGCTTATTTGGTTTATGAAAAGAAATATTCAGGTTTTCTATCTCATTTCCTTGTTCAGGGAGGATATTCTTACCAAAATTTTAAAAATGATGGCTATAAAGATAATTACAGATACGATGATTCTAGCGGTTTAAGGGTTTCAAATCCGGGTACTGCTCTAAATCCTAATAATAGATATTATAATGTATTGAATCTTCAATCATTCATTGGAAGAGCAAATATTGACTTTTATGATAAATATTTATTTACCTTAAATTTTAGGGCAGATGCTTCATCATTGTTTCAAAAAGGCGAAAGGTGGGGATATTTTCCAGGAGTAGCTTTTGCTTGGAAAGTTAATAAAGATTTTTTCAATAATTCTTCAGATATAAAAGACCTTAAATTAAGATTAGGATGGGGTAGAACAGGTAACGCAGATATTGTTGGTATTGCTGGATTTTATCCTTCAAGTCCATACTTTGCAATCGGAGGATCAAATTCTCAATATTTTCCAGGAGTAGGAACATATAGTGCATTGCCATTTAATCCTGGATTGACTTGGGAAGTAACGGACACGTGGAATGGTGGAATTGATTTTTCTTTCTTCAAACAAGAAAGAATATCTGGTAGTATTGATGTATATTCAAGAAAAACAACTAATCTTCTTGCAAAAGTTCCTTTACCATCGGGGCAAGGCTTAACAAACGAATTTACGAGAAATGTAGGATCTTTAGAAAATAAAGGAATTGAATTAAATTTAATGGTGATTCCTGTAAAAAATGAAAATTTAAACTGGTCATTAGCAGGAAATTTTGGATATAATGATTCTAAAATACTAGATCTTGGTGATGTAAGCTATTTACCTGACACTTCAAGTAATTTACCAATTGGAACAGGAGTTAGGCTTGCTAATAATGCTGTAAATTATCAACCTTATTCTGCATGGGTATTGGAACAGGTGTATGATTCTAATGGGAACCCACTTGATAACGTATACGTTGACCGAAATAATGATGGTGTTATTAATGATAATGATAGATATTATAAAGCGATCAGACCTAGATGGACATATGGTTTTAGTACCTCTCTAACTTATAAAAACTGGGATCTTAATGCAGCTTTCAGAGGACAGATAGGAGGATTAATCTATAATACTAGAAAACTTGCACAAGGATTTAAGAGTTATACTATTCCTCAAAACTCTCAAAGTTTAAATAATGTTCTTGTTTCTACCGCAGATTCTCCATTTACACTTTCCGATAATTTGTATTTTTCAGATTACTTTCTGGAAGATGCTTCTTTTTTGAGATTAGATAATGTAACAATTGGTTACTTATTTAAAAATGTATTTAAAGATACAAATGTAAGAGTGTATGCATCAGCAAACAATGTTTACACATGGACTAATTATTCAGGTCAGGATCCTGAAAACTTTAATGGTATTGACAATAATTTTTATCCAAGACCAAGAACATATACAATTGGATTTAACTTTAATTTCTAAAAATACTAAAAATGAAAAATATTAAATATAAAGTAATTACTCTTTTGACATTTCTAGCTGTGACTACATCTTGTACAAATGATTTGGACACCGAGCCTAAAGTAGAATTAACGTTAGAAAACCTTTTGGCAGCAGATCCAAATGCGGTAGAAGGAATGCTTTCAAGATTATATGCAAGTTTTGCGCTTTCAAGTGTGGAGGGACCAGATAAGTCTGACATATCAGGCGCAGATCCGGGAGAATCTCCTTTTGTAAGAGGTTTAGTAAATCTTCAGGATTTCACTGCAGATGATATGAAAAACAGATGGGGAGACAATGGGCTTGATCAGCTTACTACTACTTCAAATTGGACTTCAAATAATAAATTCTTTAAGTATGTTTATGACAGAATTTATTACACGATTCCTCAAGCTACTAATTTAATTCTAATCATGAAGAGTGATCAGATTAATTATGCGAATAAAGATCAGGTTGTTGACGAATTGAGATTTCTAAGGGCTTTATCATACTACTATTTAATTGATTTATTCGGAAAAGGAGTATTGGTAAAAGATGATAATTTTAACACGTCTACACTTTTACCAGAAACTTCCAGAAAAGATATTTTCAATTATGTTGAAAGCGAGCTTCTAGCTATTGAGTCTACTTTACCTGCAACAAACTCTTATGGCAGAGCAAACAAGTCTTGTGCAAGAATGCTATTGGCAAAGTTATATCTTAATGCGGAGGTGTACACTGGAACAGCCAGGTATAGTGATGCTGCTAACTCTATCAATAAAATTATTAATGAAGGCGGTTATCAGCTGGAACCAAATATCAGAAAAAATTTTTCATCTGATAACAATACTTCGAAAGAGATTATTTTTCCTCTTCTTGCAGATGCGATTTCCAGTCAGAGTTTTGGAAATACAACTTATCTTGTAAACGGTAGTCTTAGTACCGATACTATGATTCCTGCAAACTTTGGAGCTTTAGAAGCCTGGGCCGGTCACAGAGCAACAAAAGCATGGTATGGATTATTTGGAAATAGTATTGCAGATCTTCAAGCGAGTACTGACAAAAGGGCTAAATTATTTTGGTCTCAGGGGCATAATTGGGAAATGAATGATTATAAAGCGTGGACTGACGGGTTGCCGTCGGATAAATTCTGGAATAAAGATTCTAATGGGAACGGTGGTGCAACCAAATTCTCATCAACAGATTTTCCATTATTCAGATTAGCCGATGTTTATTTGATGTATGCCGAATGTGCATTAAGAGGAGCTACCGGAACAACCGTTTCTCAAGGACTGAATTATGTAAATCAGGTCAGAACTAGATCCAATGCTACTCCATTAACATCTATTACATTAGACATTCTTTTAGATGAAAGAGCAAGAGAATTAAACTTCGAAGGAATGAGAAGACAAGATTTAATAAGGTTTGGAAAATTTACAGGAGGTAACTATTTATGGCCATGGAAAGGAGGGGTTAAAAATGGAACATCAATTTCGGATAATTATAAGTTGTTTCCTATTCCAAGTTCAGCACTACAATCAAACCCCAATTTAACACAAAACTCAGGTTATTAATTTTTAAAATTGATTAAAATGAAAAAAATACTAAGTATATTGCTGGTAGGATTAATTTCAGCATTCGTTATCTCATGTGAAAGTGAAGATGAAAAATTGATTTTAAATAATACTACACCAAGTACTCTTTTATCAAACAAAACATCGGTTGTTTTAGATGAGACAATGGCTGATCAGGCTGCTGTTACTTTTACCTACACAAATCCTGTGTTTAATCCTGACATATCATTTACAAATTCTGTAGAGCTTGCACTGGCAGGAACCAATTTTTCACCGAGTACAACTGTTGCAGTTTCTAAGGAAAACAACACTTTTTCTCTTACACATTTACAACTTAATAATGTTTTAGCAGAATTAGAAATTGCTCCTAACTCTGCAAAAAACATTGAAGTGAGACTAAAGTCTAGTGCAAACAGCGTTACTGCATTTTATTCAAATGTACTCACTATTTCAATGACAGGCTACACTCCAAACCCTGATTTAATCTATCCTAAAATTAATGTTCCGGGTGGTTATGCCGGAGCAGCGGGTTATCAGGAATGGAATCCAGGTGATTCTCCAAATTTATTTTCTCCCGAAAAAGATAATAAATACAGAGGATTTATTTATGTAACCAATCCAAATAGTGAATACAAATTTACAATCAATCAGGATTGGGCTGGAGACAAAGGTGATGATGGTACTTTTACGGGTAAGTTAGTTGAAACTGGAGAACAAAATATTAAAGCAGCAGCTGCCGGAACTTATTATTTAAAAGTTGATTGGAATGCAAATACTTACTCAGCTGCAATTGCCAACTTTGGTGTAATTGGTGATGCAACTCCTACAGGATGGTCTTCAGATACTGATTTTACTTACAATCCTACTACCAAAACTTATGTAATCAATTCGATAGCTTTATCGGCTTCAGGAATATTCAAGTTTAGAGCAAATGACGATTGGGCTATGAAGTTTCAGCCTGATGCAAACGATCAAACTATTGCTTCCGGAGCAGCTATACAAACATATTTAAGCTCTGAGGGAACTGTAACTGGAGATCCAAACTACAAAGTTTCACAATCAGGTAATTATAAAATTGAACTTGATGTACATAACTCGGCATATTATAAGCTGACTTTAACTAAACTATAACATCATATAAAAAAAATAAAAAGTGTTGCTTTTCGGCAGCACTTTATTTATTTTTAAACCATAATTAAATTGTCATTATGAAGAAAATTACAATAGGAGCAGCTTTGTTCTCTATGATGTTTGCCGGTATCAACGCACAATCACTCAAATCTCCGGATGGAAAATTTGAAATGAACTTCCAGCTAAAGCAGGGAGTTCCATACTATAATCTTAAATATAATGGAAATATTGTTGTAGAAGATTCAAAATTAGGACTGAGAATTTTTAAAGATAAAGCTATAAAGTTTGCATCTGAAATAGCAAAGCCTGAAGACGCAAAATTTGATCTTAATAGCGGATTTGCAAAAATTTCAGAAAAAAGAGACTCTAAAAATGAAACCTGGCAGCCTATATTAGGTGAAAAGAAAAATTATATTAATCATTATAACGAATTATCTTTTACTCTTAATCAGGCTTCTACAGAAAGAAATATCATTGTTAAATTCAGATTATTTAATGATGGATTAGGTTTCAGGTATGAATTTCCGCAGCAGAAAAATCTAAATTACTTCGTGATCAGAGAAGAAGATTCTGAAATAGATTTACCTTCCGATATGAAAGCATGGTGGATGGTAGCAGATTATGATTCTCAGGAATACAAATATCAGGAGACCAAAATTTCTGAGATCCCTTCAAAATGGGCAGGTGCAGCAGATGCAAATGCTTCTCAGACGTTAATAAAAAATGCAGTACAGTCACCTTTAATGCTCAAAAAAGAAGGCAAGGAACCTTTATATATCAATATTGCTGAAGCGGCAGTTTTAGACTATCCAGCTTCTCATTTAGAAGTTGATTCTCAGAATTTTAAGTTTAAAACGCATCTTACTGCCGACAGACAAGGAGCGAAAGGCTACATTCAGACTCCTATGGTTACGCCTTGGAGAACCATTATTGTTTCCCCGAAAGCAGAAGAAGTAATGGCTTCAAAAATGCTTTTCAATCTTAATGAGCCTACAAAATATACTGATACTTCTTATATTCATCCTACAAAATACATGGGCGTTTGGTGGGAAATGATTATCGGTAAATCACAGTGGGCATACGGTCAACCGGAATCCAATGTTCGCATTGGTGAAACTGACTTTACAAAATTGACTCCCAACGGAAAACATGCCGCAAACAATACGAAAGTAAAAGAATATATTGATTTTGCTGCTGAAAATGGTTTCGACGGATTGCTGATAGAAGGCTGGAACATCGGATGGGAAGACTGGTTTGGAAATTCAAAAGAATTTGTGTTTGATTTTATCACTCCATATCCTGATTTTGATATTAAAATGTTGAATGAATATGCACACTCAAAAGGGATAAAACTCATCATGCATCATGAGACCTCAGGTTCAGCCACCAACTATGAAAGATGGGCAGACAAAGCTTTTCAGCTGATGAATAAATATGGATATGATGCGGTAAAAACAGGATATGTAGGAGATATTATTCCAAGAGGAGAGCATCATTACTCGCAATGGACAATTAATCATTTTTACAGAATTGCTGAGAAAGCAAATGAGTATAAAATCATGATTAATTCTCACGAATCGGTACGTCCTACAGGAGAAAGCCGCACCTATCCAAACTATATTTCTGCAGAAGCAGCGAGAGGTACTGAATATGAGGCTTTTGGAGGGAATAATCCTGATCATCAGACTATTCTTCCTTTTACAAGATGGATGGGAGGGTCAATGGATTACACCCCTGGAATTTTCCAGACAAAGCTGGATTATTATTTTCCTGGAGACACAAGATTTGTCAAAACGACACTGGCAAAGCAGCTGGCATTGTATGTAACCATGTATATGCCTCTTCAGATGGCTGCAGATTTACCCGAAAACTATAGAAAACACATGGATGCTTTCCAGTTTATTAAAGATGTTGCTGCAGATTGGGACGATACGAAAATTTTATCAGCAGAACCGGGAGATTATGTAGTAACCGCAAGAAAAGCAAAAGGGAGTGAAAACTGGTTCGTAGGTGGAATTACCGATGAAAACAGACGTGATTATACGGTAGATTTCTCATTCCTCAATAAGGGACAGAAATATGAAGCCACGATCTATGAGGATGGAAAAGATGCGGATTATATCAACAATCCCCAAAGTTATAACATCTACAAAAAGCAAATCACAAGCAAATCTAAAATCAATTTTAAAATGGTAAGAAGCGGCGGTTTTGCCATCTCTATCAAACCTGTAAAATAAATTTTGAATTAAATTAAAAATCAAAACCTTATGGGATTTCCTGTAAGGTTTTTTAATCCGAATTTTATATGAAAAAAATATATGCAGTAATTGCACTTTCATCAGCAGCATTTGCTTTTTCACAAAAACCTTTAGATAAAGTGGAACCTGCATTCTGGTGGAAGGGAATGAAAAATCCCGAACTTCAGATTCTGGTGTACGGAAAAGATATTGCTAATAACGAAATTGAACTTTCAGACGGAGTTCAGATTAAGGATATCCGGAAGGTCGAAAATCCAAATTATGTTTTTGTAACCGTTAACACCAATGAGATTAATGTTCCGAAGTTTAAAATTAATATTAAAAACGGAAAGAAAAATATAGGTTCTTACACCTATGAATTAAAACAGAGAAATCTGAATTCGGCAAACAGAGAATCCTATTCTTCAAAGGACGTGATGTACCTTATCATGCCTGATCGTTTTGCGAATGGTGATGAAAAAAACGATTCCAGCCCGAATTTAACGGAAAAGGTAAACCGAAATCTTCCCAACGGCAGACATGGTGGAGATCTGCGCGGAATCATCAACAATTTAGATTATATTCAGAAACTTGGAGCAACGGCAGTCTGGCTTACTCCGGTTAATGAGGACAACGAAAAAGTATATTCTTACCATGGATATGCGCAGACAGATTTATATAAAATTGATGAACGTTACGGAACCAACGAAGAGTATAAAGAACTTTCCCAAAAGCTAAATCAGAGAAAAATGAAACTCGTGATGGATTATGTAACCAATCATTGGGGAGTTTCTCACTGGATGATCAAAGATTTACCCACAAAAGACTGGATTCACTGGTTTAACGACGGAGAAAACGGCTTTAAGCGTTCCAACTATAAAACAACTACTCAGTTTGATACAAATGCTTCTGAGGTTGATAAAAAATTAGCCTTAGACGGGTGGTTTGACACGACAATGCCTGATATTAACCAGAAAAACCCTTTGGTTTTAAAATATTTAACACAGAATGCTATCTGGTGGATCGAATATGCCGAATTGGGAGGTTTTCGTGTAGATACCTATCCTTACAACGATAAAGAAGCGATGGCAAAATGGGCAAAAGCTATTACGGACGAATATCCGAACTTCAATATCGTAGGAGAAGCATGGTTATATTCCAGTGCACATATTTCAGCATGGCAAAAAGATTCTAAAATAGGGGAGGCAGCAAATTATAACTCAAATCTTCCTTCTGTAATGGATTTCACACTGTATTCTGATCTTCCGAAAGCTCTGAAAGAAAAGGACGGTTGGGATTCCGGAATGGTAAAGCTATATAATGCTTTTACCAGCGATTTCCTTTATCCGAATATCAATAATCTATTGGTTTTTTTTGAAAATCACGATACAGAAAGGTTCAACGAAGTTTTCAATGGAAATCCTGCGGAATATAAATTGGCAATGACTTTAATCTCGACAGTTCGCGGAATTCCTCAGCTGTATTACGGTTCTGAAGTAGGAATGCGTGGTGATAAAAATAAAGGAGGTGACGCAGATATCAGACGAGATTTTCCTGGAGGCTGGAGGACGGATAAAGTCAATGCTTTTAATCCTTCATCTCAGACTTCTCAGCAAAAAGAATTTTACGGGTTTACTCAGAAATTGCTTAACTGGAGAAAAGGTAAAGAGGTTATTCATACTGGAAAAACTAGAAATTTTGTTCCGCAGAATAATGTTTTTGTGTATTTTAGATACAACGAAAAAGAAAGCGTAATGGTTATTTTAAATAATAATAACTCGGAACAAACGATTGATGTAAAACATTTCGCAGAATCCCTGAACAATTTTTCAAAAGGGAAAGACATCATTTCCGGTAAAGAATTTTCGGTAAAGGATCAATTTAAAATTCCTGCAAAATCGTCGATGGTTATTGAATTAAAATAAGTTTTAACTACTAAACCTAACAGGTTTTCAAAACCTGTTAGGTTTCAAATTATGATCTATGAAAACAACAACAATATATTTTATATTTTTTATCCTCAGTTTTACAGCCCTTTCTGCTCAGTCAAAATTTGATAAAGAAAAAACAGAAATCGGAATCATGCTTGATGGATTTAATGTAGCGGCTGCAAGAGCAGATTTCACCACCTATTTTAATTATTTTGCCGATGAATCTGTTTTTATCGGGACAGATGCTACAGAAGTCTGGGACAAAAAAGCTTTTATGGTTTGGGCAAAACCTTATTTCGATAAAAAGAAAACATGGAATTTCACTTCCCTCAAAAGAAATATCTATTTCAGCAAAGACGGAAAACTGGCGTGGTTTGATGAACTGTTAGATACACAGATGAAAATCTGCCGCGGTTCAGGTGTTGTTGAAAAAATCAACGGAACATGGAAAGTAAAACAGTACGTACTTTCTGTGACAGTTCCCAATGACGTAGTAGATAAAGTTGTAGAGATAAAAGCACCGATTGAAAATATATTAATCCAAGAAATCACTCAAAAATGATGAAAAAAACAAAACCGAATTTATCCATGCTTCAGATTATTAATATGAGTATGGGATTTTTAGGAATTCAGATGGCATTTGGTCTGCAAAACGGAAACGCCAGCCGAATTTTGGCAAACTTTGGAGCCGATGTACATGAGTTATCATGGTTCTGGCTGGTTGCACCCATCACAGGATTAATTGTACAGCCAATTATAGGTCACATGGGAGATAATACATGGAGTCCTTTAGGCAGAAGAAAACCTTACTTTTTAATCGGAGCTATTTTATGCTCAATAGGATTAGTGATGCTTCCGAATGCGGCTTCTGCAACACAAATGATGGCTGCAAATGTTTTACTGATCGCGGTAATTTTCTTAGCCATGATGGATGCCTCTATCAATGTAGCAATGGAACCATTCCGCGCTTTGGTAGGGGATATGCTGCCAAAACATCAGGCGACGGTTGGCTTTTCGGTTCAGACAATTTTGATAGGAATAGGGGCGGTAATTGGTTCAAATTTACCGAACTGGCTGGCAAATTGGGGAATTTCTAATGAAGCTCCAAAAGGATTTGTCGCAGATAACGTCATCTATTCTTTTTATATTGGAGCAGCGGTACTTATTTTATCAATTTTATATACAATTGTAACAACTAAAGAATATTCTCCTGAAGAATTTGCATCATTTGAAGGTGGAAAGCCAATTGCAGAAACAAAATCCAAACTGTCGGATATTTTCAAGGATTTTGCCAATGCACCATCTCAGATGAAAAAACTGGGAATCGTACAGTTTTTCTCATGGTTTGCGTTGTTTACGATGTGGGTTTTTACGACAAGTGCTTTGGCAACACATCACTTTGGTCTTTCTCCGGAAGATACTCATTCTGCAGAATTTAATAAAGCAGGAGATTTAACGGGAAGTTTATTCGGAAGTTATAATTTATATGCCATTTTCTTTGCTTTTGCTTTGACACCCATTGCTAAATTTATCGGTAAAAAGCAGACTCATGCTTTGGCTTTGGCTAGTGGAGGTTTTGGATTGATTTCGATGTATTTTATTAAAGATATTTCGTTATTATGGATTTCGATGATTGGATTAGGTTTTGCCTGGGCAAGTATTCTGGCAATGCCCTATGCCATGCTTATTGATTCTATTCCACAAAAGAAAATGGGCGTTTATATGGGGATTTTTAATTTTTTTATTGTTATTCCTCAGATCATCAACGGTATATTCGGGGGTCCAATCGTAAGCGGAATTTTTGGAAAAATGGCCATTGATTATGTTGTTGTAGGTGGTATTTGTATGTTGTTGGGAGCTGTTTTAACCCTTATTTTTGTTAAATCGGAACATAACACACCAAAAGAAATTGAGGAAGAAATTCAGCAGGTACATTTTTAACAATATTTAAAATTTTCATATATAAAGCGGACATCATTGTTCGCTTTTTTATTTTCTACAGATAACATTTTTGAATTTTGTTAAAATGAAATACATCAAAAGCTTTCTTATCTTACGTCAACATTTTCAGGGCTTACAAGATTTACATTTGTATTGTAATTAATGATAACAATATATTAAATAATACAAAAAATATGAAAACAGTTTATCACAAAGCAGATACAAGAGGTCATGCCAATCATGGCTGGTTAAATTCTTATCATACCTTCAGTTTTGCAGGCTATCAGAATCCCGAAAGAATGAATTTTGGAGTTTTACGGGTTTTAAATGACGATACGGTTTCTCAGGGAATGGGTTTCGGGACACACCCTCACAGAGATATGGAAATTATATCCATTCCATTGGAAGGAGATCTTGAGCATAAAGACTCAATGGGGACAACGGCGGTCATTAAAAAAGGAGAAATTCAGGTAATGAGTGCCGGGACAGGAGTTCAACACAGCGAATACAACAAAAATAAAGATGAGCCTGTCAAATTTTTGCAGATCTGGGTCTTCCCCAGAGAAGTTGGTGTTAAACCGAGATACGATCAACAAAGTATAAAACATCATGAAAATATGAATGATTTCCAACAGATTCTGTCACCTGATCAAAATGATGCCGGAGTTTGGATTCATCAGGACGCATGGTTTAATTTAGCCAATTTTAATAAAAACAATTCAAAAGAATACAAGTTGAATAAATCCAGCAACGGTGTCTATGTTTTCGTTCTTAGTGGAAGTGCAAAAATTGCAGATCAGATTTTAAAAAGCAGAGATGGTTTAGGAATCTGGGACACCCAAAGTTTCAACATTGAAGCGGTAGAAGACGCTGAAATATTATTAATGGAAGTTCCAATGGAATTACCGGCATATCTTAAATAAACCCTAATTTTGAACCACAAAAATTCCCATCCTTCGGAGGGGTGGCGAAAATTCAGAATGAATTTTTGCCGGGGTGGTTTAAAAATAAAATATATTAAAAATAGAACAATGAAAATTCTGGCAATAGCAGGAAGCAATTCCGATACATCAATCAATAAAATGCTGGTTACTTATACCGCTTCATTAATTCCAAATGCAGAAGTAGAAATTGTAGACATGAATGCTTTTGAAATGCCAATCTATAAACATCAGCGTGAAGTGGAAAGCGGAGTTCCAAAGGAAGCGCAGGATTTTGCCTCAAAAATCGATAGAGCAGATGTTTTATTGGTTTCTTTGGCCGAACATAACGGAACCTATTCTTCAGCATTTAAAAATGTATTCGACTGGACTTCAAGAATCAAAGAAAGAGCAGTTTGGAACGAAAAACCAATGTTGCTGATGGCAACGGCTCCAGGCGGAAGAGGTGGCTTAGGAGTTTTGGAAGCTGCCGAAAAGCGTTTTCCGCTGCATGGAGGAAATATTATAGAAACTTTTTCACTTCCATTCTTTAACGATAACTTTAACAGGGAAAGCCAGATTATTTCTAATGAAGAAAAAAACAGTGAATTAAAAGAAAAAGTAACCAAAATTGCTAAGTTAGAATCAATACTAGAAAAATAGATTTGAAGTTTAACAGAAAATTAATATCTTTGCAAAAAGAAAAAAATGAAGATTCAGTCCACTTTTAAAGAATGTTTTTCAAAATATGGAAAAACTGTGGACTCTGAAACTTTCAGATAAAACAACAGCCGATAATCGACAAAGATTGTCGGCTTTTTTATTTAATTAATTTTAATACAATAATTGTGAAATTTTCTTTATAACAATATTCATTGTTAGATTGATAAACTGATACATATACTATGAGCAACACATACAAATCAGCAGGAGTAGACAAAGAGGAAGGATATAAAACCGTTGATAAGATCAAAAAAGCGGTTGGTGAAACGCACAATTCAAATGTTCTCAATCATTTGGGGAGTTTTGGAGCTTTCTATGAAATCGGAGGTTACAAAAATCCTGTTTTGGTTTCAGGAACAGATGGAGTAGGAACGAAGCTCAAAGTGGCTTTAGACTCAAAAAAATATGATTCCATCGGAGTAGACTGTTTTGCAATGTGTGCCAACGATATACTTTGCCATGGTGCAAAACCTTTATTTTTCCTTGATTATCTGGCTTGTGGAAAACTGGATTCGGAAATCGCTGCGGAAATCGTTTTAGGAATGGTAGAAGCTTGTAAAGACAACAACTGTGCTTTAATCGGCGGAGAAACTGCTGAAATGCCGGGAATGTATCAACCCGGAGATTACGATGTTGCAGGATTTTGTGTAGGAATTGTTGAAAAAGATCAGATTATTGACGGTTCTAAAATCAAAAAAGGAGATAAAATCATCGCGTTACCCAGTTCAGGATTTCATTCAAACGGATTTTCTCTGGTAAGAAAAGTCTTTCCTGACTTCAATGAAGTATTCGAAGAAAAACCTTTGTATGAAACGCTTTTAGTGCCGACAAGATTATATTATAAAGATATTCATAAAATCCTTGAGGAAGTGGAAGTTTCAGGAATCGCACACATTACAGGTGGAGGTTTATATGAAAACATTCCAAGAATTATCGGAGATGGGCTTTGTGCTACAATTAATGCTTCAAAAATCCAGATTCCGAATATCATGCTGGAATTGGAAAAAAGAGGGGGAGTAGCTCGTGAAGAAATGTTCGGAACTTTCAATATGGGAGTGGGAATGATCGTTGTGGTAGATTCAGAACATGCTGAAAAAGTAATGCATCTTCTTGATGACGCTTACGAAATTGGTGAGATTACAGAAGGAAGCGAAAAAATAAAATTATCATTTTAATGTACCAATATAATAATGGAACAGTTTACCAATTTGGAATATTGTTTAACTGATACATTGTTACATTAAATTCAATTTTAGAAGCTTAATCCCGCTTTCCACTATATCTTTTTCGCCATCGCTTTTTTACAAAGCCATTTTAGAAAAAGGATGCCGTTGCAATCGGGGCTAGTTAATAACAGACAAAGCCTTGTTAAGGTTTAAAACCTTGACAAGGCTCACAAAATAAAATGAAAAACTTAGTTATACTCGTTTCAGGGTCAGGAACCAATCTTCAGAGAATTATTGATACTATTGATAATGGAGAAATCCAGAATGCAAAAGTATCTTTAGTTGTTGCCGATAGAGAATGTTACGGACTGGAAAGAGCCAAAAATCATAACATAGAAAATATTCTGATTCCGAGAGGAAAAAATTTCAGCAGCGAATTGAGTAAAATCATCCCTGAAAATACAGATTTAATCGTATTGGCAGGATTTTTATCCATTCTAAAACCTGAATTTTGTGAAAAATGGAGCGAAAAAATAATCAATATTCATCCTGCTTTGCTCCCAAAATTTGGAGGAAAAGGAATGTGGGGGCACCACGTTCATAATGCGGTGATTGAAGCAAAAGAAAAAGAAAGCGGAGCAACCGTACATTTTGTAACTTCAGGAATTGATGAAGGAGAAGCCATTCTTCAAAAATCGTTCGAAATTACAAAAGATGATACTCCCGAAACCGTAGCAGAGAAAGTTCATTTAATAGAATATGAAATTTTTCCAAAAGCAATAAACAAAGTTTTAGGAAATTAAGATAATGAAACCAAGAGTAAAAATCTGTTGTATAAGCAGTTTAAAAGAAGCAAAGCTGGCTATCCAATACGGAGCTTCAGCTCTGGGATTGGTGGGGAAAATGCCAAGCGGACCGGGAGTTATAGAAGATGAACTTATTTTAGATATTCAAAAAAATACACCGCCTCCTATTTCAACATTTCTTCTAACAAGTGAAACTAGCGTTCAGGATGTAATTACCCATCACAGAAAAGTGCAGACATCAGTAATTCAGTTGGTGGATGCACTGGAAAATAACGAATATCATCTTTTGAGACAAAATTTACCAGGCATAAAACTGGTTCAAGTGATTCATGTGATTGATGAAAAATCTGTTCAGGAAGCTATTGAAGTGGCTCCATACGTAGATGCTTTATTGCTTGATAGCGGAAATCCCAATCTTAAAATTAAGATATTGGGCGGAACAGGAAATATTCATGATTGGAATTTAAGTAAAAAAATAAAAGATTCTGTTGATGTTCCCATATTTCTTGCAGGAGGCTTAAAAGTAGAAAATATAAGAGAAGCTATAAAAAAAGTACAGCCTTTCGGGCTAGATTTATGCAGTAGTGTAAGGACAGATGGAAAACTTGATGAAAAAAAATTACATGCTTTTTTCAATGAAATTGAAAAAATTTAGGAAGAAAAATCTAAATAAAAATAAAAGATCGGAGGTGAAAGACCCGGTCTACAGTTTGAAATAGCTGTAAAAAGTAAAAAAATCGAAAGTAAAATGAGCAAAAAGAGAGTTTTAATCAGTGTTTCTGACAAAAGTGGATTGACCGAATTCGCAAAGTTTTTAGAAGCCCAAAACTATGAATTGATTTCTACAGGAGGGACATTCAAACATTTGAAAGACGCTGGTTTAAATCCGATTCAAATTGATGAAATAACCGATTTTCCTGAAATGTTAGATGGAAGAGTGAAAACACTCCACCCGAAAGTTCACGGTGGTTTGTTGGCGGTTCGTTCCAACGAAGAACACATGAAAACAGTTCAGGAGCACGGAATTGGTCTGATTGACATGGTGATCGTAAATCTTTATCCGTTCTTCGAGAATGTGAATAAAGACATTTCTCTCCACGAAAAGGTAGAATTTATTGACATTGGTGGTCCTTCAATGCTTCGTTCAGCAGCCAAAAACTTTGATTCTGTAACGGTAATTACTGACGTTGAAGATTATTCAACTGTAAAAATCGAAATGGAACAAAATGGAGATACATTTATTGAGACTCGTAGAAAATTAGCAGGTAAAGTTTTCAATCTTACTTCAGCTTATGATGCTGCAATTTCCAAAATGCTTTTGGATGAAGAATATCCTACATATCTGAATGCATCTTACAAAAAAGTTGCTGATCTTAGATATGGTGAAAACCCGCATCAGACAGCGGCTTATTACGTTTCTACTTTCGAAAATGGTGCGATGAAAGATTTTGAGCAGTTAGGAGGTAAAGAATTGTCTTTCAACAATCTTCGCGATATGGATCTTTGTTGGAAAGTAGTGACTGAATTTAAAGAAGAAATGGCTTGCTGTGCTGTAAAACACTCTACTCCGTGTGGAGTGGCGATCGGAACTTCAGCATTGGAAACATATCAGAAAACTTTCGAGTGTGATCCTGTGTCTATCTTTGGCGGAATTGTTGCAATGAACTACAAAATTGATGCAGCAACGGCAGAAGAATTAAACAAAACTTTTCTTGAAATCGTTATGGCTCCTGAGTTTGATGAAGAGGCTTTGGAAATTTTAAGAAAGAAGAAAAATTTAAGAATTATAAAAATAATAAACCCTGTTTCCGACAAAAAAACTTGGGTTAAAGTAGATGGAGGAATTCTGGTTCAGGACAATGACAGTATTTTTTCGGATGACATTAAGATTGTAACTGAAACGCAACCTACAGAAGAGCAGAAAAAAGCATTGTTATTTTCTCAGAGAGTTGTGAAATATGTAAAATCTAATGCAATAGTTGTTTCCAACGGAATTCAGGCTTTCGGAATCGGAGGAGGACAGGTAAACAGAATTTGGGCTACTCAGCAGGCAATTGAAAGAGCGAAGGAAAAGTTTTCAGGAGAATTGGTTTTAGCTTCTGATGCCTTTTTCCCTTTCCGTGATGTGGTAGATTTTTGCGCTCAGGAAGGTATTACAGCAATCATTCAGCCCGGAGGAAGTGTAAAAGATCAGGATAGCATTGATGCTGCTAATGAACACAAAATCCCGATGATGTTTACAGGAATTAGACATTTTTTACATTAATTAAAATTAAATTAAAAATATAGATGGAAATCTGTAATTTAGGATAGATTGGTTTTCAGTATTTGCTGAATGCTAACGCTTTTACAAACTAAAAAACAGTTAGTTAATCAAAAATATTTGCTAATTTTTCATTAAAATTTTTATTAATATAAAATGCATACATCCTGAAATTATATTTTGAGATTGTATTTATAGCATCCAAAATTATATATTTGTAAAATAGACTAGTTAATTATATAAAATATGAGAATATTAATCATAGGTGAAGGCGGAAGAGAATCTGCTTTAGCAGCAAAACTTCAGAAGGATTCCAGAATTACAAAGATGTTTTTTGCAAACGGAAACGCAACTACTGATGCAATTGGTAAGAATGTACATTTATCCGATATCAAAGAATTAAGAGATTTTGCAATAAAGGAAAAAGTAGATTTAACGATTGTAGGACCGGAAGCTCCGCTTGTTGCAGGTTTGAAAGACGAGTTTAAAAAGCATGGTCTTAAAGTTTTCGGACCCAACCAAAAAGTGGCGAGTCTTGAAGGAAGCAAAGCTTTTTCTAAGAAGTTTATGCAAACCTATGATATCAAAACAGCTAAAGCTGTGGTTTTTGATTCTTATCCTGAAGCTAAAGAATATGTACAGACACAAAATTATCCTTTAGTGGTAAAAGCCAGTGGTCTTGCTGGTGGAAAAGGGGTGGTAATCTGCGAAACGATTGAAGAAGCAGAAGCTACAATTCACGATTTTATGATCAGAAGAATCTATGGTGATGCAGGAATTCGTTTGGTTATTGAAGAATATCTGGAAGGTTTTGAAGCATCAATTATTGCATTCTCAAATGGAGACAAACTTTTCCCTTGCGTTGCCGCTAAAGATTACAAAAAAGTAGGTAACGGAGATACAGGTTCCAATACAGGAGGAATGGGTGCAGTAGCTCCAAGTCCCGAGTTTACACAGGAACATTTTGCAGATTTTGAAAAAAATATTCTTGAGCCTACCTTAAAAGGTCTTAAAGCAGAAGGCTTCAGTTTCAAAGGAATTATCTTCTTCGGATTGATGATCACCAAAAACGGAACCTATCTTCTTGAATATAACATGAGATTTGGAGATCCTGAAACTCAGGTTTTGATGGCATTAATGGAGAATAATCTGCTTGATGTAATTCAGGACTGTATGGAAGGTAAAGACATTGAGCTGAAATTTAAAGATGAAAAGGCAGTCTGCTTAGTTATGTGTTCGGGAGGTTATCCAAGAAATATGGAACTTGGCTTTGAGATCAAAGGTGAAGACAAAGTAAAACACAGCCAGCTATTATATGCAGGAGCTACCAGAAAAGGAGATAAGGTTATTTCTAACGGTGGTAGAGTGTTAAACTTGGTGGCAACAGGAGCAACCTATGAAGATGCACGTAAAAAAGTATATGAAGATGCACTTCCTGTACATTTCGATTACAGTTTTTACAGAGAAGACATCGGAAAGTTTTAAAATAAATCACGAAAAAAGATTTGGAGAAATCCAGGTCTTTTTTTGTAAAGAATTTAATAGCAGTAAGCTTTAAGCTATAGGCGATAAGCTTTAGAACTCACAAATAGCCTACTGCTTACAGCCTATAGCTTAAAGCATTAATAAAATTTTAAAATGAACAACGGTATTATCATACTCGATTTCGGATCACAATACAATCAGCTCATCGGAAGAAGAATCCGTGAGATGGGTGTTTATTCTGAAATATTGCCTTTCAATACACCATTAGAAATACTTTTAGAAAAACAACCAAAAGGAATTATTCTTTCCGGGGGACCAAGTTCTGTGAATGCAGAAAATGCTCATCTCGTTGAAAAAGAATTATACGAGCAGGGAATCCCTGTATTGGGAATTTGCTACGGAATGCAACTCACTGCACATCTTTTAGGCGGAAAAGTTCATAAAGGTGTGAAAGGAGAATACGGAAAAGCTCACCTTGAAATTGTAAAAGAATCTTCTCTGTTAAGAGGAGTTACCAACAATTCTGTGGTTTGGATGAGTCATTTTGACGAAGTCGGAATGCTGCCTCCAGGTTTTGAACTGAATGCACAATCCGGAGTAATCGCATCTATTGCAAACGAAGAAAAGAAAATCTATTGTGTACAGTTTCATCCTGAAGTTTCTCACACAGAAGAAGGCGGAAAAATGCTTGAAAATTTCGTTTTCGGAATCTGTAATGCAGAAAAAAACTGGAAACTGACCAATTATATCGAAAAAACCGTCGAAGAAATACGTGAAAGAGTAGGAGATCAAAAAGTAATTTTAGGGTTATCCGGTGGAGTAGATTCTTCTGTTGCTGCGGTTTTGATTCACAAGGCAATCGGAGATCAGCTGACTTGTATTTTTGTTGATACTGGTTTGCTGAGGAAAGATGAAGACAAAAAAGTAATGGATAATTATGGCGAGCATTTTCATATGAATATCAAGTTGGTAGATGCTAAAGAAAGATTCCTCTCAAAACTAGCCGGAGTAGATGATCCTGAAGCCAAAAGAAAAATCATTGGAAATGAATTTGTTCATGTTTTTGATGAAGAATCTCATAAAATTGAAGGCGCCAAATTTTTAGCGCAGGGAACAATTTATCCTGATGTTATCGAGAGCCAGTCAGTAAACGGACCTTCTGCAGTAATCAAATCTCACCACAATGTTGGCGGACTTCCGGAAGAAATGGAGTTTGAACTGCTTGAACCTTTAAGAGAACTCTTCAAAGATGAAGTAAGAAAAGTAGGGGAAGAATTGGGAATTCCTCATCATTTGGTGCACAGACATCCTTTTCCTGGTCCTGGTTTAGGAATCAGAGTATTGGGAGCTGTTGATGCAGAAAAAGTAAGAATTTTGCAGGAGGCTGATGATATTTTCATTGAAGAATTATATAAAAATGATTTATACGAAAAAGTTTCTCAGGCTTTCGTTGTTCTACTTCCTGTAAAATCTGTAGGAGTAATGGGTGATGAGAGAACGTATGAGTACACAGCAGTAGTTCGTTCTGCAAACACGATCGACTTTATGACAGCAACATGGAGCAGACTTCCTTATGAATTTTTGGATACTGTTTCAAGCAGAATTATTAATGAAGTAAGAGGAATCAACAGAGTAGCGTACGATATTTCAAGCAAACCTCCTGCAACCATTGAGTGGGAGTAATTTGTTAAGAGTAAAATAATCATCCTGTCTTTAGTAGACAGGATTTTTTGTTTTAGTATTTTTGTTGATTAAGCTTACACTGTTAATTTTTAAAAAGACACTATACAATGAAGATCAAAAATTTTTTAAGTAATAGAAAATACGAACTGCTTTTAGCAGCACTTATTCAACATCTTTTTATTGGCATCATTGTCAATGATATGACATTTTATACTGAGGTTTTATGGCCAATTAATATGGTTATTTTGGGTTTAGCAAGTATTGGTGTTTTTATTGAAAAAGGAAAATTTAAAAATATAACGAAGAATGTTTTGTCCGTTTTGGTCATTATACTCCCTATTTTGCTGTCTTTTTTTAAAGGAGTTCCGGAGTTTATGTTTTTTCTAAATATCAGTTATATTGTATTTTATTTTTTTATTTTTTTGGAGGTTTTCAAGTTTTTAATAAAACCCGGCTATATTAATACAGATATTATTTCTGCTTCAGCCTGCGGATTATTATTGCTTTTAGAAGTATCTGTTTTTATGTTTCAGATTTATGCATATTCAGATCTTCAATCTTTTAAAGGATTAAACTATTCCAGTCCGGCGCATACGTTTATTGATCTGGTATACTTTTGTTCTGTTACTCTAACTACGATTGGTTATGGTGATATTACTCCTAATTCTTACCAAACTAAACTCATCACTTCACTGATTGGAATTATCGGACAGTTTTATTCCGTTGTTTTGGTGGGAATTATCATCAGCAAATTTTCTAATAATACTAATAAATGAATAATCATCTAAGTATTATGATAATAAAATAATACTTAATAAACAGATCAACTTTTAACTTAAAACCCGCTTCAATAATTTGAAACACGTTTATATTAGAATTTTTTTATATAAAATACTATGAAAATTAAAAGAAATAATTTTTTGTTTAAAAAAAAATTATACTTTTGGATTTAACTATAAAAAATATAACTATGAAATGGTATTTAAAGGTACTTAAACAGTACACAGATTTTAACGGAAGAGCTAGAAGGACTGAATATTGGATGTATATTTTATTCAATATGCTTTTTACAATTGCAGCTGTAATTTTGGACAATATTTTAGGATTAAAATTTTCGTCTGAAAGTCCATACGGATTTATTTATATGGTTTATGCTTTGGCTGTTTTCATCCCGGGATTAGCCGTTTCCGTGAGAAGATTACATGACGTGGGGAAAAGTGGATGGTTTCTGCTCATTGCATTTATTCCAATAATTGGAGCCATCTGGTTATTGATTTTGTATTTTACAGAAGGAGATTCGGGTACAAATCAATATGGTTTAAATCCTAAAGAAAATTTCAGCGAAATCAATGAAATAGGCACAAAAGACTATTAATCTTACAACAACAAATAAAAAACAAAAAACGCTTCAAATATTGAAGCGTTTTTTGTTTATAAGATTTACTGGTTTAGTAATGTCCTTTTGCAATATAATGAGCTGCAACCTTTTCAGTTAGAGCAACAACATTAGGATTGTTGGTGTATTTTGTAAATCTTCTTAATCCTGAAAGCATCATTCTCTGTTCGTCACCTTCTGCAAAGGAAACGATTCCCTCTTTTGCGGCAACGATAATTTTTTCCACCGCTTTATAAAGATTCAATTGAGCCATTGCAGCTTCTACAGAATCTGCTGAGAAATGTTTTTCGGCTCTTAAAACTGTAGATTCTGCCATGTAGATTTGGTTAAGAATTTCAGATGCGTTTAATAATAAATGTTGCTGTTTCTCAATATCCATCATGTATTTTTGAAGAGCAGCACCGGAAACCATTAAGAAAACCTTCTTAAGATTGGCAATAATTGCTTTTTCTTCGCTCATAAATTCAGAATAATCAGGAACTTCAAATGACGGGATTCCCATCAATTCTTTGCTGATCGCCATTGCAGGAGAAAGTAAATCTAATTCTCCTTTCATTGCTCTCTTGATTAACATTCCAACGGCTAAAAGTCTGTTAATTTCATTAGTTCCTTCATAAATTCTTCCGATTCTTGCATCTCTCCATGCAGATTCCATCGGAGTGTCTTCTGAGAAGCCCATTCCACCATAGATTTGGATTCCTTCATCGGCTGTATTTTGGGTAAGATCTGAAACAAAAACTTTTAGAATAGAAGCTTCTACTGCAAATTCTTCAACACCTTTTAATTCAGCTTGTTGATGATCCATTCCCCCTGCAACCAATTCTGCAATTTTATCTTCAACATTTTTCGCTAAACGATATGAACCAGCTTCACTTACAAAAACTCCTGTTGACATTTCAGCAATCTTCTTTCTGATGGCTCCGAAAGTAGAAATTGAAACACCAAATTGTTTTCTTTCGTTTGAATATTGAATAGAGTGATTTAAAATTCTTCTTTGTCCGTCAAGATTTGCCGCAGCTAATTTAATTCTTCCAACATTCAATGCGTTCAAAGCGATTTTGAAACCATTATTTCTTTCGCCCAACATATTCTCAACAGGAACTTTCATATCATTAAAGAAAACCTGACGTGTGGACGATGAGCGAATACCTAATTTATGCTCTTCCTCACCAAAAGTCAAGCTTTCAGGATTTTCCAATTCAGAACGGTTAATCACAAAACCAGTGATATTTTTATCATCATCAATTTTAGCAAACAAAGTGAAAGTGTCTGCAAAACCAGCATTCGAAATCCACATTTTTTGTCCGTTGATGATGTAATGTTTTCCATCTTCTGACAATTTTGCTCTTGTTTTTCCCGAGTTGGCGTCTGATCCGGCATCGGGTTCAGTCAAACAATACGCTCCGAATTTTGTTCCTGTAGCTAAATCCGGAAGATATTTCTTTTTCAATTCTTCACTTCCATAAAGAAGAGTAGGTAAAGTTCCAATTCCGGTATGCGCACCGTAAGCTGTTGCTAATGATCCGTTTCCACCTGAAACATAATCGCAAGCCAACATGGTACTTACGAATCCCATTCCAAGACCGCCATACTCTTCAGGAACAGTAATTCCAAGAAGTCCCATTTCGCCTAATTTACGCATTGTTTCTTCCGTCAATGCATAATCTTTTTTCTCAAAACGATCATGATGCGGAACAACCTCTCTATCAATAAATTCTTTTGCTGAATCACGAAGCATTTTTTGCTCTTCACTCAGTTCTTCAAGACTGAAAATTTCGTTTGCAGGAATTTCTTTGATCAGGAATTCACCGCCTTTTACTATATTGCTCATTTAATATTTGATTTTTTTCTTTTAATTATTTAGATTTTTAGATAATAGACGGATAGATGATAGACTTATTATTTATCAAAATCATTTTATTATCTATTTTCTGTCAGTCTATCATCTTTTTAGTCTTTATTAAGTATATTTTGAAATACCATTGTTGCTCTTTGGAATTCTTCAATTTTTACTTCAAAGATTTCACATTTTTCATCAGATAAATATTTTTTATGATTTGCCAATAATATTTGAGTTTGCAATTCAAATGACGAACCCAAAGAAATATCTAAAAAATGACTAAAAGATTTATTTGTTCTGCTTGAACCTTCAGCTATATTTGAAGGAATAGAGATTGAACATCGATCCATTTGGCTTTTCAAACCATATTTTTCATAAGTTGGAAAAGTATCGGTAAGATCTAATGTTGCTCTTGACAATTCCATACCCATTTTCCAAATTTTAAGCTTTTTAAAATTATGTCTTTTAAAATCATCCATCATTTCTTGTGTGTTTCTAAGTGTCCATTATCTATCTGTCTATTTTCTTTTTGTCTTTAAAGAAGTTCGAATATGCTTGCCGCTCCTTGTCCTGTTCCTACACACATGGAAACCATTCCGTATTTATTTCCGCGTTTTCTCATTTCGTCAAGAAGCTGAACGGTTAATTTTGTTCCGGTGCAGCCAAGAGGGTGACCTAAAGCAATGGCACCTCCGTTTACATTTAAGATATCTGAATTTAAGCCTAATTCTTTTTTGATGGCAACAGATTGTGATGCGAATGCTTCATTTAACTCAATTAATTCAATATCTTTTAATTCTAAACCTGCCTGTTTCAAAGCTTTTGGAATTGCATAAATTGGTCCCATTCCCATGATTCTTGGTTCTAATCCTGCAGCTGCATAAGCTACCAATCTTGCTTCTGGCTCAAGACCTAATTCTTTTACCATTTCTTCACTCATTACCATGACGAAAGCCGCTCCATCGCTCATCTGTGATGAGTTTCCGGCTGTTACGCTTCCTCCGTTAGCAAAAACAGGTCTCAATTTAGCCAAACCTTCCAAAGAGGTATCTGCTCTTGGACCTTCATCAACAGAGAAGTCAAACTTTTTAGTCTGCATTTTCTGGTTTTCATCCAAAAAATTATATTCAACAGGAATCGGAACAATCTGATTAGCAAATCTACCTTCCTTATTGGCTTTTAAAGCTTTTTGATGAGATTCAAAAGCGAACTGATCCTGTTCTTCTCTCGTGATATTATATTGTTTTGCAACTTCTTCTGCGGTGTAACCCATTCCCCAGTAATAATCAGGATTTGTTTTGGCAATTTCAGTTTCAGGAACGGGTTTGTATCCACCCATCGGAATGTAAGACATAGATTCTGTACCTCCTGCAATAATGCAGTCCGCCATTCCTGCCTGAATTTTTGCAGAAGCAATCGCAATCGCCTCACTTCCTGATGCGCAATATCTGTTTACGGTAACTCCGGGAACTTTGTCTGTATTTAATCCCATTAAAGAAATTAAACGCGCTACGTTTAAGCCTTGTTCGGCTTCGGGCATCGCGTTTCCAACGATAAGGTCATCGATTCTGTTTTTATCCAATTGCGGAAGTTCAGCCATTAATTTTTCAATTACGGTTGCCGCCATTACATCGGGTCTCGTGAATCTTAAACTTCCTTTTGGAGCTTTTCCAACGGCAGTTCTGAATCCTTTTACTATGTATGCTGTTTTCATTTGTTTGTATTAATGTATTTACGTAAAATGTATTTATGATTTAAAATGCTTAAGTATTAAACTTCTGCTTCAGTTTTACCAACATATTTTGTATATGTTTAATTTCGGAATAAATCATATTAAAATCATCATTTTTAAAGAATTCCAACTCATCAGCAATTAAAATCTGAGTTTCGAATTCAAATGAAGAACCTAATGCAATATTCAGAAAATGTGAAAATTGGGCATTTGTATCTCGACCTGCACCTTCAGCAATATTAGAAGGAATTGAATATAAGCTTCTTCTTGACTGTGAAGTCAATCCGAATATTTCATTTTTTGGAAAATTATTAGAAGCTAAATAAATATTTTACAAAGTTTCATTGATTTTGTCCAAACTTCTAAATCTCTAAAGTTGTGCATCGTTAGTACATTAATACTTTTTACATTTTACAGAAAAATCTAGTTTCTCAACGGTTTACCTTTTTGTAACATATGCTGAATTCTCTCCAACGTTTTTCTTTCACCGCAAAGCTGTAAGAATGTCTCTCTTTCAAGATTCAATAAATATTGTTCGGTAACGACTGTTGGTTCAGAAAGATTTCCGCCGACCATTACGTTAGCTAATTTATCTGCGATTTTTTTATCGTGTTCAGAAATATAATTTCCTGTTAGCATCTGGTCAGTTCCTACATAGAACATTCCTAAAGCATCTTTACCTAGAACTTTTACTTTCTGTTCGATAGGTTGTGTGTATCCGTGTTCTGCTAAACTTTTAGCGAGCATTTTAGCGGTCTTAATCTGGCTTCTTTTATCAACTGAAACAATATCTTTTCCATGCTCTAAAATTCCCATATCATAGGCTTCGTAAGCAGAGGTTGCTACTTTACCCATCGCAATATTCATGAAAGCTTCACGAAGTCTGTTATTTTTCACGTCATCATTGTGAAATTCTCTGGATGTTCTCAAGGTCAATTCTTTAGTTCCGCCACCGCCAGGAATTACACCAACTCCGGTTTCCACCAATCCGATGTAAGTTTCTGCTGCTGCGACAACTCTGTCTGCGTGCATGGTCATTTCGCAACCACCGCCAAGCGTCATTCCGTGAGGAGCAACAACCACAGGAATAGAAGAGTAGCGAACTCTCATCATTGATTTTTGGAAATAGGCAATTGCCATATTCAAATCATCCCAATCCTGTTCGATGGCCATCATTAAAATCATCGCTAAATTGGCACCCACAGAGAAATTCGTGCCTTGATTTCCAATCACTAATCCGTCGTATTCTTTTTCAGCTAAATCAATCGCTCTGTTTAATCCATCCAAAACTTCGCCTCCCAAAGAATTCATTTTAGAACGAATCTCGAAGTTGATAATTTCGTCACCTAGATCTTCAATCGCAGCTCCTGAATTACTCCAAAGCGTTTTATTTTTTCTGATATTATCTAAAATAATGAAAGAATCCTGACCCGGAATTTTGTTGTATTCACCAGAGCTTTTATCAACATAAATGCTTTGTCCCTCGTCATTCACTTTATAGAAAGTTTCCACATTTTTCACCCAGTCTGACACTTCGTAGCCGGCTTCTTTGGCCAATTCAATACCTTTCTGAACGCCTACCGCATCCCAGATTTCAAAGGGACCGTTTTCCCAACCAAAACCAGCTCTCATGGCATCGTCGATTTTGTAAACTTCATCGGAAATTTCCGGAACTTTATGCGAAATATAAGCGAATAATGCTCCCAAAGATTTTCTGTACAATTCTCCGGCTTTATCTTTTCCACCAATTAACACTTTAAATCTGTCAATTGGTTTGTCAATATTTTTTGTTAATTCTAATGTCGGAAAAGAAGATTTTCCCTGAAGTTCGTATTCTAAAGTATCCAGATTTAATCCTTGAATTTCAGATTTTCCTTCTGCATTTTTTACTTTTTTATAGAAGCCTCCATCTGTTTTAGATCCTAACCATTTATTATCAACCATTTTCTGGATGTAATCAGGAAGGGCAAAAACGTCGTTGAAATCATTCGCTTCGGCACCGCTTTGGCGAACGCCGTTTGCCACCATCACCAAAGTATCCAAACCAACAACATCAGCGGTTCTGAACGTTGCAGATTTTGGACGACCGATTACTGGACCAGTTAATTTATCAACTTCGGAAACCGTTAATCCTAATTTCTGAACATTATGAAGGAGATCCATCATTGAGAAAACTCCGATTCTATTGGCAATAAAAGCAGGAGTATCTTTTGCTAAGACGGTTGTTTTTCCTAAGAATTTTGCTCCGTAGTTCATATAGAAATCAATGATTTCTGGATTCGTATCGTTGGTTGGAATAATCTCTAAAAGAGGAAGATATCTCACAGGATTGAAGAAGTGTGTTCCTGCAAAATAATGTTTGAAATCATCGCTTCTTCCTTCCACCAACATATTAATTGGAATTCCTGAAGTATTTGAAGAAACTAAAGTTCCGGACTTTCTGAACTGTTCGATTTTTTCATAAACGGATTTTTTGATGTCGAGCTTTTCAACGACAACTTCAATAATCCAGTCTGTATTTTTTATTTTAGGTAAATCATCATCAAAGTTGCCAACTTTAATTCTATCTGCAAATTTCGGAGAATAGAGTAGTGCAGGACTTGCTTTCTTGAGTTTTTCAAAGTTTTCTGAAGCGATTCTGTTTCTTACCGCTTTGTCATCTTTGGTCAAACCTTTTTTCTGCTCTGCTTCGGTCAATTCAAAAGGAACGATATCCAGCAGCAAAACTTCTACCCCAATATTGGCAAAGTGTGCAGCAATACCGCTTCCCATAATTCCTGAACCGAGAACCGTAACGTGTTTGATTCGTCTTTTCATATTTAGATATTTATTATTTTTAATGGTCAAATGAATATTGCTCTATTATTTAAACCATTTTTATAGGTAATAGTGCTTTCATAGATCAATTTATTTCTTATTATTAAGGTCATGAGAAATTTTCATGATTTCTGTCATTACTTCTTTGAATATTTCCAGTTTTTCCGGTGAAATCTTCTCCATTATTTTTTTATTGAAATTAACGACCACTTCTTTTGAAAGATTTCTTGAACTAAGTCCTTTTTCGGTAAGTTTAATAATGACTTCCCGCTTATCGGCTGTAGTTTTTTCTTTGTAGATATAGCCATTGTCTTCCAGAAGTTTAATAATTCTTGTAAGCGAAGTTGGCTCAATTGCCATTTTAGGACCCAAATTGGTACTTCTTGTACCTTCTTTGGGGTCGATTTTCAATAAGGTGAGTGCTTGTACAGCCGTAGAGTCATATTCCTGTGCCAAATCTGAGTACATTTTCTGTACCGAAATCCACGTTTGTTTCAGAATAAGATCAATGTTTTCTATTTTATCTTTATTTGGTTCCATACTTTTCGTGTCATGGTTTATCCAAATTTAGCAAATATTATGCATGCATAATATTTATTTACGTTAAAATTTGTTAACTTTCTGAAAATTAAATCATTAAATTATATGAACAGCATAATACTATGCATGCATAGTATGTATAAACAATAAAGAATTTAAAGAATTAATGAATGGTTTTTACAAAATTAACGATTTCTTCAAAGGATTCGCATTGATGTTTTTCTGTTTGATGAGTAATAATCCATTTTTGATTGTCCCATTCAAAAAACAAAGTAGAAAGGTTTTTTTCAAAATTTTTCTGCAACAAAGAGAACAGCATCTCTTTATAAACCTCTGGCGCAATAATGTGTGGAGCAACAAATTGTTCATTTATTGTGAAAAGCGAAGCATTCGTCAACTCTTCATGCTGAAGCAAAACATCTTCAACAATGCCCGAATATAGATTTTGATCTTTCAAATACCAGATTTTATCTGCAAATTCTTTTGCCAGTCGCCAGTCATGAGAAGAGAAAAGAATCAGTTTATTTTGTTTTTTTGCGAGCTTTCTGAGTGTTTGCAAAATGATAACTTTATTCTTTTCATCCAAATGTGTGGTAGGTTCATCAAGGATGATAATGGGTGCATTTTGAGTGATTGCTCTTCCGATAAAGGCTTTTTGAAGATTTCCGTCAGAAAGATTTTTAAGTAGTGTATTTTTATACTGGGTTAGCTCCAACTCTTCAATAATATGGGAAACTTCTTCTCTGTCTTCTTTTTTTAATTCAAAATAAAAAGGATAATAAATGTATTTTCCTAAAGAAATAAGATCTTCTACAGTATAATTCTGAGGAATTACCGATTTGGAAAAAACAACAGCAATCTGCTCTGCAATTTCTTTTACTGAAAGATTTCTGATGTTTTTATTATTAATAGAAATATCTCCTCTTAAAAGCGGAAGCTGATGCAGAATAGATTTGATTAAAGTTGTTTTTCCCACCCCATTATTTCCAATCAAGAGACATACTTCTCCCAGATTCAAATTCGCATTTGCTTTTGAAATTAATGTTTTATTATAGCCTATGTCAGCTTGATTGATTTGGAGATGCATAGATTTGGGAGGATTACAGTTTAAATGTACAAAAAATTATAAACTAAGAATAATTCCGTTTTCCTTCAGTTGCTGAATCGGCTTAGAAAACCAAAACAATTCAAAGTTTTCAAACTTCTCCTCAAATTGAGTTTTAATTTGATTCAAAGTTATTCTATGATTATTATCCAACGAATTGTTTTCCATGGTTTTGATTAGCCAACTTGCTTTTTCCTGCTCGATATCTATGGTAACAATATTGGTTTTTAAATGAAAAGTCACTTTAGAATAAGACCATGAATGTTGTTTTTTTGTTTTAATATAATTTTCAACGACCATATTTTTAGCTAAAAATATAATTTTTGAATTGGGTTTAAAAACAAAGGAGTCTTCTTCTAAAAGGCAGTCGTGAATGTAATCCGGATGAACTGTAGTTTTAGGTATTTTGAAATCAAACCATTCCTGCAGAGGAATTTCAAAATTAATTCCGTGCATATAATTAAAAAGCGACTTTTTTAGTCCAAAACTGAATTTGCTGTGATCAACTCCTGTTTTATCTTTAAAATCAATATCATTATTGGCAAATTTTATCTCTTGGTGTACCGGAATGATACCAAATTGTTCAGGATTTTTTCCTACAGGTGAATGTGTGGTCATCGCAAACTGATGCCAAAAACCACTTTGCAAAATTCCCATTTCAAAAAGCTGACGAACCATTTCTAATGAATCTACTGTTTCCTGCACCGTTTGAGTAGGATAGCCGTACATAAGATAAGCATGAACCATGATTCCGGATTCTGTAAAATTTCTTGTAACTTTTGCCACCTGATCTACAGAAACTCCTTTATCAATTAATTTTAAAAGTCTGTCACTTGCCACTTCAAGTCCACCGGAAACAGCAACGCATCCTGACATTTTAAGCAAAAAGCATAAATCCTGTGTGAAACTTTTCTCAAAACGAATATTTGTCCACCAGGTGACTACAAGATTTCTTCGCAAAATCTCAAGAGCAACTTCCCGCATTAAAGCAGGAGGTGCAGCTTCATCTACAAAGTGAAAGCCGGTTTCTCCTGTTTGGGTAATCAGTTCTTGCATTCTGTCGACCAGAATTTTTGCAGAAATAGGCTCGTAGATTTTGATATAGTCTAATGAAATATCGCAAAAAGTACATTTCCCCCAATAGCAACCATGTGCCATCGTCAATTTATTCCATCTTCCGTCGCTCCATAAACTGTGCATAGGATTGGCAATTTCAATCACAGAAATATATTGATCTAGTCGTAAATCTGTATAATCAGGAGTTCCTATTTCTGATTGTTTGTAATCGTGTTTTAAAGAATTGTTTTTATAAACAACTTTTTGATTTTCAAGAAGGAAAGTTCGCTTAAGCTGAGATTCCTGAGTTTTTTTCGGACTACAAATATCTTCATACACCAACTCAATAGGAAGTTCTCCGTCATCTAAAGTGATGAAATCGAAAAACTCAAAAACTCTTTCATCTTTCAGATCTCTGAGTTCTGTGTTTGGAAAACCACCTCCCATTGCTGTTTTAATATGAGGATAGTTTGTTTTGATAAATTTCGCAGAACGAAAAGCCGAATATAAATTTCCCGGAAAAGGAACTGAAAAACAAATAAGTTTAGGTTTAATAAACTCTATTTTTTCCTGAAGAATTTCCAAAGTGAAATCATCTGTGAAAGTAACATCCTGATGTAGTTTGGAGTACAATTCATCAAAAGAATTAGCAGATTTACCTAATCTTTCCGCATATCTGCTGAAACCAAAATCGGCATCTGTATTTTCTACAATATAATCAGAAATATCTTCCAGATAAAGAGTGGCCAAATGTTTGGCTTTGTCCTGTAAACCCATATTCCCAAAAGCAAATTCCATATCATCCAGCAGGTTGAAACGGGAAGCTTCGGGAAGAAAATTCATCGAACAGATCTGTCTTGCTAAAGTAGGATTTTTTCCCTGCAGAAAAAGAATAACCTGATCAATGGTTTTAATATATTCATCTCTTAAAGCGAAAATTCTTTGTGAGTTTTCTGAGATAATATTTTTTCCTTTACTATTCGCAAAAATCTTCTGAAAACCTTCTTTTGAAAATAGTTTTAATATTACCTCAATTCCCAAATCAATCTGGTAGCTTGAAATACCTTTAGTATTCAGGAAACCTTTGATGTATGCCGTTGCAGGATATGGTGTGTTGAGTTGCGTAAAAGGCGGCGTAATAAGAAGAATGTCTTTCAAAAGAAAAGCTTTATTGATATTGTTGATTCTTGCAAGTAATGATGGAAAAAAACCTCAGAAATTTCTGAGGTTTTATATTTTAACTTAAATTTCCTTGAAACTTAAACCTTGTTCAGCAAGGAGTTTCTGCTCCTGATCTTTATAAAATCCGTTTGTCAACTTATCATGTATTGCTTCAAATGCGGCCAATGTTTCATTAATTTCTGCATCCGTATGAGAAGCAGTAGGAATCAACCTTAATAAAATCATTCCTTTTGGAATTACCGGGTAAACAACCACGGAGGTAAAGATTCCGAAGTTTTCTCTTAAATCTTTTACCAACAGAGTAGCTTCTACAGGAGTTCCCTGCATCATAACAGGTGTTACACAAGTATTGGTGTCTCCAATGTTAAATCCTCTTTCTAAAAGACCTTTTTGAAGTTTATTGGTATTTTCCCAAAGTTTTGCTTTGATTTCTGGTCTTGTTCTTAATAATTCCAGTCTTTTCAACCCCCCGATTACCATAGGCATCGTTAAAGATTTCGCGAAAATCTGAGATCTAAGATTGAATTTTAAATATCTGATGATTTCTTTATCTCCCGCAATAAAAGCTCCGAAACCTGCCATAGATTTTGCAAAAGTTGAAAAATAAACGTCAATTTTATCCTGACATCCTTGTTCTTCTCCGGCTCCGGCTCCTGTTTTACCAAGGGTACCAAATCCATGGGCATCGTCTACTAAAAGTCTGAACTGGTATTTAGATTTCAGCTCGCAGATTTCTTTTAGTTTGCCCTGCTGCCCTCTCATTCCGAAAACACCCTCAGTAATTACTAAAATTCCTCCTCCTGTTTCTTCAGCTACTTTTGTTGCTCTCTGCAGGTTTTTTTCAAGACTTTCAATATCATTGTGACGGTAAGTGAATCTTTTTCCGGAATGAAGTCTTACACCGTCTACAATACAGGCGTGAGAATCTACATCATAAACAATCACATCGTTTCTTCCAACCAGGGCATCTATAGTAGAAACCATTCCCTGATAACCGAAGTTTAATAAATATGCTGACTCTTTCTGAACAAATTCTGCCAGTTCTTTTTCCAGCTGCAAATGCTGATGCGTCTCTCCCGACATTGCTCTTGCTCCCATCGGATAGTACATTCCGAATTCTGCTGCAGCTTTTGCGTCTGCTTCCAAAACTTCAGGATGATTACACAATCCTAAATAGTCATTGGCACTCCAAAAAATGACTTCTCTTCCCTGAAACTGCATTCTAGGACCAATAGGACCTTCAAGCTTCGGGAAAATAAAATATCCTTCACCATAATCTGCAAATTGTCCCAATGGACCTGGGTTTTGCTTTATTCTTTCAAAAATATCTAACATTATGTTGTAGTTTTTTTAAGTAAAAAAGCCTTTTATGAATTACAAAAAAGGCTTACTTTTTATCAGTTAAAATTTTTATTTGATAATTTCTGTCTTGAAGACTTCTTCATAATTGTGAAAACAGTTATTGATAAAACCTTGCTCTTCCATCCATTTATCGCTGTAAACTTTTGTTATATATCTGGAACCATGATCAGGATAGATCAATACGACACAGTCTTTTTCAGTAAATTGGTAAGAATTGGCATACTGAATCAATGCCTGAGTTACAGCTCCTGTTGTATACCCACCCATGATGGCTTCTTTTAGAGCGATTTCTCTGGTTCTGTAGGCAGACATCTCGTCATTTACTCTCACAAAATGATCTACTTTCTCAAAAAGAAGAGCAGAAGGGATTAAATTTTTAC
This sequence comes from Chryseobacterium echinoideorum, assembly GCF_007474535.1. Classification (GTDB taxonomy): domain Bacteria; phylum Bacteroidota; class Bacteroidia; order Flavobacteriales; family Weeksellaceae; genus Chryseobacterium; species Chryseobacterium echinoideorum. The sequence goes on along the minus strand of NZ_VKNW01000007.1, from coordinate 16,263 downwards.
CCATTCCCTCAATCTGATAAGGATGTACATCTTCTTTGTGGATTTCGCCGGTTTCATGATAACTTTTAAGAATAGATCCGTCTGCATCTACACCTATAATCTTTATATCAGGATTTTTTTCTTTTAAAAATTTGGCAGATCCTGAGAGTGTTCCTCCTGTTCCTGTACATGCAAAAAGGTGGGTGATTTTCCCCTGAGTCTGTTCCCATAATTCAGGACCGGTGGTCTTGTAATGGGCATCAACATTCAACTCATTAAAGTATTGATTGATGTAAATAGAATTAGGGGTCTCAGCAGCAATTCTTTTTGCTACTTCATAATAAGATCTAGGGTCATTCGCGGGAACATTCGCAGGACACACATAAACTTTTGCTCCTAAAGCTTTAAGGTAAGCAATTTTTTCAGGCTTAGTTTTATCACTCACTGCCAGTATGCATTTATAACCTTTAATAATGCAGACCATGGCAATTGAGAAACCTGTATTTCCGGAAGTGGTTTCTACCACTACAGAATCTTCCTTTAATAAACCTTTTTTCTCAGCGTTTTCTATGATATGAAGTGCGATTCTATCTTTTGTGGAATGTCCAGGATTATATGATTCTAACTTAGCATAAACAGTTGCAGGTATGTCTTTTGTGACGGTATTTAATTTTACCAAAGGCGTGCTCCCGATTAAGCCAAGAATATTATCGTAAACATTACTCATTATTTGTTATTTTTCAATAAAAATCTGTCGGCAAAAATACAAAAAAATAAATACTTTTTAAACTTTTAGTCAATTATAAGTTTATTAACATGCAAATAAGTGATTTATTTCAGCCTACAGCAATGCGAAACAGACAAAAATTACGCCACATTTTTTAAAATTTGTTAAAATGAAGATAAACTAATCTAAAAACCTTATTTTCGCATCATTGATTTTATACTATGAAAAACTGGACTTTTAGGCAATGGAATACCATTCTCGGGTGGGTGATTTTCGTTATTGCATTTTTCACGTACTTATCAACCATAGAACCCAACTTTAGTTTTTGGGATTGTGGTGAATATATTTCTTCCGCAGTAAAACTGGAAGTCACCCATGCTCCCGGTGCTGCATTATTTCAGATTGTAGGAGCTGTTGCTGCTATTTTTGCTTTTGGACAGGGTGAAAATTATTCTGTTGTGATTAATGGAATGTCGGCTTTATTCAGTGCGCTGACCATTTTGTTTTTATTCTGGACGATTACTCATTTTGTGAGAAGACTTTTAAACAAAGATTTTGAAGAGATTACCAGACATCAGGAAATTGCCATACTTTTTGCCGGTGTTATCGGCTCCTTATGTTTTACATTTTCAGATACTTTTTGGTTTTCTGCGGTAGAAGGCGAGGTTTACTCAATGGCTTCCATGTTTATTGCTTTGCTTGTGTGGTTGATTACCAAATGGGAAAACGAATATCTTGAAAGAGACAGCGAAAGATGGATCATTTTAATTTTCTTTATTCTTGGGCTTTCTGTAGGCGTTCACATGATGTGTATGCTGGCAATTCCTGCAGTTTGTCTTGTATATTATGCCAGAAATTATAAGTTCACATGGATGAACTTTCTTTGGGCAAATGCCATTACTTTAGGGATTCTAATTATTGTTTTTAAACTTATTTTCCCTATCATCATGACCTTGTTCGGAAGACTTGAGATCTTCTTTGTGAATGGTTTAAGTTTGCCATTTCATTCAGGAACAATTGCAGGATTTATCATTATGGTCGGGCTTTGCTACTTAATGATTAAATATGCAAAAAAAGCGAAAAGAAATATTTATCAGACCATTGCTTTATCCGTCGTTTATATGATCATTGGTTTCTCATGTTGGATGGTTATTCCGATCAGGGCTAATGCAAATCCTCCAATGAACCTTAATGATCCGGATACCGCAATCGGAATGCTGGATTATTATAATAGAGAACAGTACGGTGACTGGCCAACAATTTACGGACAAAACTACACTGCCTTTTTAGATGCTAACGGAATTCAAAAAAATGAAGACGGAAGTTTCAAAACAACGAAAAAAGGTGATGTTTATGAAAAAGACGAAAAAACAGGAAGATATATAAAAACCAGTGAGCGTTTCAATTATGTTTTCGATAAATCTCATGTGAGTCTTATGCCGAGAATGTTTAATGATGATAAAGATGTAATGAATAATTACATTTCCATGTACGGCGCTCCTGATTTTACATTTAATTATGATAATGAAGATGTTGCAGACAGCCCTGAAGCTCAGGAAATTTTCAGTGAACTGAAAGCAAAGTATAATGATGGTGATATTACCGCAGCAGATTATTTGAAAGTAAGACCTTATAATCTTATTAAAGTTCAGAAACCTTCTTTGATGCAGAATATGGATTACTTCATCACGTTTCAAAATGGTTATTATTTCTTAAGATATCTTTTGTGGAATTTTGCCGGAAGACAAAATGACCTAGAAGGTTCTACAGACGATTTAAGAGGAAACTGGATCTCCGGAATTTCTTTTATCGACGACGCAAGGCTTGGAAATCAGGATGCAATGCCTGCCAAATATAAAAACGAAAGTACAGTAGCCTTTTTCTTTTTACCTCTTATTTTAGGGATTTTGGGATGCTATTTCCAGTTCAGTAGAGATTTCGGAAGATTTTATGCGATATTATCATTGTTCGTCCTTACAAGTGTCGGAATTATCTTCTATACTGGTGTAAAACCTTTTGAGCCAAGAGAAAGAGATTATGCAATGGTAGGATCTTTCTATGCTTTTGCAATATGGATTGGTCTGGGAGCAGGAGCTATTCTTTGGTATTTACAATCAAAGGTAAAGTCTAATGCAGCTAATATCGGATTTGGTGTTATTCTATTGGGAATTCCTTTGATGATGGGCTTCCAGAATTATTCTTCCCATGACAGAAGCGAAAGATATACTGCTTATGATTATTCTTACTCCGTATTAAAGTCGTTGCCAAAGAATGATATATTGTTTGTATACGGTGATAATGATACATATCCGGTTTGGGCAATGCAAGAGACAGAAAGGTTCAGAGACGATGTGAAAGTAGTTAATTTCACCCTTCTTTCCACCCCATGGAATATTGATCAGGTGAAAAGAAAAACTTACAATGCAGAAGGAATACCGAGCCAGCTTACCCATGAAGATTACAGAGACGGAGTAAATGACCAGATTTATCTGATGAAAAAGAATGATTGGAAAAATATTCTTGAAAACCTTCAGCAGTCTGGTGCTCCTGAAGAAATCATCAAACCATTCCAGAAATATCTTGTACAGGATTCTATGACGGTAAAAGAAGCAGTAGATTTTATTAAAATGAAATCGCCTGAAAAAGATGAAGTTCTGAAAATGATTTATGGTGAAGAACGTTACGAGAAATACAATTTTTTACCTGTGAATAAGTTTGTAATTCCGGTTAATAAAGCAAATGCAGTAAAAGCAGGGATCATCAGTGCTTCGGAAGCAAGCCGGGCTGCAGATCAGATCATTGTAGACTACAAAGCCGGCACATTGTACAAAAACAATCTGATGATGTTTGATCTTTTAGCTAATTTCGATTGGAAAAGACCTATCAATTTTTCTTCAGGCGGAGTTTATGACAGTGAAAATATCTTCTATCTGGATGATTATCTTCAGTTTGATGGCTTCAGCTACCGTTTTATTCCGATCTATACACCAAGAAGTAGCGATGGCGAAATGGGAAGAGTAGATGCTAACTCACTTTACAATATTGTGAAAAATTTCAGATGGGGTAATTTTAAAAATATTGATGTACATTTTGATGAGACAGCAACATCTAACATTATGAGCTACAGAAGTTCGGCAAGCAGAGCAGCAGCTGCTTTGGCATTAGCAGGGCAGAAAGCAAAAGCGATAGAGATTCTGGATTTGGCATCAAAAGAAATTCCTGCTGAGAAATATAACGATCCAAGATCTTTGAGTTCTATGGTATATGGTTATATTGTTTCTGGTCAGGAACAAAAAGGCTTAAAGCTGGCTGAAATCCTTAAAAAAGGTGTCTTCTCGGAATACGATTATTATCTTTTACTAAGCCCAAGCGAACAAAGATATATGGGAAGAGCCATGAGATCGAAGCCTATGGAATATTCTTTAGTAGTAACTTCGGTTACAGATGCTTATCAAAAAATAGGTCAAAAAGATAAAGCTTATGCCTATTTGGTGAAGTCTATTGAGCCAATTGATCAGAAGTTTAATGTATTCATTAAAGATCTGCAGCAAATGGGCAAAGAAAAAGCGATGAAAGAATCTGAAAAAGTGCAGAAGATCACGCCTTATTACCAATATTTGTTTGATGTCATGGAAAAGTATGACTCTACTTATGCTAAAGAAAAAGAAGATCAGATTACGACAGCGATCATCAAAGCAACACAATAACATAAGCATATTATATAAACGGAACTTCGGTTCCGTTTTTTTTTGTTGATATTCATAAAATTTAAAATTATATTTGTGCATCTAAAAAAACGCAATGTCTGAAACCCAATACAGAAAACTCCCGATTTACGCAGTCATTTTTGCTATACTGATCAAGTTTATTTTTTTCCTTACCCATCACATTCAGGAGGATGCATTCATTACCTGGAGAGTTGCTCAAAATTTGATAGATTATGGTGTTATCGGTTTTAATGGAGATACTAAAATTTCGGCATCTACCACGCACCTGTATGTTTTTGTTTCATCTATATTTAATCTAATGTTCGGCAAAGAAAACTTTGTCATTCCTATTTTAGTTTTTAATACTGTTTTATTTTCGATAGGAAGTTTGCTGCTTTCGCATCTTTTATTCAAAAACAATAGGCATAAAGCTGTTTTCATTATTTTATTTGGAATTTTACCACCTTCTATTAAAATTTCTATTCTTGGAATGGAATACGGAATCCTGTTTTTTCTTGAAATGGCTTTATTATACTACGGTTTTAAAAAAGAAAAAAAATGGGCTTTACTTATACTTCCAACACTGATTCTATTCACAAGAATTGATACGGCTATTTTTCTGGGCATCATCTTTCTGACAGATATTTTCTGGAACAAAAAAGTAAGATGGAATTATGTTTTAGGTGGAATTATTGGTGCTACCGTTTGTATCTGTTTTAATTGGTTTTACTTTGGAGAGTGGGTAAATAATACCATCGTCGCTAAAAAACTGGCATATGACAGAGGCTATACTTTTTACCAGAATTTCGAATATTTCAGATTGAATTACGGAAATTTCTGGGGAATGTTGAAGGTGCCTTCAGATTTTAATCCGATCACTATCATTATTATTGTTTTTGAACTTTTATGCTTTATTTATTTAATCCGTCAACAAGAGAAGAGAAACTTCTTTTTGTGGATCATTTTTCTTTTTGCATGGGCAAAACAGATGATCTTTCTTTCTCAAAAAAGCCTTTTTGACTGGTATTATTGGGTTCCGCAGATCCTGCTTTTCGTTCCTGTTCTTATTTTTGTTTTAGAACAGAAAGCAAAACGGAATCTTTGGCTTGCTTTACTCGTGATCTTCTATATTCTACCAATGACAGCATTTCAGACCATACATTCTATTGCAACAGGGAACGGAGAATGGAATTACAGAAGATCTATCGGATTGTTTCTGAATCAGTACGAAAAAGATAAAAAACAATGGATTTTATTGGAACCTGCCGGTTATGTTCCCTATTTTTCAGGTTTAAAAACCATTGACGAAGTAGGATTGGTAGATAAGCAAATTCAGGAAGAAATAAAAAAAGATAAGCCAAATTACTGGCTTAATACTGTTAAAAACAGAAAACCTAAATATCTTCTTTGTAATAAAGATCTTTTTGAAGGAAAAAATGCTGATTACTACCGATCAAAATACAAATTATTGAAAGAGTTCAGAATCAAAAATCATCTGGAAAGCGATAATCCTGTTTTAGAAAAAATTTATAAACTAAAACCTTCCGGCACCGATTATAATTTGTATGAAAAGATTAAAAACTAAAAATTAATTTTATTCTCAAACTTCAAAACAATGAAATACTGTGCTTTCCTCCGCGGCGTTAATGTAAAAGGAACCAATATGAAGATGGCAGATGTCTGTAAGGTTTTCAAAGATGCAGGAATGGAAAATGTTACTTCGGTTTTAGCATCAGGAAATATTATTTTCTCGTCTGATAAAAAAGCGGAAGATGTAAAAGTAATTCTTGAAAAATCAATGTCTGAGTATTTTAATTATGAAGCATTTCTGTTTCTGAAAACTGAAAAAGAAACAAAAAATATCTGGAATGCAAATCCGTTTGATCGTATCGCTGATTTTCATACTTATGTATTTGTAGGAAACGAGCAAATAGAAAATGTTTTAATGAAAGAGTTTCAGGAGGCGGTAAAAACTGAGAATGAAAAAGCAGAAATTACTAACCATATATTTTATTGGCAGGTTCCAAAAGGAAATACATTAGATTCGAGTTTTGGTAAAATTTTAGGCAAAAAAAGTTTAAAAGATCAGTTTACGAGCAGAAATTTGAATACATTTGAAAAAATCATTAAAAAGTTTTAGCTCCATTGTCTTTGCTGTAAATGGATAATAATTGATCCTTAATCCTTATTTTATGATATTAAACTTCTTGAAGTCTAAGGCTGAAATCTATTCAACTCCAAATAATTTCGCTTTTTGGAACTTTCTCAGTATTTTTACTCACATTTAATTTACTTAAAAAATGATTCAACATTTAGAAAACATACACCACAAAGATTCAAAAAACTTTTTTTTAATCGCAGGACCATGCATCATCGAGGGTGAAGATATGGCTCTCAGAATTGCCGAAAAAGTAATTGAACTGACCAATAAATACAATATTCCTTACATTTTCAAGGGAAGTTTCAAAAAAGCCAATCGGAGCAGGGTAGATTCTTTCACGACAATTGGCGAAGAAAAGTCTCTGGAAATTCTTAAGAAAGTAGGGGAGACATTTAATATTCCTACCACTACAGATATCCACGAAAACGAGCATGCAGCTTTGGCTGCTCAGTTTGTAGATGTATTGCAAATACCTGCATTTTTGGTTCGTCAGACAGATCTTTTGATAGCTGCTGCAAAAACAGGAAAATGTGTTACGCTGAAAAAAGGGCAGTTTCTTTCTCCCGAATCCATGAAGTTTGCCGTTGAAAAAGTGACCGATTCAGGTAACGATAAGGTAGCCATCATCGAAAGAGGAAATTCTTTCGGATATACCGATTTGATTGTTGATTACAGAGGGATTCCTACCATGAGAAATTATGCACCGGTTATTCTGGATGTTACTCATTCTTTGCAGCAACCCAATCAAAGTTCAGGAGTAACAGGAGGAAGACCGGATCTGATTGAAACTGTTGCCAAAGCGGGAATTGCTGTGGGAGCAGACGGAATCTTCATTGAAACACATCCGACTCCCGAAACTGCTCTTTCTGATGGAGCCAATATGTTAAGATTAGATTTATTGGAAGATTTGTTACAAAAACTGACAAGAGTAAGAGAATCTATACTATAATTGTTAAAAAATACTTAATTTTAGAAATTCTAAAAAATTCCGCTTGAAAAAACTAGTTTTACCACTGAGCTTAATGGTTCCGATGCTGTTTTTCTCACAAAACAGAAAAAGAGATACAACAACAAGAACCACGCAAATTGAGGAAGTTATTTTCCAGAAAAGAGGTACAGGACGCACCAATGATATTACTGCTGTAAGTATCTCGGGAAAAGATGCCAAAAATGTTTCCAGTATTTCGGGCGGAGTAGAAAGTTTGCTCAAAACACTTCCTTCGGTAAACTCCAACACAGAGCTTTCCTCACAATATATGGTACGTGGAGGAAATTATGATGAAAACTTAATTTATATTAATGATATTGAAATTTACAGACCGTTTCTGATCAGAAATTCACAGCAGGAAGGTTTAAGTATCATTAATCCCGATATGGTTTCCGCTGTTAACTTTTCGGCTGGAGGTTTTGAACCGAGATATGGTGATAAAATGTCATCTGCTTTAAATGTTTATTATCGTGAACCGAAAAAATTTGAACTTGGAGGAGAAGCAAGTTTAATCGGAGGGAGATTGACGACGGGTTTTGCTTCAGGAAAAGAAAACGAAAGCGGCAATAAAAAATTTACTGCTTTATTTTCGGGAAGATACCGAAATACCAATCTGGTTTTAAACACGTTAAATGAAGATACAGATTTCAATCCCACCTATTATGACTTTCAGTCTTATCTGAATTTTCATGCAACCGAAAAGCTTAATTTCTCTTTCATAGGATATTATTCTAAGAATGATTATGAAATGATTCCCAAACAGAGAAGTGTAGATTTTGGTTCTATCAATCAACCACTCAATCTTACTGTATTTTATAATGGTAGAGAAAATGACCAGTACAAAAATATGATGGGAACTTTTTCTGCCAATTTCAAAGCATCAGATAAATGGAGATTTACTCTTGATAATTTTGCGTATCAGAATCGCGAAAGAGAATATTATACAATTGCGTCCAGCTATGTTTTACAGACCTATGATCCGGTGACAGGAAATCCGATTACTTCTTATGATGTGGGCGGACAAATTGAGCATGCAAGAAATGATCTGTTTGTCCGAACATACGGAACGCAGTTCAGAACACGCTTTTCTCCGAATGTAAATACAGATATAGAATTAGGTTTTAAATATGAAAAAGAAAACCTTCGTGATCTTACCAACGAATACAAATTAGTAGATTCATCAGGATACAGCATTCCCAGACCGCTTGATGATCCCCGATTTCCGGATGCTTCAGATCTGGATCTGTTTTACAGCATTGCAGGAAGTAATCATATCCAGCCTACAAGATTATCAGCTTACGGACAGTACTCTCAGAAGTTTTTCTGGGGATCCAATCGTGTTCTTATCAATGCCGGAGCAAGAGTTGCACACTGGAGTTTTAATAATGAAACTATTTTTTCACCAAGAGCACAGTTTGCCATCAAACCGGACTGGGATACTGAAACATGGTTCAGACTTTCGGGGGGAGTTTATTATCAGGCTCCTTTTTATCGCGAAATTAAAGATTTGAATGGCGGTTTTAATCCCAATATAAAATCTCAGCGTTCCATTCAGGCAATTCTGGCCAATGAAGTTGAATTTGAGTTTGAAGACAGACCATTCAAACTTACTACGGAGTTGTATTACAAAAAAATGGACAATCTGATTCCTTATTTTATGGATAATGTAAGAATTCGTTATTCTGGAGAAAATAATGCTTCAGGTCATGCTTACGGAATAGATACAAGATTATTCGGAGAATTTGTTCCGGGGGTAGATTCATGGCTTTCGGCAAGTTATGCAAGAGTTTTTGAGAATATCGACGGAAGAGGAGATATTCCTAGACCAACTGACCAGAGATTCAGATTTGCAATGTTTTATCAGGATTATATGCCTAAATTCCCACAAATGCGTGTCAATCTTACTTTGACCTATGCTATGGGATTACCCAACGGAGCTCCTGTTTTTACAGATCCATATCAATATCAGAAAACATTGCCTTCTTATAAAAGAGTCGATTTAGGACTTTCGTATGTTTTTGTAGATTCTAAAGAAAAAAAGCAGTCGTATGGTTTCTTAAGCAAGTTTGAGGATCTTAGTTTAGGGGTTCAGGTTTTTAATGCTTTCAACATCAACAACACAATTGCCAATCAATGGATCACCGATGCCAATACAAGTATGATGTATCCGGTTCCGGTTCGTTTGACGGGTAGATTTTTTAATGTGACTCTTAATTTTAAGCTGAAATAGGATAGATTTACAGAATAAAACCGGTAGATTATATTCTTCCGGTTTTTATGCAGTTTTGTGAAAACGTAAAATATTGGGGTAGCAGTCAATTATTTTAAACTTTTCAATTTGCGAAGAAGTTGCTTTTGTTTTTCAATAAATTTTTCCAGACTATCTGTTTTCAATGGATGAGCATTTTGATACTTTTCGATTTCGGGAAGTGTTTTTCTTATTTTAAAAGAATTATATTCACTATAAACCAATTGATTATTATAGTTCATTTTAACTTGTAAATCATTCAGCTTTTTCTGTTTTAAGTGATATCTTGCAATACTTTCATTCACCATTTCTATTGTCTGTTTTCTCAAACTAGAATCAATAATACGTTTAGCAGCAGATGTAGCATCAAGATAATACTCGGTTGATTTATCTGTTATTTCCTGATTAATATTTTTTATTTTCTGACTATCTTCATATAACATATTTATTCTATTATCAATTGCTTTAAGATTTTCGTCATTTTTAATTTGTTCCAAATATATTGCATCAAGCATAGTTTTACCTTTACTATATCTTGTATAAGATACTTTTGATTGTGCATTTTCTACAGCGTTATCTGCTTCATTTTCTTTACATGAAAACAGTAGAAATATAACTAATGAAATAATACTGAGTTTGTTCATGGTTGTTTTTTTAGATTATTTTAATTTATTTTTATAAATATAATTAAACAATCCTAACAATAAAAAAACGGAACCTGAAAAAATCAAGTTCCGTTAATAATATTTAAAACTAAAATTATTTACCTAAATACGATTTCAAAATCTTACTTCTGGTATTGTGTTTTAGTCTTTTGATTGCCTTTTCTTTAATCTGACGAACTCTTTCTCTTGTAAGGTCAAAAGTTTCACCGATTTCTTCCAAAGTCATCGGATGTTTTCCATTCAGTCCGAAATACAATCTTACCAAATCTGCTTCTCTCGGCGTTAAAGTATTCAATGCTCTTTCAATTTCGATTTGAAGAGATTCAAGCATCAGATCTTTATCCGGACTTGGAGATTCTCCGGAACGAAGTACATCATACAAATTAGAATCTTCACCTTCAACAAGCGGTGCATCCATCGAAAGGTGACGACCACTGTTTTTCATTGATTCTTTGATATCTTCTTCGCTCATATCCAAAACTTCCGCCAATTCTTCCGGAGAAGGAGGTCTTTCGTTTTCCTGCTCAAGGTGAGCGTAAGCTTTATTGATTTTGTTGATAGAACCAATTTTGTTTAAAGGCAACCTTACAATTCTTGATTGTTCTGCCAATGCCTGTAAAATCGACTGGCGAATCCACCAAACTGCATAAGAAATAAATTTGAAACCTCTGGTTTCATCATATCTTTTGGCAGCTTTCATTAATCCCAAATTTCCTTCGTTGATCAGATCGGGCAAAGAAAGTCCCTGATTTTGGTACTGTTTTGATACAGAAACTACGAAACGGAGATTGGCTTTAATTAATTTTTCCAAAGCGGCTCTGTCGCCTGCACGGATTCTCTGTGCCAAATCTACTTCTTCGTCTGCAGTTATCAGTTCCACTTTACCAATTTCCTGCAAGTACTTGTCTAATGAAGCGGTTTCCCTATTGGTAACCTGCTTGGTTATTTTTAATTGTCTCATTTAATTTTCCTCAAAAATAGAGTTACATTATATTATACGTTCGGAATAATAAAAAGGTTACACATGTTACAATATTTTTTTATTAAATTAAAATAAAGTTCGGAAATTAGTTGTAAATTATTCCGCTTCGTCAATTGTCAGATAATTTAGGTTTATATTTTTCAGGAGCTATTTCCCGCTGTCCACTATATCTTTTGCTCTTCGTTTCTCATCACAAAAGGATGCCGTTTCCATCGGGGCTAGTAATTCAATGTAAAATCAATGTAAAACTGAGAAGTTTACCAGAATGGTTTTCACAAAAAAGCGAAACCGAAGTTCCGCTCTATAATTCAAAGATTAAAATAATCTGATTGTTCGCAATATGCCATAATTAAAAGCTATTTGTTGTAACAATGACTATTTTACCACAACGACCACCAAGATTATCACAAAGCTCAAAAGTATTTTGTACTTGGTGAAATCTTTAGTGTGCTTCGTGTTTAAATCCGTAGTATGATCAATAAGGAATTTTAATAAAAATAAAATTGATGGCTAAATTCACGATTGAGAATTCACTTTTAAAACAAATCATTCAATAATTTAGCTAATCTCAAACCTCCGTACAAAAGCTGTCTCTCCATTACGTCATTAAATTTATACTGATAATCGTAAGATAATTTTGAGCCATCCGGAGTCTGTGCATAGATTTTATTGGCAATCTGATGAGAATCATACAGCCAGTTTTCCAAAGTTCCAGACTGAATCTTTTTGACTTCATCTTTAGATCTAATGTCTAGAAGTTTTGCATATTCTGTATAGCTGTACTTCTGTGAATCGACTAATTTTCCGTCCCAAACGGAATGCAGATTGGTTTTATCACCAAAATAGGTTACGTTGATTTTGTTTCCTCCCAAATCTTCAGCTCTTCCTGTGTGCATTGGTTGCGCCAGGTCTCCCATCATATGAATGAGAAAAATCAAAGCGATTTTTCTGTCTTTTTCAGATGTTTTTTCATCTTTAATCTGGCTGGATAATACTTTAATCTGGGAATAAAGATTAGCTCCTGCCTGAGCTTTCAGATCTTTTTCGAAAGCTGTAAAATCTGTTTTGGGATCAATATTTACATAATGCCATGCCGAAGCCTGCTTCCAGACTCCGGTAGTATCAGACTTGATGAAATCCGGCCAGTTTGCCCAATAGGCCATTCTTTCCTGTCCCAACATTTTCCTGATTTCTTTTTTTGCTTTTCCGGAAAGATGATTTTCTGCAATCTCTGCAATCACTCTATGACCTGTTAATCCCCATGCATAAGAGTAGACAGAAAAGGCAATAGATGCCAAAAGCAGAAATTTCGAATAAATACGTTTCATTGTTATATCAATTTTGAAGCTGCAAAGATAGTTCACAGCGGTGTATTTCTGTCATCAGAATATTCTTAATTCAAATCATCTGTATTAAATTATTTTAATACCACTATTCTCAGGTATTTTTTATCCCGAATTTTATTAAAACTTTTCATTAAATTCGTACAAATCAAAATCTAAAAATGAAAATCAAACTCACCATCTGTCTGCTGGCTTTTCTCAACTTTTATGAAGCCCAGGAAAACATTTCTTACCAGAAACCTTCTGCCGAAATTCTGAAACTCGCAGATTATGACAGACCACCAAGCATTTTAATGAACTCTAAAAAAGATTGGGTTGTTTTTGTTTACAGACCAACTTATAAAACTTTGGATGATCTCAACCAACAGGAAATGAAACTGGGTGGATTGAGGATTAATCCAATAACCAATATTTCCAGTACCATAACCTATTCCAATAATCTGAAAGTTCGTAAGATGAACGATAAAACTGAAGTTCAGATTAAAGGTTTGCCAGAAAATCCGAAAATTACCAATACTTCTTTTTCACCGGATGAAAAAAAGTTGGCTTTTACCAATACCACTCAGAATGGTGTAGAGCTTTGGGTGATCGATCTGGAAACGGCATTAGCAAAGAAAATAACCAAAGACAATCTTAATGCGAATTTAGGAAATCCTTACAGCTGGATAAAAGATTCGCAGAGTTTCCTTGTTAAGGTACTTCCTGAAAACAGACCTAAACTCATAGATTCTTCTAAAGATCTTCCGACAGGACCAATCGTTTCTACTTCCAACGGAAAAGTTTCGCAAAACAGAACGTATCAGGATCTTCTTAAAAATCCTCAGGATGAAAAGAATTTTGAAATGCTTACCCATTCTGATTTGTACCACGTGGATCTGAGCGGAAATCTTAAAAAATTTAAGGATAAGGATATCTATGCCGGATTAAGTTATTCACCGGATGGAAATTATCTGATGGTAACAACAATAAAAAAGCCATTTTCCTACATCGTTCCGTTGAACAGATTTCCCATGACATCTTCTGTATATGATGCGAAAGGTAATCTTGTAAAAGTTGTAAACGAAGTTCTGCTGAACGAAATTATGCCGAAAGGATTTTCATCTGTACGAACCGGAAAAAGAGATATGAGCTGGAGATCAGATCAGCCTGCAACGCTGGTTTTTGCCGAAGCTCTGGATGGTGGAGATCAGTCTAAACCAGCAGATTTCAGAGACGAAATTTTTATCTGGGAAGCACCGTTTACTACACAGCCAAAATCATTTTTCAAAACTAAACAAAGATATGAAGGCACAAGCTGGACTAATAATCACTATGCTATTGTTTATGAAAGTTGGTATGATACCAGAAACACCAAATCTTATCTGGTAGATCTGAATAATGGTGCATCTAAAATCATTGATGACAGAAATTATCAGGATGTTTATAGCGATCCCGGAAATTTTAATACCACAAAAAACCAGTTCGGGAGATATGTAGTGGATATGAAAGGAGGCAAAGCGTATCTGATCGGAGATGGTTTTACCAAAGAAGGACAGCATCCTTTTATTGATGAAATGGACGTAAAATCTTTAAAAAAGAAAAGGTTATACACCTCTAATTTAAAAAATGCAAAAGAAGAAATCATTGATATCATTAATCCTTCTAAAGGGGAAGTTTTAACGATTCAGCAGTCGGCAAGTCAATATCCGAATTATTTTAAGAAAAATATCAAATCGAATAAGTATGAACCGGTGACCCAGTTTGCGAATCCTTTTGAAAGCATCAAAGATGTGTATAAAGAAGTGATTACGTATAAAAGAAACGATGGGGTTACTTTGACCGGAACGCTTTATTTGCCTGCGAACTATGATAGAAAGGCTAAAAAAGAAAAACTTCCTTTATTGATTTGGGCTTATCCTACAGAATACAAGGATAAAAATACCGCAGGACAAAGCACACAGAACCCAAATGATTTTACCTTCCCGTATTATGGTTCTTTTGTCTATTGGACGGCAAAAGGTTACGCGGTTCTGGACGATGCTGCGTTCCCGATTATCGGAGAAGGAAAAACAGAACCGAACGATACTTTTATCCCGCAACTGGTTGCCAACGGAAAAGCAGCCATTGATGCAGTGGATCAGTTAGGTTACATCGACAGAAAGAAAGTGGCAGTAGGAGGACATTCTTACGGAGCATTTATGACCGCCAATCTTTTGACCCACTCTAAGGATTATGCGTGCGGAATTGCAAGAAGCGGAGCCTACAACAGAACTTTAACGCCTTTCGGATTTCAGAGCGAACAAAGAAATTATTGGGACGTTCCGGAAATTTATAATACGATGTCCCCGTTCATGAATGCCAATAAGATGAAAACTCCATTGCTTTTGGTACACGGTGATGCAGACAATAATCCGGGAACATTTACCCTGCAGACCGAAAGATATTTTCAGGCGCTGAAAAACCTTGGAGCTCCGGTAAAAATGGTGCTTCTACCCAAAGAATCTCACGGATATGCCGCCAAAGAAAACATTCTGCACCTTCTCTGGGAACAGGATCAGTTTCTGGAAAAATGTCTGAAAAAATAATTGTAAATCCCCCGCTTCAAAATAAACGGGGGATTTTTTATTTTTTTAAAATATTGATGACATCCTGAAGCTGCTCTATCATTTTATCTTTGTCTTTCAGCCGTTCTTCGTACAGAGATTCTATCTTATCTGTTTTGTCTTTATTTTCCTGATACAGGTTTTGAATTTCCTGATGTCCTACCGAAGCATCATAAAAATTCTGCTGATTGTAGATATTGTTTGGGTTTGCATCAAGCAGTTCGTAAACAGGTGTTTCCAGTATTTCGGCAATCTGATACAATCTGTCTACCGTAAGCTTGGTTTCGTTTTTCTCTATTTTGCTGTAGGCTGCCTGGCTGATGTGAAGCTCCTCTGCCATATTTTCGTGCGAAAAGCCTTTCTTCTTGCGGTATTCTTTTATTCTTTCAATAATGACTTCCATAGTTTCCATTACTATATCTTATAATTTTAATCACAAAAGTAATATTTTTTCTGAAAAAGTTATATAAAGGTTTTGAAAAATGTATTAATATTGTATCTCTAACATTAAATAAATAAAACCATGATGAAAAAAATCAGTTTCCTGATGCTTTTTGCATTATTATTTTTAGTTCTCAACTGTAGAACAGAATCTTTCAATCAGGAAGATCCTTCAATTCAGGAACATACAAATGCTATTCTTAAAGTAAACCTTGAAGAAGTTCTATCCAAAACTTCCAAATACGACAAAGAAATTACCCATGACCTCAGTACTTTCACGTGGGAAAAAAGGTCAGAAAACAAAAATACCGAAAAAAATACCGAAGACAATAATTACTATTTCAACACCGATGACATCCAAAAAATTACTGCAGAGAATGCAACGTATTACACCATTCCTGCGATAAGTAAAACCGATGAGAGAGAAGATATTCTGCATT
>NZ_VKNW01000006.1 GCF_007474535.1 Chryseobacterium echinoideorum | reverse complement strand
GGGAAGTCAATCGCAAACCTGCGTTGCCGTGGGTTTCTTCCTCGTTGTGAAATTCTTCGGTTCGGCAGGAGAACGCCGAGAAACCGACTGCAAGAATCAGGCAGAGCCTGAGAAATAATTTTTTCTTCATGCTATTTGATGTTTTTAAAGGTTAAATATATAAATTTTTTACAAATATATAAAACAATTTTAAATTATGGCAAATAAGCCACAATATTTTTTTTATTAATTATTAACCTTTGCTTTGTGAAAGCAAGCATAGACAAAGAATTTATCAGATTGTTTGGACAAAATCTAAGAAAGATAAGAGAGTCCAAAAAAATGAGCATGCAAAGTCTCGCAGATTCAATTAATGTAGAATATTCACAGATAAGCAGGATCGAAAGAGGTGTAATAAACACTTCAATTGGTGTTGCATACGCAATTTCTCAAGCCTTAGAAATAGAAATAACAGAACTGTTCAGTTTCGAAATCAAAAAATCATCATAAAAAAGGCTGCTTCAGAAATGATACAGCCTTTTAAATTTTTCTTAATGCGCTTCCAGCCAGTTGTTCCCTACCCCAACCTCAACCAATAACGGCACCTGTGTCTCAATGGCAGATTCCATTTCTTTTTTGATGAGTCGTGTAGCGGTTTCTACTTCTTCAGCCGGGGCTTCAAACAGCAATTCGTCGTGAACCTGCAGCAGCATTTTGGTTTGAAGATTCTGTGCTTCCAGTTCTTTATCAATTTTAATCATCGCCATTTTTACAACGTCTGCTGCGCTTCCCTGAACCGGAGCATTAACGGCGTTTCTTTCGGCATGACCTCTTACCACAAAATTTCCGGAATTGATATCTTTCAAATGTCTTTTTCTTCCCAAAATGGTTTCTACATATCCCAATTCACGGGCTTTAGCGACCTGTTCGGCCATATAAGCTTTCAGTTTCGGATAGGTTTCAAAATAGGCTTCGATCATCTGCTTTGCTTCTGTCCTGGAAAGCCCGGTCTGCTCGGCTAAAGCAAAAGCACCCTGTCCATAAATAATTCCGAAGTTGACGGTTTTTGCCTGACTTCTCTGCGTTTTAGACACTTCTTCCAACGGAATTCTGAATAATTTTGCTGCCGTAGAGGCATGAATATCTTCTCCGTTCTGAAAAGCCTTAATCATGTTATCTTCACCGGAAATTTCAGCAATTAAGCGGAGTTCAATCTGAGAATAATCGGCAGAAATAATTTTCTTTCCTTCACCGGAAACAAACGCTCCACGGATCTGCTGTCCTCTTAAAGTACGAATAGGAATATTCTGCAAATTCGGATTCACACTTGCCAAACGACCCGTTGCAGCCGTTGTCTGAGAGAAATTGGTATGAACGCGGTTGTCATCTTTATCAATCTGTGACGGCAATGCATCCACATAAGTTGATTTCAGCTTTTGATACGTTCTGTATTCTAAAATATGCTGAATTATTTCGTGTTTTGAAGCCAGCTTCTGCAATATGTCTTCAGAAGTCGCATATTGACCGGTCTTTGTTTTTTTTGCTTTCGGATCTAGCTGCATTTTTTCAAACAGAATATCTCCCAACTGTCTTGGAGAGTTCATATTAAATTCTTCTCCCGAAATTTCAAATATTTTTGATTCTAACTGTCTTAAATCATTCTCAAGATCAATGCTTTCCTGAGCCAGCCATTTTTCGTCAAGAGAAATTCCTGCCAATTCCATTTTAGCCAAAACCTCCATCAGCGGCATTTCTATTTTAAAGAATAAATCTTCAAGGTTTTCTTTCTTGAGCTGCGGTGCAAACAATTCGTATAACTGAAATGTGACATCAGCATCTTCTGCTGCGTAATCAGTCTGTGTTCTGAGATCAGCATCTCTGAAATTGCCTTGTTTTTTTCCTTTTTTTCCGATAATCGTTTCAATGGAAACAGGTTTATATCCGAGATAAACTTCAGAGAGATAATCCATTCCGTGCCTTCCGTCCGGATTCAAAAGGTAGTGAGCAATCATGGTATCGAACATTGCTCCTTTTACGGTAATATTGTATTGCTGAAGAATTTTATAATCGTATTTTAAATTGTGAGCAATTTTAATTAAATCTTCTTTCTCGAAAAACGGTCTGAAAATTTCCAAAGTCTGCAAAACTTCGCCCTGATCTTCAGAAAGCGGAATATAATACGCCAAACCTTTTTTGTAAGAAAAACTCATTCCTACCAACTCAGCCTCCATTTCGTTAAGCGAAGTAGTTTCTGTATCAAAACATACCGCTTTTTGAAGCAATAAATTCTGAACTAAAATTTTCTGCGCTTTGGGGTTATCTACAAATTGGTACAGATGATCATTATCTTCAATTGTTGATTTGGTTGAAGTTGCCTGATCCAGTTCCTCATAAGTTGCAAAAAGATCCAGCTGACCAACATTTGCTGCCACTTTCTGCTGTGGTGTCTGTTGCTCTTTTTCAGTATTCCCTTCCGATTTTGCAGCACTAATTTCAGCCGGAGCAAAAGCCCGATACAGATTTTCGTACAGTCTTCTGAATTCTATTTCGTCAAAAACTTCTTTTACTTTTTCAAAATCCGGAGTTTCCAGATCATACTGTTCCTGATGAAATTCAATTGGAACGTCACAGATAATAGTCGCTAATTTTTTAGATAAAATCCCGCGTTCTGCAGAGGCTTCTACTTTCTCTTTCAATTTACCTTTGAGCTGATGCGTATTGGCTAAAAGATTTTCAATACTTCCGAATTCTTTGAGGAATTTCATTGCGGTTTTTTCGCCTACACCTTCCAATCCGGGAATATTATCCACAGCGTCTCCCATCATGGCTAAGAAATCAATGACCTGTTTCGGATCTTCAATCTCGTATTTAGCTTTCACTTCTTCAACGCCTAAAATTTCTATGTCACCACCTTTCAAGCCAGGTTTATAAATTTTAATTTTATCTGTCACCAACTGGGCAAAATCTTTGTCCGGCGTTACCATAAAAGTTGTATACCCTTCTTTTTCTGCTTTGCAGGCAATAGTTCCTATAACATCATCTGCTTCGTAACCTGTAACTCCGAGATGCGGAATATGCATGGCTTCCAAAATTCTCTTAATATAAGGAAGCGCAATTGTTATGGCTTCAGGAGTCTCGCTTCTATTGGCTTTATATTCTGTATAATCGGTTGTTCTTATACTTGCTTCACCTACATCAAAAACCACTGCCAGATGCGTAGGTCTTTCTCTTCTTATTAGTTCTATCAAAGAATTGGTAAATCCGAAGATTGCTGATGTATCAATCCCTGTACTGGTAATTCTTGGACTTCTGATCAATGCATAATATCCTCTGAAAATCATTGCATATGCATCAATGAGAAAAAGCCTTTTATCTTGTGTTGCCTCCATAAGTTGAATAATGAACAAATATATGAAATCGCCTTGATTTGAAAACATAAACCCCCATCAAGATAATATGTTTAAAGGTGATCAAAAAAAAACCTTCAGAAAACTGAAGGTTAATTTATTATTTTTTGATTGAATCTTTTTTCCAGTTGGCTCTGAAATCACAGTTGTCATATCTGCCGTCTATGGAAATAAATGTTGTAGGAAGCCTGGAATTGACAAACTTTTCTACCATTTCGTTCTTTCTTTTATTGAGTGCCATTTGTTTGATTCTGTCGTAATCGGTTTCCAGTTTTATCTGGTGAGCCGGAATCACATCTTCGATTTTAATAATCTTCACCACCTTTCTGTCTCGGTCTGCCACATCCTCAAAAGCGTTAGTGATGTCTCCTTTATTTAAACCTGCAAGTTCATAGCTGATAACTCCAGGAACACTTTCTCTTTCGATTTTATTGGAACCATCATTTCCCGTAATAACTCCTGCGTTAAATTTCGTTCTTTTATCATCCGAAAATTTGAAAGCAGCGTCTTTGAAAGTAATTTTCTCAGCTAAAATCAGTCCTCTAATACTGTCTAATTTCTTTTTGGCAGCCATCATTTCTGATTCTGTAGGAATTGCTTTCAGCAAAATATGTCTTGCATCATAATTCTTACCCGATTTTTTGACAAGCTGAATAATGTGATAACCAAATTCAGATTCTACCGGATCTGAAATTTCGCCTTCCTGCAAGTTGAGAGCAGCTGCTTCAAATGGTTTTACCATCTGTCCTTTATTGATATTTTTGTACAAACCTCCGTTTGCCGCAGAACCGTCATCTTCAGAATAGATTCTTGCCTGACTTTCAAAAGTTTCGCCTCCTTCAATATCGGCTTTTATTTTTTTAAGCTTGCTGATCAATTCATCTTTATGCGCTTCAGTAAGCTTCGGATACATCATAATCTGGGAAAGAGAAACCTCATCTTTGATTTCCGGAAGCTGAGATTTGTATAAATTATAAAAATCTGTCACTTCGTTTGGCGTAACATCAGCTTTTTCGGTAATTCTTCGAAATTTTTCCTGCCCGTAATACTGGTCGGTATCAATTTTTTCGATGGCGTTTTTCAGTTCATACTGATTTCTGAACTTGTAAGCTGCAAGCATTGATTTTTCATCCGGAAACTGAGAAAGTAACTGACTGTATTTTGCATTTACCTGCTCTTTGATCATTGCCGCACGGTTTTCGATAAGCGTATCTCTCTTAGCTTCGTATACCAAAAGCTTATTATTGATTAGGTTTTCCAAAAACTCACATCTGTTGGTGGCGGCAACACCTTGCTGCTTTCCATAATTGATCTGTTCTTCAACATCAGATTCCAGCACGATTTCGTCACCAATTACTGCTGCGATACCATCTACCAACTGTCCTTTTTTAAGCTGAGCATGGATGTTTCCTGAAAAAAACATCACCAATACCCCCAGAAGAAAAGTGATTTTTAGTTTATTTATCATTTTAAATTTTTAAACAAGTTGCAAATTTATAATTCTTAACGAATTGCACTCAATTTTTTATTATAAATATTTCTTAAAAAAAGAATATTATTGAAGTTCCACATTAAAGGTTGTCAATTCCTTAAATTGTGATAATCTGTTTTGAATATCAGCTTCTTTTACTTCTTCCAGTCTTTCAGTTCCGAATTTCTCTACAGTGAATGATGCCATTGCAGAACCTACGATCAATGCAGACTTCATGGTATCAAAATCGAATGTCCCTTTTTTAGCAAGATAAGCTGCAAAACCACCGGCAAAAGTATCACCTGCTCCTGTCGGATCAAACACTTCCTCCAAAGGTAACGCAGGAATTGCAAAAATTTTGTTATCATGAAATAGAAGTGCACCATGCTCCCCTTTTTTAATGATTACAAACTGAGGACCCATTTCATGGATTTTTTTAGCCGCTTTTACCAAAGAATATTCTCCTGAAAGCTGTCTTGCTTCTTCGTCATTAATGCTGATTACATCGGTTTTGGCAATCATCTGCTCGAGAATATCCATTGCAGAATCCATCCAGAAATTCATGGTATCAAGAATTACAAGCTTCGGACGTTGGTTCATTTTTTCCAATACAGAAAGCTGTACTCCCGGATGAAGATTTCCAAGCAATAAAATCTCTGCATCCTGCATTGAGTCTGGGATTTTAGGATCAAAATTCTCCAATACATTAACTTCGGTCACCAAAGTATCTCTTGTATTAAGGTCATTATGATATTTACCTGCCCAAAAAAAAGTTTTTCCTTCTTTTACGATTTCAATTCCTTCAATATTTACATTTCTGCTGGTAAACATATCCAGATGTTCCTGAGGAAAATCGCCTCCAACAACGGAAACAATCCCAGAGTCTACCCCAAGAATTGAAGATGTAATCCCGATATAAGTAGCGGCTCCGCCCAAAATTTTATCTGTTTTACCAAACGGCGTCTCAATTGCATCAAATGCCACGCTTCCTACGACTAATAGTTTCATATAATTATCTATTGTATTTTTTTTAGTTTATTTTTTCCATTCAAAGGTTTCCAGAAGATGCATTACATCTTTTTTGATATAATCTACCGCAGGAGCGAGAGAATCGGGCTTCGGTCTGGAATTGAAGTACAGATAACCGGTAACAAAATGTTTTGTACTATCTGTCGCATAGAACTGCAGGTTTGAAGCAGACTGACCTTTCAGCTCATAAAAATTACCGAAGACTCTTTTCTCCGGATATTCAAAAGATTTTGTATCAATTGAGCTTGCCTTTATAGTATGCTTATAGACCATTTTTTCTGTTTCCTGAATCTGCTGTGCAAAATCGTTGTTGATGGGGTAATAAGTAAGAAAAATCTTTGCTTTCATTTTCGGATAATTCAAGTAGTACCAACAAGGCTTTTTAGCATCATAAATTTTAGCAAAATCTGAAATTTCGAAGGAGTACATACAGTTGGGCTCAAACTTTTTGTATTTTGGTGCAGGATATTCTAATCTGAGTTCACCGTAAGGCTTTGGTGAAGCCTCCTTACCGCAGGAAATAATCAGCAACGAAACAAAAATAAAAATGATCTTTTTTATCATTTGGCAAAAATACAAATTAGATTTGACTTTGCAGAGCCTGTACTTCAAATTTCACTCTTTCAACATGTTTTGTATATAATTTTCTAATGGTTTCGGAAAAGATCTCATTAATGATGATTCAAAGTCGGTGATAAGATATTCATTTTTTGATGTAAAATCATCCCAGATTTTTCCGGAAGGAATTTCGATATTATTCACTTCTATTGTTAAATTTTTATGCGTAAGCTTATGGTTCAATGTTTTACTTCCTTTGCCAAACTGTTCCAGCTCTTCAGGAATTGAAGTTGGAAATTCAAATAATTTTTTCCAGATGAAATTGTCTTTTCTTTGCTGAATTAAAAACTTCCCATTTCTGTGAACGAAAAAATATTGCAGATTCAAGTCTTGTGCTTTTACTTTTTTTGTTTTTACAGGAAACTCATCTGTTTTATGTAAAGAAAAAGCGATGCAATCCTGATTGAAGGGACAGTCTCCGCATATCGGATTCCGAGGTTTGCAGATCTCTGAGCCTAAATCCATCATTGCCTGATTAAAATCCCCTACATTTTCCGGCATAATCAGCTTTGATAATTCTGAAAAATAAACAAAGGCTCTGGACGATGAAATATCAAAATCATCTGCAAAAACACGACTCAGAACTCTGTAAAAATTACCATCTACCGCAGGCATTTTTCCATTAAAGCAAATACTTGAAATTGCAGCTGCAGTATATTTACCTACTCCTTTCAGCTTCAGAATATCTTCGTAATGAGAAGGAAAAACTCCGCTATAATCTGACATGATCTGCTGTGCAGCTTTGTGAATATTAATCGCTCTCGAATAGTATCCCAAACCTTTCCAGTATAATAAAACCTCATCTTCAGAAGCTTCTGCCAAAGTTTTTACATCGGGAAATCTTTCTACAAAATTATTGTAATGATTAAGACCCTGCGCAATTCTTGTCTGCTGGAAAACAATTTCACAAATCCAGATTTTATATGGATCTTTTGTTTTTCTGAATGGCAGATCACGGGCATTTTGATGATACCAATTGAGAAGCTTTTTACCTAAATGAAGAAAATCTGAATTATTATTTTTCAATTTAAAAATGAATAAAATTATTATTTTGCAGGCAAAGATAAATATTGTTTTTAGTCTTTCTGAATCGAATCATTAAAAAAGCACGCTTTAAAAAACGTGCTCTTCTAAATAATTACCAGATTTTTATTCTTTGTTCCGGTGCTCTGTACAATTTATCACCCGGCTTTATATCAAATGCTTTTATAAATGAATCCTGATTAACCAGCGGACCAAAAGCTCTGAAATATCCAGGAGAATGCGGATCTGTTTTCACTTGGTTCATCATATACTGATCAGTAGATTTTGTTCTCCACACTGTTGCCCAGCTCATAAAAAATCTTTGATCCTGCGTGTAACCGCTTATCAATCCTGGATTTCCGTGATCTTTAAGATACATTTGAAGTGCATCATAAGCAACTGCTACTCCGCCCAGATCTCCGATATTTTCACCACTTGTAAATTTCCCGTTGACAAAACTTCCTTTTACAGGTTCATAAGCATTGTATTGAGCAGCTAACTGCCCCACTTTTGCATCAAAATTTTTACGGTCCTGCTCTGTCCACCAGTTATTTAAGTTACCATCACCATCGAATCTAGAGCCACTGTCATCAAACCCATGGGATATTTCATGACCGATTACAGCACCAATTCCTCCAAAATTTACCGCTGCATCAGCTTTAGGATTGTAAAAAGGAGGCTGAAGAATCGCTGCTGGAAAAACGATTTCGTTGTTTGAACCGCTATAGTACGCATTAACAGTTTGAGGAGACATTCCCCATTCTTTTTTATCAACCGGTTTGCCAACTTTTTCCAGACTTTTCTGATATTGCCAAGCCGAAACATTCTGCAGATTAGAATACAAGGTTGCACCCTGAGAAGGAGATTCTACTTTTAATTTAGAATAATCTTTCCATTGATCCGGATATGCAATTTTTACTGAGAATTTAGAAAGCTTTTCCTGTGCCTTCACTTTGGTTTCAGCAGACATCCAATCCATCTCATCAATGTGATTTTTGAAAGATTTTACAATGTAATCAATATACATTTCCATCTGTTTTTTAGATTCCGGACTGAAATATTCATCCACGTATAGCTTTCCGAATGCTTCACCCAAAACTCCGTTTACCAAAGCAAGCCCTCTTTTATCCATCGCACGCTGCTCTTTTTGTCCCTGCAAATATTTAGAATAAAAATCGAAACGGATATTGTCGAGATTGTCGCCTAGATAACTTGCATTTCCATTGATCACGTGATATTTCAGATAATCTTTCAGCAACGGAAGATTTTTCTGATTGATAAACTGATCCATATTCTGATAATATTTCAGCTCACCGATGATTACCTTATCTGTATTAACACCGGCTTCGGTAAGATACTTTGAAAGATTGACATTCTTTACCAAACCTGAAAGCTCCGAAACATTTTTAGGATTGTATCTTAAATTAGCATCTCTGTTTTGCTCAAGTGTCAAAAGATAATTGGCCAGCTGTTTTTCAAAGTCAACTACATTTTTTGCTGCCTGATTATAATTTTGATATCCTAAAACACTGAATAATTTTGATACATAATTCTGATATTCTGTCAAAGTTTTGGTATTGGCATCGTTGACTTTCTGATAATAGTCTCTTCCGAGTCCCAAATCCGGACCGCCAAGATAAACAGCATTCATTTTAGAGTTTTTCAGATCTGCACCTACTCTCCATCCATAGAAAGAATTGTCACCAAGTTTTGTAGCTTCCAAAAGATATTTCTGGAGATCGTTTACATTTTTGATGGCATCAATCTTAGCCAAATCAGATTTAATGGGTGTAATTCCCTGTGCATTTCGCTTTTGTACATCCATAAAAGATGCATAAAGATTCTGGATCTTTTGACCTTCCGTACCTTCTGCGTAATCTTTATTTAAAATTTTGTTTAAAATCCCTAAAGAAGCATCATCTACATTCTCACGCAACGCATTGAAAGACCCCCAACTTGCTTTATCTGAAGGAATCTGTGTGGTTTTGATCCAGTTACCGTTTACGTAATTGAAGAAATCATCCTGCGGACGAACAGTTTTATCCATGTAAGAAAGATTAAGTCCTTCTTCCGGAATTTCTTTATTAGTAGATTGATTAGCTGTTGATTCCCGAGTAATTTCGTTAGATTGTGCGGCTGTGTTTTTTGATGTCCCGCAAGAATTTAAAAATACAATTCCAGAAAAAGCAAGAACTGCAATATTGATGTTTTTCATATTGAGATTTTATTACCTTAATTATACCTTACTGATTTTCATTGGTGTTTTTATAAGAAAATTGAGCTTTACATAAGTGATAAAGTTATTCTTTACTAATAGATCAAATATAAGCAAATATGTTAAATGACGATTCTATATTTATCACACTAAAATATTACCTTTGAATTTTCAAATAAGAACGATGAATAAACAGGTTTTAGATTTTTGGGTAGGAGATTTCAGAAGTGAGGAGTATTTTTATCAATTTGTAGAAGAGGATGAGAATTATTACATTAGTGAAGAATCTGATGACAGCTACGTTTCAAAGTTTGCAGAATCACAGGATACAATCTGGTTTGATCAGGATCTTCTGGAATATGGTTTTGAAAAGAGCATACATCATTTTGCCGAATATTCTTTTGCCGAACAATGGCTTCCTGTTTTGGTTAACCGAATAAATGAAATGAATCTGAAGTTTGAAATAAACTCTTTGATCTTTGTGAGTCATGGGCAGATTCCACAGCCAAAATCTGTGGAAAATGATGATTTTTCTTTAACTTATTTAGGCGGAATAGAATTCGAGTTTTAGGGTTTTGCTTCATTTCTCAGCTCAGAAAGAAAATTTCCTTTCAAAACATCATAAAGCGAATGTCTGCTGACCAAAATAGAAAAAAGAGAAGAAATCATCCCTGCAAGCATCAGATGAAAAATAAGTGAATGGCGGTCTGTCATTTCCAGAACAATAATTGCTGATGTAAACGGAGCTCTTGTTATCCCTGTAAGAAAGGCAACCATTCCGCCCAAAACAACTACATTGGTTTCATTTGCTGTTAAATGAATGACACCCGAAATTACAGAACCAATACTTGCTCCCGCAGTAAGAGCCGGTGCAAAAATCCCTCCTGCACCACCTGACGTAAACGATAGAGCCGGCCCAAACATTCTTAATATAGGAACATACCAAGCTTCATGTTTATCCTGGGTAAAAAGTACCCGCTCCATAATTTCTTTTCCTGATCCAAGAATCTCACGACTGATAAAAAACGAAATACAAGCGATCACCAAAGCACAGCCAATCAGAAAAAGTATATTTGAACGATCTGTTTTCAATGTTCTTTTTTTCCAATGATTTATTTTGAGCATAATTACGGAAAGATGACTTGCTAAAATCCCTGCAATTCCTGAGACAAGGATGATAGGAAACATGACCGTTAAAGAAACATCATTGGTTTTAGGATACCCTAAATACAGGTATGATCCTGCTAAAGTCTGTGCTGTTAAACCCGCAATAATAACCGCAGTAAACAGTGCTGTTTTAAAATAATTAATGTGCGTTTTAGAAAGTTCTTCCACCGCAAAAACAATCCCTCCTAATGGTGTATTGAAAGCGGCTGCCAATCCTGCTGCAGCTCCGGTCATAATCATGTTTTTCTTTGAAATCTTAGGCCACCAATCGGGAAGATATTCATTCACTTTTCTGAATATTGAACCTGCAATCTGAATGGTTGGTCCTTCCCTTCCGACTGCACCACCTCCAATTACCAAAACTACCGATGAAAGGATTTTAAAAATAATTATTTTTAAGCTTAAAAGACTTCGGATTTTACGGTGTTCTTTTGGATTTGCCAATTCTACAGCAGCCATTACCTGCGGAATACCACTTCCTTTAGCATTGGGAGCAAATTCTTTTACCAGCCACCAGGAAAGAACAAAACCTACCGGCGCAATAATAAAAATCATCCAATCGTGCCAGTTGAGAATAAAATGCAGAAGATTTTCTCCCCATGCAAATATTTTGGCATACATAACGGCAAAAAATCCTGTAATTACAGATCCTATCCAAAATGGAACCGCCTGAAGAAGGTTGTTTTTCAGTTGTTCGTTTCGGATATTGTCAAAAGATTTTTTGAGAGCTTGACGGAAGTAGACTATTATTCTACGCATACCCCAAAATTAGTCTAAATTTTATTAAATCCGAAAAAAAACATTCAATAATGATGTTAAAATTTAGAAATGTGAAATTTCAAAACCGAAGACACTCTTATTTTAGATATCCTTAGTTTTTTTTATTTTAGCATTAAGACAGTCAATTAGAAAAAAATAATGAACTAATAAAATTATTTTAAGATGAATTGAATTATGGATTAAGGCTAGAACTTTAATTAATCTTAATAAGAAAAACCAATACTACCTTAATAATCTCTCAGAAATCTATAATTTTAACTTTTAAATATATACATATAAACAAACCCGATTTGAAATTCAAATCGGGTTTGTTTTTTATTTAATATTAATCTTGTAAGGCATTTCCATCTTCACTTCAGATTTAAGCTTTTCATCTGTAAGCTGCTGTAGTATTTCATAATTTGCTTTTCCAATTTTATTTCTAATTACTTTTGCAGAAATATCATCCTCATTCATATTACTAAAAATTTGCTCGAATGCACTTACTTCTTTTGGATAAGAAGATACGTTGTAAGATTTTAAATTAGCTTTCTGAGCTGCAAATTTTACCGCATCATGAAGAGAACCCAGCTCATCTACCAAACCAATTTCTTTAGCACGCATTCCGCTCCATACTCTTCCGCCCCCTACATTATCAACCTGTTCAAAAGTTTTATTTCTGTTTTGAGTTACAAAATGCACAAATCTTTTGTAAGTTCCTTCTACACTTCTTGTCATCAAATTTACTCCATAAGGTGTAAGACCATGAAGTGAAGAATAATAAGCTGAATTGGCATTTGTAGCAACAATGTCTGAACGTATTCCGTTTTTGTTGGCGATATCTTTAAAATAAGGAAGTACACCAAACACACCAATTGATCCTGTGAGTGTATTAGGTTCAGAGTAAATCTTATCAGCAGCCATTGCAATATAATAACCACCAGAAGCTGCATAGTCTCCAAACGAAACAATCAAAGGTTTCTTTTTCTTTAATTGCTGAAGTTCAAAAAGAATTTCATCAGACGCATTGGCACTTCCACCAGGAGAATTAATTCTCAGAACAACCGCCTTTACTTTTTTATCTTCCTGCAGTTCTTTTATATATTTTATATATTTTTCAGAATAAATTTCGTTATACTCATTACCACTATTTATAGAACCGGAAGCATAAAGGATTGCCACTCTTTCATTCTCAGACTCTTTATCTTTAAAGGAATCTGCATATTTATGCAATGCAATTTTATTAAGTTCATCTTTCTCTTTAAGATTAAGCTTTTTACGGATAATATTATCATATT
Organism: Chryseobacterium echinoideorum; assembly: GCF_007474535.1. Classification (GTDB taxonomy): domain Bacteria; phylum Bacteroidota; class Bacteroidia; order Flavobacteriales; family Weeksellaceae; genus Chryseobacterium; species Chryseobacterium echinoideorum. The sequence goes on along the minus strand of NZ_VKNW01000006.1, from coordinate 259,637 downwards.
CTGTTTTTTGGATGAGCTGATCTGCCAATTTATATTTCACCGTTAAATCAGGGATCATTCCATACAGACTGTCAACAACCATTCTGAAGTCATTTGTGCTTATTTTTCTGGATGCTGCAATTTTAGAAGAAGTATTGCCCCAAATATCATTTAACAGTGTACTTAATTGCTCTTTATTTTCAGGAGAAATATCATTTCTTAAAAAAGGCTCTACAGCAGATTTGAATTTTCCGTGACGAATAACTTCAATGCCTATTCCGTATTTCTCAGCAAAATCTTTAAAGAAAGTAACTTCAGTAGAAAGTCCTTTTAATTCAATCCCACCTGCAGGATTTAGATAGTACTGATCAGCAACTGAGCCTAAATAATATGAAGCCTGAGAAACAGCATTTCCGTAGGCATAAACAAATTTGCCACTTTTCTTGAAATCTTCAATGGCAGATCTTAAATCGTCTATGTGGGTGATTCCTGCATTAAGATTATCAACCTCTATACTGATTCCTTTTATATTATCATCGGTTTTAGCTTTGTGAATGGCTTCTATTGCATCATAAATAAGAATATTTGTGCTTTTTCTGTTAAGATCAAAAATATTTTGACGCTCCTCTGTTGGACTATCAATGATATCTGTTTTAAGATTAATCGTCAGAACAGAATTTTTCTTCACTTTAACAGATTCTTTATTGCTCATTGATCCGAAAGCAATCATTAAAACAAAAAAGAAGAAAAATACGAAGCATAGTATGACAATAGCTACTATATTTGCTAATACATTTTTAAAGAAACTCTTCATAAATAATCATTTTTCAATATGTCGCAGCATACAGCAGTTTTGTTACTCGGAAGTAATATTGGTAATACAAAAAACAATATTGATGAGGCTTTGGAAGCAATAGCACAGGAACATACAATATTAAAAAAAAGTGAATATTTAATATCTGAGCCTGTAGAGTTTGTCAGTTCTAATATTTTTTGTAATATTGCAACGATAATACAAACTGACTTATCACCTGTTCAACTTCTTGATTATGTAAAGAAAATCGAGATCAATATGGGTCGAAAAAACGACTCTAAGGTCACAAAAATTTACACTGACAGGATAATTGACATTGATATAGTAAAGTTTAATGAATTGAAATTCTTATCAGAAAGATTAGAAATCCCTCACAAGAGACATCTTAATGAAAGAAAATTTTCAAAAATTTTATTGAAAGATATTATTTAAAAAAAACAACACATAAAACATATTGTATGAAATTAGGTTTATTATTATTGGCTACATTGCCTATTGCTACTTATGCTCAGGACAGTATTGCCGTAAATTCTACTAATGAATTTCCTAATACATTCTCTTCGGGATCCGCAAACGTTCAAAAATTTGATAACAAAGCCAGAAGATTTAATGACTGGGCTATATCTGTGGGAGGAGGACCTGCATTTATGACTTTTGCTGACCTTACTTCTTTTTACGATCGCAAAATCAACTGGGGCTGGAACGCTTATGTAAGTCTTGACAAACAAATTTCCCACACATTCGGATTAAGTCTGCAGTATCAAATGGGTAAAACAAACCAAAGAGGAATGTTGCCAAACAACCCTGCTGCAGGGGTCGCTAATGCGTGGACGGAATTTAAGCAGGTTTCGATATTAGGAGATCTAAATTTCTCTAATCTTCTAAGACGTGTAGATAATCATTCTCCGTACAGATGGGCTTTACATGGTTATGCAGGAATTGGTTTCATGGGCTATAAGACAGAGCTCATCGACAACGATGCCTCAAGATGGAGTACAAACCCTCCAAGAATTCCAATCATGATTGATCAAAAGCTTAATATCGAATCTTTTTTCATGCAGGCCGGTGTCGGATTGAAATATAAAATCTCCAGACTTATAGATATTGAAGGAAGAGTGATGTACCTTAACAGTTTTGATGAAGAGTTTGATGGTGGTGGTGATGGAAGAGAATTTGAAGGAGCAAACGGTTACAAAATAAATTATAACCTGATCAATGATTCTTATTCAGACTCAATGTTATCATTTAATTTAGGGCTTTCATTTAAGCTTGGAAAGCACATTTCTCATCTCGCATGGCACGATCCTTTGCAAGAAGCATACTACAGAGCTAATGTTTTAGAAAATACATCAACAGAATTAGTTGTCTGTGAAAAAGGTGATAATGACAATGATGGAGTATGTGATGACTGGGATCGTGAACTCAACACTCCTGCCGGAGCAAGAGTTGATGGAGCAGGGGTAGCTTTAGATATGGATCTGGATGGTGTAATTGATCTTTACGATAAATGTGTAACAGTTCCTGGTCCTGTTGAGAACCAAGGATGCCCAACTACTCCAATTGTACAAAATGTAGAGCCAACAATCGAAGAAACAATCAATCAGGATTTTGAAGGGATTGAATTTGAATTAAATAGTGACAAAATAAGACCACAATCTTTTGAAAAACTAAATCATGCTGTTGAAGTCATCAAAACTTTAGATAAAAATAGTCAATACTTAGTTATTGGTGCTACTGATACAAGAGGTTCAGAAAAATACAACCAGACTTTGTCTCAAAAAAGAGCTAATGCTGTCGTTTCTTATCTTACAGGTAAAGGCGTTCCGGCAGGTATGCTAATCCCTGAAGGTCATGGGAAATCTGATTTGAAATATCCTGAATGTGATCCTGCTACAAAATGTCCTGAATGGAAAAATGAAGCAAACCGCAGAGTTTATTTTAAATCTAAATAACAATCATTTAATTAACTAAATAAAAAATACACTATGAAATTAAGTTTAGCCATTGTTGCATTAGCTTTAGCTGTACCTACAGCAAACTATGCACAAGATTCAATAATGGTCGTTTCTAATGATACTTATCCTAATACGTTTTCATCCGGATCTGCCAATGTATCTCCCTTTACACAAAAATCAAAAAGATTTAATGACTGGGCAATATCAGCTGGGGCTGGTGTGCCATTAGTTCAGTCAGGAGATTTAACTTCTATTAAAAACGGTAACGGTAAAAACCTTTTCGGATATTCTGCTTATATAAGTATTGACAAAGCTATTACTCACGCTTTTGGTATCAATTTACAATATGACAGAGGAGAAACAAGACAAGGGTGGTTTAACACAAAGGATTCCGCTCCCGCAGGTTCTACTTATCAGCAGGTAGGTGCAAGAACTCAATATGATGCCATCTCTTTATTAGGGGATATTAATTTCTCCAATTTATTAAGAAGAGTTGACAACAAATCTACTTTCAGATGGGCATTACATGGTTATGCAGGTATAGGGACTTTAGCATACAGAGCTTATCAGAAAGATCTTAACGGTCAGAGATTAGCTACAGAAGTAAAACCTTTTAAATTAGGATCATTCTTTGGACAAGCCGGAGCTGGTCTTAAATTTAAAGTTAACAGAAGATTAGATCTTGAAACGAGATTAATGTATGTGTACACGGGTGATGATGAATTTGACGGTGGTGGTGCACAATATAGCTCTATTAATAAGAGAGAAGACCAGATTTCAGATAACTTCTTTAATGCAACTCTAGGTTTATCTTTAAAATTAGGAAAACACGAATCTCACTTAATGTGGCATGATCCATTGCAGGAGATGTACTATAAACTTGATGTTTTGGCTGACAAAAACCAGGATATTGAAGTTTGCAAAAAAGGAGATGCAGATAATGACGGTGTTTGTGATGACTGGGATAGACAGCTTGATACTCCTGCAGGAGCAAGAGTTGATGGTGCTGGTGTAGCTCTTGATACAGATTTAGACGGAGTAATTGATCTTTATGACAAGTGCGTAACTGTACCAGGACCAGTAGAAAATCAAGGGTGTCCATTGGCTCCTGAACCATTACCAAACAATGGTGGAGTTACGATAAATGAAATGAACCTTGAAGGAATTGAGTTTGATTTGAATTCTGACAGAATTTTACCAAATAATACTCCAATTCTAAACAATGCAGTAAACTATATCAATTCATCTAATGGTTCATATACTGTAATTGGAGCAACTGATACCAGAGCTTCTGATGCTTATAACCAAAAGCTTTCCGAAAGAAGAGCAAATAGCGTTAAGAGCTATTTAATCAGAAACGGTGTTGATGCTTCTAAGCTAAATGCAGTAGGAAGAGGTGAAAAAGACCTTAAATATCCTGAGTGTGAACCAGCTACAAAATGTCCTGAATGGAAAAACAGAGCAAACAGAAGAGTTTACTTTGAAGCTAAATAATAAACTATTGTATTATATCAAAGTCACGCAATGCGTGGCTTTTTTTGTTTAAATACTTTCCTTACATTTACTTTATGATTTCTTCCCAAGATTTTAATGAATTAAAAGCCAAGACCCTACAGCATTTTTGGGGTTATGACCATTTCCGGGATACTCAGGAACAAATTATTGATTCTATAATACAGCAAAAAGATACGCTTGTTCTACTTCCTACAGGAGCAGGAAAATCACTTTGTTATCAATTACCTGCACTTTTACAGCATGGAACTTGCCTGGTAATTTCCCCTTTATTAGCATTAATGAAAGATCAGGTAAATCAGTTAAAATTTAGAGGAATTGAAGCTGAATATTTGAGTTCCGAACTGGATGAATTTGATGCTGAAGTTATCTATAATCGATGCAAAGATGGTTTAACAAAACTGCTCTACATTTCACCCGAAAGATTAACTAATAAGCAGTTTATACAAAATATTGAAGAAATACCACTTTCTTTTATTGCAGTAGATGAAGCACACTGTATTTCAGAATGGGGACAAGATTTCAGGCCTAGCTATCAAAATATAAAAGATTTTAGAAAGAATAATCCTGAAATTCCTTGTTTAGCGTTAACTGCAACTGCAACACCCAAAGTTTTAGATGAAATAAAAAGTAAACTTGAGCTTACTCATCCTAATGTATTTCAAAAAAGTTTTAAAAGAGATAATATAAAAATTTTTATTGAAGAAATTTCAGACAAATATCAAAAGGTTCTCAATATTTTAAAATATGCTAAAGAATCCGGAATTATATACGTTAGGACAAGAAAAGAAGCCGAGCTACTTACAGAATATTTACATCGCAATAAGATACAGAATGTAGATTATTATCACGCAGGTCTTACAACCAAAGAAAAACATGAGAGACAAAATTTTTGGAACAACAGTGATCAAAATGTATTAATCTCCACCAATGCTTTCGGAATGGGTATTGATAAAGATAATGTCCGTTTTGTGATTCACTTTTCACCTTCTCAATCAATTGAAAATTATTATCAGGAAATTGGTCGTGCAGGAAGAGATGGCAAAAAAAGTTTCGCTTTTCTTTTGTGGAATCAGCAGGAAATATCAAATTTTGACCAAATCTTAAAAAACCAGATCCCTAATAAAGTTGAATTTTTGAAGATTATCAGCTATTTATACTCAAAATTTCAGGTAGCTGAATTTGAACTTCCTGAAAAAGTTTTTCAACTTAATACGACAGGAATACAGAATTTTACAAAACTATCAACAGCAAAAATTAAAAATGTACTCAATTTCCTTCATACGCAGGAGATTATTTACTACAATAACAACAAAAGTTTGTCTTCTTTAGAACTATTGATTAATCATGCTGAAATTGATCAGATCCCCTCAAAAGATGCTTATTTTATTGAGTTACTTCTTCGGTCACTTTCAGGAATCACAAGTCATAAAGTCATGTTTAGCGAACAAAATTTGAGCAATAAAATTGGCGTTAGTATTCATTTAATCAAAGAAAGGTTAAAGGAAATGCAACAAAAAAACTATCTCGAGTACATTGATGGAGCTTTAGCAAGTGTTAAATTTCTGAAACAAAGAGATGAAAGAGCTAATAGTGGAATATACTGGAAACTTTTTGAACACATTCAGAAAAATAAAATACAGAAATGGGAAGAAATGAAGTTTTTTGTAGAAGATACCAAATATTGCAAAATAAAACTTATCCTATCTTATTTTGGAGAAAAACATTCAAAAAACTGTGGGCAATGTACAGCCTGTGAGAAAAATAAGCAATCAATATTCGGAAAAAATATATCCGAAGAAATCATCCGTGTTTTAAACAAAAAACCATCTACTATAGAGGAAATTTCTGTTCAGCTTCAATTTCAGTCAAAGGAAAATATTTTAGAACATTTAATTTATCTTCTGGACGCAGGAAAAGTAAAAATGCTTAACTTTAAAACTTATGCTCTTACATAGAAGTAATGATAATTCGTCTAAACTAAATTTAAAGCTGCTCATTTCTCCTTTACCATAAAGAACTTTATCTTTGTACAATGAAATCATTGAAAGTCGTATTTTTAGGCACTCCCGAGTTTGCAAAGCATACATTGGAAGCCATTCATAAATCTCATCATCAAGTCGCAGGTGTCGTTACTGTTGCCGATAAAGCAAGCGGGAGAGGACAAAAGATCAATCAATCACCTGTTAAAATTTTTGCAGTTGAAAACGGCATTCCTGTTTTTCAGCCTGAAAAATTAAGAAATCCTGAGTTCTTAAATGAATTAAAAAAATTAGAAGCTGATGTCTTCGTAGTAGTTGCATTTAGAATGATGCCCAAAGTTTTATTTGAGATGCCTAAAATGGGAACCTTCAACCTTCACGCATCACTTTTGCCAGATTATAGAGGTGCTGCACCCATTAATTATGCCATTATAAATGGCGAGCAAAAAACTGGAGTTACTACTTTTTTTATTAATGAAAAAATAGACGAAGGAAATATCCTGCTACAACAGGAACTCACTATTTTACCCAATGAAAATGCAGGATGCCTTCATGATAGGTTGATGTTAATAGGAGCTGATCTAGTGATAAAAACACTTGATGGTCTATCCGAAAACTCAATTTCAGAGAAAACTCAGCCACACGTTGAAAATCCTAAAAATGCCTTTAAAATTTTCAAAGAAGATACAAAGATTAACTGGAATGAAAATTCTAAAATAATTCATCAGTTTATCTTGGGAATGTCTCCATATCCTGCTGCTTTTACTATCTTAAAAATCTCTGAAGAAGAAAAAAATTTGAAAATATTTTCTGGAAAATATGAGATTAATAATCATCATAAAGAAATCGGAAGCATAGAAATTTCAAAAAATGAATTTAAAATTTATACTCAAGATGGAATATATTTCCCACTAGAGCTACAATTGGAAGGGAAAAAAAGAATGAATTTAAAAGACTTCCTCAACGGCTTTAGAAATTTTGAAGAAATTAAAATAATTTGATAGTATTAAATTTTTAATTTTTATAAAGAAATCATATAGACTTCTCCTAGCTAAAAATATCTTCAACTAATTGTATATAGCCGCTTTGTTATCATCAAAGCGGTTTTTTTGTTATTTTAATTGAGATGAGTTCTGATTTGATGAGTTTTGAATTGATGAAGAGTTGGAGTATTTTTTGAATGAGGAGCCAAAAAAGTAAGGGCATAAAAAAACCTCATACATTATTGTATGAGGTTTGTAAAAAAAACTGGCGGCGACCTACTCTCCCGCTTTCGCAGTACCATCGGCGCTGGTGGGCTTAACTTCTGTGTTCGGAATGGGAACAGGTGAGCCCCACCGCTAAAACCACCCTAAAGGCTGTATATAAGAGATTAGATGTTAGTAGTTAGAGATTAGTAAATACTAACTTCTAATTTCTAGTTTCTAACTTCTATTTTATCGGTAAATTTCATCACAAAGGCAAAACCAGTTCTGCACTTATAAGGCTTGGTATTGTAACCAATAGGCTATAAATCTACGGGTAATTAGTACTACTCGGCTATGCTGTTACCAACTTTACACCTGTAGCCTATCAACGTGGTCATCTCCCACGACCCTTAAAAGATGTCTCATCTTGAGGCGAGTTTCGCACTTATATGCTTTCAGTGCTTATCTCTTCCAAACATAGCTACTCAGCGGTGCACCTGGCGGTACAACTGATACACCAGAGGTTTGTTCAATTCGGTCCTCTCGTACTAGAATCAAGCCCTCTCAAACATCTAACGCCCGCAATAGATAGAGACCGAACTGTCTCACGACGTTCTGAACCCAGCTCGCGTGCCACTTTAATGGGCGAACAGCCCAACCCTTGGGACCTTCTCCAGCCCCAGGATGTGACGAGCCGACATCGAGGTGCCGAACCTCCCCGTCGATGTGAGCTCTTGGGGGAGACTAGCCTGTTATCCCCGGAGTACCTTTTATCCTATGAGCGATGGCCCTTCCATACGGAACCACCGGATCACTATGTCCTGCTTTCGCACCTGATCGACTTGTAGGTCTCACAGTCAAGCACCCTTATGCCATTACACTCTACGCACGGTTACCAAGCGTGCTGAGGGTACCTTTGAAAGCCTCCGTTACTCTTTTGGAGGCGACCACCCCAGTCAAACTACCCACCACGCAATGTCCTTCTAAAAGAAGTTAGGCTCCAAGTAAGTAAAGGGTGGTATTTCAACGTTGGCTCCACCAACACTAGCGTGCCGGCTTCAAAGCCTCCCACCTATCCTACACATTACTTACTCAAAGTCAATACGAAGTTATAGTAAAGGTTCACAGGGTCTTTTCGTCCCATTGCGGGTAATCGGCATCTTCACCGATACTACAATTTCACCGAGCTCGTGGCTGAGACAGTGCCCAGATCGTTACACCATTCGTGCAGGTCGGAACTTACCCGACAAGGAATTTCGCTACCTTAGGACCGTTATAGTTACGGCCGCCGTTTACTGGGGCTTCAGTCAATGCCTTCGAATTACTTCTAAGCACCTTCCTTAACCTTCCAGCACCGGGCAGGTGTCAGACCCTATACAGCATCTTTCGATTTAGCAGAGTCCTGTGTTTTTGATAAACAGTCGCCTGGGCCTCTTCACTGCGGCCACCATTGCTGATGGCGTCTCTTCTTCCGAAGTTACGAGACTATTTTGCCTAGTTCCTTAGCCACGACTCACTCGAGCACCTTAGGATTCTCTCCTCGACTACCTGTGTCGGTTTTGGTACGGGTTGCTTCACTTCGGCTTTTCTTGGAAGCACTTTCCCTACAGCAACTTCGCCCGAAGGCTAGGTCTTGACTATTCCGTCAGTCTTCAGTAAGTACGGCACTCCGTCCCCTTTTTAGTGTGAGCAAGTATGGGAATATTAACCCATTGTCCATCCACTACTCCTTTCGGATTCGCGTTAGGTCCCGACTAACCCTCAGCTGATTAGCATGGCTGAGGAAACCTTAGTCTTTCGGTGAGGGGGTTTCTCGCCCCCTTTATCGTTACTTATGCCTACATTTTCTTTTCTGTCCGCTCCACAATACCTCACGATACTGCTTCGGCGCAAACAGAATGCTCCCCTACCAGATATAATTAATTATAAATCCATAGCTTCGGTAATATGCTTATGCCCGATTATTATCCATGCCGAACCGCTCGACTAGTGAGCTGTTACGCACTCTTTAAATGAATGGCTGCTTCCAAGCCAACATCCTAGCTGTCAATGCAGTTCAACCGCGTTGCTTCAACTTAGCATATATTTGGGGACCTTAGCTGTTGGTCTGGGTTCTTTCCCTCTCGGACATGGACCTTAGCACCCATGCCCTCACTGCCGACCATCATTTATTAGCATTCGGAGTTTGTCAGGAATTGGTAGGCGATGAAACCCCCGCATCCAATCAGTAGCTCTACCTCTAATAAACTATATATCGACGCTGCACCTAAATGCATTTCGGGGAGTACGAGCTATCTCCCAGTTTGATTGGCCTTTCACCCCTACCCACAGGTCATCCGAAGACTTTTCAACGTCAACCGGTTCGGTCCTCCACTTTGTGTTACCAAAGCTTCAACCTGCCCATGGGTAGATCACAAGGTTTCGCGTCTAATCCTACTAACTATACGCCCTATTCAGACTCGCTTTCGCTCCGGCTCCGGACCTGAAGTCCTTAACCTCGCTAGTAAAATTAACTCGTAGGCTCATTATGCAAAAGGCACGCCGTCACACCATATTGGTGCTCCGACCGCTTGTAGGCGTACGGTTTCAGGTTCTATTTCACCCTTCTATTCGAAGTGCTTTTCACCTTTCCTTCACAGTACTTGTTCACTATCGGTCTTTCAGGAGTATTTAGCCTTGGAGGATGGTCCCCCCATATTCAGACAGGATTTCACGTGTCCCGCCCTACTCATTTATCACTCAAATATGCCTTTCATATACGGGGCTGTCACCCTCTTTGGCTGTTCTTTCCAGAACATTCTATTAAACATATAAAAGCTTTTGGGCTAATCCGCTTTCGCTCGCCACTACTTACGGAATCTCTTCGATTTCTTTTCCTCCGGGTACTTAGATGTTTCAGTTCTCCGGGTTTGCTCCCATTGCTGGGTGACATGTCTTCAACATGCCGGGTTGCCCCATTCGGACATCTCGGGATCTATTCGTGTGTGCCAATCCCCCGAGCTTTTCGCAGCTTACCACGTCCTTCTTCGCCTCTGAAAGCCTAGGCATCCGCCATACGCCCTTAACGATTTCTTTCCTATTTTTAGGTTACTCAAGCACTTATAAGTGCTCGGTTTTCTCTTTGTGATGTCTTTACCGTTAATGTCAATGATCTTATTTCTATTTCTGATCTAATTCGCAAATATTGTTTTTGGCTCTATCTGCTTTTTTAAAATTAAACCATCTATGATGGTGGAGAATAAGGGAGTCGAACCCTTGACCTCCTGCGTGCAAGGCAGGCGCTCTAGCCAGCTGAGCTAATTCCCCCTCTAGGTGCTGCAGGCTCTAGGCTATAAGCTTTAGGCTAATGCCTACTGCTTGAAGCTTAATGCTTACCGCTTTAATTAGTAGTCTCGGGCAGGCTCGAACTGCCGACCTCTACATTATCAGTGTAGCGCTCTAACCAGCTGAGCTACGAGACTTTGTTTTAGATGTTAGATTTTAGACACTAGATGTTAGACTAATTTCTAACTTCTAATTCCTAACTTCTTTTTCTAAATCTCTTATCCCTTATACTAATTTCTAGTGGGTTTTGTATTTTTTTAATATATCAACCAAATAAAAAACTAAAGCTTTAACTTTAAGTAAGTACAATTGTACTATATAAGTACTTTGTATTTTGTTTAACGTTCTTCAACGCTCTAAAATGAGATGTTCCAGCCGCACCTTCCGGTACGGCTACCTTGTTACGACTTAGCCCTAGTTACCTGTTTTACCCTAGGCAGCTCCTGTTACGGTCACCGACTTCAGGTACCCCAGACTTCCATGGCTTGACGGGCGGTGTGTACAAGGCCCGGGAACGTATTCACCGCGCCATGGCTGATGCGCGATTACTAGCGATTCCAGCTTCATAGAGTCGAGTTGCAGACTCCAATCCGAACTGAGACCGGCTTTCGAGATTCGCATCTATTCGCATAGTAGCTGCCCTCTGTACCGGCCATTGTATTACGTGTGTGGCCCAAGGCGTAAGGGCCGTGATGATTTGACGTCATCCCCACCTTCCTCTCTACTTGCGTAGGCAGTCTCACTAGAGTCCCCAACTGAATGATGGCAACTAGTGACAGGGGTTGCGCTCGTTGCAGGACTTAACCTAACACCTCACGGCACGAGCTGACGACAACCATGCAGCACCTTGAAAATTGTCCGAAGAAAAACCCATTTCTGAGCCTGTCAATTCCCATTTAAGCCTTGGTAAGGTTCCTCGCGTATCATCGAATTAAACCACATAATCCACCGCTTGTGCGGGCCCCCGTCAATTCCTTTGAGTTTCATTCTTGCGAACGTACTCCCCAGGTGGCTAACTTATCACTTTCGCTTAGTCTCTGAATTCGAAAACCCAAAAACGAGTTAGCATCGTTTACGGCGTGGACTACCAGGGTATCTAATCCTGTTCGCTCCCCACGCTTTCGTCCATCAGCGTCAGTTAAGACATAGTGACCTGCCTTCGCAATTGGTGTTCTAAGTAATATCTATGCATTTCACCGCTACACTACTTATTCCAGCCACTTCTACCTTACTCAAGACATGCAGTATCAATGGCAGTTTCACAGTTAAGCTGTGAGATTTCACCACTGACTTACACATCCGCCTACGGACCCTTTAAACCCAATAAATCCGGATAACGCTTGCACCCTCCGTATTACCGCGGCTGCTGGCACGGAGTTAGCCGGTGCTTATTCGTACAGTACCTTCAGCTAGATACACGTATCTAGGTTTATCCCTGTACAAAAGAAGTTTACAACCCATAGGGCAGTCGTCCTTCACGCGGGATGGCTGGATCAGGCTCTCACCCATTGTCCAATATTCCTCACTGCTGCCTCCCGTAGGAGTCTGGTCCGTGTCTCAGTACCAGTGTGGGGGATCACCCTCTCAGGCCCCCTAAAGATCACTGACTTGGTGAGCCGTTACCTCACCAACTATCTAATCTTGCGCGTGCCCATCTCTATCCACCGGAGTTTTCAATATCAATCCATGCGAATCAATATATTATGGGGTATTAATCTCCCTTTCGAAAGGCTATCCCCCTGATAAAGGCAGGTTGCACACGTGTTCCGCACCCGTACGCCGCTCTCAATTGCCCGAAAGCAATCTACCGCTCGGCTTGCATGTGTTAGGCCTCCCGCTAGCGTTCATCCTGAGCCAGGATCAAACTCTCCATTGTAGGTTTGTCTGACTCACTCAAAGTTATTTGACGCTTTAGTTTTTCCTTACTTGGTTGTTATATCTATTTTTCAATGATCTATCCTCTTTCGCTTTATAACGTAGCAATCTTTTCTGTCAGTGTCGCTCCGTATTTGCGAGTGCAAAAGTAAAAAATTATTTCTTATCAGCCAAATGTTTCTAAAGAAAATTTTAAAGTTTTTTTTATTAACCCTAATTCCTTATCCTCATTAAACCAATACTCTCCTGCGCTCCCTTTATCGGGACTGCAAAGATACAAATCTTTTTTAATTCAGCAAGGTTTATTTTTGTTTTTTATTCCTAAATAAATCCCGCTCCGAAATTTATATCTCATCTACCGCTACTCGCGTATCCAGTAAATACAGAGGGTTATTCTTTATTGCCTTTCAAGCCTCTTCTGCGCTACTCTAAACTCTCGTTTTAAGTGCCGCAAAAATAGAAACTATTTCCCCCAAACTCCAAATTTATTTAACATAAAATTAATCCTAAATTAATATCTCCCCTTAACTCCCTGAATAACTGTGAGAAAAATTTAAAAAAAAAGCAAAAAGGAAAAGAAAAGGACATAAAAATACCTTAGACCCATGGAAAAGACATCATTTTTCTGAAAAGGATTTTATTTTAAAAAAGAGCTGGCGAAAAAGATATAGAGGAAAGTGGTATATGGATCCTGGAAAAAATTCATCTTTAAACGAAAAATGTCCCTGAAAATTCAGAGACATTATATAATAGTATATATGAGTTCTTACAAAAATCGTTTTACCAGCTCCTTATATGTATAATATCCTACCAAACAACCGATAGTATCTGCTACAATATCTAAGGTTTCCATAGATCTCCCCATCTGCATTTTTTCCTGAAGAATTTCAGTAAGAAATGCATAGATAAGAAGAATCTGTAAAAAGTAGGAGAACTTTATCCTCGGAAATGCTGCTATAAAACAAAAACCTAAAGCAGCAAAAATACTTAGATGTAAAACTTTATCTATTCCGGAAAACATAAACCAATATTCGTGATTTTCTACGCCCGGACGTAAAAGCATATATGTAAGAAATGCCCAATATATGGGCAGTATCTTTATGAATATGTTTGAAATTTTATCCAATGACTTCCTGATATTCTTCTGCAGAAAGCAATTCTGACTGATCTGCATCATCGGCTATTTCCAACTTGATGATCCAACCTTGTCCGTAAGGGTCTGAGTTTAAAAGTTCCGGCTGATCTTCCAGAGCAGAATTAAATTCTATTACTTTTCCTGAAATCGGCAAGAATAAATCTGATACTGTCTTTACCGCCTCAACACTTCCGAAAACATCTCCCCCATTGATCTCATCATCTACTGTATCTACATCTACATAAACAATATCTCCCAATTCTCCCTGTGCAAAGTCTGTAATCCCAATAGTAGCAACATTTCCTTCTATCTTGATCCACTCATGATCTTTGGTGTACTTTAATTCTGATGGTGTATTCATTTTCTATTTTTTAATGTTGACAAATTTATTCAAAATAGAGATATACTCAAAGAAAATTTTAAACAAGTTATGATTATCATATGATAGAAAAATATAATTCCTGCTTTGTAATTCCACTTACTTCATATTATTTATCCGGTAAAACTCCAATGATATTATTTTCAAAACCGCCTTAATTTCATCAATTGAATTTAAAAACCTATTTTTGGAAAAAATGAATTAAAACATTATGAAAACTAAACACCCAAAAGGTCTACCCTATCTGTTTTTTACGGAAATGTGGGAGCGTTTCGGATATTACCTGATTCTCGGAATTTTTGTTTTGTATATGATTGACAGCGAGAAAGGAGGCTTAGCCTTTGATGACAAAAATGCCGATGATATTTTCGGAACTTTTATTGCGCTGACTTATCTCACTCCATTTCTTGGCGGATTTCTTGCAGACCGGGTCTTGGGATATGTAAAAGCAATTTATATTGGTGGATTTTTGATGGGACTGGGTTACTTGGGAATCGGACTTTTTAAAGAACTTCCGCTGTTTTATACTTCGCTTGCTTTAATTATTATTGGAAATGGATTTTTTAAACCCAGCATTTCTACGCTTTTGGGTAATTTGTACAATGAGGAACCTTATAAAGCCAATAAAGATTCCGGTTACAATATTTTCTACATGGGAATCAATATCGGTGCTTTTATCTGCAATATTATTGCTGCTTTTATGCGAAACAAGTACGGATGGGGACCTGCATTTATGACTGCCGGAATAGGAATGTTTGTTGGTCTATTGGTTTTTACGATCGGCAGACACCATATTCTTCAGGCTAATATTCTGAAACCTGCACAGGAAGGCGATACCAAAATCTCTGATGTTTTGGTTAAAGTATTCTTACCTGCAGTAGTTTTCGGACTGATTGGATGGTTTATTCCTTACAACATTTTTGGAAGTGATAGTACAGATGCATTTATTTTCGCCTGCGTTCCTGTTATTTATTTTTATGTAATGCTTTATGTGAAAGCCAACTCAGAGGATAAAAAACCTATCGGAGCCTTATTGGCTATTTTTGCCGTAAGCTTAATGTTTTGGGCAGTTTTTAAACAAAACGGAACAGCTTTAACAAGATGGGCAAAAAATTATACCGACAGAACAATCCCTGCACCCCTTGAAAAACCATTGGAATCCATTTATTTAGTGGATATAAAAGATTACAAAGATCAGGAAGTCTCAGTATATGACGATCAGTTTCAAGTGAAAAAAGACGAAAACGGGAAAGCGTTAAAAGAACAGGGAAAAGATATTTATTTCAGAAACATTTCTTCGGAAGAAAAAGCTAAGCTCGAAGCCAATCCTTCGCAGCAGGTCAGTTTATACAATACAGAGCTATTTCAATCAATCAATCCTGGCTGGGTCATTGTACTGACGCCTCTCGTTGTAGCTTTTTTTATGATGCTTAGAAGGAAGGGTAAAGAACCAAGTACGCCGTCAAAAATTGTTTTAGGATTATTCATTTCAGCATTATCGTGTCTGGTAATGGTTGGAGCCGTTTATGCCGGACAAAACGGCTTGGTAAAAGTATCGGCTTTATGGCTTGTTGCAGCGTATGGAGTGATTACCGTAGGAGAACTTTGTCTGTCACCAATGGGTCTTTCTTTGGTATCAAAGCTTTCTCCACCGAGAATTACAGCTTTAATGATGGGTGGATTTTTTCTTTCAACATCAATCGGAAACAAACTTTCCGGAGTTTTAGCAAGCTTTTGGTATGATTATGACAACAAAGCTAATTTCTTCATTGTTAATTTTGGCTTACTTCTTTTGGCAACATTACTTGGACTTTCGATACTGAAAAGACTTAATAAAATCATGAAAGAAAAGGGAGTTAATTAAAAATTTAACTTTACGATCACAAAACCGCAGTCAATTCTGCGGTTTTTTTATTTTAAAACTTGCCGAAAACCCAAAAAAAACTATATTTGTCAATCTTAACAAAAATTTAACAAGTATATATGGATACAGCAGTTCAGTCGAAGACTAGGCATCCTAAAGGATTATGGGTACTTTTCGGAACAGAGATGTGGGAGCGTTTCAACTTTTATGGAATGAGGGCTCTGCTCACTCTGTTTATGGTAAATTCTTTACTAATCAGAGAAGCAGATGCAGCAATCATCTATGGGGGTTTTTTAGCATTATGCTATCTTACTCCGCTTATGGGTGGGTTTATCGCCGATAAGTACATCGGAAACAGAAATGCAATTCTCATCGGCGGGTCACTAATGGCGATCGGACAATTTTTATTGTTTATCAGTGCATCTACATTCTCCGGAAATATCGACAGTGCTAAAATGTTTATGTGGCTGGCTTTGTTTATTATCATTTTTGGTAACGGCTTTTTTAAGCCGAATATATCTTCAATGGTTGGGAGTCTTTATCCTAAACAGGAAAAATCTAAGCTTGATTCAGCATTTACGATTTTCTATATGGGGATTAATATCGGTGCTTTTTTGGGACAGTTTATCTGCCCTTATTTGGGTGATGTAAAAGATTCTACAACAGGAGTAAGAGATATTTTTGCTTTTAAATGGGGATTCCTCGCTGCTTCAATTGCCATGGTAATTGGAACAATAACATTTCTTATACTAAAAAATAAATATGTAGTAACTCCCGAAGGAAGACCAATTGGAGGGTTACCAAAAAACAATACAAGTGAAGATTTTGAAGAAGGAGAAACTCAGACAGCTAAGTTTTCTAGCAGTGCATTAGGAATTACAGGTATTCTTTTTATAGCATTATTTTTTGTATTCAGATATTTACTGGTAGGTCAGTTTGGATTTGACTCTGTTGAAATGGGTCAATTAATTAAAGGAATTATTTATCCATTTATTTATGCAGCAGGTATTTCTTTGGCATTTTTAATTATGTCTTCTGCCGAAAATAGAATCGAAAGACAAAGAATCTGGGTAATTTACATTGTTTCATTTTTTATTATTTTCTTTTGGGCAGCCTTCGAGCAGGCCGGTTCGTCATTAACCTTCATTGCAGACAATCAAACAGATAGAGATATTTTTGGATGGAATATGCCTCCTTCAATGGTTCAGATATTTAATGGAATCTTTGTGGTTCTATTAGCCGTTCCATTCAGTTTATCATGGGATAAATTACGTGCAAAAGGCAAAGAACCTGTTTCACCTATGAAGCAAGCAATTGGTCTTGCTTTAATTGCTCTAAGTTATTTTATTATTGCACATAATGTAAAAGATCTTGGCAATTCAGGATTACTGGCAATCAAATGGCTGATGTTATTATACTTCATCCAAACGTGTGGAGAACTTTGTCTATCTCCAATTGGATTATCTCTTGTCGGAAAATTAGCACCAAAAAGATTTTCATCATTGCTATATGGTGTATTCTTTATTTCGAATGCTGCAGGTTATGCACTAGCAGGATCATTAGGAGCATTAATTCCAGCAACGGGAGATAAATATAAAAAAGCAGAGGAATTAGGTGTTAATTTACAGGAAGTTTTGGATAAAAAAGTAACCTTAAATGCTGATCAGGTTGCCGCATTTGAAAAAGCACAGTTACCATTAGAAAACCCAACTTTTGTAGGTTTTGAAATTCACAATCTATTCGAATTCTTTATGGTATTTGTTGTTCTTTGCGGGATAGCTGCCGTAATTTTAGCGTTAATTTCACCAATTTTGAAAAAAATGATGCACGGTGTAAATTAGACTATGCAAACAAATAATTACTAAACCTCTGATTTTTCAGAGGTTTTTTTATACATTAGTAGATTGTAAATTAAATCAAAACTATTAAATAATATATAATTATGAACCTCACCCTCGACGAAATACAAAATTTTAAAGGAAAATATCCAAAACAGATCTGGAGTCTCTTTTTCTCTGAAATGTGGGAACGGTTCTGCTTCTACGGAATGCGCGGAATGCTGGTGTTTTTCATGATTTCTCAATTGAAATTTGATGATGAGAAAGCCAATTTACAATATGGCGCAACTCAGGCTTTTGTGTATGCTTTTACCTTTATCGGAGGATTATTCGCCGATAAGATTCTCGGATTCAGAAAATCTCTTTTCTGGGGCGGACTTTTGATGATTATCGGAAGCTTAATTTTAGCAACAGATCCTCATGAGTATTTCTTTTTAGGAATTTCTTTTACGGTAGTGGGTACAGGTTTTTTTAAGCCAAATATTTCCTCAATGGTCGGGCAACTCTACAAGCCGAATGACTCCAGAGCAGATGCGGGATTTTCTCTGTTTTATGCAGGAATCAATCTTGGAGCTTTATTGGGCGGATATTTGTGTATTGCCATTGGTAAAGGTGAGCTTTTCGGAGATATGATTTCTCAAAACATAAGATGGAACGTAGCTTTTGGTTTAGCAGCAATTGTGATGGTTATTAGTTTGATTAATTTTGTTTTTACCCAAAAAAGTTTGGGAAACATCGGATTGCAGCCCTTGGAAGTCTTAGCCGAAGGAAAATCAGGAAAAATGCCGAAATGGAAAGAATATGGAACATATATTTTATCCTTAATTTTTATTCCATTAATTATGAAAATGGTATCTGTCCCTGAATATACAGATTATTTTATGTGGATCGTTGGACCTTTAACTTTGATCTACCTGTTCTATGAAATGTCTAAAGTAACCGAATCAGAACGCAAAAAACTTTGGGCGGCGCTTATTTTCATTTTATTTTCTATTGTTTTTTGGGGAATTTACGAACAAAGCGGAGGCTCATTAAGCATTTTTGCCGCTAAAAACCTCAACAAAGACCTGCTCAATCTGGATCCTAATGGGGTCAACAATTCTGCCGGAGCATTTTTCATTATATTTTTAGCTCCTTTGATCGGGTTATTTTGGATTTGGCTCAGTAAAAAGAAAATAGAACCCAATACGATTATTAAGTTTGGTTTAGGGTTTATATTTTTGGGACTGGGATATTATATTTTATTTGCGACAAGATTATTTGCTGATCTTCAAGGAATAACTTCATTAAACTTCTTCACTCTGGCTTTACTGATCATCACTTTAGGAGAATTATGTCTCTCTCCTATAGGATTATCTATTATGACCAAGCTTTCAACAAAAAATCTTCAGGGAATGATGATGGGATTATGGTTTCTCGCCTCAGCTTATGGGCAGTATGTTGCCGGAATAATCGGAGCCGGATTAGCAAAAGCAGATAAAAACTCTACCAACTATGATGCATTAATAACGTATACCGAAGGTTACAAACAATTGGGATTATATGCCGTGATTGCAGGAGTGGTACTTATTTTGATATCTCCATTTGTAAAAAAACTGATGCAGGAAGTACGTTAATGATTTAATATTAAAACAATTATGAAAAAAATTTTTGCGATTATATTCTTTATTCAATCTGTTTTTGCCTTTTCACAGGTAAAGTGGATGACTATTGAAGAAGCTCTCGAAGCACAAAAAACCCAGCCTAAAAAGATTCTTATTGATTTTTATGCAGATTGGTGCGGTCCGTGTAAGATTATGGAGAAAAAAACTTACGGACATCCCATCATCTATGAATATCTGAATGAAAATTATTACCCTGTAAAATTCAATGCCGAAGATAAAAAAACGATCGAAATATTCGGGAGAAAATTTTCCAATGAAAACACTTCGCAAAAAAGAGGACGAAATTCTCTGCATGAATTTACCCAGTATATGAACGTAAATGCTGTTCCGAGTACGGTTTTTTTAGAAGAAAACGGCAATCCGATCACGATTTTGCAAGGTGAGCTGTCTGCTAAAGAACTGGAACCTTACCTTTCATTTATCTCAACTGATATGTATAAAAAAATTAAAACCCGAGAGGACTGGGAAGATTATCAGAAAAAATTTAAGTCTAAAATAAAAGAATAAAAAGGTTTTTAGTATCTAATTTCAGTTTTTTTAGTTAAAAATTTGAAAGAAATGAGCAATTAAATAAGTCTGTATCTTTTGTTTTAAATAAACCTGAGCTTTCAAAAATGAAAGCTTTTTTTATTTCTAAATTTTCCCGAAATTCGTGCCTCAAAAATAAATTTCTGACTTTAGAAACTCCCATAGAATTTGTGAAAGGAATCGGTCCTGAACGAGCCAAACTCATCAAAAACGTGTTGGGAATTTCTATCGTGGAAGATTTTCTTCATTTTTATCCGATCCGGTATATTGATAAAAGTAAAGTTTTTACCGTATCAATGCTGCAGGAAAGCAATATTGAAGTTCAGCTGAAAGGTAAAATCACTTCTGTAAAAGAAATTCAGACTGGAAAAACCAAAAGACTTTCTGCAAAATTTAACGATCATACCGGAACGATGGATTTGGTCTGGTTCCAATATTCCAAGTGGCTGAAAGAGCAGATTCCCATTAATAGAGAAGTCTATATTTTCGGAAAAATAAATGTTTTCAGCAATCAGTTTTCAATGCCACATCCTGAAATTGAAGCTGAAGAAAATAAAGAAACCGAAAGCAGATTAAGACCCATTTATCCAAGTTCGGAAAAACTAAGCAAACGAGGTTTAAACCAAAAGTTTTTCCAGAATGTTTTAAAAAATATATGCAGAGAAATTCCGGCTCTGATTCAGGAAAACCTTCCGGAATATATGATTCGTCATTATCAATTTTTATCAAGACAGCATACTTTTCTCAATATTCACTTTCCAAAAGATCAGCAGCATTTTGAGAAATCAGATAACCGTCTGAAATTTGAGGAGTCCTTTTTCTTTCAGCTTGGTTATGGTCTTAAAAAGCTTCATCATAAAACACAGTCCATTGGAAATCCGTTTCCTATTGTAGGTGATTATTTTACAGAATTTTACGAAAATCATCTTCCCTTTGATCTTACTAATGCCCAGAAAAGAGTATTAAAAGAAATCAGGATGGATATGAAAAAAGCAATTCAGATGAATCGGCTTTTACAAGGCGATGTTGGTTCGGGAAAAACGATGGTTGCTTTATTGACGATGCTTATTGCCATGGATAACGGCTTTCAGAGCTGTCTGATGGCACCTACAGAAATTCTGGCTCAACAGCATTATAATGGAATTAAAGATTTACTGAAAAATACTCCTATCAAAGTGAGCCTTTTAACTGGGTCAGTAAAAGCTTCTGTAAGAAAAATCATTCATGAGGAGCTTGAAAACGGAGAACTGTCAATTTTAATCGGGACTCATGCGGTTTTGGAAGATAAAGTAAAATTCAAAAATCTCGGATTGGCAGTTATTGACGAACAGCATCGGTTTGGTGTCGCTCAAAGGGCAAAACTTTGGGCTAAAAATAAAATTCCTCCACATATTTTGGTGATGACCGCCACTCCGATTCCCAGAACTTTGGCCATGAGTTTTTATTCTGATCTGGATGTTTCTGTGATTGATGAACTACCCGTTGGAAGAAAAGCCATTATTACCGCTCACCGGAGAGAAAAAGACCGCGCTTATGTCTATCAATTCTGTCACGAAGAAATTCGGAAAGGAAGACAAATCTATTTCGTTTATCCTTTGATTGAAGAATCTGAAACTTTGGATTACAAAAATCTAATGGAAGGTTTAGAAAACATTATAGATAATTTCTCCAATTACAATGTAACAATGCTTCACGGGAAAATGAAACCTGATGAAAAAGATGCTGCCATGAATTATTTTGCATCTGGGAAATCGCAGATTATGGTCGCAACAACCGTGATTGAAGTCGGTGTAAATGTTCCGAATGCTTCAGTAATGGTGATTGAAAGTGCAGAAAGATTCGGACTTTCACAGCTTCATCAACTTCGCGGTCGTGTCGGAAGAGGTGCTGAACAGAGCTACTGTATTTTGATGACATCTGATAAACTATCAAAAGAAAGCCGCACAAGAATCAAAACCATGACAGAAACCAATGACGGTTTTAAAATTTCGGAGGTTGATATGCAGTTGCGTGGTCCGGGCGATATTTTGGGAACCCAGCAAAGTGGCGTTGTTGATTTTAAAAAACTTGATCTTGTCAATGATGCACAAATCATTAAAACGACAAAAAGTCTGGTTGAAAAGATTCTGGAATCCGATCCTCATTTATCACGAACTGACCACCAGATTATTAAAAATTATTATCTTCAGAATTATAAAGGGAAAAATAAGTGGAGTAAGATTTCGTAAACCTCAATAAATCAGAAAAATTTATTTGTCTTCCGGTTTCTTCGTCCGTCCCAAACAGATAAAACTTTTATCTGAACATCATCAAATTGATAGAAAAGTAAGTAATTTGAAATGATTTTAACTCTAACGTTCCTTAAACTTGTCTCTCGACCAATCATCGGGTTTTCAGCGAGCTGCTTGATAGACTTGATCAAAAGCTTATTCAGTTTAATGCTGTATGTTTTAGATTTATTATTATCAATCCAAAACTCAAGAATATCTTTTCTTTCAATATTGGCTTCCTTGGTCCAGATTACCTTTCTTGAAGCCATTTTTCAATTTGATTATTAGCTTCATCTTCACTCAAGACTTCATCATTTTGAGCATTTAAAAGCCTTACGTTTTGCACATCATCTAATTGGTAGACATCAGTATCCTGCTCGAAATCCAGAAGATTTTTAATTTCGTCTATAATTTTCGTGTCTTTCAAGTTAGCAATCCTATTAATTAACTCTAATTTTATTTCAGCAGCATTCATTTCTTGTGAAATTTAATTCAAATTTACAAAATTTAGTATACACAATTATATCTTACAACAATATCTCCATTAAAAAATCATCCATCACAAAGCCATTTCCAATATCAAAAACGCCTTCATCATACACTTTATATCCTTGAGATTCGTAGAATTTCTGTGCTGAATTATGTTTATTCACATTTAGAATAACTCTGTTATCACCACTTTCTTTTACTTTTTCGTTGAGAAATTCAAGCGTTTTTTTGCCTAAGCCTTTTCCTTTACTTTTGGGAACGAGATAAATCCGGTGAAGTTTGGTCGTATTTTCTTCGTAATGATGTTCAAAACCTATAAATCCGTCGTAATCATTTGTCTTTTCATCAAAAATAAGATAATAATGATAATTAGAATTTCCAAGATGTGCCGAAATTTCAATCTCAGAATACATATTTTCAAGCATATACTTCATCTGCTCTTGTGAAAGAATTTCTGCATAGGCATTTTCCCAAGATCTTTTTGCTAAATCTTGGATTAATGGTATGTTTTTTTCGGTTGCTTTGATTAGTTTCATTACTGATAAGATTGATTCACGATTAATCAAAATATTTATGACTTATGCATTAAAAGCTATAGATTAAAAAAGTGAAAAGTTTTACACTTCTCACTTTAATTTTATTTATCAATTAAAAATTCGCCATTGATGTATTGACAATTCACCTTTTAGATGTTCGCCATTTCAGCTTTAATTTTAGCATAAAGTCCCTCTGAAGCTTTAACCAAAGGAAGTCGCAAATAATTTTTAACAATTCCTTTTTCTGCTAAAACAGCTTTAATTCCGCAAGGATTTCCTTCCGCAAAAATCAATCTGGTAATTTCAACCAATTTATTATGAATTTCGTATGCTTCATCTACTTTTTTATCGAAAGCCAACTGAACCATTGTGGAAAATTCTTTGGGATATGCCTGTCCGATTACGGAAATCACTCCTGCTCCACCTGCCAAAGTAACCGGAAGGGTAAACTCATCATCTCCCGAAACCAGATTAAAACCTTCAGGTTTTTTTCTTAAAATATCAAAGTACTGAAGAATATTCGGTGCTGCTTCTTTGATTAGGAATAAATTCGGAAATTCCTTTGCTAAACGCAATGTAGTTTCTGCTTCGATATTTTGTCCTGTTCTTGACGGAACATTATAAATGATAATATTTTTTCCTGTGGAAGCCAAAGCTTTATAATGCTGATAAAGCCCTTCCTGATTCGGTTTGTTATAATAAGGAGACACCGATAAAACCGCTGTAAAATCTGAAATATCTGTTTCTTCAATTTGTTTTTTAACTTCAAGCGTATTGTTCCCGCCGATTCCTAAAACCAACGGTACACGTTTATTGTTGGCCTTAATGATGTAATCTATAACCTGTTTCTTTTCATCAGAAGAAAGCGTTGCAGCTTCCGCTGTAGTTCCCAAAACAACTAAATAATTGGTTCCGTTTTCGATATTATAGTCCACAAGTTTTGTTAGACTGTCAAAATCAACGGATAAATCTTCATTAAAGGGCGTTACCAAAGCAACACCTACTCCTTTTAAAATGCTCATCTGTTAAAAAATTATTATTGCCAAATTTAATCAATTAAGTCAAGAATTTGCAATAATTAATCATGTTTTATTATACATATAATTATATTTGCATATAGTAAAATGATTATGCAAAATAAATTCTTATTCATAGGAATTGCTCTGGTCTCTCTCACTGCCTGCAAAACTGCATCTTGGCAGGTTGCAGATGTGAACACCCGAAAAAACATTTCTATCAATAACGAAATAAAGTCAGACGAAAAGTTTGTCCGGTTTATTGAACCTTATACTGATAAGCTCAACCAGGAAATGAACCAGAAAATCTCCCATACTGTTGTAGATCTTACTAAAGAAGGTGACAACAGTAATCTTGGAAATCTTCTGGCAGATTATACTTTTGACGGAACCAATGAATGGGCAATCAAAAACATCGGAAAAAATATTGATGCTGCGTTGATCAACATCGGAGGCATCCGTACAACCATAGGAAAAGGCGACATCCTCCTCAAGAATGTTTTTGAAGTAATGCCTTTTGAAAATGAAGTCATCATCATGAAAATGAAAGGTTCGGACTTGCAGGGACTTTTTGATTATTATGTAAAAACTCAAAAAAATAATCCTGTTTCTCATCTTTATATAGAGACCAACAACGGTGTATTTTCAAAAGCACTTATTAATGGAAAAGAGGTAGATCAATCAAATATTTATTACATAGCCACTTCCGATTATCTTGCTTTAGGAGGGGACAACATGAAGTTTTTCAGTGCAGGTGAAATGATTCCGACGGGGATTAAACTGAGAGATCTTTTCATAGAATATTTTAAGAAAAATCAGGAAATCAATCCTCAGGAAGAGATCCGTTTAAATTTTATCGGTAAAAAATAATGAACAGAAAAAGCTTTTTAAAAACGGTTACCGGCGGAACTATAGCAATGACTTTAGCTCCGAATCTGATGATGGCAGAAGGTCTGAACCTGCAGTCTTTAAACTCTTCCAGAAAACTGACTATTCTTCATACCAACGATCAGCACAGCAGAATAGAACCATTTGATTCCAGTTATACACGAAATCCTAATCAAGGTGGATTTGCAAGAAGAGCAAGCTTGATTCAGAAGATAAGAAACGAAGAAAGCAATACTTTGCTGCTTGATTCCGGAGATATTTTCCAAGGGACACCTTATTTTAATTTTTTTGGAGGTGAGCTGGAATTTAAACTCATGTCGATGATGAAATATGATGCTTCTACGATGGGAAATCATGATTTTGATAATGGTCTGGACGGATTTTTGAAGGTTTTGCCTAATGCTAAATTCCCGTTCATTTGTTCTAATTATGATTTTAAAAATACTATTTTAGACGGAAAAACTTCAGCCTATAAAATTTTTAACAAAGACGGAATAAAGGTAGGAATCTTCGGGGTAGGAATTCAGCTCGAAGGATTGGTAGGAAAAAAACAATACGGAGAAACCATCTGGAATGATCCTATTGATGTCGCACAGCATTATTCTAATTTTCTGAAGAACGAAAAAAAATGCGATCTGGTTATTTGCTTATCCCATATCGGATATGATTATAAAGATGAGCCTGAAAAAATCAGCGATAAAATTTTGGCTTCAAAAACAGAAAATATTGATCTTATTTTGGGAGGCCATACTCATACGTTTTTGCCGGAGCCTCAAAATTTCACCAACAGAGCGGGCAAAAATGTTCTGGTAAACCAGGTTGGATGGGCAGGACTTCTTCTGGGCAGAATAGATTTCTTTTTTGATTCAAGTAAAAATATACAACAGATTTCCTGGAATAATCAGGCAATCGACAGCAGCATAACCGTATAATATGAAAAAAATATCATTACTTTCTCTTGGCATTTGGGCATCTTTACAACTTGTAAATGCACAGAATATTACTTCAAAAAAATGGGCAGACCATTTTTCTTACAATAATGTTCTTGCAATGAAAGAAGACAATGGAAAAATTGTCGCAGCCACAGAAAACGGAATTTTTTATTATACCCTATCAACAGGAGAAATTACAAAGCTCTCTAAGGCAAATGGTCTTCATGAAGTAAAAATCTCTGCTTTTGATTATAATCCACAGACTAAAATTGCTCTTGTCGGTTATCAAAACGGTTCTCTGGATGTGATTACTCCACAAGGGATTACTTTTGTAGTCGACATTCCTATTGCTACTGGATATAACGGAAGCAAAAAGATTAATCACATTTCAATTACAGGTGATAAAGCAGTAGTTTCTGTGGGCTACGGTGTCTCTATTTTTGATCTGAAAAAGAAAGAATTCGGAGATTCTGCATTTTTTGTAACTGCCGGAACTTTTCTTGCAAGTAATGAAGCCACAATAAAAGACAATAAAGTTTTCTCGGTAACCAATGACGGTTTAAAAAGCCACGAAATGAATACTACATTTCCTGTTTATGCTACATGGGCAACAGAAATGGCGGGAGCTTTTAAACATATTGACTCTGAATCTACAATAGCATTTTCATCTGCCAATACTGCTTATGTTTATGAAAATGGTGTTTCTACTCCTATTTCTCAAACTTTTGGAAATATTTCTGATGTTGTCGTTAATGCTGGCAATATTGTAATTACCGATGCTGCAAGAATTTATACTTACAACACATCCGGAACCAGTACAGGAACTGCAACTTTAGGTGAAAGCTGTAATACAGCCACCACTATAGGTTCAAAAATATATGGTGGGACTGTATTTTCCGGTATTAAAACGGAGGATAATATTGCTTATAAACCCGATGGTCCTTATTTCAATTATGCATATAAACTGAGACTGTTTAATGACAATCAGATTTTGGTTTCTACAGGAGTAAGAGCTAACAGCTACAACGAGCCTCAGATTAATCCAAAAAATCCCGGATTTTATTATTTTACGGGTACGGAATGGGTTTATCCTTCTTATTTTGTAGGAAATTCAACTATTTTTAATATTATTGATGCTTTTCCTGATCCAGCGAATACAGCAGATGTTTATTTTACCAATTATAATTTTGCCCCGGGATATGGAGTCTATAAAATGAAATATAATTCCGGCTCAAAAGATTTTGAATTCATCAAAAAATACGACCTTGGAACTGATAATCCTTTAGTAAGAAGACCAATAGGATTTACTTCTGATGATCAGAATAATATATTTGTTACTGTAGGATTTGCAACCAATGGAAGTACTTCAGCATTGGGGGTTTATGAGAGGGTTGCAGATCAGTTTGTTATTAATGATCTGAATACCAGTTCAGCAATGCAGATTCCTACTTTTAGCAACAATTTGATCTGGATCCCGCTGCCAAGATCAGAAAACTTTCTTGTTTATGATACCAAAAAGACAGCAACAATTTCTGATGATTCGCAATATATCTTAAGTAATTCAAATGGTATTCCTGCAAGAACTGTTTCTTTTGCGATGGACAAATCCGGAGACGCATGGATCGGTACCCAAACAGGACTCAGAATTTTGAATAATGCTGCAACAGAAATAAAAAATAATCCACAGCTAGAACCTATTATTATAGAACAGGGAGGAATTGCAGAAGAACTTTTCAGAGATGCTGCCATTCTGCACATTGAGGTAGACGGAGGAAATCAAAAATGGGTTTCGGTAGAAGATGGTGGTGTTTATTATTTGTCTGCTTCCGGAGAACGTGTTATCAGACATTTCACCAAAAACAATTCGCCCCTTCCTACCAATAGCGTTACCGATATTAAAATTGATAAAAAAACCGGCAAAATCTATTTTGTGACTTTTGACGGAATCGTGACTTATCAGGGTGATGTAGCAGATGTAACTTCAAATTTCGGAAATGTTCTGGTCTATCCTAATCCTGTTGTTTATTCGCAGTTTAAAGGAAATGTAACGATAAAAGGTTTAGCAGAAAAAACAAACATCCGAATTACCGATACTGCAGGAAATTTAGTACACTCTGCTGTTGCAAGAACAGGATATTATGAATGGAATCTCAACAATCAGAAAGGGAAAAGAGTAGCTTCGGGAATTTATTTTGTACTGATGACCAACGAAGACGGATCTGACAAAGCTACCGCAAAAATCGCAGTAGTAAACTAATGTTTTCTCAAAGAGGATTTTTACTTTCTTTCATCAAATATGGTGAGAACGATGCTATTTTGCACTGCTTTACAGAAGATGAGGGCTTTCAGAGTTATTTTTTGAAAGGAATTTACAGCAAAAAAAATAAGAAGAAAGCTTTCTTACTTCCGCTGAATCAATTGAATATTAATGTAAATCACAATAAAAATACCGGCATTAAAACCATTTCTAAATTTGAGATGGTACAATTAAATGATATTTATACAGATATAAAGGCAAATTCCGTCATATTTTTTGTTGCCGATTTTCTGAATCAGGTACTGAAAAATGAAAGTAAGAACGAAGTTATTTTCAAAACCATTCAGGAACTGGTCTCTGAGCTTGAAAGAAAAAACTACCGTTCTCACCTTATTTTTTTGGTGAAAATTTTAAGAATTCAGGGAGTTTCTCCGCTTTTGGGCGAAGGAAATTATCTTGATCCTGAAACAGGAATATTTTCTCATGTCGGAAAGCATCATTTATTTGACACTGAAATTTCTGCACTCTGGAAAGCTATACTTTGCGCACCAAATCCTTATGAAATTACGATTTCCAAAACTTTGAGAAAAAAGTTTTTAGATAGTGTATTGGTATATTATCATTATCATTTTTCAGATTTCCGTACTCCAGATTCTTTGGAAGTACTTCAGCAGATTTTCGAATGATTATCCGTTATCTTCAAAACTTTCGAGACTTGTCATTCCGCCATCAATAAAAATACTTGTTCCTGAAATATAATCTGCAAGGTCACTTGCCAGAAATGCCGCTAAATTTCCAACTTCCTCCGGCTGACCAATTCTGTTATAGGGAATAAGCTTCATTAAATTCTTTAAAGCTTCAGGAGTTTCCCAGGCTTCTTTATTGATAGGTGTCTGAATCGCTCCGGGACAAATAGAATTTACTCTGATCTTATCTGCGCCATGCTCCTGAGCCAAAGTCTGCATCAGCATCTTGATTGCTCCTTTGCTTGCTGCATAATTGGCTCTTCCCGCCCACGGAATAATCTCATGTACCGAGCTGATATGAATAATTTTACCACAAGCAACAGATCTTGTTTTATCTATCCCACGACGGAGAAATTCTTTGATGGCTTCACGAGAACACAAAAACTGTCCCCGAAGATTTACCGACATTACCTCATCCCACTCTTCTACTGTCATCTCTACAAATTTTGCATCTTTCTGAATGCCTGCATTATTAACAAGAATATCCACCGTTCCGTATCTGGAAATAGTTTCCTGAAACATGGCAATAACTTCTTTTTCTTTGGATACATCACATTGCCAAACCATACCTTTTCCGCCTTCTGATTCTATTTCATCTAAGACTTTTTGGGCTTCTCCGGCAGAATTTTCTGATGAATGATTGATGATTACCGTTGCTCCTGCGGAAGCTAGCGATTTTGCTATTCCGGTTCCTATTCCGCTGGATGCTCCTGTAACGATGGCAACCTGATTTTTAAGTGAAATTTCCATACAATGATTTTGATGATTATTAAAACCAATTGAAACTTTTAAGCCAAAGTATTATTGTTGTAAAAAAGAGCTTTTGTTTTTATCGACCTTTTTAGCAATTCTTAAAATTCCATCTTAATATTCAAAGTGCGTTTAAGGATTAAAAATTCATTAATTAAACAAATATTTACAATCAATCCGTTTTAAGCAAAAATTTTATCTTCTTTGATGTACTCTTTTTTGATACTTTCCAATAACATCTCTAAAGTTACTTGGTAGTCTGTTTCTTGTAATGAAATGGCCTTCAAACTTACATCCTGTATGACATTCATAATATTAGAACCGGTTAATTCGTAGCGGTTAGCGATCTGTTCTAAACTAATACCCTCCAGCTGCAGCTGTTCGGGTAAATTTTGCTGCCAAATGCGAAGGCGCTCTTCATACTTTGGATTACCAAATTTGATGCAGCTGTGAAATCTTCTCGTAAATGCTTTATCCATATTATTTTTAAAGTTGGATGCCAGAATGATGAGTCCTGAAAATGTTTCGATACGCTGCAACAAATAAGAAACTTCCTGATTGGCATATTTATCATGTGCATCACGTACATTGGTTCGTTTTCCGAAAATAGCATCAGCTTCGTCAAAGAATAAGATCCAGTTTTTATTTTCGGCCTTGTCAAACAATTTGGCCAATTGCTTTTCTGTTTCTCCGATATATTTGGAGACCAGCATAGAAACATCCACTCTAAAAACCGGACGTTGAATATATTTCCCTAAAAGGCTTGCTGCAAGAGTTTTTCCTGTTCCCGGTTCTCCGTAAAACAAAACACGAAATCCCGGTTTTAGTTTTTTCTGCATTCCCCAGTCTTCCATAAGAATCCGGCTGCTGTTGTACCACGCTTCAATACTCTGAATTTCGTTTAAAGTGGGTTCAGGAAGTATAAGATCTGTCCAGGATCTGTGAGTTTGTAATAGTTCCGCAGGAAAATCATTACTCATTTTCGGCAATAGTTCCACTCCTAAAATGATTTTATTAAAAGCTTCAGGATGAATATTAATCTGGCTGCTCGCTGATGAATGTTCGTGATTTGAACCTGAAAAAACAATAAGCTCATCTTTCATCAAAACCGATTCAGGATTAAAATAATCCAATGCTTTCAATCTTTCTGAAATATTTTCTCCGCCTAATATGTACTGTACAGCCTGAATTGTAGGATGAAAAAGCCTTCCATTATCATTCAATGAACAAAAATCAAAAAATGATGCATTCGGAAACTCCAAATAAATGCGTTTAAGCAGTAATGGTTCCAGCCTTGGCAATAAAGCCATTAAAAGAATAATGACTTCCTGATGAGTCAATCTTTTCTCAGAAATAAAATTCCCTAAATGAAAGGTTTTATAATCATAACTAGTAAATCCCGGTGCATCAGAAGCAAAGTTTTCGGACGAATTGTTTATACGCCAAGTGATCACCTGTTCTAGATGTGTAAAGAGTTTATGTAATTGTTTTGATTCCATGATATGTTTTTGTTATTTCTGAAAATGTATTGAAAATCAAAATTGGCTTTTTTTGATTGATTTGAATGTTTTTGGGGATTGTTTATTCAGTAGTTGCAGTACTATTAGTCACTACACGAGATCATCATATTTCTTCAGAATCTTAGCAAGACCTTTTCCAATGATATCTTTTTTAGCCGTAATATTTTCTACAGCTCCTATTCCTGTGATAAAATCTACCTCAACCA
Source organism: Chryseobacterium echinoideorum (assembly GCF_007474535.1). Taxonomy (GTDB): domain Bacteria; phylum Bacteroidota; class Bacteroidia; order Flavobacteriales; family Weeksellaceae; genus Chryseobacterium; species Chryseobacterium echinoideorum. The sequence goes on along the minus strand of NZ_VKNW01000006.1, from coordinate 227,991 downwards.
AAACAGCGATTCCGGAACCTAAATTTAATATTCCGATGGTGGAATGCTGAGAACTGTTTTCGGGCTTTACGCCGCGGTTTTTAATTCCTAATTCTTTGCTCAGAAAGAGATTTACTTCATCTGCCATTTTGTAGGAAGCAGAATTTTTATTGGCAAAATCTTTCCTGTTGACGTAAGACTCCACTCCTCTGGTTGTACTGTTTCCAGCAGCATTCAAATGAATATCAAAAACAACAGATCCTGCTCCGGGTTTAATTCTGTTTTGGTATTGCCTGTTGGTTTCCCAGTCTTTATCTATGACAATATTTTTATCATCGCTGTTTTTTACAATAGAATTACGAATCAGCTTTGTAATGTCTGCTTCTTTGTATCCATTGGCAACCGCTCCAGGATCTTCGTCATGATGACCTGCCGACAAAAAGGTTCTTAATGGTGAAAATTGTATCATGGTATATATCGTTTAATGAGTTTTTTACTTGTTTCCCAAACAATTACAGCCAGAACGGCAACTAAAGCGAACTGCCAAACTGTATTTTTTTCAGTTTTGGTATCTGTCTTTACCGATTTTGACTTTAAATTCTGCTTGAAAACTTCGTACTCGTTCTCCAAGTCTTCATATTTTCTCTGAGTACTTAGACTGGTCTCAAAAAGGTGATTGTTTTCTAACTTTAAAGATTCAATCTCATTTTTTAAATCTGTTTCATTAATGAAATTGAGTTCTGTATTATCGTTAACAGGAATAGTTGTTCTGTTGCCAAAAGCATCAGTAAATTCAACATTTCTAATTGTTCCGGGATCTGCACATTTTCCGTTGTTTTTCAGCTGGAAGTTTTGTGATGCTAAGAGATTATCCCGCACAATAGTATAGTTTGTTTTTGCAGAGACAGAATCCTTTGAGTTTTGTTTTGAATTTTCTAATTCAGTTACAGAAGTTTTAGTTTCTTTTGTAAAATCAGTTTCAGTGAATGACTCCTGCTTTTCTTTTGACTTCTGTCTGCTTGATGTGCATGCAGAAATCAGCAAAATGATTAAAATGGTTATTAGTTTTTTCATGGTTTAAATTTCTTAATTGATTTGTCTTTAAGTAATTTAGTGTAAAAGCTTATAAACTTTTCTTAAATACTAGCCAAATGAACTGATTTAGGATTAATCAAGATCTTTTGCATGCTTTGAGCTTGTTTACTTATTCTGTTGACAATCCTTGATCATCTTCTGTGTGAGCAGTTGTCCGTTTTGCATGCATAATTTCTTCAACATTGCCCTGATCCTGATAAATTTCCCAATTTGGCACAACTACTATTTTGTAAATTTCGTTGCCATCTTTAAGAATTAGATATTTTGTAACGTTTTCCCATATCAGGAATATTGAGACTAATTACACAAGTTTCCTTGCAATTTGTGAATAAAAATGGATGATCTGGTAATTGCATTTTCAAACCACATTTTATCTGTGTTTTCTAGTAAGTTTAAAAATGCTTGATTTGGTGGGAATTATTCTTTCTGTTTTGCTTTATAATTGTATTAGTGAATTTATATATATATCTGTTTGAATGTTCGCCCCGTTATTAGAATTACTATTACTGTAAGAATTAAAGTTTACGAAAAAAGCCAAATCTATCCCGTTAGGTTGAAACCATGTAGAAACAGAGGTAGTAAGCTGACCATTATTGATGCTGGTAATACTTACGACATTACCTTTCTTATTAATATATAATTTAGAGGAACGGTTTATAGCTATAGATGTATTTATATTACTCCCATTTACTGTAATATTATCCGGTAGAATTTTTTCTTCAAGGAAAAGATTTCTTCTTACTCCTGCTAAAATTTGCATAGAATGTGATATTGGCTGAGAAGCATCAACCAAACCATAATCATAACCATACGCACCATCATAGTAAATTACGCCAAATGTTACATTTGTTAATTCAAGATAAAAATCTCCATCAGCAATTGCTGCAGGGATTAAAACAGAACTCTTATAAGAAACAGCATCTAGATTTGTTCCTACAAATTTTTCATCTGTATTTCTACCTCTATGTATGGATGTTCCGATAGCAGTCGTGACATCAACAGTAGGGCAAATTGTGGGATTATTCAGCATACTCCAGTTTAATCCAGACAAACTAATCGGTGTTAATAAATCTATTATATTAATTGTAGTATTTGTTACATAATAGGCCACACCATTCCACAATCTAAGTTTATAATTTCCAATTGGAAAATTTTTAAAATTATAGTAGAATACTAAATCAACGCCATTTTGATAAAGCTGAATCTGTGAATTAGGTATCGTTGCAATAACAGTTGTTCCCGTAATATTCATAATCTCTATAGAAAAATTTGCCGGATTTAAATTTAGATTTGCACCTTTTAAAGTGATATAAAAATTCCTGTCCTGTTTATCAACAATCGTGGGTAATATAGCCGCAACACTCATTGTGTTAGTCGTCCATCCTCCATTCATGGCGGTTTTCCAAGCTGTTTTTTGGGTATCAGTTAAACTATTCGCTAAAGAAAGAAAATCTGCATTATCGGCAAACATCAAAGGTCTTTTTACTCCGCTGTCGTCAGTCCCAAAAAACTTTTTGTCGTTGTAAGTAAACTGCTGTGGTAATGTTTCATTGTTGTTTTCTAAAACCAATCCCGACATTCTTGCTCTTGAAGTTAAGTGTAATTGTTCAGAAGGTGTTGTCGTTCCTATACCGTATTTTAAGCCGCTGCTTTCACGAAAAATATTTGAATTTTTGAATTCAGAGCCATTCCAGAAAAGCAAATGATCAGATCCCGGATTAATGGACTGATAAGAGGCTGTTCCATTCATCTTAACGAAGTAATTTCCGTTTATCTCGGGCTTATCAAGTTTTGTATTGAGAGCACTCTGTAAACCTTCCACCATACCCATTGTAATATTGGTGAGTCCGGTTGGAAGATAATTCTTTGTGTCACTTTTCTCTTCACCTTTAAATATGAAAAGTGAAAAATTCCCTTTATCGTCCGGAACAGCAATAAAATCATTTTGCTGAAACTCATACTTATCAGCATTTTTTGCAAATTCCGTCAAAGTGTTTTCACTTACTTGAATTAAATCAGTCAAACCCAACGCTTCGATTTTATCCGCACGGATTTTTCCGTCTTTTACATAATCGGATAGCATCATTGCCATTACCATGATCTGTTCTTTATTAAAGACATTTGCAGGCTGACCTTCATCTACCAATGCCATATTGGAAGGAAGATCATCAACATTAAGCTTGTTATTTAATGAAGATTCTAATCCGTCAACTTCTGCAATCGGAACTTTTGTGTCTTTGTTTCTGAATGAAGAAAAGGTTTGTTTGAATTCTTCCTGTGTAGGTTTATCGCCGGTCTCAAACCAGCTTAATATTGTTTCTAAGTTTGCCATAGTGTTTAAAAATTGTGTTTTTATGAATTGAAGATTGATTGAAATTGAGAGATTTTTGAAGATTAGACTTCTGACTTGATTTGCCAATTCTACGGAATGTAACTGCTTGATTGGTTACAGAAACTTTTAGAAATAATTATCAATTTACTTTTAAAAAATCTTACCAAAGGCTGCTCACAAAAGGAGAATCTCTTGATAAATTGTGAGGAGTATTTACCAGAGTTTCTCTCAAAAGAAAATCCTACACTATTTTTGAATGGTTCAAAAAAGCAAGGTTTTTCCGGCTAATAGCTGCCCGCTTGAATGAAGATTATAATTAAAAAATAAAATCTGTATTTCATATATAAAAAGTTTTCTTGGAGTTAGTTTTTATGATTGTCCGTTTTTAATCCTATTGAAAATAGTTTTGAGTTATCAATTTAAAGGTCAACAGCTTATTGATTAAAAATACTATTAATTTTTTTGGAGCGAATAAAGTCAATTGAAAGAAGGATTGCTCATTGAAAGAGTATCCTATTTAGAAAATAATGACCGGATGAATAAAATAAAACTGTAAAATTCTATCCCTAGTTTGCAAGTGAAAAAAATAAGAATTAAGATATATGATGTTTTTAGTTAAAAACAAAGTTTACTGCATCATATTCACCGGAAGATCCCAATATAATTTTTATTCCTACAGGACGAGATCGGTACGCAGTTCCGTTAATATTTATTTCTAATGTTGCCTGTATAACCGTGAAGGGCTTTCTGTATTTCGTATATTTAAAAGAACCAGGTCTATTGATGCTTCCTGAAGGCAAAAATTCTTTAAAATTTGCAGCAGGCCTGAAATAATGTATAGGTTCTATATCAATGACAGTTTCATTTGATTTTATTAGATATTCTGATTTTCTGTTCCAAAGTTCAGCATCAGACATTTTTTCCTGATAGAATCCGGCAGGTTTGGTATTGCCATTGGGCATTCTTTTTCTCTGCTTATATCGTTCTATGATAATTTTGGGCTGATGCTTTTCTATATCTATTTCCCCGATCAGTTTTATATCTAAGCTTTTATAACATACGATTCTGCTCAGAACGTGTGAGTACCCTTCTATTTTTGCCGCTATATTTTCTGGTGAACTTTCTACAATTTTATGACCGGCGCCAGAATTCATGATATCATCTGCTTTATAAAAATCATAATATCTGGATGAAGTATTGCCTGATGATCTTATTGATAATCCAAAATTAAACTCATTTAAGTGGGCATAACTGTTTATCAATTCCGCAAACTCATTTTCAGTGGGAAAATCTCCTGTTTCAAAATAGGATTTTAGCTGCTCTCTTGTAGTTAGTTTGTTCATTTCTTGCATATTAGTTATAGTCTATCAGAAACTTTTAGCTCTGATTATCAATAGTAAGTTCTTAACTCTTTTTCATTCATCTTAGCTATGAAGGTAAACCTGTTTCTTGGGGTGGCAAAGATGTATAATTACATTCTATTCTTATATTTCTCACTCCTGAGATTTGCCCGCTCCAAATGTTTTCGTTATTTTGCTCTGCATATAGGTAACCGGTTGTTAATAATTCCCCGTTATCTGCATTATAAGCATTACATTCTATTGATTTGTCTATTCCTCGAAGATCTGCATTATAGCGGAATGACAAATAATCCCATGCATCATAATGATCTGTAATACTGTCTTCAGATTTATATCTATCACTCCAATTACCTGCCTCAGCTCTGTATAAAACAGTTGCATCAGTATTATTTTCAAAATTGATTTTGGTATTTACTATACTCACCTTTTGTCCTATATTATTCCTTTGCAATTGAAAGTAAAATCCTTTCCCTTTTAGTGTTCCTAACTCAAACCCTTCTTCTATGGTTGGCAGATTATTTCCAAATAATTTATACACATAATAACTGGGATCTATCTGATATTGTAAAAGATAGTATTCATATTCTTTTAACCCTTCTGCGGGAAACTTTTTTGCTTTAATGGTATAAGGTGCATTACCAAAGAAATATTTTCTTAAAGAACCACCGCTAGTTTCACCTATTTCAATCAATTGATCTTCTTCGTCCTGCTGATTTACAACAAGCGAAAATTTTTGATTTTCGACATTGGTTGTGTAATACTGGATATATCCATTTTCTATATCTACCAAAGTATTGGCAAGGATTGCTGCTTCCTTATTGGTCAATATATCTTCTTTATGTCTTAAAGAGTCTATCAATTTTCCAAACTGACCTTGAGTAGGATAATCTCCTGCTTCAAAATAACTTTTTAATTCCTCTCTTGAGGTTACTTTATTTTCTTCCATAATTTAAATGCTTCTGTATTCTTGTTAGTAATTTATTATTGGTAACTTATTATTAATTTTAAAACGAGGCTTTTTCTCAATAAAAATTGTCAGGATTCTATATTCAGAATTTGCAGTTACTTTTCTGCTTATTTTTCAGAGTACAAAACTCCCTCTTTTTTTGGTTATCTGAAAATTTTTAGAGGAGTCTGTCCTGTAGTTGCAGTAAGTCTAAATTTTCGGAAAATGTAATTATTACTGCTTGCTTTTCTGTGTACAAAACTCATCATTTTGTCGTTGATTTGAAAGTTTTTGGATACGTTTAAACTGTAGTTGCAGTAACTGTTTTTTAATTGTCTGAGAGTGATTTTTTTAAGGAACATTTAGACTATAACAGTTCTATATTTAATGATCAACCAGATAGATTTTGAAAATAATTTTCCGAACTACAAGTCATATTTCATAAAAATTCCGCAAAGTATTCTACTTTGCGGAATTTTCTTATCGTTATAGAAATTTATTTAAGAACTAATCCTCTTTAAAAAAGAAATATACTACAGCTGCCCATTCTTTTCTGATTCCTCTTGCGTAACCAATGGTATTGTGACTGCTGTTTTCTACCGTTCCATCATCTTTAATATAGCCGATAGTTACGTGGCTGCTGTTTTCTACTGTTCCGTCTTTTTTAACATAGCCTACCGTCGTATGATTTCTGTTTTCTATAGTTCCGTCACTTTTGATGTAGCCAATTGTATAATGACTTTTGTTTTCAATAGTACCATCGCTCTTGATGTAACCTGCTGTAACATGACTCCTGTTTTCTATGGTGCCGTCACTTTTTATATAACCTTTCGTGCCATGGCTTCCCGATTCTATGGTTTGCGCATTGGCAAGATAAAAACTGAAGAAAATTGAAAAAATAAATAGGATTTTTTTCATGATTTTAATTTAATTAAATATATGAAATATTACACATATCGTATCAATTTTCATTATAATTTTGAATTTTTATATCATACAATGATGATTAAATTTTAATAAGAAGTAGAAAATTCAAAATAATTTACATAACATTGCAAAAAAATCCATGAAAATTTTCAAATTTATTTCAATTGTTATCGTATTGGTATTCTTCGGAACTACTGTAAATGCACAAAAAAAGAAACCGGCAGCATCGTCCAAATCAGGACCCATAGAAATGCCTGCAAACACTGAAACGCAAGTGATACCTAATGATGAAAAATTCAATACGATGATTTCTAAAATTAACGAAATCGTTGTCTTCAAGTATGATGAAAGTTATAAAAATGCAAATGTATACATCATAAAAAACGGCAAAGAAACATTGATGTACAAGGCAAAATCTAATGATACGGGAGTTGACCCAAAGCTAAAAGCCAGAATCTATCATAAGAAAATCTATAGTCCGGACGGTAAGCAGCTTTTATTTACTTATGAAACGGAAACTGCAGCCACCAGTTTAATAAAAATTATCTGCAATTTCCCGGAAAAAAAATCTCTTATTCTGGATTTTTCAAAAATGTATGAAAGTGATGCATATACGATGGGCAAATCAGAAACTTTTGAAAAGTATCCTATCTTTTATTATTATTCATTTTATACTAATGCAAAAAATTAATTAAGATTTAGCAGATAGTCATTTTTAATATTTAATTTTTTGATTTGGCTACTGCGCCAACTTTTCCACTGGCGATAGCTGCAACACTGTCGGTAAATGCTTTTATCAGCTCCATGATTTGCGCAGCACGCTGAATGAAGAATTTCACCACATCGATAATTGCCATTGCCGCTTTTACAAAAGCACCAACCGGAGTGAGCAAGCCCATGATCCATTTGATACCCGCCTGAATAACCTGCTTTTGAATGATCTCCATAATGGTATCCATCACCGTAGCTTTCAGATCAGCAAATTGATCTTTCAGATGTTCCCAAAGTCCGACAACGCCTCCTTTACGAACGATTTGCACTATTTTGAAAATGATATTTTCATTCAAATAAAAAGCGAAAACCCTTTTAAGATTCCGCTTTTTATTTGATTATTCTAAAATATTAATATACTATTCCAAATTCTTCCAAATCCGGTTTTAAATGAGGAAAGATCACAGAAAAAAATCGTTTCATAAGTTCGTAACTCGGTGATTTTTCTTTTAAACAGTAAGTTAAATTCCAATAATTAAAACATTTTGCTTTATAGGCTAATTCCAAGTATTGCTCAAAATTAACTTTCATGTCGTGCAATGCTTCCGGAAAGCCTCCGAAACCTGTATATAAATACATATTGTCTATTAACTTACCGTCTTCTACTTTCATACAAGCAACAGCATATTCATTGAAATCTATTGGTCGTAAATCTCCTCCCTTTAGACCTACACTTATTGCTGCATTATACATACCGGTAGCTTTGACATCCTCAATATCAACAATGTTTTTTAGCTCAGAAATATTTAAATTACCACTCAACAATATTTTTACTGCTTCCCAACTGTAACCATTATCTAAATATTCTTTTTTTATCCACGGATCCTCTTTGAATAGCGCTTCTCGTTCTTTGCCATTTTGAAAACTTTCATCAACGATTTTCCAAATTAAGGAAAGCATACCAGCTTGACTATAAAAATCTATTAAACTTTTGGGAAAAATCAACCCTTTTTCCATTAATATTGCTTCTAATTCTTTATTCGGCATAGCATCATTTGGTTTATCTACTGCGCCTGAAGAAGTTAAATAACCAGAGTCATAAATTTCTGTAGATAAACTATTCTTTCTATCTCCAAATTTTTTCCAAATATCTATCATAATTATCTTTAATATAATAATTTGTTACTACCCCGCTGCCGCACGATTGCATCGTGTGGTTACTATTATAAATCAAACATTCTAAAAACAAAAATATAATTAAAGCTCTTTAAAACTTACACCCAATCTAAAACTTATGAAATATAATCTTTCAGGATTGTAGAACTTGTAATTACAACTCATCAATTATGTTTTCATAAAGATAAAAGCTTTTAAGAAAGTCTGAGAAATAAAAATGCCACACGAAAGGATTCGTGCGGCAGCAAGGTTTATATTTAATCAAAAATAATAATTTCATTTTTTTGAATACAAAAAAACGAAGCTTCTGAAAATAGAAACTTCGCTTTTATAATTAATATCTAAATGCTTATTTATCTTTCTTCTAAAAGTTTAAAATAATGACTGTAGTCTTTATCCGGAAAAGCTTTTTGCAGAGCTTCCAATGATTCTTTTAAATTTTTATAGATACCATCCGCTTTTAAATCTTCTAATGAAACTTCAGTAAAAAGATATTGCCAATCGGCTATACCCAGCATATCTAAAACAGCTTCATAATATCCATTAAAAGTGAGATTGGTTTTATAAGCTAAGGCTCTATTAATATAATAAATAGCCGGCTCATTAGGTGGGGCTATCCCATTCTGAATACTGAAAACGGTCAATTTACCATCACCAATCTCCGGACGAGTATCTAAAATACGGAATGTCTTCCACAGAGATATCTCTTCAGGTGTTTGACCTTTAAACCAAAGTTTTTCATCAAAATCTAGCAGAGATAATCGTGAATACAGTTTTTCAATGTTAAATTCTATTTGAGAAGCAAAGTCATCTACTTGAAACCAAGCATGAAAATAATATTTATCTATATTTAGAATATCCAAATATCTATTAGCTACCTGATCGTAACCTAATTTAGTAAATTTATTAATCACAAAACTAGCCTCTTCTTCATCAGTTTCTAAAATATTAGATTTGATTGATATATCTTCAAAATAATTTGATTTGAGAATGTTCTCTAAGTTTTTAAATTCTTCGGTGATTTTGAATTCCATTGGTTTTATATTAAAATATTATTAAATTATTAATTTCAGCTCTATTTAATATCGCTAAGTTTTCTTGATTTAGACTAGTATTCAAGTCTATTTTAGTTCCTAATTTAATCTCTAAATCTCTAATATTGTTATATCCTCCATTTTGTTTTAAAACATTAACAAATTTTTGATTCATGCCTAACGCTGCTGACATTTCTTTCGTATCCCAATTATTCGCTTTCATATCAAAAGGTTGGAAATCCATCTCTGGATAATCCGGACTTATATGAAATTCTTTAATAGGACTGTTTCGTTTCCAATCTTTTCCAGCTTTAGAATAGGTTCCATAACTTGCAAATAAAAATTTAGGGAAAACTTTTCCGTTATAATATTCAATATTAAACTTGTACCATATTACCTTCCTTTCTTCTATAGGAGCTTTTTTAGCCAAATCAATTGCAGCACGTTCCAAATTTTGAGAAAACGACACATTAATACTTCCTAAAGCAGGTGTTAAGTTTGAATCTACTGCATTACCGCCTAATTGATGAGGTAGCAAGTGCATTCTAACCCATTTTGATCGATCTCTTAGTCTCTGACCAGCCAATTCTGGCCATCCTTCTAAATTTCCTTTATGTTTACTTGCTTCAGATCCATCAAGAACTTGATCATTCAAATAATCAGCTACAAAACTATGCGCTTTTACATTATCAGACATAATAGGCAATCTAGGCAACGGATATTCATTATTTTCAATATTAAATAGTTTTTTCAAATATTTTTGAGAGAAATGTCTTAACTCTTTTTCTAAATCGACTTTTAAATCTCTATTATTATCAAATCTTTTTGCTTTTTTCTGCCTTGATATTGAAGCCCTACTATTTTCAGTATCTTCTAAATCAGCTTCTCTTAAAGCTTCTTCTTTTGGTTTAAGAACTCTGTAATAATAAGACTTTGCTAAATTAAGATTTTTCAGTAATTCTTCATTATTATTTTCACGCGCTTCACTATTTTTATTAATAAATAAATGTTCAATTCTTGTAGGGGTACTTTCAATAATTAAATCTTTTCCTTTGTAATAAGCATGATGCGTATGTTTATCTGCCTCATCTTCAAACTCAACCTTTATAGATTTAAAACTATCTATTTTACCATTATCGACATTATCATTCTCTACTCCTTTACTATCCGACTTACCTTTTTTCTTAATATCTTTTCTACCAAGCAAGCCTTTAGCCTTAACTTTTACAAAATTCCAGAATCTGACAATTGCGTTTTCAATACGCTTACTTATTTTTCGTACTACACTAACAACTTTATCTGTTATTCCACCAAGACCTGCCAATGAAGCTAAAAACCCAATCACTACAGGAATAGCTTTACCTAAAGCATTTTCTATTGCTTTTGCCACAGCACCTACATTTCCGCTGGCAATTGCTTTTACTCCATCTGTAAAAGCTTTTATAAGCTCCATAATCTGGGATGCTTTTTGGATGAAGAATTTCACGATATCTATAATTGCCATAGCTGCTTTTATAAATGCTCCCGCCGGAGTAAGTAAGCCCATTACCCATTTAATTCCTGCTTGTACCGCCTGTGTTTTAATAATATCAATAATGGTATCCATTACGGTATTTTTAATATCAGCAAACTGATCTTTCACATGTTCCCAAAGCCCGGCAAAACCGTCCCTCTGAACAATCATTACCATATCAAAACCTCCTTCAAGAACCTTCATCGCACGCTCTCCAACTACTGAAGCTCCAATACTTCTGATGTTCGTCCAGGTTAAACCCAGCATCTGAGTACTGATAGAGAAAATACCTTTTAAAGAAAATACATCTTCCGGCATGGTGAACGAAATATTTTTCATTGCTCCGGTTAACCATCCAAAGAATCCTGTTTTAAGGTGTGTCCAGATATTGGTTCCGAAATTGATAAACCCTTGCGAAACACCGTCAATAAGTTTCGATAAAAATCCTATTGGGTCTGCAACAATTGCCATTATCGCACTTACCGCTCCGGAAAGTAGCTCAGTAAGCGTTTTTTTGATCTCCTGTATTGTTTTCCAAACACCTACCGTTTTTTCTTCTAAAGTTGATAAGAATCCAAGGTTACGTTTTTTAATATCAACAATCAGTTCGTCAACTTCCTTCAGAGCATTATTGTACTTGGTTGTTAATGTATCGATTAATGAAGATTCTTTATCGCTGATAGAACTTTCAAGCTCTTTAAACTGCCCTTGGATTGAATCAATATCTCCTTTGATGGCTTTTTTTACATCTGCAGGAAGATTTTTAATAAACGAAACAACTTTTTGACGTCCGGAAGTAATAGAAGCTTTAGCTTTATTTAATCGTGTAGTTACCAATTCTGCAATTTGCCCAATAACACCGTCCATTGCAGTTATAAAATTTTCTTTTCCTTTTTTATAGAACTTATCTACTTCATCCGGCAATTTTCCATTCCTGAAATCTTCCCACCGTTCACTATATTTGTTAACACTATACCATTTACCATAACGTTTTGCTTTGTAGTCTTCCAATTTCTGGGTCACTTCCTTTTCAAAAGCAGATTTGGCCTTTTTAGCACCAGCATCGAACAATTGGGTAACTTTAGTCTCCAGATCATTCAACTGTTCACCGACAGATTTCTTCGTCTCTTCATAAATAGTATTCAACTTCCCAACAACATCCTTGTGTTTAGCTGTATCTTCCTTACCTGCTTTATGTTGTTTGTTGGTAACACTATCCAGCAACTCCTTTCTGCTGTGATGCATTCCCTCCATCGTGCTGTTGGTTTTACCTTGTGCTGCCTGTTTAGAAGCTTCCAGTTTTTTGTTTTCAGCATTTTTAAATTCTTTAGGAGCATTCTCTGCATTTTCTTTGGCGGCTTTTTTAGCATTGAGTGCATCAATGAAATCTGGCTCATTCGAATTTGCCAACTGTTCATCTGTAATATTATTTTTAGCAAACTGCTGTTCAACCGCTTTATAACTTTTAGCAATAGGTTCACTTAACTCGGAATCGCCTCGTTTAGGTGGCATAGCATCTGTGGCTTTTATATTGACTTTTGAGCCTATTTTCGGATCAGGTAACGCCGTTGATTTACGCTGTGCAATTTCAGCCTCATTAGGTTCTTTCTTAGCAACAGCTTGTATACTTCCTGTTACGCTATTTTTAGATGTTACCACATCTTTTTTAATATTTTCATTAACGTTATTAATATTATTACGTTTTTCAAAATTGTCAGCGTCTCCTTGTTTTTCAGGTAAATTGATGTTTTTGATTCTCTCTTTCAATTTCGCCTTGAATCCAAATGCGGTGAAAGAGCCTGATTTTTGCTGATCCAGTTGTTCTACCTGTTGGCCTCTTGCTCTCGATTTGCGTTCTCCATCCGGTACTGCTGCTGCTGCTTTTGCATGAATTTCAGCTTTTTCTTTAGTATTATGAACTCGTTTTGCTTTTGCCGTATTTTTTACCAAACCTACAGTCTGGTTAAAGTTCGGATCACTCTTCGGACTTGTTGGTGTAGTTCTCACAGCATCTTCCTGCTCGCCAGATAAAACAAATTCTGCACTCATATCCGATGCAGCAACAGAACCCTGAACAGCCTGTATTTCTACAGAATCAACAGATTCTGCTATTCCAGGAACTATGGTTTCAGAATTGTCTTTAGCACTCTGAGTCATAATCGCCTGTTCCTGTACCGTCTTTGGCAGATAAGTTCCATATTTAAGGTCGTTGTAATCGCGTGCCTGATTGATATTCAAGGTCGTTATATATCCTTTTTCCATCCCTTTGGTATCGGGATGATTGATATCGCCGGTTTGCGCAAGACTCTCCTGATGTTTTCCAGACATGAGTTCAGATCCCTGATCATAAATAGTCTGCGAGCCATGTACCGGTACAACACGCCCGTTTTGACTGATTTTATTACCCTCAGAATTTACAACATTACGATGATGAGCTTCCTGTTTTTGTATTGATGCATCCATCACTTCTCTTTCAGGTAACGGAATAACCACAGATTCTTGCGGTTTTTGCCTTTTACCCTGACTTTGATGGGCTTTGTTGTCTTTTTCTACAGTATTTGCTGCTTTCATGGACTTAGTGTTTTTTTATTATACATAGTTTAAAAAGTATACAAGCACAACTCATACTGCTGCACTCTATATTAGGCACCGAATCTGAAAAATCAGACCGTGTATAATGATTTTTTTTAGAATTAAAAACCGGAAGCGGCATTAGCAATGTGATGAGAAACACGCGCGCTTAGCCGCTTCCGGTATTGAGTTCTCATGTTTATTAGTTTCCTTGGTTCAAAATTCAATCTTTTTTGTGAGAATTACCTGCATTTTAGGCGATGGATTCTGTAGCTGCAGTAAATGATTTTCCAGACTGCTTTTTACTGCACTGATGTAAGATTTACCGATAGAGGTAAATTTAACCTATCAGTTCAGTCAACAGAATCTTCTCATTATTTATAATTGAAAATTATATGTAATAGTTTCATGGTTTTTTGATTTTATAAATCAGTCTTCTTTTTCTTCCTCTCCGGACTTCCTATCTGTTTTGAAGCCATCATGATTTCCAATATGAAGATTCACCGCTCTGTCAATCCATTCAGGAAGATTGGTCGTGATCATCTTGAGATACTTATCATATCCGTAGCCTAATACAAACAATACTCCCGTTGAATACCATTTGTTATCCAGTTCGGCTCTATTCATCAGATAGCTCATTGTAAAGCCGACTATCATCACGATCAGCAATGTGACAAAATGCTCCCACAGCTGTTTTTTTTCTTTGTTCTGTATTGAGATCAATACCCTTAATAATCCTCCTGAAAACGCAATTGCAGTTCCGATTACCAAGGCTTTTATACTATCCAGATTCATTCTTACAGGTTTTGCTGTTACTTATTAAAATGTTGATTTTTTTCAAAGCTTTTTAGATTTTATTATTCTTGGCTGAGGATATACATATCATCTAAAAACTTCTTGCTTTTCCGAATATTTTCTTTTTCATTCACATAAGCCAGCTCGTCAATCAGATCATCAATTCTCTTATGTGGTTTTTGTTGTTTTTCTTTGTTGTTTTTCTTTCTATCCTTTTTCATGGTTATAATTAATTTTTTAAATTGGTCATGTTTTTTTTAATCTTCTAAAAAATTGATTCTATAATTTAAGAAGAGATTCAAAATACGTTTTAAAAGCAGTTTTTTTATGTTAGTCATTGGGGGCTCTTAATCCTTATTTAATCTTTACCTTTTTTATCATTGAAAATTAACCCTGTAGAATAATGTTATAAATGGTTCTTTCGGACAAAAACAACATTTCCGTTAGTTCACTTACAATGACTTTCATCTGTTTATTTTGGTTGCGTTTTACATACTCAATAACAAAATTTTTCCTTTTCTCTATTAATTCTTTACTTCTTTTCATGTCTTAAGTTTTTGTGAATTAGTTTGTTTTTTTAGTTTTTTAATTTTTACTGTTTACCGTTTAATTTTATAAGAACCCCCGCAAAGGCAACTTTTCCGCCTTTGAATAGATGACTAACTATATTTTTAATTTTTGTGTTTAAGCTTGAAAGGTATTTCCATAAAGGATGACATACCCGCTTTTTTAGTTTTAATTTTGTTTCGTTTTGTTCTGCTGATAAAGTAATTAATACATATTACAATAAGATTAATTCCCACAATTTATGAGTAAATAAGATCAACATTCAAATATCAGTGAGCTTACTTATTCAGATATATAACAACGCAACTAATTGATATTTTACCTACTCAACATTCTTTGGGTTTACCTTCAGAATTATTTTCTTTCTTTTAAGGAAATAAAAGATCAAATCTTTCTGTTTTGTACAATAATTCATTTTATAAAACGCAATTTTATCATTCATAAAAAATATATTACGAACAAAATTCATTTTAAAAAGTGTAAAATATTCATATATCTTGAATTTATCTAATTATAACTTTCATTTCAGCTTTGATTGCAGTTGAATAAAACTAATAAAGAAAAATTTGATTACAAATAGTATTCAATAAAAACCAATAACTTAACACTCTGATTATAAGAATATAATAAATTGAAATAAAATTCTTACAATTAAAATAAAATCAATTAATAAATATATTTTCGTATATTTGCATTGTTGTTTCTTAATAGCGAGACAAATATACGAACAATGTTCGTTTTTCAAAATAAAAAATGAATATTTTGCGTATTTTTTTTAACAACCAATTATAACCGTATCAAAATGAACTATTTAGAATTTAAAGAAATCAGAAAGAAACTCAAAATGAAGCAATCTGATATAGCAAAATCTATAGGAGTTGGTACCAGAGCTGTACAATATTGGGAAAAAGGCGAACGCAAAATACCGGAAACAACGGCCTATTTTGTCAATAATTTGCTGCAGGAACAACAGAAAAAACAAAATGAAGCTGCGTCTCCCGTTGTTTTTTCAGATCTGAAAATCATGTATGTTCCTCTTGCCAATCAATACGCACAGGCTGGCTACCTGAGCCGCTTTGCAGATGAAGAATATATAGAGAGTCTGCCAACAATTCCTTTTAGTGACGATGTAGAACACCGTGGAGAATATATGTGCTTTGAAGTAAGAGGAGACAGTATGGATAACGGCTCCTACGAAAGCTACCTGGAAGGCGACATTATTTTATGCAGAAACATTAGACAAGATTACTGGATGAGCAAACTGCATTATGACAAATGGGATTTTGTGATCGTGCATAAAGAAAAAGGAATTTTAGTAAAACGCATCATCAACCATGATGTTGAGAAAGGCATTATCACAGTTCATTCTCTGAACGAATATTATGATGATTTTGACATCCACCTGAAAGACGTTGCAAAACTTTTCAACATCATCAGTACAAGACGCAAAAACAACAGAAGATAAAACATCTTTTTGAATAAAAATCCTCATTTTTTTTGAGGATTTTTATCTTTAAAGCTTCGTCTGAAATATTTTAAATATAAACTGTTTTAGTATTGTTTAAATATATACTCATTGAAGTACTTCTCATTTCTGCCAATGCATTTTGGATAAAAGGAGTTTTTCCGCCGCTGGTATCGCATGCTGCAAGAGAGATATCTCCGTTAACCCTCACAGATTGACTTGCATCTAAGATTATATCAACATTAATCTTTCCCTTCACCGTTACAAAAACCGGAATTTCGGTACGTTGAGGATCTCCATCCGGAGTCTGCCTTACCATATTCAGCGGAGCAAGGTTTGATTGCTTTACAATGCCTCCGTCACCTTCTATATAGATGCTTGCTACTGCACCGGAAGGATTACCGTCCAGATAAAACGTCATCGGAACATCTGATCTGTCTCCTTCTAACATAAAAGACAACTTGCTTTGTTTACATTGATCAGAAGGCTCATCTCTTGCGATTTCCGTATATTTAAATTCAGGTTCTGTGCAATCTGTTCCACGATATATTGAAAAATTATGTTCTGCTGAAATTCTGCTGCATTCAATTTCTTTATCTAAAAACAGAAGCTGAGACTCTACATGCAAATGAGCAGGTGTTTTTTCATTTGTCGTAAAAGATGAATATTCACTAATTCTGAGCATAATTTGTCCGGCCTGATTTGGGGTGTAAACAATTGGTAAAGACTGATGCCCCGTTACTCCGCTTGGCAAATCATTGGGAATCTCGAAAGTCTGTATGATTTTATTATCTGTTCCCACAACTTCTACATTATTCTTAAAAATATCATTACACCTTCTGTAATATATTTCATGAGACATGTTCATTTGTTTCCCAACTGCCGATTGAGCGACATCTACTGTTGCGATTACCCAATCAGGAGAATTAGACAGCTCAATTATATCTAATCTTGCATCTTTTGTATTGGATAAATGATCACAGACAGGAACCTCTGCTTTTTCTTTAGTATAAGAAAGTGTATTTGATATGACTGAATGATTTTTTGCGTCAATAACAACTGCTCTATAATAATTTTTACCCTCTGTATTGATAGAATCTGTAAAATTTCCTATAGTAAGATTGTCAGTAAATGTGTTCCATGTACTGCCATCGGTACTTTTCTGGATTCTAATATTTGTAATATCATTATCAGGATCAGTTGCATTGACATCAATAGTGTAACTGCAAGCCGATTGTGTGCATGATCTGTCTGCGTTTAATTCGCCATCATTCCATTTTAAGGAAACTGTTGGCGGATTTCTTCCCGGGCAATTCCCTATTTTAAAGGAACTTTCTTTTCTCGCAACAGCTCCATCCTGGGTATTCAATGTAACAACTAGATGATAATCGCCGTAAGTTTGAATTTCCGGAAGACTTACTGAAAGATTGCTTCCAACATAAGGTACTGTTGGTAACGGAATTGGGAAGTCTGTATATGAACCAGCCGAACTTATTTTATAAGATGCAATTGCGCTTGTTACTGGCGAGGAAGATGTATAATTTACATCAAATGAAATACTGCATTTTGCTACTGCCATTTTTTTATTCTTTATTATTATTTTAATTTTTGAATTTAAAGGGTGTTTTATGAATCTGCTGGATTTTTATACACCCTTTATCCTATTTAAAGCTTGAAAGTAAACCTGTAATTGCTACTATCGTCTCATCAATAGCAATAATTACACAGCCACACCTTCGCAGCAATCTCCGCCTTCCGGAAAGTTGATACTATTTATTACAACAGGAACTTCTTCATACCAATCGCTGATCACTAGATTTTGAGTACATCCTTCGCTCATTACATTTACCTTTATCGTCGGGATTCGTTTCGGATAAAGATTATAGAAAGTATATCTTATATGTCCGTTTGCGTCAGGATTTAGGGTAATGAAAGATCCGTTACCCAGAAAATCCCAACTGTACTGGTAATCTGCAACATTATCTCCTGAAATTTTGAAGTCAACTGTTGTTTTAATCGAATCTCCTTCTGGATATTCGATAGAAATGACTTCAACTTTTACTTTTGGCTGGGCAATAACTTTAATACTACAATTTGCAGGGCTTCCATTGACTGAAAAAGTAATTTCCTGACCATGTAATTCTGAGCTTACCAATTGAGGATTGAAGAAATAAAGTCCGTTGACTAGTTCTACTCCTCCATTGAATTTAGGATCTACATCTGCAGTCACCACTCCATTGAAAGGAAGCACCGTAAAAGGAATACGATCTGCTTCTGCACAAATAGTAGCGCTAGGTAAACTCAGATTAATTTTGACTTTCGGTGTACAACAGATGTACGGAAGTGAAAAATCTGCCACAATTGTGGTCACTCTACCGCTAGCTTCATAAACCATTACAAAGGTTCCGCCTTTTTCAACTCCATGTAAATGTTCTAAACCAGAGTTTTTTTCTACATAATCATTAAAATAAGCTTTTGACAAGTCTTTATTTCTCAATAATTCTGTAAAAGAAAGTAACATAATATCAAATCCTAACTGCTGCTCATCTCGGATCTTTTTTATTTGCTCAAAAGCCTCCTGATAATTCATTCCCTGATGCCCTTCGATATTGTAAAAAGAATTTCTGTCTATATTAAAACTCACAGGATTCTGAATGTGAGCATCAGGTGAAAGCAAATCTGTGTCATATCCTAAATTTTCTTTGGACGAACGATTGTTTGTTTTATCAAAACTCCAGGTTTTTAAAAATTCTTCTGAAACTTCGTAATAAAAAGGAATTGCTTTGTTGCTGAGAGAATTGAGTTTTTGTGACGGCGTAATTTTAATCTCTGTTTTAGCCTCAAAATCAAAAGAGTACCTAAAACTTTTTGCCTGCTGTGCAAAACGACTGATTAATAATCTAAGTTTTTTTGACGCCTTATCATCATCTAAAACCGGAGAATTGTAAAACTGATGTCGATATGGATCCAGCTGTATGTTTGATGTTAATTTCCCCAACATAATATGTTTTGGAAAAGAAACCAGATCCGGAAAACATTGGGTAAATGCTTTAGGAAGCAACGCCGTAATTTCAGAATAAGTATCCGATAAATCTTTTACGACATCGTAAACATATTGAAATCCTACTGACTTATCAAGGTGTTCTTTCAGTTTTGCTTCAAAAATTTCATGATCAACTTCCGGCATTCCAATAATTTTGGAGATTGCATTGATTTTTGCAAAAATACCCGCACCATACTCGTTTTTTTCTAAAACGGAGACATACATATTTTTTAAATCAAGCGAAGAAAAACCTGCATCAATTCCTCTTTCTGAAATAAGATGATCTATAATTACACGCTCTATTTTTTCATCCTTCAAAATATCTTTTAAAAACAAAGGATGAGGCTGAATCTTATCTTTTTCCAGAATATACTTGATTCCATCTGCTGTGGTAACCAACACTTTGAGATTTCTGACCTGCTGAATTCCGTGATTATCACAATCAACTCCTCTACAAGGTTTTACTTCTTTTTCATAGTTTTCTAAATAAAGCAGCAAATATTTATCTTCTAAATTAGAAAGCTTCTCAATCGGTTGGAAATCTGAATTCTTCTCTAAATCTGTTGCTAATTCCCAAAGTTCAATCTGCTTTTCTTCATTATAAAACGCCGGATATTTTGCTTTAAAATTATCATATCCTTTGAAATGGGTATATTCTTTCTGGTCTATGTTAATGGTTTTTAAATCACTTACATATAGTTCTTCACTTACCTTATTGGTTTTATTTAAGGTAAGTAAATCTCCGTCTGTCGTGAGTGCTGCTCCCTGAGAAAACTGTATGCTTTTCAACAACCTGTCTTTATAAACAAGCTTTGGCTTTAGTCCGCACACAATACCTACCCCCTGAAGCATGACTCTGGACAAACGATCCTGATCTTCGAAAAAATCTAAAAACTCATTGAACTGCGTATGCTCTATATATTGTCCTTTACTGAATTTTCGGTATTGAGTCGAGATATTACTTAATTGATTATTCATTGTTATTCATTTTTTTAATAATTTATTAAAAATGCTGTGATAAACTTCATAGACAGTTAAGTATGTCTATGAAGTTGTTTCGCTGATTTATCCTGTATAGAATAATTATCTTGTCGCTCCTGTACAAGGATTTATTTGTAAAAAATTACCAATTGGATAACCAGAATAAATTGGCGCCGGATCGTTTGCAAGGAATAATTGAGTATACGCAACCCCTGTATGACAAGAACCTAATGCACATTCAAGAGAAAAGCTTACATACCCATCAGAAGCCCCTGAAGCTAATTGTTCTGCTTCTTCTTGAGTTATAATAATTTCACTATATCTACTATATCCACTATTAACATTTGGAGGATAATTATGTCTATCTTGGTTTCCACCGGTATTACTTAAATGAATATTTCCTTTTACAACACCATTTTGATCGAATGGATTTTGACCATCTATTATTTGTCCGTTTCCTAATAAATTAAAACTAGCTCTGTTACAAGTATGACCTGGATCTATACCATGTCTGTATTGAATGACCACTCTCATACCGCTAAGACATGCAATAGTAGACTGTCCAGTTAACTTTAATGGTGCCAATCGGTAAATAGTACTACAGCCATTACTATTGGTTACTGTAAGTGTAGGATTATAAATATCTTCCTGACCAGCAACAAGATTGTACACATGAGTTTTTTTGTTGGTTGGCGCCTCATTGCTTACTATTGGAGAACCGTCACCAAAATTCCAAGTAAATGTAAGACCAGTAAAATCTCCCACAACATTAAATTCAACCGTTGCATCAGGGTTGTTTGCATTTTCATCTGTAGTAGGAGTATCATAGATTATGTCACCTGCAGATACAGATATAATTTCCGGTTTTTTGTACACTACCATCTGTACATCCACAGGATCATCATTAACGGTAAATGTAATGGTTTGTCCAAAATAAGCTGCATTAACGAGACTTGGATCAAAGAAACTCTGACCTGCTGATTGCATAATGGCAGGTATCGGAGTAGAACCATTTACAAATGCTTTTACTTCACCATCCAATGGAACGATAGTCATGGAAATCGGAGCATCATTCTGACAAAGCTGGCTTGCCGGTAATACCAAAAATACAGGGTCTTTTTTGGAACAACACAAATAAGGTAATGAAAAATCTGCAAGAACCTGATTATTTACTTCCGATTCTGCGATTAATAAAAATAACCCACCACGTTCTACACCTGCCAAATGCTCTAAGCCTGATTTACGCTCTAAGAAATCACTTAAAAGCTCTGTAGAAATCTCCTCTTTTTTCGGATCTTCTTTCACAATAACCACTTCCT
Source organism: Chryseobacterium echinoideorum (assembly GCF_007474535.1). Taxonomy (GTDB): domain Bacteria; phylum Bacteroidota; class Bacteroidia; order Flavobacteriales; family Weeksellaceae; genus Chryseobacterium; species Chryseobacterium echinoideorum. The sequence goes on along the minus strand of NZ_VKNW01000006.1, from coordinate 206,176 downwards.
TATCTGATCCCGGAGCTGTGAACGCAGCTTTATTTAACAATTTTAAGTCACTGTCTAATTTAGACAAATTGAACAAAGTGCTTTTATAATCTCCTTTTTCTTTGCTGATGTCATCAGAAATTGAAACCAATTGCTTTCTTAGATCTTCTATTGACAATTTCCTTGGTTCGGAAGGTAAATTATTATCCTTTTTTTCACCTTTATTTAAAAGCAATACACCGACATCGAAAGGCAACCCATATTTTACTTTGAGATCATTGATGTTTTGTACAGCAGTTTCATAAGGTAATCCTAAGTGTCCTTCAATTCTGTAGAAGTCGTAATTATCAATATTATAATTCAGCGGATTCTGAACATAATCGTCTCCTGCTAAATTATTTGTATGATAGCTTAGATTGTAAGTTTCTCTGTCGGTTTTTGCTTTTTCAAAATTCCATTGAGCCAATAAAGGTTGATCTACATTATAATAATAAGGTACCGCTTTGTTACCCAGCCTTACATACAAATTGGAAGGTGTAATTTTGACCGGTCCGTTGTGAGTTTTGAATTTATTAACCTTCTCAATAAAACGCTTGATCAGCATGATCACTCTTTCATAATTTTCATCATCATTTGTAGTTACCGGTGAATGATAAAAACTGTGACGTAAATCAGCTTTTTCTCCCAATTCCAATGCATCTCCTAAAGCTCCCAACATCAAATGTTTAGGGAAAGAATTAATATTTGGACAGCATTCAGCATCAAGATGCAATAGCAATCCTTTGATCTCATTGTAGGTATCAATTAAATCCTTAAACAAATCATATCGGTATTGATAATCACCCAGATTGAGTGTAGAAGTATATAGCAATGAGTTTATTTTTGCATTTAGCGAAGGATCATTTAAACTAAAGGTTGCTGCAATATCATTAAAACCATCAACTAAAGCAGGAACAGTATTGATAGAATCGTAGAATCTTGTCTTCAACTGTGACGGCGTTGTAATGGAAGAATCCAAAATCACTCGTTTGGCTTCTATTCTCGGAAGCCTGTCATGAAGTTTTCCGTACTCATTGTGAAGTTCGTAAACAGCATCCTTTGCATCTCCTTTGCTTAAAAGATCTTTAGCAACTTGCGAATCTGCTAAAAGCACTCTAAGATTGGAAACCTGCTCTGCTCCTGCATTATCACAATCCGCATCTTCACAAGGCGACTCTTCGTTAGAATAAGATTCTAAATAGAGAATGACGATTTTATCACTTAATGTATCAATATCTTTTACTTCTTTAAAATCATCAAGTTTTAAACCTTGAGATTTTAACAGTTCATAATCCCCTTGTGTAATAATTTCTAAAAGAGGAATCTGTTTCTTGTTGATATTAAAGTGATTGTACTGTACATCACTTTCATAACTTCTGTAATACCTGTAAGCATTGGTGTCAAAATCAATAAGCGTTTCAATGACTTTTTCATCCGAATTGGCTACAGCTTTTTCTATTCTTCTACGCAGCGTCATCAAATCTCCGTCTGTTGTGACCCCTGCTCCTTGTGTGATCACAATGGTATCCAGGTAATCTTCAGGATTTATTTGTTTTCCTTTGAAGATTTGTCTGATGACATCGGCATCTTTAATTGCAGCAGCATTAAAAAATATAGATTTAAAGCCACATACAATTCCTACTCCGCTCAATCGGGTTCTGGAGAGTCTGTCCTGATCTTCAAAATAGTCGATAAACTCGTTTAGCTGCCCTTCTGTTAACACCTGGTTTTCGTTAAACTTTCTATATTGGGTTGTTATATTGTTTAATTTAGCATTCATTGTTTTTCAATTTTATATGTTTGATTGTCCTAAAATTATTTTTCCGTCCAGGCTGTCGTTATCTTCTATATCGCAATCTAAGAGCCTTCCCGGTCTGTAAATATTATTCAGATGAGAAAGAGCTGTAAGCAGCTTATCAGTACTGTTGCCTAAGTTTTCCAGATTATTTTTAGCTTTATCTGAAAGATATTTTTTAAAGGCAGATTCAAATCCCGCCAAATCGTTCTGAGCAGTCTGTTTGTCGCTCATTCTGTCTCCAACCCAACAAATTTTTGCTAAAATATGAGCCGGAATTTCCTGTCTGATGACTGTTTCGGCATAACGCCTGAAATCAGGATCCTGAAAACGATACGCAAAACCCGGAAGAACAACACTTACCCGGTAAGAATAAGGATCAAAAACATCATCTTCGCAGTCTTCTTCGCACGAAGACATCAGCGCATCGGCATATTTAATAGGGGTAGAAGGAATTTCTTCATCTTCTTCAGGAGAAAATACTTCAAACGTATCTCCGATTGTCATATAACCGATTCCCTCCATATTCTGAAAGATTTTAAAGGTATCCTGTACCGACATACAACCAATACCGCCAATAAGTTTATAATCTTTAAATGCAGGTTTCAGCAGTAAATGTTCTACAAGGAAAATTCCTTCTTCAGTAAAATCATATTTAAAATAATTTACTGTTTTAATGATTCCATCTTTCAACTCGTCAAGCGAAGAGTAAGGAGTGGTTTTTTTATGGGTAGCAATTACTTTTTTAGTTTCAGAATCATCTACAATCTCCACATAATAATTGCCTCCCGATGAAAAGCGAATCTGAATATTCCCTATCAAATCATACGTTGGCTGAGCTTCTTCCAGCTTCTCTAATGCATTATCCAGATCTTCCTGATCGATTTGTATGGTCTGATAAATCGCTTCGTGCAGATTCTTGGTGGCGGCATATTCTATTTTATAAGTATTTACAGATGATAAAGTAATATTCCCTGTTGCGTCTTTTATTTTCCAAGTGTAGATTGGTTTACCGTCGGTTCCCTGTGTTTCGATAATCACAATAGGAGTTTGAGATAAGTTTCGTTGGGTATAATTTTTAAGTCCCAGCAAACGCGCAATCCTTTTCTGTACACCCGAAATATTTTTGGTATTCCAGAGATTTCCTACATCATCTAATGTATAATTGTAGCCAATTCCTCTGTCTTTACTTAATGTTTTGTATTCATTTAAGAAGTTTTCTTTGTTGCTTAAAACAATTTCATCTGCAGATTTCCCGTACAGAGATTTCATAAGGAAAGTATAATCACTGAAAGTTTCGGCAAAACGGGAAATCAGGTGATCTAAAACTTCATTTCTGCGTTCTACACTGTTATCAAGTTCCTCGTATAATGCATCTGTAAGCTTGTCGTCATCAGCATCATAATTTAAAACCAATTCATCAAAACCTTTAATATTTTTAAGAGTCTGCGTGAAATACGTTCTTTTTAAATCTCCATGAATACTTAATACTTCTTTTACTTTTTCCAAATGTTTAAAATAACTCGCAAGAATCTGATCAAAAAACAGTAAATACCCTTTCAACTGTTTTGCTAATGCTTCTCTTTCCGGTGTCGGATTTCCTATAATTCCAGAAATTCCTACTCCGTAAGTATCCGGAAATTCATTTAAAATAGTAGCATAGTTTCCGATGTCGTAAGAAGTTCCCTTCGGCAAAAGCAATTCTTTATTCTGTCTCGCATCTTCTCTCAACGCTTGCTCTTCTTTTCTAAGCGTTTCTAAATAATCCTGAACCTTTTTTTCATTGATATTTAACGGAAGCGCACCTTTACTGTAACTGAAAGAACTCAATTCGCAAAGCTCCGGCTTTTTACCTTTTTCGATGCAGATCAGCCAATCATTGTTTTGCTTTACCACGCTGTCGCAGCCTGCAATAGAAATTTCATGAATTTCTTTCACTCCGTCAACCTTCATGATTTCGCTGATAAGATCTGAAAGACGAACTTCTCTTCTCAACTGGCTGTTTTTAAGTTCTACATCATCAATAAAACCGTTATCCAAAAGCGGACCTTCAAAAATCTGATCTGTAGCAAGACCTTTATCCAGCATTTGTTTCAGCGAATAAAAATGAACTTCCGGAGCCAGATAATGATTAATTGTTCTGATTACTTTGGCGTGTACCAGTTCTTCATCTGCTTTATTTTCAAGACCGATTCTGGCACAAACGGCAACTTTTTGGGTTTCTATTTCTTTAATATCCACCAAATCTTCGCACAGACTTCTATTGGCATGATAGCGTTCCAGAATTTTCACTCTGGTTGAAGATTTATCGCATTCGCCGTGTTCAGCATCAATATCTTCTGCATAATCGACATACAGATCGTACAATCCTTTTACATTAAAATCGCTTGTTTTTTCTCCGATTGGTTTAAAATCAAGTGTTCCTGTTTTGCAGTCAACATACAGTTTTTCGGTTTTAGGAACCAGCCAGCAATTACGGACCGGTCTTTTGTGACCGGAACTGAAACTGATGTCTATGAACAGTTTTCTGTAATCCAGCTCAGTTAAAGGTCTTGAAGGTAAAATCTCTGTTGCCTTCAGAAACTGTGTATGAATATCTTTTTTATCATCTTTCGATGCCAAAATATCTTCCATATTCAGATTCATTCTCATTCCAAGATCTGTAATGGCGTAGCTCAGAACTTCCAGAGTGGTGATACCGGGATCATGGGAATTATAATCGGTCCATAGTTTTCCGCCTAACTTTTCTATGTATTCAACACCTGTTCTGCGTAGAAAATGAAAATCGGTCTGATCTTCCGTTTCTACCTTTTTGGGTATACTAATGTGCTTATTTTCTGACATAATTATATTTTCTTCTTTTTATTATTAAATACATACATGATCTGCAATGGTAACACTGTGTTGTTTGGCAGACACCAGAATAGATTTCGGATCTACTTCAATGAGTGACTGTCTCTGTAAAACATCATTCACCAGGATCTTTACGCTATCAATGTAATCTACATAATACAACTGCTCCAGATAGTTAATCAACTGATTGACATTTAATTTGATATTAAAATCAATATCTTTAGTATCTGTAAATGCCCACGGTGAAATGTATTTTTTAATATCTTCGTCCAGCTGTCTGATATAGAATGTCTCATCATACTGTTCAAAGAATTTCACTTTAGTTTCTACTTTTGCTTCTTTGTAATTCGGGTTGATTACCTGAGCTTTTACGTGCATTGTATTAAGTTGGTTCACGTAATTTTCAATTTTATTCAGGGTGGCTCTGCTTACTCTTGGCTGATAAATATCAAAAGCATTTTTATTTTTAAGATTCGGAACGACCATCAAAGTGACGTGTCCCGGAGCCATGTATGATTTTTCAGAAGTATGGTTCAAACATTTTACCTTAAAGACTTCCGGAAATTCCTGCAAAACCAAGTGTTCATAATCCCATTGTGTGATAGCTCTGTTTTTATGTCTCAATCTTTCGCTTACTCTTCTGTAAAACTCAGCATCCGTTTCTTTGTATTTTCCATCGAATGAATTGTAGGGCTGACTCACAGATTTTACCTGCGGAACTCTCGTGATCAGTTTAGAAATTGTATTGGCTTCCAGACCGTTATTCAAATGAGAAAGATCATTATCCTGATTCTGGAATGTTGCCAAAACAGCCTGAGTATAAATTCCCTGAATTTTGCAGACCGCATCATAACTTCTTCTTGATTTTGCTCTTATCCACACCAATTTATCGGTAAATCTTGTATGATTGATGTTAATATCTTTAGGAATCTTAAACTTTACAATCCCAGATTCTAAGAATTTTCTTGTGTCGTTTTGCAGCATCGATTTAGACAAATCAATCCATGTATTGCCAGAAAGAATGTTCCATTCTATATATTCTTTTTCCGAAAATGTTTTTGCCAAAGGATTTTCACTTCCTTCCAACATCTGAACCAAAAGAGAAACCGTCATTTGTGGTATTGCATCAAGACCGATGTACAATTCGCCTCCGTACTGATGTACAGGTACAATGCTTCTTGTATCCACATCTTTTTCGTACTGTCCGAAAACATCTTCATGATATATTTGTACTCCGTCATTTTTTGAAGCTGCGCCGTCTGCGTCTTTTCTTAAATAAGAATAGGCAGTTTCCTGTGCGCTGTAATTCAGCTCTATATCTTCAGCAAAAGGAATATAAGGTTCATTAGGAATAAGTTTATTTTTTTCTGAACCACTTGATAAAGCCAGTGTATACAATTTAGGATAAACATCCTGTAATGAAGACTGGTTCAGTGTCAAACGGATCGCTTCGCTCGTTCCGGACTCATTGCTGCTGATGGAAAACTGAGTCTTATAACCATCTTCTCCTTTACTGAATAAATTAATATCCTGCGCTTTAGGATACCAGATTTCCTCTTCCAGTAATGCAGTATTTGCTTTAAAATATGCATCTGAAGTTACAATGGATGGGTTTTCTAAACTTCCAAAAGCACTTAAACTGATGTTTTGATTAGGCTGAATGATATATCCATTGTACAAATCTTTTATAGAATCCGGTGTATTTTTCCAATTGATGGTAATGTCTGCTTTTTTCCATTTTTTAGAAAACATTTCAGGACATTTGATATAAAAATTAGATCCTTTAATCGGTTGTGCAGTAAACGGATAATAAGGTTTTTCTGCATTTAATTCACCATTATCATTTTCAATCTGAACAGATTTTATTCCTTTTACATCAACCGATATTGCTATGTTTTTAATGTCATTTTCCGCAAGAGCCTGATACACATCATAGTCATTTTTACCCTCAATGATAAATCGTACAATTGGTAAATTGGTCTGGAAATTTTCTAATAATACCTTTTTATTGTAATTGACAACAGCAGGAAAATTTTTAGGCAATACAAATGACAATGACAACGAAACCGGTTGTTGTACTGCTGTTGATACTGCTCTGCCATTTTCATCAAGCCTTACGCATTTAAATTCTTCTACACCAGATAACCATTCTTTTTCACCGCTGCAAAGTACTTTAATTGTGTCCTTAATATCCTCATTTTTAAGGTCTTTCAGTTTTTGGGAAAACTTATTTTGGAAATGAATGGTAATGTTTACCGTTCTGTCACCTTCTTTTAAATCGAATAATGATGACGCTATTGAGAAACCTAATTTTGCTTTCGGAAGCTCTTTAAAAATAGATTTATTGGGAAGTGTTTCATCAGAATTATACGCGAAAGGCCACCAATAATTACTTTCTTCCGGCAGTTTTTCGCCTAGTCCGTCAACAGAATTGGCTACAGGAGCAATTTTCAGCTCTTTTTTCTCGGCATCATTCAGAAAACTTTTAATCTCAACTACTTTTGCCTGATTGGCAATGAGTTCTTTTCCAGTTTTGTAAACACGCTTTTTTCCGTTGACATCTTTATCACCGTCTAAAAGTGTTCCTTCTGGAATTCTTTCCTGAATTGCTTTTTTAGCTAATTCAAAAATCACATATACTTTGTCTTCTTTAGCATCGTTCTTTTCGATCTGAAGGATTTCGTTGTAATAAAAATCCAAATGTCTTTTCGTTAAATTATTGAAAGCATTTCTTGAAAAATCCAATAATTTCAGGAAACAGACAAATAAGGTAAGGTGGGGCGTCAAGTTACTGTCTTGCTCGAACTGGGAAATAAGATCTGTAACCTGTTTTTTCATGCTTTTGTACTCTACGCTTTCTCTGCGCGGAATTGCATTGGCATCATCACCAAAGAAGAAATTTCCCCAATTTCCCTGTGGTGTTGCTGCATCATCTTTGTCAAAAAAATTTACATGTTTTGCAAAGTTGTTTGCGAATAACAGCCAATCAAACAAATCGAAATCGTGCAATTCGAGATTGCCGGGGTCTAATTCTGCTAAAAAGCGCTGCATTTGTGATTTTCCTTCACGATAATGTGAAAATGTATCTGTTTTTTTCATTTGTTTATATTTAATTTTCTATGGTCAGATGCAATACTTAATGTAATGTTTTGGTGTATTCAAAATGGTTACAGACATCCCGTAATTATTTATATTTCAGTAGCTTCTCCTTTATAGAAAGGGAAAACAATATTGCTTCTTGTATTGGTATTCCTTACTTCGTAATCTATTTTTATCAACACTTCTCCCTCCAGTTCCTCCTGAGAATCTATATCAATACTTAAAATATTTATTCTGGGTTCGTGGTATAAAATGGCACGCTCGATAATTCCTTTCATCTGGGTGATGAGCGTTAAATTCAAAGGTTTAAAAAGCATTTCCTGCAGATCGCATCCGTAGTCCGGGAACATCACGCGTTCTCCGGGACGTGTCGAAAGTAAAATGATCAAACTGTTGTTGATGTCTTCCACATCGGTGGTCATGATCAGCTTTCCTTCGGTCTCATTAAACTCAGGCGGAAAACTCCAGCCTGTTCCTAAAAAATCTGTATTTATTTTCATATAGGTATCAATTGTTTTTAGTGATATGCAATCGCTGATTTTCTGGAGAATTTTGTCTGAACATCAATCGTAGCGATTTCATACATTATTGTATATATTTATTGGAAGCATCCTGCATCGGTAACATAGAGTTGCTTTTAACCGTTTCTGTTGTTATGTTTTTACTTTTTTTAATCTCGCAGAATTATCCGCCTATTAAAACAGTAGCTTCACCTGCGGTAATCACGCCTCCATGAGCTGTAGAATCTCCCATTCTTGCGGCTGGTTTTCCGCCAATCATTACACTGGAAGATCCTGCCGCAATAGTATCTGGCGGACCTGTGCATATTGCTTTATCTCCTACTCTCGCTGCAGGTTTTCCGCCGATCAATACGGTGGGTTCTCCTGCCGGAATAATGGGACCGCCAACGTGCGGCGTAGTTCCCGTTACCATAGGACAGGTATGCATATCTGTAATTCTTGCTGCCGGTTTCATGATTAATTAATTTTAACTTGAGATCCTTTTACTACAGTTACTGCTCCTGATTTAAGTTCTGAACCTGAACTTCCTTCTGCTTTGAACTGTGCAGATGCTTTTACATTAATATTCTTTCCTTCCATCGTAATATCTCCTTTCGCTTTGATTTTAATGTCTTTTCCGCTTTCCATACTGATCCCGTCTTTATTGAGCGTAAGAATATTAGAATGTTCATCTTCTATTTTGATTATATCTTCATCTTCATTTACAATCAGTTTTTTACCTTTTGGAGTTTCTAGGGTGTAAGAAATTTTATCGTCATTGAAGATCATTTTCATTTCACTTCGGGTAACGAATCCTTTTTCATGGTTGTCATCTGAAGCGACAATGGGAGCCGGTTTTGCGCTGCTGTTCAGCATTCCCAGAACCACAGCATCATTGGGATCATCATTAATAAATCCGATAATTACCTCATCTCCGATTTCAGGTCTGAAGAATGATCCTCTGTTTTCTCCTGCATCAAGTGTGGCTACTCTCGCCCAGATTCCTTCTTCTTCGTTATTGATAATCGGGATTTGTACCAGAATTCTGTCTTCTCCATCCGGATCAGATTCCAATTGAGAAACTTTCCCGATATGCAAACCGCTAATTGATGGAATAATTCCTGAACCCGGCATTTCGCTTACATCATACGTTTCTGAAAACCAAGTTGGAGAAAGCCCGAATTGTGCATCAACCAGCCAGTTTCCATCCGCAATTTCATGACGAACTCCTGTTACATATATTTTTCCGTTAAAGCGATTTCCGACTCCCTGAAGTGTTAATGTTACTCCCGGTTTCACCGCCGGAATTCCCTGGAATTTTACTCTTCCTCTGGTTTTTGCCAACTGTTGGAAAGTTGCTTTGGCATCACTCCAATCCTGTAGTTCATTTTGCGTAAGATTTCCGCCGTGTTTCAATTGTAAATCTTCAATTCCGAAAACTTTTGCTAAATCATCTGATGAAAGATTTCCGTTAAGTTTTACCGCCGGATCCTGAGCTTCCACTTCGGTAAGTTCCTGATCGGAATAGTTCCAGGTTTTGGCTGTAATTTTTTTGAACTGATCTCTTGCATCTATTTCTCCGTCAAACTCATGTATTGATGATCCGTAAACAACCGTTTCTACTTCTTTTTTGCTAAAATCAGGCTTCGCAATTGTAATTGTTCCGTCTTCTGTAAAGCAAAGTTTTCCGTTTGCCTGTGCTCTTGTAAGCATGAAATCCCAATCAGAAGATTGATACTGAACCAATTCTTTATGTGAATTTGAAGTGGCTTCAACATCGGCAGTCAGCCCGTTATTACCAATCAGTTCCTCAATAATATCGCTGTCTTTACTGTCATAGAAATATTTACTTTTTCTTCCCAAAGTCATTTTCACCGCCTTATCTCTGCATTCTATGATGAGGTAAGAAGAGCCGTTTCTCACTTTTATGTTGTGCTTTACAACCACTCCTTTAAAAATAGTTTCCTCTTCAGAATGATAACCGGCTGTGATTTCAATTTCTTTTCCGGGAATCAGCAGTTCTTCATTACTTAGTTTAAAGTCCTGTTCAGGTACGCTTCCATCCAAAATAACAATGCGGGCATAAGGAATTCTGTTGACTTCTTTCTCCACTACAATGCTTTTCACACCGTACTTTCCGGGCAGTTCTGTTCCTTCTGACATTACTTTAAAAGTGATCAGATCAGAATTTTTTGCCGTCTGTATGTATCCGCTATTGTTCATGTTATGCTATTTTTTCTATAGGTGGAAAGTAAAGTTCAGTTCCTGGTTTTAATTCTCTGAAATTGATTAAACCATTCACTTTAGCTACTTCCAGATAATATTTAGAATCTCCGTAAATTCTTTCGGTCATTAAGGGAAGTGTGTCTCCGTCTTGTACAATCCTTTTGTGGGTAAGATCTGGGGAAGATGTTTTGGCGATTTTTGCAGCTAATTCCTTGCTGATTGATCCACCAAATGTTGCTTTACCAATCGCTCTTAAAGGAGTTCCGTCATTATTGAATAATTTATAGTCTATTGTAAACTCGTTGAGAATTCCTTTAAATTCAAATTCTCCCCAAATAATAATTACATTATAAGGTTTATGAATTGAACCATTATAGTCTCCGGTTGCCTCATAAAAATCATACAATTGATCCGTAACAGATTTTTTACTAAAAGGATCTCTTTTTCCCAAACCCTCCTTTATTTTATTGATGAGTTTATTTCCCGAGTTTGCTTTGGTTACTCCTGTACCGTCGAATAAAAACTCCAGCTGTAATGTAGGAGAAGATGTCTTTTCAAACTTTTGCTCACCAGCGCTTGATCCACTTGCTTGTTCAGTATTAAAATCGTTTTTTCGCGTAAAAGAAAAACCTGTCGGATTAATAAGAGCTTCAAAAGCTTTGCTTTTAACTACTTTTTTGTAACCAGAATCTTCATAAGTACCTATGGTTATTTTTTTTATTTCTCCTCTCATTACCTTTCTTTTTTACGTTTATCAATATTTACTACCTGCTCTACGCTTTCAGTTATTGCCTGCATGATTTTTCCTTCATCTACCGATGTGGCTGTCGTCGTTGCTGCTGCTTTTTCATCCACATTTATTTTAATGTGAAGTTCTTTTATTTCTATTGGCATTTCGTTTATTTTTAATTATTTTTTATACGTAAAAAACTTAAAACCAATTATTTAACGTATTTATTTATAAAAATCTAAGCACATAAAGAGTGCGTTCAGCCTTGTGATAGACCAATCTGTTATTCTTTATATGAAAAATTATTTTTGCTGAATGTTATCAGAAAACTAATACACTGATATGTGCTTAGATATGATTTAGAAATTACAAGCCTAAGCTTGCTAACGATGAAGGTATTGTGAAATATCTGTATTTCAGCTCTATTGTTTCAATAGCAAGTTTGCTTTCTTCGGCGTTGAATTCTGATACTTCCCATCTTATAGGATATGCCCCGACTACGTTCCAAACCATTAAAGGTGCAGTAGACTGAAGACCTCCCGAAAGAGAAACGATCAGATCTCTGGGTTCAAACTGGAAGTTTTCCATGGCGTTTCTACACCAGCTTATCAATCCTGAACTTACGATCAATCCGCGTTTAAGAACTAAATTGGGGTATTTGGGTCTTAAAGGAAGCTGATGAGTAAATCTGTTTTCGCCGCCTTCGGCATATTCTTCGGTTCCAATTTCTGTAGATAAACCAGATATAGACTGAAATCTGGAGTCAATACCCTCTGTTGTCGAGATCCCGTTAACAATGAAAGAGAAACTGGTGGGAGGATATAAAACTGCCATGATTAATTATTTTCAATAGTTAGTCCTTCGTGTGCAATTTCCAAGGTTTCAATCGCTACCTCATTACCTTCAGCTTTCAAATCGGTTGCATTCAATTTAAGCGGGAAGGCATTTTTCACTTTCCATGTTACCGCAGGTTCTCCGTTTTCGTCTAAAAGAGAAATCGTGATGGATCTTCTCTCTACCGTATTCATCTGAATCGTCTGGAACCACTCGAAATATTCGTTATCACTTTTAAAAGTTCCTCTCTTTAAAGTAATGTTGCTGAAAGTCTTCAGTCCCGGCATTTTCATTTTACTAAAATCAGGACTTGCTCCGTGTCTGTATTCAATTAAACCTGCTTCAGCATTTAGTCCGCTTACTTCCTGAAATCCTACTTTAGTCCCACCCCAATCTACTTCAAAGGCAAACTTTACTAATGGATATGTACTCATAATTTTTTATATTTTATTATTATTAATTAATTTTTATGCTTCCTGTAATTTGTGTGAAAAACGAAGCACAATAAATTCTGCCGGACGTACTGCAGCCATCCCGATTTCGATAATCATTCTTCCTTCCAACACATCTTCCGGAGACATTGTTTTATTCAGACCAACACTTACATAATACGCTTCTTCGGGTCTGCTTCCTGCCAATGCACCGTCCTGCCATTGCTGGTTAAGGAAATTTTCGATCATTGTCTGTACACGAATCCATGTATTCGCAGTATTCGGTTCAAAAACGAAACGCTCTGTTGCTTTTTTCACCGATTCTTCCACCATGTTGAAGAAACGACGTACCGAAATGTATCTCCATTCGTTGCTGTTTCCGTCCAGAGTCCTTGCGCCCCAAACTAAGTTTCCTTTTCCTGTAAAATTTCTGATCGCGTTGATTGATTTTCCTGTGTTAGGGTTTACGTTAAGAAGGTCTTGTTGTCTGTCAGAAACTTTCACCATAGGTGCAACTACATAGTTCAGCCCAATATTAGCCGGTGCTTTCCACACACCGGAAGTACTGTCTACTTTTGCATAAACTCCTGCCATTGAAGACGATGGAGCCAATACAACCTGCTTAGCTTCAATAGCCTGCTTGGCTTTGTTGTACAATTCGGAACTTATAGATTTTAATTCAGCCAAAGTTGTCGCACCGGAAACTCCTGTAACAAAAACATCAGCATCTTTAAAATTATAGCTCAAAATTGTTTTTAAGTTTGGGTAATACGCTGCTCCATATTTTAAATTATTGTTGATTTCCGCGCTTTCAAAAATATCTGTACTGCCCAAAACATCCATAATGACAAATCTGTCTTTCAGTAATTCTGCCTGATCCAAAGCACTTTGATATAAAGAGTAAACCGTAGTAGCTGTCTCAAAAGTAGCTGCAGCAGTAACAGAAATTAAACTTGCTTCAGCTGCATCTAAAATCTTTTCAGCCGTATCAGCATCTGCTTCAGCATCTGCCAAATTTTGCGCAGCTTGTGCTTGTTCTTCAGATGAACCTGAAGCTGCTTCAGAAACGGCATCAATTGCGGCATCAACAGCTTCGTCTGCAATAACAACCGCTTGCTGAGCAGCATTTTTGGCAACATTTGCAGCAGCAACATCATCAGCAGTAGCGACTAAATCTTGAAGATCCGGAAAAACAATAAGGGTAGGTTCATCTTCTTTTTTTAGTAAATCTAAACCATACGATAAGGTTCCCACCGCTGTAGGGCTTCCTACAGTTACCGTATCATTGTAATTTCCTACAGAAACAATATAACAAGGTCCACCACCATTTGCAAAAAACATTTGCATGGCATAGTACATTTTGAAGTTGCTTACGTTGGGCTGAATTGCTGTAGCAACTCCATCCTTGAAAGCGACAGCGAAAGTTTCTGATTTTGCTTTTCCAAAAATTGCTTCATATTCCAACATAGATGAGATCCTTGTTGGTTCATTTTTTGGCCCTTCTGCTGTATATCCGATAAAAGCAGGAATAGCCGTTTCTACTTGTGCTACAGATGGAGGAAACTTTGTAATTTCCTCAACGTAGACTCCAGGAGCTTTGTAATTCATTTTTAAAATTTTAGGTTAATGTTTAATTATTGCCCAAAGTGGAACTTTGAGTGTTAATTTATAATTGATTGTGTTTTCATGATTATTGCAGAATTGAATGTTTAATTTTTATAGATTATATTTTCTGCGTTGAGATTTTGATCTTGTGTACTGAGAATTGCAATTTTTAACACCTCAAATTCTTCACTAAAAGAAGGAGTATTTTTATCTGCATCCGGCATTTTAAAATCATCAATTGTCCCATCATATATGGCTTCTAAGACAGCTTTTGCTTCATAAATTGCTTCTGTTAGAATTGGTTTTCTATCACTTTGATTAATTTCATCCGCAATAGCAATAGCCTGCTCCAAAAGATCTGCAAGTACCATAGGCTTCACAGATTTATTTGAGATTTCTTCACTTGCTAGGTTTTTTAGTTCATTCAGGGCAGCAAGTTCTCCAGCATACTTAATAGCAGCATTTTGTAATGTATTTTGAATGGTTTTAAAAGAATTTTCGGTATAAGTATTCGTTAGAAATCTATTCTGAAGCTGCTCAATCTTAGTTTTTGAGTGATTATAGACAGGATAGAAATCATCAGAAATCTGTGATGGTGTTTGATTTGGCATGGTTAAAAGTTTAAATTAAAATGGTATTAGTTTTTGTTTAATCAGTTACAATGTTTTCGGTATTAATTATATTGGTTTCTATATTAACTTCATCAATGAGTCCAATCTCTGTTTCACCTTCACGTACAATTTTTATGACACTTATTTTATACAAAACAGATGGCATTATTTTACTTCCCAACAATCCCCAAATGTAGCTTAGCTGATCAAAAGGGATAGAGTGCATTTCGACTCTGAATTTGAAATTCTTCTGCGGATCAATATCATTATATTCCAACATATTGCTTTCCTGAAGTACTTCAATAACTTTTGAAATATTGGCTAAAGAAATTTCATAGGAAGTTCTGTTGGCAGAGATCATCACATAAAGGTTGACATAAGCGGGAGGGTTTTCCGCTTTCATTTCATATTTCAGCGGAGTGGTACTTATTTTCGTTTTGTTATACCTTGTTTTATTTTTCAGCGTTGATTCTTCCTCAACATTAAGCAAAGTGATAACCACCTTATTATCAAGACCTGCTGCTCCATCATCATGTTTTGATATGTTTTCAACAACAACTGTATCTTGTAAACCATCCGCAACATTCAGCCGATCTTTTAAAACTGTTAATACTTTATTAATCATAATTTCTGTTCTTAAATTATTATGGTGCAAACATACAATTACACGCAAGCAAAAGACAAATATTTTATGGGTTCAAACCTGTCTTTGCAGTAAATAGAATTTTTAAACTTTTAACAAGATAATAAAAAATAAGAATATAAAATACTGAAAACAAGATAATTAAATTTAATATAAAAATAATATTTCACATCAAAAATCTCCTTAATCTAAATATAGTGAAATTTAAGCTCTTAAAAATTGAAAATTTATTATTAAAAATTTGTCTTATTTCAACATAGATTAACGATACCTTTTTAATTACTTTTTGAAAATAAAAACCGACCTAATCACAAAATATTTTATAAGATCTTCTTCTTATAAAAACAATCAATTATTTATAAACGCCGCCATCAGGATATAATTTTTGTCTTTTACTGCAAAGACAGAATGAAGAGACCTCAAAATTCGTAAAAATGTCTTTTGTTCGTCTAATTTTGACCTCATAATTTTAAAACTTAATCATATGAACATCAAAAAACTTTTTGGTAAGCGCAATGAGATTATTGGCGGCCATTTCAACGAATTACGCTCAAAATTGGGCATGTCAAATCAAAATGAGGAATATATTTTCGCTGTGAGAACAGAAATTTGTAATGCCTGTCCGTTAAAGAACGGAAATAACTGTAACGCTCTTCAATGGATGAATCCTAACACACTTGAGATAGCAGACTCTCCAAAAGACGGGTTTGTGAGAGGTTGCGGATGCAGGCTAAGCGCAAAACAGAGATCAAAACTAAGTCTTTGTCCTGCCGGTTTCTGGGGCGGAGAATTTGACGGAAAATAACATTTAAAACTATTTAATGTGAAGCAAGATCATATCATTCAGAAAGTTTTTATCGAAATTTCAGTAAATAACAAGGAAAAAGCATTGAGTATAAAGGATGATATTAATAACTTTTTGTCTATGGATGTATTTCCGAAAATAGAAAAATACATCAATGATTTAGAACATCAATTTGATGATTCTACCCTTCAGATTCCTAAGTTAGAATTGAATCTGAATACAAAAAACAGTGCATTAAATAGTGAGCTAAAAGATAAGATCCTTCAGGTTTTTGAAGAAGAATTTTCTGAAATTACAAATTCAATTTTAAATTCAGATCAGAAAACAGAAAATAAATATGAAGCTTATCTAATAGAAAATCAGGAAAAGATTGTTCAGACTTTTATTTACTTTTTAACCACAGGGTCAATACCTTGGTGGAACTCGGGAAAAAACAGTATTTCTTTTTTAGAACCAGAAGTATTTAACCGCATGATTCTGGCTGAAAATTTTAAAAGAAACATCATTCCTGCTTTTTCAGATCAAAACATGAAAGAGAGAATCATCAATCAGCTATCAAATGAGCAAATTGCACAATTATGCTTGGTCGTTTTAAAGGATACGGAGTTTAAAATTAATCTGGAAAAAAATGCCGTAAAAGTTATTTCAAAGCTTAATTACAATAATAGAAATCTCCTTTGGGAGATAGTTTTAAATGGATTATCTGAATATCTGAAATCATCCAGCAGTGATCTTAAAAAATATCTTTTGCAACAGATACAGGAAAAGACTTCATCAGATTTATTGCTATCAAAAAAAATTCAGCAAACCTGGAAAACTATAGTTGAGATATTTCCTTTCATTAAAGAAGATGAGTCTTTTGAAAGCATTGAAAATAGTCGAGAAAGCAACTCTGAAAGTGCATTAATTTCAACAGAACAAAAAAATAGAGTTATTAAGGATGAATTAAAGAAAACCGAAGAATATTTGAATCAAAAAGATGATTTAATATCGAATGACGAGCAATATATTCAGAATGCAGGACTCATTCTGATACATCCTTTTCTTAAAACTTTTTTTGAACATTGTGATCTTTTCGACTCGAAAAACAATCGACTTCTAAATCCTGAACTCTGCGCACATTTACTACATTATATTGCCACCGGAAAAACAAATGCTCCAGAATATGATATGGCTTTTGAAAAATTTTTATGTAATATTCCGTCTCATCAAACTATCAACAGGCACATTAAGCTTACCCGTAAACACAAAACACAAGCTGAAAATGTGATAGAAAGTGTTCAGCACAATTGGAGTGCAATGAAGAAATCATCTATAGCACTATTACAAAATGAATTTTTCCAGCGTCCGGGTAAACTGGTCATTGACCATGATTATACTCTCACAGTAGAACGAAAAACACAGGATATTCTACTGGAGAAACTCGGTTGGGGAATTGGCCTTGTGAAACTTCCTTGGCAGGAAAAATTTATTTTTATCAACTGGTAATAGTTTAATTAGAAAAAAAGAAGTTAATTGTAGAAAAAACTTTTGTAAAAAATGTAAAATTTTGGTATTACTCATTAAAATTATCAGAAAATTTATAAAAGCAAAAATCCGTATGATGTTTATGAACATGATACGGATTTTATATTGTAGCGAAGACGGAAGTATCTTTATAACACAATAAATCCCAATAAATAATTAAAAAACAGATTATTAGCAATTTATGAAATTTTACAACCAAACAAAACCCAATTAATATTATTAGATAATCCCCCATTTAGTCCCCGATTTTTGAAGAAGGGACTATTTGAGATTATTTGTAAAGTCAAAAATAAGATGCTTGAGAATTCCAATTTTAGTGTGGTTGGATTCATAATAGGAATTTATTAGATTGTGAGATTCAAGGTTCAACACCTCAGAATTTCTTTTATCTTTTATTAAAAGAGAGTTAATCCCGTTTTTAGTTTCAGAGCAATTGTAGATACGGATTTCTGTTTCCGAATATACATACAGAAACAATACTTTTTTTTAGTTCCAAATTTTACGGTGTGTTTCAGCAATGTCTTTTAAATATATTTCGTCATTAAAATTTGCAACTTTTTTCAGAAAAACAGCAGGAAAACTATTATTGGTTTCTTCGTCTGTATTGAAATAAATTAAATCAACACCAAAATCTTTTTCTTTTACTTCATTTAGGATAACAGCTTCACCATTCGATAGTTTTTCACTATCGGATTGAATAGACTTTGCCCTACCTAAATCAAGAAATTCAAGAATGTCAAGTGCTGCCATATTACTACATACAATTAGTACACAATCTCCAAAGATACTTTAAACTTACTAAAAAAAAGACTATTCTTTCAAGGAATTTTTGTTCATTCACTTATTAGGCGAGAAAGATTTTCGTTAAAAAGAATCAAACTTCTCCATAGCTGTTGCTTTTATTTCATCAGCAATATCAATATATGGTTTCATTGCCTTATAATCACTATGTCCTGTCCATTTCATAACCACTTGAGGTGGAATTCCCAAAGACAAAGCATTGCAAACAAAGGTTCTCCTTCCTGCATGAGTACTAATAAGTGAATATTTTGGTAAAACTTCTTCAATCCTTTCATTACCTTTAAAATAAGTTTGGGTAACTAGTTCATCTATCTCAGCTAATTCAGCTAGTTCTTTTAAATAATCGTTCATTTTTTGATTACTGATTACAGGCAAAGCTTTATTATGCTCAAATTCTACATCGATATATTTGTTTAGAAGTTTTCGGCTATAACTATTCAATTCTATTATCAAATTATCTGCTGTTTTGAGTGTTGTTATCTCTAAGTAACCGTCCTTTACATCAGATCTTTTCAAATTAAACACATCCGAATATCTCAATCCCGTAAAGCATTGAAATAAAAAAACATCTCTTATTTTTTCAAGATAGCTTTTATCCGTAGGTATTTCATATTCAGTAAATCTCTTTAACTCAGACTTGTTCAAAAAAATGATTTTCTTTTGAACATTTTTAATTTTTGGTTTAAACTTTTCAAACTCTCCACTTTTTGTATAACCTTTCTTCATAGCCCATTTCAAAAACCACTTCAATGCAGCAAGCTCTTTTGAAATTGTTGAATTCTTGTGATTCTTCCCTTCTAAATATCGCTGATAATTTGAAAGATATTGCTCATTAAATTTCTCAAACGAAATATCATGGTCAAATTCTTCCAATACTTTTTTCTGCGTTTTCATTTTTTGAAGAGTCCTGAAATTCCATTGACTGTTAATTGATTCTTCATTAACAAACACATCATATACCTCAAAAAAACTCTTTTCAGGTTTCAGTTCTTCCTTGGGCGTTCTTCCAATCTCAACATTAAACCATTCCCTAAACTGGTCTTGGTTAGGTATCACACCATCAATTTCGTATTTCTGAAAAGTTCTCTCACAAGCTGATTCAAATAACTGTATCTTTCTATTTATAACACTTGCCGAGACTTTTTTGTTCCCGTGAGTTGTATTTGCTTTACAGCGTTGTGTTTCTGTGCTCCATTTTTGTACTTCTACTCTATATCCCAAATTGAAAGCCACAATGTTGCCATCCCACTTAATGCGATATCGCAGTTTTGCAGTAGGGTTGTCTTTTTCCCTATCAAGAAGAAATTGAGCATGATACTTTATATTCATATTAGAAAAATTTGAATTATTGAACTTCAATAGAGCCCAATTTAAAGTCCCGTATTGACACTCCTTCTGCTTTAATCAAGTCATCTAAGGAGTATTTTAAAGTTTTTATAAGTTGATTGTCAGCATAGATATTTATTGTTTTGGACAATGCTGAAGAAGTTGTTTGCTCCGAACCGCCTTTATGGGTGTAGATTTTTAAAGAGAAATATAAAACAGGTTCGCTGGTTTCAATAAATTCAATGGGCTTTAATGAATTTTCTGATATTCCTGCTTCATTTCTATAATTTGTAAACTCTTGGGAAATCTTCATTAACTCATTGAAAGATTTATAATTTAAGCCTCCCGCTTCATCTTTCCAATTATTCGTTCCCATAGTATTTGTAACAACTGAAATTTCCGTATTACTTTTACAAACAATCTGTTCTAAATTTCCATTATTCACTTTTACAATACCAAGCCACATATTTTGATTGTATTTCTCAAAGTCCCCCGCATTTACTATCTCAATTTTCAACTTTCTTTGAATTTTTATCAAATCTGCTTTTTCATCTTCTAATTTCTTATTTTCTTTTTCCTGATATTTTGAAAAAACCTTTTGTGCGATTTCTGCATCTCTACTTTTCCAATTATTCAAAGCATTTTTCTTCTGCTGAGCAATCACGATTCCCCCAAATAAAATAGCACTAATTATCAAAATCCTTTTCATAGTTATTTTTTTAAAATTTCAAGAAGTATAGTAACCTGTCTCATGCTATCCGATAGTTGCTCTTGACTGGTTTTCAATCTTTCTGTTAGTTCTTTTTGTATTTCTTGATAGCCTTTTTGAAGTTCTATCATATTAGAAAACTCGCTATGCGAAATAGTAACATTTCCACTAATATTTCCATTAATGTTGCTGTTTACATTATTTCCTGAGCCATTATTATTAATGTTTTGGTTGTTGGTTTTTAGCATTTCACCAGATTCCGAAATAAACCACTCCGGATTCAAATCGGGATAAGTGTATAGTATTTTTTCAATAGTATCTGAGTTGAGTCCCGAGTTGTTTTTTATAGCTCTGCCAATTAAACCAACAGACAAACCAGCTTCAACAGTGATTTTATTGGGGTTTAACCCTTTGTAGGTCATGTAACTTTGCAATCTTTCAGTTATAGTCATCTTTAATTTTTTTTTGTTTTTGAGATTAAAATATAGATATGTTTCAATATTTACTCTATATTTGCAATACAAATATAGTTAAATATATACAAATAAGTATTTTTTTAGAATAAATTACAATAAAAATTTCAAAATGGAAGATTATAATAGACCAATTTGGCAATTGACCATAGGAGAATTTGTGGAAATTTTAGATGCCAGAAAACAAGAATCATCAGAAAACCCCACACAAGAAAAGGTATTTAATGAAAAGTATGTTTACGGTCTTTCTGGATTAGCAAGAATATTGGGATGCTCTAAAAATCATGCAGGAAAATTGAAAAGTAAGGGAATTTTTGATGAAGCCATCATTCAAAATGGGAGAAAAATTATCATTGATTCGGAAAAAGCATTAGAACTTTTTAAAGATAACAGCTGATGGAAAACATAACCCCACAAACACCTCTTTGCAATCTGACCGTAAAAGAATTTTTAGAGATATCTAAAAATTTAAATTCTGAAAATATGTATGAATACGGTTTAAAAGGTTTGGCAAAAATTCTGGGCTGTTCCATTTCAAAAGCATCCAAGATTAAATCTTCAGGAATTTTGGATGAAGCCATCATTCAGAAAGGAAACATCATCATCATCGACAAGAAAAAGGCTATAGAACTTTTTGCAAGCAGTTAGAAATGTATTACTTGGAACTTATCGACCGATTTTGGGACTTCAATCACAAGGCAAGACTTGGCTCTTCGGCAATTTCGCTCTATCTGTACCTTTTGAAATTAGGAAAGGACAACGATAGTTATAAGGTCGTTATTTCCGATGTTGCACTCGGTAATGCATTGGGAATAACTAGAAAAACCGTAAAACCGACCAAAGATAAACTTCGCGAGTTGGGTCTTGTTGAATTTGAGTCCAAAAGTGGATTTCCTTGTAATTACAGAATTCTGTTAAATTACTTATCTGATATTCCCATACTGGAGAAAATAGAGAAGGAAAAAATCGAAAAAGTACCAAGTTTGGAAATTGTTGAAAAACATGAAACTTTAAAGAGAAGCGATTCGTCCAAGGAAGTTGTTCCCAAAATCAGTAAATCTAGTGATAAAGTTTCCATTACTGATACTTCCAAAAGCAGCAAGTCAAAAATTATTCCCGAATTGGAAGAATTTATTCAGTTTGCAACAACTTTAGAGGATTATCAGCCTCTTTTGGACTCTGTAATTGAAGAAAAATATCATTCGTGGTTAGAAAACGACTGGCGGAATAGTTCTGGAAGACCCATTTCCAACTGGAAATCCTCATTAAAAAGTATCCTGCCCTATTTGAAGAATAGTCAAAATGATGATACAGTTTCCGTCGATTCCATTCCAAATATCAAACGACCGAAAACATCATGAAATCAATAAAAAGTCGATTTCATTTCTAACAAATCGTAAAAACTTAAAACAATGAAAATATCTGACTTAAAACCTGGTCAAAAAGTAACCATCAATAAAATATCTTACGAATATCTGGGTATCCAGAAAGTGAGGATCCCCAATATAGGAGAAGCCGAAAAAAGGGTGTTCAAAGCAACTGGTGTTGATTCCTACAAACACTACAATCTCATTGATGGAGACAAAACACTGAAAAGTGAGAAAATAAAACTAGTAAAGAAAACTGTTCGAACCAAATAACTACCATCTGAAATCAGGAAATAAGAAATCAGGAACATTAAGAATAGAAAATGTCTTTATCTGAAAAAGATTTGCGCCATGTCCGAAAGAAGTTTGAGGACAAGGGAGAAAAAGTTCCCGACAAGATTCGGCTGGGAAACCATTTCGTGGACGACTTTATTTTTGATGACCAACAAGCGGCGGACATCCCAATCAATGCGCTTCGAGTCATTTTCAATATCGTTGCAATTATCGGCAATGAACAGTTTCGTCCCGAAGACCGTCCGAAGCAACTTTCCCTATTTGATGAAGAATTTGAAACAGAAAATAACATTTTCGCCTCCATCAAAATCCGGAACAGTAAAATTTCTCCGAGTGGTTCCACAAAGCAGGTTGTGGATGCCTATGAGTTTCTCGCCAAATTTAAGATGGGATGGTACAAATCGCTTAATTCAAAAGGGAAAGAAATCAAAACATTTGGCGGACTTATTTCTACGCCAACCTATGACCAAAGAGGTTTTACCACATTTCTAATTAGCAGTTACTGGCTGAAAAAATTATTGGTTATTCCCGAATATAATTATGTACTCTATCATCTGGTGTATAATATCAGAAACAACAAACACATTATTTTCTCCATCTGGCTTTCAAAAATTCCCGAATCGGGAACAATGCTGAAGCTGGGTAATTTCAATAAAAAGTTTGGGTTAAATTATAAAAATACCAAAGATTTCTGCTTCAAATTTCTAAAGCCCATCAAAATCAATCTCGACAGATACAATAGTTTTTCTTTCCAATACAGGTATGAAAAGGATTCCATATTTATTGTTCCTATCTTAACCAAAGGATTTTCTCATCCATTTGAAGAAGCAAAAAAACTTATAGAATCAAACCAAGAGAATTTTAACCAAAGTCATAAAATTAACCGAAGATTGCTCTATTTCAAAAAACGATATAGATTAGACGAAGCCGAAACAGTCCAGTTTTTCCATCAATACGAAAATATACCGCAGACCAGGGAACTGATTGAAAGAGCCTTCAAGGAATTTATTAGGAACTGCAGAATGAGAAAGATAGCATCGACCGACTTTAAAGGTCAAAAATTTCTTATTGAAATTCAGGCACACATCAAGCATTTGTATAGAAATACAAAAATGGGAGAAATATTCCCTAATGGCTATCCGATGATTGTCTGATTTCGGAATTGCACTCACCACCAATTCGGAATTGCACTCACTAAAGTTAAAGAAATGTTAAAAATAAACAAAATAACAGCATCGAATTCGGAATTGCACTCACCCGAAGATTTAGAAAACACAAAAATTGTGGATAACCTAGCTGTTTTGTGGATAACTACGGTTATCAGAATAAATGGAAAAATCGATTCGGAATTGCACTCACCCCAAAACAGGCTTTATTTCGGAATTGCACTCACCCAGATTTCGGAATTGAACTCACTAGTTTTCGGAATTGAACTCACCGAAAAACACCATCAAATCCTTTGTGGCAAAAGAAGAATGCCGTTTGCTAAAAGTAATATAAAAGTAAATTAAAAGTCTTTTTTTATTTAAAAGGGAAATGTGGATAAGTAATTTGCATTAAAAGAAAAAAAATGAATTGCGAAAAAGTCAAGCAAAACGTCGGAATTCGGGCGGTTTTGGAGTCGTTCGGGCTGTTTCCGGTCAAAGAAAATCCGAAAACTGCGTTTTATTTTGCGTTGGACCGGGAGGAAAAAATTCCAAGTCTGGCGGTCGATTTTGTCAAAAACAAGGCGTTCGATTTTGGAAATGGAAAAAGTTACGATGTGATTTCAATTGTCCAACAGATAAAGAAATGTTCCGTTTCAGAAGCATTGAAATACCTTTCAACATTGGATTTTACAGTTCAAAATGAATCAAAATATCACGAAACCACTGCTCAAACAAGCAATCAGATTTTAGAAATCAAAGAAATCCAGCATCCTGCTTTGATTCAGTATCTAAAATTCCGAAAAGTGTATGAGCAAAAGCATTTGGTTAAGGAGATTCACTACGAATTGAAAGGAAGAAAGTATTTCGGGATTGGGTTTCAGAATAATTCCGGTGGCTTTGAGATTCGCAATACTTATGCTAAAATTTGTATAGGTAAAAAAGATGTGACTTTGATAGGTAACGAAGACAATCCCCAAAACGAAATCGTCATTTTTGAAGGCTTTTTTGATTATCTGACTTACCGAAATTTAGACAAATCAAATAGTATAACCTGTGATTTTTTGATTTTAAATTCTACTGCAATGCTTTTCAAAGTTGAAGAAAAACTGAAGCAGTACGATAAAATTTCACTTTTTCTGGACAATGATTCCAACGGTAAATCTGCCAAATCAAAAATCCAAAGTCAATACAAAAATGTAGAGGATTGCTCGTTGATTTACCATGAGTTTAAGGATTTGAATGAGTGGTTCTGCTGTGCTTCAAATTGATCTTCCTTTTGGTTTTGGGAAATCTCTGCCTAAATCCAAAAACAATTTTCGTACTTTCATTCGCCAGCTCAACCTTGCCTCAGTCCACGACTTGCTCCCTTCAATAATGTCAATTCTATCGTGGGTATGTGATGGACGGTGCAGTTTTGAACTTTGGGATTCATCAAACTCCAAAAGCAGTTCGGGCTCATCTAAAACATTTCTTTCTATATCCAAATCAAAAAGGCATTGATGCTCGGGAAGACTGAATTTATCTCTTTTTTCTAAGAGTTGACGGAACAAGGTTGTCAGCGATATTTCCTCTGTGATGAAATCCAAATCATAGATATCTTTCTTGGCAAAACGGTTGGTGGCACTCATCATTTTGAAAAGACCAATATCATTTTTATGAACGAGTCTGATTTCCTCCATTTTTTCAGGCTCAAAAAGACACTTCATATTTTGTAGAAATTCAACCTTAATGACCTCATTTTCCGTACTGAGAAACATTCTCAAAAATATAAACTGGTCGCCTAAATCTTGGTTGATGAGAATTGCTTTAACCAAGTTTTCTCCAAAATATTCCTGTATTTCAGAAATAATTTCATTAAAAGCCTTTTTGCCAATTATTTCAGAAGAAATAAAGTCAATATCAATAGAGATACGGTGTCCGTAACTCAATGCTAAATTGGTTCCGCCTCCCAATGCAAATTTTGATACAGAAGGAAGGTTTTGTAATTGAATAATGGTTTTTCTTAATTCGGAACTTACAGCATTCATACTTTTTTGAAACGAGAAAACGAAGCCACATTGTATCTTTGGGATACCATTGTACAAACTTCGTTACTAATAAGTTCTTTGGTGTTTTTTAGGTGATTGAGAATATCTTTTTTAGAATAGATACTTTCCAATTTAAGAATATCGTTTTCAAAGGACTCAAGAGTTGTTGCATACATCGCCCTCGGGATTATAATATCCTTATCCGTTTCCGAATTTAGTTTACTATAATCCATATCCCAAAATAGGTATTTTGGGAAGATAGACGCTATGTTAACTTTCTGTTTCACAGTACAAATATAATTAAAATTTGATATTTATGATAAGGTTCAAAAATTATTCCAGACTCATGGATATTGTTTTTTTGAGTATACAAGATAAATCAGCATAAAAAACTATAATTTTTAGAACGTCCAAAAAACGATTTCCCCAATAAATTCCAATAATTTTCCATTGACAAAACGCCAATTGAATAATTTCCCTACTGCGGTTGGGTTTTTACGTTTGCAAATGTAGGACGGCATCAGCCATACCAAAAAATCTTTTTGGGTATCTACAAAAATTCTTTCCACGAGCTCCAATAATTTTTCCAGACACTCCTAATCCTTCGGACAAAAAGATTTCAAGCCCGATTCGGAATTTTCTGCCTTTATCCAGCGGAACCGAATCGGGTTTTGTATGGATGGTGCCGTCCTATGTTCATGGGCAAAGAAAAAGCCGGAACCTCAGTTGTACGAATCAAATCAACCATAGACGTTCTTTGAAATCAACGGAAAAACAATAAAAATCCGGCAAAAAATACTGTTTTCTACCTTAATATAAAAAAAGAAAAATGCCGAGTGTCCTCGATACCAAATCAATTCACTCCCAACATTTGACCTTTGACAAAACAAAAATTAACAAAATATTAACATCTTAAAATTTAAGATTATGAACACAATCGTAGGTAGAATTACCAAAAATGCAGAAATCAACACCTTGAAAAACGATCAACAGGTCGTAAACTTTTCGGTAGCAACCAATGACTAAATTACTAAAAAAAGTGGAATTGAAAAGCATATGCGGCTAAATATTTAGGCTTTTCAATTCAAGACTTCATCCCGCATTTTGCAAATACAATGTTATCACAATATTTCAATTCTGTTGGTTGAATTTCTCTGTAATGCCTATTAAATAAAGATTTTTGTTTTTTCTTTCTGCAAACTAAAGTAAAAAAAAGTAAAGAAAATAACGATTTGTTCTACCAAAAGTTCTACCTTTGTATCAGGTTGCACTGAGATACTTTGAACACTTTTCAAGACCTCTCATTCCCTTGCTCCCGTTTTCAAATTTAGTTTAAACTTTTCAAAACACAAATCTTATGGCATCAGTAAAATTTATTCTTCGAACCGACAAAACCGACAATAACGGTTACTGCCCGATTTACATCATCCTCATTAAGGACAGAAAGAAGAAGTATGTTTCAACAGGAATTAAAGCAAAGGAAAGCCAATGGGATGACGAACAGAAAAAGGTTAGAAAAAACTTCCCAAATTCTGCAAGAACAAACGCACTTCTTTTACAGAAATTAGCAGATGCTTCGGGAACTGTTGCCGATATGGAAAGAAAGTCAAAATCTGTATCAGCAAGAAAACTCAAAGAAGCCGTAAAGGGGAAAGGAGCACAGAATTACTTTGCTTATGCCGAAGACAGATGCGAAAAAATCAAGGGGACAGTTTCTGCAAGAACCTACAAAGCCTACAAAAGCAGTCTGAAAAAATTTGAAGAGTTTACCAAAACCAAAGATGTAGATTTTGATGATATCACAGTGACAATGCTGAAAGATTATGTGAATTATTGTAGTAATACCTTAAAAAATTCAAATACTACGATTAAATATTCGTTGGTGATTTTGGCGATTTTCTTCAAAGAAGCCATAAACGAGGAATTGGTAGATGCAAACCTTTATCCGTTCAGTAAAATAAGTATCAAAAGAGATCCAAGCAAAAGAAGTTTCCTCAGCAAAACCCAGTTGGAAGATTTTAAAAAGTATGAAGTAAATCAAGAGAGTAAAGCACCGATTGTACAGGATATGTTTTTATTTTCTGCAAATGCAGGAGGTTTGAGATTAAGCGATGTTATTGAATTGACATGGGAAAATGTAAATTTTGAGGAAAATAAAATCAGAAAACAAATCAGAAAAACAGGCAGAACGCACAGTTTTAAATTTGGAAACTCGGCATTGGCAATTCTCAACAAATACAAACCCAAAGAAATCAATCCAAAACACTTCGTGTTTCCTTTGCTTGAAAACGGTTCGCCTTATTTCGAAAACGATGCTTACAGATTAGCGGAAGTTGGCAGATGCACTTCGCTTTGCTCACTGCATCTTTCCGCAATCGGAAAAAAGATGAAACTTCCTTTTCCTCTTTCTTTCCACCTTGCGAGACACACTTATGCGACACAGGCACTGAACAACGGAATGCGAATTGAACACGTTTCAAAACTGATGGATCACACGGATATTGGCACCACACAGATTTATGCAAAAATCATTTCCCAGGAATTGGACGAGGCTGTAGAAAAGTATATGAATTAGAAAAAAAATGTTGATAACTCAATGCTCTGTATTTCAATACGGAGCATATTTTTTTTATCAAGATATTAAAATCAACTAAAAAAATTTGCGTTCATTTTCCTAATTTAGCATTATGATGAAAAACACAGAAAAAGTAAATAAAAACGCAAAAAAAATTGAAAAATTTTGCCAAATATAACTCTGATGCTTCTAATCTGCAATAATCAAGCAATTTGTGAACTAAATAATATTTTCGGCTATGTCGGAAAAATATCAACTAAAGGAAACAGCACCTTTCGTGCAATTTTCGTCCGTAAAAGTTACGGATGCATTTAACGATTTATTTGATATAGAAGCCATACCAAAACAAAGTTTGGAAGATTATTGCCAACAGATTCTAAACAAAATTTTTTCCCTTCCTTTAAAAAACATACCAGCATTTATTGCACACCATTGTAATTTGGTGAAGAAACCTCTTTTGTGGCTCAATAAATTTGAGAAACTAATAGAATTGAATATCGAACTCTTTTCGGGCACCAGAAACCAAAGCAGACTTTTAAAAATTTATACCTGTCTTGAAACCAAAAGAGAAAAATTGGAATCCCAGGATATTGATGAAAACAAAATCAAACCTGCCAAAAAATATATCAATGCTGAAAGTGAGGAACGTTATTTTTCATTTTATGAAGTCCAAAAAGAAGTGGACCGTATTTCAACAGATCGGGAAAAAATATTATTTCTGACTAGAGAAAAATTTGCATACGAACGTGCAATCATAACAGTTCAATACCTTCAATTACCACTGTTTCCAAAAGAATGTGATAAACTGATCAATGAAATTGAAACATTGGCAAAACTACAGGAAGAAGAAAAGTCCACCGAATTATCAGAAAAGTCCACAGTGGACTTTTTTAAAAAAGTAAAAACTAATCTGAAAGTCAATCAGTTGGTAGATATTTTTATTCAGTTGCAACGAGAATACTTCGTGGACTCACGTCCTGCCATTGAAGCAGAAAACAGCGAAATAGTGCAGTTGATATGTAATAATTTCACAGATAAAGACGGAAACCCGATAAGTCCACAGACTGTCAAAACGATAATGATGCCTTCAAAACCCGAGAAGCGACCTAAAGGATCTAATATTGTGGACATTAGCAAACATTTTTAAAATTATTTAGTCCACGTGGACTAAATAAAGACCAAAAGACTTTTTTTGTTCCTGCAACTTTGCTTCATAATCTTAAACCCAAAAATATTATGGAAGCAATTATCTTATCCAAAGAGCAGTTTGATGGTCTAATTTCAAAAATCGAAGAAATCAACGAAAAGTTAAATTCAAAGTCAGCACCGAAACAGGAAGTATTCCTGGATAATGAGGAACTCATCGCAATGCTTAAAATCTCACGCAGAACAGCACAAACTTGGCGCGATGAAGGTAAAATTTCTTTCTCACAGGTAGGCAGTAAAATCTACTACAAACTGTCAGATGTTGAAAAGACAATGCAGGATCACTACAACAAATCCTTCGCGAAAAAGTGACTGACAATGTTCCAAACGCTGAAACCTCTAAGCCCTCAAATTCAGTGAGGGCTTTTCTCTAAAATCTAACTTCTAAAATCTAACTTCTAAACAAATGAAATCCACCATATTTAAAAACTTCAACGAAGTGACAGAACAAAAAGAAATTCTGAAAATCCTTTCCGATATCAAAACCGGCGTATATCAAAACGCAATCACTTATTTAAGAAAATCCCTTGCAGATAATAAAACCGAAGCAGCAGAAAGAGCCAAAAAATCACTTCCGGCATTCACACCAAGTGCCACATTCAACGGAGGAAGAAAAATGGAATTCCTTACCAATTACAACGGATTAATGGTTTTGGATATCGACAAACTCGAAAAAGAAAAACTTCAACAGTGCAAGACAAAAATCAGAATGGACGATTTTGTATTTGCTTCGTTTGTCAGTCCTTCCGGAAACGGACTGAAAATTTTCGTGAAAGTTTCGACGGATAAAGAACAGCACAAAGAAACTTTTTTGAAACTTCAGCGATATTTTGAAGATTTATTGTCGGTAGAAATAGACAAATCAGGAAAAGACATAACCAGGCTTTGTTTCTTTTCCTACGATCCTGAATTATACCTGAACGAAAATGCGGAAGTCTTTGCG
Source organism: Chryseobacterium echinoideorum (assembly GCF_007474535.1). Lineage (GTDB taxonomy): Bacteria > Bacteroidota > Bacteroidia > Flavobacteriales > Weeksellaceae > Chryseobacterium > Chryseobacterium echinoideorum. Next base: position 175,630 of record NZ_VKNW01000006.1, on the reverse strand, counting down.
AGCGGAGCGAAGCAATCTGTTCAAACTGATTCCCAAACTGTAAAAAAGACCGATAACCGAAAACCAACAACCAACAACCAGGAAACCATTTACGAACACAGTGTGAGATTTACCGAGAAGAAAATCCAATTCACAGAAGGTAACCGCAACAACTTCGTTTTTGCTTTGGCCAACAATCTCAATCGAAAAGGAATTTCAGAATCGATGGCTTTAGGCTACATTCTGGCAGATTATGGTTACGACACAAAGGAAGTAACTACAGCAGTTCAAAGTGCATACAGCAACACTGCGGAACACAATACAGATAAGTTTATTCCAAAAGAAAAATCTGCAAAATCTGCGCGATCTGCGAGCGATAAAAGTAATTCCGGTGAATCGTCCGTGAAAATCCTTTCCGATGGAAACTTTTCTGATGAAGAAGAAGAACAACCTTCATACATTGACAAATTGGAGAACTTCCTAAACAATCGTTACAATTTCCGCTATAATAAAGTTTTAGGGAAACTGGAATTTAAAACGCTGAAAGCCTACAAATACAAACCAATGACCGACTTCACAGAAAATTCAATCCTTCGCGAAATTTTGAAAGCAAAAGTGAAATGCAGTATCAATTCCTTGCGGAATTTACTGCATTCCGACTACTGCGCAATGTATGATCCTTTCGAGGTGTACTTTGAGAACCTTCCTAAATATGAAGATGAAACCGATTATATTACAATGTTAGCCGATACAGTAACCACCACAAAACAGGACCTTTGGCGTACTTGCTTTAAGAAATGGTTTGTAGCTATGGTGGCTTGTGTACTTGATGAAAAACAGGTCAACCAAACAGTAATTGTTTTTAGTGGAAAACAAGGTTTAGGTAAAACAACCTGGATGGAAAAATTAATGCCTACACAATTGAAAGAATATATCTTTTCAGGAACAATAAATCCCAACAATAAAGATACGTTGATACACTTAGCAGAATGTATGTTAATCAATCTAGACGAGCTCGAAAATCTAAACCGCTCAGAAATCGGCAGCTTAAAAGAAATTATCACAAAAACCCATATCAGAATGCGAAAAGCCTACGGCCACAACAATGAAAATATGCCAAGACGCGCGAGTTTTGCAGGAAGCGTAAACACCGCCCAGTTTCTGAATGATACAACAGGCTCACGCCGCTTCCTCTGCTTTGAAGTAGAAAACATAGAATACACGCATAATATTGATATTAACAAAGTTTATGCACAGGCTGTAAATCTCTACAAAGAAAATTTCCGCCATTGGTTTAATCAGGAAGAGATTAAAGAAATTAACACCAATAACGAACAATATCAGTTGAGAAGTCCGGAAGAGGAATTGCTGCTTACTTGGTTCAATGTTGCAGACAGAGAAACAGCGAATAACTTTTTAACTACTACTCAAATAGCTGTAGTTTTATCAGAAAAAGCTAAAATGAACATTACCGACAGCACAGTTCACAAACTGGGCAAAGCCCTGAAAAAACACGGCTACCTTCGTTTGAAAAAATCAGGAGTATATGCCTACGCTGTTTTTGAAAAGTCTTATGATGATGTTATCTCTGAAAATCGTGAAAGTGATGTTGAGAAACCAATAGCTGAAAACCTTCAACAGTTCTCATTTAGATTTTAAAATAATTAGGTTCCAAAATGCACTATTATACTTTAGTTTGTTTGGGTAGGTAGGGTAAAGGAAAAACGGCAACAAAAAAATATTATTTTTTCTTTCAGAATTTTGATGATTAAAGCACTGCTATACAATGCAGTGTTTTTGTATTCAGTTTCTGATTTACTTTCTGATGACTGCATTTGCTTTGGTCGATAATCCTAAATTATCAATTACTTTTTGTTTAATAAATATTCAGTTACCTTACCTACCATTTCTATTTTTCTTTAAAAAAATCAAATTTTTTATGAAGTTCTGTAAAATTTAAGTAATTGAAAATTAATAGTTTATAGTTTAAGTACAGTAAATACTCTTGATAAAACTTGCGTATGTCATTATTTTTTCGTATCATTGTACTCGAAAATAAAAAACCAACCTCAATTTGCACTTGAAGTTGGTATTTTTTAAATGTAATTGTTGACTACTAAATTCTGTACTTATGCTTGAAAGTACATTTTAGAGGCTGGTCACCTCATTATGATTTTAGTACTGTCGGTTGTTTTGTTTTGCAAAAATATGAAGTTTTATTCGTATTTGCAAATTTTCTTTCCGTACAGCACTGTAATTCAAGCAAATTATTAATGTGTAATTTAAAAATTAATTGAATTATGGGAGAGTTTGCAACTTCTATTTTTTTGCCAACGGTCGGCAAGGTTATTATAAAAAAGGCCGCAGAAAGTTTTCTTGAAAACAGAGAGAACTTCATTATTTATTTTAAGTCCAAATTTACCAAAATTAAAAATCAGGATGTCAGATTTTCGATTAGTTATCTGATCAGAATACAAGTACCTGGTTCTTCGAAATTTCTTCTTGTTCGCGGAAATCGAATCAAGGAGCAGTTTCAGCCTGTGGGTGGTGTATACCAAAAATACAACGGATTTTCTGCTTTTGATGATTGGGGTTATAAACCTGATTGCGGAACTAAAGGAATTGAAAACGACGCTATTAGCAAAGATGATTTACGCATCACTGTCAAGGGAAGGTATACGTTGGATGTTATCAAATGGTTCGAAACCAAAAAAGGGCGTGAGGATAATGCTCATAGGGAGTTTAACGAAGAATTAATTGAAACAGAAATTTTGGACAGAGAAATTTTCAAAAATCCTAAATTCGATTTCATAAGAAAAGTAGCCAACGTATTTAAATTTAGCACATATCATGGATGTTATGAAGTGCTGATTTATGACATTGTAAACTTGCTTCCTACTCCGGAACAGACTGAAGTTCTTCGTAAACTTTTGGATCAACCTCGCAATCCTGAAACAGGATATATATTGGCAGACCGTTCTGAGATTGAGCAACTTCGTTTATTGGACGGTGATACACAAATTGGAAAAATTGGCGAACACACAAAATATTTAATCAATGAGAAATAATATAAATAATTTATACAATAATGAGTTCGAAAAAGACGAACTCTTGGCTATTATAGCAAGCAATCTGGAACTTGATGAAACCAGAAAGGAAAAAATGAGAACTGCTTACAAAGCAGTTACGGATGTGCTGAAAGCGGACCCTGATTTTTTTAAAAACATTCAAATTTATGTTTATGAACAGGGCTCTTTAAGGATTGGAACTACGGTAAAGCCGTTGCCGGGAAAGGAGTTTGATTTAGATATCGTGCTAAGAATAAACGATTCTTATCTTAATTATACGCCTCAGCAAATTTATGATGAATTATACAGGGTTTTGGCTAATCATGATACATACAGGCCGCTTTTAGAGAAGAAGAAGCGATGTATAAGGGTTAATTATAAATCAGATTTCCATATGGATATTCTTCCGGGATGTATGATTACAACTGATAATGACAGGATTATGATTGCAGAGGATGAAAAAAGATTACTCTGGTCAAGAACTTCGCCCGAGGGATATGCGGAGTGGTTTGATACCATTTCCAATAGAAAAAGAGGTTTTTTCTTGTTGGAGTCCATGTATGGCGCATTGGTAAAGGCTGAAGTTGAAACGCGGGAATTGCCAAAAGATGTTTATATGAAAACTCCGCTTCAAAGAACTGTTCAAATCATTAAACGCTACAGGGATGTGTTTTATGAAGGCAAGAATTTGGAAGAGTTGCCTTCCGTGTCAAGTGTTGTGCTTACTACGATGATTGCAAAGGGATATCAGGAAGAAACTTCCATTCAGCAGGCTTTGGTTAATGCCATTAAAATCATGAAGAAAAATGCCGATGATTATCGTTTCAAGGGAATTAGATTCAAAGTTGAAAATCCAGTAGATAATCATGACGACAGAGATAGAAGAGAAAACTTTACAGATTTTTGGCAGACAAAACACTACGATAGTTTCGTGAAATTTGTGGACCAACTTCAGAAAAATGTGAACGAATTTCTTCAAAACAGTCCAAACGAAAAATCGTACAATAATCTTTTCGGTGGTGGCTTCTATAAAAGAGATATACAACAGAAGATTAAGTACGATGCTATCATAAAAGGTGATGTTCGTCCAGGTGCTTTTGCGTCAGGTACTGTACTTACAGATGCACTCGGAAATATTAACACAACTTCAGGTATTAAAAATGACAGCCATGGGTTTTATGCTGAATGATTTGGAAAAAGCAAGAAGATTTCCTTTAGGATTTCTTCTTGCTACCAAAATAGAGTGCGAGAAAAATTTCAAATGGTTGAAATTTGTGGTTACTAAGAATTTACTTACGGCAAAGGGTACTTTATCGGAAAATGGAAGACAGTACAGTTTCGATATTGCTTATTCACCATTTTTGCCCGGTAGATTCGACAGAGTGATGGTTGATGGAAAAGACTTAATTAAGTGTGCAGATACACATTTTAATGGTGATAAATCTTTATGCTTGTATCATCCGGTTTACGATTTAAAGGGAAAGTTGTTTATGCCTTTGGTAAATATTATACCTTTTATTTCAGAGTGGGTGTATTATTATGAACAGTACCGTAAATACAAAGTTTGGCTTGGCCCTGAATATCCTCATGGCCTTAAATAAAATTTTAATAAATTCCCCTGTAGATTTACTGCAGGGGAATAAATAAAAATCAAATGAATAATTCAGAAGTTTTTACGATAAAAGAAGTAGCGAGTGTGCATTCTGGCGTTGTGTTGCAGAAAACGGCAAACCTGAATGTGGACAAACTTACCAATACCTTTGTTTTGATGCTGATGACTTCAGATTTTGATGAAGACGGTGTTCTGCTCGAAAATTTGAAACCTAATGCACTCTACAAGTCAACCTTGGATAAATATTTTCTAAAAAAGGGAGATGTATTGTTCAATGCTAAAGGTAGAAGGTTTTTTGCCGTGGTGTATAACGGCCAATACGAAAATGCAGTTCCCGGTTCTTCATTTCATGTCCTGAAAGTCAGAGATCAGTTTCTTTCCCCGGAATTCCTAGCGTGGTACCTCAATCACCCTGAAACAATGAAGGAATTTAGCAAGAAGCTATCAACTCAAAATATGCCTATGGTCACTAAAAAAGAATTGGAAGATTTAAAGATTTATTTGCCACCGCTTGAAGTTCAGGATAAAATTGTGGGCTTGGCAAATCTCAACAATTCAAAAAACCGAATTCAGAAAAAGTTAATCAGCCTTAATGAAACTTTAATTAATGCAATAACATATAACAAAATTAAAAATGAGTAATAAAGTAACCCAAAAGGATATTAATAATGTAGTTTGGAAGGCCTGCGACACTTTTCGTGGGATTATTGATCCTTCACAATACAAAGATTATGTCCTTACCATGCTGTTCCTGAAGTATGTTTCAGATGTATACAACGAAAAAAAGGAGGAGTATATAAAAAAATACGAAGGCAATGAAGACCGCGTTCAGCGTGCCTTGGATCGTGAGCGTTTTATTGTTCCGTCAGAAAGTAGTTTCGAATATCTTTATGAAAACCGAAGCAATCCTAAAATTGGTGAAATGATCAATCATGCCTTGGCAGAACTGGAAGAAGCCAACCGCGAAAAACTGGGTGGTCACGACGGTTCCAATATTTTTAGGAATATCGACTTCAATTCTTCGAATCTGGGTGATCCAAAAGATAAATCCACAAGATTACGTCATTTACTTACGGATTTCAGTGGGCTCAATCTTTCGCAGCATAATTTGGAAGGCAATGATGTAATTGGTGGTGCGTATGAATTTTTAATAGCCAATTTTGCTTCAGATTCGGGTAAAAAGGCGGGGGAATTCTTTACACCTGCAGAAGTTTCTACACTGTTGGCTAAACTTACAAAATCAAAACCAGGTTCACGAATTTATGATCCAACATGTGGTTCGGGCTCGTTGTTGATTAAAGCAGGGCGTGAAGTTGGTGACAATAATTTTTCACTGTTTGGACAGGAAGCCAATGGAAGTACATGGGCTTTGGCGGTAATGAACATGTATTTGCATGGTTACGATAACGCGATTATTCGTTGGGGAGATACACTGCGAAATCCTAAACATAAAAATGGAGAAAGCCTGATGCGTTTTGACACTGTGGTGGCCAATCCGCCTTTTTCTTTAGATAAGTGGGGTGCCGAAGAAGCCATGTCCGATCCTTACAACAGATTTTGGAGAGGCATGCCGCCTAAATCAAAAGGCGATTGGGCGTTTATTTCGCATATGCTTGAAAGTTTGAACGATCATGGTAAAGCGGGAGTGGTAATTCCGCATGGAGTTTTGTTTCGTGGTGCTGCAGAGGGAAGAATTCGCCAAAATATTTTAGAAGAAGATTTATTGGAAACTGTTATTGGTTTGCCGGCGAACCTGTTTTTTGGAACTGGTATTCCTGCCGCAATTATGCTGTTCAATAAGGAGAAGAAAAACAAAAACAAAGTTCTTTTTATCGATGCAAGCCGGGATTTTATTGCCGCTAAAAACCAAAATTACCTCTCGCAGGACAATATCAGTCATATTCTTGAAGTGTACAGCAATTTCCATGATAATATCGTCGAAAATGGCGTAGTGGAAGATAAGTTTGCGTATGTTGCTGATTTCGAAGAAATAAAAAATAATGATTTCAACCTCAATATTCCGCGATATGTAGACACTTACGAAGAGGAAGCCGAAATTGATATTCTTGCGGTACAGAGTGAAATAGAAACGCTGGAAGCAGAATTGGCTGAAGTGCAGGAAAAAATGAATCAGTATCTTGAATTTTTTAAGTAAATGAAATATGGATAAAACATTACTTAAAATTCAGCAAAAGAATATACCCGTAAGTTGGCGTGTTGAAAGATTTGGAGATGTATTTGATTTTCTATCAACTGCTACCTATTCTCGTGATATTCTCAAAGAATCAGGTGAAGTGCAATATCTACATTATGGAGATATACACACAAAATATAATTTTCATTTGGATTTTACTAAAAATAACTTGCCTTTTATTACAGAAATTGAAAGAAGAAATTATCCGTACATGAAAAATGGAGATTTGGTTCTTGCGGATGCTTCTGAAGATTACGACGGAGTTGGAAAAGGGGTAGAAATTAAAAATCTTGGGGACTCAAAAGCGATTTCTGGACTACACACTTTTTTGCTTCGGGACAAGGATTCAAATTTTGTTTTGGGATACAAAGGTTTTATTCCCTCTTGCGACGTTGTAAGAGAACAATTTTATCGTTTCGCTACAGGTACCAAAGTGTATAGTTTGTCTAAAGAGAGCCTTTCAAATGTTAAGGTTTTGATCCCACCCAAAGAAGAACAGAAAGCCATTGCCGACTGCCTTTCCACCTGGGACGATGCCATAGAAAAGCAAACCAAACTTATAGCCGCCAAACAACAGCGCAAAAAAGCCCTTATGCAGCAACTGCTTTCCGGTAAAAAAAGATTGCCGGGGTTTACGGAAACGTGGAAAACATTTCTTATTGAGGACATAAGTAAAATAGGGCGAGGTCGTGTGATTTCAAAAGAATATTTAAATGAAAATCAGGGTATTTATCCAGTTTATTCTTCCCAAACTGTTAATGATGGGGTTTTCGGGCGAATAAAGACATATGATTACGACGGTGCATATATTACGTGGACCACAGATGGCGTCAATGCTGGCACAGTGACATACAGAGAAGGCAAATTTAATTGTACAAATGTTTGTGGCACAATCAAGTTAAAAGATTCGTCAATTAACCCGAGATTTCTCGCCTATAAGTTAAACACAATTGCATTTCGATATGTTTCAAGAACGCTGGCTAATCCCAAACTTATGAATAATGTTATGGCTTCAATAACTATTGATTTGCCTTATCTTGATGAGCAAAATAAAATAGCAGATATTTTGCAATCGGCTGAACTCGAGATTAGAAAAAATATAATAAAATTAAATTTATTAAAATTTCAAAAGAAAGGATTGATGCAAAAATTATTGATAGGACAAGTTAGAATTAATCAATGAAATACTATCTGTTTATTGATGAAAGCGGAGACCACGGTCTGGTAAATCTGGACCCTGGTTTTCCTGTTTTTCTGCTTTGTGGTGTCTTGCTTTCGCAGGAGGATTATTCACGTTTTCAGTTATGTTTCGGTGGGCTCAAAAATCATTTTTTTGGCAGTAAGAAAGTCTGCTTCCATTCCCGCGATATCTGCAAATGGCAAAATGGCTTCGAAATACTTATGAACCCTACAGTTCGGGAAGATTTTTATGGTAAGTTAAATGCCATGATGTCGCAGCAGCATTACACCGTTTTCGCCTCGGCAATAGATAAACAGAAATACATTACCAAATACGGTAAACTGTCCGATGATGTGTACGAAATGGCACTCTCTTTCATTATAGAGAGAGTGGTTTTTTATTTAGACGATATGCCCGATGCTGATAAACAGTTAGAAATTATCATAGAAAAAAGAGGGCCTAAAGAAGATCAGAAGTTAAGTTCCCATTTTCAGAAACTTATGGCAAGAGGTACCGGTTTTGTAAATTCCCAACGCTTAAACGATCTGAAAATAAAAATTTACTTCCGTACAAAAAATGATGATATTGAGGGTTTGCAGTTGGCAGATTTGGTAGCATATCCTACCGCAAGATTTGTTATGGACAGAGAAAAAGCAAACCCTGCTTTCGACCTTTTGAAACCTAAATTCTATAAGAAAAATGGTAAGATATATGGGCTGAAAACCTTCCCGTAAAAGGAAAAGCCAAACACGAAGTTTGGCTTTCACTCGACCGGGGACACCCCAATCCTTTAATTATGGTACAAATGTACTGTTATTTATAATAATATCAAAAATTATACTAAACTTTTTTTAGTAAACCTTTAAAACTGAAGATGCTATGAACTTTACTGAGGACAATATTTCACAAATTCCTGCGCTACGTCTGCTTGTAACCCTGGGTTATACCTACCTTACGCCTGCTGAAGCAATGGCGCTTCGTGATGGCAAAAACACTTCGGTGTTGCTGGAGCCGGTATTAAAAGAACAGTTGAAAAAAATAAACCATATTAAAATTGGCAGCAAAACAGCCGAATTTTCAGATACCAATATAGATAAGGCAATTCACGCGCTTAAAGATATTCCTTTGGTAGAAGGTTTGGTGAATGCGAGTAATAAGGCTTATAATATGTTGTTATTTGGTCATGCATTGGAGCAGTCTTTAGAGGGTGACAAAAAAAGCCACACGGTTCATTTTATCGATTGGGAAAATCGTGCGAATAATGTCTTCCATGTTACTGAAGAGTTTGAAGTAATGCGTACCGGTAGAAAAGATACTTATCGGCCGGATATAGTAGTTTTTGTAAATGGTATACCTCTCGTAATTATCGAGTGCAAAAGCCCAACCATTAAAGAACCGATCAGTCAGGCAATTTCACAGCATATTCGGAATCAGCAGGAAAACGCAATCCAAAGTCTATACATATACAGTCAGATTTTACTCTCAACTTCTTTGGTGGAGGCAAAATACGCAACCACAAATACCAAAGAAGAATTTTGGGCAGTTTGGAAAGAGAAAGATGAAGAGTATTTGGAAAACATTTCAGGATTGGTCAATCACCCATTACCTAAAGATGTTGAAACGAAAATTTTCTATCAGTCAGATAACCGTAAATTTTTCGACCATATCGCGTACAAGGAAAAGTATTCTGCGCAGGTGTCGCCTTCTCAGCAGGATGTACTCATTTATGGTACTCTAAGCCAGGAAAGACTTCTGTCATTGGTGAAGGATTTTATTCTGTTTGAAGCTGGAATTGTTAAGAAAATTGCAAGATTTCAGCAGTATTATTCCATTGAGAAAATAGTTGACCGTGTAAAAACCATTCGCAACGGAAAAAGATTGGGCGGTGTTATTTGGCATACTCAAGGGAGTGGTAAATCGCTCACAATGGCGATGCTGGCAAGAAAAATTAGAGATACAGTTAAAAACCCTCAAATAATATTAGTAACAGACCGTATTGATTTGGACAGGCAGATTACGACAACTTTGCAAAAAGTGGAAGTTGAAGTTACGAATGCATATTCTGGTAAACAGTTGGTGCATTTGCTTAAAAACAATCAGGATATGGTGACGACGACGATTATAAATAAATTTCAGGCTGCTGTAAACAGTCTGTCAGATGCACCTCTTACAAGCCCAAATATTTTTGTACTTATTGATGAAGCCCACCGTACGCAATATGGTATTTTCAATGTCAATATGGAGAAAGTGTTACCTAATGCTTGTTTCATTGTTTTTACAGGTACTCCTTTAATGAAAGCGCAGAAAAACACAGCAGCAAAATTTGGTGGCATGATAGATACCTATACCATTACCGAGGCTGTGGAAGACGGAGCAATTGTTCCGATTCTGTATGAGGGTAGATTGGCAGTTCAGGACGTAAATCAGGCGGCAATGGATAAAGGATTTGACCGTGTAGCGGAAGGTCTCTCCGATTACAACAAAGCCGAGTTGAAGAAAAAAATGAGCAGTGCAGGTCTTATTTCAAAGTCAGATCAGAATATTTATGAGATTGCCTACGATATCAGTCAACATTTCAGTTCAAACTGGGGTGTGGACGCTACTGGTCAGCATTCAGGTTTCAGAGGTATGGTAGTAACGCCCGATAAACCCACCGCAGTAAAATATAAGAAAGCCTTTGATCTTATCAATAAAGTAAAAACGGAAATTGTGATGTCAAGCCCCGATTCGCGGGAAGATAATGAAGATGTACATAGTTCCCAAAATGCAGAGGTTGTACAGTATTATGAATTATTAAAAACTAAATATGGAAACGACATCGATAAATCAGTTATATCTCAGTATGAAAATGGTGAAAGTATTGAATTACTAATAGTTATTGAAAAACTTCTTACTGGTTTTGATGTGCCGCAAACCATTGTAATGTACCTGTGCAAAAAGTTGAAGGAACATACATTATTGCAGGCAATAGCAAGGGTTAATCGTGTGTATCCTGGCAAAGATTACGGATATGTAATTGATTACGCAGGAGTAATGGAAGAACTTCAGGAGGCTATGGAAACTTATTCCGGAGCCGAAGATGGCTTTGATCCAAAAGAAATTGAAGATGCGTTAACCAGCATTAATGAAGAAATCGCCAAATTACCGGTTGCATATGAGGATTTGATTGATTTGTTTAAAACAATAAAGAACAAACTTGATATTAATGAGTATGTATCATTGCTTGCAGATGAAGCATTACGAGAAGAATTCTATAAGAAGTTTTCTGTTTTTGCTAGGATTTTTAAAATAGCACTTTCCTCTATTGATTTTCATAACGAAACTTCTGAAAAAGACATGCAGAAATATCGTGATACTTTAGCAACTTACGCCAAGATTAGGTCTACTGTTAATGGCATTTATCAGGACAAAGTGAATTTTGGACAATACGAAAAGCAGTTGCAGAAATTATTGGATCAGCATGTGGTCACAGAAGAAGTAATAAGGCTGGTAGATCCTATAAGTATTTTAGATACGGAACTTTTTGAGGAGGAGGTGGAAAAACTGATTGGTCCCAGAGCGAAAGCCGAAAAAATTGCTGCGGCGACCTCTAAGCATATTTCTGTAAATATAGATATAGATCCAGTGCTTTACAAACGGCTTTCTGAGTTAATCATACAGACGATTAAGGATATGCGAGCTGCAAGAATTTCCGAATTGGAGGCATTGGAGAAACTTAAACATATAAAAGAAGAAGCGCTGGGGAAATCCTCAGTAGATATTCCTGAAGATGTGCAAGATAAAACCAGGAAAGTTTCTGTATACAGGCTTTTTAGGGGGGAAGAAAAATTAGCAGAACATGAGGTACAGGCTACTAACTTTTTTGATCATTTGCTTACGGAAAACGAATTGGTGGATTGGGAAAAGAGAAGTGATATTATCAACAAGATTGAATTAGAGTTTGGAGATTACCTGATGGATGTTTATCACTTTACGATGGACGAAGCAGATAAATTGGCTAAAAAATGTATTGAAATTGCGATTGCAAATAAATAGTAAAATGCAGCAAGAAATACAGTTTGGTTCAAAAAAAATATATTTTACGTTACGATTCAGTAATAGGAAAACTTTAGGTATTAAGGTTCAGCCTGATGCAAGTGTTGAAGTTATTGCTCCCTATTATACGGATTTGGAAAAGATCTTACCTATTGTACGAAAAAAAGCATTGTGGATTTTACAGCAGCAAGCCTATTTCCTGAACTTCAATCCTGTTGAACTGGATTATATTATAAAATCTGGTTATTCAGTACATTATCTGGGAAGGCAGTATAAACTTCATATTGAAAAAGCGGAAAAAGATGAAGTTTTTTACAAAGGCAACATGTTTCAGGTAAATGTCAAAGAAAAGATTAATGCAAAAACTGTTTTTGATAATTGGTTAAAGCAAAGGGCAAAAGACCGAATTATGCAAATCGCAGAGCCTTTGATAAAGAAGTTTGAGAAAAAACATGAAGTACCTTCTACGGTTTTCTTTCAGGAAATGCCGACACGCTGGGGAAGTTGTTCAGTTAAAAACAGATTAATTTTAAATCCCAAATTAATTCACACACCAAAACGATGTATTGAATATGTTGTAATGCATGAACTCTGTCACTTGATTCATAAGCACCACAACAAAGAATTTTTCGATTTATTAACTCTAATGATGCCGGATTGGGAAAAGAGAAAGGAAAAATTAGATACATTTCTTTAACACTACCATGATTTTTCTTGAAGGTTTTTAATGATAAATCTTCTTTAAAAGTACTGCAAACATTCAGCACATATCGCCTGAGAAACCGTAGTATGGTTAATTGATGTTCCAGACCATATGATTCACTTCAATGGAGATAGATTTATGGCACCGAGGTAATTATTTGTGATTTGTCTAAAAAACTAAATAATTTCCACACTTTTCCTCAATTTTATTATCTTTGCACCGTGCGTTCACTTTCGTTCATATTAGCACTTTTTTTTGCCTTCCTCCTCACTGCACCCTGTAGTGATGTAGTGGCGGCACCAGGAGATAATCATACCGTAGAGCAGAACCAAAAAAAAACCGAAACACAAAAACATTCCGACAACTGCACGCCTTTTTGCACCTGCACCTGTTGTGGAGCACAATTTAGCACCACTACCGTTGCTGTGCTGCCTGTTAATATTGGAATTACCAAATATTCACAGAAGGTAGTTTCTTACACTTCCTCATTTCTGCAGGGTGCACTTTCCGGCATTTGGCAACCACCCAAAATAGGTTAATAATTTTTCCGTTGGTTTCTGCCTGCGGAACAGAGCGGCTATGTTTATAGCCACGCATTGCAGTATAATATCTGTAATGCTTATTCTCTCATTTTTAACCTAAAAAAATAAGGATGCTTAATAGAATTATAGAGTTTAGCATTAAAAACAAACTCATTGTGGGGCTCTTTACTTTGGCACTCATTATTTGGGGGCTTTACAGTGCTACAAAATTGCCCATAGATGCAGTTCCCGACATCACCAACAATCAGGTGCAGATTATTACTTCCACACCTACACTTGCAGCACAGGAAACCGAGCAGTTGGTCACATTTCCAATAGAACAAAGCCTTGCCAATATTCCCGGAATTACAGAAATGAGGTCCATTTCCCGATTTGGATTATCGGTTATTACCGTGGTTTTCAAAGAAGAAGTGGATGTGTATTTTGCAAGGCAATTAATAAACGAAAAACTGAAGGAAGCCGAAGAAAAAATTCCGCAGGGGATTGGCAAACCCGAACTTGGTCCCGTTTCTACAGGTCTTGGTGAAATATACCAATATGTATTGCACCCAAAAAAAGGAGCAGAAAACAAATATTCTCCTACAGACCTCAGAACGATGCAGGATTGGATTGTAGCACGCCAACTCTACGGAACACCCGGTGTGGCAGAAATTAACAGTTTTGGTGGCAAACTGAAACAGTATGAAGTCGCAATTAATCCCTTTCGCCTAAAAGCGATGAATGTAACCATTGCCGACATTTTTTCCGCTTTACAGAAAAACAATGAAAATACCGGAGGCGCCTATATCGACAAAAAACCCAATGCCTATTTTATACGAGGTATAGGCTTGATTTCGGGGCTTGATGATATTGCAAATACTGTCATTAAAAAAGTAAACGGAATTCCGGTGCTCATTAAGGATGTGGCACAGGTTCAGATGGGAAGTGCGGTGAGATACGGTGCATTAACCTTTAATGGCGACAAAGAAGCTGTAGGCGGTATCGTAATGATGCTGAAAGGCGAAAACTCTGCAAGAGTGGTGAGCCGCGTAAAAGAAAAAATGGAAACCATTCAAAAATCCCTTCCGCAGGATGTTGTTATTGAGGCATTTCAGGACAGAACCGATTTGGTAAACCGTGCAATCAGCACCGTAGAAAAAAACCTTGTGGAAGGTGCACTCATCGTAATCCTCGTACTTGTTCTATTTTTAGGCAATTTACGGGCAGGTCTTATCGTGGCTTCTGCTATTCCGCTTTCGATGCTTTTTGCTTTGGGATTGATGAATGTTTTCGGTGTAAGTGCAAACCTGATGAGTTTGGGTGCAATAGATTTTGGACTGATTGTGGATGGTGCCGTAATTATCGTAGAAGCAACCCTGCATTTTCTCGCAGTCCATCACGGAGGCAAAAAACTCAACCAAGCCAATATGGACAACGCCGTAGCGAAAAGTGCTAAAAAAATGATGAATTCCGCAGCATTCGGGCAGATTATTATCCTCATTGTCTATTTGCCAATTCTCTCTCTGCAAGGTATAGAAGGCAAAATGTTCCGACCAATGGCAGAAACCGTTTCCTTTGCCATTCTTGGTGCACTCATACTTTCTTTAACCTATATTCCCATGATGTCCGCTTTGTTTTTGTCTAAAAAAATTACTGACAAAAAAACTTTTGCAGACCGTATGATGGAAAAACTCCACGCTTTTTACCTGCCTTTGTTGAAGAAAGCCATCAAACTGAAATACGCTGTGGTTGCAGCAGCAGTGGCTTTACTTACAGTTTCTCTTGTAATTTTTTCACGAATGGGCGGCGAATTCATTCCGCAACTTCAGGAAGGTGATTTTGCAGTGCACTGCATTTTGCCACAGGGAACTTCGTTATCACAAAGTATCGAAACTTCAATGCAGGCTTCAAAAATTTTAAAATCTTTTCCGGAAGTTATTACCGTGGTTGGCAAAACAGGTAGCGCAGAAGTCCCTACAGACCCGATGCCGCCTGAAGCGTCCGACCTTATCGTAACCCTGAAACCGAAAAAGGAATGGAAAAACAGCGGAAAATCTTATGAAGAACTGAGTGCCGAAATGATGGAAAAATTAGAAATGATACCCGGTGTTTTCTTTGAAATTTCACAACCGATCCAAATGCGTTTCAATGAGTTAATGACAGGTGTTCGTCAGGACGTAGCCATTAAGATTTTTGGTGAAAATATTGATACACTTGCAGAATTGGCTCCAAAAGTTGCTAATGTAGTTAAAACAGTGGAAGGTGCTACAGACCCGCAAATTGAGCAAACCGACGGTTTACCGCAAATAACCATTACCTACGACAGAGCAAGGCTTGCTTCCTACGGTATGAATATTGAGGATATTAATCATACAGTAAGCACTGCTTTTGCAGGCGAAAGTGCAGGTGTTGTTTTTGAAAATGAAAGAAAATTTGATTTGGTTGCACGGCTCGACAGCATCAACCGTTCATCTATAGATGATGTGAGTAATCTCTTTATTCCCGGCGAAAACGGAGTACAGATACCGCTTTCGCAGGTGGCAACAGTAGAGTTTAAAGAAGGACCCGCACAAATCAGCCGCGAAGATGGCAAACGCCGTATTGTGGTAGGTTTCAATGTTAAGGGCAGGGATGTGGAAAGTGTGGTAACCGAAATACAAAAAAAACTGAATGATGCAAAAATTCTCCCGGCAGGTTACTATTATACCTATGGCGGAACTTTCGAAAATCTAAAAGAAGCCTCCTCTCGTTTGCAGATTGCAGTTCCGGTGGCATTAGGACTTATTTTCGTCCTGCTGTTTTTTACGTTCAGAAATCTCAAAGACAGTGTTCTCATTTTTACAGCCATTCCCATGAGTGCGATTGGGGGTGTTTTTGCGTTGATGTTACGGGGAATGCCTTTCAGTATTTCGGCAGGTGTTGGTTTTATCGCACTTTTCGGTGTAGCAGTTCTCAATGGAATTGTGTTGATAAGCACTTTCAAAGATTTGCAGCAGTCGGGTGTTCATAATATCCTTCGAAGGGTAATTCAGGGAACAAGTATCCGTTTGAGACCGGTATTGATGACGGCAGCAGTGGCTTCGTTCGGATTTTTTCCGATGGCACTTTCTACAGGTAGTGGTGCCGAAGTGCAACGTCCGTTGGCAACAGTCGTTATCGGCGGTTTGGTTACGGCAACCATTCTTACGCTTTTCGTTTTGCCGTTGCTTTACATTATTTTTAATTCCAAAAATAACTTGAAAACACATCTTAAAAAATTGAAGTCCAAACCTGTAACCATCATTTCATTTTTACTGATTTTTGTTGGGGGAAGTGCCTTTGCCCAACAAAGAATTTCGCCCGAAGAAGCGGTAAATATCGCTTTCCAAAATAATCTGCAATACAGCGTAAATAATGCCCAAATCAGTAAAGCAGAAATTGAAGCCAAAGCCAAAAGAGAAATTCCCAAAACAGGTATTTTTCTTGAAAATGAGGAGATGCGTCCAAGTAAGGCGACAGGTGCATTGCAGTTGGCGGTAACACAAACCATTCAGTGGCCCGGAGTTTACAAGGCAAGAAGAAAATTTTATGAAGAACAAACCCAGTATCACAAGAAAAATAAAAACCTTTTGGACGCAGTAATTCGCAAAGAAGTAAGCGCTTCCTACTATCAGTTGTGGTATTTGCAGGAGGTGGCAAATTTGTATAGTAAGTTGGATGAATATTATACTTCCATGTATAAAGCGGCAAACCTTCGCTTCAAAACAGGTGAAGCAGCCGGTTTGGAAGCCATTGCAGCAGAAGCACGGATGAAGGAATTGCAGGCACGCCTGCAACAAAATCAGCAGGATATTAAAGCGCAGCAACAACAGTTAAGCCTTTTCCTTAATTCTTCGGAAAATTATCTTCCTTTAAAACAGTCGCTGAATAAAATAAAGACGGAAGAAATAATTTCAGACAGCATTCACCCTGCACTCGCATTGCAACAGCAGAATATTGAGATTTCGAAAGCCAATATTGAAATTCAGAAAATGCAGAACAAACCTGATTTTTCAGGACGCATATTTTCTCAAAGCATATTTGGGGTTAAAGACCCAATTACAGGATTTTCTGTGGGTGCTGAAATCCCGATTTTTGGTAAATCCGCCTATAAATCCAAAGTGGAAGCCGCAGAAGCCGATGTGAAACTGCAACAGCAGCAGTTAATTTTTCAGCAAACTGAACTATCAACAAAAAAACAAACAGCATACACCGAAATTATGAAGGCCGAAGAACTGCTGAAATATTATGAAGGAACCGGTCTCATACAGGCAGACCAAATTTTTGATGCTGCCATGTTGAGTTACCGTGCCGGTGAAATTGGCTTTTCGGAAATGTATCAGTTCTTTACACAGGCAGTAGAAATTAGAAAAAACCATTTGCAAGCCCTCAATGATTACAATCAGGCAGTCATTAATTACAACTATTATACAGGAAAATAACCGGTTAAAACTGAATTTAAAATGAAAAAATATATAGCAGTTCTATTTGCAGTTTCTCTTTTACTCTTAGGCTGCAAGAAAGAAACCCAAATCGAAAAAAACAATAGTGAAACTACGGAAGAAAGCCAACACAAAGACGAACACGAAAATCCCAATGTTGCAACCTTCACCAACGAACAGATCAATGCCATCGGGATTGAATACGGCAGTATTGAAAACAAAGAACTTACCAACTCCGTAAAAGTGAGCGGAATGCTTACAGTTCCCAACCAAAACAAAGCATTTGTAACCCCTGTTTATAGTGGTGTAGTGCGTTCGTTGTATGTGCAGCCCGGAAGTTATGTTACCCGAGGTAAGGTAATCGCAACCATTTCCAATCCCGACCTCATTCAGATGCAGCAGCAGTTACAGCAGGTGAATGCGCAAATTAAAATGGCAGAATTGGAAGTAACAAGGGCACAGCAACTTTACAAAGGAAATGCAGCACCGCTCAAAAAATTACAGCAGGCACAGACAGAACTTGCAACCTTACGCAGTCAGCGTTCAGGTTTGCAGAAACAGTTGGGCAGTATTGGTGCTTCACAGGGCTACAATTCTGTACTGTCTGTTCGTGCTCCTATTAGTGGAACAGTGAGTAAAGTCATTGCACAAATTGGCAGTAATGTAGATATGGCTTCTCCCATTGCAGAAATTGTCAACAATTCCTCACTGCATTTGGATATTTATGTGTATGAAAAAGATTTGGTTAAAGTACAACCCGGGCAAACCATTCATTTTACATTAACAAACAGTCCCGCCAAAGAATATGACGCACGCATTACCTCAATTGGAACCGCTTTTGAAGGCGACAGCAAAACCGTTCCCGTGCATGCGGATGTAACCGGAGATAAATCCGGATTAATTGATGGAATGAGCGTTACGGCGATAATCAGTCTTGATACCAAAACTACACCTTCTGTACCTACAGCATCCATAGTAAATGATAAAGGACAGGATTTTATTTTTATCGTTTCGGATGAACATACCGAGAAAGAACATACGGCAATTGCCGAAAACGAAAAAGATGAACACGGTCACACGCATTCAGAACCAAAAAATAATCAGAATAAGAAAACAGCAGGCGAAGTGACTTTTGAAAAAATTCCTGTCGCAAAAGGAACTACCGATTTGGGTTATACGCAGATTACACCTTTAAAACCAATTCCCGCCAATATAAAAGTGGTAACAAAAAACGCCTTTTTTATCTTGGCTAAAATGAATAACACCGGCGAAGAAGGACACGGACATTAAAAAATAATTTACATGAATGATTTATTAAAATACTATTTGCCAATTTTTTACTTAATTGTAATGATGTTTGTATTTGTAATTCCTACTTACAGAGTGTATAAAAAAACCGGCATTAATCCTATTACTTTCGGCAAAGAAGACAATGCTCATAACTATGTGGGAAATATTATGAAAATACTTTTAGGCACTTTGTTAGCGGTAATTATGATGTATAGTGTTGAAAGTATATACCAATATTCAGTCCCCATTTACTATTTGGAAATCAAAATAATAAGAATAGTGGGGCTTATTATTTTGCATCTTTCATTAATTTGGATAATAATCGCACAAATACAAATGAGCAATAGTTGGAGAGTGGGTATTGATGAAAAAAACAAAACAGATTTAGTTACTACAGGACTATTTTCCATCTGCAGAAATCCAATTTTTCTTGGAATGATTTTTTGTGTATTTTCCTTGTTTCTAATAATTCCAAACGCCATAACCTTTTGCATTTTCATCACAGTATACCTCATTATTCAGGTCCAAATAAGATTAGAAGAAGAATACTTGCTTAAAAGCCATGGTGAAAACTACAATAATTACAAACGTAAAACAAAAAGACTTTTATGAAAACAGAACACAAACATATTTACGACGAAAAAGGAAATCAATTGTGCTGCACTCCGCAGGAAGGTAAAATCTATACCGATGCCGGTGCTAAAAAATTGTTAGAAGATAAATGCTGCTCCACAACAGATAAAGCCTATAATAGTACAGGAAATAATTCAAAAACATCCGTAACGCATTCCGACAACGATGGACAAAAGCACGATGAACATTCCGACGAGCACGATCATAGCCACGACAATACGGGTAAATCAACACTGCAACTATTTTTACCATCCGTAATTTCTTTCGTTATTTTAATTGCGGGGCTTGCTTTAGACCATTTGGTAAAACCCGAATGGTTTAAAGATTGGCTGCGGATAGTCTGGTATATAGTTGCTTATATTCCTGTAGGATTTCCTGTTATCAAAGAAGCGTGGGAAAGTATCTTGAAAAAAGATATTTTTTCTGAGTTTTTCTTAATGACTATTGCTACAGTAGGTGCTTTTGCAATCGGTGAATATCCTGAAGGTGTTGCTGTAATGCTTTTTTATGCAGTGGGCGAAGTTTTCCAAACTCTTGCAGTGCAAAGAGCAAAAGGAAATATCAGCAAACTTTTAGACCAAAGACCGGATGAAGTAACGATTTTGGACGGCAATCAGCCAAAAAACATTAAAGCAGAAACCGCACAAATAGGACAAATTATTCAGTTGAAACCCGGTGAAAAATTAGCATTAGATGGTGAACTGATTTCTGAAACTGCTTCCTTCAATACCGCAGCATTAACAGGTGAAAGCAAACCCGATACAAAAAAGAAAGGAGATACAGTCTTGGCAGGAATGATAAATCTTAATGCTGTTTCGCAGGTAAAAATCAACACAGAATATACCAACTCCAAATTGTCAAAAATTTTGGAATTGGTTCAGAATGCTACAACACAAAAGGCAAAAACAGAACTCTTTATCCGAAAATTTGCAAAAATTTATACCCCGATTGTCGTTTTCCTTGCAGTGGCAATTTGTCTGCTGCCATATTTCTTTGTCGCAGATTACAATTTCAAAACTTGGCTTTACAGAGCGTTGGTTTTCTTGGTAATTTCCTGTCCGTGTGCATTAGTAATCTCAATTCCTTTGGGTTATTTCGGTGGAATTGGTGCCGGTAGCAGAAACGGTATTCTGTTCAAAGGAAGTAATTTTTTAGATGCTTTGGCAGAAATCAAAAATGTGGTCATGGATAAAACCGGAACAATGACAGAAGGAGTTTTCAAAGTGCAGCAGGTTTTTATGGAGCAGGGCTTTGATGAAAAAGAAATCCTGAAATACCTCAATATTATTGAAAGTAAATCCACTCACCCCATTGCAACAGCAGTTCACGAATATGTAGGTGAAATTGACCATTCCGTAAATATGGAAAATGTGGAAGAAATTTCAGGACACGGACTTAAAGGAACGGTGAACGGCAAAGAATTCCTTGCAGGAAACTTCAAACTGATGGATAAATTTTCTGTCCCTTATACTGTAGACCACAAATCTGTTGCTGATACCCTTATTGCAGTGGCTTACGACGGAAAATTTGCCGGCTATCTTACCATTTCCGATAAGATAAAAGAAGATGCAAAAAATACCGTTGATGCATTAATAAAATTAGGCGTAAAACCTACAATGTTGAGTGGTGACAAAACGGCTGTGGTTCAGGAAGTAGCCCAAAAAATTGGAATTACCAATTATTTTGGAGATTTACTCCCCGAAGACAAAGTAAATAAAGTAAAAGAAATAAAAAGCAGGAACGAAACAGTAGCATTTGTGGGAGATGGTGTAAATGATGCTCCTGTTGTAGCATTGAGTGATGTTGGGCTTGCAATGGGCGGTTTGGGAAGCGATGCAACCATAGAAACCGCAGATGTGGTAATACAGGACGACAAACCCTCCAAAATTCCAATGGCAATCAACATTGGGAAACAGACCAAGAAAATTGTTTGGCAGAATATTATTCTTGCATTCGTAGTAAAAGGAATTGTATTAATATTGGGAGCAGGCGGTTTAGCCACAATGTGGGAAGCCGTTTTCGCCGATGTTGGTGTAGCACTTCTTGCAATCCTAAACGCGGTTAGAATACAGAATATGAAATTTTGATAAATATTAATAGCAGTCAGAAAATGATTGCTATTATTTTATTCTTTCAAAGTAAAAGATTTTTTTCCAAAATCCCCGCTCTGCCACAGCAAGTTACATAATGAAAATTATACGCACTTTCCAACGCTACGGGGGGTTCCTCCATACAGTTTTGCAGGCAACCGCATTTTTCCATCGTTTCTGCAAAACTGTATTCCCTCACAACCAGCCACCAAGTGCCTATAATTTGAAATTATGTAAAATGCTTTCCTTGCAACGGGCGAAGCCCTTTTGCTCCACCGCGTTCCAGCCGCCAGTGCAGTTATAATTTACAAGGTAAGTTCCCCAATTAAAAACCAACAATTCCCCGCCACCCTTTTATAGGATGCAGAAAAATGGTGCAGAGAGTTTCGGGATTTGCCAAGTTCCTCCACTCAATACACGGACGAGCCGTGTATTCAGTTCCGTCACCGCGCACAGCAGTACTACAGGCGGAAGAAAATTGCTTTATCCATTCCAATATTTTCAGCATACACCAAAAACACTTGAGTTTCATAGGCAAAGGTTTTCAGTGTGTTTATGGCGCGTGCTGAAATTCCCAAGCAAAAGCATTTTCTTTCCGCCCTCCATAACGCTGTCTTTGCAGCCGCTTTTTCCATTTAGGCATATAATAAAGGCTTATGCAGGTTGACAATTTCGGAAAGCACCATTTTCCTGCGAGTCTTTTTCCCCGGTTTTCGTACACTTTCATAAATCCTTCTATTCAATAGGAATTGCGAAAGTGATTTTTGAAAAGAACTTGTATTTAACTTGCGACGATAAGAACATAAAATTTTTTGGTAAAGATTTTGTTATCTGTCGTTTATGAAATTTTACTTTACTCTTCTTATTCTTTTTTTGCTTTTCAGTTGTGAAAGTAAAAAGGGCGCATCAAAACAGATGATGACTCACCCTGTAATTCAAGAGAACGTGGCGGAAACAATATCTTCAAAAACTGAAAATATTAAGAATGACACCTTTCAAAAGAAAGTGTATGTTTGGCTTAAAGAAGATTCAATTAATTTCAAAAAACTGGAGGAGAATTATACGCTTACGGTTTTTAATAATTCAGATAAGCCGATAACATTTGGCAAAGAATTTCAGGTGGAAAGTTACAGCGATAATAAATGGAATGTCATCAATTCACACATTGTATTTCCTGAAATGGCTTATGGGCTGCAGCCCGGCAGAAGATACGATTTAACCTTCTCACCAAAATTTGATGGTGGATTAAATTTTCCTGGAAATTACAGAATCAATAAACCATTTTTCATCGATAATAATGATCTCAACAGAGGTTTTGCGACAGATAATTTTAAAGTCTACACGCCGTTGATAGAAGGGCTCGAGCAGAAGGTTTTCCTTGAAATTCCCAAAACCTTTAAAATGTCTGAACTGAAGAATAAAGTGTTTTACAAAGTGATTAACAATACCAAAAACACGATACTGTTTGGTGATCGTTATGAGCTTCAAAAATTTAACGGCAAAGATTGGCAAAAAATAAAATTGAGTTTTTTCGTGCAGGATATAGGATATACTCTGCATCCCGGTACGGAAGGTTTCCTGGAAAGATTTTATTTTAAGTTTTATCCGGAACAGTACCAATATAAACCCGGACTTTATCGCATTCTGAAAAATTATTACAGTAAGTCTGGCTCAGGGCTTAGTTTTAGAGGCATTCCGTATGAAAAAGACCCTATGCTTTCGGAATTTAGAATAATTAATTAAAAAATTTCTAAGAATGCATAGTCTTTCACCAGTCCCTCCAGTATATAGACGGCATTCACTTTACGGATTCTGAAGAACCATTTTTCTCTGCCGTCTATACACTTCCGTCACCGCGCACAGGAGCAATTTTCTGTTCCAAGTATTCACAGAAAAATGCACCTGTCTTTTCCTCGCTTTTTAGTGCAGTATCAGTTGAAAATTTCGGTCTTTTATAGAAAATTATTTTCCACCGCCTCCCAAGTTCCTCCACTCAAAACACGGACGAGCCGCGTTTTCAGTTCCGTTACCGCGCACAGCAGTATGCCGGTGCAACAGGATTTGTCTATTAATTATAAGTTCTGTCGCACCGTCATACCGCTGTCTTTTCCCTAGCTTCCCACCGCTTTGAGTGCAGTTGTCACAAGCAATTATACCCATCAATCGAAGTTTTGGAATTTCCTTCTTAGAAAGTTCGGGATAAGAAAAAATAAAAAAAAAAGAAAGTAAATTGTAGAGAACGAATTGAAACGTATTAAAAACGACCCGGATTTACAGCATCTGGTACAGGAGAAATAAAATAATACTTTTTGTAGATCATCTATTCATCAAACAAACGTAATATTTGGTATTTTTACACCTAATAATTCAGCTCATAAATGGTTAAAGTATTAATAATAGACGATGAGGAAAAATTGAGAAACCTCCTTTCAAAAATAATTGGTTTTGAAGGGTTTGATGTTTTTCAGGCATCCAATATCAAATCAGGATTACAAAGGTTAGAGGTTGAAGAAATAGATATTATTATCTGCGATGTCAAACTCCCTGATGGAAGCGGTGTGGACACCGCTAAACTCATTAAGGATAAATATCCTGCTGTAGAAGTGATTCTTTTGACTGCCTACGGCAATATACCGGACGGTGTACAAGCTATTAAAAACGGTGCGTTCGATTATATAACCAAAGGAGATGACAATAATAAGATTATTCCACTTCTCTATAAAGCCAGTGAAAAAGTAGCTTTAAACAAAAGAGTCTTACAATTAGAAAAGCAGTTAGGCAGAAAATATTCATTTGATAAAATTATCGGTACATCAAAGCCCATCTTAAAAGCAATTGAACTGGCTAAAAAAGTGGCTCCAAAAGATACAACAGTATTATTAACCGGAGAAACAGGTACTGGTAAGGAAGTTTTTGCACAGGCCATTCATCAAGGTAGTCCGAGAGCAAACCAAAATTTTGTTGCGATAAACTGCTCCGCATTTAGCAAAGAGCTCTTAGAAAACGAATTATTTGGTCACAAAGCGGGTTCATTTACAGGAGCTACCAAAGATCAAAAAGGACTTTTTGAAGAAGCTCATAATGGAACCATATTCTTGGATGAAATTGGAGAAATGGCCATGGACTTGCAAGCTAAAATTTTACGTGTATTAGAAACAGGCGAATTTCTGCGTGTTGGTGATGCCAAACCCATTAAAGTCAAAGTAAGAGTCATCGCAGCAACCAATCGAAATCTGGAAAATGAAATTGAGTTAGGTCATTTCAGAAGTGATCTATTTTACAGACTTTCTGTATTTGGTATTGAACTTCCGTCTTTGAGAGAGCGGGGAAAAGATATCAAATTGTTGGCACAGTATTATGCCGATCTTTTTGCAATTAAATCCAATAGAAAGCCGCTAGCCCTATCGGAAGATTATGTTACAGCTTTGGAAAATAATCTCTGGAAAGGAAACATACGCGAGCTGAAAAATGTGATTGAACGAAGCGTGATTTTAGCGGATGATGACCTGCTTGATTTAGATACGCTGCCTGTAGACCTTCAATATGCAAAATCAAATGCAAAACAATTGTCTGCATTTTCTATGGCTAGTGCAGAGAAACTGCACATTCAAAAAATATTAAATCATACCAATGGAAATAAAGCAGAAACAGCTCGCTTGTTAGAAATCGGTATTGCAACACTTTACCGAAAAATGGAATTGTATAAACTTCAGTAGCAGATTATTCTTTTTGTGTCCTCAAAAGTGATTGAGTGGTCAGAACCAAAATAGGCAACTCTATTAGTGGCCCGATTACCAAGGCTAAAGCAATCAGCGGTTCTGCCGAAAATGCAGAAACGGCTATGGCTAATGAAATCGGTGAATTTCTGGCCATGGTTGTCAATGTTAAGCTTACTCTGTCCGCATAGTTGAACTTCAGTATCTTACTTACAAAATATGCTACTAGAAATGCTACGAAAAAGAATATTAAAACAGGGAGAAGCATTTTGTAAATAATGCTCGGATGATTGATCAAATCTTTTCCTTCAGATGCAAACATAGCGACTACAGCCAAAGAAAGAAAAAACACTTGTGAAGTCTCAAAAAATCCTAAAAAGGCATTTTTACTTAGACTCTTCCTGCTTTTCACGATTGTTTTGGCTAAAACTGCCAAAGTAAAAGGTATAACTAACACTATAATAATACTCTCTGCAAGTGTCCCTAAATCTACATTGCCTGATTTACCAAAAAACAGTAAAAGATATACTGGTAAAAGTAATACCTGTAAGATTAAATTTGTTGGAAGAATAGCTGTTGACAAGGGAACATTTCCTTTTGCTACACTTGTAAAAACCAAATACCAATCGGTACAGGGTGTGACCATAAGCATGACAAACCCCATCCAGATAGCTATATCATTATTTAAAAATATACTTCCTAATAGATAAGCAAAGATCGGTGTCCACACAAAATTGATTAGAATACTGGTTATAGAAAACTTGATATTCAGAAACGAGTGCTTGAGCTCTGAGATATCAATGGTCAGAAATAAACCGAAAAGCATGACCATCAATAGCGGAATAATAAAGGATGCCGAGATGTCCGAAATCAAGGAAGATTGACCAATAACTAAGCCTACAATGACTGCGATTAAAATAACAATCGTTTGATATTTATTGATTTTATCCATTTTGATTTATACGTAATCGTAGCAATTATTCATATTTTACTTTTGCAAATCTCTGTAGATCTTCATTATTACCATAAATAACGATGATATCATCTTTTTGTAGCATAGTAGTAGGTTCCGGAATTCCCTGCACATTAGCAACGGTTTTACTTCTTCCTAAGAAACTCTTCTCTTGGGCATCTCTGATAATAGTCAGAATTAACACATTATGCAATTCTCTGAATTTTACTTCTTCTATGGTTTTTCCAATGTATTTTTCTGGTACTACAATCTCTACAATACTATAACTCTTGTTCAGCTCAAAAGAATCTATAACACCTTTTAGGCTTAGTTTTTTAGCCCATCTTTCAGCAGTTTCTTCTTCCGGACGTACAATTTCATTAACGCCTATAGCCTGTAGAACACTTTCGTGAAGTGGATTAATGGCACGACTAATCAATCGTTTTACCCCCAGATTTTTAAAATGAGCAGTAACCATGATATTTGCACCTTCGTCTTCACCAATACAAACCATCACTATATCCGTATTCTTTAGCGGTAAATGAGTAATGGCTGATTGATCTGTAGCATTCATACAGATGGTGTGAGACAATTTATCTTTTAATGCTACAACTTTTTCCGAACGTGAATCCACACCGATAACTTCATTTCCTTGTTGGGTTAGTTTTTCTGCCAATGAGCCTCCAAAATTTCCCAATCCTATAATTATAAATTTCATTTCAATTATTCTTTTAGTTGATTAATATTTCATCCGATGGATAATGGTAGTTACCCTGTCTGACCTTCTTAAAAAAGGCAATCAGAATGGTTAACATACTTACCCTTCCAACGAACATAGTTCCAATAAGAACCAATTTACTTTCACTACTTAAATCTCCGGTTATTCCTAAGCTAAGCCCAACAGTGCTATAAGCCGAAAAACTCTCAAATGCAATATCCAAAAGAGGTACATGATTATCATAATGAGAAATCAGATAGACACTTATTCCTATTACCAATAAGGATAGACTCATTACGGCAAAAGCTCTTCTCACGGAAATATCCGCAATCTCTCTTCTGAAGACTTCTATTCTGGTTTTTCCTTTTGCAAGACTAAAATAGTTCAAAGTAGCAATGGCAAACGTACTCGTTTTAATACCACCACCGGTTGAAGCTGGAGATGCACCTACCCACATCAAAAAAATGATAATGATGATAGATGAAAAGTGCATTTGGCTAAAGTCTATAGAATTAAAACCTGCCGTTCTGGGTGTAGTTGCTGTAAATAATGCCGTAACAACCTTTCCCAAACCTTGATGATTGCCCAATACATTGTAATATTCTTTGATGTAGATAATGACGGTTCCCAAAACAATCAATATGGAAGTGGTCAATAAATTTATCTTATTACTCAAGGTTAAAATCCATGGGCGATAATTGTTCTTTTTCTCTACAAACCAAAGAATATATCTTGCTATCAAATGTTTAATGTACCGTACTGAATTAATAACAATTGGAAAACCTAAACCTCCGAATACAAAGATGATGACAATGATAAACTGTAGGGGATAATTATACACATAACTGTCTTCCATCATTCCATTGGGCAAGGTTGAAAATCCCGCATTACAGAAAGCGGATATAGAATGAAACACAGAAAAATAAACTCTTTCTGAAAAGGATGGAATTAAAGCTTTATCCAGGTTGAGGAAAATTAATATCGCTCCAATAAACTCTATTAAAAAAGTAATGGTTAAAATCCTCTTTACCGTCGTAAAAACCTCGCCTATTTTCTCTGAATTGGTCATATCACTCAATGCCAATTGGTTTTCGTAGGTAGATCCACCTTTGAAGAAGTAACTGAAGTAACTGGCAAATGTAAGGATACCTAAACCACCGGCTTGGATCAACAGCATGATTAAGGTTTGCCCAAAAGGAGTAAAATAACTACTCGTATCGACTACGATAAGGCCTGTCACGCAAACGGCACTGGTAGAAGTGAATAGAGCATCTACAAAGCTGATACCTTGATAGGTTGCATTGGGCAGCATTAATAGTAGGGCTCCCACGACAATCAATCCCATGAAACTGATGATAAACAATTGGGCAGGATTGAGTAAAGAACGCTTATAGCTCAAACGTGGACGTGTAAACTCCCGTATCAATTTTAAGATAACAGCCAACCGTATCCAATGGGTTATTTCCGATATTCCCCCTGTTGATAATTGTTTGTACAAACAATAAAGTACAAACAAAACACTCAATGTATCAAAAATAAATACACTTAATATGAATTCTTTTCGATGATAATAGTATTTCAGGACAGTATAAAAAACACCAATAACCAATACAAAAAGATACAAAGAAATGATACTTAGTTGTAAGGTTGGATTGAGTATAAAACCGTAATCAGCTATTAATGCTGTAAGTGCAACCAAGTGCAATACAACAATGAGCTGTTGTATCCATTTGGCATATAAAAACTCTTTCATTTAAAAATTCTCAGGCTATTCCGATTGTGTGTCTTGTAGGATTAATGTATTATCAACATGAAGACGCTCGTTCAGCCATTTTTTCATTTTCGATTTATCAATTTCTTTTGTCCCTTGTTCCAAATGATATAACACCAACCATTCAACTTTGGCACTATCTGTTCCTGAAAATTTTTCTATTTTTCCAAGAGAAACATCTTTCAGTTCAGGGAAAAGAACGTTCAGTTCTCTAACAAGTCCCGGTTCATTTACTTTATATTTATTCAGTTCTTGTCGAAGGTTGTTGATGGTTACATCTTTTTCAGATAAAGAAGCATCCTGCTTATTCAGTTCACTTAGTATCTCCGACTTAAGATCTGCATCATCCTGTCTGAAATTCAGCATCGTATTGTGAATACCTCTTTCATCCAGTAATCGGTTATACATTTCCATTTCTTCTTTGCTGAGTTTTTTATTCAGAAATGCCAGATCCACCTTTTTAGGGTTTGAATTGTAATTCAGTTTCTTGTAAATCACCGTATATCCTCTGCTATTGAATTCAGAATTGATGAATTCTTCCACGGTTTTAGTAAACTTCTTTTCTTCAAATAGATTATACGCCAGATAAAAGCTGGGAATGATCATAATCATCATCAAGGTGGTAATTCCGTAGCGAATACGTTTTTCATTCTTCGGTTCGATCGTAGCAGAAGCAGGATATTTTAAGTATTTGATGACTAAAAAAGTAGCAATACAAATAAAAAAACAGTTGATGGTATAAAGGTAGAAAGCACCAAAGAAATAGCTAAAATTAAAGGTAGCCAATCCATAACCTGCCGTACACAATGGAGGCATCAAAGCCGTAGCAATGGCTACACCGGGAATTGGATTTCCTTTCTCAACCCGTGTGATCGCAATAACACCGACTAAACCTCCAAAAAAAGCAATCAATACATCATATATATTCGGAGAAGTACGAGCCAATAATTCGGATTGTACATCTTTGAACGGACTGATATAAAAGTAAAAAGCAGAGACCAATAAACTGACCACAGTTGCTATTAAAAGATTTTTAATAGATTTCCGTAAGAGTAAAAAATTATAGGTTCCTAAGGCAAATCCTGCTCCTAAAATAGGTCCCATCAAAGGAGAGATCAACATGGCTCCAATAATCACAGCTGTTGAATTGACATTCAATCCAACAGAAGCGATAAGGATGGCACAAGCTAATATCCAGAGGTTGGATCCCCTGAACGAAATGTTAGCTGTTACATTCTCTAAAACTTTCTGTTTATCTTCTTCACCATTGTGCAGATTGATAAAATCCCATAATTTATTGCTCATTTGCTTACAAGGTTTACAGTTGCTTTTTAGACTGCTTACTCAGCACGTAATAACCCAATACACCGCCAATAATAGAAGCTGCAAAAATTCCAATCTTCGCCTGTGTCATGTATTCCTCATGCGAGAACGCCAAAGAAGTTACAAATAAGGACATCGTAAAACCTATAGAAGCCAGTAAACCTAAACCAAACAAATTTCTTACATTCATTCCTTCTGGAAAAGGAGCCACTTTCAGCTTCACCAAAAGCAATGTAAAACCAACTACTCCAACAACCTTACCTACCAAAAGACCTAAAGCAACACCCAAAGCTACATTGGTACTGAATAAATGTTCCATATCGATAGCCAATGAAACACCAGCGTTTGCCAAAGCAAATATAGGAATGATCAAAAAGGTTACCATGGGATGCATAGCATGTTCTAATCGTTGTAATGGCGGAGTGGCGGCTACTGTACTATTTTGAATTTCTTCCAGAATATGTAATTGTTCATTTGTCAAAGTAGGTTTACTGTTATCCGGGTCAATACCTTTAAACTTATCTAAAAGTTTTTGGATATTATTACTGAATATTTTCTCATTGATCTTTACATCTGCCGGAATGGTAAATGCTGCTAAAACAGCTGCGATAGTGGCGTGTACCCCCGAAAGTAAAAAAGTTGTCCAAACTCCGCCTATTCCTAAAATGGCATAGAATAAAATGGTTCTTACCCCCATTTTATTACCGATATACATCGTCAAAAGCACCAAAGCACCGATAATGAGATGGAACATAGAGATATCCGAAGTATAGAAAAATGCAATAACCAATACAGCTCCTAAGTCATCAACAATAGCTAAAGCGGTTAAGAAAACTTTTAGTGTAAGCGGAATTCTATTCCCCAATAGATATAGTACCCCCAAGGCAAATGCAATATCTGTCGCCATTGGAATTCCCCAACCACTATGCACTTCTCCTGTTGGATTCAAAAAAAAATAAATTGCAGCTGGCACAGCCATTCCACCAAATGCAGCAGCGATGGGTAATAAAGCTTTACGTGGATTGGATAACTCCCCGCCAACGATTTCTCTTTTTAGTTCTAAACCCACTACAAAGAAAAATATAGCCATTAAACCATCGTTAATCCAATGATGCAGATTGTATTCAAAATACGTGCTTCCGTCTAACTGAAATCCAAATTTATGTTCCAGAACATGATGGTACTCTTCTGCTAAAGGCGAATTGGCTAACATCAATGCAATCACTACACTGATTCCTAATACAATGCCACCTGCTTTTTCATTTTTAATAAAGCTTTGAATTGGCGATACGATTTTCTCAATAGGGGTCTTTTTTTGTTTACTCATCTTTTTTTGCTTATCCCTCCGATTTGTGCTGAAAATGACTTAGAAACCAGTCATTCTATGATTAATAAAGTACGAAAATATAAAATTAAAAACGATTCCCCGTATTAATCAAGGTGATATAGTCCTTTAGGATTTCGCTCATTACCACCAAAAAATCTGTGCTCTTATCAAAATGATAATTACCCTATCATTTTGATAAGGTTTTTGCATCAACAAATCCTGAAATAACGAGATAAAATATTGAAAATCAATATTTTAAATTCAAAAAAGTTCTATTGGAATAGGATTTGGCATAGAGGATATAAAAGAAATTAAAAATGAGGAAAAGAAATGTAAAATGGAAGCAAAGAAAAGAGCCTCCTTCGTTTCCAAAATGGCTAAAATCATACCACTTATTGCTTTTTGCCTTTATTGTGGTCATGATTTTTGGAGCAATTATGAAGCACATTAGTACCACTTAAAAATAGATAAAAATGATAACAATAGTTTTAGTACTCGCAGGTTTAGCCTGTTTCGGTCTGTTCATTAAGTCAATTGACTTCTTTGAGAAAATCTAAAATAAAATGAAAACAAAAATCATAAATACGATACAACAATGGGCTCCTGAAGCCGCAAGACTCATTCCTGATTTGGATACTTTGGACGATTCTATCGCAGACTATCTGTTACTACATAAACTGGCAGAAGTTTGTTCCCAAAAAATAGGTTCTGGATCGGAAGATGAATTAGAGCGTGTTCAGGAGATAGCCAAAGTTATAAACCTTTTATATCAGGGAGGGAATCAATACACCCGGAATGCCATTGAAAATGAGTTTCTGACAGCCTTGTCTTTTGAAGAAAGCCCCGGAAGCCTAAAAAAACACATGGATTTATTTCCCATCGAATTACGAAAAGGATATATCAAAACCATTTTAGAAAACTAATTAAATAATGAAAGTTTTAAAGGGAAAAATACATTGGTCGGCTAAAATAAAAAAAGCAGTATTAGCAATCTTATTGTTTGTCCTGTTTGCCGTTTGCGTAAAGCTCGGAGGATTCGCAGGTATTTTGATCGGCTTTGTGTTTTTCTTTCTATTCTTTCAATTAATAAGCAGATGAAAAAAGAACGAAAATCAAACAGGGAAATAGTTACGGATATATTGGCAAAAATACTTTTAGCTTTTATTGTCTTCTGTATTTTCTATGCGATGTTCTTCAGTAAATAAAAAGAAGTTTATAAATCAATGAATGAAATAAATGAAAACGCAGCCAGTACGTACCTGGCACATCACTACGGTGAAATTAAAGAAGAGATCAACGAACTATCCATGCGAAAAAATTTTGCGGGAATATTTCAGGCAATCGTCAACCACATCAATCTCTTGCTTTCCAAAGGACAGATAGAGAAAATTGGGGTAAAGATCAAGTTCATCGGTTGGCTTCATAAAAGAGGTAATGAATATGTACAGTACATCGTTGAAAATTTGTTTGTACGCTCTTTTGAAGGAATGAAAAGACGTTGCACTACAGAACAATGGATTTATATGTACCAGCTCATTCCCAATAACCTGAAACATGTTTATCAGCTTCAGAACACAAATTATTTAACACAAAAAACAAGTCTATGACAGCATTATTCATAGTAGCCATAGGTGTATTTGCCTATATATGTTACGTATTGCTCAAACCGGAAAAATTTTAAAACGCTTCAGCAGATGAAGAAAGATACAAAAGGAAAAATCAAGGAATGGATATCCATTATATTCTGGATACTGTTCTTCATTTCGATCATTATCTGGCTTTTCTAAAAATTCAAATATTGCTATGAAAAAGATATTTACTGAAATGAAAGATGTAGCCCGAATTGCTTTGATATTCCTGATTGTATTGGCATTGGTCAGCCTGTTCGGATGGATGTTTAAAACCATATTTAATTAATAAAAATGAATACAGAAATTTTAGGAATAATCGTAATGTTTACCCTGTCGTTATTGCTTGCAATACCCTTCGGTAAATACATTGCAAAAGTTTATGGCGGTGAAAAAACGCTGCTCGATCCGATTTTTAATCCGATAGAGCGAATCTTTTACAAAATAAGCGGTATCAATCCGCAAACAGAAATGAACTGGAAACAGCAGATGGTAGCCATGATCACGATCAATATGGTGTGGTTCCTGTTGGGAATGGTTGTTCTAATGACTCAGGGAAGCCTCCCGCTTAATCCGGATAACAATCCAAGTATGTCCGCAGACCTTGCATTCAATACCGTGATATCATTTGTGGTAAACTGTAATCTGCAACACTATTCCGGGGAATCAGGATTAAGTTATCTTGGACAATACTGGTTAATGTTCTTACAGTTCGTAAGTGCCGGAACTGGTATGGCTGCCGCAGTAGTGCTATTTAGAGCATTCAGAGACAAATCATCTGAAACCTTGGGGAATTTTTACAGCAATTTTATAAAATCATGTACACGTATTTTATTACCTGTATCATTTGTGATTGCCATAATTCTTGCATTCGATGGAGTTCCGATGACTTTTGAAGGTAAAGACGCTATTACCACTTTACAAGGTGATTCTGTGGAAGTATCAAGAGGACCCGCAGCAGCATTTGTGCCTATTAAACACGTAGGAACCAACGGAGGTGGATTCTTTGGAGTGAATTCTGCCCATCCGTTTGAAAACCCATCTTATCTGTCCAATATGGTCGAAATGGTGGCTCAGCTGATTGTACCCTTGGCTATGATC
The DNA here is from genome assembly GCF_007474535.1 of Chryseobacterium echinoideorum. Lineage (GTDB taxonomy): Bacteria > Bacteroidota > Bacteroidia > Flavobacteriales > Weeksellaceae > Chryseobacterium > Chryseobacterium echinoideorum. The sequence continues at coordinate 141,329 of NZ_VKNW01000006.1, read as the reverse complement.
TTTGCCTTTGGTTATTTTACCAGAAGAAGAAAACTATCGTGGATGATATTTGGTGTAATGACAGTAGGTTTTTTAATGCTGGCCATTCCAAATATCAATATGGAAATGAATGGCAATCCCGCAATTGCAGCCATGGGTATAGACAATTCCTTGGGGGCTATGGAAGGAAAGGAAATTCGATTAGGAGCACCTGCATCTGGCTTTTGGAGCATTGTCACCACTGTAATCTCTACTGGATCAGTAAACTCTATGCACGATAGCTCAATGGCATTGTCAGGCATGAATGAGCTATTGGCAATGATGATCAATGCGTTTTATGGAGGAGTCGGTGTAGGAATACTTAACTTCTTTATTTTCATCATTCTTGCTGTATTTATCAGTGGATTGATGGTAGGAAGAACACCTGAATTCTTAGGTAAAAAAGTGGAGGCAAGAGAAATGAAAATAGCCATGATTATTGCCTTGCTTCATCCTTTCCTGATATTAGTAGGAACAGCATTAGCCGCTGCATCACCACAATATACTATGGACTCTCTAAATAACCCGGGATTTCACGGATTGAGTGAAATGCTATACGAGTTCACTTCGTCATCTGCCAATAATGGTAGTGGTTTTGAAGGATTGGGAGATAATACACCTTGGTGGAATATTGCAACAGGATTTGTACTTATTCTTTCAAGATTCTTACCGATCATTGGTCCGGTAGCCATTGCAGGCTTGTTAGCTCAAAAGAAATTTATACCAGAGGGAGACGGAACCCTGAAAACCGATACGGCAACTTTCGGACTAATGGTATTCGCTGTAATCGCAATCGTAGCTGCCTTAGCATTCTTCCCGGTATTGGCATTAGGTCCTATTGCAGAGTACTTTTCACTTTATTAAACTGATTAAAGAATTTAGAAATGAACAATAATACATCATTGTTTCAAAAAGATATGGTTCAGGAAGCACTGAAACAATCTTTTGTGAAACTCAATCCGAAAACCATGTTCCGTAATCCGGTCATGTTTACTGTATGGATCGGTACTTTGGTTATGCTGGTCGTGAGTTTATGGACGTTGGCAGGAGCTCAGGGACAAGGAAGTTTTGGTTATAATTTTACCGTCTTTATTATCCTTTTGCTTACCCTGTTATTTGCCAATTTTGCCGAGGCAATTGCTGAGGCAAGAGGTAAAGCACAAGCAGATAGTTTGCGTAAGACAAGAGAAGAAACGCCTGCAAGATTAAAAAATGGGAAAACGATCTCCTCTGCTCAATTACAAAAAGGTGATGTTTTCATCTGTGAAGCTGGCGACATCATTCCTTCTGATGGGGAAATTATTGAAGGCTTAGCGACCATCGATGAAAGTGCAATTACCGGAGAATCTGCTCCTGTGATTCGTGAAGCAGGTGGCGACAAAAGTTCTGTTACCGGTGGTACCAAAGTTTTGTCCGATAAAATCGTGGTGCAGGTAACAACGCAACCGGGCGAAAGCTTCCTGGACAAGATGATTGCCTTGGTAGAAGGTGCAGCCCGACAAAAAACACCAAATGAAATTGCTTTAACCATTTTGTTAGCAGGATTTACACTTGTGTTTATCATTGTCTGTGTGACGCTTAAGCCATTTGCTGATTATGCAAATGTGGGGATTACCATTGCTTCTTTTATCTCTTTATTTGTATGTCTTATCCCGACTACCATTGGAGGATTGTTGTCTGCAATCGGTATTGCAGGGATGGACAGAGCATTGAGAGCCAATGTTATTACAAAAAGTGGTAAAGCGGTAGAAACCGCAGGTGATATCGATGTCTTATTATTGGATAAAACAGGAACAATCACGATTGGTAACCGTAAAGCAACTCATTTTCATCCAACAAATGGTATTGACGAGAAAAGATTAATTAAAGCGGCTGTATTAAGCTCCATGGCTGATGAAACTCCTGAAGGTAAATCGATTATCGAATTAGCAGGTATCAACCCTTTGAGTTACGAAGTCAAAAATCCTCAATTCATCAAGTTTACAGCAGAAACTAGAAGTTCAGGTATAGACTATGAGAATGTGCGTATCCGAAAAGGTGCAACCGATGCGATAAAAAATCTGGTTACAAAAGCAGGTAATAACTTTCCAAAAGAGGTCGAAGAAAGAGTGAAAGCCATCTCTTCTAATGGAGGTACACCGTTGGTCGTATCAGAGAATGAAATCGCATTGGGTGTAATTGAGCTACAGGACATCATCAAACCGGGTATTCAAGAACGTTTCGAACGGCTGCGTAAAATGGGTATCAAAACCGTCATGGTAACGGGCGACAATCCTTTGACTGCTAAATTTATCGCTGAGAAGGCAGGTGTGGACGATTTCATCGCAGAAGCAAAACCCGAAGACAAGATGAATTACATCAAAAAAGAACAGTCGGAAGGTCGCTTGGTCGCTATGATGGGTGATGGAACAAACGATGCTCCGGCTTTAGCACAAGCTGATGTGGGTGTAGCAATGAATTCTGGTACTCAGGCAGCAAAAGAAGCAGGAAACATGGTCGATCTGGATAACGATCCGACCAAATTGATTGAAGTCGTAGAAATCGGAAAACAATTGCTGATGACCCGTGGTACATTGACTACTTTCAGTATTGCGAATGATGTGGCTAAGTATTTTGCCATCATTCCAGCACTGTTCATCACAGCGATTCCTGCATTGCAAGGACTGAATATTATGAATTTACACAGTCCGGAAAGTGCAATACTATCAGCTGTAATTTTCAACGCAATCATCATTCCGATGTTGATTCCATTAGCATTGAAAGGTGTAGCTTACAAACCTATTGGAGCAAGTGCATTACTTCGAAGAAACCTGTTCATTTATGGTTTAGGCGGTGTACTGATACCTTTTGTAGGAATCAAGCTGATAGATATGCTTATATCCGTTTTCTTTTAATCCTTTATAAAATTTAGATAAAATGAAAAAACATATTTTGCCCGCAATAAAATTGACTGCTGTTATGATCCTGTTTTTTACAGTCATTTACCCACTTGCAGTCTGGGGTATCGCACAGTTTGCTCCTAATGCTGGAAAAGGAGAAATTATAGAACACAACGGAAAGAAACATTATGTCAATATTGGTCAGTCTTTCACAGAGGATAAGTATTTCTGGTCAAGACCATCGGCCGTAGATTACAATGCTGCTGGTTCAGGAGGTAGTAACAAAGGTCCTTCTAATGAGGAATATTTAGCAGAGGTTCAGGCACGAATTGATACTTTTTTAGTACATAATCCCGGAATTGATAAATCTGAAATACCTGTTGACTTAGTTACTGCCAGCGGAAGTGGATTGGATCCGAACTTTTCCGTTCAGGCTGCCAAGGTACAGGTAGCACGAATCGCTGAAACAAGGGGGATTGATGAGGTTAAATTGAATCAATTAATTGATGAACAAACCGAAAAACCTTTGTGGGGCATGTTTGGTCCCGAAAAGATCAATGTACTTAAATTAAATATCGCTCTGGATCAACTTAAATAAGTAATTCCTAAAAAAACTTACAGGTTTTCAAATGTGTGTGTAGCCATTGAAAATGCCTTGTAGGAGTAATTCAATAAACAGTAAAATTTTAATAATTCAAAAATGAAACCATCATGATTTATTCAACCACACAGGGAGGATAAATCTGATAGCTTCATCACGTTTAAAAATCAAATTAATAAGATGAAAAAAATAATTATGTTCTCAGCTATTCTTCTGGGAGCAACAGGAAGTGTATGTGCTCAGGAAACTGAAAAAAAGCCGTTAACCATCAGTGGATATGCTGAGGTATATTATCAGCAGGATTTTAATAACCCGAAATCCAATACCAGACCCGGATTTGTGTACAGCCACAACCGCAACAATGAAGTGAGTCTAAATTTGGGATTTATAAAAGCAGCTTATGAAACAGAAAATATGAGAGCAAATCTGGCTCTTGGAGTAGGTTCTTATATGAATGCTAATTATGCAGCCGAAGAAGGCGTGCTGAAAAATATATATGAAGCAAATGTAGGTGTGAAACTATCTAAAACGAAGAATTTATGGTTAGATGCAGGTATCTTGCCATCTCACATTGGCTTTGAAAGTGCTATCGGAGCGGACTGCTTTACATTGACAAGAAGTATGATGGCTGATAATTCGCCCTATTTTGAAACCGGAGCTAAGTTGTCGTATGCTACCGATAATGGAAAATGGAATATGGCAATATTGGTGTTGAATGGCTGGCAACGTATCCAACGTGTTGAAGGGAATAGCACACCAGCTTTTGGTCATCAATTAACTTACCGTCCTTCGGATAAAGTGACTTTAAACAGTAGTTCTTTCATAGGCAACGACTTCCCTGATGAAGAGCGTAAGATGCGTTACTTCCACAATCTGTATGGGCAGTTTCAAATCAGCAATCAATTTGCATTGATCGCTGGCTTTGATATCGGCGCACAACAAAAAGAAAAAGCAAGTGATGACTATGATACATGGTATACGCCTGTACTGATTGCGAAATACAGCCCTACTGAAAAAATAAGCATCGCTGCAAGAGGAGAATATTACCACGATAAGAATGGCGTTATCATCGCCTCGGGAACGGAAAACGGATTTCAAACATTTGGGGCTTCACTCAACGTTGATTATCAAATTCTGCCTAATTTGGTATGGAGAACAGAAGTTAAAAGCTTAAATAGTAAAGATGCCATTTTCTTAAACAGAGATGACAATATGAAAAAAGACAACGTTATGGCGGTTACATCGCTGGCGATACGTTTCTAAATATTTCCATTTACTAATGATTCCCCTGGACAATTTGTCTAAGGGGAATTTGTAAATTTATATAAGCAAACAGATTGTATGGACGAAAGAAAAAGTGCAGAACATTTTTTAGACCTCATTCAGAAATCCCGAAGAGGAAAATTCAAGCTCTATATCGGGATGAGTGCTGGTGTGGGTAAAACCTATAGAATGTTACAGGAAGCACATACGCTATTGCGAAACGGTATCGATGTGAAAATCGGATATATCGAAACACACAAAAGACCAGAGACCCATGCTTTGTTGGATGGGCTTCCGATCATTCCACGCAGAAAACTTTTCTATAAAGGGAAAGAACTCGAAGAACTGGATCTGCAAGCCATTATAAACCTTCGTCCGGAAGTTGTGATTGTAGACGAATTGGCTCATACCAATATTGAAGGCAGCAATAACGAAAAAAGATGGCAAGATGTACTCGATATTTTAGATGCGGGTATCAATGTCATCAGTGCTGTCAATATTCAACACATTGAAAGTTTGAATGAAGAAGTACGGGAAATTACGGGGATTGATGTACAGGAACGTATTCCCGACAGCGTAGTCGCTCAGGCAGATGAGGTAGTCAATATCGACCTTACAGCAGAAGATCTGATAGATCGTTTAAAAGCCGGAAAAATTTATGAAAGCTCTAAAATAACAGCAGCACTTAATAATTTTTTTAAGAGCGAGCATATTTTGCAGCTTCGTGAGTTGGCGTTAAAGGAGGTAGCTTCGCAGGTGCAGCGAAAAGTAGAAACCGAAGTAGTATTTACAAGAAGTGTCAAAAAAGAACGTTTCCTGGCCTGTATCAGTTCAAACGAAAAAACTGCAAAAAACGTTATTAGGAAAACGGCACGATTAGCTAATTATTACAACAGCAAATGGTATGTGATGTATGTGCAAATACCTAAGGAAAGTTCTGATAAAATCGCTCTAGATAAACAACGGCATTTGATTAATAATTTTAAATTAGCTACAGAATTAGGGGCAGAAATAATTAAGGTGAAAGCAAAAAATACCACTAAGGCAATCATCAAAGAATGTGAAGATCGTAAGATAACAACAGTGTGTATAGGTAAACCACATTTAAACTTAGCTAAGATTATATTAGCAACTGACACATTTAATGCCTTACTGAACAAGCTGTCACAAGAAAATATTGATCTCGTAATACTATCATAAAATGAGAATTAAAGCAAAATTAACGGTTGGAGTTGGTGCTCTATTTTTACTGATACTGGCACTGGCAATTGTTAGTGGCTGGTATGTAAACCAACTGAAAAAAGACACTAATAATATCTTAGTTGCCAATTACAATACCTTACAGTATGCCCGCAACATGCTGTTGTCTTTGGAAGATGTTCGTTCAGACAAATCCGCTGTAGATACTTTTCAAAAAAATCTCGATCTGCAAAAGCAGAATGTAACTGAGATTGGAGAAATCGAAGCTACCAATCTTATCGTTAAACATTTTAAAGATTTAAAAGAAAACCCCGAAGATTCTATAGTTATATCATCCATAAGGAAAGACATCACGGAGTTAATGCGTCTAAATATGGAGGCGATCAACCGAAAAAGTGATATAGCCGATGATACAGCTCAAAAAGCAATTGTCATCATTTCAGTTACTGGTTCACTTTGCTTCCTGATTGCATTTATTTTACTGGTCAATTTGCCTTCTAATATAGCCAACCCGATTAAGGAATTAACCGATAGTATAAAAGAAATAGCCGGGCAGAATTATAAAAAGAGGGTGCATTTTGAAAGCCATAATGAGTTTGGTGACTTGGCAAAATCATTCAATACGATGGCGGAGAAGCTGGAAGAATATTCCGAGAGTAAGCTCGATAAAATCCTAAAAGGTAAAAAACGAATTGAAACGTTAATTGATAATCTTCATGATCCAGTTATCGGTATCGATGAAAACAAAAAAGTGCTTTTCGCTAATGAAGAGGCATTAAATATTTGTGGTCTAAAAAAAGAAGAATTCATTGGTAAACAAATACAGGATGTAGCCGTTACCAATGATTTAATTAGAAGTATTATCAAGGATATTTTTCTTCCAAAGCCCGAAAATGCTAAATCCGAACAATTAAAGATTTATGCAGACAGAAAGGAAAGCTACTTTGAAAAAGAGGTGGTGGATATCAACATCGTTCCAACCGGAGAAGCAGACAGTGAATTTATAGGTCAGGTTATTCTTCTGAGAAATATCACACCATTTAAAGAACTGGATCTGGCAAAGACCAATTTTATGGGAACTGTTTCCCATGAATTTAAAACACCTATTGCGTCGATACAGTTAGGTATTCAAATTCTGGAGAATGAAAAGACAGGTCACTTAAATGAGGAACAAAAAGGACTGGTTAATGGTATAAAAGACGATGCTGACCGCCTTTTAAGAATTACCGGAGAACTACTAAACATCACACAGGTTGAAAGTGGGGCTATTCAAATAAACTTAATTAGTTCAGAAATAAAGCCTATGATTGAATATGCTGTTAACGCAAATAAATCTGCTGCTGAGTACAAGAATATTAAAATCGATGTTGATATAGAAGATAATATACTGGTTGCTGCCGATAGTGAAAAAACGGCATGGGTTCTTACCAATCTCATCTCCAATGCCGTTCGGTATTCGTATGAGAATGCTACAATTGATGTCAAAGTTGAAAAGACAGAAAATCAAATAAGATTTTCTGTAACAGATACGGGTCAAGGCATACAACCTCAATTTTTGAATAAAATCTTCGAACGTTATTTCCGCATTCCCGGCACCAAAAAAGAAGGTACTGGTTTAGGCTTAAGTATCAGCAAAGAGTTTATTGAAGCTCAGGGAGGAAAAATCTGGGTAGAGAGTGAGTATGGTGCTGGTAGTACTTTTTGCTTTACGCTAAATTCCATAGATAAACACTTCTAACATATTAATACCAATAATTTAAGTGTTCGAGCTAATATAATTTAGTTCGTTGTTGACACTTTTATCATATTTTTCAAATGCATAAATTTTATAGAGATAAACTAAAAGAACTTGATGAACGAATTGAAGTATATAAAATTGAGTTTGATGAACCAATCCAACTGGCAGAGGCATCCGTTTCTCTCATCCTAAATTATCTTAAGGAAGTTAAACTATATGTTCTGGAAAAAGGATTTGACAAAGAAGAAGATGAAATATATTTCTTTAAAAAACTGAAGCCAGATATTTTTGGAGTATGTCTGCCAAGGCTTACCAATTGGTTTGGCAGTTTTTTTTAAATTTTTATGCGTAGAAAATCTATGTTTATCTAGCGTTTAGGAAGATATAAGTATTCGGATAGTAGGTTTTGCCAATTGGCAGATATGGGCAAATAAAAAAGCAGTCCAATAGATGCACTGCTTTTTGTATTTCGTTTGTAGATTGAATTATAGGTCTTTATCCATATATTCTTCTAAAGAAGTTTTCAGTTGGTCTAAAAATGCTGTTCGGGATCCACTTCGTGTTTTCATCCGGTGAAAAGCATGGTGCAAATCACCTAATGGAATACGAAAAAGTATTTGAAACATCAGACTTATTTTCCGGATTCCAATCTTACCATGCGATATTGCTCCACAAGCATAAAGTGCATAAATAATTTCAATGAGTGCATTTTTACTCTCTGTCCAAAACACATCTTTAGTTCCTTCGGGTTTTTGAAAGTTCATATCAGGATTTTCGTCGGGATTTATTTTTGAAATGAGATATGTGTATAACAATTCATTACTGATAATTCTTGCTACCTTATAATCGAAAAATGTAGAGAAGGAAGGGTCCATCTCAAACACCATGCTATTCAATCCATCATGGTAATTAATATGTCCTCGTTTAAAATATATATTGTCTCGATCTGTTCTTCCAGAGCGGTAATACCGATAAAAATCAGAATTACAAATATGCTCCATATATTCCCGTTTCAGATTGGATAACTGGTTAGAAAAATAGTTTTCATATATCTTACCGTTATTTACTGGACAAGCTGTTTCAATACGGTAAATCTTGTTGTAGTAAATCAGCTTTCCCAATATTTGGGGTTTAATGGTTCGGAAGAAATTAACCTCTTCATCCTCACTTTTAAAGCCTTCAGAAATAATACTGTTTTTAACCGAGAATAGTAGGTCTTGCAGATACATTGTCATTTCGTGTGCTTCATCAATCAGCCTTTTGCTCTGTGACGAAATCTTGTCTTCCTTTCTATGTATTTCTAAAATAATGTTTTGGGTAGAGTAATTCATAGCTTATAATTTTTAGACGGAATAGCCAGAGTTTATAATCAGGTTATCCCTAATTAAAGCACAAAATTTACTATTTCTATTTACATTTTTTCCCAAGATGCACCCAACTTGGGAAAGATTTATTTTTAATTTAGGTAGTTAATAGAAAATATAAAAGTGGAATAAATTAATATCTGTCATTGCCTTTTTCATGCAATAATTTTCCTGTAAAAAATATAAATAGTACATTTGTCTTACGTTATAAGTGAATGAAAAACGATGCAAATCAGGGAATTGAGTTCCGTTACTAATTCGTTACCTAATATACTCAAATAGAGTTTTAACTCATTGAAAAACAATCAATTGTAATTTTCTTGCATTTTTTATTAAAAATAATTGTTAATGCTAAGATTTCTTACAGAAACGAGGGATTTCCGTGCATTATTAGTGCAAATTCTCAACAAATAAAGTCATCTTTTTCAAAAACCTGCCTGATTTAACCACAGGCAATTTTTCAACCTGCGTAAATTGGGCACATCCCAATCACAAAGCCGCGTAAAAAAGCCCATTTCCAAGAGAATCTTTTTCATTATTTTTAATTCCAAGATTATCTAAACTAAAATCTAAAAAATAACTCTGAAATAATCATCTACAGAATTTTCAGTCCTTCCGATTCTTTTGTTAAATATGCACTCCCAAAGTAACCACCTGCGAAAAATAGACACAAGTTCAAAATCAACCTGGGTAAAATAGACCCACCCTACATTTTCCTAAATGATAAGCATTCTGACAAAAATTTCAATGATAAAAAGACACACCTTCCTTCAAAACCTGCACCAAATAAACTTATCTTTTTCAATAAGTTGGGTAATTTAGCTACAGGTTATCATGCAACCTGCGTAAATCAGCCACATCCTACTCGCAAACGTGGGTAGAAAAGTTACACCTCAATTCTCCCCGTTTTCCATGTTTTTTTCCTTCCAAAGCAACTTTATCATAAAAAACCGCAAAACAACCCTAATATAAGCATTCGAGGAACCTTTTCAGACCTCTAAAAAAATCAGTAAACTTTTGTTGCAAGATGTGTCTTTGTACCCACAAACTTTTCAAGTTTTGGGACAAAGACGGTCTTGCCTTTTTGCAAAAGGGGAAAAAACGGCGGAACTTGTTTTTTTTAATCACCAAATCTGGTTCAAGCATCTAAACTCGTCTAAATTATTCTTTTTTAATCTTCGGAGAATCTAAACTCGTCTAAATTGTTCTTATTTAGCCCACGCCCCATGAACACTATTGTTTTCACGGATTTGATGTCCCAATTTTGCAACAGAAATTTTAATCAAAAAAATGAAAGCAACCCTCTATGTTCTCCTGACACTTTTTGCCATCAACCTCAATGCGCAGGTCGGAATAAACACACAGACACCCGAAACTACTTTTGATGTAGTAGGAAAACCAAACGACACCTCACATCATGACGGGATTATTCCTCCAAGGATAACGGGCGACCAGTTGGCGAACAAGTTTTACACACAGGCAAAAAAAGGTGCGGTTGTATTTGCCACCGCTCCGGCTTCCAATCTTTCGGGGCAGGTCATCAATATTTCAGAATCAGGAATGTATTATTTTGACGGCAACGTATGGCAGAATTTCGCAAAGGAGAAACAGCCTGTCGAATACAGAATTGTACTCACCTTCGATCCCAACAGCACCGCCGCACTGACAGCAACTTCAACTTGGTCCGCCCCTGTAAACTATTCGGGAAATAGCCACGCCTATCTTACCTCCTCAAAATATTACACCATCGGAACCAAAAATTTCGGAGGACTAAAGGGAGCGGTTTTGTTCAGAAAAGTACAGGGAATTGTAAATGTATGGTTTCAGATGTACAGGTCTTCTGATTCCGCACCGATTACGGGAAACGCCTTCATCAGCATTGCGAGCATCTACAGCGACATCGGATACATTCCCAACCAGATTGTCTTACTGCATACGGAAAATTCCACGCAATATTTTCCAGCCCTGCTGGAGAATTACAGCATCCAGATTCCGCAAACCTCCCTAAACGCAATGTCCACATCCTACTACACCTACGGAGAAGTTCAAGGATATTCCAACTGGATCAAGCCTTATCTGCCCTAATTGATGATTCAACAAAGTCCTTAATGGAAAAAGAAGACTACATAAAATTCAGAATATCCAAAACCAAAAAACAGGACTGGAAAAAAATATGCAAAGACAGAAACCTCACATTGACCGACTTACTGACGGCATCAGTTGAGAACAGAATTTTAGACAACGAAAGAAGACAGATACTGGCGTTCATTGAAAAACAAGACAACGTCTTCATCAAGATAGAGACCAACATCAACCAGGTAGCGAAAATTGCAAACGGACAAAAGTTTATTTCGGAATCAGAACTGAAAAACTTCACCGCAAAGCTTTCAGAAATCACCAAATTGAAGAAGCAGCAAAACCAAATCTTCAAAAAGATCTATGAAATGCTCGCAAAATGATTGTCAAGATTATTCCTGCTTCAGGCACGGATTTTCACGGAGTCCAATACAACGACAAAAAGGTGGAGAAAGGGACGGGAGAACTGATGCTGATGAAAAACTTTCCCTCCTTCATCAATGGGGACAGCAGTCCGGAACAGGTTCGGGACTACTTCAAATCCATCTCAAAAAATGAAAAGGTAAAGAAACCCCAGTTCCACGCCGTGATTTCTGCAAAATATCAGAACCATAGCAAAGAGGAACTAACCGAGATCGCCAAAGACTTCATGCAGGAAATGGGCTATGGAAAACAGCCGTTTATTGTGGTTTACCACAGCGACACCGAGAACAACCACGTCCATATAGTCTCCACAAGGGTTGACAAGCAGACTGGAAAGAAAATCAACGACAGTTACGAGCGGTTGAAAGCCCAAAAAGCACTTGCTGACCTACTGGAAAAACGATACGGAATAAGTTCCGAGGAAAAATTAGAAAAACTGCTAAACTATCAAATCGGTTCCATCAGCCAACTGGAACTCCTACTTGAAAGAAGCGGGTTCAAACTCACCAAAGACACAAATAATGAAAATGACTTTTCCATTCTGAAGAACGGGGTAAAACTTAAAACCATCTACGGTAACCAAATCAGTTTTACTCCCAATTCGGACAACGGGCGAAAGAGACAGCTGAAAGCCATTTTGAGCAGATATAAAGACCTCTGTTCCAACAAAGTCTTCAAGGTAGAGGATAAAAGGTTGCAGGAATCAATGCTACCAGAGGAAAGACACAACGGGCATTGGAAACCCAAGATTGAGTTCGAGAGCGAACTCCAAAAAAAGTTGCGGGACATCTTCGGGCTGGATGTGGTTTTCCACCACAAGGACGGACATAAACCATTCGGATACAGCATCATCGACCACAAGTCGGGAAAGGTGTTCAAGGGAAGCGAAGTTATGAAGATGAACGACCTGTTTGAGATGACCGATGACAAAATAGACAAGAAACTATTTGAAAGCCAAAAGGACTACAATCTGGCGGACAGTCTTTTAAAACAGATTTTAATGGAGCACCTGAAACGCCAGAATCCCGAAAACGTAGTAAAAGAATTTATGCTTTTCGAGTCCAAGAAAATAAAAAACAGGGAGGTTTTCAACTCCATAAAAAACGATGTAAAGGATTATGTGAAATCACAGAATAACAAGGATGTCCACCTCATAAAATCGGAAGATGGAAAATATTATGCCGTCCACTCCAAACTGCATTATGTGGGTTCATTGGAAAACTTAATTGGAGAGAATGCCTATCAAAAATTCCTCAATCCAAGCAAAGAATTGACACCGGAAAGTAGAGATGAAAATCTTTCCAAGGAACTGGATAGAACCATAGACGACCTTATTTTCCAATTCACCAAACCGTCGGGAGGAACAGGGAGAGACCCCGCCGAAGAAGAGTTAAGAAAAAGACGCAAAAATAAAAAAAGAACATAAGAATGATCATCACATTTGCCACCCAAAAAGGCGGAACAGGGAAAACCACCCTCGCCATCGCATTCGCCAACTATCTCTCCAGAATTTCTACAAGGAAGATCAAGGTGTTTGATTTCGACTACCAAAAATCCTTCTTCAACAAATGGAGGGAGGATGCGGACTCGGAACTGCCCAAACTCTACGAGGTGGAAGTCATTGGCGAAGATGACGATGAGCCGCCTTTCGAGGACTTGGAACAGGTTGTCGACCTGAAAGAAAGCAAAGACCTGTTCCTGTTCGATCTGGCGGGAACACTGGACCAGAGATACAGCGATGTTTTGGTGTACAGCGACTTCATCATCATTCCCTTTGAGTATTCCGATGTGTCCGTAAAATCAACCTTGGTATTCAAAAATCTTCTGGGTTTGTTGGAAAGCGAGGCGGAAAGAATCTTCATCCGCTCCAAATACGACAAGGGCTACAAATATCTCAACCAAAAGGAAATGGATATCGAGTTGGCAAAATACGGAACTCTACTAGAAAATCCCGTGTTCAAGAGAAACTGCCTCCAAACCATCGACACGAGAAAACTCACCTACGAGCAAAAATACGCCGTAAAGAAGCCGTTCGACGAAATTATACAGCAGATCAGCGAGGTCAAAAAAGTTGCGCTTTAACGAGAGACAAAAGAGACAAGAAAAAAATAATCCATAAACCACAAACCTCAAATCAATACATTATGTTAAAATACTCACTCATCCTTTTAGGAGCCTACTTTCTGTACTATGCCGGAAATATCGTCTACGACCTTTTCCTAAAAAAAGAGAAAACCGTTCAGACCGATGTTGCAGAAGAATACTCACTCGGCGACTTTGCACAGGCGGAGAATGAGGAACCCACCTTGATCGGCATCGAGGATGTGGAAAATCTCAAAACCCCGAAATCATTCCTAAAAAGCGAACCCATTCCGATTCAAAGACAGAACAATTTTGAAGACAATCCCAGTTTGGAAGAATTGAGGAAACGATTTGAAGAGGAAGAGGATTTGGATGGGACCAGCTCAAAACAGCCCGAAACCAAACACCATGAAAATCCGCCACAGCAAACGGAAATCAGCAAAAAGCCAGAAATTATTGAGCCAATAGTTTCCAAGAAAAAAAATGATGCACAGAGCAAGAAAGACCAATGGAAAGAATTTGTCAACCTTTCTGAAACCAACGTAAAACTGGTGGACAATATTGAGGGACAAAAGGTTTACCACTCGACGATTTAACCAATTTACCATACATAACTAACCTAAATTTTAAAAATGATGAAAAATTTTATCAGAAAAAACGTGACAAAAAAGAAAGTTCTAACCCTTGCCTTGGTGATGCTGGCAATGACCCCGATGCTTGCGCAGGGCGGAGCGACCGCCATCTCCAATGCCGCTTCCGACATTAAGGACTATTGGGACCCCATCAAGCTGATATTAAAGGCAGTCGGTGGACTCGTAGGATTTATCGGAGGATTGAGGGTGTACAACAAATGGACGAACGGCGACCAGGATGTCAACAAAGAAATCCTCGGCTACGGCGGTGCGATGATCTTCCTTATCGTGGTTCCGGAATTTGTAACCGCATTCTTTGCTTAAGATGGGATACTACCTGTACAAGGGGCTCAAAAAACCCCTTGTATTCTTCGGACTCAAAGGCAAATACATCATTTATGCGGTAGCCGTCATCGGCGCAGGTGTGGTTGCGGCACTCATCTTATCCAAATTCGGATTGCTGGGTTCATTATTAGGTTTATTGGTAACCGCAGGAGGTGTCTACCTCATTTTCAAGAAGCAGGACAAAAACGGACTCTACGACAAGACCAAAAATTTTGACCAGATATTCATTTTTCCAAAAAAACTCAACAACAAAAGATTTTTAAAAGATGGTAAAGACAAAGAAACAGGCATTTGACATTCCCTTCATCGGCTACGATTACGGAAAGGATTTTGGATGGGATTTTGATGTCCTCTTCGGACAGTACGGGAATCCGATTATCGGCATCAGAACTAAGAACATTGTGGAACAGTATTCCGCCGACCCAGACAACTACCTGAACTTCCATACCGTGCTGAATCAAGTCGTATCCATTATTGGCGAAGGAAGAATCGTTCAAAAACTCGACATCTTTTCCAAAAAGAGATATACCGCCGAATCCTCCAACCAGTTCCTCCAGCAGAAATACTCCGAGCATTTTGACGGAAGACTATTTAAAACCATCGAAACGGTACTCCTGTTTACGGACATTGTGGACGACAAACTCAAGAAGAAAAACAAGCACTACCAGTTTTCCGAAAAAAGTTACAAGGAACTTCGCGACAAATGCCAAAAGGTGTTGATGCTCTTGAAGCAGAGCGGTTGCGAACCCCAATTTTTATATAAGAAAGATTTTGAATACTACATTTCGGGTGTATTGTCGATGCAGTTTACGGAAACCCCGGTTTTTGACAATATCAAAAGTACCAACGAATATCTCCAAATCGGAAACCGCTTCGTCAAAAATATTTCCTATGTGGATGTCGAAAATATCGACCTGCCTTCAGAAATAGATCCTTTTTCCATATTGGGAGGAAACGGAGCAGCCTCGGAAACGGCGGTGGACAACTTCACCTTCATCAACGAATTGGAGGATTACGAAACCATCATCTACAATCAGGTCATCACCATTCCTCTGCAGGCGCAACAACAGCGGGAACTCGACAAAAAGAAAAAGAAGCACGAGGGGGCGGCAAACAACTCTCCATCCAACGCCATTATTGCGGAAGAAATCCAAACGCTTCTCCACAATATCGCCATCGACGGACAACTCGTGGTCAATGCCCATTTCTCCCTAATATTTTCAACACATACACTGGAAAAAATGGAAGGAATACAGTCGATGATCGAGAACAAGCTCTTTACGAAGGGGATTATCGTCTCCAAGAACGCCTACAACCAGCTCGAACTATTTCGCTCCGCCATTCCAGGCAATGCCACGGAACTTCGGGAATACGATTTATTTATGACGACAAGCGAAGCGGCCTTGTGTTTTTTTTTTAAAGAAAGTTACCCCGTGAACGAGGAATCCAATTTTTATCTGCGTTTTACCGACCGACAAGGCGTTCCATTGAAAGTTGATCCGGCGGACTTGCCGATGAAGACAGGAAGAATCAACAACCGAAACAAGTTTGTCCTCGGTCCGTCAGGTTCTGGAAAGTCCTTCCTGATGAACAATATCGTTGAGCAATACCTGACCTACAATTATGACGTGGTCATTGTGGACACGGGAGATTCCTATTCGGGAACCTGCAAATACAAAGGCGGGAGATACATCCAATACACTGAAGAAAAACCAATCACCATGAATCCTTTTTTTATGGACAAGAAAGAGTTCAACATCGAAAAAATAGAATTTTTGACCAATTTGATTTTCCTGATTTGGCAAGGTCCCGATGCCACGATGTCGTCCGCACAAAAATCTATTTTGGACAATGTGCTGATGTCGTATTACCACCAATATTTCAATTCGGGAACCAGGTGGTATGAGCATAAGACCTCGGAGGAACTCATTCTCTATCTGAACAAATACAACATCCACGAGGAAGACATTATTTCAGATTTTGAGAACCAGTCGAACGGACAGTACAACTATTACGATATTTTGGGAATCGCTTTCGATGCAGGTTCTGACGAGATTAAGGAGGCTTTCCGAAAACTCGCCATCGAATATCATCCGGACAAGAATATGAACAACCCGAATTACGACAGCGAAAAATTCTACAAGGTTTACGAAGCTTATGAAACCCTGAACGATGAAGATAAGAGAAAAATTTATAATGAGACGCAACTCATTCTCATCAAGTCCAATGAAATTATCAGGCAGCCGAAAACGACGGAAGAATGGAACGAGTCCTTCCGAAAAACCATTATCAAAAAGATAAAGGAACTCGAAGAAAAATTGGAGGCAAAAGAACTTTCCTTCAACGGATTCTATGACTACTGCGATAAATTTCTTCCCCTTTACCTGAACAATAAGAAACACCACATCACCGAAAAGGAATTTAATTTAAGGACATTCCTGTTCGTGTTAAAGGATTTCTACAAAGGCGGAAGATACGGAACTACACTCAACGAAAGTGCAGACAATACGCTCTTTGACGAACCATTTATCGTCTTTGAAATCGACAATGTAAAGGACAACCCGAAACTGTTTCCAATCGTGACGCTCATCATCATGGACACGTTCATCCAAAAGATGCGGCTCCGAAAAGACCGCAGAAAGGCGCTCATCATCGAGGAAGCGTGGAAGGCTATTGCCAGCAAACTGATGGGCGGATATATTCTCTATCTCTACAAGACGGTTCGGAAATTTTGGGGAGAAGCCGTGGTCGTTACACAGGAATTGGACGACATCATCGGAAATGCCGTCGTGAAAGACAGCATCATCAACAACTCCGATACCTTCATATTGTTAGACCAGACGAAGTTTAAGGACAACTTCGACAAGATCGCCTCACTGCTTTCATTGAACAAGGTGGAGCAAAACAAGATTTTCACCATCAATAATTTAAACAACAAGTTTGGAAGAAGCCGTTTCAAGGAATTTTATCTGAAGCGGGGTTCCAAAGGAGAAGTTTACGGCAATGAGGTTTCCTTGGAGCAGTATTTAACCTACACCACGGAAAAACCCGAAAAATCCGCAGTCGAATACTATGTCCAACAATACGGAAACTACGACGAGGCTTTGCTCAAGATTGTGGATGATTTGAAAAATTTTGGAGACAGCCTCGAAAACTTGGTATCGCTCGTCAACCTTTATCAAAAGCCATTGGACAAAAAGGTGGTTTCCTATTTCATGATGATGAAAAAGAGCCACAAAGGGCAAAATTTCTTCAAAATCATATCGCAGGAACTGGAAAACCGAAGTATCCATTTTTCAGAATTAATCAACCAAAAACACGAGGAATATGAAAAAGTTTAGTCTAAAAATGCTGATGATGCTTTTCCCACTCTTGGGTGTGAAAGCATTCTCCCAAAACACCTACATCGACCCGACGGTAACGGCGGCAATGATTCTCTATTCAGAAAACCTGAAAGCCAAGCAGAACGACGTGATTGATGAAACCTCCAAACTCAAGGATGCCCAAGCGTGGGTGGGAACCCAGATGGTGGTTGCCAACGACATTCAGAATAAGATTCTGAAAGGTCTGAAGGAAGTTTCGGGAACCTTGCAGAACGGCATACAGGTAAAGGAAATCTACTCCGAACTCAATAAATGCTACAATTATTCATCGCAGGTAGTTCAGTTGGCATCGGCACATCCACAATATGCCATTTTCGGGGTAAAGGCTTCACAGAAAACCTATGAACAGAGTATAAAAATAGTGACTGATGTCTCCGACATCCTCGCCTCGGGAGAGCTGAACCTTGCCACTGCGGGAGACCGATACAAGATATTGCACAACATTTCCGAGAATGTCAAAAACCTAAAGCTTTGGCTTCTGGCAATCAAGTTAAGACTGGAAAAAGCCAATCGTTTGGGATTCTGGAACTCCATCAATCCATTTGCAGGATACATCAATACCGACAAGGGAATTGTAGAAAATATTATGAACCGATACAAAAGAAATTTCTAGCCCCTGTCCCCAAAGGGGAACAATGTAAAAAAATAAGATGAAAATGAAACATCCCATAATTAACGCTTTAAAAAGCCCCCTTCGGGGGTTTGGGGGCTTGCTGATTTATTTTGTGCTCACTTCATCCAGTGGCGGCTCCACGCCGTCTTGGCAGCAGGAAAACGTATCCTTTCCGATGATGAACCTAGAAATCAAGGCGACGATGGATGAAAACGAGAGGCAGAAGGAGATGCGGAAAAACCAAATTGCCAATGCCACGGTGGAAACCGCCAACAAAACCCAGTGGAACAATTTCAAGGACAAGGTGACCAAAATTCAGGACAGACTTCGAATCGTATCGTTCGCCATTCAAGCGATTCCCACAGGAATTGCGATGAGCAGGGAGATTACGAAAATCACCCAAAACCAACAAGCCATTATCCATGAAATCAGTACGGCTCCCTATTCCATCATCGCGGTTCTGCCTTCGCAAGTTCAGTTTGTGGACGATCTGCAAATGGTGACGAGGCTGATTGTCGGGATTGTGGTTTCCTATGGGGCAATGAACCAGATGGAAAAGTCGGAGCGCAAGATTTTATTGGATTATGCCTTGGGAGAAGTCAAGACGCTGAGCAGAAATTCTACCCATATGCTTTTAAAGATTCGGGACATCAAGGCAAAAGTTTTACGAAACAAAAGAGCCTTTCAATACTATGTGAATCGGGACAAACAAGTGGTCGAGAACATTATGAAAAACATTAAATCCTTTTAAAAATGAGAAAACTATTTATTGGAGGAATCTTGTTTTTTTCTGTTGGTTTGGTAAGCGGACAGCAGATTGTCATCAACGACAAACTCTTGGCGCAGATGACCACCAATCACGGCGTAAGGCTGGGAAGCGAGCAGGCTTTTCTAAACTCTTATGAAAAAC
This sequence comes from Chryseobacterium echinoideorum, assembly GCF_007474535.1. Taxonomy (GTDB): domain Bacteria; phylum Bacteroidota; class Bacteroidia; order Flavobacteriales; family Weeksellaceae; genus Chryseobacterium; species Chryseobacterium echinoideorum. Next base: position 121,802 of record NZ_VKNW01000006.1, on the reverse strand, counting down.
AGAAGGAACTGTACGACGACATTAAAAGCCAGACCGCACAGATCATAGCCATTCAGGAATACATCTACCAGCAGTTAAAAAATGTCAACTCGGCACTTACGCAGAGCAAAAAGTTAATCTACCTGTACCAATATCTGGGAAAGGTGGCGAACAACTCCAACAAGATGCTGGACTTATCGGCGCAACATCCGGAATATGCCGTCTTGGTTTCCAAATACTATGTCGAAATCGGCAAACAGACCTTAAAACTCAAGCAGGAAGTCACGCAGGATATTTTGAACGAGAACAAGGATTTCCTGATGGATCCGATGGACAGGGAGATGCTTATTGAAAAGGTGTTTACCCGAGTTCGGAACATCAATGGAAACATCCTCTACATCATATTGCGGTTAGAAAACGCCAAGAAGATTCCGTACCTGTACCAGGTTCCAGTGCTAAGAAACTACCTCAATATCGACAGGGCGATTGTCGGAGACATTATCCAGAAATACAAATACATATTCAATTAAAAAGATGAAAAAATTAGTTAAAAAATTTGCCCTCGTTCCGCTTTTGCTGACAGCAGTCGGCGTATTCGGACAGTTTACCGTAAAGCGGTTGAACGATCCCTCCATCGTTGCCCAGCACAAAAGGATGGTGTTCCAGAGTTGGGGCGACTGGCGTCCCTATCCAAAATATCTTTTGGGCATTCAGACCAACTTTGCGTATGCCACGGTTTGGGGAATGTGGGCTCCCAGCAGAAACAGGGACTATAAGGATGGAGAAGACATCCGGCCGCTAAAACCTACGGGACTTCAAAACCAGCGTTTTGCGCAGGTCAAATTTCAGGAAGAGGAGGCAAAAAAGATAAAGGCGGCTTCCGACACCATCTATAAAAGAAGCGTCCAAGACTTTGCCCATTGGACTTCTGCGACGGTTGATGCGGACCCGCTCTGGTTGCTCTACTACAAACGGATGTTGAGACCCATTACCGAATTTCCAGACACGCCACAAAATTTTGTGGAATGGAGGCTGAAGAACCAACAAACCTACGAAACGCTCAATACCACTGGAACCTTAAAAAGACTTCAGGAGGAATTGGACTTAATCAAGGAAAAATATTCAATGTCGAGGTCGATGGATATGCCGAGAGGAAAACGCTTTTTGATGTACCATGACACCCTTATCAAATGGAGAAGGTTCGTGCTGGAATTAAGGAAACACAACGATAAGACGACACTTCTTTTGGACTATAAAAATATTCTGAAAAACCATTCGCCTTATGCATTGCCACAGGCTTGGACTCCCGCTTCCGACAAGCAGATCATCCACAACACGATGCAGCAGTACAAACATAAATTTTAGTGATGAAAAGAAATACTACACCCTTATTTTGCCTCTTGGCAATATTGCTGCCGATAATCGGCTTTGCCCAAACCGACGGCGACTACAGCAACCTGCTCCAATTTCTAAAGGGCGACGGCGCATTTGAGAAATGGTTTATGGAGGTCTTTACCAAACTGGACAACAGCGTTCAAGACGGTGCTGTCGGATCCGCTTTGGTCGGAAGGGCTATCGGAGGACTGGGAGCGTTGATGTATCTCGGATACATGGGTTGGCAAATGGCGGCAGGCGACCGGGAATGGGAAATCACCCCGATGCTCAAACCCATCCTTATTGGATTTACCCTGGTGTACTGGAGTGGATTTGTCAATCTGATTCAGGCACCCTTTGAAGCCATTGCAGAACCGGGAATCGCCATCTTCAGCGACATCGAGTCCGAAGTGAATGATTTGAGGATTCAACGATTCAAGAAACAGCAACAGTTACTCGATGCCGTCATCAAACTCAAAGCTGACGAGGATGCGAAGCAGGACGTCATCAACAATACCGGCAAAGATGCCGACGACTCTTGGTTCGACATCAGCGAGGGACTGGATAAACTCATTCAGCCAATCAAGGAATGGCAGTTACGGATGGAGTTCCAACTCCAAAAACTGGTTGCAGAAATTATCGAGTTCGTTTGCCTTTCCATCCTTCGAATCTGTGTCTACCTTATTTTCTTCATCCAAAAAATTTGGGCCTACATCCTTATTATTCTGGGACCTATCGCTGTGGGAATGGCACTCGTTCCAGGATTTGAAAACTCGCTGTACAGCTGGGTTTCCAAGTTCATCAACATCAACCTGTACACCTTTGTTGCCTATACCATCATCAATATCGGTCAGCAACTGATCGCTTCGGGTTACGAGATGGAGATTGAGCGATACGACACCCTTTTAACGAACGGAACCATCACCAATCTGGACGCCTTGATGGTCTATGTGAGCAATTCCGGAATGATTTACAATGGACTTTTTACCTGTGTCGCCTACATCGTGACGGGAATCGGGGTATTGATGACGCCTACAATCGCCGACACCATCGTTACAGCGGGAGGCGCAGGTGCAATGACCAAGATGAAGAGTGCGGCAGGAAGAATGGCGAATGCAGCCAAAACAACGGTATTAGCCGCAAAAACTGGCGGAGCCTCAGTGGCTGGAGCCGTCGCGAAGTCAGCCATATCAGGTTCCGCATCGGGAATGGTCAATACCGCAATGAAAAACAGAAGTAAATAAACCGACAACTATCAACCAACAACAATTAAATATACAATGCTGATTAAAAATATTGAACAAAGAATTAAAGTCAACAAGATTGTTTCATTGGGAACCGTGGCATTTGCCGTAATTATCGTATTGGCGGGCTTCTTCTTTGCCTATAGGATGATTCAGGATTCCAGAAAGTCCATCTACATTTTGGACAATGGCGTTCCGGTATTGGCAAAACAGACCGATGTCCTGCTAAACCGTCCCGTGGAATACAAAGCCCAAATCGAGCTCTTCCACCGACTGTTTTTCACTTTGGCTCCCGATGATGCCTACATCAAGGAAAATATCCAAAAATCGCTGTATCTCATTGACGACAGTGGAAAAAAGGAATACACCAACCTCAAGGAGAAAGGTTTCTATAACCAGATTGTGGCTTCCAGTTCTATGGTGAGTATCCATGCCGATTCCATTCAATTGGATATGGAGCAAAAGAAATTCTCCTTCTTCGGAAAGCAGATGATTACCAGAAAGTCCGCCGTGATTACAAGGAAATTGATCACCGAAGGATTCTTTGACGACATCATCAGAAGCCCAAACAATCCTCACGGTGTGATGCTGAAGAACTGGAGAATCATCGACAACGAGGAAATCTCCAACCAAACCAAAAATTCTTATTAAAGATGAAAAATTTTCTAAAACAAAACGCAAAAAAGGGATTGGAATGGGCGGCAAAAAATCCGAAGAAGTTTTTCACCTATTCGATGGTATTTCTCTCCGTGTCATTTATAGGATCGCTGGTACAGGGAATTTTCTTCCCGAATGAATCGGCATTTAAAATTAAACCTCCAATGCTGTATTCCAAGAGTAACAAATCGGAACAGGTGGGCAAAAACCAAGAGAAAGAAATGGAAAAAATAGTGAATGAACTTCAAACTTTAAAATTGAAAAGAGACCGAAAGGAACTACAAAAAGAAGACAGCCTGAGAATAGAATACCTGTACAACCAATACCAAGAACTAAAAAACGGCCGGTAGCACCGGAGTCAATTTATCCAAAAATAACAACTCAATGAATAAAATCAACTTTAAGGAAAAAAAATATGTGATGCCCCTTCTGGCATTGCCGTTCCTGCTGCTCTTTGTGTATGTGGGTGCCCAATTTACCAAAGAGGACACCTCTAAAAAAGACAAGCCGAAAGAACTTTCCCTATCTCTGGGAGAAACACGGGACTCCATCATGACGAAGAATGATGCCTACGACGCCTTTTTCAAGAAGGACGACAATAGGACGATGCTCGGAGGATTGGACAAGGAACAGGATAGCCTGCTCAGTTATGAAGACCAGTTGTCCTTGGACCAGAAAAGAAAAATAGACTCACTAAAGGCGGTATCGAGCAGACAAAATCAGCAGGCGTCAAAAGGAGGCAACTCTTCCTACTACAATCCAAAACAACAAAACGAGGACAAGGACTTTAAAAGGTCTTCCGAAATCATTAGAATGCTGAACGACAAATCCTACGGAAAACAGGAAAATGAGCAATTATCAGAAAATACAAAATCTGGTAATCAAAATACCCAGCAAGACCCCGTAAAATATCTGAAACAGCAGATGCTCGTCATGGATTCCTTAGAAAAAGCGAGGGATCCCGAATACCAAGCCAAACTATTGGCGGAACAGAAACTCAAAGCCAACAAGGAAAAAATGGACGAGTTCCTCAATTCTACCTTCAATGTCGGCAAGTCGGGAATCAACAGCGAGTTCAATGCCTTCTACAGGGAAAATGAGAACAGCTTTATCAAAGCCGTCATTGATGAAAACAACAAGGGATTTCTGGGAAGCAGAATCCGGTTCCGATTATTGGAAGACATCTTCGTCGGCAACAAAAAAATTGAGAAAGGTTCCATCCTTTACGGACAAATCTCTGGATTTTCCATGCAGCGGGTTGACCTCAAGATTGTCTCGGTATTTACAAGGGGAGAAATTTTACCAGTCAACCTCTCCATCTACGACATTGACGGCATGAAGGGGCTTTATGTTCCCGAAAGCGTCTTCAGGGACATGATTCGGGAAATGGGAAGCAACTCCGTACAGGGAACGCAGATGGATATGGGCGGACAGGGATTTTTCACGAGCATCGGCTCCAAACTCTTCACGTCCACATCAAAATCCATCGCCAACCTCATTAAAACCAACAAAGCCAAACTGAAATACAACTCTTATGTATTTCTCATCGACGAAAAACAGCTTAAAGACTCACAAAACCAACAAAAAAAATAAAAATGAAAACAGCAATCAATATCCTATTATTCCTTATATCCAACCTTTTTATTGCCCAAACCGCAACCAAGGAACAAGTCATTTCGGACTTGCCCGTACTCGTGATTACGGAGGGCGTCAACCTGCACATCATCTCACCGGAACCCATCCAATATGTGGATTTGTCCACCCAAAAACTCACGGGGGATTTACCGAACACCAATATTGCGAGAATCAAGATCACGGATGCTCCTACCAACGCCGACCCAAAAGAAAAAACAAAATCCACTTCTTTATTGAATGGCGACAAAATAGGAATTATCACGGTCGTAGGTCAGTCCTTTATAGCCCAATATAAGGCGGTTTATAGAAATTCGGAAAACAAAAACACCGTGACCAACATCCATATCCAGCCAGAAGAGATGCAGCCGATTGAACTGGACAAAACCCGCTTTTCCAACTTGGAGCTGACCAAGTTTGCGATGGACATCATAAAGAAGAAGACGGAGGAAAATCCAATCAGGGAGCAGAAAGACCTTAAACTCAGTATGCAGCTCAACAATGTGTACGTTATCAGCGACTACATCTTTCTCGATATGACCTTCAAAAACAGCTCGAACCTGAGTTACGATATCGAAGACCTAAAATTTTCCATCGAGGACAAAAAAATCTACAAGGCGACCAACAATCAAAGCATCGAGATGACACCGGTTTTTAGACTTTACGCCCCGAAACATTTCAGGAAAAATTTCAGAAACATCTATGTCTTCAAAAAATTCACCTTTCCGAACAGCAAGGTGATGATGATCCGCCTGATTGAGGAACAACTCTCGGGAAGAACCATCGAGATGAAGGTGAATTATTCAGACATTTTAAAAGCAGATACATTTTAGTCATGAACCCATTTCCAACAGAATTCATTATTGCCCTTCTCCTGACGTTCATCGTTTTCATCGCGTATTGCATATCCATAATTTTTTTATTCCGTCTCAGAAAAGCAAAGAAGGAAATAGAAATGGAAATTATGAAAATGGCTTATCTGAAAGCGTGGTATAAGGAGATTGCAGTGAAGATTTATGGTAAAGGCCTTATAGAGGAAAAAGAGAAAGAGTTTTTAAAAAACTACAATTTATAGGAAGTAATGCAGGAACAACAACACCAAATTAAAATCTACGGATTCCTTCAAAAGGCGGTTTATGCGGTCGTGGCACTGGATTGTGCGTCCCTTTTCTACCTCGATGCAGATATTCCTGTAGTTTCAAATCTATTGAAAAATTTTTCGAAGATGAGTTTCTTTTACCCACCCATCAACGCAAAGTTTGCGACCCTGATTCTCATTGGATTGGTCGCTGTCGGGACAAAGGCGAAGAAGAAAAAGGATTTGAACATCGCCACGGAAATCGTAATCCCCATGATATTGGGCTTGTTGATGATTTTTTCTTCACTCGTTTGGCAAAACGAGGCAGGAAACTCCAAACTCCCTAAAATTTTACCTGCGCTGAATCTTTATCAGGTCATTTATGCCGTATTGTCTTTTTTGGGTGCAGTAATCCTTCAAATGGGAGCAGACGCCATCTCAAAACTCATGCAACAAAAAATGGGAAAAGACCGATGGAATGTAGAGGAAGAAAGTTTTGCCCAAAATCAGGAACTTGTAGAAACGGATACCTCGATCAATATCCCATATCTCTTCAGATACAGTAAAAAAATCAACAAGGGATGGGTCAATATCAATCCATTTCGTGGGACGATGGTGATTGGAACGCCTGGAAGTGGAAAGTCTTTCGGAATCATCAATCCCGCAATCAGGCAAATGATAGCGAAAGGCTTCTGCCTGTGTATTTACGATTTCAAGTTTCCCGATTTGGCGCAGATTGCCTACTACCATTATCTGTTGAAGAAAAGCAAAGATTCGGGGTATGAATACGATTTTCATGTCATCAATCTAAACGAGGTTGAAAAATCCAAAAGGGTAAACCCGTTCAAAAAGGAATACATCCAAACTTTGGCGGAAGCACAGGAAATGGCGGAGTCTATGGTATCCTCGCTCCAAAAGGGAGGTTCAAGTTCGGGAGGCGGTTCCGATGCTTTTTTCACCCAATCTGCCATCAACTTTCTTTCGTCGAGTATCTACTTTTTTGCCACCTACGAGGACGGAAAATATTCGGATTTACCACATATCCTGACCTTTATGAACCGAAGTTACAAGGAGATTTTTGACACACTTTTTACCAACGAGGAAATATTCTCACTGCTTTCTCCCTTTAAGACGGCGTATGAAAACAAGGCATTTGACCAGTTGGAGGGACAGGTCGGAACCTTGAAGATATTTCTCTCACGATTGGCGACCAAGGAAAGTTTCTGGGTGTTTTCGGGCGACGAAGTGGAACTTAAAATTACGAACAGGGAGAATCCTTCCATCCTGATTTTGGCATCCGATCCAGGAACGCAGGACATCAATTCCGCCCTTTATTCATCGGTTTTGAACAGGACTTTACGACTCATCAACTCCAAACACAATTTGCCGGGAGGAATTATTGCTGACGAGTTTCCCACCATCTACATACATAAAATCGACAACGTGGTGGCGACCGCAAGGAGCAACAAAGTGGCGGTCTTATTGGGACTTCAGGAAATCCCACAACTCCGACAGTTTTACAAAAAAGAAGTTGCCGACACCATTTCCGCCATTGTTGGAAATATCCTTTCAGGTTCCGCAAGGGACAAAAATACTCTGGAATGGCTGGAGAAACTGTTCGGAAAAATCAAGCAAAAATCCTATTCCCAATCCATCTCCCAACAAGGAACGACGACCAGCATCAACGAGAAAATGGACTTTATGATTCCTGCAGGAAAAATTGCGACGCTCAAAACTGGTGAAATGGTCGGAATGATTGCTCAGGGCGAGGAAAACGACACCGAGGAATACAAAACTTCGGCGATGAACGGCAAAATCAATTTGGATATGAAGGCCATCAAACAGGAAGAACACAACTATGTGAAAATGCCTTCCTATTACTCATTTGTCGACAAAATGGGAAACAATAGGAAAAACGATGTCCTGATGACCAACTTCAGAAAAATCAATAAAGAGGTGGAACTCATTGTAAACGAACTTTCAAAAGAATAAATAATGAAACAAAAAATAATTAGAATCCTTTTACCTATCCTTTTTCTGATGGGAAATTGCCTCGCAGCCCAGTTCAATACGCTGACACCAATCATATCACAAAAAATCGAAGTTTTAATTCCCGTACAAAAAATGGCTGAAACCAAGGACAGGAAAGACAAAAAATCTTGGAAGGACGTATTCAACTTTACTTCAAGATCGGACTTAAAGACCGAGCTGGATTCACTGAAATCGTTGATGAAGCAGTATAACGGTGCAGAACACTTCAGGAAAATGCAGTATGAAAATCTGCAAGATTCCCTGCATCAACTGATTTTAAAGAGGGAAAATGATAAAATTAAAAACAATACCCAAATACAGCAAGCAATTAATATTTCTGATGAAAAAGAGTGGATGCCGTCCTTATCCAAAATCGTGATGCCGCTGAAGAGTAATCTGTACATCACTTCGGGTTACGGCTCAAGGATACATCCTATTTTTGGGAGTCTTAAAATGCACAACGGCATTGACCTCAAAGCCAACTATGAAGATGTTCACGCAGTGCTTGACGGAATCATTACCGAAGCAGGTTGGGATTCCAAAGGCGGTGGAAAATTTATCAAAATCAAACATTTTAACCGATTTGAAACTTCCTATCTGCACCTCTCCGAAATCTACTACAAAGTCGGGGAAAAAGTGAGGGCGGGCTTCATCATCGGGAAAAGTGGAAACACAGGGAACTCTACCGGACCGCACCTGCATTTTGCAGTAAAGGAGTTTGGACAAAGCATCAATCCCTACCATTTCTTAAACGACCTAAACAAAGCAAACAATTTAATAGCAACCTACTATGCAAACTGAAAACCTACCTACCGAAGAACTTAAAAAGTTCGGAATCATCAACGAAGATTTGTCATTTTCAAAAAAACTGAAAGCGGACGACATCCAAAAATTTCTGCAGGGCTACACCATCGTCGCCGACAACGACAAGAACAGGGCAACCTTCCAGCTCACGGAAAACAACACCCGACTGAAAGTCATCTTTTTGGAGCGGGATAGGAGTATCTCCGAAATCCTCAAGAACAGTAAGGATGGAATTGAGTATTCCACTATTCAAGACCTTTCAAACAAAAATGAGCCGAAACTTTCTCTTGAGAAAAAGGCATTCATCTATGACAAGGAAAACAATGTCGTAGCCGAGTTCGACCTCATTAAAAATGCCACCGAACTCACCGCAATCATTGCCGACAAGAAGGATGTCGTGGAAATGAACCGATATAGAAACGAACTCCAGAAACTGAAAAATTTTCTGATGGATAAAATAAACGAATATCCCGAAATCGCCAAGGAAATTTCCAACGACTTGAACATCGTTTCAAGAGAAATCAACACCGTGAACAGCATTTCTCCCGATGAGAGACAGATTTCAAAGGGAGACAATTCCGAAATCGACCTGAACGTCAATGACAGGGATAGATACGAAGATGCCAACAGAAACCGAGAAGAGCGGGAAGATGAAATCGAACAAGAAATCGAACAGGAGCAGGAAAAACGCCGTGGATTCCGCAGATAAAATTTTAAAATGATGGAAACACAAACGATTAATTACCAGAGCAAATATGGACCGAACACGAATTTCCAATTTCCGACGGATGAGGATACGCAATATCTCAAAACGTCGGCGGGCGAAGTATTACCCTACAAACTCTTCAGCGGGCGAAATGATGCTGACCCAAATTCCGGCATCCTACGGGAAAAGGACAATCAAGGATATTCCACTGATTTTGCGCTCGTAGAGCGGCAGTTTTCGGAAAACAAAAGTCTTTCATTCATGGCGGGAACCAAAATTTCTGATGTGAACGATGTGGCTTGGCTTTTCCGTGCGCTTGAAGACGAGGCGGTGGAACACACCTTTGCACTCTACAAATTCAAGGACGACAGTTATCTCGTTCAACATCTTTCGACAGGCGGAATTACTTCCACCGTTGTGGATTTACGGTTGTTGACGGGAAACGTCTTCAAAATGCAGCCCGAAAGCATCACGCTCGTCCACAACCATCCGAGCGGACAACTGATTTCGAGCAAACATGACCGACTCATGTTGCAAAGACTGCACGAAATTTTCGACCATACCGGAATAAAGGTGGAAGACGGCATCGTCATCAATCTGCGTTCGGGAAAATATTTGGTCTTCAATGGCGATTTGGGAAGCGACCGAGTGTTGGAACTTTCCGAGCAAAACCAACTGCAGGGAAAAGTCAGCACTTTTTCCTTTAACAAGCAGATTTTTGCCGCCAATTATCAGCCGTTCAAAATCAACAGTCCCGAAGATTCCGCCGCCTACATTTCAAGCCAAAAGTTCGGACTGTCCGACAAGACGGAAGCCATCATTCTGAACAATGCGAACGACATCGTAGGAAAATTCATTCTTCCACAACATCGACAATTCGAGAAACTGACGGAACTGCTGACGATTCACGCCGGAACGGGTGTCATCCTTTATGGAAACAATGTAAACGAGCAGATGTACAAGGAATACCGCGACAAACTCGAACTGATGGGGTTCACGGCTTTGGATGCGATTTTATTGGAAAGCGGAAACTACCACTCCCTCTACGAAGAGACCAAAATCAACGTCTATGACCACCTTTTGGATAAATTCAGCAAGAACCATCTGAATGCGGAACCCATTGTCGGCGTATCGGAAAACAACCTAAATAATAGTTACTCTAAATGTTTTAAAAATATGGAAGCACCACCACAAAAGGATTACGTCAAACTGTTTATTGACGATTCCGAAGGTCATACCAAGCACGAATTTGAAATCTCCTTGACGGAAGACGACAAAGTGAACTACAGCCAGATTGCCTCAAAAATCCAGCTGTATCGCAAGCCGGAAGACCATGTTTTGCTATTCGTTGGCGGAGAACTGCTTAACTACGAGGGAAATGAGAAAACCGAAAAAATCATCGACTCCCTTAAAAGTCTTTTTCTTCCCGACGACAAAAAACGGAGCAATTTATTCAGCCAAAATAACTTTCATTCGAGATTAAAAGAAGAAATGGATGCCACAAGGTCAGGATTTTCGATAGACGACATCATTGGAGAGCCTTCTACAAAGGATTACGCCAAAATGAACGGAAATACAATAACACAGCAATTACATAAAAACAAAGAATATTTTAACAATCAAACCCCAAACATTATGGAAACACAAAAAGAATTCAACCAGGTAGATTATCTAAAAAATCAACTCAAATACCTCGGTTTCGGCGAAGACGAAAAGCTTCACAAAGAATTGGAAAAAGGTATCAAGTCCAAAAACCAGCAATTCGAAATCAAAACTTCATCGGACAAGGCACTGCCCGGAAACAAGGTTGATTTTGCCTTGAAATTCAACAAGACGGAAACGGGTGGTGTTTTCCTCAACTCTTACGACGCCAAATTGAAGAACGAGAAAGGCGAAGAAATCACCCACAATTTTTCGGTAAACAGAGAAAATACCTTTACCGCAAAAGAAGCCGTAAATCTTTTGGAGGGACGGAGCGTGAAAATCGAGTTCCACAACCCCAAAAGCGACCAGTCGGAAACCGCCTTTGTGCAGTTCAACTTCGAGGAGCCAAAGACGGAGAAAGGAAACTATATGTTCCAGAATTTCTACAAAAACTACGGTGTCGATACCGACAAAATCGTGGAAAAAGCCAACCTCGTTTTCGACAAGCCGGAATACAGGGAAAACACCATCAAATCCCTTGAAAAAGGAAATGTGGTGAAAGTGAAATTTGAAATGGACGACAAAGTCGTGGAAGGAAAAGCTGTGCTCAATCCGCAATACAAGAACCTGAACCTTTACGACAACGACATGAACCGCATCAACACCAACAAACCCTTGCAGGGACTGGAAAATGAAGAAAAACAGGAAAAAGCCCATGTGAAGGAACAGAGCATCAAACGATAATAAATAATACCTGACTATTATCCGAAGGCGGTAAGTCAAATTTTGATTTGCCGCTTTTTTTTAAATGTAATCATTATGAAAATCAAATCCATATTTTTAGTCCTAGTTTCCATACTTTTTTTAAGTTCATGCCACAAGGAAATCAAATCCGAAAAAGGCGGAATAGACCTTATTTCTAATGTCTATTTTGATGCCTCCAGAGGATTGGACAAGATGCAGAGTTTCCACATCTCGAAAATGAGTTATTCGGAAAACCAAATTATCGAACTGGTTCCAGACCACACCTTTCCCGAAATGAATCAAAATGCCTATCTCGTGAGAGATTCTTTGTGCTATCCATTGGATGCTGAAGACGGCAACATCATTCTTTCCGATATTCTTGAAAAACAAAAACCGTCACCAGTTTGGAACAAGAAGGACGGCGCCATTTTCTCAAAAGAAATGATTCCCAACTATAAGAACAGGCGGAAACTCTCCGACACGGTGTTATTCAAGAAAAAATACAGACGCTTCGAAGTCAATTCTCCGTGGAACTATACCCGTTTCTACATCTATCCAACCGACACGATTCTGCCTTATTCCCTCTACAGACACGCCGAAAAGGACTACGGCGGAAGATTGGAGCGCATCGACTCCTACAACAAGAAGACCGACATCTTTGTAAGCCTGCAACTGCTTCCCAGAAAAAACTGGGACGACACGGCGAAAGACATTTTTGAGTTCAACCACTTCGTAAAAAACAGAAAAAGTGAGTGAGACATCCTATTTAAATCATTCTAGTTCAGAAATTTCCATTATTGAGGGAACTAAAAACGAACTGATTGTCTTTAACAGCGATAACGACAAAGATTCGTTTTTGGAACTTTTGAAACTAAACAATCAAAACAACGGCAGAACCCTTGTAACACTCAATTATAATGAAAATACTGGAAGCTTTGTCGAACGGTTCAAAAACTATGACGGAAAGATATTTCTTTGTCTGACTGGTGATGATGCGGGAAATAGGTCCACGCAAAAAATCCTCAATGAATTTCAAAATAAAAACATCAAGGACATCCGCATGCTGTATGGGATTTCTGAAAATGGGAATCAAAACTTGGAAGAATATTTAAAAAATAAACTCCAAGTTCAAGAGAAAAATACTACTTTAGTTGAACAAAAAACGATAAGAAATGAAGACGATGGAACTCAATCCGAAAGAATTTCCGACACTCAGCACTTGGGAGCCGAACTTCCTCAACGAAATTCTGGAGAATCTAAACAAACAAGCAAACCCAAGCAAAACGGAAATCACTTTGGAGGACAAGCTGTGGACGGCAACCATGCTGGAAATGGACTTGAAGACACAATCTGGAAGCATCTGGTCGGAAAACCAGAGCGAGGACCCGTTGACGGAACACAACCGCAAAATGCTGCAAAAAATGAGGGAGCAGAACATTCCTTGGGCGGAATCGTATCCGGGAGAAATGTATCCAATAGAATAGCAGAAATAGTAAAAACATCTACTCAAAACAATGAGGCATTAGGGGTTCTTATTTCAAAATATAAAGGTCAAAAACTGACCAATGAACAAGTTGCGGAAGTTGTTTCCGCAGCTTGTTTTGTTTCCAGCGATAAGCAAGTTAAACTCAAGGAAAGTCTTAACATTACCGAGGATTTAAAAGAGATCTGTCATCAATTCAAAAGTGGCGGAACAGCTAAAGAAGGCAGGGGTATTTTGGATGAATACTACACCGATTCAAGGATTGTAGATGCCGTCAGAAATTTAATCAAAGACCAGTTTAAGAACAGGCAGGAAATTTCGGTATTGGAACCCAGCGTTGGAACGGGAAATTTTCTGTATGCAGTGAAAGAATTGGGAATCAAGTCCAATATCACTGCCTTTGAAATCAACGAAACCACCGCAAAGATTGCGAAAATCCTTCATCCCGAAGCCCACATCCATCTCCGCTCCTTTGAAACCGAGTTTATCGACGAGAAAGGCAACAAGAAGGAATTTGCCGAAAAATACGATTTGGTTATCGGTAATCCACCCTACGGCGACCATCGCGGATTATACAAAGGTTTGGGAGAAGAACCCAAAATCTCCAAATACGAGGACTATTTTGTCAAAAGGTCTTTAGATTCTCTTAAACCCAATGGAGTTTTGGCAATGGTGCTTCCTTCGGGTTGGTTGAACCGACAAGCCCAACTAAAAAATGCAGATATTTTGGAAGGTTTTCGTCTGCCGAATGGTGCTTTTGCCGGAACTCAGGTAGGAACGGACATTATTATTCTGCAAAAAAATTCCCAGAAAATTTCTACAGATATTTCCAATTATTTTGAAAAACATCCCGACAGGATTTTAGGGGAAACCCGAGAGAAAACCAACCGTTTTGGGAGGTTGGAAAACTATGTCTATGGAAATTTAGAGGACGCCTTATCTAGGATTGAGCAACTCAAAAATAAAAAGCAGACCGAAAGAATTGGAAACCTCTTTGAAGATTTGTTTTTGGAGGTTGATCAACCTAAAGGAGAATCAAAAAGCAAAACTTTAGAAAACACCATTCCCGCTAAAACAGAAGAAATTGACCTTGCAGAAACGAAAGATAAAATTGAGCAAGTTCTTTCCAGACTTAATGAAGTAAAATTCAAATCTCCCGCAATTGAAAAGGAGATTGAGAAGTATTTCAAACTCCAAACCCAAATTTTTGATAATCCCCCAAATTTTTCGAAAGACCAAATTGATGAAATTCATCGTAAAGCGGATAAAATTATCCAGTCCCACAAAGAGAAAAATGCGGAATATCGAATTCAGACCAAACCGGAAATCAAGAAAGGGGTTTTAAAATACCAATTTTTCAAAGCCGATGAAATTGTGAATGCCTCGCTTCAGAACAGTACCGATATTACTAAAGAACAGATTGAGGCATTTCGGGACACTTCCTACGACGGCACATTAAACAATCACGGAAAGCACTACCAATTTGCCAACTATATGGACGGAAATTGGGTTCACGATTTTTATTACGCCGAAGGGAATATCTACGCCAAATTAGAACAACTGGAAATAGACTTTAAGGACAGGTTCTCGGTTGGCGGAACAGAAAATCAATATGAGAAACAAAAGGATTTACTCCTCAATGTTCTTCCAAAACCAAAAACTTTAGACGAAATCTCAATCAGTCCGAATCATGAATTTGTCCACCAGTTTGATTTGGGAACCATAGAAAAGGAACGCTGGAATCAAAACACAAGACAGACGGAAACTGTAACGGTTCCCTATAATCTTGCAGAAAAATTCAAGGATTTTGTCGGAACGCTGTCCAGTGAGGCATTTGCAGGTTCTTCATCTTGGGAAGTAAGAAGTTTTGTAGACAACGAAAACGTTACCGGAAGCGACAAGGAACGGAATGCCTTGGTTCGCGAAAGACGAAAAGTCGCCGCCAACGACTTGTTTCAAAAATTTTTGAGGGAAGAATTGTCGGACGCTTTAAGGAAGCGTTTTGTCAATGATTTTAACCGAAACTACAACAACATCTATGTTCCGGACTATTCAAAGTTTCCTTTGTTTTCAAAAATCCATTTGAATTTTAAAGGTCGAGAACTTAGATTAACTGAAGTTCAGAAAGGCGGAATCGGAAGGCAGACCACGAAAGGTGTCGGATTACTTGCACATGAAGTGGGATTTGGAAAAACATTGTCTGGAATCCTGTCCATGCACGAAGCGATGGAGAGAGGTAACGCAAAAAGACCGCTGATCGTTGTTCCCAATGACAGCATTTTAAAACAGTGGGTGGAAACGATTTTTGAAACCATTCCTGAAGCCAAAGTGAATATCTTGGGAAATCTTGGAAAAGACTTCGACCTCTCAAAATTTGATAATAAAGACGGGGAAATCACCATCGTCACTTACGAGGGTTTCAACAATATCGGTTTTTCTGAAAACATTACCCAAAGTCTGGCTTCCAAGTTTTCCTATATTTCAGAAAATGAACTGAGAAGCGTAAACACCATCAGCGAAAGGGATTTTCAAAAAGAACTGGAAAAAGAAAAAGAATTGGTGGGTAAAATGAAGCGGGGTAAGATTTACGATTGGGAAGACTTTGGTTTTGACCATCTGACTTACGATGAAGTCCACAACGCGAACCATATCGTAGGAAAAGTTAGAATAGAAGACCGCCGATTTGCTTCAGACTTTAGAAATCAAAACCAGCAGACTTCGAAACTGGGAATCAATACTTGGATGGCGGCGCAATACATTCAGGAAAAGAACGACGGCAGAAATGTTACCCTGCTTTCTGCAACGCCTTTTACCAATAAACCATTGGAATATTACTCTATTTTGTCATTGATTGCGAACAAGAGATTAGAAGAGTCGGGTTACATCAATGTCAACACTTTTTTTGAAACCTTTATGGAGGCGGACAACGATATGGAGATTGACGCGAAAGGTGATGTGAAATTCAAGGCGAATGTCCGTCGTTTTAAAAACAACTCCCTGTTTCAGCAACTTTTATCGGAATTTATTGACATCAAAGGCGAAGAAGATAATCCCGAATTGGTGCGACCCAACCGAATTAACAAGGAATATAAGATTGAGCAGAACGATTTGACGAGTGAGCAATATAAAATGCTCAATGAAAACTTTAGCGAGACCCAAAAAGGCGCAATTCTTACGCATATCCTTAATGCCCGTCTGATTGCGATTTCGCCGTATCTTTCACCATATTATGACGGAGAAGAGCCGTCATTGGAAGAATTCATAGAGGATTCTCCGAAACTGAAGCAGACGATGGATTTGATTAGGCAGAACAAAAAAGACATTCCGGATTCCGGTCAAATCATCTACTCTGAATTAGCTGTTTCAGAATTTCCGAAACTAAGGGAATATTTGGTACGGGAAGTCGGATACAAACCAGAAGAAGTCGGAGTCATCACTGGTTCGACAAGCAAGCCAAACCGATTGAAGATTCAGGACGATTTCAATTCGGGAAAAATAAAGGTGGTTATTGGAAGCGAGGCGATTCAGGAAGGAATGAACCTGCAGGAAAATACCACGGATATTTATATGCTTTCGCTTCCGTACAACTTTACTTCTCTACGTCAAGTGGAAGGACGCGCTTGGCGACAAGGAAACAGAAATGAAAATGTGCGAATTAATTTCATGTTGACTAATGATTCAATAGATGTCTTTATGCTTCAAAAACTGCAATCCAAACAGGCAAGATACTTGGAGGCAATGAAGAAAGGAGCCGATGTTTTGGATATTTCTGACATCAGCACACAGGAACTGAAAACCGCCATCATCACGAATCCGGAAACCAGAGCCAATATCGAAATTGAACTGATGAAAAAGCGTATTGAAACCGAGAAAAATAAATTTTTGGCTGATTCTGCTTTTGTTCTTCGAAAATATGACAGCTTCATCAAAATTCAAGAGGAAGTAACTAAGGCACAGCACAATTACAACCGAATTTTAGGCTATTCCAAGGAAGAGGGCGAAAATGCCGAATACTGGAAAAACCAGCTTCCATTCTATCAAAAAACGATTGATTTGACAAAAGAGAAAGTCCAAGAGGAAATTGACATTCTTTCACAAAAAGGAGTGAATGTGACGGAGATTGAACAACAAACAAAAATTACTGAAGATAAAATTGCGGAATTGGATAAAAGGTTGGAGGATTTGCCTAATGTTCGGGAGGGATTGGTTGAGAAGTATAGGGAGGAGAAGGAAATGCAGTTGAAAATTAATGAGACTGGAAATTATTTAGGGGAGCGAGCAATTGAAAATGTGCTCTTATTTAATAAAAATAATTCCGAACGGATTAATATAGCTATAGAAAGACTGGATGTGCAAAAAGAAGCTGAAAAAGAATATTACAAAATAGGGCGATAAAAAACAGGGACTCAAAGTCCCTGTTTTAGTCCCTGTTATACGTAAATCACTGATTTACAGAATTGTTTGTAGCGAAGACGGGAATTGAACCCGTGACCTCAGGGTTATGAATCCTGCGCTCTAACCAACTGAGCTACCTCGCCGTTTTGGTGGTGCAAATATAGAAAATATTTACAACTCTCCAAAATTATTTTAACTTAAAATATTCCAAAACATCTCCTACATGGTTGGGCTTACTGATAATCTTATTGTTAGCATCTAAAATAAAATAACTCGGCGTAGCATGAACATTATACTTTTCAGCAACAGTACTATTCCAGCCTCTCAATTCAGAATCATTAATCCATGGAAATGCTGCAATTTTTGATGTATAAGAAGTCTTATCCGAATCTAAAGATAAGCCGATGATCTCTATATTTTTAGACTGTAATTCTTTGTAGACTTTCAGTAACTGTGGAAGTTCATTTTCACAGTGAGAGCATGTAGATGACCAAAATACAATTATCTTTTTATCTGCTTTCACCTCTGCAATACTTTTTGAAGTAGTATTTACAGGTGAGTGAAATGTATAATTGGGGAAAATTGCACCTAAATCTGTATCTGAATTAGATTTAATTGTAGAAGCTAGACGGTCATTTATCGTACATTTTAAATTTTTAGCTAAACCAAGATATTTATTTTTGTATTCTGTCATATCATAAGCATCAAAAATGTCAATCAGCTCCGATAAAACCGTCTGTCCTCTCGGGGTTTCAACATTCAGCTTATTGATCAGCTGATCTACTGAAGAGTTGATATTATTATTACCACCAACGTTTAAATAAGAAACAAGAACAGGCCTCAACAGCGATGAAGATTCGAGCATATCACCCGACTTATCTATAAAATTAATTATCTCTTCCTGACTTACTTTTTTTGTCATATCATTAGACAAAAATTTATTATAATTGGTATTATAATAATATATAAAAGGGTGTTGTGTCGGATCTATAGCCGTATTGGTTCCGGAAAGTTTACCCATTTCAGCTATCAATGCTTTTCCGAAATCAGTATTATCTTTGTAATATTCTTTAATTTGAATTAATGCTGGCAGGATAAGTTCTTTTTTTTGAGAGTATTCCTGTATGTTACTCATCAATTCGTTTGCCTCATCTTTGTAAAGTATGTTTTGAATCTTACCATCCTTAGCTTCAATTTTTATATTGATATCTTTATTTTCAGAAATAAATGTAACTGAATTATTGGTATTCGGAAAATAGACTTTCATCATCCCTACATATTTTTTGGGATACTTAAACAGCCATGAATTATTTTTGACTTTCTCTTTTGTAACCACAATGTCCTTAGAGCCGTTTAAAGTATATAGTATAGCTTCTGGCTCGTCAAAATTTGGCTGCGATTCAATATGAATAGAAAACTGTGCTTTAGTTAAAGCTGCAACAATGAAACTAGATAATAAAAGTATTTTTTTCATACCGTAAAAATAAAAAAAGTCTCTGATTATTCAGAGACTTTGGAATATTTTAATATTATTTTATATTTTTTGAGTTTTATTTTTACTAAAAGCATATAAGCCTATAATAAAAAGACCAACCAGTCCTAAAATATACTGATACATATCAATCGGTGAAGAGGGAGGATCTAAAGTGGGAGCACCAGGTCCATTCGACTGTGCGTTCGATAAACTATAAACCACCAATAATAAAGTTAATAAGACTTTTTTGTAAATAAATTTCATGTTTGTGTTATTTGATTAATATTTTGGCTGTTACAACTGTAGAATCATTTCCTACCACTTTTACTATGTAATTAGCTTTAATGGTTGAATCAAGCTTTATTACAAAGTCCGAATCAGTTTTAATAGATTTCTGAGAAATTACAAGCTTACCACTTGCATCAAAAACTTCTACTGAAGCAGACTTCCATGCAGGATCAAAGCGAACTATATAATGTTCAATAGCAGGATTATATGTAACCAGCGTTCTGGATTTTGTGTTGTTATCTTGGGTATTTAATGATCCATTAGTTTGTGGTGTTCCATAATAAAGTCCAAAATTAGAACCATTAACTGGGATAATATCTCCTTGATTAATCTGAACAGGCTGACCGCTCGTACCAACATTATAATAGAAACCTTTACCACCAGATAATAAATGTGTTCCATTAGGAACAAGTTCAGCGTTATCCCTTATTTGAAACTTTAATGACGCTACATTTGAACCAAAAATATTTAAATCTATTCTTTTACCAAGATAATTAGTTTCATTAGCTTCGTTGATATACAATCTGTATGCAGAGGAAAAATTTGAATCTATTCCTCCGTTTACACTTTCTTCAAAAGTCTGAATGATAGCACTAGTATTGGTTGTTGCCTGTACTGATGCAATATTTGGATTTTGAATATTTCCTGTTGTAAAATGTGGTGCTACTACATAATAAGTCTCACCAATTTGATTCCCCGCAGCATCTAATGCTAAAACACCTAATTGTTTAACCGTTCCATTACTACCATTTTTTGCAGCAGTTACAGAATACGATACATTATTAGCTCTAGGTGTACTGCTAAATCTTCTTAGATTGTCGAAGTCAAGCAGCTGAGGTGTATTATTTCTAAGTTTAATTTTAAATGTCCCCAGCGGTTTTACAATTAAAGCATTATAATTGCCCTGAGGAATACCTGTAGCCGTATCAAAAGTAACCCTTTGAAAATCTGCATAACTCGAAGTTGTACCAGAACCCGAGCTATAAACAACATTTTGAGGATCAACAGCAATACCCCATATATTTGTTAATGCGTTATTATCACCAACTGTAGCACCTGTAGTAGTTTCATCAAAACCAATTAAAGATAAATCTAAATTGGTAAGATACGGATTAGAAAATTGATAAGTATTTCTTCCCCACGTTGACGTCCAAGGAGATGATGTATCAAACGCATCAAAGATATAAGTATTATATCTTTCCTGATAAATATTTTTGTTTATACCACCAGCTCCAAAAGAAATAGCTGTAGAGGGCGGGGTGAGACTAATTCTGCTAGCCCCAGTTATACCATCTGAAAAAGGTCTTCCTTTAAGAGTTCGAAGTAAAGTAGGATCCATCAAAGAAGTACCCATTGTAAAATAAGATGTTCTATCAGCAAGAGTGGTCTTATTAGTAGATGATATATTAAGTGCAATACCTGCCTGAGTTAAACTGGTAATAGGTGCAGTAGGAATTATTGAGCCATCCCATCTTAAGTTTTGATTACTCCATTTTAAAACCTCTCTTCCTCCCCATCTGGTGTTGTTAAACACACTCGTTCCGTTCCCAAATTCAAGGCTTAAAGAACCAAAACTTTTATCCATAAAAGGAATTCCTATCTGTTGATAAGCACCATGCTTGGTTGCTGCATATTCCTTATCAATAACACCTGTGATTGCAGATTGGGAAAAACCGCTGATGTAAAGTTGTCCGTAAGGAGAAGTTACAGGGTTAAGAGGATCGTTAAGCTTTACAACGATGTTACCACCGTTTAATTTGTCAACAGGAGTTGGATCATTTGTAATGGTTTTTAAAACATCGGAACCCCCATTACCTTGAACCATCATATTTCCATATAAATCAATCTTTCCGCTTCCTTTGGTTTGGAGACCACCTCCGTTGTAAACCAAGGTGCCGTTGCTTACATACATATTCGCTGTATCATCAACATGTAATAGCACTGTCTGCGCCTGAACAGATAAAGTCGCTACTAGAAGACTTATAGTTAATAAATTTTTTCTCATTGTATCTATTTTTTTGTGTTGTACAATATTCATTGCAAAGATATAATTTTTTTTAAAATAAACACCAAATTTATTTATTAATCAGAATATTATCTTTTTTTAATATAATCTCACTCTGCTCACCAACTGTAAACATATAGTCTTCCAAAACCTTCTCTGTAGTCCCTCTCAACCCTCTCGCTCCAAGACCTTTTTCTATCGTCTCTTCTACTATTGTTTCTATTGCCTCGTCAGTGAAGACCAGTTTTGTTCCGTCCATTTTAAATAATTCTACAAATTGATTGACAATCGAATTTTTGGGCTCTTTCATAATCCTGATCATCGTTTCTTTTGTTAGTTTTTCCAAATAAGTAATGATTGGGAATCTTCCTAGCAATTCAGGAATCAAACCGAACGAACGAAGATCAACTGCATTAAGATTTCTTAATACATATTCATCTTCATCAACCTTATTTATTTTTTCTGCGCTGAAACCTATCGCCTGTTTATTCATTCTTCTTTCGATGATTTCTTTGATACCGTCAAAAGCTCCGCCTGCAATAAAGAGAATATTCTGGGTATTTACCTGAATATATTTTTGATCAGGATGCTTTCTTCCGCCTTGTGGCGGAACATTTACAATGCTTCCTTCCAAAAGCTTCAGCAAACCCTGCTGCACACCTTCACCGGAAACATCTCTTGTAATACTCGGATTATCTGATTTTCTTGCGATTTTATCAATTTCATCAATAAAAACAATCCCTTTTTCAGCTTTTTCCACATCATAATCTGCCACCATCAGAAGCCTTGAAAGAATACTTTCTACATCTTCTCCAACATATCCTGCTTCCGTAAGAATGGTAGCATCTACAATACAGAAAGGAACATTCAGCTCTCTGGCAATGGTCTTAGCCAAAAGTGTTTTACCAGTCCCGGTTTCACCAATCATAATGATATTAGACTTTTCCAGTTCTACTTCTCTGTTTTCTTCTTTTGCATGAAGTAGTCTTTTATAATGATTGTATACTGCAATGGCAAGTTGTTTCTTTGCCTGATCCTGTCCTATTACATACAGATCAAGAAATTCTTTTATTTCTTTCGGTTTTTTAAGCTCATCAATACTTTCAGCGGGAGAATAGCCTCCGGTGGAAACATTATCTTTTACAATAGCGTGTGCCTGTTCTATACAATCTTCACAAATAAAGCCGTTCTGCCCGGATATAAGCATTTGTACTTCATTTCTTTTTTTTCCACAGAAAGAGCATTGGTTTGGATTCATTTTTATAATATATTATTAAAGAAAGTCGTAAAAAATTTCTTTTTTACGACCTTTATGATATTAGGAATTAATTATTAAATTTTGTATTTCAGAATATTCTTCAGCCGATAATTTCAGCCTTTCATTTTTGAAGTTCATATCTTCTACCGTATTCAGTGGTATAAGATGTATGTGAGCATGAGGTACTTCTAAACCTACAACAGCAACACCTACCCTTACGCAAGGAACA
Organism: Chryseobacterium echinoideorum; assembly: GCF_007474535.1. Taxonomy (GTDB): domain Bacteria; phylum Bacteroidota; class Bacteroidia; order Flavobacteriales; family Weeksellaceae; genus Chryseobacterium; species Chryseobacterium echinoideorum. The sequence goes on along the minus strand of NZ_VKNW01000006.1, from coordinate 98,777 downwards.
GCATTTTTAATCTTTTTTGCTATCTTTTGAGCAAAAGACCAGAGATTTTTATAATCTTCTGCTTCCAGATCAAAAATAAGATCCACTTCTTTTTTGGGAACTACCAAAGTATGCCCCTTCACTAATGGCATTACATCCAAAAAAGCAATAAAATGTTCATCTTCTGCAATTTTGTACGCAGGAATTTCACCATTGATGATTTTAGTAAAAACTGAGCTCATTTTTTTCTGAAAATAATATTACAAAGTTATGTCTAATATTTCAAAAGACAATTTATTACCATTCGGAAGTACAATTTCAGCAGTTTCCCCGATTACTTTTCCTAAAAGTCCTTTAGCAATGGGAGTATTTACAGAAATTTTACCACTTTTAAGATCACTTTCATTATCCGGAACCAGAGTGAAAACCTGCTCTTTTTTTGTATCGTTGTTTTTCAGTTTTACTGTTGTAAGGATTGATACCTTTGAAGTGTCAAGCTGGCTTTCATCAATAATTTTAGAAGTAGAAATAATGTCTTTCAATTTTGAAATTCTCATTTCAAGCATGCCTTGCGCTTCTTTTGCAGCATCGTACTCAGCATTTTCAGACAGATCGCCCTTATCTCTTGCTTCCGCAATCTGCTGGGTAATTTTAGGTCTTTCGATAGTTTCCAACTGCTCTAGTTCTGCTTTCATTTTATCCAATCCTTCCTTTGTTACATAGCTTGCCATAATCTTTAAAATTTTATTTTAGTATAAAAAAATTATCCGACATTTGTCGGACAATGTTTTTGCTTGTTAATCGTTATTGTTTTACAAATATATAAAAATTTATATTCAAATGAAAAAAACTTTTTCAATTGCATCATTTTTCATCTTATTGGCATTCAGCTTTTTAAATATAAACTCATGCAGCAATCGAGACGATACAGTAAGCTGTTTTCCGTTAACACCTATTAATGTAAGTTTAAATCTGAACCTTGCCGCCTACAACAACCTGAACTTCGTTGGAGGCTGGATTTACGTTAACGAACAACAAGCCGGAACAAGAGGCCTGATTGTTATTAGAACAGCCGATTCTCCTGCATCTTTTAAAGTATATGACAGAAATGCACCTCATATTTGTCCCGATAACAATACTACTCTCGAAGTAAAAGACAATATAAGTATTATATGCCCTAAAGACAATGCTACATGGATATTATTGAGCGGGCAGCCAACCTCCGGATCATCTCTTCCTCCAAAAACCTATTTCTGGAATTATGATGCTTCTACCAAAAATTTAACTTTATATAATTGATTTTAGAACAAAGTAGATCATATAATAATTGAAAAACCGTTTCACAAATTGTGAAACGGAGCAACTTTATATCTCTAAAGGATTGTTAAATTTTTTTGAAGCATTTATCATTTGTTCTCTTTTTGCTTTATCAATTACCCTTCCAGGATAGGGATTATTTTTGAATTCTTCCCTTTTCTTAATATACTGTTCTCTTTGAACAGGTATCCCTTTCCTTAATTGAATAATTTCTTTTTGCTTCTTCTCTATAGAAATTGCATTAAAAGTATGATATTCCTTCACATCTGCTATTTGCAAAATAACTCCCGGAAGTCCTTTGAATCTGTAAGGACCTTCAGAAATAGGAATATCTTTCGTATACCATGCTATAAAAAGTCTATTATTAAACATTACCGTTGCTTTATAACAATCATATCCAAGAATATTTTTTTTCTCCGAAAAATCCGTATTCCATTTTAAAAAACTTGTCTCAAACGTATAAAAATCTCTGTATAAATTACTTGTAACATAAATACGTGAATTATCTCTATAAACAGAATATCCTATAGATGATTTGGGTAAATCTGCAATCTTAATTTCAGGAGTTATAGTTGAATTTTTCGCAACATTCATTACATTTTCAATAGCTTTTCTTCTATTGATGAAACCTTCACTAAAATATATAGATGAATTAGCATTAAAATCTAAAATCATAACTTCATTAATCCTATGACTCCCATCAGTGTCTGCTGTATCACGAATAAATGAATATTCATATCGTATTTCTAAGTCAGAAATTCTTTTATCAGCTATTTTCTGGGAAGATAATAGAGTAAAAGCAAACAAAAAAACAACGGTAATATTTAAACGCATCAGACTTATAAAATTTAACAATATCCCCAATCCTCAAACAGAGCAGCGCACTCTTCCTCCATACGATTAATTTCTACTTCAATACACTCTATCGAAGAACCAGCTAAATCAATAAACTCAGTATAACCACAAGAAGATGTGACTTTTATTATTGGGTCAAAATACTTAACTGTAGTTAAATCAACTAAACGTTCATTATTAGCTGTAGTGTTTTTTAGCTAAGCTACATTTTTAGCACTCATTAAACTTGTAACTCCAATAGCTACAACAAAAATACATTTTTTCATAATATGCTATTTATTAATTAGTAGCACAAACTTAGAAGTTTAACAAAAAAATCACTGAGACATTATGACTAAAAATAGTACATTTACGCATAAAAATATCTAAATAATGAATACGATAGGTTCGAAAATCAGAAAACTAAGAGAAGTTTACTTTTTAAGAAAAATGTTGGAAGAAAAATTATCAAAATGAGAGTCGTTATCCAAAGAGTAACCGAAGCCAGCGTAAAAGTTGACGGGAAAATTGTTGGTGAAATACATAAAGGTCTGATGCTTCTCGTCGGCATTGATGAAAATGATGAAAAACATGATGCTGACTGGCTCGTTCAAAAAATTTTGAATCTGAGAATTTTCGGAGACGAAAACGGTAAACTTAATCTTTCTGTACTTGATATGAATGGGGAAATTTTATGCATAAGCCAGTTTACACTGATTGCAGATTACAAGAAAGGCAATCGCCCATCTTTTATAAAAGCAGCCAAACCAGATCAAGCGATTCCGCTTTTTGATTACTTTAAAAACGAACTTAAAAAATCTCAGCTCAGAATAGAAAGCGGAATTTTTGGAGCTGATATGAAAGTATCTTTAATTAATGATGGTCCGGTGACTATTCTAATGGATTCTCAAACAAAACAATAGGAAAACCGCTTAAACTATCCGCTTTTGTTCTCATTGCATCTTAAAGACAAAACTTCACATTAAATAAAAATGACTGAACTTCATTTAGTATAACATTCAAGATCAAATATTTGATCTCACTTATACAAATACACCAGTCTCTTGATTAAATTTATCTAACGATTTTTAAAAAACAATAGATTCAATTTATCAAAACCTTAAATAATAACCTTATTTAACATAATATATACCGTAAAAACACGGAAAAACCATGTTAAAATGTAAATTTTAGCTGTATCAAGTTAATTTTTCGTAAATTTACTACACCAACTATAAAATTTATTAACATGAAAAACACATTTATTACGGTAATAGTTTTACTTTTTATGAGTAATATTACAAAAGGACAGGTAGGAATTAATACAGAATCTCCAAAAGCTACCCTTCACGTAGAAAAAGTTTCAGATCTTAAATTTTCTGACGGTATTATTCCTCCAAGAATATCCGGGGATTCATTAACATTAAAAGCATCAGCTTATGGTTCTGCTCAACATGGAGCGATTGTCTATGTAACAAGTCCAGTTACCAATCCGGGCAATACCGAACCAAAAACACAGGATGTAAAGACTAAAGGTCTTTATATATATGATGCTTACTACACGCATCCAAACAGCACATTAGGCATCTGGAATCACATGTCATCCAGTGAAAGCACACCATCAAGCAGTGTATACGCTGCAAAATTTTCAGGAAATCTATCATTAATAAACATAAGCCTAAGTCTTTTTTCCAGCAATTTCAATTATATTCCTTTAAGCTCAACCTCCGGGAATGTTAACACAGAAATTGCTACAGCTCAGGTTTCCAACAATGAATATGTAGCTCCATCTGATGGTTTTTATCATATCAATTACAGTTTCAGAATTGGGCAGGGAATATCTGCAGAAGTCTTATCAAATTTACCCGGGATTGCGATTACAAAAACAACCGCATCCACCACATCACTATTAGACTATCGACGATTTGGAGGAATAAACTTACTCAATTTACAACTTCCTTTTCCGCTTGATGCCGTTACTATTGGTGTAAACATTACTCTTACCCAAGGACAAATCAGCCACATATACCAATTAAAAGCAGGAGATCGATTACGGTTTGTTTGGTGCAGGGAGGATTAAATGTAGGGCTTCTTACAGACAAATCAGCAGAAATTTCAGTCTACAAAATACGATAGTTTTAGTCTGAGTTCGGTTTAAGTTTCCTTATAACGATAATATTATACTGTAAATTGAGAATTTGAAATTTTTAATTGGTAAGAAATATTTGAATATAAAAATTTAAACTGAACTCAGACTAATTTCAGTTTTAAGAATATCAAACAAAAATTGAGTTTAATTGTATAGGATAAATACTAACATAAAATTCAGATAACCAGCTCCTCAAAAAGTTGATGGAATGTTTCGTCAAGGTTTTTAGATTTTCCAGGATGAGGTCTTGAAGTCTGAACAACCGAGCTCCTGATCGCAGTCAACCATCTGAAACGTTCAGGAATATCCATCATTGCAATAGGACCGCCTTCTTTATTACCATCAGCGATATTCTCGAAACTCCTCAGATTTTCTAAAATCTCCTTATAATCAAGCTGGCTTCGCATAAGCCTGAACTTATCAGGACAGAGATAAAAGCGTGATTTTATGTATTTTTCTTTTTTGCAAAACAAGATTAAACCAATATTGAAAAACTCTTCTCTTTCAACTTTCGGAACCAGCCTTATTACTGCATATTCATAAACTTTATCTTCCTGCATTTTTGGCTTCATTTAAAAAAATTAAAGAATTTTCTAACCTTGTCTTTAGGAAATTAAAATACACCTCACGAATTTCATCCGGACTTTCTTCTGCATCGTCCCAATGCAGCCAATCCTGCGGAATAGCATTGACAATATCCCTGAAAATCTGGTCATTCAGAACCTGATGCGCGAACTGGTCTGCCTCATCAAGTCTGGAAGCCTGAGGAAGCAAAACATGATCTTTTATATATTTGAATGGTGTTTTTGCAGCAGCGTCGAAGTTTTGCCAAGAGTGATGAAAGTAGAACGATGCCCCATTATCAATAACCCAAAGCTCTTTATGCCACATCAAAAGATTTGTATTTTTGAACGTGCGATCAATATTGGTGATAAAGGCATCAAACCATACAATCTTTGATGCTAAAAGAGTATCTACCCGAACCGAGGGGTCATAAGCAATTGAGCCGGAAAGATAATGAAGTCCCAAATTGAGACCCTCTGAAAATTTTAACAGATCCTGAATTTCTTCATCCGCTTCAGCTCTTCCAAAATCTACATCCAGATAAGCAAATACAATTTCAGGAATAGGAAGTTCAAGAGCCTGTGCAATTTTACCGCCCAACAATTCAGAAATCAGCATTTTGACCCCATGACCAGCACCACGAAATTTCAAAACATACTTAAAGCCGTCATCAGCTTCAGCCAAAGCAGGAAGAGATCCTCCCTCTCTAAGCGGGAGGATGTATCTCATCACAGTTACGGTACGTAGATTATTCATTAAGATATTCAGCAATTATTTAATTAAAACCTTCCAGGCTTCATCAATTTTGTTTTCCAGCAATAGCTTTTGCGCAGAAAGATGAATATCTTCTTCTGAATAGCAATCTGCAGAAGGCAAAACTTCAACATTTGCAAGCATTCCCAAATCATTTCCGGTAAATATTTTACTTAACCTGATTGAATCGGGAAGCTGATCAAATCCGATTCCTTTTGTCACCAATGGCTTAGGAACTTCAAAAAGATTGTATTCGTTATTTCTTGAATACCAGTTGCTGCCTAATCTTGCAACCATATCTAATTTTACCTGATCAAGATTACCATTTTCATCAAGATATTCTTCCCGGATATGAATTTTCATTACTTCACAAATCACAAGGTTTCCTGCTCCGCCCTGATCTCCGAGAGCTTTAACTTCTAAGACTTTGCATTCAAAATTAACAGGACATTCTGCAATTAGTTTCGGCTGAACCAAATCAGCATCTTTCATGGTAAGACCAGATTTAATGAATTCGTTAACATCATCTCCGTATTCTGTTGAAGCCAGAGAAATTTGCTGCACAATCGGAAAATTTACAGTTCCGATCACTACTTCAGATGTTTCCAAAACATTTTCCAAGGTATGTTTTGTGGTATTATCACGAACTCTTCTGGATGGAGAAAAAATCAAAACCGGCGGAACTGTACTGAACATATTGAAAAAACTGAACGGAGATAAATTGGGATTACCGTCTTTATCAACCGTTGAAGCCAATGCAATAGGACGCGGCGAAACAGCGGTCTGCATGACGGTTTGTAATTGAACAGGGGATATTTCAGATGGGCTAATTGTTTTCATTACTATTTAAATTTCGTTGACATCTGTGTCACATTAAATTTAAGTTTAATTGGTTTAAAATATTTTAGAATCTATAAGTTAAAAGTTTAGACTCTTTATGTGACTGATGGGTCAAGATATTATGGTAAAAAATTAATTCGTAGGAACAATTTTACCGGAAACTTCACCGAAACCAACTCTCACACCATCTTTTTCAGCCCAGGCTTTCATGGTAACTGTGTCATTATCATTGATGAATTTTCTTTCTTCACCATTGCTTAATGTTATTGGATTTTGACCTCTCCAGGTTAGCTCCAGCATAGAACCAAAAGATTTAGGATCGCTTCCTGAAATAGTTCCGCTTGCATACATATCTCCCACTTCCAGATTACATCCGTTGACTGTATGATGCGCCAATTGCTGCGTCATATTCCAGTACATGAATTTGTAGTTGCTCTCTGAGATTAAGTTTTCTTCACCATTTTCAGGTTTAAGGTAAACTTCCAGATTAATATTGTAATTTTTGTCTCCTTCAAATTTCAGGTAATCCAAAACTTCAGGTTCCTGCTTTGGTGAAGCTGTTCTGAACGGCTCCAACGCTTCAAGAGTTACTACCCACGGAGAAACAGACGAACCGAAATTTTTAGCTAAAAAAGGTCCTAACGGAACGTATTCCCAAGACTGAATGTCTCTTGCCGACCAGTCATTAAAAACAACCATTCCAAAAATAGCATCTTCAGCATCTTTAGTAGAAATACTTTCGCCCATTTCTGTATTCTTATTGATAATGAAAGCCATTTCCAGCTCGAAATCCAATTGCTTACATGGTCCGAAAACAGGTTGATCAGCATCTGAAGGTTTCATCTGACCTTTCGGGCGGTTAATTTCCGTACCGGAAACCACAATGGATGAAGCTCTACCGTGATAACCTACCGGAAGATGCTTCCAGTTCGGGAGCAGAGCGTTTGCAGGATCTCTGAACATTTTACCTACATTGGTTGCATGTTCTATGCTGCTGTAAAAATCAGTATAATTCGGAACATGTACAGGCATCATCATTTTAACCTCATCAAGATTGTAAAAAGCCTCTTCTATTGTTTTTTCGTCTTTCGACAAGATAGAACCTTCGTTTAATAATTCCTGAATTTTGAGACGAACCGTATTTGTCACCGGTTTTCCTAGTTCAATAAATTCATTTAAAGTATAGGCTTCAAAAACATTGTCATCAAGACCTTCTATTTCTTCAAAATATCCTAAATCGTACAAGGTAGCAAGATCAATAACCTGATCTCCGATTCTTGTGCAGCATGCAATGAATTCTTTATTGAAAACCGCTACGCCAAATGGGATATTGTGTACAGAAAAATCTGAATTTGATGAATATTCTACAAATGATTTCATAATTTTTAAATTTTAAGACCAAAACCTGATCTGTTTTTTATTTTTTTGAATATGCTTTTTCATCAATCCACCTTTCACGAGAATTGATGTCTATAAGATAAAGAATTTCTTTTTGCCTGGTAAGAAGTAATGTTTTGGTAACAGGAATAGGAATTCTTTTATTTTCCAGTCTGTCTGCACGCAGAGAAACGATATTTTTCTTTCTCAAAATATCTCCGCTGAAAACATTGGAACTGCTTTGTCCGGTAGATTTATCATCGAACATTTCCACATACGTTGCATCTTTACCTTTGATAATGATAAAACTTCTTTCCGTATGATCCGGAAAATCTTTTATCAGAACAAATTTTTTGTTGTCAACACTAAGGTTTTCAAGATTCTGATTAATCCCTCTTTTTTCTTCAAGTAAAGTAAGAATATCATTGATGGCGCTATAGTTTTGGGCATTGAATGCAAAACCTGTCATCAAAAGTATTCCAATAAAAATTTTTCTCATCTAAATTGGTATTAAAAAAGTTTTGTCAAGATCTGCATCCTGACAAAACCTAATATTGCAAATAAAATTAAAGATTACCTCTTCTTTCCTGCTCTCTTTCCAAAGCTTCAAATAATGCTTTGAAATTTCCAGCTCCGAAACTTTGGGCACCATGTCTTTCAATGATTTCAAAAAACAAAGTCGGGCGGTCTTCTACCGGCTTTGTAAAAATCTGAAGCAAATAGCCTTCCTCATCATGATCAATTAAGATACCAAGATCTTGTAATTTTTTCAAATCTTCATCAATATGTCCCACTCTTTCAGGAACCATTTCATAATAAGCTTCCGGAGGAGCAGAAAGGAATTCTACTCCTCTTTTTTTCAATTCTGTAACCGTATGGATAATATCTTTGGTTGCTACTGCAATATGCTGTACTCCTTCCCCTTCATAGAAATCAAGATATTCTTCTACCTGAGATTTCTTTTTACCTTCCGCAGGCTCGTTGATAGGAAATTTTGCGTATCCGTTACCGTTTGACATTACTTTTGACATTAATGCAGAATATTCGGTATTGATCTGTTTATCATCGAAAGAAAGAATATTTACAAATCCCATTACTTTTTCGTACCATTCTACGGTAGGAATCATTCTGTCCCATCCTACATTCCCTACACAATGGTCTACATACAGCAAACCTGCATCTTCCGGCTGATAATCACTTTCCCATTTTTCGTATCCCGGCATAAATGTTCCGTTGTAGTTTTTTCTTTCAACAAACATATGCACTGTTTCCCCGTATGTATAAATTCCTGACATTCTAACCTCACCTTGCTCATCAGATAATGTTACCGGTTCCAAATAAGGCTTCCCTCCTCTTTTTGTAGTTTCTTCAAATGCTGCGTAAGCATCATCTACCCAAAGTGCCAAAATTTTTACCCCATCACCATGTTTTTTTACATGCTCACAAATTGGAGAGTCAGATTTCAATCCTGTAGTAAGAATTAATCTGATTTTTCCCTGCTGAAGGACGTAAGAAGCACGATCTCTAACTCCGGTTTCCGGTCCTGCATACGCAAGAGACTGAAAACCAAAAGCAGTTTTGTAAAAGTGCGCAGCCTGCTTTGCATTTCCAACGTAAAATTCGATATAATCAGTACCGTTGATTGGCAAAAAATTTTCTGCCTGAGCAATTTTCTCGGCGAATGTGAGTGTTGACATATTTTCTATTTTTTACTTTTATTTTGTTTGCAAATTACAAAATTCTGAGAAATAATAAATAATTGCAGATCAATCAAAACAACATTATCAAATTAACAACAAATAAAAGAGTTCATTTAAGTAAAATTAAGTTTAATGCGATTATAATAAAAAAATATACATTTGCTAAGGAAAACAGATGTTGAAGATAAGTTATTTCAATTTGAAAAAGCCGTAAATAATTACGGCTTTTATTTTTTATTATTTAACCTTCCCGCATCGGGATTATAATTATCCCAAATTTTCCATTCATCATTTATTTTACGAATAAAATAAATCTGTGTATTTAATTGATTAACAAAATGCTCTTCTCCTGAACCTGTCTTGAAAAGTAAATTCCAGAATTCCTGTGCTTCCAATATTTTTTTATCTGGCTCATCGGTAAGAATATTAATATCAAAAACTTCGTAATTTGAACGGTTGTTCTTAGTCACCAATTCAAATTCTCTTTCACAGAGTTCCCTGCTAAAATTAGATGCTCGTTCTAAAAAAGGAGAATTATCAAATACAAGATCTTTAAACAGCTCAAGTTTTAGAATGGGAAAATTTTTGTACAACTCAAAAACTGAAGAGCAGTATTGATATATTATATCTTTTGTGAAATTATTTTTATGATGGGTTTCTGAATTATTTACCAGTTTACGAAAATTCTGAATATATGAGTTAAGATCTTTGAAGCCTAAAAATATACAAATCTTATCCAGAGTTTTTAAAAACCTAAGATCATTATGGGTCTTTTCGTGGTATTCACTTTCAAAAAACCGTTGTAATGTAACGTGAGAAATTGTATTTCCCAGCTCAAACTTTTTCTCATCCCGAAGCTCTTCAGAAGCAGCCAATTCATCTTTTATAATTTCGGACAAGATTACGAAATGACTTCTTTTCCATCCTGAGGTTTTTCCCAATATTGAATTAGAAACCTTAGAATGCTTCAGAATATCTTCCTTTATGGAATTATATATTGTTTTCAATTATGTTCTTTTAAAAAAATTGCTATTGGCAAAATACTGCCGCCAATCACATTTATACTACAATATACTAAATATATCCATCAAAAATGATTTTTTATAAAAATTTAAGAGTTAAATCTTTCATAAGCTGCTCTTTCCAGCATTTCCCTATCATCAGGATGTGCTATACTGATCAACTCCTGAGCTCTCTGACGCAGATTTTTACCATATAAATATGCTGTTCCGTATTCTGTAACTACATAATGAATGTGACCCCGAGTTGTAACCACACCCGCTCCCTGCTTCAGAAAAGGAACAATTCTGGAAATCCCTTTTTTCGTTCTTGATGTGATCGCAATAATTGGTTTACCATCTTCGCTTAACGCCGCACCTCTCATAAAATCCATTTGCCCCCCAATTCCACTGTACTGCATTGTTCCTATAGAATCTGCGCAAACCTGTCCCGTCAGATCTATTTCTATCGCAGAATTGATGGCAACCATCTTTTTATTTCTCATGATATTGATCGGAAAATTGACGGTACTTACATCATCAAACGAAAAAACAGTATTATCATCTACATAGTCATATAACTTTCTTGTTCCGAAGCAGAAGCTAGTAATTGTTTTATTGTCATTATACCCTTTATATTTATTATTGATAACATCATTCTGAATTAAATCTATCACACCATCACTCAACATTTCCGTGTGAATTCCGAGATCCTTATGATTCCCCAGACATTTCAAAACAGCGTCCGGAATAGTTCCGATTCCCATTTGTAAGGTAGATCTATCTTCTATAAGTTCAGCAACATTTTTACCTACCAGCATTTCTTCTGCACCTACCTTTGCTCCGTAATCTACCGTTGGAAGCTCTTCTTCGTGCCATACCAGTTTATGAATTTTGCTGATGTGAATCATTCCGTCACCATGAGTTCTAGGCATAAGAGGATTGACAACCGCTACAATTATTTTTGCTGTATCTACAGCTGCTCTTGCTACATCTACAGAAGTTCCGAGAGTACAAAAACCGTGTTTATCTGGTGGAGAAACTGTAATTAAAGCAACATCGAGCGGTAAAATATTTTTTCTGAACAAAATAGGGATCTCACTTAAGAAAACCGGCACAAAATCTCCTCTTTCAGAGTTTACAGCTTCACGAACCGGAGAAGAAACAAAGAGTGAGTTGACAAAAAATTTACCTTTATACTGTGGTTTTGCAATTTCTACTTTTCCCTGTTGTGTAATAGAAACCATTTCTACGTTTTCCAACCGATGAGATTGCCTCGCCAACTCGTCAATCAAATAATTTGGCGTACAGGCACTTCCGTGAAAGAAAACACGATTTCCGCTTTTTACTGTATAGATAGCTTCTTCTGCACTGACATAATTATACATACTCGTTATTTTTGATGATTTTATCAGACTAAAGATACTTCATATTATTTATAAAAAAAATTTGATGCTTCAAGATTTTTATCATAAAAAAACCAAATGCAATGCATTTGGTTTATATATTAAAAGTTATTATAGACTAATTGAGTTTTGCCGTGAGCTTTTTATATTGTTTTTCAGCATTTTTCCCTTCATACAGAATCCCATAAATGGTATCTATAATGGGAAGCTTCAAGCCTTTTTCTTTTGCTGTCTTATAAATAGAGTCTGCTGCGTAATATCCTTCCGCAACCATGTTCATTGATTGTATTGCAGATTTTACGGTATATCCTTTCCCGATGAGGTTACCAAGATTTCTATTTCTTGAAAATAGTGAATACGCCGTTACAAGTAAATCGCCGAGATAGGCACTTTCATTCACATCTCTTGGTGCTTCATAAATTGCTTCGAGAAAAATTTCCATTTCACGGATGGCATTAGAAACAAATACTGCCGTAAAATTATCCCCATATCCCAAACCGCTGGCAATACCTGCACCAATTGCAAAAATATTTTTGAGAATTGCACTGTATTCATTACCCAAAATATCTTTACTGGAATATACTTTAATAAAATCTGAATTGAAAATATCTACCAGCTTCTGAGACACCTCATCTTCTACTGTTGCTAAAGTAAGATAAGAAAGTCTTTCCATCGCAACCTCTTCTGCGTGACATGGCCCCGCAATAACCGCCTGATTTCTGAATCCAATCTGAAACTCTTCTTTAAGATAATGTGCAACTACATCATTTACTTTCGGAATAATACCTTTAATGGCAGATACAAATATCTTATCTTTATAATCACATTTCATTTTATCCAGCGTATCTGATAAATAAATGGAAGGTGTCGCCAAAACAACAATATCACACGAAGATACCAACTCGTTGATGTCTGTCGTCAGCTTTAAACTTTTCAAATTAAAATTTACTGCCGTAAGATACGTAGGGTTGTGACCTCTAAGCTCTATTGCTCCTTTTACAAATTCGTTTCTTACACACCAATGAACGGTTTTGCAGTTTTCCACCAGCATTTTTACAATTGCAGTTGCAAAACTTCCGCTGCCTACAACTCCAACAGCCACATCATTTTTAGATTTTTTTCCTGTCGTACTGTCTGAATTATTTTTCTTTTTAGCCATAATGAAGATGTGAATTGCAAAGATATTAAAACCATCAAATATAGAAACTTTATTTACGTATAAAAGGATTAAAGACAACACAATTAAATTTATAAAATTACGTTTATATTTATTGTTGCTCAAATTTTATTTAAGAATCATCATCAAAATATATTTTTAATTAAATTTGCCACCTTAAAACTCCTATTAAATTCTAAAAAAGAAAATGAAGAAATTTTTAAGCAGCAAAAAGAAAGTAACCTTTGTTTTAGGAAGTTTACTATTGATCGTTTTTGCGCAAAGCATCTTTATTGCCAAATTATTTTCAGAAAGAGATGACAAGAATTATGAAGTGAACCTTGTGAAAATCAACACTGAGAAAGACAGCATAGATTACCTGAAAATGAAATCTGATCTTGGTTTGGTTGACAAAACAATTACCCAGCTTAACTCTTTTCTTAAAGCAAAAAATATCACAAATGAAAAGCTGATGATTCTTGATCAGGACAGTATTTCAAACTCAATTTATCTCGCAAAACAAACCAACCGCTACAGCCAGTATCTGATGGATCTTCAGAAAAAACTGATGTACGTTCCTTTAGGAATGCCCAGTGAAGGATATATTTCTTCCAACTTTGGAATCAGAAAAAATCCAATTCCTTACAAAACGGTGTATGCTTCGGTAAAATCTGATCCTACAGTAAATGTTACCGCATCTGCCCCTAAGCCGGAAATAAAAGCTGAACCCGTAGAAAAAACCATTGAGCTGACTGACAGCTACGGAAATAAAAGAGAAGTAAAGGTAATGGTAACTCCAAAAACCAATACCGCTGCAGCTGCCACAACTCCACCTATTGCTAAAAACTCTATTCAACCAACCAAAAACAACACGGAAGCAGAAGCTGATCAAATGCAGTTCCATAAAGGACTGGACATTGCTCTTCCTTCAGGTTCTGTAGTGAAAGCAACTGCAGCAGGAACAGTCATTTTTTCAGGACAGAAAAGCGGATATGGAAATTGCGTGATTATTTCTCACGGTGACGGTTTAGCAACTCTTTACGGACACCTTTCCCAGCTTGTTGCTAAAACCAATGACAAAGTAAAAGTGGGACAGGTTATTGCAAAATCAGGAAATTCGGGACGTTCTACAGGACCTCATTTACATTATGAAGTTCATAAAAACAACACTCCCGTCAATCCTAAATTATTTATGAATATGTAACGGCGAATAATAGGTTATTGCATATATTTAAAATTGGGCGGCGCCTTTGGCGCCGCCCAATTTTATTCCCAACTTATAATATTTTTTTGTTTATATCAACAAAGTTCTAATAAGCAGCAGTAAAACGCTCACGGATATGATTATTCTGCTCCAGTTCATCTACCAAAACTACCGCAACATCTTCCACAGAAAGCACACTTCTACCATTTTCATCAAAAACAGGATTTTCAAGCCCGGTTCTGTACTTTCCAGTTCTTACACCTGCAGTTCCCTGATGCATTTCAATTGCGGGACTGAAAAAAGTCCAATCTAAAGTTCTGTTCTCTTTAATTTTATTTAGATAATCTCTTGCTGCCGTTGCACCCGGTTTAATATCAGAAGGAAAATCTTCTCCATCAACCAATTGCTGACCATTAACATACAAGCTGCCCGCTCCGCCTACTGTAATAAATCTTTTAACTCCTGAGATTTCTACTGCCTTTTCTATATTGGCAGAGCCTTCCAAGAAGTCATCATAAAGATTAGGATTCGTCCATCCTGCATTAAAAGCATTGATTACTGCATCATTACCTTTCAGATTTTCAGCAAGAGTCTCAACATTATTTACGTCAACGCTTTTGGCGGTCACATTTTCGTTTTGGCTAACCTTTGAAGCATTCCTTACAATAGCTTCTACTTTATAACCTCTGTTTTCAAGTTCTTTAACTACCTGAGCTCCTACAAAACCGGTCGCTCCTATTACTGCTACTTTTTTCATGTGATAATTATTAATTGTAATGAAATTTGTTACATTTTTAAATAAAAAAAATTTTACCTGAATTGATCAGTAAATTCTTTTAAAGATTTTGTTTCTAAAAACTGAATAACCAAAAGATCGGTCTCTTTAAAAAGATCATCTAATTTGCTATTAATATTTTTACCTACAGGACATTCAGGATTTGGTGTGAGATTTTTTTTACCCAGAACTTCTGAGTTTTTAACAGCCTTATAAATTTCAGAAAGATTTATTTCAGAAGCATTTCTTGACAACTGACTACCTCCAATTTTACCTTGACGGCTTATAACCAAACCCGCATCTTTCAATACCCCAATCTCTTTTCGTACCATCACAGGATTAATATTAATACTACCTGCAATCCAGTCAGAAGTAAGGAACTCCTGAGGAAACTTCGACAAAATTGTCATGATATGTACTGCAGTTGCAAATCTTGTATTATTCATATTTGATGATGCAAATTTAAACTATTTTTTAATTGTAACAAAATAAATTACATTAAATTTTTTAAAAAAACCATCTGTGTACCAATGGTTTTAAATATTATTAAAATTACTTGATTTCGAGCAGCTCCACAATAAAGACCAAAGTACTGTTGGGACCAATCTCTTTACTTATCTGCTGATCTCCGTAAGCCAAATGAGGAGGAATGATGAGTTTCCATTTGCTTCCAACCGGCATTAATTGTAATGCTTCAGTCCATCCTTTAATTACTTTATTCAAAGGAAACGAAGCTGGAGTTCCTCTTTTCACAGAACTGTCAAACACTTTCCCTGAAATCGTAGTCCCATGATAATGGCATTTCACCATAGATTTCGAACCTGGTTTCTCACCATCTCCTTCTTCTATAATTTCGTATTGCAAACCGCTTGGCAATTGTACCACCGATTCTCTTTTCCCGTATTCAAGCATATATTCCTGACCATCTTTCAGGTTTTTTTCTGCTAATTCTTTTTTACGTTTAAATAACATATCTGCTACTCCCATAATTTTTTATACAAAGATATGATTTAAGATCGGAAGCCGAACAGAGTTTCAGTAACAATAAAAAAGACTCTACCGAAGTAAAGCCTTTAATTAATGATTAATTGAGAATATTAAAGTCTTTCGCTTTTCTTCTTGTCAGGAAATAAAACTGAAGCAAGAACAGATATAATCAAAACACCTCCAACGATCCCTAAAGAAACCGGAGACGGAATGTGAAACCATGGAGCAATCAACATTTTGACACCTATGAATGACAAAATAATTGCCAATCCGTAAGGTAATTTGCTGAACATGTGAATGAAATTTGCCAACAGAAAGTAAAGAGATCTCAATCCTAAAATCGCAAAAATATTTGATGTATAGAGAATAAAAGGATCTTTAGAAATTGCAAAAATTGCAGGAATAGAATCTACTGCAAAAAGCACATCTGTAAATTCAATCACCGCTACAACCACCAAAAGCGGTGTTGCCATCTTTATACCGTTTTGAATCGTGAAAAATTTGTCGCCGTCATAATTGTCTGAAACTTTCCAGAATCTTTTGATCAGTCTTGCACCTGCCGTGTTGCTGTAATCTTCGTCTTCATCATCTCCTCCGTCACCCCAGGATTTGATACCCGCATAAACGAGAAACAATCCGAATAAAGTCATCACCACATTAATTTTAACCTGATGTCCGAAAATATTCATCTCAGGCAGATAGGTGATATTGATTAATCCAACTCCGGCAAAAATAAAGATAGCTCTGAAAACCAAAGCTCCAATGATTCCCCAGAAAAGAACTTTATGATGCAGATGTTTTGGTACTTTGAAAAACCCAAAAACCAGTATAAATACAAACAAATTATCTACCGAGAGTGCCTTTTCAATCCAATAGGCCGCCTGATACTGTGTAAATTTCTCTACAGCTATTTCATGGCTTCCCGGTCCTAAATCTGAATTGTAAACCCAGTATACGACTCCCGAAAACACCATGGACAGTGATATCCATACAACAGACCAAATGGTAGCTTCTTTGGAAGAAACCTCATGACTTTTTTTATTAAAAACTCCTAAGTCAAGAAGCAGCATAACGATAATTGTTACTGCAAATCCCCAAACCAGACCGGGATGAAGATCTAAAATATTCTGATGATCCACTTAAAAAAATTTATTGTAAAAAATAATAGCCGCAAAGGTACAGCTATTAGAGCATCTTTTTGTTAAAATTATAAATCCAGACGAAATTTGATCAACTTAAACTTTAATCAGCTACTTTTAATTATTACCTTCAGCTCTTTTTCCAAAGTCTCAAGATCCTGATCAAGCTTTCTGCGGTTTTCACTTCCTTGCTTCTGGATTGCCTTAACCTCATTAAGTGTATTAATAAGTAAAGAGGTAGTTTCTCTTAAACTTTCAGCCGAAACAATGGTTTGCTCATTAGCTTTAGCTACATTTTTAGAGTTTTCACCTAGTAGTTCTGCATTTTTTCTAAGTATTTTTTCAGTTGTAGAAGAAACCTTTTGCTGAATTTCAATATTTTGTTGCTGACGATGCATAGCAACAGCTAATGAAAGCTGATTTTTCCATACAGGCAAAGTAGTATTGAGTATGGTCTGCGCTTTCTCAGCAATTGAAATATTATTATTTTGCACCAATCTTATTTGCGGTAGTGACTGTAATAAAATAAAACGAACCACTTTCAGATCTGCTAATCTTCTGTCTAATCTTAAGATGAAATCCCTCTTATCAGCAATCTGATAATCTGCATAATTTTGCAGATTTGCTTCCATTTCCGAAAGATCATTTTTTGCTTTTTGTATTCTTAAATACCCTGCAATAACCAGATCTTCAATAGCTTTGATTGAATTTATGTTGCTTTCAAAGATATTCTGTAAAACCGCATTATCTTTAGTAGAAATAATAATTCCCGCATTTACTTTGTGAGAAATCTCCTCAATATTATTGGTTATTTTATCATATTTAGCAAAGATATTATCAACTTCGGTGAAAATTTTCTTCATAAACGGAAGCTTACCAAGAAAACTTTTTACTTTATTCCCCTGCAATTCATCAATATCAATATAATTCAATTCAATTAAAAGATTGTTAATCAATTCCCCTACCTCTCCTGAATTTGACTTCCGTACATTTGTTAAAAAGCTATCACTTTGATTTGCCAATGTCTTCTGAAGTTCAGAACCATAATTCACCACTGAAGAAATACTTTCTTCTTCAATAGAATCTGCTACTTTTTCATATTTTGCCAAATCTTCGGCTGTCAGTTTATTCAAATCTACATTCCCATCTCGATCAACTATAAGCAATGGATAGTTATCTGTTTCTTCATTATTTTTACCCGATATATGATTAAATTTATTTTCTTTTTCCATATTTATTATTTGAAATAATAGCAATATTCACGATATAATACACGCAGTAAGTTACGCAAATTTTCAATTACAACAGCGAAAAAAATTCATTATTATGCAAGATTTTCTCTTACAAATCTTCTTTAAATCATATAAAAATATTGAGCAAAATAAGACTAGATAAATTTAAAAATAATCAATATTTCATGACAAAATCATAAAAATACAAAATATGGAAATGATAAATAATGAAGGCTTACAATTAAAGAGTTAACATTATTCCCGTTGAAAAAACTATGAAATATACTATTATTAAATCCGCTGAAAAAACAGCAAAAAATTAATTAAAAAACAATTGAAATAATTTATATAACCAATAAAAAAAATAATATATACCAAACAAAAGAAAAGAATAAATAAACATGATATAAAATAAATCAATTATTATTACATATTTAATAAAGTAATAAAAATAGTTTGCAACTCGTTTTTTTTTTTATAAATTTGGCAAGAGTAATACCTAATCATCCCAAAATAAAGAAGATGTAGATTTTACACTTGATTATAAACATGATCATTATTAATTTGTTTAAATTGAACAACTTAACTCACAAAATTTAGATTACATTTGATTATCATGGGACTTATGCACATTGTGTATAATGTATTATTTTGAAAACCACACCAATCGCAGAAACACAAATTGCTGAAAATCAAAATTTTACAGTTTAATTAAAATTTAATATTGTAAAGTAATGATGCAGCTTTAATAAATTATTTTTAAATAAAACTAAAAATAATTCACTTTTCCCTATTACAAAGCTCTCACAATCACAACTTTACTTTATAAAATGCGATAAATTTAAAAATAATTAGTTTTTAATAAAAATGTTATATAAAAATATCCATATTGGAAAGTACATCAAAGAAATGGTTGAAAATAAAGAAATTTCTTTGGAGCGAATCTGCAATTTTTTGGGAAAAGATGAAGATTTTGTAGAGAAAATATATGAAAGCCCATCAATAGATACAGATGTTCTTTTAAGATGGAGCAAACTTCTTGAGTTTGATTTTTTCAGATTGTATACTTCACACCTTATTCTTTATGCCCCGCCTTCTGCAGCCAATAAGAAAACGGATCAAAAAAATGACTCAACTCCTAAATTCAGAAAAAATATTTACACCCAGGAGATCAAAGATTTTATTCTTGGCAGAATAGAATCAGGAGAAATGACTCAGGCAGATGTTATCAGAGAATATTCAATTCCTAAAAGTACTCTCCACCGCTGGATCCTGAAAAAAAGTTAACACCAACAAACAAAATACAGTATTCTATGAGACCTAACTACAGCAAGATCTATCAGGATCTTTTGAAAATGCAGTATCCCGAAAAGCTGGAATGCCCAAAGGTAAGAGAACAAATTGCCAAACTGGATTCCACAGATGAAATTTTAAAGCTTAATGAAAAGCTTTTTAAACCCACAAAAGAAACAGCAAAGACCAATCAGCAGCTAAAAACCTATGATAAAAAAACAATGCTGAAATTGCTGAACTATCAGAAAAAACATGATCTGTCAACCAGCTTCATGTCCAGAAAGTACAAAATAAGCCGTACAACATTTTCAAAATGGAAGAAAATTCTTGAAAATGAACTGGCTTAAAATTTTTAAAAAAAATACTACGCATTTTGCGTAGTATTTTTTTATTAATCTTTCTTTAAAACGTCTTTTATCCCGTCAAGACCTTCACTAAACTGAGCCAGCAATGCCACAATCTGCGTCATTCTGTCGTTTTCGCCCAAACCTTTGATCATTTTATTTTTGACAAAAGTTTTTTTGATGTCTTCCCAACGTTTTTTTTCGTCGTCAGAAATCAAATTCATTAATTCCTTCAATTTCAACATATTCGATTCCGCCCCGGTCGTCAACGTCTGTGATTCATTCTGGTAATGATTCAAAACAAGTTGAGTAACCTCTTCCTCTTTTAAAATAGGCTGAATCTGGGAAATAAGTTTATTCATATTTCGGTAAGATCCCTGCAGCTTGAAAGCCGGCTCATCCCTATATTCATCAGACATTGCCGCAGAAGAAATATATTGTTTATTTACTTTTAAAACAGCATCTCTTACTTTCAATGTATTTTCTAAAACTTTTCTGAAATCCGAAATTTCATTTGAGCTGAAATTTCCTGCCAAATCTACATTCGGAGAATTGGATTGAATACTTTCATATAAATTGTACAGATTTTCCATCCCGAACTGAGTCAGTCGGGTAAGATAATCGTTCGACATCAAAGCATTTTCAATTAAACTTAAATCGAATAAATCTGTTTTGCTTCCAGAAATTTCACCCAAATTATATGTATCAGAACGGTTGGCCAACATATCCGGAATTCTGAACTTTTCACCACTTTCCGTGTAAGGATTTCCTGCCATAACCAGGCAGAAACGCTTTGATCTTAAATCGTATGTTTTGCTTTCACCATTATAAATCCCTTCAATTTTTCGCTGTCCGTCTGCTAAAGAAATGAATTTCTGCAAAAATTCAGGATTACAATGCTGAATATCATCAAGATACAACATTACATTATCGCCCATTTCTAAAGCCAGATTCAACTTTTCAAGTTCCTGCTTTGCTCCTGCATTTTTTGCTTCATTCGGATCGGTAGAAACAATATCATGACCGATTGAAGGACCGTTGATTTTCATGAAAACCAATCCCATTCGGTCTGCCATGTATTCCATTAAAGTGGTTTTACCGTAACCGGGAGGCGAAACCAACAGCAACATTCCCATTCTGTCGGTACGTTTGTCGTTTCCGACCGTTCCCAATTGCTTGGCTAAATTGGCTCCGATTAACGGAAAATATACATCATTAATCAATCTGTTTCTTACAAACGAACTTAAAACCTGAGATTTGAAAGTGTCAATTTTCAGGGCTCTCTTTTTATCGTTCACCCATTTTGCTTTCAATTCCTGAAGCTGTTTGTATTTCGGAACAACCACCTCATTGAAACTGGATAAACGAGAACTGAATTCATAATAATTCAAAACATAATCTACGTCTTTCTCTAATGATTTTAATCCTTTCAAAAATGCCTCATAAGAAATATGAAGTATATTTTTAGCATCAAAATGCTGTGTTACGAAAAATACCGCCGCTTCTTTTTTAATATCATCTTCAAAATTTGATTCTGTATTAAATAAAAACGCATTCAAAGCACTTTCAGCAATCGAAAAACAGGCTGCAGGATACTGTTTCAGATCATTCAACTGATCAATAAACTCTAAATCTTTGCCTTTTTCCTTTAAATCTTTTAAGAATGATTCATACAGCAAACCAGCTTTTTCAGAAACCAAAAAAGATGACTTGTTTTCCCTTTTCAGATAAACAGCAGTGTTAAAGTAATTTATTTCAGCAAAAAGATGATTATTCTGAGCAAATGATTTGATCTCACTTGAAAGTTCATCATTCAAATATTGAAACCCTTTCTCTGTTGTGAAAGATTTTGAAATTAAATTCGCTGCTTCAAACTGCTTTTGATAATAATCTTTCCTTTCCTGATTCAGAAAATACCAGAACAATTGCGCCAAAGCTCTTTCGGATGATGTAAATTGCATCAATCCCAGTTCGTTGTGCATCTGCTGAAGCTTCGAGATAATAGTCAATGCATCTTCATCATGAATTCCCTTTACCAAACCTTCTCCAAAATGCTCAGTCATAAACTGCTGAATTGCAGTTAAGTTCTGCTCTTCAGTATTGATATTTCTATTTTGAGAAAAAACATTCCACGCCAAATATTCGAAACGCTTTACATATTGATTTTCTGAAATATATTCCTGACTCCAGACTTCTTTATAATCCGAAATGGTATCAAAATTTAAAGGCTCATAAAATGCAGTTCCCGTTAAATGATAATAATACTGCGCATTTCTCATGACCAACGTAAGGTCTAAATTCTGACGGTTTACTGCAAACTTATAATCACCCAAAGCAATGACATGGTCGCCATCTGCATAAATTTCCTTTTTATCTTTCAGTTTTCTTACCGATTCCTGTTGCGAAGTTTTCAGCAAAGTCTGGATTTCTTCCGCTTTGGCAGAATCGTCCATTTCCATAAGCTGCCGTGAAATATCACGTACTTTTTCCACCATTAAATCGGTTGCAAAATAGCCGTTGATTTCATTTTCAGAATCGAATGACTCCGATTTTGTCTGCACTGATTTTAAAATCCGCTGTGCAGAATCATAAAGGCTTTGAGTTCGCTTATTTCTGGACTCGGTTAACTGAACTCTTTTGTTTTGAAAATGACCATAAACTTCTTCACGCTTTTCTTCAATTTTTCGGATAAATTCATCGAAATCAACAAACTTCGTTTCCATTTCTTCCAAATGAATGGAAAGTTTCGTCAGATATTCGTCACATTTTTCGGGAGTCTGAGATAATTCAAGGAAATTGATGACGGACTGATCAAACAAAGTCATTTGAGCCTGAAAATCAGCAGATAGTTCTTTACCTGAAATTTCTCTCTTCCGTTTTGACAATTCTAATCTCTCCTGATTTAGTCTTGCAAAAATGACCGAAATATTCTCAATAATCTGTGTAGATTGTGACGTGTCTTCAATTTTTAAATTATTGACAATATCCACCAAAAGCTCAAGCTGTCCCGAAAGATTATTAATCTCCTCTTCAATTGTTTTAGCATCAATCGCTTTCTGTAAATTGATGATATTTTCAGAAATCTGCTGCGCTCTGTTCTGATACGGAAGTAAAGCATCGTCCTGAAGTAGGAAATTCACACAAGCATTAGAAAGCTGTTCCGACCTTTCAGCCAATGATTTCTCCAAAGAATCAAGAACTGTAACATCTACATATTTTAAATCTCTTGCTCCGGTAATTTCGCCACGCAAAGCTCTGATTTGGGAAAGCATATCAATATATTCAGTCAATTGTGAATAATTGATTCTTTTGGTATCGTCTAATATTTTTTCAGATGCTGTTTTTATTTTTTCAACAGCTTCAGCTGTATTTTTCTTCTGCTCAAGTACTTTTTCATATTCGTTAATGGCAGAATGGGCAATTTTTCTGATTTCCTTTAAAGGTTGATCTAAATTCTGAACTTCATCATCCCCAAGAAAATAATACGCATCTAAAATAGTAGTAGAAAGTTTTACAATATCATCATATAATCCGCTGTAAGAGTCTTTTTTATTCAGCAAAGTAATCAGTTCCTGACTTTCTGCCATCACTCTCACAATATCTTTATTTCCGATTTTATAAAGAAGAGTATCCGATTTTTCCGTATTCGGCTGCAATTCTTTTGAATACGGAGTCTGCCAGATTTGTGACAGATGATGCTTTGTCGTTTCTACGCTTTCTCTTAGATAAATCAATTTTCCGTCATGCAAAATGGAAAAACCACTGCATCGAATTGGGGTTTCTATTGTTTGCGAAATAATGTTATAGGAAATCAGCTGATAATTATTCGTTTTATCATCGTAAAAGATATACATGAAATTTTCCCCATTCGGTTCGGAAATCGTTTTGAGATAGTGAAGACGGTTTGAATCCTGAGAAATCACCTTCAAACCTCCCGTCTGCAACGCATACCCGTTTGAAAACAAAACACCCTGATTTTCCGGAAGTAAAACTGCAGAATATTTCAGCGTATCTACTCTGGAAACTTTCTTTTCTTTATGATTATAAATGAAATAACGTTCCGTTTCCTGATACGGTTTAATTTTAAATAAAACCAGATTATCCAAGTCACAGAAATGAATTTCGGCATCATCCAGATTCTGGTCTTTATGTACAACTTCCTCAGAATAAATTCCTTTTCCGGTATCGGTATTGTCTTCAATTTTTATGGTTAAATCTCCACCGATAGACTCCACAAAAACTTTATCTGCCAAAGAAACGTGAGGGAATTTTCCGCTTCGCTGCATATCTCTGGTTGCTTTTGTCCATGCAAAACCATGTTGTGGCGGGTAAGTAACTTCCGAAGCACTTCGTGAATCAACGTAAGTAAGATGACCGTCTTTAATCAGCCATTTGAAAGCTTTCACATCCGAAGTACTTTCAGACAGCTGAAAAACCATGTACAGATAGTTTTCGGTGAAGTGAAAGCGCGCAAAAAATGTGTTTCTGTAGTATTTGTATAGATTTTTGAACTCTTCTACAAATACTTCATCATTTATTAATGAAGAATCCTGCGGTTCAAAACGCTTATTGTTGATTTTATAAACAGAGAAAACATCAGAGATATTAATTTCCGTTTGCAAACCTAAATGCGCATTGGAGCCAAAAATCAATGTATTTTTTAAAGAAAAAATATCTTTTGCAATACAGTTGTGTTCAGTAGAAATCCTCTCATTGGCAATCAATGAAAAATCTACTCCTCCGAAAATTTCTTTACGGTTTTCGTTAAGTTTCTGAAGCCTCTGAATGAGATCATTTTTCTGCTCATTCAAGCGGTTCTGTATGATTTCGTATGTCCCTGAATTTAATTGTTCTGACATAGTTTTTTAGATGTTTGATGATAGATGTTTGATGTCATCATCATTCTGTTATATTTTTAAATTACTGCGAGAGCTTTTAACGCAAAGTCCGCAAAGATTTTCTTGAAAATATTGTGTGTGCTTTTTTTCATTCGTAAAGACGTTCGCTCAGCTAAGGTCTAATATAGACTTG
The DNA here is from genome assembly GCF_007474535.1 of Chryseobacterium echinoideorum. Lineage (GTDB taxonomy): Bacteria > Bacteroidota > Bacteroidia > Flavobacteriales > Weeksellaceae > Chryseobacterium > Chryseobacterium echinoideorum. The sequence goes on along the minus strand of NZ_VKNW01000006.1, from coordinate 73,699 downwards.
ATTTTTAGCTAAAATTTATTGAATTAACTTTTATTAAAAACAGATTTTAGCTCATTCTTATTGATCAAAACATTTAGGAAAAACTCTCAAAGTAGTACTGAAAATTACACTATGAGAGTTTTACACAATACAATATTTATTTCTCTAAATTGACAGGATTTCCACCTATCTTTTGTTAAAATATCCTTTCAGGACTTTCTCAGAGACTACTTAATGGGTTTTTGGTCGATTCCTAAATTTCTTGCCATATCCATTGCTCTGTCGAGCAACCCTTTCTCTTGCTGATTGGCAACATTATTCAGTTTAAAAATAAGGCTCGCAATGCTCATGTTTTTAATATCTTCGGAAGAAATGTTATATTTCTCAACCATTCCCATTACTTTCCCGATGATATTTTCTCCATCACCTAAAAGATTTTCTTTCACTAACGTAGCGTTTTCGCTGTGACTGATAAATTTATCTAATCCTTTACCCGCCGAAACCTGACGAACGACATTATCAAAGAATGTATTATCACCACCAACAATATCAATTTTTGCAGATTTGAAAGCTTCTGCCAAAACTCCTGCCTGTGCCTGTGCAATATCTTTCTGAATTGAAATCTGAGCCAGTTCCACTTCTTTTTCCTTCGCCAGAGTCAATCTGAACTCTTCGTGATCTTTTCCAGCATCGTTCAGTTTCTTCATCGCCTCAGCTTTTTCTGTAATTCCGGCTGCTTCTGCCAAAGCTTTTTCTTTGATTACTTCTGCCTGAGCAATTCCTTCTTTCTTGATGGCATCCGCTTTTTTCTCAATCACAATCGCCTCAACAATTCCCTGTCTTTCGGCTGCATCAGCTTTTGCATGAAGAACCTGAGCTTCAGATAGACCAACAGTAGCTTCTTCTTTTGCCTTCGCGTCCGCAATAATTTTACGCGCTTCAGCTTCTTTTTCGGCAGCATCTCTTTTAGCCTGTGCTTCAATAACATATTTTTGAGCATCTTTTTCAGCAGCTAATTTTCTGGCTTCTGCAGCTCTTGTTTCCTCAATAAGCTTCTTCTCAGCTTCCTGAGTTGCCAAAGTGATTTCAACCTGTTTTGTTCTGTCTGCAGTTTTGAATGCTTCAAGATCCTTGATTCCCTGCTGCTCTTCTACCACTGTCTTCTCCATGGTTAAACGCTCACGGATCGCATCCTGAATATTTTTCTTTTCCAGTTCGATTGCTTTTTCTTTCTCGATCTGAGCCAAAGAAACAATTCTTTCCCTCTCGGTTGCTTCCAGCATTTTATCTTTCTGCACTCTTTCCGTTTCTACCAAATCTGCCCTTTCTTTATTTTTAGCTGCGATCACAACCTGTCTTTGCTTATTTTCTTCTGCAATCTGAAGTTTTTCTTCGGTAGCAATGCGAACGGTTTCATATTTCAAACGCTCTTCTTCATCCACTTTTAGAATTTCGGCATTTTCGCGAGCTTTAATGTTAGCAACTTCTCTTTTTTGTGATTCTTCTTTTTCAGCCAGCTGTTTTTCCAGCTCTAAAATTGCTTCACGAGCTTCTACATTCTGCTTCGTGATTGTTTTTTCCTCGTCTCTGCGAACCTGATTGGCTTTAATATTCTGCGTTGCTGTTAATTCGGTGATCTTCTTAATACCTTCAGAATCCAAAATATTATCTTTATCTAAACTCTCAATGGAAGTCTGCTCCAGATAATCAATTGCGCAGTCATCCAGAACATAACCATTAAGATCCGTACCGATGATATCCAAAATTTCCTGACGGAACTCACTTCTTGCTTCGTACAATTCAATAAATTCAAACTTTTTACCAACAGTTTTCAAAGCTTCAGAAAATTTAGCTTCAAATAACTCTCTCAATGTATTGATATCAGAAGCTCTTTGGCAACCGATTGTCTGACCAACATTCACAATATCATCTACCGATTTATTAACCCTGATAAAAAAAGCTACCTGAATATCGGCTCTCATATTATCTTTACAGATCAAACCCGCTTTTCCTTCCCTGGCTATTTCTAATTTTTTCACAGAGATATCCATCGACTCCATTCTGTGGATGACCGGAATCACGATCCCCGCATTAAAAAATACTTTAGTTCCTCCGTAACCTGTTCTAAGAATAACAATTCCCTGAACGGTTTTTTTGTACATGGATAAAATCCAGAAAATCAATCCTATGGAAGCTATCGTAATGATAACAATTCCAGCAATTAAAGTTGTGTTCATATATTTTTATAGTTTATTATTTATTGTGTTTTTTTTATTTAATTGCACAAAAAGCGCAGTTTTATATTAATAATATTTAATCAAAAATTCAAAGTAATAATTTCAAAATATAGCTAAAAATTATTATAAAAAAAGTAATCATGATTTGTTATTTAAAAGTGGATTTCTGTAGCTACATAATAAAATTTCTTCTGAGAATCTTCATCCACTATGATAACGGTAGTTCCTTGTTCTATTCTTTCACCATCTTTACTTTTTACCATGAGCGTCATCGGGTCACTTCCGATGAAAACTTCCAGAATTCCTATTTTTCCGTCATAAATGGTAGACTTCATTCTTCCTTCTCTTCCCAAAAAATCGTATGCTTTTTCACCTTTATGATTAATCTCTCTGAAAAAGGGGTTTAATGGTTTCAGCATAATTTTAGTTACCAAAATGCTAATCAAAAAAGCAGGAATCACCAACAAAGCAGCCATCCAAAAAACCGGCGAAATAAAAACTTCAATGTAAAACGAAACCACCCATGTAAAAAAAAGCGATATCGTCAAAAAATAAGTCACCGGAACAATATCAAGATTCAGAAATTTTAAAAACTGAATCCATGCAGAAGGATCTTCAGGAACATGCACATCACCATCGGGAGTTTCGGCATCAAAATCAGCATCAATACCTACATCAATATCCAAACCTGTAATGATCGTAAATATCCAGTAGATCACTGCCAAAATCAGCAACACGCTCAAAACAGTGTTTACCGGAGTAAATGCAATATGTAAAAATTCCTGAAAGGTCATATCTTAGCCTTTTTTAAGTGTTTTTTTTAATTTCTGAAGAGCATTTTCTGCTTCTCCATCGGTATTTTTTACCAAATCATCAATCTCCTGATCCACCGTCTTACCGGTTTTCGCCAATTCAGAATACGCTTCCGCCACTGCTTCCTGCTGAACTACTCTTTCTTTTAGTTTTTCAAGCATTGAAACTGCGCTACTGCTGTCAATCTGAGTCATTTTTCGATTAATATCCCTTGTCGCCTCACTTACCTGAACTCTCGCTTCCAAAGTACGCAACTCATTTTCCCATTTTGAAATATTAGATTTCAACTGATTGATATTAGTCTGCATTTTTTCACATTCTTCCTGTAGTTTTTCAGTTTCAGTTTTTAAGATTTCTGCCTTTTTCTGTGATTCATTTTGCTTCTTCAAAGCTTCTTTTGCAAGACGGTCGCCTTCCGAAACTTCTATTTCACCTTTTTCCGATTTCTGAACCAGCAAAACTGCCTTTGCGTAATAATCTCCCGCCGAATGTCCCTCCGCTTCCGCTTCATTTTTTTTACGGATTGAAAGTGCTTTTAACTGAGCCAAAGCTTCAAGGCTTTCCGCAAGCTGATCTTTCATATCTGCAATTCCGGCTTCCGTAAGTTTTATAGGATCTTCAAAGTTCTCTAACGCCGAACTGACCTCGGCTTTTCCTATTGTGTATAATCTTTTAAAAATATTCATACTATAAATTTTTATTATTTACTCATTTTTATCATTTCACTGTTAAATTCACCAACCAAAATCCCTAAAGAATTAATTGATGCCATTACTTCATTCTGTGCCATATTATCGGTAGGCAACGTATCTCGAAAAATCACTTTCTTCCCGGAATGATCAAGCACAAAAGCGCCATGTACAATATCCCGGTTTTTCTGAAGTAAAGTACGGTATATTTCTTCTGTAGGATTTTTAATTTCAAAAAGAAACTGTTCCATAATTAATATTGAATCTGAAACAATAAGAATCATATTCTTAATTCCGTTAGATTCTTTTTCAATAATCAGCACTTTCTGATTCTGATCTTCAAAACTGATGTTAAATTCATAATCTAACAACCATTCTTTCACCTTATTAAATATTTTATTCTCTTCGCCCATATTTCATGCGTTTTAGCTTTTAGATAAACAAAAGTAATAAAATTTTCACAATTTGCAAATATTTTTAGCAAAATTTTCAGTTAATAAACTTATATTTGCAAAAAAGATTAGACTTATGAGTTTTTTCGGAACCAATATTAAGAAAATCAGGCAAGTTAAAGGATTGAGCCAAAAGGCTTTTGCAGATTTATTTGAATTAAACCGCGGCGTTATAAGTGCTTACGAAGAAGGCAGAGCAGAACCAAAGATTGACACTCTTCTGAAAGTAGCTCATTATTTTAACCTAGATCTCAGCGATTTTCTGACAAAACCTTTGCAGGTAAACAATCTTGTGAGTGGTTCGGTAATTGATACTTTAATGTTTTCGCCCATTGAAGAATTTAGCAAGCAAAATAATAATCCTCAAAATTTGGTGGAAAATAGTGATCAAATCAATATTCTGCAAAAAATATTAGCAAAAATTGATATCGTATTTGAGTTTAAAGAGAAAAAACAACTCCTCTCTAATTATAATATTGGAGATTTTCTGTTTCTTACTAAAGCAAACCAACAATCCGAAAAGCCCGAAACACTTATTGCATTACAAGGCGATAATGTTCAGTATCTTTCTGAGATTCCTGAAGAGAAATGGCAGAAAACCGAAGTCTATAAAGTCGCAGGTTATCTATCTTTTGAACAAAAAAATGTACTTGCTGACATTCTGAGCAGGATTGAGGTTTTGGAAAAGAGTCTGAAAAATTAATCTAGAAAATGATTCATTTTGAATCTGCATCTTGTTTAAAACAACTATTCGGCAAATAATTATCAGGCTTCGTGTTTAGTTTTCTGGTAAGTGAAATGATTGATCAGTATTCTAATTTCATTAAATTCAAAATCTTTTGGCAAAGCATTTTTCCATTCATTGAGACTATCGTAGGAATTTTGAGAAAATTCTTTTTCAAAGGTTTTAATTTTATCTGAAGTGATGATCCTTGAAATATCAAGCAAACCCTGTTCAGCAAATTTAGCAAGATGTCCCAAAACTGTTTCTTTTACTAAACCTCTTTCCAAAGCAATTTCAGAAACTGTTTTTCCTTCTTCAAACAGTTGAAAAGTAAGAACCTGTGAAGGAACTTTAGCAATTTTCATGCTTACTTCTTTGTTATTTTTTTCTTCAAGAAGTTTTGTTTCCAAAAGATAGCTTTCTTTTAAACCATTCAGATAATCTTCAATATCTTCAAGCCAGCTTCTGATTTCTTCGTTGTACTGTTTAAGTCCTTTCACTCCTTTAATTTCAGCATAAAAATCCTTTAACGGACTGAAAATTTTATTATTAATTTCGCTGAAAAAGAAATTTACGGCCCCTTTTGCTTTATTCTCAATCTCAATCCATTCTTCTTTTTCCTGAATAAACAGATTGACTTTCTGAAAAATAATTCGCTCCAGTTTTTCAAAAATTTTGCTGAGATTCTGAGTCTCATGTTTTAGCTGCAGATAAAGCTGATTAGCTTTTACCCGATCAATACTTTTGTTTACCAAAGAAAGATTGTTCCACTGCTCCACTTCTTTCATTAACCACTGACAATCTAATGTCCGAAGAAGTTTTCTGATGGCGTAATCGTATTTTTCCTGATTAAGTATGGTTTCAACATGGTCGTTTGCATGAGTATCACCCTGAAATTTCAGAATTCTGTTATCTTTAAAAATAACTTCAGGAGTAATTTTTGATTTTAAAACAATTCCTTCTAAAGTTCGGCAGCGCGACAAAGCAACATACACCTGTCCTGCCGTAAAACTTTTGCCGGCATCTATAATAACTTTATCAAATGTAAGCCCCTGACTTTTATGAATCGTAACCGCCCAAGCCAATTTTATCGGAAACTGCTCAAAACTTCCCAACACCTCTTCTCTGATCATTTTATCAGAATCAAGAGAATATTTTTTTTGTTCCCAGACTTCACGCTTTACAGTAATTTCTCTTTCGCTTCCTTCCAGAATAACTTTTATTTCGTTTTCTTCCAAAGCAGAAATTTCACCCAGCTTGCCATTATAATATTTTTTTTCGCCTGAAATATCATTTCGGATAAACATGATCTGAGCTCCGACTTTCAGCTCAAGAAACTGCTCATTGGGAAACTGATTTTCTTTGAACTCGCCAAAGAGCTTAGCTTCGTAAATTCCCGGAGTAAGATTGATTTCTTTCAGTTTTTCCTGATTGATATCATCTGCCATTTTGTTATGAGAACACAGGTAAACATAAGGCTCTTCTCCCGATTCAAAACCAGGATTATATCGCTTATTTAATTCTTCAAAATCAATATTAGCAACATCTCCATCACGAATTGCATTTAAAATTTCAAGGAAATACTCATCAGTCTGCCGATACACTTTCGTCAGTTCAATGGTAAGCAGAGAAATTTCTTTAATGGCAATACTATCGAAGAAAAAAGGAGAATTGTAAAACATTTTAAGCACATACTCATCTCTTACAACGGGCGGAAGCTGGTACAAATCTCCGATAAACAACATCTGCACTCCTCCAAATCTCTGATTATTTCTGCGGATAAAACGAAGAGAAAAATCCATCATATCCAAAACATCTGCCCGAAGCATAGAAACCTCATCAATAATAATCACTTCAACTTCTCTCAAAAGTTTCAGTTTATCTTTACGATATTTAAAATGCTGCTGAAGATCAACAATATTATTGGCTATACTACTGTCTATGCGATCTGTAGTCGGTAAAAAAGTACGAAGAGGAAGACCAAACATCGAATGAATGGTTACTCCACCTGCATTGATGGCAGCAATTCCGGTAGGAGCTACTACAATATGCTTTTTTTTCGTTTTTTTTACAAACTCGTTAAGAAATGTGGTCTTACCAGTTCCTGCTTTCCCGGTAAGAAAAACGCTTCTGCTGGTAAATTCTATTAATTCAAAAAAATGATTGTTCATCATCAGCAAAATTACGAAAAAGAGTTTAGGGAATAAATTTTGATTAAATTAAAAAAATAATCATGAAATTTGTCCGACACTTAAATTAGCATTAACGGCAACACCATTATTTAATAAAACAATAAATTACTGCTTTATGAGAAATTTTTTAAGCACTTTTTCAATCATTTTAGTTTTTATATTTATAACAGTAAATTCTTGTAAATCGGCAAATTCGCAGGACGACTCTACGCTTCCAAAGGATATTGCCGAAAGACCGGCTGATGAAAACAGTAAAAAATACGATCAGGCATTACTGGATGAGATGCGAACAGAAATAGAATCGGTAATTGCTAAAGAAAAATGCAGCAAATCTTCAGAATGGACTTTCGAAGCCATGGGATCAAAAGCTTGCGGAGGTCCTGTAAAATATATTGCTTATCCTAAAAAAATAAAAGACGTTATTACACCAAAAATCAGAAATTACACGCAAAAGATGTCCGATTTTAACAAGAAATACGACATCGTTTCCGATTGCATGATGATTGTAGAACCAACCGGAGTAAGATGCGAAAGCGGTAACGCAGTATTTATTTATTAAAGTAAAACAAAGCTCTGGAAAAAACCAGAGCTTTAATTGAATTTAAATATATCTTTCTTCTTTGTACCAAGAAGAATATTTTACGTAATTATCTGCAATCCTGTTAACCTCACCTTCCAGAAGAACAGCAGAAATATCTTTAATTTTTCTGGCCGGAATTCCGCCCCAAACCTCACCGGATTTGATGTGCGTACCCTGAGTTACCACAGAACCCGCTCCCACAATAGAATTTTCTTCAACAAGGCAATTATCCATTACAATAGCTCCCATCCCGATCAGAACATTATCTTTAATTGTGCAACCGTGAACAATGGCATTATGACCAATCGAAACATTGTTACCAATTTCTAAAGGATATTTTTCATACGTACAGTGAAGCATTGCATTATCCTGCACATTCACTTTGCTTCCCATTTTTATATAATGTACATCACCTCTTATCACCGCATTGTACCAGATACTGCAGTTCTCTCCCATCGTAACATCTCCGATTACGGTTGCTGTTTCTGCTAAAAATGTATTTTCACCAATTTGAGGTGTTTTACCTAAAAGTTCTTTTATTAAAGCCATATTCCATCTAAAATTTGAAAAAAGTTATTTCGGAAAACTTAATTTATTGAATTCTAAAAGCCAAATCAATCAAATTACAGCGATAGCAAAAATCTAAATTCAATCTTCCCTGTTCTAACTTCTAATCCGTATTTTTGTATTCTCAAATTTAACGAAAAAATGCGTACAATCCTTATAGAACCAACAGAAAACCCAAAAGTGATGAAATTTGTAGCCGACTACAACTTGATTCCCGGATCATTGGAGTTGGACAGAGATTCAGATATATCCGAAATTCCTATTGCACAGGAGCTTTTCAACTATCCTTTTGTAGAAAGAATTTTCATTACGGCTAATTTCGTTGCTATTGCCAAGCAGGAAACGGTAGAATGGGAACATGTTGTAGAAAGTCTGAAAAACGTCATTGAAGATGAACTATTGGCAAACCCAAGAATTTACCTGCAAAAGAAAAAAGAAATGTACCAGATTTATGCTGAAATGACACCGAATCCGAATGTTATGAAGTTCGTTTCAAACAAGCTTCTTCTGGACGGGTTTGTTGAGGTAAAATCCCGAAACGAAGCTAATGGAGTTCCTCTGGCTCAGGCAATTTTCAAGGAATTCGATTTTGCGAATGAAGTTTTCATCTCAGATAATTTTGTTGCAGTTACCAAAGACAACAGTGTAGAATGGCATCAGGTAATGGTTACCGTTCGCGCTCTTATCGCAGATTATCTACAGAATGGAGGAGAAATTTCAAATATTGAAGCTCAAAAACATGAAAATCCTGTAGAAAAGATCATCAACAGAGATTATACTGATGACGAACAAAAAATTTCAGACATTCTGAACGAATATGTTGCTCCTGCTGTAGAAAATGATGGCGGTAAAATCTCTTTAATGGAATATGATGAAAGCACAAAAACCGCTAAAATGCTTTTACAGGGAGCTTGCTCCGGTTGCCCGAGCTCAACGGCAACTTTGAAAGGAGGAATTGAAAATATTTTAAAGCAATTCGTACCTGATCTGGTTGAAAAAGTAGAAGCTGTAAACGGATAAATTAAAGTTAGAAGTTAGAAGTTAGAAGTTAGAAGTTAGAAGTTAGAAGTTAGAAGTTAGAAGCAAAATTACTTTTTACTTATTAAATACCACTCATCAATTATATGAAAGGAATATTATTAGTCAATCTCGGTTCGCCAAGATCAACCTCTGTACCAGATGTGAAAGAATATCTGGATGAGTTTTTAATGGATGAAAAAGTGATTGATTACCGCTGGTTCTTCCGTGCTTTACTCGTTCGCGGAATCATTCTCAATACAAGACCTGCAAAATCTGCCGAAGCTTACAAAACAGTTTGGACGGAACAAGGCTCACCTCTCATCGTAATTACAGAGAAAATTCAGAAAAAACTACAAAAACTGGTAGACATTCCTGTAGAAATAGGAATGCGCTATGCACAGCCAAGCATCGAAAACGGAATCCGGAAACTTGCAGATCTCGGCGTAACGGAAATTGTTCTTTTTCCGCTATACCCTCAATATGCAATGAGTACCACAGAAACCGTGATTGAAAAAACTGAGGAAGTGAGAAAAGCTAAATTTCCGAACATAAAAATCAGTTACATACAACCATTTTACAATAGAGAGATTTATATCAATTGTTTAGCTGAAAGTATTAAGGAAAAACTTCCCGAAAACTTTGATGCATTGCAATTTTCTTATCACGGAGTTCCGGAAAGGCATATTTACAAGACAGATCCTACTAAAACCTGTAATCTCAACGACTGCTGCTCAAGAGAAAGCAACCCGAGTCATCAGTTTTGCTACAGACATCAATGCTTTAAGACAACTAACCTGGTCATAGATAAACTAAACCTGCCCAAAGAAAAAACGATAGTATCTTTCCAGTCGAGATTAGGAAAAGACAAATGGATTGAGCCTTACACGGATGAAACTTTTGAAACCATTCCTAAAAAAGGAATAAAAAACCTTGCAGTAGTCTGCCCGGCTTTTGTATCTGACTGCCTCGAAACTTTAGAAGAAATTTCAGTGGAAGGAAAAGAGCAGTTTACCCATGCAGGAGGAGAAAACTTCCATTACATTCCTTGTCTTAACGACGAAGACCGATGGATTGAAGTGATCAAAACATTATGTGATGAAAAACTTCAGGATTTTTACATGGTCTGAAATAAGAAAAAATAAAATGGACACTTCAGAAAAAGTGCCCATTTTTTTTAATTTAAAATATAAATTAGAGGGGACAACAATATTTTATCAATTAAATTTAATTTTTTATTAAAAAAACAAGGGGTTATATTAAATTATAAATATTTTTACATAAATTTACCCTATAAAAATAGGGGTTAATTTAATATTTTAAAAAAAATGAATTCGAGAATAGATTTTTTAAAAAGTAAAATTGAAAGCTTTAGCCCGGAAATAATTGAAGCTTTTATCAAAATAGTCGAGAGTATGGATACTGTTGCGAGTATTGATGTACCAGAATTTTTTCAGGAAGAACTCCGATACAGGATTCAATTTCACAGCGAAAATCCAAATACCAAACTAGATTTTTTTGACAATATTATTGAACTTGAAAAAAATTGTGCGTAATGAAGGTTTTGCTTTCATCTATGGCAAAAAATGACATTCAAATGTTGATGAGGGTTCTGAATGCACAAAAGAAAAATCAGGATCGTCTCTTTTTGAATGAACTGAAAGACTCAGTAGAACAAATTATTAAGGAATCTGAACAAAAAGACATCAAAAGCAAAGAACTGCAAATGTATCAATCACAAAATTTCCCGGTATGCATTCATTACATTTTCGAAGACAATGAAAGCCTCTTTATAACAGCAATCTTTAAAATCTGAAAATTCCAGACTATTATTATATTGAACCTTACGGATATTTAGCTCGTAAGGTTTTTTTATTTTAATATTCTCTTTAAAACTCAATCATACACTCCAATTATCATCATCTCACCGGAGTTCTAAACTCACCATAACCAATCAAACCGTCATAGTTTCTTCCGAAAGGTCTGTAATAAAGAAAAGCTTGGTAAAGATTTTCCGTCTGCCAGAAATTACCGTTAATTTCACCCAAATTCAAACTTTCATTAGCTTCTTTTGTGGCTAAAATGTAGTTATAAAACCCCTGCTTCAGATAAATTTTGGCAATATATTTTTGAGACGCTTCATCATATTGCATTTGAAATTCCTTTTTAGGTTGAAAATCATTAAATCCTCCTAAAATATACAACTCTTTATTCATCAGTTCAGAATCTAATGAAAAATGCACCCATGAATAATCTGCTTCACGTTCGGCATTTCTTTCCAATCCAAGATCATTTCTTCGGTAATACCATGCTCCGTTTACATCAGGCTGATATTGATAATTGAGAGGATATGCCCAAACGGGATGAAGATAAGTTTGATTAACGCCGTCTAAAACTTCTGTGGCTCTCACCATATCTGCTGCCATTCTCATATTTTTATTATCAAAATAATAAAACTCATTATTACCCGGAAATATAAGATTCAATTGTTGAAAAAGCAGTTTATTTCCCATGGTCGCACTTGGTTTCTGACCTGAAATTACCATATTAGGATTATTATTCTGCATCAAAGTAAGTGTCATTGAATTAACATTAGACGTGAGATCTCCCGCTTTTGCTACTGCCTGTACTTCTACTCTCTGGTTAAGATCAGGATTTTTTGCATCTGCAAAACGAGAAATATTCAATGCGATATTGACCTGATCTTCAACAATAGAAAACCTTCTTGTAATAATTGGCTGATCTGCTGACCTTTTATAAATAATCAACTCAAAGTTACCTGAAATTTTAGGCTGAATCTTTTCATTAGGAAACCTCAACACATAATGTGTGTAAGGCTGCAGTGTGTTGAAGGAATACTGAAATTCATCCAGCATTGCATTCATTTGCCCATTGGCTATTTCACTGAAAAATAAATTATCATCCTGCCAGTTTCTGTCATAATGCTTGATGGTATAACGGTAAACTTCGCTGGAATTAGTAAGATCATCAAATCTCAAAATCAATTGCTGACCCATAGAAATTACGGGCGTTTCGTCATTAGTCTGAGGATTAAACAGCTGTATACTCTGAATATTTTGCCCAAATAAAAATCCGCTTAAAGACAGTAAAAGTAGTTGTAATGTTTTCATTATGACGAATATAATAATTATTTTAAACTAAAGAAAGATTTCCGTTTTGCAATTTGAGAAAAGATACTTCCAATCTACTTTAAAATAAACCCGGAATATTTCCCGGGCTTGATATTTATAACTTAAATTATTATTAATTAACAATAAACTTCCTTTCATTGATCAGCTCCGCAATTGCCAACATATCTTTCCCGATCAATCGGTCATCTTCCAGTTTTACAACTTTAGAACGAAGAATGGCGAAGTTTTCTTCAATAATATCAGAACATTTTGCCGGTCTTCTAAACTCTAAACCTTGCGCTGCAAACATCAGCTCAACGGCAAGAATATTGACTAAATTACCAAGAACCTGATTAAACTTTCTTCCCGAAATACTTCCCATTGACACATGATCTTCCTGCCCCAAACTTGTTGGAATAGAATCTGCAGAAGCCGGAAAACAAAGTGTTTTATTTTCTGTTACCAAGGCAGCAGAAGTATATTGAGGAATCATAAATCCTGAATTCAGTCCAGAGCTTTCCGTTAATAACCTTGGTAAACCATATTTTCCTTCCAGCAGTAAATAACTTCTTCGGTCTGAAATATTTCCTAATTCTGCTACCGCCAAAGTTGCATAGTCTAAAGGCAAAGCCATTAATTGACCGTGAAAATTTCCTCCGGAAATAGATTCTTCAGCACTTAATACAATCGGATTATCTGTTACGGAATTCAGCTCCGTTTCTGCCATCATTTTTAGGTGTTCAAAAGCATTTCTGCTTGCGCCGTGTACTTGCGGAACGCATCTCATGGAATAGGGATCCTGAACTCTTTCACAATCTTCATGTGCTTTAAGGTTATCCGAATTATTTAAGAAGAAAAGCATTCTTGCCGCCACTTTTTTACTTCCTTCAAATGGTCTTATTTCATGAAGTTCTTTTTTAAACGGACTTGCCGAACCCCTGTAAGCTTCCAGACTCATTGCAGCAGCAAGATCAGCAAGATCTAAAAGATACTCAAACTTTTCTAAACCTTTTATGGCATGAGCCAAAATAAATTGAGTTCCGTTGATCAGTCCCAATCCTTCTTTTGGCCCTAAAACTAAAGGCTTTAGATTATTTTTTTCAAGAATTTCTGGCGTTTCAAAGATTTCGTCACCCTCCCAAACTTGTCCAAGTCCCAAAAGAGGCAAAACCAAATGCGAGAGTGGTGCTAAATCTCCTGATGCCCCGACAGAACCTTGCTCAGGAACCACAGGAATAATATCTTTTTGCAGCATCAAGATCAATCTTTCTATAACTTGAAGAGAAACCCCGGAAAACCCTTTCGACAACGCATGGACTTTAGCGATCATCATGATTTTAGAAAGTTCTTTACCAATAGGTTTTCCCACACCAACTGCATGAGAAATAATCAGATTATATTGCAGCTGTGCAGTTTCATCGGCAGAAATTTTAGTATCACAAAGTGGTCCGAAACCTGTATTAATACCATAAACACAGCGATCTGAATCTACAATTTTCTGAACATTTTTCTGAGAATTTAAAATCTGCTCTTTTGCAGCCTCATTTAGCTGAGCTTTATTGGGGTCTTTACATATTTCCAAAACATCATGAAAACTGAAAGTATCAATACCGTATATCATTTCTAAAAATTTGCCTAAAAATACACATTTTGAATCATACCGGAAAAGTCATTTGTTGAGGTTGAATATTTTAATATCCTCAAATAAATAACGGCAATGTAATTTTAACACATATTATAAAGCTGAAAAGACTTATTTCAGCTTTTTCTACATCATAATGTTTAAATTTGCTACATGAATCCGTCTTTAGAATTACAACTTAAAACTTTACCCTCCGAACCCGGCGTTTATCGGTATTATGATAAAAATGATAATCTTCTGTACGTAGGAAAGGCAAAAAATCTGAAGAAAAGAGTACTTTCATACTTCAACAAAACACTTTCGGGCTATCGCACCAGAATTATGGTCGGAAAAATCAACCGTCTGGAAACTACTATTGTCAACAGTGAATATGATGCACTTTTACTGGAAAACAATCTCATCAAAGAACATCAGCCGTTTTATAATGTAATGCTGAAAGATGACAAAACTTATCCGTGGATCTGCATTAAAAATGAAGAGTTCCCAAGAGTTTTTCTTACCCGAAACAAAATAAAAGACGGATCTGAATATTACGGACCTTACGCTAAAGTACGTCCTGCCAAGATTTTGCTAGATACGATCAAACATATTTATAAGCTTCGTACCTGCAATCTGAATTTAGCACCCACTAAAATTGATGAAGGAAAATATAAAGTATGTCTGGAATTTCATATTAAAAACTGCGAGGGACCTTGTGAAGAATTAGAAAGCAAAGAAGATTATGATGAAAAAGTAGATGCCATCCGTGGCATCATTAAAGGAGATTTCCGGAGAGCAAAAGAATATCTGATCAATCAAATGACAAAATATGCAGCTAATCTTCAGTTTGAAAATGCACAGATGATTAAAGAAAGACTGAATATTCTGGAAGATTATCAGTCTAAACATACGGTTGTAAATCCTAATATTGATGATGTGGATGTTTTTGGAATGACAAGCGATAAAACAGCTGCTTATGTAAATTATTTTAAAATCAGAAACGGAAATATCATTCAGAGCTTTACCACCGAAATTAAAAAAATGCTGGAAGAAACAGATGATGAAATCATGGAGGAAGCCCTGATAGAAATTCGTCAGAAATTTGATTCGGACTCCAAAGAAGTTCTTCTGCCATTTCATCTGAGTGTCGAGATTCCAAATGTAAAGTTAATTGTACCTAAAGTTGGCGACAAAAAAAGAATTGTAGAGCTTTCTGAAAAAAATGCAAAAGAATACCGTATTGAAAAATTGAAACAGGTACAAATTGTAGATCCTGAAAGACATTCAAACAGAATTATGGCAGAAATGCAAAAGCTGTTGAGAATGCCTGCAGAACCAAGACATATTGAAGGATTTGATAACTCAAATATTCAGGGAACCAATCCTGTTTCGGCTTGTGTGGTTTTTAAAGATGGAAAACCAAGCAAAGCCGATTACAGAATTTTTCATCCGAAAACAGTAGAAGGTCCGAATGATTTCGCCACCATGGAAGAAGTCATATACCGCAGATATAAAAGAATGCTGGATGAAGGGGAAAGCTTGCCGCAATTAATCTTGATTGACGGTGGAAAAGGTCAGCTTTCTTCCGCAGTAAAGAGCTTAAAAATTCTTGGTTTATATGGAAAAATTACTATTGTAGGAATTGCCAAAAGACTGGAAGAGATTTTTTTCCCGGAAGATTCTATCCCTTTATATTTAGACAAAAAATCTGAAACTCTGAAAATTTTACAGCGTGTGAGAGATGAAGCGCACCGTTTCGGAGTAAAACATCACCGTACCAGAAGAAAAAACTCTACTATAAAATCTGAACTAGAGGAAATCCCTGGTGTAGGAAGTAAAACTATAGAACTGCTATTATCAAAATTAAAATCCGTAAAAAGAATAAAAGAAGCTAACCTTGAAACTCTGGAAGAAATTTTAGGAAAATATAAAGCTAAGATTGTCTGGGATTTTTTCAATGCAGAATAAAAAAATCTTTCATCGCTATGATGAAAGATTTTTATGTTTTATAAATTTACTGATGGAATTTAAACACCGCCCATTACAAACATATTTTCCATAGTAGGCACATCGCTTCCGCCTTCTTTTTCCAAAGTGATTGCAAAAGCCTGTGCATCAGGAATATTTGCAAGAGAAATTCTAGAATCTTTATCTTCGCTGTACATCCCTGCACTTACAGGTTTGCCGTTAGAAATTGCCCACAACTGGTATTGCATTCCCTGTGGTACTTTTGGCAAAGTATTTGCTGACAAATAAACATCTTTGGTATTTTTATCCCAAAAAACTACAGCTTTAGAATCAGGATGTTTATCAACACCCGCCAAAGCAATTTTAAGCATATCAGGATTGGAGATGATATTGAGTTTTTGCTCCATATCCTTCATTGCCAAATTTTTAGACTGATCAGCAGATTTAAGATCCGCTATTTCTCTCTTGGTTTCAGTCTGGCTGTTGAGCCAAAAAAGATTAATCCCAACACTGATTAAAAATAAAACAGAAGCTGCAATAGCAAAGTTTTTGAAATTGCTTCTCGGCTGATCAAAACGCTCAATCTGCAGAGAATGATTCAGTACTTTAGATTCATCTTTATCTTTCTGTTCAGAAACATTATTTTCTTCTTTTACATCAACGCTTTCGTGTTGAATTTTATCCCATATTTTTGCTTTCAAATCATGGGGCGGTGCAACTGCCTGCGAAGTCGCAAGCATCTCGAAGGTTAACTGCGCCTCTTCAAAGGCGGCTTTTACTTCAGCATTATTCTTCATCACACACTCCAGAATGCTCGCTTCCTCTGGAGAAGCAAGACCTAGAATATAAGATTCTAGAATTCCGGATGATATGTATTCCTTGATATCCAATTTATTTATTGATAATCTTTTAACAAATCTTTTAATTTCATCAATGCACTTCGCATTTTCGTCTTTACAGTACCTAAAGGCATATTCAGTTTTTCTGATATTTCACTCTGCGTGTATCCTTGATAATAAGCAAGATTTATTAATTCCTGCTTATCGGACTCCAAACTTTCAAGCACCTTATTGAACCCAATAAAATCTGAATTATTAGTTGTTGTAAGTTCCGCATTCTCATATACGAAATCTGGTAAAGGTTGGTTTTTTAGCTGATTTTGAAAACTTTTCGATTTTAGATAATCTATTGCCGTATTTCTGGCTATGTTGATCATCCATGTATAAAATCTTCCTTTTGAGGAATCATACTGCTGAATTGAATTCCATATTTTAACAAAAACATCCTGAATAATTTCCTCGGTATATTCTTTAGATTGAACAATTCGTAGAATTACACCATACAAAGCACCAGAATAGTTATCATACAAATGATGAAAACCAGTCTCGTTTCGCTCTCTCAGTAAAACTACAAGCTCTTCTTCTGAATATTTTGTTTTGATTGTAAATAATTTTCATTCCAAATTTAGTAAAATAAAACATGTAATTTCAAAAAAGTTTAAAAAATATATGATTATTTATATTTTCCTTATTATGCTGCATCCAGACCTGTAAATTTTTTAATGTTTTCCATTTACTTTTTGCACAAAATCAACTTTTATAAAACTATAATGTTCTGCTGATTGATTTTAAATTCTTGATCATCCCAATAAAGCTAATAAATTATTATTAAATATCTCTTTAATAACCAACTTCTTCTTAAAAGTTAATAACTGTTAAAATATTTTTTTTGAAATCTAAAAAAAAATACTCCTCGTAAATGAGTTTAGAAACAAACAATACTCAAATAATAATTTAAAAATCAAGAAATGAACACAAGATCAAAAATCGCAGTATTCGGAATGGTAGCATTATCATTTGCATTCAGCGGAAATGCAGCTGCACAGAAAATGAAAGAAAAAACAGTAATGGTAGGTGGTGCAGCCATGTATCCTTCTAAAAACATTGTAGAAAATGCAGTCAATTCTAAAGATCACAAAACACTGGTAGCCGCAGTAAAAGCAGCTGGTCTTGTAGAAACACTTCAGAGTGATGGTCCTTTTACAGTTTTTGCGCCTACAGATGCAGCATTTGCCAAATTGCCGGCAGGAACTGTCGAAAATCTTGTGAAACCTGAAAACAAGGAGATGCTTACAAAAATTCTTACTTACCATGTTTTACCTGGAAGATACAATTCTAAGCAGGTTTGGGCTGCTGTGAAAGCCGGAAATGGTAAAGCAATGATGAAAACTGTAGAAGGTGAGCAACTAACCTTCTGGACAAAAGGAAAAGATCTGTATGTAACTGATGCAAAAGGCAACAAAGCTAAAGTTACTATTGCAGATGTAAATCAATCAAATGGCGTTATTCATGTAATAGACACTGTTCTATTACCGTAGTTTTAGTTTTTTATGGTTTATTTTAAGGAAGCCCTGTCAAACTTAGGTTTAGGCAGGGTTTTTTATTGTTTAATTAATGAAAATATTTCTTTAGAATACTCATCATTTCCTTTTGGAATTTCGATGATAATATTTCCATTTTCAAGATAGCCGAAAGTATTTTCTCCTGATTGCAATTTCACCTTAAAACTATCTTTTCTTGTGGTTGGTTTAAAAGTTGCAAATGGCACACTGCTGTTATTTTCAACAAAAATAAATTGATTATCCTCAAGCTGTATTTTTTGAACAATTAATTTTCCATTGGTGTATGTAATTGTTTTCTCGGCTGTAGTCTCATTTTTTAGAGAGGCAACTTCGTTTACTGATTCTGTCTGTAACTCCTGCGTAAGATTTTCAGTTTTAATTTCTTTGGGGTTTGCAACAGGAACAGACATCAAAGCCCGTTTTAAAGCATCTTGAAAACCTTCCTCAAACTCTTTGATTGAAGAACTTCCTTTCTGAGAAGCAATCACTTTATTATTACAGTCTTTAAATACCACTAAAACCTTATTTCTCAGAAAACCACTATCGTTCACAATATCAGCATTAAGAACATTACACTGATTAGAATTGGCTTCCGAAGACCATTCGCCCCGATTATCAGACAGAACGATATATTGTTTAGCTTTAAGACTTTTTGCTAAGACATTACTAAGACCGTAGTTTTGTTTTTTGAAGGTTTCAAATGAATTTGGAACTACAATATATTTGTAATCTGAGACTTTTTGAGCAAATGTCATTGTAAAACCTGCTGTAAGTATTGCCAAAGATAATTTTTTCATGTTACAATTAAAATAGTTAATCATTTCTAAACTCTCCCATATCAAGTTTTAAAGAGAAGAAATTAGAATAAAAATTAGAACCCCCGATTCCTGAATTACTGATGGCATAATCCAATGTAAGACCTCTGTATCTTATTCCTATACCTGCGCTCGGTTGAAACGAAACTTTTCTTTTAAGATCCTCAATATCAGTAATAGATTGAAATCTGTTGACTCCCAATCGTACAAAAATCATTTTCTGATAACCTAATTCTGCTCCGGCATAAGGCGTGATACTTGCAAAATCTGTTGAGAGAAGTGCTGCTGTTTTAGCAAAGTCTACATTAATTCCTGCTTCCGGCAACACATAAAGACTGCTGTTAATTTCAAACAATTTACTTGCACCCGCATTAAGTTTTGGCATGGTAAGCTCCATTTTATCCGTTGGAGCGGGGTTAAATTCTTCTCCGTTGACAACCGTTGATAATTCATTCTGATTAATATTCCAGAAATTAACTGTAGTGGTTGCATCGCGAAGCATTCCCCCGAATTTCCAGCCGTTATCTAGTTTATAAATAGCTCCGATATCAAATCCGAAACCATAACCGCTGGCAAATTTACCCACGTTTCTATAAACTATTTTAGCATTGATCCCAACATCCAAATTAGGATTCCCACCAGGATTGAAAGCGTAGGAAACAATACCTGCATAATCAGATTGAGAAAATCTTGTGATTTTATCGTAATCTATGTTTCCTTCTGTATCTATTAATTGTGTGGTATTGAGAATATTATCAACTCCAAGTCTTACGATTGAAACTCCAAAAACTCCGGTTTCCAGAACTTTGGCATAGGCAAGATAGTCGTACTTTGCAATAGACTCAAAGTATTCTGCGTGCATAGCTGCTCCTTGCCAGTCTTTCTGAATTCCCATCAACCCCGCTGGGTTCCACATCGGAGAGTAGACATCATCCTGATTAGTGATTACAGCTCCTCCCATACCAATCCCTCTTGCTCCGGCTCCGATATTGAGAAATTCGTTGGAATATTTTCTGATGATCTGAGACTGAAATGTTCCTACAATCATTAAAGTCAGTAATAAAAAATATTTTTTCATCATATAAATTGATGCTTAATTAAGTTTTTTCTGTTTTCTGTTTTTAATTATGGCATTCGCTACAATTGCCAGAATCATTACTAATGAGGCAACATAAAATATGGGGCTCATGTTTTCTGATTCTCCAAAGATAAAAAAAGCTAGTATAATTCCGTAGACCGGTTCCAAATTTACTGTTAAAATTAACGTGAAAGGCGAAATATATT
Organism: Chryseobacterium echinoideorum; assembly: GCF_007474535.1. GTDB lineage: Bacteria > Bacteroidota > Bacteroidia > Flavobacteriales > Weeksellaceae > Chryseobacterium > Chryseobacterium echinoideorum. The sequence goes on along the minus strand of NZ_VKNW01000006.1, from coordinate 53,229 downwards.
TCATCAGCTTCACAGATTCAAACATCGGGTAAGCTGTAAATAAACTTGCCAGTAAGCCTATTAACGCTAAATCTTTATAGTTTATTTCGTTCATGTGAACAATTTGTCCTGTAACAAGATAAAATACCATCAGAATAAACCAGCCGGAGAAAATTTCATAAAAAATAATATTTCCTGAGCTTGTTTTACCAAAGAGTTTTCCGTTGAATACAGAAAAGACAGTCCCAAAAACAGCACAAAGAATTCCAAAGAAAATTCCTTCTTTATATTGAAATTCTGTTTTAAAAATAAGCAAAATACAGGCAACAATCACAATTCCCATAATTACTTCAGAAACATCTACTTTTCTTTTATAAACCAACGGCTCCATAACAGAGGCAAAAAGCGTAGAAAGAGAAAGGCAACTCAATGCTATTGAAACATTGGAAACTTTTATTGAGTAAAAGAAGCAAAACCAGTGCAGTGCCATGAAAAAACCTACACCCGCCAACTGAAAAAAGAGTTTTTTTGAAACTTTAATGCTTTCTTTTTTATAAATTCTTATAAATAGGTAGAGAAATACTGAAGCAAAAAGCATCCGGTAAAAAACGAGAATCTGAGCATTAGCAGTGATCAGCTTCCCTAGTATTGCGGTAAATCCCCATAAAAAAACAATAAAATGTAATCTGAAAAGTGCTAATTTCTGCATTAGATCGTCTTAAAATACCAAAGTGCAAATTTACTAATACCTTTTCACATTTTAGAAATAATTTAAAAAAGCCTCAATATTTTTAAACAAAAATCACTATCAAAACAAAAACCCTGAAAGTCTATGAAACTTTCAGGGCCTTCAAATAATAAACTATTAAAAAAATAAACTAGGAACTTAGAGCATTTAACCAAAGTATTACCTTTGATACTCTTGTGTAAAATTAGAAAATATTATGAACATAACAAAACATAAGTTTGTTAAAATTTTCATAAAATTCTGAAAACCAAAAACTTAAATATGATTGCAATCATTTTGCCTTGTTTTTACCAAAAATAGTATCTTTAGGCAGTTTAAAATAAAGATTTCATGGATATTGAATTTAACAAAAGAGAAGATCAAAATAAATTAAAGTTATCAGAAATCAACCGTCTTTTAAATGAAATAAAAAAAGGCGGTGGCGAAAAAAGACTTCAAAAACTTCGTGAAGAAGGTAAAATGACGGCAAGAGAAAGAGTTGATTATCTTCTTGATAAAGATTCAGATTCTATTGAAATCGGAGCTTTTGCCGGATACGGAATGTACGAAGAGCATGGAGGGTGTCCAAGCGGCGGTGTTGTCGTTGTAATGGGATACGTTTCCGGAAGACAATGTATTGTTGTAGCCAATGATGCATCGGTAAAAGCCGGAGCATGGTTTCCGATTACAGGTAAGAAAAACCTTAGAGCGCAGGAAATTGCGATGGAAAACAGGCTTCCTATTATTTACCTTGTAGATTCTGCCGGAGTTTACCTGCCAATGCAGGACGAAATTTTTCCGGATAAAGAAATGTTTGGCAGAATTTTTAGAAATAATGCAAAAATGAGCGCCTCAGGAATTATTCAGATTTCAGCCGTAATGGGAAGCTGCGTAGCAGGAGGAGCTTATCTTCCTATCATGAGTGACGAGGCGATGATTGTTGACAAGACAGGCTCAATATTTCTTGCCGGAAGTTATCTGGTAAAAGCCGCAATCGGCGAGTCTATTGATAACGAAACTCTTGGTGGAGCCACTACTCACTGTTCTATTTCCGGCGTAACAGATTATAAAGCTAAAGATGATAAAGATGCTTTAGATCGTATAAAAAATATTATGAAATCTGTCGGAAGCTACGAAAAAGCAGGATTTGACAGAATTGAAAGTTTCCCGCCAAAAGAAAAACCTGAAAACATTTTTGGGATCATGCCGGTTTCCAGAGCAGATCAGTACGATACTTTAGACATTATCAAATGTATTACGGATAATTCGGAATATGAAGAGTACAAGCCCGATTACGGCAAAAGCATCATTTGTGCCACTGCAAGAATTGATGGCTGGTCTGTAGGGATTGTTGCCAACCAAAGAAAACTGGTAAAAAGCGGAAAGGGGGAAATGCAGTTTGGAGGGGTAATCTATTCTGATTCTGCAGATAAAGCAACAAGATTTATTGCGAACTGTAACCAGCGAAAAATTCCTTTGGTGTTTTTACAGGATGTAACTGGTTTCATGGTAGGTTCAAAATCGGAGCACGGCGGAATTATAAAAGACGGAGCCAAAATGGTCAATGCGGTTTCTAATTCGGTTGTCCCAAAATTTACTATTATTACCGGAAACTCTTATGGAGCAGGAAATTATGCTATGTGCGGGAAAGCATATGATCCAAGATTAATCGTTGCATGGCCGTGGGCAGATCTCGCCGTAATGGGCGGAGCGCAGGCTGCTAAAGTTTTGGCACAAATACAGGAGTCTACCCTGAAAAAACAAGGAAAAGAAATTTCGGATGAAGAGCGTAAAGAAATTTTAAACTCAATTTCTGAAAAATATAAAAAACAAACAGAAGCTACCTATGCTGCTGCAAGATTATGGACGGATGCTATCATCAACCCTATAGATACCAGAAAATGGATCTCTATGGGAATTGAAGCAGCTGATCACTCTCCTATCACAGAAAAGTTTAATCTGGGAGTTATTCAGGTTTAAAAGATTTTAAAATAAATATTTTGAAGCCTTACTTTGTGGAGTAAGGCTTTTTTTATGTTAAATACTCGTAAAAAATAATAAACTTTTTTAAAGCAGACACTAAAGGGGATATAATTGATGTTGTAATAAGGACTAATAGCTACAAACTTTTTTTATTACTAATCCTTAAAAGGAAACCTATGAAAAGATATTTTGCAGTTTTTATAATAATATATGCCGCTGTTTTATTGTACATGATGTTCTATGCTTCAGGAAGAGAGCCTTCAGAAATTGCTTACTTTCAGCATAAACCGTTTGTAACAATACAAAACTTTTTCACCAACAATAACATCAAAAATCAGGATTTTATCGTTAACATTTTTGGGAATATATTTTTATTCTGCCCGTTTGGATGGCTGGGTTTGTGCATTAAAAAATTCAGCCGGTTTTTACCAATCACTCTATTTTTTCTTTTTTCGATAAGCTTAATCGAATCTGCTCAGTTTTTAACAGGAAGAGGTGTTGCAGATGTAGATGACGTTTTTCTAAATACCTTCGGAATGTTGCTTGGTTTTACTTTATTCAAATATGCGACCTGGAAAAATATTGCCAATATAAAATTTCATTTTGATCTTTTTGAAAAAAGCAAGACTTTATCATCAGCCTCATGATTCGGAATTTATGATTATTCCCGTTAATCTTTGCACAAATATTGCACCTGCATTTCATTTACATTTATTATGAAATCAATCTCTTCTCAATCATTGTTGCAAAAAGTACTTGCCGTACAATTTTTAATATGCTCAGTTTTAATATTTTCTCAACGACAGAAAACAACACTTCTGTTTGAAAAAGCCAATGTTCAGGAAGATATAGTCTACAAGACTGATGAAAACGGGAAAGAAATACTCCTTGATTTGTATAAGCCTCAAAAAACCGGGATAAAAAAATTTCCTGTAGTAATGTTTGTTCACGGAGGAGCTTGGGTAGAGGGAAACAAAACAATTTACGCTGATAATTATGTAGAAAATACCATTTCTAAACTTTTAGATAAAAACTTCGCAGTCATCAGCATCAATTACCGTTTAGTCAATGAAAAAATTCATTTTCCTGCTCCGATTGAAGACACTAAAGACGCAGTACGGTGGATCAGAAAAAACGCAGACCAGTATCAGTTTGATCCGCATAATATAGGAATGTGGGGTGTTTCTGCAGGAGCTCATCTTTCTCTACTGAGTGCTTATACCAAAGACACACAATTTATCGGCGATCCTTTACTTTCTAAATATTCCGCAAAAGTAAATTATGTGGTTGATAATTTCGGACCTACTGATATGAACCGACTTCTTCACACCAAAGCTCCACAGCCATTGATTTTTACAGTTGGTTTAGTTTCACAAAAAATTATTGATCTGCGTGGTAAGCTTATCATGGGAATTACAGGAATGGATTCCAAAGAAAACAAAAAAGAGATTGCAGAATTTTGTGAAAATATTTCTCCGCTCACCTACAACAAAAATACGGTTCCGACACTTATTATTCATGGTAATAAGGATAAAATTGCTCCGTTAAAACATTCGAAAAGACTTCATAAAATGTTGGAAAAATCCAATACAGAAAATAAGTTGATCATCGTCAGAAAAGGAAATCATGGTTTCAGCACTACAGATAAAGCAAAACTTGAAGAGATCAGTAATAGTATGGTAAATTTTATTATAAGCCAGCAAAAGAATAATTAATATCTCTAATTGTTTTATTGCTCTTTGTAGATTTTTATCATTTGATAATTTATTGAGACAAATTATTTTGCAGTTCTCTCTCAAAATGTTTAATATTGTTGTCAATTGAAAACCAGATTTCTAACGAATCCGCTTTCGGCAAATCCCATCGAAAGCAATAAAAAAAAAATCTGAATTACAATGAGTTACACTTTACTTATTACAATGAAAAAAAACTTCGTATATATAGTCCTGATCATTATTATTGCTGTTATCGCCTTCGTTCCGGGAGTAAAGAATTTTCTGAAAGATCAGTTTTTCCCGGTTGCTACCATTGAGAATGCAGTTCACATTAATGAAGTAGATTACGATATAGATTTACAGGGAATCAATGTTCCGAGTACCAATCTTAAAAACTTCAAAAACAAACCTCTTTTTCTGAACTTTTGGGGAACTTGGTGCCCTCCTTGTATCAAAGAATGGCCGACAATTCAGAAACTTTATGATTCAAGAAAGGAAAATATCAACTTTGTATTGATTGCAATGAAAGATGACGAAGCTAAAGTAAGAAAATTTCTTCAGGAGAATAATTATACTGTTCCCGTATATATTGCCCAAAGTCCGATCTCTGAAAAGGTGCTTCCAAAAGCTTTTCCCACCACATTCCTTTTAGATCAGAACGGAAGAATATTAATTAAAGAAGATGCTTATACAGATTGGAATACAGAGTCTGTGCATCAGTTCATTGACAATATTATCAAATAATAATTTTAACGAAATTTTATATTGCATTGGTACGCAATTTGAAAATTATATAATGTTGAAGTTAAAAAAAACAAACACAAAAATGAAGTATTCAAAAATCAGTTTAGCAAAAGAAGCAATCAGCCACAAAGGATTTGTGAGAAAAATACCAGATATTTTCAGAATGGTCAATCTTTGGAGAAAAGGATTTTATCCAGTAAAGTCTATGGACATGATTTTACCGCTCTTAGGAGTTTTATATGTAATATCGCCCATAGATCTGGTTCCTGATTTTATCATTCCTGTTGTAGGAGTTTTAGATGATCTCGCAGTTTTATCATTTACGATTCCGAAACTCATAAAAGAAGTTGATAAATTTCTTCTTTGGGAAGCAGAACAAAAATACAGCAAAACAAGGGTCATTGATGCAGATATCGTGAAATAATAGGAAAACCATCTTTATGATGGTTTTTTTATGTTCTTCAGAAAGATATTTGAGATAAACATATTTTTAAAATTCAAATAATAAAGTCAAAATTTCAGGATTTATAAGCCAAGCAAAATTTGCCATTACTATCATCCTTTCATCTCAAATCCTTAAATTTGCAACATCTAATAAAAAACAATGGAAAGTAAGAAAGAATTCTTTTTAGAATGTTACAAACTGGGCATCATCAAATTCGGAAGATTTACGCTGAAAAGCGGTATAGAAAGTCCGTTTTATGTAGATCTAAGACCGCTAGCTTCAGATCCTAAAATTTTAAAAAATCTTGCCAATTATCTTTTGGATATGCTTCCTTTAGATAATTTTGATCTGATCTGTGGCGTTCCTTACGCAGCACTTCCGATGGCAACTGCAATGTCTCTGGAAAGCTACATTCCATTAATTATAAAAAGAAAAGAGGCAAAGGAATACGGAACCAAAAAAATGATTGAAGGCATTTATCAAAAAGGGCAAAACTGTCTTTTGGTAGAAGATGTTATCACTTCCGGAAAATCTTTAGTAGAAACCATTGCTGAAATTGAGCAGGAAGATATAAAAGTAGCCGATATAGTGGTTGTTTTAGACAGAGAACAAGGCGGCAAGCAACTATTAGAAAACAAAGGCTACAGAGTTCACACTTTATTCAATATTACTGAAGTTTGTAGTATTTTACAGGAAAACGGCGATCTTTGCGATGATGAGGTGCAGAGAATTAATGATTTTCTGAAAGGAAATCACGTTCAGTTTGAAGAAAAAACAAGACTCTCTTATCAGCAAAAATTTGAATTTGCACAGCATTCAGTTTCAAAAAAATTATTAGAAATTGCTTTGGCAAAAGAATCTAACCTTATTGCTTCTGCCGATGTAACAACCACTCAGGAACTCCTTGAGCTTGCAGACAAAGTAGGACCTCATATTATTGCCCTAAAAACACATATCGATATTATTTCTGATTTTGATTATCAAAACACTATTATCCCTTTAAAAGAAATTGCTTCCAGACATAAATTTCTCTTGATGGAGGACCGAAAATTTGCTGACATTGGAAATACACAGGAACTACAGTTTACAAGCGGAGTTTTCAGAATCACCGATTGGGCAGATTTTGTTACTTCTCAGGTGATCGGCGGTTTTGAATCTTTAGACTGCTTCAAAAATGTGGGAGTAGTTGCCATTATCGGAATGTCTTCAAAAGGAACTCTAACTTCAAATAACTATCGTGAGGAGGCATTGAAAGTTGCACTTTCTCATCCTAACGTGATTGGCGGAGTTTCACAAAATCAAATCCCTGAAGATATTTTACTGTTCACTCCCGGAGTAAATCTTGCAGATTCAGGTGATGGAAAAGGACAGCAGTACAATACTCCTGAACGTGTTTTTAAAACACTGCACACTGACTTTATTATTGTAGGAAGAGGAATTTACAAATCTGAAAATCCGGAAGAAGCCGCAGCAACCTATAAAAATGCAGGCTGGAATGCTTATCTGAATTCTTTATAACAAACAACATATCAATAAATACGATATCCTGAAAATGTCTTTATTCTTTAAAGCCGTTTTCAGGATTTTTTGTTTTTGAATATCTGAAATTTTAACAATAATCCGGACTAAAAAGGTATTTGATTTGATATAAAATACGCTATATTTGAAGCTTTATCAGAACATTGAAAAAATTTATCCTAAGTCTTATTTCTTTTTTATGGGTTGTGCAGGTGAATGCTCAAAAAGACAGCATTTCTATTGATGCGCAACTATCTTCTGATAGAAAAACTCTCGAAATAAGTCAACAAATAGTTTATCATAATCATTCTGATCAAGATCTCAACAGCATAAAACTGCTCAATTGGATCGCAGCGTATAATAAACGTGGAACATCGTTGGTTTACAGAAAACTTGAAGACAGAAATTACAGCCTGCATTTTGCAAAAAAACAGGAGCTTGGAAAAATCTTGAATCTTGAAATTAACAGCGCAGACAACCCATCTGTTCTTGTAAACAAAACATCAGAAGAAAATCTTTTCCTGATGCTAAATAAAACGCTGCATCCCGGAGAAACTATAGAATTGCAGTTAAATTACAAAATACAGCTTCCTGACAAAAAATTTACCGGATACGGAACTTCAGCACAGGATATTGCTTTGAAATATTTTTTCATCGTGCCTGATCATTTTGATACAGAAAACAATACAAAAAGAAATTACCACGATATAGAAGAATCGGTAAATTTTAATACTTATTGGAAAGTTAAATTCAGAAATAATGACAACTTTTTTATCGAAAGTAATCTGGCAAAAGTGCAGCCCGATTCATTTCAGGGATATTTGGATTCTGATCCTGAATTTCTTCTAAGTAAAAATGAATTTCCATCCATCAAAATCAATACAAATGATATAAAAACTGAAATACAGTTCGGCTATTTTATCAGCCCACAGGAAATTCAAAATCTTGAATTTTATCTTCCTCTACAGCTTAAATTTATCAAAGAGAGAGTGGGAATTATTCCAGAAAAATTATTTATTTCAGACAAATTCAGGGCAAAGGAAGATTTTTTCGGAAATAACGATATTAAATTCTGGAAATTCAGATTCAAGCTTTTTTCTGATGCAGAAAATGCAGATCTGGATTACTTTGGGATTATCACCAAAAAAATTCTTGATGAAAGCATCATCACATCCAAACAGGAAAATCACTGGTTCAAAAATGGTTTAAAGTCTTATCTTGAAATTCAATATCTTAAAAAATTTTACAGCGAGGCAAAACTTTTGGGAAAACTTCCGGAAACAAAAATTTTGGGAGTAAAACCATTGAAATTATTTCATGCTTCAAGAGTGAAACTTCTCGACAGATACGGGCTGGCTTATCAGTATATTCTTTCGCAGAATCTTGACCAGAAAATTGATGAACCTTTCACTGTGTTGAGCAATTTCAACGACATGGCGATAAGCAGTTTCGAAACGGGTACACTTTTCAGTTACACCGCGGATAAAATGGGAGAAGAAAAATTCAATTCCATTATCAAAAATTATATTGCCGAGAACACTGACACGCAGATAAATCCTGATGATTTTCTGGATCAACTGGCAAAAAAGGAACCGTCTTCAGAATATCTTAAAAATTTCATAGAAGGAAAGCACAGAGTAAATTTCAGACTGAAGAATTTCAGAATTGAAAATGACTCATTAAACATTAAGATCGTTAAAAATACAGATGAAAATATTCCTGTAAAACTAGAAACACAAACCAAAGAAGGCTCAAGAAATTCCTATTGGATTGAAACAGAAAAAAATGAACGTCTGAAAACAGTACAACTTCCCGCCGAGGATGTTTATAAAATCACTTTAAACAATGATTACATTTTTCCGGAAGCCAACTACCGGGATAATTTTCTTTATACGAAAGGAATTTTTTCGAATGCTAAAAAAATTAGATTTAAGCTGATTAAAGATATTCCCAATCCTGAGTTTAATGAGATTTATCTGAATCCGAGAATCCGTTTTACCAATACTTATGACAAGTTTCTCATCGGAATGAATTTTAAAAATCAGTCGCTTTTCGATCAGAAATTTTTATATTCCATTACACCGTCTTATAGTACGGGGACTGGGAAACTGACTGGCTCAGGAGCAGTTTCTTACTCTTTTCTTCCCGCTGAAAGCATTATTCAGAGATTGACTTTCGGGGTTTCTGGTTCCTATTTTCACTATGATTTTGATTTAGCTTATCAGAAAAATTCTTTGTACTCTAATATCAATTTCAGAAAAAACCCGAGAAGTACTGTAAGTCGCGGATTAGGTATTTCTTACACATATTTTCAGCGTGATTTGAATGCCAAAATGATTGCAGAGAATGATTATGAAAAATACAATTTATGGACGATTGGTTACGGATACACCGACAATCAAATGATTCATGAGAAAAGCTTCAGCATCAGCACACAGGGAATGGAAGATTACAACAAAATTACTGCGGAAGGCTTTTACCGATGGGAATTTGCTCCCAGACAGAAACTCAGCTTACGCCTTTTTGCGGGCTATTTTGCAAGAAATGAAACCCGAAACAATACTTTCAATTATGGTATTTCGAGAGTTTCAGATTATTCATTTTCCTATAATTTATTGGGGCAGAGTGCAACGGGAGGAATTTTATCACAGCAGTTTATTTTGGCAGATGGTGGTTTTAAATCTTTTATTCCGGGAAGTGTAAATCAATGGATCACTTCATTTAATGTAGACTCCAGTGTATGGAAAGTCTTTCACATTTATGCTGATGCAGGTTTTTACAAAAATAAAAATCAACCGACTCAATTTATATGGGATAGTGGTTTGAAAGTACGCGTTATTCCTGATTTTCTTGAAATATTTTTGCCGGTACAGTCTTCGTTAGGATTCGAGCCTGCATTCAAAGATTATGGCAAAAGAATCCGTTATACATTAATTCTGAATCTGAGTACGATTATTAATGCTGCGAGAAGAGGTTGGTATTAAAAAAAAGAAGCAGCAATCGGAGAAATTGCTGCTTATCTAATGTTTAAAATAAAACTGAATTAGTCTTTTATAATTTTCTGAGATACCGGTTGATCATTAATCATTCCTGTTACAATGTAATTTCCTTTTTGCAGTTCAGCAACATTTAAAGACATATTATTTCTTATCGAAGAAGTTTTTACCAATTGACCCGATAAAGTATAGATCTTAATATCTCTTACTTCTGTACCAAATACAATCTCATCATTTTTTACAAAAGCATTCTGTACAAAACTATTCTTTAGTACTGAATTATTCTGCAGATCATTTACAGCAAGCGTTCCTGATGCTTGAGGAGTTGGCAATGTTATGGTAAAATCAACATTATTATTGTTGGTATCTCCATTAGTTCTTGTAATTGAATTCAAAATCGTTGGAGACGGAGCTGCTCCTGCTCCTTCATACTGATTAGCGAGACCATAACCTACAAAATCTAAGACATTAGCAGCTGTAGGTCCGGTAACCTGTGTCGCATTGCTTGCCAAAGCAACTTTTCCTGAAGTAAGCGCAAGACCAACTCCTACTCCTACAGCAGGAGAACCATCGAAGTTTAAGAGAACACTTACAACAAGATTAGGATTAAGCAAATTAATCAATCCGCCTAATCCATCAGATCCCTGCTGAATCAAATACGTTTGTCCCGGAGCCAGAGTAATATTCGGCAAGTTATTGTACTGAGTAAAAGATCCTGTTGAAGAAGCATACTGAATAGTTGCGCCGTTAAGAGAAGCCGTAGAGCCTCCTATATTTTTGAGTTCTATGAAATCATTAGTAATGGCAGCTCCCAGGATTCCACCTCCGGTATAGATTTCATTGATTACAATCTGAGCATTAGAGAATGCTGCTATCGAAATGAGTCCGATAAAAGTAAATACTTTTTTCATAATATTTTATTTTGGTGATTATCATAAAAAAACCAAAAATAATACCAAATAAACAACAATAATGACAATTTTATAAATAAAAAATACCACATCAAACAATACAGCCATAAAAAAACCACTTCAAAAAGAAGTGGTTAATCTTTGTTTATAGTATAAAATTAATCTTTCAAGATTTTCTGAGAAACCGGTTGATTATTAACAGTTCCGGTAACGATATAATTACCTTTTGCCAATTCAGCAACATTTAATGTTTCATTAGCTTTCACTGAAGAGGTTTTTACCAACTGTCCGCTTAAAGTATAAATTTTAATGTCTTTTACTTCACTGCCGAAAATGATTTCATCGTTTTCAACGAAAGTATTTTTCAAAAATGCAGACTTACTTTTATTCAAGTCTGAAACAGATAAACTTCCTGAAGCAGAATTTTGAGGAGTTGGAGATCCAGCTGTAAAATCTGCTGAATTATTATTGGTATCTACACCATTGGTTCTAGATACTGAAGTACTATTCGACATTGCAGGCGCTGCAGCTGATCCTTCAAATTGATTTGCACTTCCTACACCTACAAAGTCCAAAACATTAGTATCAGTAGGACTTCCTACTTGTACTGAGTTACTAGCTAAAACAATTTTCATATTAGTTCCTGCCATTGCAAAACCATCTGTAGAATTATTAGTTGATCCGTTGAAATTCACTAATGTTGTTGCAATAAAATCAGGAGTAGGTAAATTAGTCGTACCTCCAGCTCCTGCAGCTTCTTGTACTAAATAAGTCTGTCCTGGAGCCAAAGTAATACTTGGCAAAGTATGATAAGAATTAAAAGTACCTGCAGAAGATGCATATTGTAGCGTAGCTCCAGTTAGTGTAACAGGTGAGGTACCCTTGTTAATTAGTTCTACAAAGTCATTTTTATAAGTAGATCCTGAATTACCTCCACCACCATAAACCTCATTGATCACAATTTGTGCATTCACAATTCCTGCAATTGCAACTATTCCTAAAATTGTAAAGATTTTTTTCATAACTTAAATTTTAATATTAATAATTTATGAGGCAAAATTACTGTTATTTTTTCATTTAATATAATAATGAGGTTAAATTTCTGTTAATACTATTAAAACCTTTGGTGTTCGTAATTTTTAGCTATTTTTACCAATTATTTTTAAAGACTTGCGGAATTTTATTCTGATATTCTTATTGTTGTTTATGGGCTTATCTTGTTATAATGCCCAAATTTTTACATGGAAAAATCCGAATATACCACAAGACAGTATCAAAAAAGACAGCATTATTGCTCTAAGACTTGAAAGAGATCTTTTTGCCAAAGACACAATGGATTTCGTCAGAACCAGTAACAAAATCATTGTAGACGAAGCCGTTCTTGCGAAAAATAATACCAAAAGGTTTCTAGGAGAGCTCAATTCAAAAGGTTCTATCATCAGAGGGATTACTTTTGGTAATAATCAGGGACAATCGGTGCAAAGCTCAATGGATTTACAGATTTCCGGAAGACTTTCTAAAGATGTCACGGTTTTGGCAAGCATTTCAGATCACAATTTACCTATACAGGCGGATGGATATACCCAGACTCTGGAAGAGTTTGACAGAATCTATATGCAGCTCAATATCAAAGAAAAATCAATTCTCAGAGCCGGTCATTTAGATCTGGTAGATGCCAAAAATTATTTTTCAAAATATCAGCGAAGAAGCATGGGTCTTCAGTTTCAGACACAGTTTGGAAATGACAACAAGACTTTTGTAGATATTTCGGCTGGCGTTGCGCGAAGTGAGTTTCACAGAATCCGTTTTCAGGGAATTGAAGGAAACCAAGGACCATACCGACTTACAGGAAAAAACGGAGAGCAGTTTATCACCTTGATTTCAGGCTCAGAACAGGTTTTCATCGACGGAATTTTGATGAAACGTGGTGAAAATCAGGATTACGTCATCAATTATAATACAGGAGAAGTCACTTTCACTAGTTTCAGACCTATTTTCCAGCAAAATTTCATTACAATTTCTTTTAATTATGCCAACAGAAATTATTCAAGATATTTATTTACCGGAAAACTGGAGCATCAGAGAGAAAAATTCAGGGTCGGTCTCAATTGGTTTATGGAGAATGACAATAAAAATGCTCCTTTAGCCTTAAATTTATCCAAAGAAGATGAGCAGATTTTAGCCGATGCCGGAAACGATCAAAACCTGATGTATGCACCTTCCGGCGTTGTTGCAGAATACGATGTAAACAAAATCTTATACATCCTTATTCAAAATCCAAGTGGAAATTATTATGAGTTTTCTACTGATGCCACACAGACTTTATATCAGGTATCATTTACTTATTTCGGAGCCAGTCTCGGAGACTACAAGCTCAAACAAACCACCAACAACGGACGTGTTTTTGAATATGTCGGACCCAACTTGGGAGATTATCGTGCCGTCAGAAAACTGCCTTCGCCCCAAAAAGCTCAGGTTTATACTTTAAATTCAGAATATTTGCTTAAAGAAGGAAAAATAGGCGCAGATGTTTCACTCAGCAATTACGACATCAATTTATTTTCATCAAAAGATTCAGATCAGAACATTGGTTACGCGGCAAGAATATTCGGGAACAAAACCTTTACCAAAAACAACTGGAAAGGAACTCCACGATTTGAATATCAATATATAGACAAGCAGTTTCATATTTTAGACCGCATCAATGATGTAGAATTTTCACGCGACTTTAACCTTGCACAGGAATTTAACAACCTCACCCAAAACCGCTTTATTTTCAGCTTTTTAAATAAATGGAATAACAAATCTGTGCTGAATTACAGAGTAAATTATCTTGATGAAAAGGATTCTTATAAAGGTCTTAAAAATGATCTTGATTTTGGCTGGATCAAGGGCAAATTTACAACCAAAGGAAACTTTTCTTACCTGGATACAAAAGCAACACTTCAAAATACCAAATTTATCCGCGGAGCAGCAGGAACAGAATACACCGGAGCGAAAGGAAGCTGGGCACTCGGCGGAAGCATGGAACATAACGAAAAGAAATTCAACGAAATAGAATTAATGGATGTGACCAGTTTTAGCTGGAAAGAACTTTTCGTTCAGAAAAAAATCGGTGACAGCGCAAGAACCAAGCTCCTATCCAGAATGTATGTGAGAGATAATGATTCTGTACGTGACAACCGGCTTCAGAACATGAACAGAATCTTAGGTTTCATGGCAGAAAGCCAAATCATTAAAACTGAAAAAACCACATTGAATGCATTGCTTCATTATAGAAAATTTTTCTATAAAAATGACGATGTAGATATGAATCAGAACAAAGATTTTGTAGTTGGAAATATTTTATACAATCAGCAGCTATTTAAAAACGGAATGCGCCTTCAAGCTTTTTATGAATTAGGAAATGGTCAGGAAGCCCAGCGTGAATTTCAGTACATAAAAGTAACCGACGGACAAGGAGTTTATAAATGGACAGATTATAACGGTGATGGTGTGCAACAGCTTGATGAGTTTGAAATCGCAGAATATTCTGACCTTGCGCAATACATAAGGGTTTATACCAATTCTGTAAGATATATTCCTTCCAATAAAAACAAGCTACAGCTGGCTTTATTTGTAAACCCATCTGTTGTTTTCAGTTCTGAAAACAAATTTTTAAAACGCTGGAACTTCAATATTTCATTAAATTCTCAAAATTCTTTTTATAAAAGAGATAAAGTTTTGGTTCTAAATCCTTTTGAGACCGGAGAAAATTTAATTCTGAAAAATCAGAATATTCTGATGTCTGCTCAGTTTAATCCAACTGAAAAATCCGGCTGGAACGGCAATTACCGGTTTATTTCCAATGATAATCTCCTGAATGCCAATTTCAGCAGCGAAGAGCGGAATCAAGCCTCCCACTTTGTGAATATAGGATATTGGTTTAACAAAGAATTTAGAATTGACTGGGAAAATTCAATTCATGATATTGAAAATTCTTCACAGCTTTTTGCCACGAGAGATTACCGACTCAACAACTTTGAAACCAAACCAAAGGCAACCTACCGATTTACAGATGCCATTCAGGCAGAATTTTCCTCGGCTTACCGTGAAAAAAAGAGATTGGATGGCGAAGAAATGCTGAAGGCTTTTGACCTGACCGGAACCATCCAATGGGAACGCAAAAAAACTTCCATCAGAGGAAACTTCTCTTTTATCAATAATGATTTTACAGGAAATAACTTCAGTATTGTCGGAAACCAGATGCTTGACGGTTTAAAACCTGGAAAAAACCAGGTATGGAGCGTATTTATTCAGCAGGCAATTAACTCTTTTCTTCAACTTAACCTGAATTATGAAGGAAGAAATTCCGGTGAAAGAACCATACACATAGGAAGCATGCAGGTGAAAGCTAGCTTCTAAACAAATTTTTACAAAATCCCGACTTATTAAATACTTTTATAATTTGTATTAAAAATTATATTTATAATTGAAACAAATAATCATTTAAAACTCCAAATCACCTTCATTTATTATGCTAAAAAATTTTATCGTCATTGTTTTTACTTTTATTTCTGCTTTGTATATCTCACAGACTTATGAGATTCAATATGAAAGCTCATACAACGGAAAAGTTCAGCCCAATCAGAACACTGTGATTGTCTGGGTAAACGCAGAAGAAAATTATATTTTAAACTCAAAAATAAAAGAACTGAAAAGCGACTATCCGTTTGAAATTACCAAAATAGAAAAACCTTTCAACAGCATTATTTCTTATGCTTTTTTAAAACCAGATGAGGTTATTTCCACTGATGATGCAGAATCTGTAGCAAAACAAGAGTTTGAATTTACCTCAGAAACGAAAAAGATTCTTGGCTACAACTGTAAAAAGGCAATCACAAAGGTCAATTCAAACACGATTGAAATCTGGTATACCAACGATCTGAAAATAAGTGGCGGACCATCAAGTCTCGGTCAGAAATTAGGTTTAGTGTTACAGATTGAAAGAAACGGAAATTCAGCTACGACAGCGGTATCCGTAAAAAAAGTTAAAAGTACTGCAATAGAAAAAATCCTTAATAAAAAAGCATCTACAACAGATCTCTTAAGCTATCGTGATTTATTGTGGAAAAGCAGATTTACTACTTTAAAGGTTTTTGAAAATGAAATCATCAATTTCTCTGACGAATCTAAATCTGATGAGAAAATTAAAAGATTTGCCAACGGAACCATTATTCTTAAAAAAATAAAATTTCCCGAAATAACTGAAGGAGATCATATTTTTGTGGAGCTAAAACAGCAGTCTAACGGTGATGCATACGACAGAACCGGAACGGTATTTTTTATTCCCGAAGAAAAAGTACAATCCTTTTCTGATGGTCTGGAAAATGGAATAAAAACACTTCCATCGTACGAAAATGGTAACGGAAAAAAATATTTCGGAGTTACTTCAACCAAAAATTATCAGCCAGCCATCGAACTAATGAGATTTTTCACCTCTTTCGGAATCAATAAATTCAATCACATCCAGCTTAAAGATAAAGTTTGGCAGACTCTAAGTCCCTTTAGACAAGATATTACAGAACTAAAACCCTCGCTTTCAGGAAAAGAACTTTGGATCGGTACTTTCATCGGAAATTATGACAAGGGCGGTCATAAAGTAAGTCTGGAATTGACCATTCATCACAGCGACCAGATTGTACACAGCAACAATAAGGTAATCCCGCTATTCAATACAACCAATATTATGGAAATGGCAGGACAGGACTATGCAACGATGTTTGATCAAGACAAAGGATTATTTGTCGAATTTAATCTGGAAAAAGATTTAAAAAATGTACAACTCAGATATATAACAACAGGTCACGGCGGATGGGAAAATGGGGATGAATTTATTCCTAAACAAAACTCAATTTATATAGACGGAAAACTATCCTATTCTTTTATTCCATGGCGTACAGAATGTGGTTCGTACCGTCTCTATAATCCTGCATCCGGAAATTTTGCTGACGGGCTTTCCTCCTCAGATTTAAGCAGATCCAACTGGTGTCCCGGAACAGTTACCAACCCAAATTATATTTCTTTGGGTGATTTGAAAGCAGGAAAGCATACGCTTCAGATTAAAATTCCTCAGGGAAAACAGGAAGGAACCAGCTTCAGCTCGTGGAATGTCTCGGGAGTATTATTAGGCAGCGAATAAAAACAAAACCTCCTTGCAATATTATTACAAGGAGGTAAAAACACAAATGATGAAAAAAAATTATTTCGAGCCACAAAGTAAATAAAAAAAAATTTACAAGTCAATACCGCATCAACTTTTTTTTGAAAAAATTTACCTTTTTTATTACTATTTAACAATGGAAAATCAAATTTTTCAATTTCACCCGATTATAAGATTATAACAAGTGAAAAAATTTAACTAAAAACTACTTAAAAAAGCCATTTTAATTAAAATAATTAACTATAAATAATAAATTAATTAAAATTTTAATATTATCTGTATTTTTTATTTTAAATTATAAATCATATATATAGTTTTGCTTTCAAATAAATACATTATGTGCGGAATCGTTTGCTTATTTGACGCAAAACAGTCAACCGAAATATTAAGACCACAAGTACTTGAAATGTCTAAAAAAATTCGCCATCGCGGTCCGGACTGGAGCGGCGTTTTTCAAAATGACAAAGTGGTATTTTCTCATGAAAGACTCGCTATTGTAGATCCTACATCCGGAAAGCAGCCATTGTTTTCAAAAGACGGGAAAAAAGTTCTTGCCGTAAACGGAGAAATATACAATCATCGTGAGCTGAAAAAAGAATTTCCTGATTATGAATTTCAAACTCAGTCAGATTGCGAAGTTATTCTGGCTTTATATGAAAGAGACGGGAAAAAATTTATAGAAAAACTTAACGGAATTTTTGCGTTTTCACTGTATGATATAGAAAAAAATGAATATCTGATTGCAAGAGATCATATGGGAATTTGTCCGCTTTATCAGGGTTGGGACAGAGAAGGCAATTATTATGTAGCTTCCGAACTTAAAGCACTGGAAGGTATTTGTAAAAAAATAGAAACTTTTTTGCCGGGACATTTTGTATACAGTCCGGATGGAGCAGAGCTTCAGCAATGGTACAAAAGAGACTGGGAAGATTTTGAAGCTGTAAAAGATAATGTAACCGATATTAATTTAATCAGAAAAGGATTAGAAGAAGCTGTTCACAGACAACTGATGAGTGATGTTCCTTATGGAGTTTTACTTTCCGGAGGCCTGGATTCATCTATTATCTCTGCAATAACAGCGAAATTTGCCAGACAAAGAATCGAAAGCGGCGACACTCAGGAAGCATGGTACCCAAGACTTCACAGCTTTGCAGTGGGTTTAGTTGGTTCTCCGGATTTAGAAGCAGCCAAAAAAGCAGCAGATCACATTGGCTCGGTTCACCATGAAGTTAACTTTACCGTGCAGGAAGGTTTAGACGCAATCCGTGATGTCATTTATCATCTTGAAACCTACGATGTTACCACCATTCGTGCTTCTACGCCAATGTATCTTCTGGCAAGAGTCATCAAATCTATGGGGATAAAAATGGTGCTTTCAGGAGAAGGTTCTGACGAATTATTTGGCGGATATCTTTATTTTCATAAAGCTCCCAATGCAAAAGAATTTCATGATGAAACGGTTAGAAAACTAGGAAAACTTCATTTGTACGATTGCTTAAGAGCCAATAAAGCTTTAATGAGCTGGGGAATCGAAGGAAGAGTTCCGTTTTTGGATAAGGAATTTATGGATATTGCCATGAATGTAAATCCCGAAGACAAAATGATCAAAAAAGAAGAAGAGAAAATTGAGAAATGGGTTCTGAGAAAAGCTTTTGAAGATCTTCTCCCTGAATCTATCGCATGGAGACAGAAAGAGCAATTTTCTGACGGTGTAGGCTATTCCTGGATTGATACTTTGAAAGATATTGCAGAAAAATATGTAACTGACGAAATGATGGCTAATGCGAAGTTCAGATTTCCACTCAACACTCCGCAAAATAAAGAAGAATACAGATACCGTACTATTTTTGAAGAACATTTCCCGAGTGAAACTGCTGCAGCTACGGTGCCATCTGTGCCATCTGTAGCCTGTTCCACACCGATTGCCCTGGAATGGGACGAAGCTTTTAAAAAGATGAATGACCCAAGCGGAAGAGCCGTGAAAGTACACGAAACTTCTTACTAAAACCAAATATTTATTAATCCTGTAGCTTTACAGGATTTTTTCTTGAATAAAATCAATAATATTTTGATAATTTAACTAACTATTAAACTTATTATCTAATAAATAATTATATTTGAAAAATAAAAAATCTTTACTCCTAAAAATGAAAAGAAACATTACTATTTTATTTGCTTTATTATCGGTAAGCTTCGCTTTCGGACAAGGTAAATACGGAAAATATCTCAGCTCTAAAAAACTTGCTCTAACTTATAAAAATGTAAAACCGGCTGAAAAAGACGATTATTATCAGCAGTATTACTGGCTTGTGAAAGCTGAAAAGCTGAAGACATACCCTCATTTGGCAGATGTAAAACCAGTTGTTCTTTATAATTTTGTAAAAAAAGTAAATCCTCAAAATCCAACAAAAAAATTAGATGACAGAGGAAAAGAACTTCGTAAAACTGCAGAGTTATCTTTGGATCAGTATTTTAAAAACAAAAATTTTCAAAACAACGAAATCCTTCTTTACAATCTTGAAACCTATGTAGACCCTTCACAAGGAGAATACTTCACTAAAGTTGATGCTGAAAGAATAAAAGAACTGGTTCCAAAAGAATTTTTCGGATTTGCTTCTTTAAACAGAAAAACAGGAGAAGAAACCAATTATTACCTTTGGGTAGATAAGAAGAATGACAAGTACAAAATTGTGGATATCATTCCTAACGAAAAAGACAATAAAAAATTCTATGCGTCTTTGAGACAGTATCTTCCGAAGTATACATTCAAGAAAAAATTTATGCCAACTGTAAAAAAAGGTACAAAAGCTGATAAAACAGATAAAAACTTTTTCTACATTATGCCATTTGAAGAGAACAAGGACAATATTGAATATAAAACTGATGACTTTGAAACATTCATCCTAAGCCAGGTAAAAAGAGAAGGAGAAGCTTGGATTGGTGTTGAAAAACCAAAAAATAAGTAATTAAAATTTACATAAATAAAAAAACCGAAAAGACATACTTTTCGGTTTTTTCTATATAATCAACAATCAGTTTTATGACGTAATTTTAGCTCTGGCTTTTGCAAGCATCAGAATAGAAATCAAACCCATAATCAGCATCACCACAATTTGAAGAGGAAGCGAAATAAATGAGTAAATCAACCCCATTTCGCCGCCTAATTCTGCGCTTTTCCCCATAGAAAGAAATAATGCCATAAAACCGTACTTCATCGCAAGATTAAAAGCTCCAATTCCTCCACTTGCAGGAATAATCATTCCCAAAGTACCCACTACAATAATAAAAAAACCATCAGCAAAAGTAAAATCTGAAGTTTCCGGCAGTGAAAAACAAACCAGATACGCAGCAAAGTAATAAGAAACCCAAATTCCTATTGTATACCCTATAAATTTACCTTTTTGTTTTAATTTGAATATTGACATTAAGCCTTGAAGAATACCGTCAATGAAGCCGATAATTTTACCTAAGACCGGAACATCAAGAAACCTATTTTTGAAAATAAAAAATAAGATTCCTGCAACAGCCAAAATGGCAAACACCAATAAAATCTTATTTGGATTTGCATCAATCCCAGAATTTTCATAAAAAGACAAGATAGCTTCGTATTTAAAAATTAAAGTCAAACCCAAAAATGCAAGCATACAAACCAAATCAACCACTCTTTCAAGGATAATCGTTCCGAAAGACTTATCTACAGGAACTTTTTCTACGCCGTAAAGTGCAGTTGCTCTCGCCAATTCGCCACTTCTGGGAATGGTAAGATTCATCAGATAACCGAAAGATAAAGACCACAACGAATTAGAAGTTGAAATTTGATGTCCCATCGGTTCCAATAACAAATTCCAGCGAATCGCCCTGAACCAATAGGCTGCAATAGCAAATACCGCTGAGAAAGCCACCCACATATAATTGGCTTTAGCTAAAGATTTTTTTATTACTTTAAAATCCAGACCTCTAAGAGCTAGCCACAAAAAAAAGCCTGCAAAAGCAAGCGAAATAATGACAGTCAGGATAGATTTTATCGTTTTATTAGATTTATTCTCCATCATTTAAGTAAGAAGGTTAGTTTTTTCGTCCGGAAATACTATTTTAGGCTGAAAATCTTTAGCCTCTTCAGGTGACATCTGCGCATAAGCAATGATAATGATAATGTCATCACGCTGAACTTTTCTTGCAGCAGGACCATTTAAACACACTTCGCCAGATTTTCTTTTTCCTTTGATAACGTAGGTGTCAAAACGCTCACCATTATTTACGTTGACGATGTAAACCCTCTCTCCTACTACCAAACCTGCAGCATCTATAAGATCCTCATCTATGGTAATACTTCCTATATAATTAAGGTCTGAAGCCGTAACTCTAACCCTGTGAATTTTAGATTTGAAAACTTCTATTAGCATGGTGCAAATTTATTAATAATATTTAAGAAATACTGTTTAAAAAATAAATTACACCCCAATTCAGGCAAACAGCAATAATTTATTTAAAATCAATATATTCAAAATTATTTTAGTGAATTTCTAAAGCATATCTGTAAAACCATAAAGACTTAATACATATTTAAGGATTTAATAATTTAATAATTAAGACGGATAAAATAAACAACATCAATGTACATAAGTACTTGGCATGATTTTAGTTCGTCGAAACATTGATTTTTCGCCTCAATACGAATTATCAATTTTTAACCAATTTTATATAAATTTGAAAAAAAAAATAATTTTTTTATAAATTATTTGCACAATTTGAAAATTGTTTTAAATTTGCTTTTATAACTAACTAACTTTTAATATTAAAAATTATGAACAAGTCTGAATTAATCGACGCAATGGCTAAAGATGCCGGTATTACAAAAGTTGCTGCAAAAGCTGCTTTAGAATCATTTATTTCCAATGTAACCAATACATTAAAAACTAAAGAGGGCAAAGTGTCTTTAGTAGGATTTGGTACTTTTTCGGTATCTGAAAGAGCTGCAAGACAAGGAATTAACCCGGCAACAAAAAAACCGATCAACATTGAGGCTAAAACTGTTGCCAAGTTCAAAGCTGGTGCAGATTTATCAAACGCTGTTGCTGCTGCCAATATGCCAGCTTCGGGTAAAAAGAAAAAATAATCGTCCGATTATAAAAAGCAAAACCTCATCAAAAGATGGGGTTTTTTTAATTTTTATGGTGCTAAACGAGCTATTTTCCAGTCGATGCCATCCAAAGTGTAAATAATCCTGTCATGAAGTCGGTTGGGTCTTCCTTGCCAGAATTCTATTTCGTATGGTTTTGCAATGTATCCGCCCCAGTTTTCAGGTCTAGGGACTTCAGAATTTTCAAACTCTTTTTCCAAAGTTTTCAGTTTTTCTTCTAAAAAATTTCTATCCGGAATTTTCTGGCTTTGTGGAGAAACAACTGCTCCCAACTGACTTCCTTTAGGTCTGGAATGAAAATATCCATCACTTAAATTTTCGGCAATTCTTTCCAAATCAGCTTTTATGATGACCTGTCTTTCTAAAGCAGGCCAGAAAAAATGAAGACATGCTTTATGTGTTCTTTCGATTGCCTTACCTTTCCTGCTATCGTAATTCGTATAAAATATAAAGCCTTCATAAGTATATTCTTTCAGCAATACCATCCTTGTACGGGGACACCCATCTTCTTCTATAGTAGAAAGCGCCATTGCATTAGCTTCTGAAATAGAAGAATTATAGGAAGCTTCCAAAAACCAGTCTCTAAATTGTTCAATAGGATTCTCTTTAATCTCACTTTCAACAAGTTGAGATTTT
This sequence comes from Chryseobacterium echinoideorum, assembly GCF_007474535.1. Taxonomy (GTDB): domain Bacteria; phylum Bacteroidota; class Bacteroidia; order Flavobacteriales; family Weeksellaceae; genus Chryseobacterium; species Chryseobacterium echinoideorum. The sequence goes on along the minus strand of NZ_VKNW01000006.1, from coordinate 30,233 downwards.
TCGTAGATTTTTCTTTTATCGTGAAGGTTCTCCATAAATTATTTTTATTAAATTTGAGTATGAATTACTCATACAAAGGTAAAATATTAATTTCCACACCTGATATTTCGGGAGATATTTTTTCCCGTTCGGTAGTACTGATTATTGATCATTCCGAAAACGGAGCTTTTGGTTTGATACTTAACAAGAAAAACAGTACGATGAGTAACCGGTTCAGAAGTTTTTTTGATTTTCCTATTGAAGTATATGATGGTGGTCCTGTAGAAAATGATAAAGTGTTTTTTATTATTAAAGGAAAAAAAATCACTAAAGAATATACCGAGATCAATACTGAGTTTTATCTTACCGAGGATATTGAAAATGTCATCAATGCTGTTTTGCAAAGTGAAATCAGTATTCATGATGTAAAAATATTCTCAGGATATTCCGGCTGGTCTGCCACACAGCTTGATCAGGAAATTCAGAAAAAACTATGGACAGTAGTTGAGGTCTACAACCTGGATTACACCTTACCCAACGATCAGACTTTATGGAAGTCGATTATGCAAAACCTTGGCGGAGAATTTCTTTTGTGGGCAAACGCTCCCGAAGACATCTCGCTCAACTGACGACTACTTCACAGCTAAGCGATATAAATTTAACAAATTTTTAAGCTTTTCTTATTAAATTTTTAAGATACTTTTTACGTTCTTTGATAAACCAAAATCTTCGAACTATGAAAGCAATATCGTTACTCATCTTATCATTACTAACGAGTATTCTTTTTTCATTTTCTCCGGAAAGTAAAAAATATATTGTGATTGATGCTGGACATGGTGGTGAAGATACCGGAGTATCGTTTGAAGGAGTAAATGAAAAAGATATTGTACTGAATATTGCTCAACAGATTAAAAAAGTGAGTGATATAAAAGGTAAGTATGAAATTATCCTTACGAGAGATCGCGATATAAATTCTACTTTGTCAGAAAGAACAGGCAAAATCAACAGACTTAATCCGGAAATGGTTATTTCTCTTCATGTTAACCGAACAGCACAACCTCAAAGTGAGAGAGTTGGTCATGAAATTTTCATTCAGAAAAATCAATCCTCCAGAGTTCTGGCGGAAAAGCTTCAGAAAAAATTAGGAGACTGTCCCATTAAAGAAGAAAACCTTTACATCTTAAGAGAATCAAAATCTCCCGCATTGGTATTAGAATTAGGCTTTATCAACAATAATAAAGATAAAGCTTATATGAACAGCGAAAAAGGTCAGAGAGAAATTGCAGAAAAGATCGCTGATTTCATCAACGAAAATTAAAAAATACATTTTTCTGAGTCTATCAGAATAAAACCCGGTAAAGGACGGCAAGTTGTTTACCGGGTTTGTCAATTTTACAGAAAACTACTTTTCCAATTGCTAACCAGTTCTGAAAAACGATTATTTTCGAATGTTTTATTCCTGATTTTTTTCACCGAAAAAATACCTTTTTCATCAGAAATCAATAATATTTCTTCTGCTTTTTGAGATTCAAAAGCAATGATCTCATGTTCCTGAACATCCGCCAGATTATTCTTGTGAAGATAAGTTACAAAATTTTCCATCAAAGGCGAAATATAAGCTCCTTCAGACTGCTTGGGTATCTTGATTATATCACCTTCCATAAAAAGAAGATTTCCTTTTGTGGAACGTGCAATTCTTTTGTTAGGATTCAAAAGCATTACATCATCCAAATCATTTTCCTGCGCATAAATTTCAGCATAAATATTCTCCGGACAATGAACACGTATATTACTCAAAAGATTGCTATTGACGTTGATTTCTTTAATTAAATCAAGCTCCAAAGGTCTTTTCTGAATAGCTAAAACATCCTCAATTTCATTTACCTGAAAATAATAAAAAACAGAAGATTTTGAAAGGGTAACCCCATCAGAGTTTCTGTAAACCAGAAAATTGATGATCCCGTTTTTAATTCCACCTTCATCAATTACTTTTGAAGTAAAAAGATTCTGAAAAAACTCCAGCGTATAGCTTAAAGGAATATTCAGTCTCATTTTTCTCATAGATGCCATCAGAAAGAAATAACATTCCTCTTCCATGATCAGTTTGGAATTTCTTACAAAAAACGAAACTTCAACAGCATCCCCCGAAAGAAAAGCACGGTTGATCTGTTCCGGCTTTCCTGATGTGAAATATAAATTTTCCAAAATAAAAATTTTTATAAAAAAATAATGAACGATAAATCGTCCATCAGTTTTATCAGTTTAATATAATGCAGCAATTACTTAGGCCGCGCCCAATTTTATTCTAAGATTTTCGATAAGATTTTCCCAGTAAAGCGCATTTTCTTCTTCATCTCCTTCTTCACAAAAGTCTGTAATATTTAAAGCTAAATCTTCCGTAATATCATCAATTGTAATGGTCATTTCAAAAAAATGCTTCGTTCCCTCGTCTTCTTCCCATCTGAATCTCACGAAACTCTCAGGCTTATATCTGATTAAAGTTGCTTTCTCAGCAGGTCCTCCGTTCCAGCTGAAAAAGAAATCATCCCCTTTTTCTACTACCTCATCTGCAAACCATTCTGACAAACCTTCTGCACTTGCAAGATATTCGTACAAAATCTCTGACAAACAATGCATTGGAAACTCATAATGGACTTTGTGTTTCGCCATATATCTATATTTTTAACGTCACGCAATATATAAATTAATTTTTTTATTACGCAAAATTCTTATTACTTTTTTGTATAATCTTTATGATATTTATCAGAAATAGTTTAAATTATATTTCTCACAAATAATGATTGAAACAACAAGAAAAATAACCGTAAAATTTCATTAATTTTCTTTGAGTACCTCTAAAATTATCTTACATCCTTCTGTAATTTCTTCTTTAGAAATAGTGAGCGGAGGAGAAATTCTGAGATATTCATTCTTATAAAGCTGCCAGAAAACGACAAGTCCTTTTTGCATACATTTTTTTGCCACTTCTAATGTATATTCCGGAGTACCGAGATTCACCGCAAGCATCAATCCTTTTCCGTTGATGTTTTTAATTTTCGGATGTACCAGAAGTTCTCTGTATAGTTTTTCTTTCTCATCTATCTCATTCATTAAACCGCTTTCAAGAACTTCTTTCAAAGTAGCATGTGAGGCAGCTGCAATAAGAGGATTCCCACCGAAAGTGGTAATATGTCCCAATTTAGGAGAATGAGAGAGGGTTTCCATGATTTTTCCTGAACTCATAAAAGCACCTACAGGAACGCCCCCACCCATTCCTTTTCCCATGACAAGAATATCCGGAACAATTCCAAAATGTTCAAAAGCAAATAGTTTACCCGTTCTTCCAAATCCAGGCTGAATTTCATCTAAGATCAACAAAGCACCTACTTCCTCACATCTTTTTTTAAGCTGAATCAAATAATTTTGATCCGGAACTAAAAAACCTGCTGCTCCCTGAATGGTTTCAAGAATAACACCTGCTGTTTTTTCAGTGATTTTATCCAAATCATTTACATTATTAAATTCAATAAATGAAATCATCGGCAGCAAAGGACGAAATTCCCTTTTATGAAATTCATTTCCAGAAACACTTAATGCACCATGCGTATTTCCGTGATAAGAATTTTTAAATGAAACAATTTCTTCTCTTCCCGTATATCTTTTGGCAAGCTTCAGACTTCCATCAATCGCTTCTGCACCACTGTTGACGAGATACGTCACTTCCAGCGGATCTGGTGTAGATTCAGCTAATAACCGGCACAACTCGACAGGTTTTTCCTGAGCATATTCTCCGTAAACCATTACATGAAGATATTGGTCAGCCTGTTCTTTAATTGCATTGACTACTTTTGGATGTGAATGTCCTAACGTATTGGCAGAAACTCCCGCTACAAAATCAAGATATTTCTTACCATCCTTACCGAAAATATAGCTTCCTTCTGCTTTTTCTACCTCAAAACCGGCAGCAAAAGGTGTGGTCTGTGCCTGATATTTAAAAAAATCTTTTTGAATTTCCATTGTCTGAAAAAATTTAGGCAAAGCTAAAGAAGATTTAGGAAAGAGGGAAATTATAGGCATTAAAAAAGACCAGTGTAAAACTGATCTCTTCTATTATTTTCTTACCCTTTTTGGTTTTTTGCCTTCTTCTTTGGCTTTCTCGCGATCTATTGCTTCTTTCGCTTTGTTATAAAGTCCGTCATTTGGAATGTATTGTATTTCTTCATAGTTAGGAGTATCTACGAGAATATCCTGCCATTTCCTGATTCTGTCTTTGGTATTCCAGTTGAAGTCGGGAAACTTTCTTTTCTCTGGCTCTATCTTGCTCATCGGATACGTGGTAGATGTAGCACCAATACTGCACGAGATAATCTGCAGCTTTTGTTCTTCAAACAAAGAACCAATAATTCCGCAGGATGTTAAGGCAATTCCTACTCTTTCCTGCTTTTTTGTCGTTTTGTTTTCTTCGTCCGCAAACGTAATTGCCTGTGCATTTCCAATGACCTTCACCTCTTTGATGTCTTGCCCTTCGTAATAAACCGTCATCAATTTACCTTTCACCTGATTAAACTCATCCAGCAGGTTTAAAGAATCTACTTTACTGATCGCCAAAGCGTTTCCTATAACTTTTAGAGAATCTATATTTTCGGTTTCGGTATTAAAATAAGCTTCAATTTTATCTCCGGTCACCTGCTTTTCACCACTCCATAGAATAGGCTCTGTGTACATATGCATGATGCCGTCAGTCTCGTTAAAAGCGATAGAATCTGCTCTTCCCTGTGCATTAGATTTGTAAATTCTTGCTTTTCTGAATGCTCTTAGAAAACTTTTCTTTTTGGTAATATCTGCAGAATCTGGCTTTTGATAAGAAAGAATTTTTTCTGAAGCAAAATAAATAGAATCTTTTTCTAAGATTTTCACCGCATACGGACTTTTCGTCATCATTGCAGAATCTTTCTTCTCGAAAATTTCTCCATATCCCCCTTTCAGATATCTTTTTTCCAGAGGATCATCCAGTGTCACATTTCCGGTAGCTTTGCCAAATCCTGTCAGCTGATTGTAGTACATTTCGTCTCCCGTAAGAATTTTATCGTTATAAAAAATCTTGGAATTTTTGGTAAGAAATGACTCTTTGGTGTTGAGGTTATGCGTCCCTTTTTCAGTAACAATTCTGTTTTTAGGATTTTTATTATTCGTTATTACAGTATACCCATTGATATCTACAATATTGGTATTCTGATTCTGAACTACATTTCTTCCTTCCAGAGTATAATCATTATCCACAATTTTTACATCTCCGGAAAGATCTACCACTCTCGTTGTTAAATAATAAGTTGCAGATTTTGTATAGGTTGTACTTTTCCCGTCAAAGATGGTTCCTCCAGTATTAAAATACGCCTGGTTTGCCATTCTGTCGTAGTACATTGTCTGAGTTTTGATGACAGTTCCTTTCGGATCTGTAAGCACTACATTTTTTTTGGCAACTCCTTTCTGGGAATTTCCGTCATATTCCATTTCGGCAGCAGTAATTACAGAACCATCAGAATTCTGAAGTTTTGTATTTCCCATTGCTCTTACAAAGTTTTCTTCTTCGTAAACGACTACTTCATCTGCATACAATATTGAACCCTGATGCTCTATCTGAACATTTCCTACAAAGTAGCGATTCCCATCATACTTTGTATCTTTTTTGATTTCGTCTGCATTGATGATGTGAATCCTATTTTCAGGACTGCTTTTCGGAGGCTGATTTTTTACCGGGTTTTGTAAATAAGGATCTCGTTTTGCGGGTTTTGTATTCTGCGCAAAAATAGCTGAACTTATCAGCAAAAAAAGGAAAAGAAAAATTCTCATTGATCAGTCATTCTTTGTACCGTAAAAATACAGCGAATGAGAATCAATTTTCACACCAAAAGCGGCTTCTATCGATTCTTTAATCCCCTGAATCCTAGGATCACAGAATTCTATAATTTCTTCAATCTCTTTGTCTGAGTCTTTCTTGTAAATCACAAGATGATCATGCTGCTTGTCAAAGTAAGACTTTTCATATGAAGAAGAAGTAAGGGTTTTTTCACCAAACTGATGTTTGCGGATCAAACCTGCATCAAGAAAAATTTCTATTGTGTTGTAAATTGTAGCTTTAGACACATGGTATTTCTTCTGCATCATCAGGAGATACAGATCATCCACATTGAAGTGATGATCCATATTGTAGATTTCCTCTAAAATTGTATACCTTTCAGGTGTATTCCGAAACCCCTTTTCCAGAAGGTAGTTACGCAAAACATCCTTTATCAGTGTTATATTTTTTTCTTTTTGTAAAGTATCCATTAAAAAATTTATACTACAAATTTATTGATTTTTATTTAAATGGAAACTACCCTGTTTTCATCAAAATATTATGACTTGCATCTGAAAAATTCGGATTGCTGTATCTTATTAGAGGAAATTGTTTCTTCTGTGAGCGGTGCAGATTCTACGACAACATTATGAGAAGTTACTCCCCATGATTTGAAATCATCACTTCCGATATACTTCACAAAATTATAAATATTGAGTGTTATTTTTTGCTTGACCGTCAAGAGAATATCATTAATGTATGTATTGTCAATAATTACATATTTCAGATCTGGCGGAATATTATGAGCTCTCAAAGACGGATGGCTGCTCCTTGACGGAATAGTTCCTTCCGCCATCATATCTTTCAGCACCATGTTGAAATAATCATTAATTCTCCTGTCTACTTTAAATCCTAAAAGAAAATTGATTTTATAGATCGTTCCCGGCAGAATTTCATCAATACTGTATTTGAATGTGTAGGGATCTTCCTGATTAACAATACTTAAAATAAAGTAATGATCAGCTCTTTTCGGCTGTTTCTTGATAATGGAATAAATGATCTTAGATTCAATCTCATCATGTCGTTTTGCACGGCTTAAGTAGGCAAGATTGGTACAATATTTCGGAATTGTCTCATCAAGTTTCATATCTTTTATGATAGAAACATATTTTCCTATTTTAACATAATTGGTAAATTTTGCTTTTAGCAGCCTACCGTTGTACCATGCATACATACATACCGCTATGAATCCTCCTAAAACGATGGTAAGCCATCCTCCTTCAAAAAACTTCAGAACATTTGCATAGAAAAATCCTAATTCTAAAGTAAGATACATTGCGACAAATCCAAAAATAAAGATTTTATTAAGTCTGGTCCGGCTAAGCCAGTAAGTAAGTAAAACAGTCGTCATCAGCATTGTGATGGTAATCGTTAAACCATACGCTGCTTCCATGTGTTCTGACTTCTGGAAATAAATGACAACAATAAAACACAGGAACATCAATCCCCAATTGATTCTCGGGATATACATCTGACCTTTGACTCCCGAAGGATACTCAATATGCTGGTTGGGCCAGAATGAAATAGACATTGCCTCAGAAAACATGGTAAATGAGCCGGTAATTACAGCCTGACTTGCAATAATTGCGGCTGCTGTAGCTAAAACAACTCCCGGTAAAACTGCCCATTCAGGCATAATTCCAAAAAACGGATTGACACCTGTAAAAACTTTCTGATAATTATCTAATAGCCATGCTCCCTGTCCTAAATAATTAAGAATCAACATTACTTTTACAAAAATCCAGCTTACCCGAATATTTTTTGCTCCGCAATGTCCTAAATCGGAATACAAGGCTTCTGCTCCGGTTGTGCATAGAAAAACCGCTCCCATGATTACAATTGCACTTGGAGAATGGGTAATCAGGTTGTACGCATACATCGGATTGAATGCCTTTAGTATTTCTAAATGATCAAAAATATGCATAGCTCCAAATCCGCCTAAAACCACGAACCAGGTAACCATGATAGGACCAAAAAACTTTCCGATAGATGCGGTTCCGAATTGCTGAACCAGAAAAATAACTAATAAAATGACTAATGTAATATAAACTACAGGGGTATTGGGATTGTAGATCTTCAGTCCTTCAATTGCAGACATTACCGTTAATGAAGGAGTAATTACACTGTCTGCAACTAATGTAGAAGCCCCGATAATTGCAATGATATACAACCATTTTTTCTTGAGTCTTTTTACCAGAGAATATAAAGACAAAATTCCACCTTCGCCTTTGTTATCAGCTCTCAGAGCAATAATAACATATTTTACGGTTGTCTGTAAAGTTAATGTCCAGATGATACAGGATAAAGCTCCTTCAATGTATTCATCAAAAGGCATCAAAGCACCCTCTTTTCTTGCATTTACAATGGCTTTCATTACATAAAGTGGTGAGGTACCAATATCTCCGAATACAATTCCCAGAGAAACAATAACTCCAATAAATGAAAGCTTTTTAAGATCAAAATGGTGACCTCCTTCTGTAACTTCTGACATTTCAGCTAATTATTTAAAGGCGCAAATTTATATCAAAATTATGACCCTTCCTCATATTAGTTATGAATAGTATAAATGAAAAAACTTCCTTTCGGAAGTTTTTCTCTATAATCTTACTTAATTATTTTACATACATTGCTTTTTTGATTTCCTCTTTTACTTTTTCAAGTTTCGGAAACCACTCTGCAAATAATGCAGCCGAGTATGGAGCCGGAGCATCCGGCGTTGTAATTCTCTTGATCGGCGCATCAAGATAGTCAAATGCTTTTTGCTGTACCATATAAGTAATTTCAGATGATACAGAACCAAAAGGCCATGCTTCTTCCAGAATTACAAGTCTGTTTGTTTTCTTCACAGAAGCCAAAACAGTATCAAAATCTAACGGACGAACCGTTCTTAAATCAATCACTTCAACAGAAATACCTTCTTTAGCCATATCTTCTGCTGCCTGAATTGCCAATTTCATGATCTTACCAAAGGAAACCAATGTTACATCGGTACCTTCTCTTTTGATGTCTGCTTTTCCGATTGGTAAATAATATTCTTCTTCAGGAATTTCCATTTTATCACCGTACATCTGTTCAGATTCCATGAAAATTACCGGATCATTATCCTGAATAGCTGTTTTTAGTAAACCTTTCGCATCATAAGGATTAGAAGGAACGACCACCTTAAGACCAGGACAGTTAGCAAACCAGTTTTCAAATGCTTGTGAATGTGTTGCTCCCAACTGACCCGCCGAAGCTGTAGGACCACGGAAAACGATAGGACAATTCCACTGACCGCCACTCATCTGACGGATTTTAGCAGCATTATTAATAATTTGATCTATACCTACCAAAGAGAAATTGAAGGTCATATATTCTACAATCGGTCTGTTGCCGTTCATCGCTGCTCCTACTGCAATACCTGTGAAACCAAGCTCAGCAATGGGTGTATCTATCACTCTTTTAGCACCAAACTCATCCAGCATTCCTTTAGAAGCTTTGTAAGCACCATTGTATTCTGCAACTTCCTCTCCCATTAAAAAAATGGATTCGTCTTTACGCATTTCCTCGCTCATTGCCTGTGCAATTACCTCACGAAAAGTATATTCTGCCATAGTTATTTGAAAAATTTAGAGTACAAAAATAGTGTTTTTTATTATTTCTATCATAAAAAAAGACAACTCATTGCAGAGTTGTCTTATGTTTTTTAATAGGTTGTAAACTATTTAACTTTTTGCCAAACCTGAGTTCTTCCTAAAAGAGAAAAACCCATATAACCTCTTACATTAAGTTTATCACCATCTTTTGTGATGGTACATTTATATGTTTTTCCGGTTTTAGGATCTGTAATGGTACCTCCTGTAAACTCATCTCCGTCTTTTGCTAATCCTCTTATGATTTCCATGCCCAGGATCGGTTTTCCTTTTCTGTCATCTTTACAGCCAGAACAATTTGGATCTGCAGGTTTAATTAATAATTGGGAAACCTTACCATAATATTTTCCGTCAGACTTTTTATAAATTTCTACGATAGATTTTGCTTGTTTAGTTTCATCATCTATGGTTTTCCATTTTCCTTCAATCTGTGCAAAAGACATTATACTGAATAAAGAAAGTACTAATGTTGCTAATAATTTTTTCATATTAAATTCTGTTTAATTTTATTTATAGATTAATAAATCATTGATTAGTTAAAAATAGAAATAATTTTTAAAGAGACAAAGAATTTTGCTATTCTTTGCATAAATAAGAAAAGAGTACTATTTCCATTGTAAAAATTTTACTGCGGCTATATTTTTCAATCAATTTAACTTTCGATTGATCACCCGATTCATATAGTCCTGATACCAGGCTTTAGCAACCTGCTCCCCTTTTTCAGTTTCAGGAGTCTTTATTTGATTTACCAAATTTTTTTCAAATCCTAAATCCGTTTTATTATAAATACCGATAACTTCTTTTCCATCGAAACGATAGATATAATTACCGTAAATAAACTGTTCGGAAGCTCCATCAGAATTGATAATTAGAGGAATATATTTTTTTTCACTTACAAGACTTCTTCCCCAGCTTCTGATTTTTTTATTATATCCTATCAGATCTGCCAAAGTAGGATAAATATCCATCTGTTGTGCTAATTCTTCATTGATGCCTTTCAGATGATATTCTGGATTGGGAGAATAAAACATCAGTGGAACAGCAAAACGGTTCATTGCTTTTTCATATTCAGGATAAAAAACCTGATTGGTATGGTCTCCTGTAAAAACGAAAATGGTATTTTTGAACCACGGCTGTTTCTTAGCCGTCTCAAAATATTGCTTGATAGCATAATCTGTATATTGCATTGGCTCATGCATTTGGATATTTCCCTTTTTAAATTTACCATTGTATTTCTCAGGAATTTTAAAAGGATGGTGCGATGATGCCGTAAAAACGGTAGCCATAAACGGTTGTTTTTTTCCTACATTTTTAGCAAAATACTGCAAAAATGGTTCGTCCCAGATTGCCCACATCCCGTCGAAGTCCTGATCTCCGTGATATTCATCTTTTCCGAAATAGTGTTTAAAACCTAAAATATTTCCAAAGCCCATAAATCCCATCGAACCATTCGGTGCACCATGATAAAAGGAAGTATCATATCCCATATCGTTACACACCGAAACAATCGACTGAATTTTCTGATTGGAATAAGGTGAACTTGTAAAAGCATCCGTTAAACTCGGAATTCCTGCCAAAATACTGCTCATCCCATGAATCGACTGTCTTCCGTTAGCAAATGTATTAGGAAAAATTAAACTTTGATCAGCTAAGCTATCAATAAAAGGAGTGTAAGAAACATAATCTTTGATATTTTTATCTTTGTTAAATGCTCCCGAATATTCTCTGCCAAAAGACTCAACAATAAAAATAACGATATTGGGTTTATCCTGAACTTCTCTGTCGTACATTTTATAGGGATTGATATTTTCATCAATAAATTGCTGATCAACAAAATGTACTTCTTTAAAATTGTTAGTTCCTAATGTTCTGAAAAACGAAAAAGTAGAATTGAGGACAATATTTCCCTGCAAAGGATTTTTCACAAATTTATTGGCATCGACAAGATTAATTGGTCTTGTACTATGCTTAAAATCTCCCCTTATTCCGCCAACAATCAGAACCGCAGAAATACATAAAGTTACGATGGATAAAACAAAGTAAGGAACAAGCTTTACGGGTTTCCGCTCCCGGATTTTAAACTTTTTATAAAGAAAAACCCACAAAAACATTAAAGCAATAAACCAGATCAACACAAAAGGATGTTCTGCCAGTGAAACAGTAAAAACTTTAAAAATATTCGTCTCGTTTTTTGCTACCTGAAAAGCTGCCGATGTCAATCTTGCCTGAGAAAATTTGTAATACACAAAATCACCGAAATTCATAGCATAAGCAATTCCGTTGGTGATAAAATACAGCCAGATAAGAAATTTCTGATATCCTCTTTTAGTATTGATCACTATCGGAACAAGGCTTAGAAAAATAAACAATGAATTAACATATAAAATTGCAGTCGTATCAAATGCAACCCCATGAAAAGCCAGTCCCAAATAGTCTGAAACACTTGCTACTTTAATTAAATTCTTGTTGAAAAACCAAAATAAAAGTCTTGCGACCTGATAAAAAACAAATGCCAAAAAAATCCTATAGCATAAAACCAAGATTTCTTCCTTTCTGAATTCTTTAAAAAATTTCATTACAATGTCTCGTTATTTTTAAAGACGAAAAAACATCAGATTTCTTTTAAATTTTAACTGACCTATGATTTCGCTGTGCAAATTTAAGTTAAATTCATTGCAAGTTAATTTTTACTTAATATTAATTAAGGTTAAAGTTTTTAAAAACTGTAATTTTGTTCCCATGAATTTTATTAAAAATAATCTGGCAAATGCACTCACACTGGGAAATCTTTTTTCAGGATGTGTAGGTGCTGTACATTTGATTTCAGGTGATTACAAGACAACAGCGGTATGCATTATTTTATCTTTAGTTTTGGATTTTTTTGATGGTTTTGTCGCAAGAGCTCTGAAATCCAATTCAAATCTAGGTGTACAGCTGGACTCTTTAGCAGATATGGTAAGCTTCGGGTTTATTCCGGGATTGGCAATGTTTAAAATGCTGGAACCTTTCGGAAATGAAGTTTTAGGAATGCATCTTCCATTTGAAGTCAAATATTTAGGATTTTTAATCACCCTTTTTTCTTGTTTAAGACTCGCTATTTTTAATCTGGATGACGAACAGAAGTATTATTTTAAGGGATTGAATACCCCTTCCAATACGATTTTGATTTTTGGATTATTGTATGCTTTTAAAGAAAATCAGAGTTTTGAGTTTTTATTAAGTAATTCTTTTTCACTATTGATTTTAACCATAATTTCATCATGGCTTTTAATTTCTCCAATCAAAATGATAGCAATGAAATTCAAGTCGATGAAATTGCAGGATAATTACCCTAAATTGGCTTTGCTGATCGGCTCAATTATTATTTTAATTATCTTTAAAGCTGTCGGAATTCCGATGGTGATTATTTATTATATTTTAATTTCTCTTTTATTCCAAAAACAATTAAAGTAGAAATATTGGCTAATGAAAGCTAAAAGTTTTCATTCTCAAATTAACACATTCTCAAATTTTCAAATTATAAAAAATGAACTTAAAACTACATAAACCTCTTTGTATTTTTGATCTTGAAACCACAGGAACCAACATCGGAAAAGACCGAATTGTTGAGATCTGCATCTTAAAAGTAAATCCGGATTCGTCGAGAGAAAGCAAAACATGGAGAGTAAATCCTGAAATGCCTATTCCGCTTTCTTCCAGTGAGATTCACGGAATTTATGATGAAGATATAAAAAACGCTCCGACTTTTAAACAAATTGCTCCAAAAATTGTAGAAATGATTTCAGGAGCAGATTTGGGAGGATTTAATTCTAACCGTTTTGATGTTCCTTTGCTCGCAGAAGAATTGCTTCGCGCAGATTTTGATTTTGACTTAACTAAATTCAAATTAGTAGATGCGCAAACCATTTTCCACAAAAAAGAACCGAGAAATTTGGGTGCAGCATATCAGTTTTACTGCGGAAAAACTTTAGAAAATGCCCATTCTGCGGAAGCAGATGTTTTAGCAACTTTTGAAGTTCTTGATGCTCAGGTCGGAAAGTACGACGACATTTCTAATGAAATTGCTGAACTGAGCGAATTTTCAACCCAAAATAAATTTGCCGATTTAGCAGGAATGATACACTACAACGCAAAAAATCAGGAAATCTTCGCGTTCGGAAAATACAAAGGACAGGTGATAAAAGAAGTTTTCCAAAAAGATTTGGGATATTTCGGATGGCTTCAAAATGCTGATTTCCCGTTGTATACCAAAAAAGTTTTCACTAAAATACAGCTTTCCAGTAAATTTTAGATAATTCTTGCAGTAAATCTTCGATTTGCTGTAAAATAAAAATTAAAAAATGAATAATTTAGTTAAGTTTAAATTCTACGAAACGGCGCTGGAAGCCAACCGTGACAAGCAGATTCTCGCTGAGAACGGCATCAACAGTTTTATTGCTAACGAACAGCTCATTCAGTCGGACTGGCTCCTTTCACAAGCAGTTGGCGGCATCCAGCTGCAGGTTTTTGAAAATGACTTTAACGAGGCTGAAAAAATTCTAAGGGAATATAAAGAAAATGAAAGTTTTACTCTTGAGGTAGAGCACACCATTGAGAATCCCGATTTTGATTTTGTATGTCCGGAATGTGGCTCCAATCACCTTTACAAAGACGACAGCTCAACAAGTTTTTTTGGAATTTCTATTTTATCAAGCGAAAACTACGTGTGCTATTATTGCGGAAATAAGTTTAAGGCAGGATGATAAAATTCCCATCCATTGGAGGGGTGGCAAAAATTTTTCTGAAATTTTTGACGGGGTGGTTAAAAAAAAGTGAATAATGAATTGCTGATTGTGAATTGTTTTTCCCCATATAAATATTGAAAATGTACAATTTAAAATTTTGCACTCCTCTCTTCATAGCCCCGATTGCAGCGGCATCCTTTTGTGGAGCAATGCGGAACAAAAGATATAGCGGAAAGCGGGAAACAGCTCTTTAAAAACATCTTTGATAATTAATTTCGTATTGCATAACTAAAGCCTGATTTAAAATATCAGTATAACTTTATAGCGTATTAAAAAATAATAAAATCTACATATGAAAATAATCTGCATAGGAAGAAATTACAGCGAACACGCAAAAGAACTGGGAAACGAGATTCCTGAAAATCCGGTAATTTTTATGAAGCCGGATACAGCAGTTTTGAAAGGAAACGATTTTTATATTCCGGAATTTTCTGAAGATGTACATTATGAACTGGAAGTAGTCGTAAAAATATCAAAAGGAGGAAAATATATTCAGAAAGAAACTGCCCACAAGCATTATGAAGAAATCGGTCTGGGAATAGATTTTACGGCAAGAGATCTTCAAAGCGAGTTAAAATCTAAAGGCTTACCGTGGGAACTGGCAAAAGGTTTTGATGGTTCTGCGGTAGTAGGAAATTTCTTCAAAAAAGAGAATTATAATCTTGAATCACTGAATTTTTCATTATTAAAAAACAAAGAAAAAGTTCAGAACGGAAATACAAAAGATATGATCTTTACCATTGATGACATTATCGCTTTTGTTTCACAATACTTTACATTGAGAGTCGGAGATTTAATTTTTACAGGAACTCCAAAAGGTGTAGGAAAAGTCTCCGAAAATGATATTCTTAAAGCATATCTGGAAGATGAAAAAACTTTAGATATAAGAATATTATAATAGTAAAATTGCTTTTTTGGCTGCTTTTTTGTTATCTTTAAAGAACAAAATTACAAATCAAAGATTATGATAAATATTGTATTACCTGTAGATTTTGGCGATAAGACAGATCAGCTCATTGATGGTGCTGTAAAATTTGCTAAAGAAGTAAATGGTAAAATCTGCCTTATTCATGTAGCTCCTACCGATATTGGCTTTGCAATTGGCGATATGGGTTATCAGTATTTCCCTGAAATTGAGGAAAACGAAATTCGTGAAGAATTGGTGCTTTTAAACAAATTAAACCAGAGAATTCTGGCACAAAATGTAGATTGCGAACATATTCTGAAACAAGGTATTGCAAAAGATATTATTCTGGAATATGCTGAAATGAAAAATGCACATTATATTGTGATGGGATCTCACGGCAGAAGCGGAATTTACGATGTTTTTGTAGGAAGTCTCACCAAAGGTTTGACCAAAAGCTCAACAATTCCGGTTTTGGTACTTCCGATTCACGATTGAAACTGAAAATAATAAAACTCTATAAAAAAGACCGATCAAATAAATATTGACCGGTCTTTTTCTATATAACCAATTAATTAACCTTCTTTTTTAAAGATCTTAGGATCGTAATAAGGATTTTTTCCTTCTGTTGGAGAATAATATTCTTTGTCTTTGTCGCCTCCAAGCGTCACCACAAGCACATAGCACCAGTATGTAAAAAGCACACAACATACGATGAATAAAATCCAGTTTAATACATTTCCAAAAGTATCGAAAAAACCGAAAGACCATTTGAAAACTCTGCTTAAGAATAGAAAGAAAGACGTCATTATTTTCCTTTTTTAATTTAACTTTGCACAAATTTATAAAAAATGTTTAGATTACTTTCAAAAGAAAGCAATATTTTTTCAATTCCTGTGTATATTGGGTTTCTTCTTTTCATTGTAATACTATTCAACATACTGAATTTCAACACTTATGAAGCTATTATTGCCGGAATTACTTTTATAGGCATTGCCTTGGGATATTTCTGTTTCAATGCCATAAAACTGAATTACCAGACACATTTACCTCTCTTCCTATATACCTTTTTCATCTTCGGACTGTACGATGGAAAGCTGGATCTCGGTATTTCGATTGCCTTGCTTACCAACTCTTTTATTTTACTGCTTCTCACAAGCACAGATGAAGATATAAGAAAAAAATCATACGTTTTGGTAGGATCTATTGCAGCGCTCAATTTTATCTTTCTTCCTACAACTTGGCCGATGATATTTTTTGTACTCATTCACCTCATCGTAACCTCTGAAAGAGTGGGATTGAATATTTTCAGGTTTTTACTCGGCATTATACTGATTGCGCTAAGTTATTTCTCTGTAATGTTTTTTCTTCATTTTAATGAATGGAATAGCTCCTACATTCCTTTTGGAAAAATGAAAGTGGTAACAGATTACACAGAATTATTTCCTCTGATTCCTATTTTACTTATGCTGATTTTCTCCGTATATGACCATTTTAAACATTATAACAGCAAAAGCCCTGTAAGTAGATACAAATACACATTTCTTCTGGTATTTTCGCTTGCACAGCTTATCAGTATTATTTTGTATATGGATAAAAGCTACGAGTATCTGCTGCTGCTGGCTTTTCCAACAACAATCATCCTGAGCAGAATGATGAGGTTTCTGCCCAAATACTGGATGCAGGAGGGCTGTCTTTGGCTTACTATCATTTGCTTAATCGCCTTTAAGGCTATAAATCATTTCAACTTATTTTAAATTTAAAATTATGATTCAAATAGACGATAAATTAATTTCTGAAGATATTTTTTCTGAAGAATTTGTATGCAACCTTACCAAATGCAAAGGAGCCTGCTGTGTAGAAGGCGACGTTGGAGCACCTTTGGACAAAGACGAGCTGGTAATTCTGGATAATATTTATGATAAAATAAAACCTTATCTCACTGAAGCCGGAATTCAGGCTCTTGACGAACAGGGAACGTGGACAACAGATCCTTCGGACGGAATGTACGTAACTCCAATGATTGAAGGTGCGGAATGCGCTTACGTAACCTTTGATAAAAACGGAATTACCAAATGCGGAATTGAAAAAGCTTACGAAGATGGTGCTGTGGACTGGCAAAAGCCGATCTCCTGCCATCTTTACCCGATAAGAGTTACAGAATACTCTACTTTTACCGCACTGAACTACCATGAATGGCCGATTTGCAGTGATGCCTGCACATTAGGAAAAGAACTTCAGGTTCCGGTCTACAAATTTCTTAAAAATCCGATTACCCGAAAGTACGGAGAAGATTTTTATAATACTCTGAGCGATGTTGCTGAAGAATGGAAAAAGGAATATGGAGAGTGATAACCTGGAGCGTTTAATGACTCTTATAGTGATCACAAAATCAAGATAGAAAAATACAAAAAAGCTGTTTTCATCAATCGTTGATACAGCTTTTTTTGTTAAAGTTCTTTTATTCTTTCAATTGTATCTGAAGCTGCCAATCCGTTGGGATTGCATCCTGGTTCTCCTTCAGGTACCTTCAGGTTTTTCTCGGCATAGAATTTTTCCCAAAACGAATTGATTTTTCCTGTTTTAGGATCAATAAAGGTCATGGGTTCGAGTTTAAAAATATGGTTTTTCCTGAATGATCTTTCCACAAAATCTGAGCAGTAAAATGAATTTTCATCTAAAATATAATTGAAATTGTAAGGCTTTCCCAACATAGAATTGGCAGCCTTGATAGCATCAGGAATGCTTTTTTGAAATTGTGCTTTTAAACGATAGAGGATCACTTTCTGTTCGTCATTTTTCTGATCAGCTAAAAACTCTGTCAGCTTTTGCTTTTGCGAACCTCCTTTCGGTGCTGCATGAAGAACAAAAATATCACCTTTGTTTTTCTGTACAATTCCGATGTGATCGAAAGAAGTATTCTCAGATTTTTGTGTCACATTGTTGATTGCACCCGAAAGTCCGCTGTCTTTTGCTGTTACGAAAAGCAGATCCCCGTTCTTTAATCCTGACTTCACTGAATTTTTGCATCCAACAAAAAGACTTAATAAACAGAAAATAAAAAAAATGCTAAATATTTTATTTTTTATAATTGGTTTCATACAAACTGATCCATTCATCAACAGTCATTTTTTTGCTTAATTCAGCGATTAAATCAAAAGGAATTTCATCCATTTTTTTGAATCGTATGCAGGATTTACCCATATCTAATTTTCTTTTAGAGTATTTTGGAAATTCTTCTGCAAACCAGTTTAAAAGTTCAGGCTTTGCATATATTCCCATGTGATAAACCGCAATAAAATTCTTTTGTGAGGCTATCGAAATAAAAGGTAGCGGCGAGCCGGGAGTACAATGATAGCCGGGAGGATATTTTTCTAAAGGAACGCTCCAGCCAATCATGCCGTAATTTGTATTTCCTTCAAAGCCTTCCGGTAAATTATTTTTGATTGTATCGAAAAGTTTTTTAAAAATATCCTGTCTTTCTTCAGGCAGTTTCGATACATAATCTTCTATAGATGTAGATGAAATTTGCATTGCTGTTTTTTTCCAAAATAACGAAAATTCGTTTAGATAATTATTCTTTGTTGAGTTTAAATATAAAAAAATTCCTTTCTTATGAGGAAAGGAATTTCAAAATTTTAAAAGCCTCCTGAATCACCGAACGTAAATGTTGCAGAAATTCCGGCTCGTATTGTGGAAAGCGGAAACGCTGTTGATATTTTGTATCTTGAGGTCATCTGCTCATAGAAAAGTCTTAAATTGAGGTTTTCAGAAACATTATAATCTGCTGAAAGCTTAATATTCATGAGTCTCTGTCCTCCTGTAACCTGTGAGTCATTCAACAGAATATTCATGATACTTGTGCGGCTGTCTCTTAACGAAATATCACCACGGATATTGAGGTCAGAGCCTTTCGATCTTGCCCCTCTCTGATTAGTGTTTCCTAATCTGAAGTTTCTCACAATATATCCTAGCCTTACAACATATTCTGTATTGGAATCTTCAGTAAGTGTCTGATTAACCAACCCAAGGATCAGTGATCTTATTTTGTTATACTGCACTCCAAACTGCATATTGTTTCTCATGGTAACATCTACTCCGATCAATGGTGAAAATGCTTCGGTATAGCCTACCTGCGCAAAGGTATAAGGATTAATAAAATTATTATTTACATCTCGCTGCGAACTGTTGACATCATTGATGCTGTTAAAATAATCAATATTTGACTGAATCCCTGTTGCAGTATATGTTGCACTGTAACTGTGAAGAATATCAAACTTACTAAACTGTCCGTTGATGATCGGAATATTTCTTAATCCCGAATAAATAATTCTCCAGTTCGGAATCGGAAGTCCTGCTTTTTTAGGATTACCAATTCTTTCAGGGCTTTTACCTTCCACTGCAGCCCGGAAAGCTGGAATCAAAACATACGCATTGGAAATATCGTGTCCGTCTGTAAACCCATTCTGGTTAAGGTTTCCTCCCAGCTGCTGTGAAATAATCTGTGCGTTTGCTCTTAACGCCTGATAAAGATAATTACTTTCTTTAAAGGACGAATTTAAAAGAACCACCGTATTGGAATATGACACCATATCACTTGCGAAAGTGAGATTAGGATTAGGGTTGCCAAAATCATCTCTGTAATTGAATCCTGTATGCGAGAAATTCCTGTTGTAGGTACTTAATACATTAAAATCTATTCTAAAATCATTGATTGGAGACACCTGTAAATCTGCCCGGAGTTCCCGAGTGGATAATTTTACATAAGGATCTATCATAAAAGGAGAATCGCTCACCCATCCTCTTTCCATTACCAGTCTTCTGATGTCTGCCTGCGAACCAAAAAGGAAACCAACAGACGGACCTCCTAAAGTCTGGCCATATCCGTATCCGTTTGGCGCAGAAAGCAGACCCGGAATTACACTTCCGTTATTTTCGCTATAATTTACATTCAGTTGCTTCATTGAGGTTAAAAGATAGGCTGCGCTTTGCATGATAGACAGCTTATTTTTGAATTTATACTTTTTATAAGCATATCTGTTTTTCTCCCACGCCTGCGTATAAGCATTATTCAAAGAATCCTGTTCCTGTTTTCTTTTTTGAAGTGTTGTGGATATTTTTTTGAAATAATTAAACTGACCAAAAAATTTCGGAATATCTGCGGAAGCATTTGCAGAGATAATATTGGTATTCTGCCCAATTGATCCCAAACTGCCTTCCGGACTCGTAAGAAGCGCAGTAGATCTTGCATTCCAATTATACGTAAATCCGTATCCCACTTCTGCGTCAATAAAATCTAAATAAGGAAGATATTGGAATGGTAATCGGTAATTAAGCTGCACATTATGCTTGTATAAAACCGGTCTTCCTGCTCTGAAAATATTACCAAATATGGATGAATTATCCATTGTATTGACATCCACATGATCATTAAGCGTTCTTGTAGCAGAGTTGATTTCCATTTTTAAGGATTTAGTAAAATTAAATCCTAAACCATACTGCCATCCGAAGAAGAAGTTTCTGTTTTTTAATGCTGCAAAATCATCGTTTAGGTTTCCACTGAGAATAGCATCAATATTTCTGAATTCAAGCTCATTATAATTTCTGTCTAATTCTGTACGGAAAGATAATCTTGTAGGAACCGGATTGAAGTTAAATTCCTTGATCCATCTCAGATACTTAGTAGATTTTGCCGTATCACTGATCATTTTATTGAATGGCTTCACTACCCAAGGTTTAAAGGTGTAGTTGTAATCCAGATAACCTCTCAGATACTGTCGGTAATTTTTCTTTGTATAAATATCACGGTAATGGTCATCATTATAAACAGTTGTTAATGAAAGATTTTCAACATCATAAAACCTTGGCTTACTGTTGGGTTTTACTCTTTCTTTATGCATATTCACAACCCCGATGCTTCTTTGCTGGGTATATGTTCTTGCCACTTTTTTCAGTTCTTCACGGTTGGCTGCCTTACTAAATTCTACATCGGTATCCAGAGGGTTGTATTTAGGATCTTCAATAGTTTGTGAATAAGAATAATTAACCGGAATTTTTATTCCTGTTTTTTCAGGTAAGAATTTATCTACATTTACTGCTGTATTGATACTGAATGCAGACTGTGTAGACTGATTTCTTTCAGCAGGCTTAGAATCAATATTACCAAATCCTACAGAGGTATAGGAAGCACTGGTATTGACTGTTGCAAAATCTCCAAGATTAAAATTTAAACTTGCATTCCCTGCATAACCGCCATCGTTTTCAATCTCAGAAAGGCGGATTTCGTTGACCCAAAGTACAACATTATTAGCTCTACCATCAATACCACCACCTTTATTTCTAACTCCAATCATTATTGTAGTAATATTTCCTAAAGACGGTCTACCTTTTATGAAAATACGTTTATTGTTGTCTCCAAAACTCGGGTCCTCTCTTCTTTGAATAATTCCTGTAGGAAAATCACGATCCCTTCTTATTTTGGCATCAACAAAATCTTGAATATCAAAATCAACATCATTTTCTATAGGCCAAATTTCTAAAGGTGTAGTTGCAGTATTAGCAGTAAACTTCAGCGAAGATTCATATTCGTAATAGTTATCTGTTGCATCGCTACCAAATCTTATGAAAAACTTTGTATTAGGATCATAATTTGATCTTTCGGGATTATCAATATTTTGTGCATGTACAAACAGTTTAAGCTTTTTATATCTTCTCATATCCAAAGTAGTATTTTTAAACACTCCCTTTGCCTGATTTAATATATTTGTCGCTTTTAAGTATAATGATGATTCATTTTGCCTTTGAACGCCTGCATTACCACTCAAAACCTGTCTGTCAATTCCCGGAGGAAGTACATAAGGTGGCTGGTTGAATGCATTTTCTTCAATATTTACACTTCCTACTTCAAGTTCTGCAGCAGATGCACCGGCAAGACCTTCCTGCTCCGATGTTACAGATGGGCTCGCAATTTGGTTGGTATACCTTCTCCAGTCAGATCGTATCAAATCCATCGTACCAAATCTCAATGTTGAAGTCTGGTCAAAACCGGTTAACAACATTCTTGCAAAACGAACATTATTAAGAATAGATGGACTTTTTTCTCCTTCTGCATCAGCTTCAGCATATTTAGATACCGGAATTCTGAATAGATACCATTTCACATCATCCGTAGCACCATTTTGAAATGTTGCCTGAACGGTCTTAACGTCAACAATATTATTTTGTCCCAATACTAAATTTGCAGGATCTAATTTTACAACATACTCATTATAGCTTTCGCTCTGATCAAGATTATAATCTTTATTAATATCTTCTGCATCAGGGGTCTGTGTCGCCACCTCCAAAGAATTACTTTTTGAATTTCCTTCTGGTCCTCTGAAATATTTGTATCGCTGAATTACCGAAGATGATTGATTTCCTGTAAATAAATCTGACATGTAAAATACAAAATCATCTAATGCAGGATCGGAAAGATTGGTTACAGGATTTACAAATGTATTTCCGAATCTTGCCGCTTCCTGTTCTGAGCTTAACCCGTCATATCCTAAATCCTGCGCTGTTCTGTCTGCTCCTTCTGTAGAGAATGCATACAAAATAGGCGGCTGCTTTGGTTGCACTCCCCAATTTGAAGAGCTCGTGCTGGAAGGATTTCCTGCCGTTGGCAAGCCATTTTCGTACTGCATTAATCCATCTTTCAAAACATCTTCCGAAACATTTCCTAAATGAAGTAACAATCTTGGATTAGTACCTAAAGTATTTCCGTCAGCATAAGGATCCATCATCCAGAATTCTACGTACTCGATATTCGAATTGATGAAATTGGAAACGCTTATAGGTCTCATAATTCCCGCCCATCGCTGAGCCGTACTTTCTGTATTGGGATTGGCGTTGTAAGGTCCTTTTTCCTTCGGATAATAAGAAATATCAAATGTATTGGTAAAAGTCTGCTCACCTGCTACAAAATCTCTATTATTAAAAATTTCAGAAAACTGCACCCGCCTTGAAGCGTGATTAGAAACCGACTGCGGAGTAATTCCCTGTGGTGGTCTTCCTCCTACTCCCCAAAATCTCGGGTCTATATTGTACCATGACAGCAAACCTCTTCCGTATCCGTTGGTAAGATTGTCATTGGCACCTGCTCCAGCAAAAATAGGATTTGCCTGATTTTTTTCAGGTTTTGAAGCTAAACTCCATGCTGTAGGTTCTTTTAAAGAAATTTTTGATGTTGTTTGTTCAAAATCATCAATATAAGACTGATCGTTAGTTCCTTTATTCAATCCAGGAATAAGATAGGCTCCTTCCATTTTGAAATTCAGATTAGATGGAGCTTCGGTATTGATTCCCGGTATTTTATCGGTAAGTCTTGTAAGGAATGGCAGCTGATTGTTATACATCATATTGATTCCTGCCATTGTATTATTTACAGCTTCCTGACCGTAATTTACTTTTTGGGTAAGCGGAGATTCTGAGTAATTGACTACCGTTCCGCCAAAGATAAAGTTTTCACTTACTCTTCTTTCTAAATTTAATCCTAAAAATCTTTTTCTCTGAGTATTAAAAGTCAGCTGATTTTCCAGTGAAATATTGATTGCCTGACCTGATTGTTTTACTGTCTCATTAATAATATTTACTGTTCCCAGCATGTAGTCTACGGTATAATCTATCCCTTCCGTAAGCTGCACTCCGTTTGCCGAGACTTTTACCGAACCTTGAGGCACATTCACTGCACCAAGAGAAATACCCTGACCTTGCGCTCCTTTATAACGCCCTTCGATGGTATATCGCTGCGCCAGATTACTTTGGCTTGCCGCCTGCTTCTGCTGATCATATAGATCTGCAAATACATATTGTGGATTATTGCCGACTAAACCTGCCATGTAAGAACCAAATGGCTGTACTTTGGTAAACATCACCCTTCCTTGTGACTGGCGGATCGTTATACCTTCCACAAAATCAAAAACTCCATCCCCCTGAACGCCATTACTGTTTTGTAAATCGCCATTAACATTGAGACGATCCCAATTTAAAAGTTTAAGCAAATTAGTATCCTGAACCGATGTGTTGGGTAAATAATTTACCTTACCTCCTGTTTGGGGATCACGGTAAAAGACATTCAAAATAAATCCGTCACGGTCAACCTGTACGGCATCTAAAGAATAAAAGTTTTTCATCATCAAATCCCACATCGGAGATTCTACATTGATTTTATTGTTAGGTCTCAATAATTTGGTAACCAAGACCGGACTTTCTTCTGAAAACTCACCTACTTTGTACACCTGATTGGTTCCGTTTACGGTAAATGAATAAGAAACTGCTAAAAGCTGGTTTTCATTAAGTCTCTGATTAAGAGAAATATATCCTAACTGCGGATGAAACGTAAACTCATTAGCATCTAGTCTTCTGGCTTTGCTGTTAAAGACAAAATGCTCTCCATTATCATAAGGCTGCGCACTTCCCGGAAAAGTCTGTCCCTGAAAATTCGGCAGATAATTTTTGCCTTGTTCTCTTGGAGTTCCAATAGCAGAGTTTACCTGTTGGTACAATCCATTTTGAGAATTATCCGGTAAGCCAGAGACTCCTTCTCCCAAATCTCTGATTCCTATGATACTTTTCTGATAAGCAAGATTAGAATTTCCCTGATCCAGAACCCAGACCTCCATTCTAGAAATATTAATTCTTGAGTTGATCTGCGGATAATTGAGTAAAGCATTATCATAATTATTCAGAAAATACTGTCCAATGAAAAAGTGTTGGTTTTCTTCATAGTCCAAAGCATTGATCTTGAAAGTACTCATCGTACCTCCGCCTTGTACTACAATATTTCTGGCTTCACCCTGCTGCTGGGAAAGCACTACTGTTCCAAAAGTTTTACCAAGCTGAAATTCCGACTTAATCCCGAATAATGATTCAGAACCTCGGATCAAACTGGTTGAAAGCGGCATATTGACATTACCAAACTCTATTCTTTTGATAATTTTATCTTCTCCTCCTGCATTTGGCTTGTTGACATCTCCCAAACCTTTTGTCTGAAGGTCTTTCCATGTTCCTTTAGACTGCCAGACAAGATTCATCCGGTTTTCGAACGCAAAACCACTCTGCGTGTCATAATTAGCTTTTAACTGTAAGTTTTCTCCTACTTTCCCTAGTAAACCCAGCTGAATTCTCTGGTCAATATCAAACGTAAAACTTGTTCTGTTTTGAGGTAAAATCATCGGGTTATCAATCTTTTGATACAATCCGCCAAAATCAAATGAAGCATACCCTGAAGGAATAATTTCAATCTTATTGCTTCCAAAAATAGATTCAAAAAGTTTATTGTTGATCGTCAATGAAGGAATTAAACCCTTTTTTGCCGCATCAGACTTGTCTTTTCTGAACATCAGGTTATAGCGATCAGATTTATCCTTATAAAATGCTCTGGATTGCTCTGCAAGCATAAATTCTTTGTATTCTTCCGGCGACATAGCAGTAGGTGGTCCTGTTACAGTATTCCCAACCTTTGGATATACATAGTACATTCCGGTTTTGATGTCGTAATAAGCTTCGTAGTAAGTAGGGTCTGTTACTTCGTAGTTTTTCCGGATAGAAAAACCCTGTTGATTTGGTTCTTGTCCCAATAAATCTACAGAATAAAATAGAAAAGACAAGAATATATAGATGCTGAGAAATTTATTATTTTTCACCAATGATTTAAATGTTTTTTAAAATTTGTTTCACCAATTCTTCTACAGAAATCTCCGGATTTTGCTTTAAAATACGATCTGCAATTTTTTCACTAGCTCTTTTAGGAATACCTAAAACTTCTAATGCAGATAACGACTCATCCTTGATTTTATTATTTGCCACCGCAGAAATATTATCTTCTGCGTTACTGAATTTCTGTACTTTATCTTTTAGATCAACGATGATTCTCTCTGCTGTTTTCGCACCTATTCCTTTTGCTTTCTGAATAACTGCACTGTTTCCTGAAAGGATAGCAGATGCAATTTCATCAAGACTTAAAGTTGACAGTAATATTAAAGCCGAAACTGCGCCCACACCGTTTACACTGATTAGAAGATTAAACATTTCTTTTTCGGTACGGGAAGAAAAACCGAAAAGTAAATGAGCATCTTCACGAATGATTTGTTGAATAAATAAGAAAGTTTCTTTGTGTAAAGTCAGTTTTTGAGAAGTCATCAGGCTGATTCCTGCATAGTAACCAACCCCATTTACATTGATTACTGCGTAGGTAGGAGTCAATTCTTGTACGGTGCCTTGTAAAGAAAATATCATTGTTGATTTTTATAACTCCCAAATATAGTAATTTAAACTAAGTTATATATTCATTTAAAACAAGAATAGTATTTAACTTTTTTTTAAACAACTCGTTCAACAAAAGAGCACAAAAACATCAAACTCCGAAAATCAATTCAAAACGATTAATAACATTTGAAAAAATCTTAGAAACTATTCTAAAAGAAAAGATATTTCCTGGTAAAACTTACTTAACAAAAATGTAAAAGACAAATCCTCCTGAAAATTTCGGGAGGATTTCTTTTTATCTCATTTAGGCATTCTTTTACTTGACAAAAGTACTAATTTCAAACTGCTGATTGACAGGAATACCATAGATTTTAGCAGATGCCCATGTATTGAGTTCATGTTGTTTAAATGCTTTTTCAATCGCATTTTTTGTGTTGATATCAGTAAACTTCAATAGCTCTATTTTCTCTATACTATTAGAAGTTCCAATGACTACTCTTACACGGTTCTCTCCTTGTTTTGCATTTTTTGGAAGCTTAATGTTTTTAAACAGTTCAATTCTAAACTGCGCAATACCGTTTTTAAAGTCAGCCCGACGCTCCTTATTACATGCATCACAATATAATCCGCCTTCTTCAAGGCACTTTTTAGCGTTTTTGTAAAAAGCATTAATTTTTGCGGAATCTGATTTATTGAAAGTAAAAAGCTTCATATTTTCTAATCCCGGCGACAGATAAAATTCTGTGTGCTTTTTCTTCGTTATACAATTCGTAAAACTGTACAATATTAAAATGACTACTATTAATCTATTTTTCATTAATAAAAACCTACCCATTTTATATATTACTGCTTCGTCAGCATTATTGGTTTTGCATCTGGTATTACGGTCTTGTAATTGCTTGGACAGGTAATTACAAAGTCAATATCCTGCATAAAAACAAGACGCATCTGATTTAGATTATTTGGATAGGGAAAATATATAAAGACACGCCCATTATCATTGCAATCTGCATTAGCTACAAAATACATCTCATACATTTTTAGATTTTTATCAAACGAAAGTCCTCCAATTGCATCTAGATCATTTAAATTTAATCCATTGTAAAGAATATTTCCATTGGCATCTTTCACTAAAAACTTCCCTACTATTTTATCCCAAAACTTTTCATTAAACCATCCTCCATCATGCTCTTTTTTAGTAAAATGAAACTCATAAGTTCTTCCGTCGGTATAACTTCCTTTCCAAACTCCAACAAATTTGTTCAGCAGATTGTTTGTGTCTTTTGCGTAAGTATAATCAGGGCAATCATCGCTTTCGCATTGTGACATCTGTTCCAATGATACAACTTGTGCTTTACAAGATACTGTAAAGATGATGATAAGTATAGCTATTCGAATTCTCATTTATAAAATCTACACATCTTATATATTACTGCTTTGTCAGCATTATTGGTTTTGCATCGGGCATTACAGTCTTGTAATTACTCGGGCAAGAAACAATAAAATCGATATCCTGAATAAAAACAAGCTTCATCTGGCTCAGATTATTAGGATTTGGAAATGACAGATATACATGACCCTTATCATTACATTCTGCATTTCCTGAATAATACATTTGATAACTATTTAAAGTTTTATCAAATATAAATCCGCTAAACATTGCATCTTGATCTGTTGTTGTTAGGGTATTTTCTAATACAGAGCCATTACTGTTTTTTATTAACACCCTTGCAATTATAATGTCTTTAAATTTTTCATTAAACCAACCTCCATAATTTTCTTTTTTAGTAAAATGGAATTCATAGGTTCTACCATCAGTATAAATACCTTTCCATATTCCAACAAATTTGTTCAATCTGTTATTAGTATCTTTTAAATAAACATAATCTGGACAGTCTGGTTTGTTCTCACATTGAGACAGCACATCCAATGATAGTGTTTGTGATTTACAGGAAAGAATTAAACCCAATATGGCTATAAGAAGACTTATTTTATTTTTCATATTTATTTTTTTTATTTATTGTGGACACTCCTCGCTCGCTACCTGTGTTTTATCGGCATTCAATGTTTTTTTGGTAAAGGTACCATTTGTATTCATTTTGACTAAAGTGACTCCTCTTACATACATTTTTTCATCCATAAATTTAAGAAAATTCAGTTCATCAGATTTTTTATTATTTTCCTGAAAATATGCTTTATAAATATCATTATATTGCCTGCTTGTATTTGAAAAATTGGTTATTATCTGGTTGACATTGCCCGTAAAGCGCAGCTGGTACTTAATAATTCCCCATTTTTTTTGGCAACCATTACGCAGTAGACGTCTAAAAGGGGGATGTTGTTCTGCTTGGCATTAGCAAGCATCCGCATAAAATACATCACATCTCCGGGTGAAAATATTTTAAACCCAGTTCTTGGGATTTCATATCCTTCGGCATCCATAACCATAAAATCGTTGGGGTGGCTGTGCATATATCCTTTGGTATTGGGCAGGATAGATCCCAAAGTTAAACTGTTTGAGTTTTCATTGGTAGATGCATCATTTTTAAAATCAAAAGTTCCGTCGGTTTTTTCGATATATCCAACTTCTCTTTTCAGGCTCAGGCTGTCTTTCAGCGTATTGACCCTGCTATTAAACTCGGTGTTGGTGCCTTGTGCTTTCAGCTTTTCACAAGGATCAATCGTAAAAGGTAAGTTTGGCAACTCGGCAAACCAATGGTACACCCGTTCTCATCGGTAAAGCCAGGTTGTGGGTCGGTGGGGATGATTGTTCCTGTACATTTTTGGGATAACCAACAAACGCCCTGAAAAAGGGCGCTTATTTATTGCTTTGTCAGTACAATATCTCTTGGGAAATTAACCGGAAAATCATTTCCCTGCATAACAGAATTGAAATAAGGACAGCTCTCATCTATGTAAGAAGGGTCATAAATAAACTTTAACGTCATTTTATGGTTAATCTCATCAAAGTCTGTAATATGAAGAGATGCGGTCTTTCTGCACATATTCTTAGGAGAAAAATAAATCATTTTTTTTCCGGGATATTTTAAACTGTTAAAAATTCCTCTAAATTCAGGACCTTCATTATTAAAATTCGTGATCCTATCAATTTCTACAATACCAGTGGAATTAATTATTTTTCTCTCGCCAAAAATTTGATCACTATAATATCTACCCATTTGAGAGTAGTATTTTATTTTCCTTAGTTCTAAGTACAATGTCTTCCCATTCCAGCTTCCTTTCCATACACCTACGTATTTATCAAGTTCATTATTGGTGTCCTTTATGTAGGCATTGTCAGGAATATTACTTGGGCTTGTATTTAGCGGATAAATCTGTGCTTTACAGGATATGCTGAGCAATAATATGGTAAGTGAAATTATATTTTTCATTTTATTAATTGTTTTAAATTATGGACAATTTTTTGTTTTTCTGTTTCCGTTTTCCAGATATATTTCTGTATTGCCTGTGTCTTCTACTTTATACAGCTTCAAGCCGGGCATTTTCATGTATTTGTTCACAAATGCCAGAAATTCCCTTTCCAAATTATTGTTATCATAACCGATATTGGTTTTGGCATTATTTAAATATTTTTTATATTCTACTTCCAATTCATCTAATTGTTCTTGTGTATAATTCGGAAAAGGATCAGCAGCTGCACCATCGAAAGATAGGGTATAATTTCCATAATTGGTAACTAGTGTCATGTTCAATCGGTTGATATTTATTTTGGTCGTATTAAGGGGATTATTGTTGTAAGCAATGGCTCCGGTAATCCAACTGTTAAAAAACAT
>NZ_VKNW01000005.1 GCF_007474535.1 Chryseobacterium echinoideorum | reverse complement strand
AAGGGTAAGGATTTCCTACAAGGTTGTATCCGTTTCCTGCCGTTGACAATGGAAAAGTCTGGGTGCCATTGTTGGGAACTCCTATAAATTTTACAGATGTCTCAAAGTAATTAGAGAGGGGTGTTTTAATAGAATATCCTTTACCAAATAAAGAAGCCGTAGAAGCTGCGTTTACGAAATAATCGGTTGCTGTATTATATTCTGTGATGAATTGGGGAGTACCTCCGCTTTCGTAAATGCTACTTAGATTTTGAGACATGACAGGAGATGACCAGAAAGCATATTGATCAACGTAGCTTGTTCCTTTTTTTCTTACGGTAAACACTCCTGAATAATTTAAAACAGAACCATCTCTTTGAATAAGATTTCCATCATTTTTTATTGTTACGTCAACAGCATTAACTGTATTCCCTGAAGTTATTTCTAAAACAGCATCCTTATTAACAATGATGTTTTTAGCCGTAAATGAAGGATTTGAAATAGTAGAATAAGGTGCATCAATTATTACATTCATATTTGCTGTAGGAGTTCCGTTTGACCATATTGTGCCATTCCATATTGTTGTAACAAGATTATTACAATTGCTTGAAAAATTGATATCAGGATAAGTATTCTGCATATCATTCAATTGAGCATCGTCTACACAAACTGATAAATTATTATTGTAATTGTAAAATTCAAAACCTTGCTCAATGGAGTTGTTTTTGACATTTAAAGATGTGAGATTTGTCATATTCCACAAAGAAAATATTTCTAAAACAGAAGCGTTTGAAAAATCTAATTGTGTTATTGACGGGCATTGATTAAAAAATACCGTTTTTAAATTAGTATTATTAATAGCATTTAATTGTGACAATACAGGTAATTCTTCTATATTTAGATTTTCTAAATTTATATTATTTGCAATAGATATTTGCGTCAAAAAATGACAACCGATTACATTCAAAGACTTCAAATCGGTACAATCTGTTAAGTTTAATGTATTTATTTTAGTGTTTCTGATGTGTAGTTCTTCAAGACCTGAACATTGGAGTAGGTTTAATGAGTTAAGTTCAGTAAACGAATTATAAAGTGTAGATCCCGGTAAATTGATACCAAGAGTAAGATTTTGCAGACTTGAACAATTTTGTAAATTCAAAGTTTTCACATCATAATTGCCTGAAATATTCAAACTAGCAAGTGAAGTACAGTTTTGTGCATTGATTTGTTGTAAATTTATGGGAAGGCTGTCATTAGGTGCTCCTCTGTAAGCATTTAAGGTAACGAGATTAGGCAAATTACTTACATCAACATCAGTCATAAAACAAACTGAGTTTAGCACATCAATCTCTTCAAGTAGTGGACAGGCTGTAAAGTTGATGCTGGTAATTGGTTGATTGTATGCTAAAAGTTTTTTTAGTTTTGGAAGTCCGGTAAGGTTTATAGAATTCACATTTCCCAATGTAACAGTTCCAATAGAGCTTCCTGTGTATCCGTAACGATTATAATATGCACAGTCTAATTCCTCAAGATTGATTAATCCCATGTTGGAAAGATCTATATTGGGATAGTTTAGTCCTTTAAGTTTTTTTAGATTTGAACATCCATTAACATTAATTGCTGATATATAAACCATGAAATTATTATAATAATCTCCAGAAGTAATTATTTGCTGAAGGTTGCTGCTGTTATTTGCAATTAATTCCACTCCTTGAGAAGGATAAAAATTAAACCCGCTAATCAATTCAATATTTACAAGACTATTTAAGTGCGGTACAGAAAGTTTTTTAAATTCTGTTCCAACATTAATGGTTAAGTTTGTAATGGGAGAGTTTTCAATATACATTTCCTCTAAAATACCTTCAATATTTTGATTTCCGTTTACCTGCGTACAATTTTTAACAGTTAAAATCTGTGGAATTGTCATGATTGCGGGTGGAGACGATGAAGCGTACGGAGAAGTTATTACATCATTCAGATTTTGTAATCCTGAACAATTATCAAAAGAATAATTTATTGTTGTAGGCATTACATCCCCGCTATATATAAATTTTACCTTTTTAATTTTACTGTTGTTTAAATAATTCAAAACAGCCGCATTTGTGTGATAAATGTAAAGTTCTTCTACATTGGTAAATAATGTTGCATCTGAAACGCTGTCAGGAACCAGGTTTGCCGAAAATGTGGGAAGCTGTACTGTTAAAATTTTTACCTGTTGCGCTTCCGAGAGCTGAATTTCGCCATCTCCATTGGCATCAATAGCTATAGAGTTTTCGCCATTGTCTTTTGCAATTCCATTGGAGGTGTCTGAGCTTAAAATTAAAGCTTTAAATTTTGAATCAGAAAAATTGAGATTTTGTGAATAAGCCAAAGAAAAACAGCTTATACAAAGACTGATGAAAATTTTTTTCATAGTTGTGTTTTTTTGTTAGAATGAATTTTGAGGTAAATTAACACCACAAAAGTACAAATATTTTTTCTCTGCTACAAAAAAATCACATTACAGTGTTTTTATTTTTATTTATAAATTTCTCAATATGAAGTCTAAATTAAAATTTTTCTTTGACTAAATTTTCAGCAGATTGAAGAAATTTGGCTTTTACAGTATTTTTATTAACGTATTCAAAAAACTGAGACGGATAAAATGCTTCTTCAATATGCTTTTCTTTCTTAAACTCAGGAATAATGACCTTTGCAGTTTTTCTGCTGTTTTTTATGCTTAATTTATATGGTTTTATCAGTAAATAATTTTCACTTTTTTTCTCATTTAGTTCAAATCCGTACCATTTTCCGTTTTCTTTTAAAACGATGGGTGTAAAATAAGTTCTCTTATGGACAAAATCTCCTTTATCATTTTTTACTACATAAATAATTGCATAATCGTAAATAGAGTAATGAATCTGATTCATGTGAGTAAAAGAATTGAAAACAATTGTATCTGCTTTTATTTCGTTATCGAAACTTTGCTCAACCTTATAAATGTTTTTATATTTCAGATAAAAACTGTCATCAGATTTTACTCTTTCCACAGAAATTTTCTTTCCAACAAAAGCATAAATTTTAGATTGTGAATAAACAATATTTGCCAGCAAAATCATTAGAACATTTATGAATTTTTTCATTTTTATAATTTATTGATTCTCCTTAGTCACTTATTTATTGCATTCAAATTAAAATAAAATCATCATTCATAACGAACGATTAATAAATTTTTTGCTGCTTAGACTAATCATTCTCTTCAAGCTCAAAAATTTCCTCAACCTTTTTACCAAAATATTTTGCGATTTTTAAAGCCAAAACCGTTGAAGGAACATACTTTCCGGCTTCCATAGCATTAATAGTCTGTCTTGAAACTCCTATTTCTTTAGCTAAATCTTCCTGAGTAATATTTTTAAAGGCTCTTGAGAGTTTAATAGTATTTTTCATTTTTTCATCAGTAAATAATTAAACCTGAAAACATACAAAACCAAGGGCAAAAACATAATGAGAATCATCAAGGTAAAAAATAAGACTCCAAAAACGGTTAAAAATAATACAAGAACTATTGTATAAGCAACGATCAGACTCCAGAAAACTGATTTTAACCGTAAACTTGAAATATATTCGTCTTCAATTTTTTCTTCAGAAAATCCAACAAGCATTCCGCCAATAATGATTAGAATGCCAAATAAATTTGGAAATAGATCGACTTCTGTGGTTCTCATAAAACCTGTTTCTCCGTGATTAAAAAAACCTGAATTATAGATCACGGGAAATGAAATCTGAAAATCAAAAACCCCTGAAATAGAGATTAATCCAAGAATAAGTGAAGGAATAAAAATAAACCAGCCAATCGTTTTGAATCGGTTCGGTAAAAGTGGTAATGTATTCATTTTGAAATTTTTAATAATACAAATGTAAAAAATATTTTACATTTTGTAAAGTTTTTTTTACTTTAATATTCAATAAGAATTATTCAGCCGCTAAACTTTGATTTAGAACCATAAAAAACGTAAAACAGAAAACCGCAGAATTTTTTCTGCGGTTTTAATATATTTATAGCAACATGTTTGTCACTTTTAACTTGAATCATCTATTAAGCCTCGCAAGCCGAACAAGTCACAAAATTCACCATCATTTCCTTAGAGACAGACGAACTTCTTTGGTAGTATAATGTTTTCACTCCTTTCTTCCAGGCTTCGATATACAGATAATTCACATCTTTCACAGGCATGGTTGAAGGAATCTGTAAATTCAGCGACTGAGCCTGATCAATGTATTGCTGTCTTTGTGCAGCCTGAGAAATAATCTCCATCGGAGAAATTTCTTTAAAGGTTTTAAATACTGATTTCTCCTCGTCTGTCAATTCATTAATGTGTTGTACAGAACCGTGATTCAGCATGATGGTTCTCCATGTCTCCTCATTATCAAGTCCTTTTTCGGCTAATAATTTCGCAAGATATTTATTCTTACGCATAAAATTTCCTTTTGCCAGACCTGCTTTGTAATAATTAGATGCAAATGGTTCAATTCCCGGTGAAGTCTGCCCCAAAATTGCCGAACTCGAAGTGGTAGGAGCAATTGCCATTAAAGTGGTATTTCTCATTCCGTAGCCTTTCAGAAGTTCCGGTTCGCCGTAGATATTTGCCAGTTCTTTAGATGCAATATCAGCCTGCTCTCTGATGTGTCTGAAAGCTCTTGCATTAAACTGAGTCGCTTCAAAACTTTCAAACGGAATCATATTTTTCTGTAGGTAAGAATGGTAACCCAAAACCCCTAAACCAAGCGCTCTGTGACGCATGGCGAAGTTTCTTGCACCCTGCAAATAATAATTTCCTTCCGTTTTTTCAATAAACTCTGATAAAACCGCATCAAGGAAATAAATAGCGAGTTTCACAGCATCCGTATCTTTCCACTCGTCGTATAATTCTAAGTTCATAGAAGAAAGACAGCAGATGAAAGACTCTTCTCTGGTTGACGGAAGCATGATTTCCGAGCAAAGATTACTTGCATTAACGGTCAGTCCAAGATCTTTATAAACCTGAGGTTTATTTCTGTTGACATTGTCTGTAAAGAAAATATACGGAAGACCTTTTTGTTGACGGCTTTCCAAAACTCTTGCCCAGACTTTACGTTTATCCATATCACCGTCAATCATATCCTGCATCCAGTAATCCGGAACACAAATTCCTGTAAATAAGTTCTGGATGGGACTTCCGATGTCTTTGATAGATAAAAATTCTTCAATATCGCCGTGGTCGATATCAAGATATGCCGCAAAAGCACCTCTTCTTACGCCGCCCTGAGAAACCACATCCATTGCGGTATCAAAAAGCTTCATAAACGAAACTGCTCCCGAAGATTTTCCGTTGTCGGTAACGGCTGTTCCTCTGTTACGAAGTTCCCCGAAATATCCTGAAGTTCCGCCCCCGATTTTGGTCTGCATGATCACCTCACCCATTTTATGGGTAATTCCTTCGATGCTGTCCGGAATATGAACATTAAAACAAGAGATTGGAAGACCTCTCTGCGTTCCCATGTTTGCCCAAACCGGAGAAGAAAAACTGATCCATCCTTTCGTGATCATTTCCTTGAAAGCAGGCTGCAGTTCGGGTTTGTATAATTTTTTTGCGGCTGCGGTGGTAATTCTTTCAATAGCACCGTCTACTGTTTCGCCTTTCAGAAGATAGCCTCTGTTCAGCATTTGCTCAGATTCTTCGTTGAGCCACCAGATATTATTGTTTTGTTCTTCCATTTTTTATATTGTAAAATGCCAATGCATTGTTTTGTTATTTTTTAGGAGCAGAAAATTTAGTCTTTTTTTTTCATTTGTGTACCTGCTTTCGCTACTCGCTTTTTTCTTTTGCAAAGAAAAAGAGCTCAGACATGCCGCTCAATCAGGGCTAAAATGATGATTTGTCTTTTTTTCGCTGATCTAAAATTGAGCTGTTTTGTTTTTACTAACGTTGACAAATTTCTTTTCGAATTAATATCTCTATTTCAACCAAAACCTAACGGGTTTTTAAAACCCGTTAGGTTTTACTTTTCCATCAATTTCCATTTTTATCATCGGCTACGCCGAATCTTCAATTTCCGAGAAACAAGGAATCTCATATTTTTTTTAAGATTCTTCACTTCGCTTTGCTACGTTCAGAATAACAGATCTCTAATGCTAACTGTTTCGACGCTCGCTTCGCTCGCGCCACTTATTCTATTTATTCAACTTCAACAGACTGTAAAACTTCTACTTTATGAGAATCATTCAATCCGCTTTCGTCCCTTAATCTCTGAAATTCTTTGAAGGACGGAATATTTAAAACCTCATTCTGAACTTCTTCGTTTTCATAATTTGAAAAATGAACAAACGTAACACCATCTTCTTTCACAAAAACTTTATAATCAAATTTTGTCTGATCCAAAGTTTTAAAATCATTCAAAAACTTCTGAATATTGCTTTTGTTTTCAGAAACAAACTCAGGTTTTACGGTATAAGTTACGACGACGTTAATCATATCTTCTATTTTTTTTGTCATTGCGAGGTATGAAGCAATCTCATCTTTTGTGCGGATGCTTCGACAAGCTCAGCATGACATCTCTAATACTAACTGTTTTTTTATTTTTAGATAATTTGAGCGGCAGTCAATTTTTTACGGTAATTTTCTTCCGTACCTTCAAAAAAAGATTTATAAAAATTATTATTAAATATTTTCAGTAAATCAACGAATGTGTTTAGTCTTTTAATTTTCTCCTGCAAATGAAGAAGTGAATTTGCTTTATAATTTTCATTAAACATTATAGTTTGTAAATCAGTCAAATCTTCTTCGTTTTGCTTATGCCAATTAGCTAAGAAACTTCCAATTAACTTAGTCTGTTTAGCAGTAAAAGTAAAGTTTAAATTATTCTTTTCAATTTGATTTACAATTATTTTCCCTTCTTCTTTACTCTTTTCATAATCATATTGCTGAATACCTAACAAACAAGATTCTTCAAGTATAGTGAGTTGGTTACTACTTAACTTCATTTTGATTAAAACAAATCATTCGCCGTAATACTCTTATCATGCTTCGTATAATCTACCGGTCTTTTGGCAAAGAAATCATCCATAGAATTGGCAAAAACTTCTTCTTCAAACCACATCAACGGACGGTACTCTTCAGGAGAAATTTTATATCTCGGTTCCATACCGATTTTCTTTAAACTGTCGTCAACACGGTATTTCATAAAATTGATCAGATCTTCTTTAGAGAATTTATCCAATTCGCCCAATTCAAAAATCCAGCTTAGGATTTCGCCTTCCAGTTCAACCGACTGGTCAACTAAAGTATAAATATCCTCAATGTCAGAATCGGTTAAAAGATCAGGCTGCTCTTCACGGATTTTGTTGATCAGATAAATTCCGCCATTTGCGTGAATCTGCTCATCAACGGAAGTCCATGCGATGATATTGGAAACATTTTTCATGTACCCTTTAAATCTTGTAAACGAAAGAATGATCGCAAACTGAGAAAACAAAGACACATTTTCAATCAGAATACTGAATAATAGAAGCGATGAAACATACTCTTTCGGAGTTGCAGAATTAGCGTGTTTCAAAACATTCGATAAAAACTCAATTCTCTTTTTCAGGGCAGGAACTTCAACAACGTGTGTAAATTCTTCGTTGTAACCCAAAACTTCCAGCAATCTTGAATATGCTTCCGAGTGACGGAACTCACATTCTGCAAAAGTGGCTCCTAAACCATTCAGTTCAGGCTTTGGAAGGTGGTTGTACAGGTTTCCCCAGAAAGATTTCACGGAAACTTCGATCTGAGCAATGGCCAGAAGTGCATTTTTCACTGCATTTTTTTCGTGTGGTTCCAGCTGAGAGTGAAAATCCTGAACATCAGCGGTAAAATCTACTTCCGAATGTACCCAGAAAGACTTGTTGATCGCTTCCACAAACTGCAGAACTTCAGGGTATTCAAATGGCTTATAACTAACTCTTTTGTCGAAAATTCCCATATTAAAAATTTATTTTTTTATTTACTAAAATCGGTGGTCATTGCACTTTAGAAAGTTGTGTATTTGAATAACTTATTGTTTATCAGTATTTTAAATGTAAATCTAATTTAGATTTCTGATTTGATACTCATATCACAAACTATGTACAAAGTTAGAAAACGAACCTCTATTTTGAAAGAGCTAAAGACTAATTGGCTGACTTTTAACCCTAAAAGTTTTCCACATTTACATGAAACTCCCTTTGCTATTGGATCAGAGCGATTTAACATATTAAAACAATTGTCTAGGCATGGTTCTGGTTAAACAAGCGATTTTAAAAAATTGAAATTCAGTATATTAAATATTAAACAAGCTAAAATGAAAAGAAATTTGAAATATTGTAACAAATGTTCTCTTAAAACTACTTATTGAAAATAAAAACAGTCTTAGCTTAATGTTAGTAATTCAGGATTTACATAAGTCATACGATACAGGGAAAAGTAAACTGCACGTTCTCAAAGGGATTAATCTCAATATTTCCGAAGGTGAATTTGTCTCTATTATGGGAAGTTCAGGTTCGGGAAAATCTACTTTGCTGAATATTATCGGAATTTTAGACGAAAAAGATTCCGGAATTTATGAGCTGGACGGAATTCCTATTGAGCATCTCAACGAAGTAAAAGCTGCAGAGTACAGATCCAAATTTTTGGGATTTGTTTTTCAGTCTTTTAATCTGATCGGGTACAAAACAGCCGTAGAAAATGTCGCGCTTCCTTTGTACTATCAGAATGTTCCCAGAAAAGAGCGAAACCAGAAAGCTTTGGAATATCTGGAAAAAGTAGGATTGGGACAATGGGCAAATCATCTCCCCAATGAGCTTTCGGGTGGACAAAAACAAAGAGTTGCCATTGCAAGAGCCCTGATTACAGATCCGAAAGTCATTCTTGCTGATGAGCCGACCGGAGCTTTGGATTCCAAAACAACGCATGATATCATGAAGCTTCTTCAGGATATTAATAACGAAGGAAAAACAATTATTGTTGTTACACACGAGCCGGATGTAGCTGCACAAACCAAAAGAAATGTAATACTCCGCGACGGAATCATTGAGAGTGATGAGTTTATTGAGCAGATTGTTTTGTAAGGTTGGATCAATCACGAAGAATGAATGATGTATTGATTTAAGAATTGTTGGAAACAATTACAGTTTATATTTAAAAAAATGAAAAATCAGCGGCGAGATTGGCGATCTCAATCATCCAGCTTCCCGCATCAAACCAAAAAATATGTTTGACTTAGATCGTTGGCAGGAAATCTTTAGTTCTATCCGCAGCAATATTTTGCGGACGGTACTTTCTGGCTTTACTGTAGCATTGGGACTGTATATTTTCATTGTGCTTTTCGGGATCGGAAATGGTCTTCAGAATGCCTTTCAAGAAGGCTTTACGAGAGATGCACAAAATCTGATCTCAATTTTTACCGGACGTACCAATATTGCTTATGGTGGTTTGCAGGCAAACAGAAATATAACCCTTAATAACTCTGATTATGAAGCCATCATCGGTTCTCAACCGGATAAAGTACAGTATTCTACACCAAGATATTCTACTAATTTTTTGGTAAAATATGGCAAGGAAAGCGGAAATTATCAGATTTCAGGTGCCAATGATGAAGAATCTTTTATTGAAAACCGTAAGCTGATGAACGGAAGATTTATTTCTAAAAGAGATATTTCAAATAATCAATATGTGGCGGTTATCGGAAGAATGGTTCAGCGGGATTTGATAAAAAATGGTGATCCTATAGGAAAAGAACTTGAAGTTAACGGGAGTATCTTTAAAGTCATCGGGGTCTTCAGTGATGATGGAGGTGACTGGGATGAAAGAATGATCAGTATACCTGTTTCCACTTTACAGCAGATTAAAAAAGGTTCTGATACGATAAGCAGTATTTATATTGCTTATAACGAAAATATGAAACCTGAACAGGCTATCGAATACGGTAAAAACCTGGAAAAAGAGCTGAAAGCAAGAAAAAAGGTATCTCCTGATGATGAAAACGCAATTTTTGTCAACAACCGTGCAGAAGGACTTAAAGATTCTTTCACTTTCCTTTTTGTGATTACCATGATTGTCGGTTTTATCGGAATGGGAACTTTACTGGCGGGAATTATCGGGATCAGCAATATTATGGTATATATTGTTAAAGAACGAACCAAAGAAATTGGGGTAAGAAAAGCTATTGGAGCCAAACCGAAAAGTATTGTAGGACTTATCATGCAGGAAAGTATCGTCATTACCGTTATTTCAGGTTTTATTGGAGTAGGAATCGGAGTTTTGACACTGGAGCTGATAGGCGATAGTCTTGAAAAGTATTTCATCAAGGATCCGAGTGTAGGATGGGGGTTAATCTTTACAGCTTTTATCTGTCTGGTTATTTCGGGATTAATTGCAGGATTTATTCCGGCGTACAGAGCTTCCAGGATCAGACCGATTGAAGCATTAAGAACAGAATGACAATAGTGAATGGTAAATAGTGAATTTTAAGTTTGAAATAATAATTTTGAATATCCGCTATACTCAAAGAATCTATACATGATTAGAAGTGGACAATCGTAATTATAATTCAGGAAAAATCAAATTCACTTTGTAAATAAAAAGTTGATATTTAGAAAATGAACATCATATTCAGAAAAGATACATGGCAGGAAATTTATTATTCACTCAAGAATAATAAGCTTCGTACCTTTCTCACCATGATTGGTGTGGGTTGGGGAATGTTTTTGTACGTAAGTCTTTTGGGTGCTGCAAAAGGCATGGAAAATGGTTTTGATAAACTTTTTTCAGGTTTTGCGACCAATTCTATTTTTCTTTGGGCACAAAATACATCAATTCCATACAACGGTTTTCCAAAAGGAAGACAAATGTCACTTCATT
This sequence comes from Chryseobacterium echinoideorum, assembly GCF_007474535.1. GTDB lineage: Bacteria > Bacteroidota > Bacteroidia > Flavobacteriales > Weeksellaceae > Chryseobacterium > Chryseobacterium echinoideorum. Next base: position 308,178 of record NZ_VKNW01000005.1, on the reverse strand, counting down.
TGCCGGATATGGATTTGCTAGAAAGAAAAATTCCTCAGATTGATTATATTTCTCCACAGAATTCCAGAGGAAGTTTCGGAAATCCGGGAGAGCAGATGAGCAGAAACGGAAAAACCGCAGTTTATACCTTAACCGGAGATTATCCTGTAGGAAATAAAATTTCAGAAAAGAAACTGATTTTCGGACGCTATCTCAACGATGCCGATATTTCTGGAAACAAAAACGTGACGGTAATCGGCGAAGGTATTTACAAAAACTTTTTCGATGCCAAGAAAAATGAAAATCCTATCGGAAAATCAATCAACATTAAAGGGATATTTTTCAATGTCATAGGAGTTTATAAAGTAGCCAAAGCCGGAGGCCCAAATAATAATGATACCACTGCTTTTATCCCGCTTTCTACTTTTACGAGAATGTTTAATGATGGTGACCGTGTAGATTTTTTTGCTATCGTAAGTAAACCCGACGCAGATCTGGCAATTGTGGAAGATCAGGCAAAAGATGAGCTTAAAAGTAAAAACAGCGTTTCACCGGAAGATACCAATGCATTCGGAACATTCAATCTAGGTAAAATGTTTGAAAAAATGACAGGGTTTCTTACAGGAATGCAGCTTTTAACGATTATTGTAGGAACATTAACCATCATTGCTGGAGTTATTGCGATTTCTAATATTTTACTGATCACCGTGAAAGAACGAACCAAAGAAATCGGAATCCGCCGTGCATTAGGAGCAAAACCTTCCGAAGTAAGAAACCAGATTTTGTTAGAAAGTGTTGTTATTACTCTTGTCTCCGGGCTAATTGGTTTTATGTTCGGAATTATTTTGCTGATGATTATAGATATTTTGACAAAGAATCAGGATGCTTTTCCTTTTTACAATCCTACAGTAAATTATGGTGACGTATTTTCGGCAATGGGTGTGATGATTTTACTGGGACTCATTATCGGAATGATTCCGGCACAGAGAGCGGTGAAGATCCGACCTATTGAAGCATTAAGGAGCGAATAATCAAATGATGAATTGGTTTTACATTGATTATTATAAAAATTGTATTTGAATTATCTTTTATAAAATTAAAATTTAGACTATTAAACATATGAAAAAGAAGTTTACCTGGAAAAAAGCAATTTACATTCTGCTCGGGCTTATTTTTGCTGTTGCATTATTCGCCGGAATCAGCTACCTCGTAAAATCCAACTCAAAAGAAAGTGTAACTTTTCTTACCCGAAAACCAACCATCCAGAATATGGAAGATAAGGTAATGGCGACCGGAAAAATTATTCCAAAAGAAGAAATTGAAATCAAACCCAATATCGCAGGGATTATTGATAAAATTCTTGTAGACGAAGGCGATCGTGTAGAAGCAGGACAGCTCATCGCAACCGTAAGAATTGTTCCGAATATTGCAGAGGTAAACAATGCACAGCAAAATGTGCAGAATGCGCAGCTTCAGATCAACAATGCCAAAATGAATGTTTCTAATATGCAGACTCAGTTTACCATGTCTGAAAAACTATTTAAACAAGGAGTGATTTCAAAACAGGAATATTTGACCGCACAACAGCAATTATACACACAACAGCAGGCTTTGAAAAACGCTAATCAACAATTCGTAACAGCACGAAAAGCTCTACAGATCGCAAAAACAGGAGCTATTCCGGAATTGCAGGGTTTAGCAACTACTCAGATTCGTTCAAAAGCTTCAGGAACCGTTCTTGAAGTTCCGGTGAAAGTAGGAAGCCAGGTAATTGAAGCCAACTCTTTCAATGCGGGAACAACCATTTGCTCTATTGCAGATCTTAATTCTTTGATTTTTCAGGGAGAAATTGATGAAGCCCAAGCCGGAAAACTAAAACAGGGAATGGATATGAATATTGTGATCGGAGCATTGCAGAATAAATCTTTTCCCGGAAAACTTACGATGATTGCTCCTAAAGGAAAAGACAACAGCGGAACCATCAAGTTTCCTGTGGAAGGAGATGTTTTTAACCCTAATAATGAATACATCAGAGCAGGATTTTCTGCCAACGGAGAAATTGTTTTAAGTTCTCAAAAAAATGCTCTTCTTTTGGATGAATCTCTTATTCAATATGAAAAAAGCAATGGTAAAGACAAGCCTTTTGTAGAGGTAAAACAAAAGGACGGAAAATTCAAAAAAGTTTATGTAAAACTCGGAGCCAGTGACGGAATCAACGTACAGGTTCTCTCAGGAATTGATAAAAATGCAGAGGTAAAGGTTTGGAATCCTTCCGATAAGGACAAAGAAGAGCTGAAAGAGAAATCCGGTAAATAATTTAATTTTAAAAAAAATCCTGAATTGATCAGGATTTTTTTAAGTTTAATAAATATGAGGTTTACTTTTTTTAATTTAAAAACTTTTTTATATTAGTTCAATAATATTTTTATGAAGCCGATTTTAGGAATTTTAATTTCAGTATTTCTTTTGTTAAGCTGTCACGCTCAGAAGTTTAACGGTAAAAAAAGTGAAATCGTTTATCAATCTAAGGATTTGAAAATTATTCAGTTATCAAATCACGTTTATCAGCATATTTCTTATCTCAATACCGAATCGTTTGGGAGAGTGGAATGCAACGGGATGATTGTAGAAAATGAGAATGAAACCGTAGTTTTTGATACTCCTGTAGATGATAAAAGTTCTGCCGAACTGATTGTCTGGATTAAAAATAAACTTAATTCTAAAATAAATGCTGTGATAGCGACCCATTTCCATGATGATTGTGTAGGGGGTCTGAAAGAATTTGATAAAAATAAAATTCCTTCTTATGCCAATAATAAAACGATTGAGTTGACAAAAAATAACAGCTTTAATATACCCCAGAATGGTTTCGATGGTCAACTAACATTAATGGTAGGAAATCAAAAAGTTTATGCGGAGTTTTTGGGGGAAGGTCACACCAAAGATAATATCATTGGTTATTTTCCAGAAGAAAAGGCAATGTTTGGCGGTTGTCTTATTAAAGAAATGGAGGCAACCAAAGGCTATATCGGAGATGCCAATACAAATGATTGGTCTGAAACGGTCAAAAAAATCAGAGCAAAATATAATGACACCAAAATTATTATTCCCGGTCACGGAAATGCGGGAGGAACAGAATTATTAGACTATACCATTCAATTATTTAAGAATAAACAATAAATTTTTCAATAGTAAATACTAAAAGTCCCTAAATTTAGGGACTTTTAGTATTTACTTTAAGATCTGAATCAACTCAGAAATTTGATTTCTTTATCTTTAAATTTATTTTTATTAACCATCTTATTCATCGTTTTCAGCATCTTTCTGCGAAGTTTTGCCAGTTTTCTGATGTTTTTATCTTCGCTGTAATCGAATATATTGTCTTTGAAACTAAAAGTGTCTCCGTTTTTAAATTCAATCTTGCTTTTCTTCAATTCCCCAAACAACATCAGATTGGTCATACTTTCCAAGATATAATGTTCCGTATTTTCCAGTGACTTCAGAGTACTGATTAATTGCTTTTTATATTTTTTCTTTCCCATAATTTCAGATTAATTATTTCTCTGTTGATGATGCAAATATACATTTTTCAAGATAGATTATTTTTAAATCTTAAACAAGAAAATTTCAAGATTTGACGGTCTGCAAAATATCATTCTTAGTCTGATGAGACAAATTTTCATTATTTTATTAAAAAATTGTAGCTTTGCAACTCAATGAAAAAGACAGTACAAACATCCTCCCAAGTTACACCGCCTTGATCTAAGGTTAAACTGTTATTTTACCAATTATTTATTGGCTATCTATCGTGCCTGATTGTTTCGATCGGGAGTATTTCAAATTCTACAATTTATATATTATGCAGAAAATAATCAACTTGTTTGATTTCAAACAGAAGATTAATTATAAAAATGAAATTTTAGCAGGATTAACGGTCGCTATGACTATGATTCCTGAAAGCTTATCATTTGCTATTTTGGCAGGACTTTCTCCTTTAACCGGGCTTTATGCGGCTTTTTTAATGGGACTGGTTACTGCTGTTCTGGGCGGAAGACCGGGAATGGTTTCGGGAGGAGCGGGAGCAACTGTTGTTGTCCTTATTGCATTAGCTGCCGCACACGGCGTAGAATATCTTTTCGCTGCAGTAATTTTAGCGGGATTATTTCAGTTACTTGTTGGTATATTCAAGTTGGGAAAGTTTGTACGATTAATTCCACAACCGGTAATGTATGGCTTTCTTAACGGTCTTGCGGTAATTATTTTTATGGCTCAGGTCGCACAGTTCAAAATTCTCCAAAATGGCACTGAAGTTTGGATGCAGGGAAATGCACTGTATGTTATGGCAGGATTAACACTGCTTACGATTGCCATTGTTTTTATTCTTCCCAAATTAACTAAAGCTATTCCTGCTTCTTTGGTAGCAATTATTGCAGTATTCGGGATTGTTTATTTTTTCAATATAGATACGAAAAAGGTGGTTGATATTGCATCTGTAAGCGGATCTTTACCTTCTTTTCATATTCCGCAAATCCCTTTTAGTTTAGATACTTTCAAAATCATTTTTCCTTACGCATTGGTGATGGCAGGAGTTGGATTGATAGAAAGTCTTCTTACACTTAATATGGTTGATGAAATCACCAATACCAAAGGTCGGTCTAATCGTGAAGCCGCTGCACAAGGTGTGGCTAACATTGCCAACGGCTTTTTTGGAGGAATGGGAGGCTGCGCGATGGTTGCCCAAACCTTGGTGAATATTGGTGCAGGTGCAAGAGCCAGACTTTCTGCAATCATAGGTGCATTGACTATATTGCTTGTTATTTTGATAGGAGGTCCTGTTATTGAGCAGATTCCAATGGCGGCTTTGGTGGGTGTGATGATGATGGTTGCTATCGGGACTTTTGAGTGGGTTAGTTTCAGAATTATTAATAAGATGCCGCGTCACGACATTTTTATAGGCATTTTGGTGGCAGTGATTACTGTCGTTCTGCACAATTTAGCCTTGGCTGTACTAATCGGTGTTGTGATTTCAGCCTTGGTATTTGCCTGGGAAAGTGCTAAACGTATCCGTGCCAGAAAGTTTATTGATGAAAAAGGGGTAAAGCATTATGAAATTTATGGACCGTTATTCTTTGGTTCTGCTTCGGCATTTACGGATAAATTTGATGTGGCAAATGATCCGCAGGAAGTCATTATAGATTTCAAAGAAAGTAAAGTAGTAGACATGTCCGCCATTGAAACCCTTCATAAAATTACCGATAAATATCACAAAGCCGGAAAAACAATACGTTTAAGACATTTGAGTCCGGATTGCAGACAATTGCTTAAAAACGCAGAAGAAGTCATTGATGTCAACATCATTGAAGATCCCACTTATAAAGTAATGACGAATAATTAAGAGAATTGTTAAATTTTTCACGCTTTGTAAAGCAATTTATTGTTTTTGCATCTTAAAATAGTTTGAAGAGAAAGCTTTGCATAAAAAAAATCAATCAGGAATAAGCTAAATATCAATAAAATATAAAGAAGAATAAAAAAAATTTTGTTTGATATTCTGGAAAAAACTAGAAAATACTTTTTTTTAAAAGAATTTACATCGTAATATTGCAATATTAAACTATTCAAGAATGGGCGCAACCAAAACAGAACATTTCACAGAACAACAAAACAGGATCGCCAACATTGCCAAAGCACTTGGACATCCTGCGAGAATTGCCATCATCGAATATCTGATGAAAGTCAACGAATGCATCTGTGGAGACATCGTCAATGAGCTTCCTTTGGCGCAGCCGACCGTTTCACAGCATTTGAAGGAACTCAAAAACGCAGGGATCATCAAAGGAAATATCGAAGGAAATTCTATCTGCTATTGCATTGATGAAAAAGCGATCGAAGTTCTGAATGCCTATTTCTCGAAAATTATTGAAACGGTTTCCAAAACAAAATGTTGCTAGACATTTTTTGAAAACATTAATCGTAATATTGCAATAAAACATTAAATTTAAAATAGTAATCTTATGACATTAGAACAAATCAAAGAAATTCTGCCAACATTGGAGAATGTAGAATTTCAACTGGAAAACGGAACTTTTGTACCTGAACATTTCCACGTAACCGAGGTGGGAATGATTAACAAAAACTTTATTGATTGTGGCGGAACGATTCGTAACGAAAAAGTGGTGAACTTCCAGCTTTGGAATGCGGATGATTACGAACATCGTCTAAAACCCGCAAAACTTCTCAACATTATTAAACTTTCCGAAGAAAAATTAGGTATCGAAAATTCTGAAATCGAAGTGGAATATCAAGCTGATACTATTGGAAAATACGATCTGGATTTCAACGGACAACATTTCGTCCTTAAGAATAAAACGACGGCGTGCTTAGCTCAGGATGCTTGCGGAATTCCTGCGGAAAAACCTAAAAGAAATTTATCTGAGCTGAAAGTAAATTCTGCCAATTCGTGCAAACCCGGAAGCGGATGTTGTTAATTTAAAAATAGATCATCATGTTTCAGAAAATAAAAGAACGCTGCGAAATTCTCACCAAAAATTTTAAAGAAATCAGCCCTGAAAGAAAAGCTTTGCTTGAAAAATTAGCTGCTCATATTCAAGGGAAAATCAATGAAAACAACGAGATTAATTTAATTTATGTTTGCACGCACAACTCCCGAAGAAGTCATCTGGGGCAGATTTGGGCAAAAGTTGCTGCTGATTTTTATGGTTTTAATATTAATACGTTTTCCGCAGGAACGGAAGCAACAACTTTCAATCAGAATGTGATCAATGCTTTGATTTCTGGCGGTTTTGAAGTCAAAAAAGCAGACGGTACAGCCAATCCGAAATATGAAGTGTTTTTTGGCAACGGAAAAGTGAATCTTTGCTTTTCTAAAACGATCGACGATGAAAGTCTGCCCAAAGAAAATTTTGCAGCAGTGATGACTTGCGGCGATGCGGATGAAAACTGTCCATTCATTCCGGGATGTGATCTGCGAATTGGAACGACTTACTTTGATCCGAAATCTTATGATCATTCTGTTCTTCAAGACGAAAAATACACTGAACGAAGCAACCAGATTGCAATGGAATGTTTGTATGTTTTTTCTTTAATTAAAAAATAAAATGCAGCCAAAATTAAAATTCCTTGACCGATATTTGACGCTCTGGATCTTTTTTGCAATGGCAATCGGAGTGGGAATCGGGTACTTTTTCCCGGATTTTTCTAAAGTGACAGAAGCTCTTTCCGTAGGAAGTACCAATATTCCGCTTGCAATGGGCTTGATCCTGATGATGTTTCCTCCGCTTGCAAAAGTAGATTATTCGCTGTTGCCAAAAGCTTTCAAGGACAAAAAAGTACTTTCTATTTCTTTGATCCTCAATTGGATTATTGGTCCCGTTTTAATGTTCATTCTTGCTATTATTTTCCTCCGAGACGAACCGGATTATATGGTTGGGCTGATTTTAATCGGATTGGCAAGATGCATTGCAATGGTCATTGTCTGGAATGATTTAGCAAAAGGAAACCGTGAATATGCTGCGCTTTTGGTCGCCCTGAACAGTATTTTCCAGATTTTTTCTTACAGTTTTCTGGTCTGGTTGTTTATCAACGTGATTCCAAATTCATTGGGATTAGGAAATTTTTCAGTGAACGTTCCGATGAGCGATGTTACCGAAAGTGTGCTGATTTATCTCGGAATACCTTTTCTGTCCGGATTTTTAACAAGATATTTTTTAGTTAAAACAAAAGGCATAGAATGGTACAACCGAAAATTTGTTCCAGCTATTTCGCCTGTTACTTTGTATGCTTTATTGTTCACCATTGTTTTAATGTTCAGTCTGAAAGGCGACAAAATTATAGAATTGCCGATGGATGTGGTAAAAGTTGCTGTTCCTCTGATTATTTACTTTGTACTGATGTTTTTTGTAAGTTTTTTCATTAATAAATCAATGAATGTTTCTTATGATAAAAATGCAGCCATATCTTTTACGGCAACCGGAAATAATTTTGAACTTGCGATTGCAGTCTCTATTTCGGTTTTCGGAATCCATTCGGCACAGGCTTTTGTGGGCGTTATAGGGCCATTGGTAGAAGTTCCTGTTTTGATTTTATTAGTGAAATTGAGTTTATTTTTAAAGCAAAAATATTATTAAATAAATGGCATTTATCATCCTGATTCTTATTGAAATCGTGTGGGAAATTCCGTATATTTGGGCTTGAAAATTTTAAATCTAAAAATAAATGGACATTATTTTTGACCTTATCGAAAAAGAAAGAGCGAGACAGTCTCACGGATTAGAACTTATTGCTTCAGAAAATTTTGTTTCTGAAAATGTAATGAAAGCGATGGGAAGTGTTTTGACCAATAAATATGCAGAAGGCTATCCCGGAAAAAGATATTACGGAGGTTGTGAGGTGGTAGATGAGGTTGAAACTTTAGCAATCGAAAGAGCAAAACAACTCTTCGGTGTTGATTATGTGAATGTTCAGCCGCACTCCGGTTCTCAGGCAAATGCCGCAATCTATCTCGCAGTTTTGAAGCCTGGAGATAAAATCATGGGAATGGATCTTTCTATGGGAGGTCACCTTACTCACGGCTCTGCGGTTAATTTTTCAGGAATTCAGTATGATGTAGTTTCTTACGGAGTTCAGCAGGAAAGCGGTCTGATTGATTATGACCAAATGAGAGAAACGGCTTTAAGAGAGAAACCTAAAATGATGATTGCAGGTTTTTCGGCATATTCAAGAGATTTGGATTATGCTAAATTCAGAGAGGTGGCAGACGAGATTGGGGCAACACTTTGGGCTGATATTGCACATCCTGCCGGTTTAATTGCTAAAGGACTTTTGAATAATCCGTTTGAACATTGCCACGTTGTAACCACAACAACCCACAAGACTCTAAGAGGACCAAGAGGAGGGATGATTATGATGGGGAAAGATTTTGAAAATACTTACGGACACAAAACACAGAAAGGAGAAATCAAGATGATGAGTCAGGTTTTGGATGGCGCTGTTTTCCCGGGAATTCAGGGCGGTCCGTTAGAACATGTGATTGGAGCAAAAGCGGTTGCTTTTGGTGAAGCAATTGACGATAAATTCTTAACGTACGCAAAACAAGTGAAATCTAACGCACAAGCTTTGGCAAAAGCAATGATTTCTAATGGTTTTGATATAGTAAGCGGCGGCACAGACAATCATTTGATGCTTGTGGATCTGAGAAACAAAGGGGTTAACGGAAAAGAAACCGAGAAAGCTCTGGTAAAAGCAGACATTACGTGCAACAAAAATATGGTTCCTTTTGATGATAAATCTCCATTCACAACTTCCGGCATCAGGTTGGGAACTGCTGCAATTACAACACGGGGTCTTAAAGAAAATGATATGGAGACTATTGCTGCATTGATCTCTGAAGTGGTAGATAATATCAAAAATGAAGAAGTAATTGCTGATGTCAGAAAAAAAGTAAATAACCTGATGGAAGGTAAGGCTTTGTTCAATTATTAAATATGCTTTTAATAAATAAAATCAAAAAAGAGGTGCAAAGTATTTTGTACCTCTTTTTTGCAGTTGTAATTTTGCATCAATCATTAATGATCAACTAAAATGAATCCCGACAAAAAATTGTTCACCTTTGAAGAAACAAAACAGAAGCTGGTTAATTATTGCGTTTACCAAGACCGCTGTCATGCTGAAGTAGAGCAGAAAATGCGTGAATTTGTTTTGATTCCGGAAGCGAAAGAGGAAATTCTTCTGTATCTGATGAAAGAAAATTATCTAAATGAGGAAAGATTTACGCGTAGCTACATCCGCGGAAAATTTTACATTAAAAATTGGGGAAAGACGAAAATTAAGATTCATTTAAAACAAAAAGGCATAACTGATAAACTAATCTCTACCTGTTTTAATGAAATTGATGAAAATGATTATTTAAAGATAATAAATAAGATCAGCGAAAACTATACAGGTAAATTGAAAGGATTGAAAGATTATCAAAAAAAATCAAAAATTATTAAATATCTTTTAAGTAGAGGCTTTGAATATGACCTTATTTTGCGGGTAATTGAAAATTAATATATATGTAATTTTAAGTTTTATTAACAAATAGAAATATTTTTTTAGTTTTGCTAAAAAATAAATTAGTTATATATGAAATTAAAATTACACACGAAATCAAAGACGCTGTATGCATTTTTGATGGCTCTTTTCTCGGTTTGGGGATGGGGGCAAGCAATTTTACCTGTGTCAAGAACTACTTGGACTGGTGCTGAACCAACAGGTTGGACACAAAATGGTACAACTGATAGAACTAGTACAAGTGCTTGTACTGGAAATAATGCCTTAATATTTGGAAATAATAATTCTTGGATACAAGTTAATTTTGATACTATTCCTGATAAATTAAATTTTTCTTTAAAAAAACAAGGCACATCTGGACAGTCAAAGGTAACAGTAGAAGAGTCTGTTGATGCTATAAACTGGACAACGATTGGTAGTTATGGAACAGCGACAGGTTCAGTCGCTATTTCCGATTGTGATAATATCGAAATCGCATTATCACCTGATTCAAGATATGTTAAATGGACTTACACTAAAGCTACCGGAAATGTGGATATGGATGATGTTTCTATTACTTCTGGATGTTTAGCACCAACATTTTCTTTTGCTTCTGCAACTCTAAGCAAGACAACTGCTGATGCTCCTTTTACAAATGTATTTACAACTAACAATACTTCTACACAAACATGGTCAAGTAGCAATACTTCTGTAGCAACTGTAGATTCTAATGGACAAGTGACAATAGTTGGTATGGGTAATACAAATATAGTAGTCACTCAAGTTGCAGATGGAACTCGTTGTGCAGTAAATGCAAGTTACCAGTTAACTGTAACAGCACCAACTTTTCCTGTTTCTGCAACATCAAATAATACAAATTTTGGAACTGTGTCTGTTTCTAGTAACATAATTACAGCTACACCAACTGCTGGATATACATATGCTACACCTGCTTATACAATTATTAGTGGATCAGCAACAGTAACACAAAATGGAAATCAATTCACAGTTACTCCAAGCGCTGCAACTGAAGTTCAGATTAATTTTGAAGCGAAGCCGAATTATACATTATCATTGATGAACGATGGTGCTGCTTTCACAAATGCTAATTTTCCTTTCGTAACTTATGAAGGAAATACAATCACATTACCAACATTGGCTAATTGTGGAAATTATACATTTGCTGGCTGGGATACTAACAGTAATACTACTGCTGCACCTACTTATTCCGGAGGTGATGTATATAATACTACTGCGGGAAATGTTACTCTCTATGCAGTATATCAAACAACTTCCGGTACACCAGCGATTACTTATTCTTATGGATTTGAAAATAATGATACAGGATGGACATCAGATGCGACACAATCAGATGTTGAAGCTAAATTAGGAACATATTCTGGAAGAATAAATACAAACAATGTGCATGTTACCTATGATAATATTGTAGCATCTCCATCTTCAATAACATTCTCTTTGAAAAAAACATCTACCAATAATAATTATAATATTGCGGTAGAAACATCTCCAGATAATCTAACTTGGACATCTGTAGTTACCTATCCAATGAGTGATTTTACGAATGGTAGTTGGACTGAAAAAACAACAGACTTATCAAATTATCAAAATGTTTATGTACGATTATATTATTATGGTACAACGGCAATAAGATATATTGATGATATTAGACTCGTAAATGGTGGGTTTACTACAATTTATACTACTACTCCAAATTGTACTGCTACTACCACGTGGAACGGTACAGTATGGTCAAACGGTACTCCGTTAACAAATGTTGATGCAATCATTGAAGGAGTTTACTCCACAATATCACAGCCTGCTTTCACCGCCAATAATATCACCATTAAAAACGGAGGAGTTCTAGAGATCAACGGAACAAATACAATCAATGCAGAAGATGTAATAGTAGAAGACGGAGGGAATTTAGTGATCAAAGATTCAGGAGCTTTGAACCATAGCGGAACTTTCAAAGTATTGAAAAACGGAAGCAGCGTACAAGACAAATATGCATTCTGGTCATCTCCTGTTGCTTCACAGAATCTAACGGCTATGTATTCGGGATCAACTCCTTCATTCATTACAGAGTATGATACAGCGACTGATTATTTCGTAAACGCAGTTTCTACTACTTCAGTTTTTGCGAAAGGATACTCTATTAAAACACCTGTGGTTTCTAACGTAGAGTTTATAGGAGTTCCCAACAATGGCACCCAGACTTTTCCATTGTCAACGGCAGGAAACGGATACAACCTTGTAGGAAATCCTTACCCTTCAAACCTTGATTTAACAGCATTCTATAATACCAACTCAGGAAGAATCTCAAATACTTTCTATTTCTGGGATAACACCAGCAACAGCGTAACAGTACAGGGCGGTGCAACGACAACCAATATCGGATATGCAACATACAACCCGGTATCTCAAATTTGGACTCCGGCTCCGAACATTTCGGCTATTCCTGCGGAAAACAGCGTTAAGATCGGACAAGGATTTATCGTAAAAGCAACCAATGCAGCAGATACTTCGCTAAGTTTTAGCAATGACATGAGAACTGCAGCTGCGGCAACTTTTTATAACAAAAACAATTCATCTACAGAAGGTAAATTCTGGCTGAGATTAAACTCTTCTTACAATACCAACAACACATTTGCCGTAGCATATATCAACGGGGCATCTAATTCTTTTGACCCGTACGATTCAAAAGCAATAGGAACAGGTTCTGATGCATTTTATACATTGGCAGGTACTCAGAAACTTGTAATTCAGGGAAGAGAAAGCTTCAACATCAATGATGTGGTTCCGGTAGGTGCAAAACATTTCCAGAACGGAAACTTCACTATTTCATTGGTTCAGAAAGAAGGAATCTTCAATAACGGACAGGCAATTTATCTTCATGATAAAGTAACGGGAACTTATACTGATCTTCAGAATAACACTTACTCATTTGCAGCCAATTCGGGAGATGTTTCCAGCAGATTCGAGATTGTTTACAAACTGGGGATATTATCAACTTCGGAGGTGTCTAAAGATTCTTTTGAGGTGTATAGAAACGGAGAGAATTTCTTTGTAAGAAACAATAAAAATATTGACAGTGTAACTATTTACGATGCTTCAGGCAGACAGATTCAGGCTATTGAGGGCGGTTCTAAAGAAATCAGAATCACTTTGAATGCAAAAGGAGTATATGTTGTAAAAGCAGTATCTGAAGGTAAAGAATACACGAAAAAAATAATGAAATAAGAACAATGGATCGCCTCCTGACTTGATTTTAATTTAAAACCACAGGCAGGCGATACATATCACTTAAAAAAAAAGAAAATTTAGATATGAAAAAGATCATAATAGCCGGTTTGTTTGCTGTTTCCGGTTTTGCACTGGCGCAGGAAGCAACAGATAATCCTTATGTATATGAAACTACTCAGGATGAGGTAGCAGAAGAAGACGAGTATCCCGGAAATCCGGGAGATCCTAAGTCGGCTCCTATTGATGATTATATTCCTGCATTGTTTGTTTTAGCTGCTGCCATTGCTGTACGAGCTAAAATGAAAAAGAAGCTAAAGGAAAGCAATTAAGAACCAACATAATTAAAATGATAAAAACTCCCGAAGAGGGAGTTTTTTTATGTTAATATTTAAACTAACTTAAGGATAAGTTTTTCTTATTAGAATACTAAAACTTTAAGACAACTCAGATTAAAGAATTACTCATTAGGCTTTACAGGCTGTATTTCCCCTGTATTCATATGTTCAAAAATGGTTGGGAAAAACATAACGAGTACAAAATAAATAACAATCATCAGTGCTATCAAAGCAACTAGAATAAGAACTAAATTGTTGGGTCTGTTTCTTTTTTGTGGTTCCATGATTTTTTGTGGTATTGGATTAATAGAATTTTTTTATAAAAACTACTAAGCCAATTTCTTGCCACACTGTTTACAGTATCTCGCATCATCATCAATATCCTCATTTCCGCAGCGTTCGCAAATCTTTTCCAGATTTTGTCTTTTATTTCTCATTTCTGCAGTTACAATTCCCGTGGGCACAGCAATGATAGAATAACCGGCAAGCATCAAAATAACCGCAAAAAATTTCCCGGCAGGAGTAATTGGTGAGACATCACCGTATCCTACAGTCGTTACTGTCACTACCGCCCAATAAATAGACTGCGGAATTGTTTCAAAACCCTGTCTTCCACCTTCTACCATAAACATTAGAGAACCCACAATAACAGAAAAAATAACCAGAAATAAAAGAAAAATGTAAATTTTTCTGGAACTGTTTCGTAAAGCTCTCACAATCACAAAGCCATCATTCATAAAATCCAGAAGATTAAAAATTCTGAACACTCTCAGCATTCTCAACATTCTGAAAATCAAAAAATATTTGGTAACAGGAAAGAAAAAACTAAGATAAAAAGGAATAAGCGAAAGAAGATCTATAATTCCGAAAAAGCTGAAAATGTAATTTTTTTTATTCTTAACTACAGCTATTCTCGTTCCGTACTCAATTGTAAAAAGCATAGAAATAATCCATTCAATAATAATAAAATAAATATTAAATTTTTTATTCAGCTTTGGAATACTTTCCATCATAATAATAGAAGTACTCAGCAAGATAAGAATCAGCAAAACTACATCAAAAAGTTTCCCCATTCTGGTATCTGCCCGGTAAATAATACGAAACCATATTTTTTTCCAAAGCTTGTCTCCGGCAACCAGATCGTGTTCTTTTTCCATGAATGTTTTTTTTGTTTTAACTAAATTAATAACTATTTTCGTAACAAACTTACAGAATAAAATGACAATAAAGGAAGTAATTACGATCATAGAAAAACAGATTGCCATTCCGCAGGCGGAAGATTTTGATAATGTTGGATTATTGTGCGGAGTTCCGGCAAGAAACGTCAGCGGTATTCTTGTTTGTCATGACGCTCTGGAAAATGTGGTTGATGAAGCCATTGAAAAAAACTGTAACCTTATTGTTTGTTTTCATCCGATCATCTTTTCAGGATTAAAATCAATTACCGGAAAAAATTATGTAGAAAGAGCGGTTTTAAAAGCCATAGAAAACAAAATTGCCATATATGCCATCCATACAGCTTTCGATAATGATTTTTTTGGAGTCAATGCCGGAATATGCAATCATTTAGGCTTAAAAAATTTAAAAATTCTTCAGCCTAAAAAAAATAATCTGAAACAGCTAACAGTTTTCGTTCCGAATCATCATATAGAAGCTGTAAAGGAAGCCCTGTTTGAAGCAGGAGCCGGAAATATTGGTTTTTATGATGAATGCAGTTTTACCATTGAAGGAAGAGGGACATTCAGACCCAACCAAGGTTCCAATCCTTTTTCAGGACACCAGAATGTGCGTGAAAATGCGGATGAAAGTATGATTTCTGTGATTTTTGAAGCTTATAAAGAAAAAGCAGTTACGGCAGCCATGAAAAAATCGCATCCGTACGAAGAAGTTGCGCATCAGATTTACAGTCTGGACAATCATAATCAATATTCAGGCTTAGGAATGTTTGGTGAATTTGAAGATGAAATGGAGGAAAAAGATTTTCTGAAGTTGATTAAAAATAAATTTGATGTAGAAGTGATCAGGTATTCAGATTTTACGGGCAAAAAAGTCAGAAGAGTAGGGGTTTTGGGCGGTTCCGGAGCGAGCGGAATCAAATCTGCTTTGGCAAACCAATGTGACGCTTACATTACCGGAGATCTTAAATATCATGACTATTTTCTGGCAGAATCCCGAATGCTGATTTGCGATGTAGGACATTATGAATCTGAACAATGGGTTGCTCAACAAATATTTGAAATTTTATCACAAAAAATTAGTACATTTGCAGTCTTAAAATCTAGTGAAAAAACAAACCCAGTAAATTATTTCCTTTAGATATGGCAAAAACCACCGAAATTTCAGTCGAAGAAAAATTAAGAGCTTTGTATGATCTTCAAATCATCGATTCAAGATTGGACGAAATCCGTAACACAAGAGGAGAATTGCCAATAGAAGTAGAAGATCTTGAAATTGAGATTGAAGGTCTTGAAACGAGAGCTGAGAAATTTCATGCAGAAATAAAAGATCAGAACGATCAGATCAGTACAAAAAATGAAGTGATCAATCACGCCAAAACGCTTATTGAAAAATACAAATCTCAGCAAGATAACGTACGAAACAATAAAGAATTTGAAGCGCTAGGAAAAGAAATAGAATATCAGGAACTGGAAATTCAGCTTGCCGAGAAGAGAATCAAAGAATTTGGTGCTAAAATTGGTCATAAAGAAGAAACTTTAGGAGATCTGAACAATAAGATCAATGATCTTAAAAATCACCTTAAATTCAAGAAAGAAGAACTGAACGGTTTGGTTTCTGAAACGCAGAAAGAAGAAGAATATTTGATCGAAAAATCTAAAGAATTTGCTTCTAAAATAGACGAAAGATTATTGGCTTCTTATAACAGAATCAGAAGCAATTCTTCTACAGGTTTAGCAGTTGTAGGTTTGGAAAGAGGGGCTCCAAAAGGCTCATTCTTTACGATTCCGCCACAAAAACAGATGGAAATTGCTCAGAGAAAGAAAATTATCATTGACGAACATTCAGGAAAAATCCTTGTAGATGACGAATTGGTAATGGAAGAAACAGAGAAAATGAAATCTGTGATTAAATTCTAAATATTACTTAGTTTTAAAATACAAAAGCTGCCTCAATTAAAGGCAGCTTTTCTTTTTCTATTAAACTGTGGACAATAAAGCAAGCTGAAAAATCAAAAATTTCCATCCTTCGGAGGGGTGGTGGAAATTCAGAAAAGAATTTTTGACGGGTGGTTATTAATATGACTAAAAGTTATTTTACGAAACATCTTGTTTCCAGTTATTGATTACCGAAAAGTTAACCCAAAATATAAAAACCGCTTCTTTTGAAGCGGTTTGTTTTTATTCCTGATGTCCATACATCTTATTATACAAATCTATAAATTTCTCTTTAATTGCTTTACGTTTTAACTTCAGAGTAGGAGTGAGGAGTCCGCTTTCGATGCTCCAGACTTCCGGTGTTAATTCAATTTTTTTAATTCTTTCCCAATTGCCAAGGTGTTCGTTAATTTTATCAATCTCTTTTTCAATTCTGGCTTTTAGTTCTGGGTTTTGGGCAATTTCCTGTGGTGTTGTTCCAATAGTTAAATTATTTCTCAATGCCCAGTTTTTAGCAAACTCAAAATCAGGCTGTACAAAAGCGGTCGGCATTTTTTCGCCATCACCCACCACCATGATTTGTTCGATAAACTTTGAAGCTTTTGCAAGGTTTTCTATCGTTTGGGGAGCAATATATTTTCCGCCGGAGGTTTTAAACATTTCCTTTTTTCGGTCTGTAATCTGCAGGAAACCTTCACTGTCGATATGACCAATGTCTCCTGTTTTGAAAAATCCTTCATCAGTAAATGTTTCTTTGGTCATTTCTTCATTTTTAAAATAACTTTTAAAAACAGAAGGTCCTTTTACGGTAATTTCTCCATCTTCCTGAATTTTCACGGTTAAATTATCCAAAGGATGTCCCACTGTTCCCACTTTCATTTTTCCGAAAGAGTTAACGGATATTACGGGCGAAGTTTCCGTCAGACCATACCCTTCTAGAATGGGAATTCCGGCATTCTGAAACATTAAATTTAATCTTGTTGATAAAGCCGCAGATCCTGACACTAAGGTGATGATCTCACCGCCCAAACCTTCTCTCCATTTTTTAAACACCAATTTGTCTGCAATGATTTCCTGTAATCCGGAAGGTTTTGAAATCACTTTCTTTTTCTGAATTAAATTCAAAGCCCAGAAAAATATTTTTTGTTTCAATCCGCCTGCATTTGAGCCAGTATTGTAAATTTTATCATACACTTTTTCTACAAGTCGAGGAACCACACTCATGTAATGAGGTTTTACCTCTTTTACATTTTCTCCCATTTTTTCAATACTCTCTGCAAAATAAATAGAAAACCCATTGTATTGGAATAAATAGAAAAGCATTCTTTCGAAAATATGGCAAATGGGTAAAAAGCTTAAAATACGGGTGTCTTTATAGTCCAGACTTTTATTTTTAGGAATTCTTGGAACAGAACCCAACACATTTGACACGATATTTTCGTGAGTAAGCATTACTCCCTTTGGCTTTCCTGTAGTTCCTGAGGTGTAGATAATGGTAGCGAGTTCTTCAGGATTAATTCCTTTAGAAAGATCTTCTACTTCTATTTGGGTAGAGTCATCTTCACCCAGATCAATTATTTCTTTCCAGTTGGCCGCACCACTGATGTCGTCAAAAGTAAAAACACCTTGTAAGCTTGCTACATTGCGTTTTATTTTTCTTACTTTATCCAGCAATTCTTTGTCAGATACAAAGCAGTATTTTACTTCAGCATTATTGAAAATAAAGTCGTAATCCTCCGGAGAAATGCTTGGGTAAACAGGCACAGAAACTACGCCAATCTGTGAAAGCCCCAGATCCATTACAGCCCATTCTGTACGTGAATTGGTGGTAATGAGGGCGATTTTGTCCCCGGGTTTTATGCCTAGTTTCAGAAGTCCGCGAGAGATTTTATTCCCCTGATTAATAAACTCCTGTGTGGATGTTTTTTTCCATTCACCCTGATATTTTGTAACAAACATATCATTTTTGGGGAGATTTTGCAGAGCATAATATGGTATATCGAATAATCTTTTTATAGTCATGATATTTAATATAGTTAGAAACCTAAATATAAGAATTTTTTTTAATTGTGAAATTGTTTCCTATTAATTATAAATATTTAAAATGCTTGCCATAATACCGAAGATAATTGAATTGATTTTTATTTTTATTGAATATTTAAAAATTATCTATGATAAGTGTTTTATCTGTAATCATTAATTTTTTTTAACATTAGCCTAAAAAGTGTAAATTTACGAGCATATAATTCTTACATTTTATGGACTTTAATTTATCAGAAGAACAGCTGATGATTCAGCAGGCAGCAAGAGATTTTGCACAAAACGAACTATTACCGGGAGTTATTGAAAGAGACCGTGATCAAAAGTTCCCGACAGAGCAGGTTAAAAAAATGGGAGAAATGGGACTTATGGGAATGATGGTAGATCCTAAATATGGCGGTGCGGGAATGGATAGTGTTTCTTACGTCCTTGCAATTGAAGAAATTGCAAAAGTAGATGCATCTGCTGCCGTAGTAATGTCTGTAAACAACTCATTGGTATGTGCAGGACTTGAAAAATTTGCTTCTGAAGAGCAAAAAGTAAAATATCTTACACCTCTTGCAAGTGGTGAAGTAATTGGAGCATTTGCTTTATCTGAGCCGGAAGCAGGTTCTGATGCAACTTCTCAGAAAACAACAGCAGAAGATAAAGGAGATTACTATTTGTTAAATGGCATCAAAAACTGGATCACCAATGGCGGAACAGCTTCATACTACATCGTTATTGCACAGACTGATCCTGAGAAAAAACATAAAGGAATCAATGCTTTTATCGTTGAAAAAGGCTGGGAAGGTTTTGAAATCGGTTTAAAAGAAGATAAATTGGGAATCAGAGGAAGTGATACTCATTCTTTAATTTTCAATAATGTAAAAGTTCCTAAGGAAAACAGAATCGGTGAAGACGGATTTGGTTTTAACTTTGCAATGGCAGTATTGAACGGAGGTAGAATTGGAATTGCTTCGCAGGCTTTGGGTATTGCTTCAGGCGCTTACGAATTGGCTCTTAAATATGCTAAAACAAGAAAAGCTTTCAGAACCGAAATCATTAATCATCAGGCAATAGCTTTTAAACTGGCAGATATGGCAACCCAAATCACTGCTGCAAGAATGCTGTGCTTTAAAGCTGCTGCAGAAAAAGATCAGGGTAAAGATATTTCCGAAAGTGGAGCAATGGCAAAACTATACGCTTCTCAAGTTGCAATGGATACAACTATTGAAGCCGTACAAATTCATGGCGGTTACGGATATGTGAAAGAATATCACGTAGAAAGAATGATGAGAGATGCAAAAATCACGCAGATATATGAAGGAACTTCTGAAATTCAGAAAATTGTGATTTCGAGAAGTATTTCAAAATAATTAAAACAAAAACTAAAAAAACACTGCTATGAAAAAACCTTTGTGGATTACAGCCGGAGTTATTCTGCTTTTATTGGGAGTTTTCTTCTGGTATAAATTTTTTTTCGTCTTCGGAGAGGGCGTGAAATCTGGTTATCTTAACTATGCGATCAAAAAAGGATATGTTTTTAAAACCTACGAAGGCAAACTGATCCAAGAAGGTTTCGGAAAAGGGAAAACAGGAACAATTACCAGTTATGAGTTTGAATTTTCTGTTTCTGATCCGGAAGTTTTCAAACAGTTGGAACTCAATAGCGGAAAAGTTTTTGATCTTCATTACAAAGAATATAATGGTGCTCTTCCATGGAGAGGAAATACAAGATATGTTGTAGATAAAGTAGTGAATATGAAATAAACAGTAAAGGCTCTCAATCTGAGAGCCTTTTACTTTACCAACCAAATATTTAATAAATATTATGCAACAAAAGTACTGTGTTTTTTTATAATTTCATAATCATTGTGATTAAAAAATGATTAAAATTAACTATAATTTTAATTGTTTTTTTTTATACAAGCTATTTTTTGTCTTTTTATAAGAAATAAATTGAATATCCTTAATTAGTTATAAAATCTTTGCGGGTCTTTATGTTAAAACATTTTTTCAATAGATTAAAACGGACAATTATAAAAAATAATACCACATTATATATAAAAAAACTTTTTTTGTAAATACAATAATAATTACCTTTGCTTTTTGAGACTTTTAAATGAAAAACTCTTTTTTGTTAACAGTATCGTTTTTACTTATGGTTGCATTTGTGAGCTGTAGTAATTTTGTGGGATATAACAATGCAAATAACCAATTGATAGTGAACCACCAGCAAAAGGCAATTGAGTTTTCTGAAATTAAAAGATTTAATAAAGATGTTTCTCTACCGGAAATAACTCTTGTGACTACATTTGAAAAGGTTGTAGAAATATATGACCAACTGAGTGATAAGAATTTCTCAAGATCTGAACCTGTTCCGACTCTGGAAGAAAATGAATATTTACTTGTGATAAAACCCAAGCTAAATAAAATTGTTTACGGAGATATTGAAGTTGCGGAAATAGAGAGTAAAGATCAGGATTTAGTAGTTAAATACAGAGAAATAGAAAGTGAAGAATACAAATCTGGTAAACTTAAAAATCCGGTTCTAATAATAAAATTATCTGGGAAAACTCCGGAAAATATAAAATTATTAACCATCAATTGAAATTAAATAAAATTATATGAAGAAAAAACTATTCATTCTGGGTATGGTACTTGCCTTTTCGGCATCAGGATTTGCCCAGCAAAACCAATGGAAAAAGCTTAGCTCAAATCCTATTGGGGAGGTTCGTGATAGTAATATTAAAATTTCAGATTATTCTCTATTTACGCTTAATGTTAATAAGATTCAGGATAATCTGAAAGATGCTGCAGATAGAGACTATAAAAACTATAGGAAAGGTATTTTGCTTAGTTTTCCAAATCCCGCAGGAACATTTGATACTTATGAAGTTTATGAATCTTCAACCATGCATCGTGATTTGCAAAACAGGTATTCTGATATTAAATCATATATAGGATATAAAAAAGGTGACGAATCTGTAACTTTAAGATTTACTATAGATCCTTATTTTGGTTTTAACGGAATGATCGGCAGCAATGAAGGAACTTATTATATTGATTCTTATACCAGAGATAATCAGGTATACAGAATTTATAAAAGAAATGATGCTTCTTCACTCAGTCAGTTTAATTGTCTTTTCAATGGAGAAAGTGACATGACAAATTCTTCATCACTTGTTCAGAAAACGGTTATTGACGGTCTCAACAGAAAATACAGACTTGCTATCACAACAACAACAGAATATACTGCTTATATTGCCGGACAGGCAGGTGTAGGAGGCGGAACTGATGCACAAAAAAAAGCAGCAGTTTTGGCAGCGGTAAATTTAGCTGTTACCCGTCTTAATAGTGTTTTTGAAAGAGATATAGCAGTTAGATTACAGCTTATACCCAATACAGATGCTTTGTTTTTCATTAGCACAGACACATTTAATACATTGAATGCAAGCCAGATGCTTAATGAAAACATCACGGTAACCAACAATATTATTGGTTCTGCTAATTATGACATCGGACATCTGTTTTTTCAGGCTAATGCAGGTAATGATAACGGATTAGCGGCTACGCCTGCTATTTGCGGTAACAGCAAGGCGGGTGCTGTAACAGGTTCTGCTGTCCCTGTGGGAGATCCTTTTGTTATTGATTATGTAGCGCACGAAATGGGGCATCAGTTTGGTGCTATGCACACACAGAATAATAACTGTAATAGAAATACACCTACAACCGTAGAACCGGGAAGCGCAAGTTCAATCATGGGATATGCAGGTATCTGTCCGCCAAATGTACAGCAAAACTCTGATGCTTATTTTCACTCAATAAGCATTAATGAAATGTATACCAGACTTACAACAGGCAACACATCAACTTGCGGAACCAAAACACCTATTGCCAATGCAGAGCCGGTAGTAAATGCGGGTTTAGATAGAAGTATTCCTAAAAGTACTCCTTTTATGCTGACTGCAACCGCAACAGATGCTAACAATGATCCACTGACTTATACATGGGAACAGATTGATGCAGGGGTAGCACCTATGCCACCTCAGCCGGCAAGTACGGTGGGTCCGCTTTTCAGATCTGTAATGCCTACAGCGTCTGCTTCAAGATATTTTCCAAGATTATCAACTATTGTTTCCGGATATGATCCTGCAATTGTAAATCCTACAGATTACAGAGCATGGGAAAAATTACCATCTGGGGCAAGAGAGCTTAATTTTTCTGTTTTGGTGAGAGACAATAATGCGCTGGGAGGGCAAACAGGACGTGATGATGTTAAACTTACGGTAGTAAATTCTGCAGGTCCTTTCGTGGTCACTTCACAAAATACTCCTGGAACAATGTGGACAGAAGGACAATCTCAAACCATCACGTGGAACGTTGCCAATACCACAGCTGCTCCTGTAAGTACACCAAATGTCACTATTTTATTATCAACTGATGGTGGAGTTACTTTCCCTTTTGTATTGGTTCCAAGTACACCGAATGACGGAACTCATACACTTACAGTACCTGGTAACTTAGGAAATAGTACCAATGCAAGAATTATGGTAAAAGCAATTGATAATGTTTTCCTAAACGTAAATTCACAAAATTTTACGGTTAATTCTTCTGCTGTGGTTGTACCTCCGGTACCTAATCCTGGAACACCTGGGACTCCGGGTACACCTGGAACTCCGGGGACGCCTGGAACACCGGGTAATCCTGGTGCAACTCCATCTACTTTCTTCGAAGGAATGATGATTTATCCTGTTCCATCTTATGACGGATACGTATATATCAAATTAGACTTCCCAAGACAGGCACCACTTCGTCCGTATGCATTTAATTATACTATTTATGCAATGGATGGTAAATTGGTAATTCCTAAAAGATCAAGATTGTTCTTCTCTGATCATTTAGAGAAAATAGATTTAAGACATCTGCCGACAGAAACTTATATGATCGAAGTTGAGCTTGAAGGTAACCAGATTGTGAAGAAGCTAGTGATGGTTAACAGATAATTTTATAATTATTAAACATAAAAAAACCGTTCAGTTTAAAATAACTGAACGGTTTTCCTTTTTAATGTGTATGTCCCGAATCAGGATGAATATGAAAAAGGTGAATCACCAATGCTAAAGAGACTCCTAAAATGACTAAACCTATTTTAGACCAATTGATGTTATGATTTTTATTACTTTCAAAAATAATAACAGATGAAATGTGAAGAAAAATTCCTCCGACGACAGCTAAAAAATAAGGTTGCCATTCCGGATTAAAATAATTTCCCAAAAACATTCCGAATGGTGATGCTAAAGCAAATAAAGCAACAATTAAAATAGAGGGATAAGACGCTTTGCTACCCTTTCGGTTGAATAAAAAGGTTCCCAGTATAAATGAAATGGGAATATTATGAACCAGAATCCCCATCAGATACGGAGAAAACGGATTGGTTTCGTTAGCGAGCGGAATTCCTTCAATAAAAGCATGGATAAAGAGCCCCACCATCAAAGCCATCGGAAGGATATTACTTTCATTATGATAATGAAAATGACCATGTTCAAAACCTTTGGTAAGTGCCTCAAGAATCATCTGAAGCAAAACTCCTGCAATTACAAAAATTCCTAAATTTCCTGCTTCGGTATGATATACCTGCGGAAATACTTCATTAAGACAGATTGTAATAAGAAATCCTGCACTTACAATCAGTAGATTTTTAGCAAATTTTTCTTTTTTGCCAAAATATTTTCCCAGCAAAACTCCGGAAATGACGCTTAGTATTAGTAAAATGAAAATCATATTAATCGAAAATAGGTAAGAGGCAATATAAAACTATCGTTAGGTTTACAAATAAGCAAATTTATTATGTAATTAATTTTATTTTCAAGCAATTCAGATTTTGCAAAAATTATTTCTTCTTAAATAAATTAATGCAGCGTGGCGATTTCTCTGTCTCAAAATCATTGAGCTGATAATCTCCCCATATTTTTATTCTTTCAAAACCGCATTCTTTTGCGTAATTTTCAATAGTTTCTAACGTGTGTAGTTTTACTTTTTCAAAGAAATGGTGAGATTTTCCATCCGCTTCAAATCTTATGTCTTTTATGATATGTCTCCCTTCAATTTTTTTTGAAATATTAAACTCAATATCTTCTCTGATAATCGTCATTTCAGGAATCAAAGTGTTTCTTACAAACACCTCATTAAGATAATCTAAAACGAAATAACCTTTCGGTTGAAGAGAGTCATAAACAGACTGAAAAACTTTTTTGTCATCTTCTTCATTGTCAAAATATCCAAAGCTGGTAAAAAGATTGAAAACGGCATCTACCGGTTGATGATTGATTGGATTCCGCATATCATGCACTTCAAAACGGAGTGCCGGATTGGACGAATCAGAAAGTTTTTCAAACTTTTTATTATGTTCAATACTTTGGCGTGAAAGGTCTAAACCCAAAACATCGTATCCAAGTTTATTCAGAAAAACGGAATGTCTTCCTTTTCCGCAAGCCAAGTCGATAATTTTAGCCGATTGTGGAAGCTGCAGCTCCGATGTAAGTGCAGTAATAAACTGTTCTGCTTCTGTGTAATCTCTGTTGCTGTATAACAAATGATAATAAGGGGTATCAAACCAAGATTCAAACCATTCCATCCTGCAAAAGTACGGAATTTTGTTGGATGCATAATGCAATGTATGATCTCTGATTATTGTTTTTGAGACAAAGAAGTCAGTAAAAATCACAATATAATTTTAAAATCTGTAATATTTTAAATCATCCAACATCCAACTTCCATCACCCCGCAAAAAATCGCTATTTTTGCAGAATGGATACAGACAATCTCAAAATTCAGATCAAAACATTCTTCGGGCTGGAACCCATTCTTGCAGAAGAAATAAAAAAACTCGGCGGCAGAAACGTGGAAATTAAAAACCGCGCTGTCAACTGTGAAGGCGATCTGGGTTTTTTATATAAAATTAATTATTCTGCGAGAACAGCTTTAAAGATCATTATTCCTGTTTTAGAATTTAAAGCTTTTAACGAGAGTAAATTTTACGATAAGCTCTTCAAATTTGAATGGGATCAATTGATGGATGTTGATCAGACTTTTGCGATAGATTCTACGGTAAATTCCGAAAGATTTAAGCATTCTCAGTTTATGACTTTTAAAATGAAGGATGCCATTGTAGACTATTTTCAGAATAAATATCAGAAAAGACCCAATATAGAGACCAAATCTCCGGATATTAAATTTCATTTGCATATTGATCGTGAACTGGCTACCATTTCTTTAGATTCTTCAGGAGATCCTTTGTTTAAAAGAGGATATCGAAAAGAGCAGGGTGAAGCACCCATCAATGAAGTTTTGGCAAGCGGAATGCTGCAATTGGCAGGTTGGGACGGAAAAGGAAATTTCCTTGACCCGATGTGTGGTTCGGGAACGCTTCTCATTGAAGCGGCAATGATTGCATTAGATCTTCCTGCACAGATTTTCAGAAGAAGATTTGCCTTTCAGAATTGGAAAAATTATGATGCCGATTTATTTTCTAAAATAAAAGAAGTTCGTGTAAACCGCATAAAAGAGTTTAACGGGAAAATTGTAGGTTATGATATTGATGCAAGAATGCTGAATGCAGCACGAACCAACATCGAATCTGCAGAAATGGAAGATATTATTGAAGTGAGAAAACAAAATTTCTTCGATTCCAAGAAAGAGCTTTTTCCTTTGCTGATGGTTTTCAATCCGCCTTATGATGAGAGAATTTCAATTAATGATGATGATTTCTATAAAAAAGTAGGAGATACATTTAAAACACATTATCCCAATACCTTAGCATGGCTAATATCTTCTGATCTCGAAGCAGTAAAGAAAATAGGACTTCGCCCTTCCAGAAAAATAAAACTGTTTAACGGCAAGCTGGAAACAAGATTTTTACAGTACGAAATGTATGAAGGAACCAAAAAAGTACATAAATTGGAAAATAAATAGAAATAAATGCCCTTTGATTTTTTAGACGGAATCAATTTTTTAACAGATTTATTAAGTCTCAGCTTTTCGGGAAGTTCAGGTCATAAAAATGATGATGATTCCAAAAGATCAGGAAAAAAATGGAAATCCAGAACCCTTTTTTGGTCAGCTATATTCACATCGATTGCTTTAGTAACTTTTCTCACAGCAGTCGGTGATTTTAAAGCTGAAAATAATTTGAACATTCTTTTAATCTGCTCATTTACCGGAATAGCTGTTTCTTTTGTCTTTTTTTATTTTCTCTATCATTTAGGGTTGTATTATTTTCGAAATATATGGTTATTTTTATTTTTTAATATTTCATTCATATTAATGATGATTTCAATTGTTTTGCTTATTTATATAAAGTGGATGATTTAATTTAGCAGTCTATTCAAAGTTTTTTGGCAAACTTTTTACATTTTTTTTATCCAACCGAAAAATAATTATTATGAAAAATGAAAACTTCTTTGATGTCATTATAGTTGGAGGTAGCTATGCAGGGCTTTCTGCAGCCATGTCTTTGGGCAGATCACTCAGAAAAGTACTGGTTATCGACAGCGGAAAACCCTGCAACAGACAAACGCCACAGTCACACAACTTCCTGACACAGGATGGCAAAGCACCCGCTGAAATTTCTGAAATTGGAAAAGATCAGGTTAAAAAATATGAAACAATTACTTTTTTTGACGGTTTGGCAACAGAAGGAAGAAAAACTGAAAATGGCTTTGAAATTAAAATCGAAAATGGAGATAAATTTGAAGCCCAAAAACTGATTTTTGCCACAGGAATTACCGATGATGTTCCTGATATCAAAGGCTTTAGTGAATGTTGGGGAATTTCTTTGATTCACTGTCCATATTGTCATGGTTATGAATTCAGAAATAAAAAAACAGCAATTATTGCCAATAGCGATAGGGGATTTCATCTTGCTTCTCTGGTGAAAAATCTTACCGATGATCTTACGATTTTGACAAGAGGTAAATCTGATTTTACCGAAGAACAAATTCAAAAGCTATCACAGAACAATATTTCAGTCATTGAAACTGAGATTGAAGAAATGATTCACGAAAATGGAAATATCACATCTTTGGTGTTGACTGATGGAAGTATACTTTATCCTGAAGCTGTCTACGGAGCTTTTCACTTTAAGCAGCATTCTGATATTCCGGGTTCTTTAGGATGTGAATTTACAGAACACGGACATCTGATCATTGATAACAAACAAACGACCACAGTACCCGGAATTTACGCCTGTGGTGATAATTCGTGCCCGATGCGTTCTGTAGCCAATGCGGTTTATACAGGAAGCTTTGCGGGAGCTATGGTGAATATGGAGCTTGCGAATGAAGTTTTCTGAGATTAGTAGCCCGATAAAAGGTTGTTTAATTTACAAGCAGTGAGTAAGTATAGAATACCCGCATTTTTTGTATTAAAAATCAATAATATGATCAATCTTATTTTTCAATTAAATTTAAAACCATCAAATATTAATGAATATTAATTCTTTCGGATACGCTTCCATTTTATAATTTTGCGGCAATGGAAAGAGTGGCTTTTATCATTAATCCTTTTTCGGCAAAAAAAAATTACCATCCATTTCTGAATGATCTGAAAATGAAGGTAAATAATCCTTTATTTTATATATCAGAATCTATTGCAGGAACAGATGAGTTTATTCAGAATCATTTTAATGATATTGATATTTTCGTTGCCATAGGAGGTGACGGAACCATTTCTACCGTTGCAAAAAACCTGATTAATACAGAAAAAATTCTGGCGATTTTTCCTGCCGGTTCCGGGAATGGCTTTTCCAATGAGACACAGTTCAGCAAAGATCTGGACGAGCTTTTGCAAAAACTTCAGGATAAAAAATCTAGAAAAATAGATACTTTTACCGTTAACGGCAGACTTTCTATCAATGTTTCAGGAACAGGTTTCGATGGGAAAGTGGTAAAAGAATTTGAAAAAACCACGAGAGGATTTAAAAACTACATTAAAGTTTCACTGAAAACTTTTTTCAGCTACAAACCCATAAAGCTGAAATTTTTTGACGAAAATTACAAACAATACAATGGGAAGTATCTGATGGTCAACATTGCCAACACCCGTCAGTTTGGAAACAATGCGTATATTGCTCCGATGGCGAGTAAAAGTGACGGTTTAGTCGATATGGTTTTGGTGAAAAAGTTTCCCATTACGTATTCTCCGCTATTTGCGTTCAGAATGTTTACCAAAAAACTGAAAGAAGATGATTATATCACCTATCTTCCTGTTTCAGAAATTGAATTTAAAGTAAACACCAAAAACTGGCATCTCGACGGAGAATTCAACAAAATAAAATCCCCGATTCATATAAAAGTACAGCCTTCGAGCCTGAATATTTTGATATAGAAGATTATAGAAAGCCTTTTGAAGAAGTAAAAATTACAGTTTTTTCTTTTCAAAGTGAGACGTGTCAACCGATAAAGAGACACGTCTTATTTACCCAATGACACGCATGATTTGATCAATTCATCCGCATCAATTCAAAGATTAATGCGGATCAGTTTTTAAAGTTATTAAGACCCCTCAAAAAGGTTCGCATCTTTTTATTAAAACCTAAGCATCTTTCACTCAAAACCTAAGCATCTTTTTACCGGAAGATGCGGACGTTTTTTCAAATAGTTTTTTTCTTTGTAATAAATGAGGGTGCTGAGAAAAAAGTCAGTCAGACTTCCAGTTTCTCTTCAATTTCATTCGGGTTCTCAAGACAGTACTTCAGCTGGTCTTTATCCAGTTGTTTTTCCCAGTTAGCCACCACTACTGTTGCCACCGAATTTCCGATCACGTTGGTTAAAGCGCGGCATTCACTCATAAATTTATCAATTCCCAAAATCAATGTCATTCCGGCAATGGGAATTTCAGGAACTACCGCAAGAGTTGCCGCCAAAGTCACAAAACCGGCTCCGGTAACACCGGCGGCTCCTTTTGAGCTCAGCATAGCCACCAAAAGAAGCATCAGCTGTTTTTCGATAGAGAGATCAATGTTTAAAGCCTGCGCTATAAAAAGTGAAGCCAAAGTCATATAAATATTGGTTCCGTCGAGATTGAAAGAATATCCGGTAGGAACCACCAAGCCTACAATGGCTCTGGAACAGCCTGCTTTCTCAAGTTTTTCCATAACTCCGGGAAGCGCAGATTCGGAAGAGCTTGTTCCCAAAACGAGAAGCAATTCTTCTTTCAGGTAATACATCAGCTTAAAAATATTAAAACCATTGTACCACGCCACTGCCCCTAATACCAAAACAACAAATAAAATTGAGGTAATGTAAAATGTTCCGACAAGAAAAATTAAATTGAGAACAGAGGCTAAACCATATTTGCCTATGGTGAAGGCCATTGCTCCGAAAGCTCCGATGGGAGCCAGTTTCATGAGCATATGAACGATCTTGAAAACGGGAGCGGCAAGAGACTGTAGCAAGTCTGTAATTTTTCCGCTCTTTTCTTTGGTTAAAACCAAAGCAACCCCCATCAGAATAGCGACCAGAAGAACCTGCAGAATGTTATCCCCGATCAGCGGGCTGAATAATGTTTCAGGAATAATATTCATCACAAAACCGGTAAGGGTAGTATCGTGTGCTTTTTGCTGGTATTGCGAAATATCTCCTGATAAACCTGCAGGATCAATGTTCAGACCAGAACCCGGCTGGATGAGGTTCCCGACAATTAAGCCGATAATCAGAGCCAGAGTGGAGAAAGTGAAAAAATAGATCATTGCTTTTATGGCAATTCTACCTACTTTTTTCAGATCGGTCATGTGGGCAATCCCCAAAGTCAGGGTAATGAAAATCACCGGTGCGATAATCATTTTTACAAGTTTAATAAAGCCGTCACCGAGCGGTTTCATTTTCTCTCCGAGTTCAGGGTAAAATTTCCCTAATAAAATTCCTAACGTAATGGCAATAATTACCTGAAAATAGAGCTGCTGATAAAGTTTTTTTGTTTTCAAAAACGTATTTATTTAAAAATAATCCTGAAATGTAATCAATTTTACAATATTTATTGATATTAAATTATAATTCTGAAGCAGAAGATCAGCTAATATAAAAGCTCATTCGGACTTTAAACTGCTGAAAACAAAATAAATAAACGGCTTACCTTTCTTTAAATTCAAATAATAATCAAATTTTGCTGTTAATTCGTCATTTTGTTTTCTTATCGCAGTCAAAATTTTTACTTTTGCTTTTCATCAACTAATAATAAATAAAAATGGAGTCCTTCACGGAAAAAATACTTATTACAGGAGCTTTAGGGCAAATCGGAACTGAGCTTACCAACAGACTTGTAGAAATGCATGGGGCAGAGAATGTGGTTGCTTCAGGTTTAGACAGATATCAGCAGGGTATTACCTCAGCAGGATATTATGAAAGAATGGATGTCACCAATACTCAGCTGGTAAGACAGGTTATTAAGGATTACGAAATTACCACGGTTTATCATTTGGCTTCTCTATTATCCGGAACTTCAGAAAAACAGCCGATTTTTGCATGGAAGCTTAATCTGGAGCCTCTGCTGCAATTTTGTGAAATGGCAAAAGAAGGACTCATCAAAAAAATATTCTGGCCGAGTTCTATTGCTGTTTTCGGGAAAGGAATTCCTAAGGAAAACGTAGGGCAGGATGTAGTGCTGAATCCTACCACGGTGTACGGAATTTCTAAAATGGCAGGAGAGAAATGGTGCGAATATTACTTTGATAAGCATGGAGTAGATGTAAGAAGTATCCGATATCCTGGGCTTATTTCGTGGAAAACTCCTGCAGGTGGAGGAACTACAGATTATGCTGTTGAGATTTTTTATGAAGCCATTGAAAAAGGAAAATATACAAGTTTTATTTCCGAAAATACAGGAATGCCCATGCTGTATATGGACGATGCCATCAATGCTACTTTAAAGCTAATGGAAGCTCCGAAAGAAAACGTAACGGTTCGCTCTTCTTATAATCTTGGCGGGATGTCTTTTACCCCTAAAGAATTGGCACAAGAGATCAAAAAAGAAATTCCTGAGTTTGAAATTGATTATCAACCGGATTTCAGACAGGCAATTGCGGATTCCTGGCCGGCTTCCATTGATGATTCGGTAGCAAAGAAAGATTGGGGACTGTCTTATGATTTCGGAATTGCTGAAATGACAAAAGATATGATTAAAAACCTTAAGGTTAAATTAAATAAAAACTAATATTTCTGATACAATCCCTGCATGATATTACTTACTTTCAACATCATTACCATTGAAGCGGAAGCTAAAAAAGGTTTTGAAATTTCTGATGAAGAAAGAGTAAAAATCACAGAAAGCAATGTCAGAGCAATTCTCAGAATATTAGATCTTCATGATCTTAAAGCGAGCTTTTTTATAGAAATTTCTATTGCTGAAAAGCTGCAGCAACTTTTAAAGGCAATTTCGGTTCATGGGCACGAAGTTGCTTTTTATTATCAGCATGGCTCACTGGAATATGTAGAGGAAATTAAAAAAAACACTCAGGATTTTCTTGAAAAAAGCATCCGCGGAATCCGTTATAAAAATACAGGTTTTTCTTTGGATGAACTGAAGCTTTGCGGGTTCAATTATGTTTCCAGGATTGATCATGCGGATATACTTTTCCCTTTCAAAAGACTCAAAATATCTCCGGAAATTACTGAAGAAAATGGCTTAAGCATTATTCCCGAAAGTGTTTCTCCTTACAGTCAGCTTCCTTACAATGATTTTGTGTTTCAGGCTTTGCCAATGCAGTATTATCAGAATATGGTGTATGAAACACTGAAAAAAGATGATTTTGTTTTGATTTATTTAGACTCATGGCAGTTTACAGATGTAGAAAAATTTCATTTTAAAATACCTTTTTACAGAGCATGGAATACGGGGAAAAAAATGGAAGACAAACTTGAATCTTTTCTCAGCTGGATTAATGAAAAAGAATTAGCCACCTCCAGAATTAAAGATTATATTTTTTAAACAGTAAATTAAAGTCAAGCCAAATGAGAAAATATTTGTTAGCAATTGCCACTTTTCCTTCTATTCTTTTTGCGCAGGAAATCCCTAAATTTTCAGATGAAATGGCTGTAAAGCTTGCTGAAAAACCGCTTCATTGTATCAATCAGGAATATCCCAACAAAACGGCACATATTATCAACAATGAAAATGAGGTTGCTCTAAGTCCAAAAGATCTTCACCCCAGTTTTTACGGGTGTTTTGATTGGCATAGCTCTGTTCATGGTCACTGGATGTTGGTAAGGCTCCTTAAAACAAAACCAAACCTTTCGGTAGCAAAAAATATTGAGCAAATTCTGGATCATTCATTTAAAAAAGAAAATCTGCAGACCGAAGCAGATTATTTTACTAAATATCAGCTTACCGGAACTTTTGAAAGAACTTACGGCTGGGCCTGGCTTTTAAAGCTAGATGAAGAACTCACCACTTGGAATCATCCTAAAGCCAAAATATGGCATCAGAACCTAAAACCATTAACCGATAAAATTTTAAATTCCTGGAAAACTTATCTTCCCAAACAAACTTATCCTAACAGAACCGGAGTACATCCCAATACCGCTTTTGCAATGGCATTTGCGATAGACTGGGCAAGGGCAAACAAAGATTCGGAATTTGAAAAGCAGCTTACTGAAAAAGCAAAATATTTTTATCTGAAAGATGAAAAAACACCGGCATATCTGGAACCCGATGGTTCAGATTTTTTTTCTCCGAGTCTGGAAATTGCCGATTTGATGAGAAGAGTGCTTCCTCAAAAAAAATTTGTGCAGTGGCTGAATAAGTTTTATGATAAAAGGAATCTCGAAAATATTGAAAAAATTCCCGTTGTAAGTGATTTGAGCGATTATCAGACTGTTCACTTGGTGGGTTTGTCGTTTTCAAAAGCATGGTGTATGAAAGGCATTGCGAAGAGTCTCCCTCAAAATCATCCTCTGAAAAAAGATTTTTTGAAAACAGCCAATGTATTCCTTAATAACGGGTTGCCTTTACTTTTTCAGGGGAATTATGGTGGCGATCATTGGTTGGCGAGTTTTGCCGTTTATGCATTGGAGGATTGATGAAGATTTAGTGCATCAGATTTTTCAATTTTGATGACAGATTCATTTTCGTTGTTGGGACTTTTAAAATCAGCAAAATTTCTTATTTTTAAGAATTAAAGATGATTTTATGAAGTTAATACAGCTTGCCAAAGAACTCAATGTTTCCCCCGAAGCTATTAAACGTTTTATTCAGGATTTTGATCTGGTTCTCTCAGATTGTATCGCGACCAATTTTGAAGTAAAGGAAGATTTTGAAAAGTTTGCGCGGGAAAATGTTGGTTTTCTAAGGCAGTATGAGAAAGATTTAGATAAAAATAAAACCATTGATCAGATTGCGGAAAAGATCAATCAGCCCAAAGAAAGGATAGAAAAAGCAATAAAGGAAAAAAATATTTTTGATAATGGCTTTTACCGTTCTTCAATTTCAAGTTATGGAATTGATAATAAATTGGGCGGAAACTACAAATTCGTATATGATTATTTCGGAGATAAAACCAGTCTGCAACAACGTGATTTTATTGGTTACAGGGATTTGTTTTTTTATATTTCAGCAGTTCTGGAGCCTTTTCTCAATCCTCAGCAAACTAAAGACTGGGGCATTAATAAACCCGCAGGAATCATTTTATATGGGCCTCCCGGAAGCGGGAAGATTTTCTGGGCAAATAAAATTGCTGAGATCATCAATTATCAATTCAAAGAAGTCAAAAAATATTATCTGGGAACTTCTTTTGTGAATGGTAACCAGACCAATTTCAACGATTTTCTTTTAACAATGATGAAGGATGACCGCGTTTTGCTGTTTCTTGAAGATTTTGATGAAATAATGATGCAGAGAAAAGCTGAAAATGATATAGCTTATGCCAATCTTGAAACCCAGGAAATGGTTCTGCACCATATTTCTAAGTTTGAAAGTGAAAATCTGCTCATGGTAGGTTCTGCAAACTCTGTTGCAGAAATTGATGAGGAGATACTTGCTCCCGGAAGATTTGACGTGATGATTCCTGTTTTTCCGCCTAATGCGGCTGAAAGAGCAGAAATTATTTTGTTTCAAATCACCAGAAACCTTGATAAAGATTCTTTATTATACAAAATACTCAGAAATAATCAGGCAGATAAAATTCCGTTCTGGACTCAGGTTGCTTCCAAGATGAAAGTGTTTAGCAATACGATGCTGATAGATTTTACCCAAAGTCTTAAAAAAAGAATTAAGAATGCTTATCATCGTAGTAGAAATGAAAATCTTATCATTGACGAAATTCTTCTTAATGGCGCTTTGAGAGACGCTGCAGCTAAACTTACTCAGGAATATCTTAGTTTGGTTGCAAGATTTTTAAATGATGTAGTAATCAATAATTTTGATGATTTTCAGAAAAGAGTTCAGGATATAAAAGCAGAGCTTCAGACCTATCAGATAATAGAAGAACCCAGAAGAGCTATTGGTTTTCAAAACAAACAAGAAAAAGAGTAACAAAATTTCCTTCAGTAAAATTATGTTTTTAAGAAAATATATAGTATTTTAAATGATTGATTTTCATCTGTTTATTAGCTTAATAGCTAATGATTGTGTCTAAAAGCTGTTAATTGTATTAACTTTTTATCGCTTTTTTTAACATTTTTTAACACTATGCTCTAAATTACCTGTTTATAGGTATTTATAAAAAAAATTAACTTTTATTTTATATTTTGTTAACG
Source organism: Chryseobacterium echinoideorum (assembly GCF_007474535.1). Lineage (GTDB taxonomy): Bacteria > Bacteroidota > Bacteroidia > Flavobacteriales > Weeksellaceae > Chryseobacterium > Chryseobacterium echinoideorum. The sequence continues at coordinate 272,667 of NZ_VKNW01000005.1, read as the reverse complement.
CTTGTTAACATTTAAAATAGGCGGATAAAAAGTTTCCCTATACTTTTGCCTCGTCAAACAAGTAAAAGTTCAAAATGATGAAAAGATTCATTCTCGTAATCATAATGATGATTTCAACCTTCGGTATTTATTCATTCAAATATAATACCGCAGATGCGAAGAAAACAAGTTATGCATCGTACTACCACGATAAGTTTAACGGTAGAAAAACAGCCAGCGGAGATGTTTTTGATAATTCAAAACTTACTGCAGCGCACAGAACGATTCCTTTTGGAACTGAAGTAAAAGTTACCAATCTGAATAATGGGAAAGAGGTGATAGTAATAATTAATGATAGAGGACCTTTCCATTCGTCAAGGGTATTAGATATGTCTAAGGCGGCGTTCGACGAAATCGGGAATATTGATCATGGTACCATCCCGGTTGAATTTGAAATTGTCGATTAATTTATGATTTAAATTAAAAAAATCGGTCTCAATTGCTATTGAGACCGATTTTTATTTTATAGGTATTTTATTACTTATATGAATAATAATTTTTGTATTGTTATTAATCAGTACGTTTTGATATATTTCACATTGAATGATTACGTTTTATCATGTTCTATAAATTTTCATCAATCATCATCTTTGATGGTTTCGATAAAAAAATCACTAACTTTGAGGTTCAATTTTAGAAATGGAAAATTTAGTGCAGGATACAACCGTTCAGAAGCCAAAATGGATCAGAGTAAAACTTCCGACAGGAAAAAATTATCGTGAACTCAGAACTTTGGTTGATAAATATAAATTAAACACTATCTGCCAGAGCGGAAGCTGTCCTAATATGGGAGAATGTTGGGGTGAAGGTACTGCAACATTTATGATTCTTGGGAATATTTGTACCAGAAGCTGTGGATTCTGCGGAGTAAAAACCGGTAAACCTCTTGATGTCAACTGGGATGAGCCGGAAAAGGTAGCAAGATCTATTAAGCTGATGAAAATAAAACACGCGGTATTGACATCTGTTGACCGTGATGACCTGAAAGATATGGGGTCTATACTTTGGGCAGAAACAGTGAATGCTGTAAGAAGAATTTCTCCGGGAACAACCATGGAAACTCTGATTCCTGATTTTCAGGGAATTACAAAACATATAGACAGACTGGTTGATGTGGCTCCGGAAGTGATCTCTCACAATATGGAAACCGTAAAAAGACTGACCAGAGAAGTAAGAATTCAGGCGAAATATGAAAGAAGCCTTGATGTATTAAAATATTTGAAAGAAGCAGGACAAAGACGAACCAAAACCGGAGTAATGCTTGGTTTGGGAGAAACTAAAGATGAGGTTTTTCAAACTATTGAAGACATTAGAAATGCTGAGGTAGATGTTATTACTTTAGGGCAATATCTTCAGCCGACCAAGAAACACTTACCGGTAAAAAAATTCATCACTCCGGAAGAATTTGATGAACTAGGAGATTTTGCAAGAAGTTTAGGATTCAGACACGTAGAAAGTTCACCTTTAGTAAGAAGTTCATATCACGCAGAAAAGCATATTCACTAAAATAATGACAGCTCAGAAAATATTCTAAATATTCTGAGCTGTTTATTTATACTGCTGATGTTTGTACTTCGTTTCCGTTCTGGCACCAAAACAAAGCATTGTAAAGATTTCTTTTTGGGAAAGATTTGAATTCTCCGGGCATTAGCACACTAAAAATTTCCGTAAAATTTTGCACTCCTTCATTGTCTGTGACAATGGCTGCCCGATTCCATCTCGTAAGGTTTTTGATGCCCAATAAAGCGTCCTGAAACCATGCTCCTGCTGTGAAATTACCTAAATCAGTGTCTAAATATAACAAATAGTTGAGCTCATTAAATTGCTCTACCTTTTTCTTCACACGCGGAATTACAATATTTTCAAAATCTTCTTTCGTTATTTCACCTGTAGCACAGAATGCAGCTACGTTTTCCGGAGCATCATTAATAATTGTGATCATAAATTTAATTTTAAATGGTGTATATTAAATTAATTTATCAATAATTAAACCATAATTGTATATTAACCTTATTTAAGGCGTAATTATTGATAAGTCTTTGAAAAATATTTTTTATGAACCTTAAATCTAATGAACCTTTTTGGCTGATAAAAAATGGCTTGGTATCTTCTTATCCATCACTGAAATCAGACGAAATATGTGATGTGCTCATCATTGGCGGGGGAATCACAGGAAGTCTTATTGCGCATCAGATGATAAAAGATGGCTATAATACTATTTTGATTGATAAAAGAGAAGTTTGCAATGGCAGTACTTCTGCAACCACATCTATGTTGCAATATGAAATAGACACTCCTCTTTATGAATTAATAGAAATGATTGGTGAAAAAGCTGCGGTAGATAGCTACAAAGCTTGTTCAAAGGCAATTGATCAATTGGAGAAGCTGACAAAAGAAATCAAATCAAGGTCAGGATTCAAGAGAAAGCAGTCACTTTATTTTGCTTCTAAAAAGAAAGATGAAAAATGGTTGGAAAAAGAATTTGAAGCAAGAAAAAAAGCTGGTTTTGAAGTTTCATGGCTTGGAAACGAAGAGGTAGAAGACCGATTTGGTTTTCAGAATACCTACGGAGCTATTTTATCTAAGCAGGGTGCAAGTATTGATGCTTTTAAATTTGCACATGAGTTGCTTAGGTTTAATGTTAAAAAAGGACTCAAGGTTTTTGATAAAACAGAAATGAAATCGGTGAAATATCTAAGAGATCATAATTTAGCATTAACCACTGAAGGCTTTAATATCAAAGCAAAAAAAATCATTTATTGCGTAGGGTATGAAAGCAGTACTATGATCAAAGAACATTTTGTTGATCTGAAAGTTACATACGCTGTTGTCTCTGAAATAGATCAGAATCAATTTAAAAATATGGAAAACACTTTGGTATGGAATACGGATGATCCTTATATGTATATGCGCTCCACAGATGATCACCGGTTGTTGATAGGAGGGGGCGATGAAGATTTTTCTAATCCTGAAAAAAGAGATTCTCTATTAAATAAAAAAGAGAAAGAAATTTTGAGAATATTAAAGAAGATCAAACCAGATTATCCTTTTTATACAGATTTTGTATGGGCAGGAACATTCGGTGAGACAAAAGACGGGCTTCCTTACATTGGAACTCACGAGAATTTTAAAAATTCTTATTTTGTACTGGGTTTTGGCGGAAACGGAATTACCTTTTCGGTGACCGGAATGGAAATGGTTTCGACATATCTAAAGAATAAAAAACATCCACTTACAGAATATTTCAAATTTGGAAGATAACTTTACTTTATAAAAAAAATGTTTCATGGTTTGGCAAAGCCAAACCATGAAACTTATAACAGATTCAAGATTTTTCAATTACAAAGCTAAAAACTGTACCCGTTTTTCTTCGCAATTTCAGTAATAGATTGTTCAATTGCTTTTCCCAGATCATCAGCATTAGAGTTTCCCCTTTTCTTCATTTCATCATCTATGAATTGCTGTCTTTTTTTAGCTAAAATCTCAATCTCTTTTTGAATTTTTTCTCGTTCTGAAGCTTTTTGAGCAACAATTTTTGTAATTTCATCTTTAGTTTTACCTTTCAATTCAGAAGGCAGTTCCTCTTCTTTTATGGATGAAATGTAGGTTTTGTCTTTTTCAACTTTATCCACCAGATCCCAATGGTCATTTTTGTAGGCATTTTTTTTAGATTTGCTTACAGCTCTTTCTACGGCATTTGATGAGGAGAGAGATTCAGCATTTACGTCCTGCAAAGCTTGTTTGTTTTTCATTTCATAGCCACGATTTCCATAAGAAATATAAGTGTCGTTTAGCTGAGAGTTATATTGTGAGATTTTTATATCATAAGGTGTTTCAATATAAATAACCTTCTGATTGCTGTCGATATTGAAATATCTACCGTTTCCCAGATTTGCTCCGTTTTGCCAGAAACTTCTAATCCCTTCTTCTCTGTTTCCGCAAAAAATAGTATTGGTATAGATATTCTTATTTTTAGCAACCGTAATAACGTCTTTGTAATTGATATTTCCCTGATCGAAAGGTTCATTTCCTGCAATATAAATGAGTTTCATACTTTTTTCATTTCCATCCCATTTGAGATTATTGGATGCATCTCGAATAGCTGCTCCGCAATATTCGCTTCCGCCGTTGGTTCTCAATGCGAAAAGCTTTTCAGACACGAGATCCAGATCCTGCGTAAGTGGGGTGACCTGTCTTATGTAGTTTTCGTCCTGCAACCCGTCATTTCCGTATTCATAAAGAGAAATTTCGACCTGTGGTGCTTTTCCGTTATATTTTAAAGTTGTTAAAGTGTTGACAATGTTCCAGAGTCTTGATTTTGCCTGATCAATTAATCCATCCATACTGTTGGAGGTATCCAGAAGCAAAGCTACCTGAATTTTATTGTCTTTCGAAACTTCACTTTGCTGGTAACCTGCAATTCTACTTTCCTTCACTTCTTTCGGATAAGTTTTCTTGCTACATCGGTTGTCGGATACTTTACCTGCATTCAGAAAAGCAAGTGTACCGGCTGTTACTGTTAGAATTTTTAAAATATTCATATCATTTGTTTTTAAAGAATCTCATATTTTGTTTTAATACTGTACTTAAGTTTGATGTTCTCAATGTTGTCAAACGAATAATCAACACTTTGATCAGCGACTTCCAACTGTACATTTGCCATTTTGCTTTTGTAGGCAACAGGAAGAACAGAATCACTCATATAGTCTTCAACTTCTATGATTTCCATAGGATCACCTGTTTTTTTATTGATGCTTACTAAAAGATAATCTGCTTTTTCTTTAGCAGCTTTTAATGCATTTATTTTAACTGTTTTTCTGAAATCTGCAATCTTTGTATTTTTAATTTCAGCAATATTCAGGCTGCTGACCCACTTCTGGTTAAGCTCTTCCAATAGTTTGCTTACATTAGTTTTAGCATTTGCTTTAAACTGAAAACTTTTGGTGAATTTTGTTGTTTTTGAATATAAATTCTGATACATCGACTTAAACTTGATGTCTTCATTTTTTACACCGTTGCTTTTCAGGGTTTCAAATAAAAGTTTTTCATTGTCTGCCAATTGATTTTTGTTGTCGGCTTTTATTCCGATATTAAAAATAATTTCATCCGGTTCCACTTCCATTTCTGCAACTCCTGTTACTTCGATGAAGTTTTTCTTTATTTCCTGTGCATTCATCAGACTTGCTGTTGCGAAAATTCCTGCTAATAAAAGATGTTTCAGTTTCATAATATTTATTATTTAAATTTCTAAAGTAAAATTACCACGAATGAACGCTGAAATTTTGAAAACTTGGTGAACGGATGTTTTCACTTGGTGAATCTCACAAACAAAAAAAGACAACTCGTGAGAATTGTCTTTTATATCGAATAATTAATAGTTGTTAAGGAATTACGCCTATTTAAAATATGTAAAAAGGCTGTTTTATGGATTGGTAGAAAAAATTGAACCATTGGCAATCATTGCTCTTCTGTTCATTTTAAGAATATCTCTTACCCATTCTGCAAAATCTTCCGGCTGAAGTACTTTTTCAGGATTTCCATCGGTAAGACCTCCCTGAATCGACATATCTGAAGCAATAGTACTTGGCGTTAAGGTGATGACTCTTATGTTCTGTTTTCTCCATTCTGCCATCATTGATTGTGAAAGCGAAATTACGGCAGCTTTGGAAGCTGCATAGGCAGACATATTGGGTCCGCCTTTCAGACCTGCTGTTGATGCAACATTGATAATGTCGCCCTGTCCTTTTTCTTTCATGTAAGGATACACTGTTTTTGCAGCATAATAAACCCCGAAAAGATTGGTCTTTATTACCTGTTCCCAAGTTTCTGTCGGCATTTCTTCAATAGAACCAAAATCACCGATTCCTGCATTATTGATCAGAATATCTACGCCACCCAGCTGTTGAGCTAAAGTTTCTAATCCTGCTTTTACCTGAATTTCGTTATCCATACTGAAAATTGCATAATGTGCATTAACACCCAGTTTCTGGATCTCATCCACCGTCATTTTCAGATTTTCTTCATTCCTTCCGGTAATTCCTATGTTTACTCCTTCATTGGCAAGGATCAAAGCAACTGCTTTCCCTAAACCTCTTCCACCTCCTGTAATGATGGCATTTTTACCCTGTATTTTCATTAATAATAATTTTACGGTGCAAATTTACGCAAGAATAATTTTAATTATGTTAAATGAAAAAAACAATTTATCAATTGAGCTGAATAGTATTTTCAATGATTAGTTTCTAATCCACTTCCAGAGTTCTTTCAATGTTGCTTTATTTCCGTACATTAAAATCCCGACACGGTAAATCTTACCGGCAAGGAAAATCATAAAAATGGTGGTTCCCAGAAGAAGGGCAATAGAAAGTGCAATTTCCCAAGCAGGAACCCCAAATGGAATTCTTGCAATCATCGCAACAGGAGAAGTAAACGGAATGATAGACATCCAGAACCCTACAGGTCCGTCGGGATTGTTCAGAATAGAAAAACTTCCATACATTCCTAAAGTTAGGGGTAAAATTGCAAATAAAGTAAACTGTTGTGTTTCAGTTTCATTATCTACAGCCGAGCCAATTGCGGCATATACAGAGCTGTAAAAAATATATCCTAAAAGAAAATAAATGATAAAAACGAAAATTATCAACGGAAAGTTCAATTCCAACAGGCTATGGGAAACCTGTGTGGCAATTTGAGGAATATCAAGTTTGCTGAGAGCTGTTTCATCTCCGCCGGGAATATTTTTTTGTATAGAATTAAAACCTGTATTTAAAATAAGCGCACCAATTACAGACATTGAGATCCATACGAGAAATTGGGTAAGAGCAACCATAGTGACTCCCAAGATTTTCCCCATCATGAGTTCAAAAGGCTTTACCGATGAGATGATAATTTCTACCACACGGTTGTTTTTTTCTTCTAAAACGCTTCGCATAACACGTACACCGTAGATGATGATAAACATAAATGTAACATACATTAGAATCATGCTCAGTCCACTTTTGATTCCGACTGCAAGATCAGAATCTTCTTTGTTATTTTCAGAAACATTAATGGTTTTCAGGCTGAAACTCTTATCAAGATTTTTAAGCTGGCTTTCCTGTATTCCCAGCTGTTTTATTTTCTCTTTTTTGATGACATCGGTAATATCTGAAACAATTCGCTGCTTCGTATCAAAACCAATTTTTGTATTGATAACAAGGCGAGTATTTTTTTCAAGATCATCAAAGCTATTGCTCGTTAAAGGAGGTAAAACCAAAATTCCGTCAAGGTTTTTGTTACCTTTTAAAGTTTTAATTTTTGATTGTTCTTCTTGTGAAGAGATAAATTCATAGTTGATTTTATCGTCAGATTTCAATTGGTTTTTAAAAAGCCCACTGTTATCTACCACCTGAATTGCCACATGAGATTCATTGGCTTTAAACATCATCCCAATGACTGCTCCAAAAGCAATAATCATCAAAGGAGCCAAAAGGGTAAGTATAATAAAAGATTTTTTCTTAACCTGAGTAAGAAATTCTCTTTTGGTAATTAAAAAGATATTATTCATAAATAAGAATGATTGCTTACTGCATTAATAAATACTTCGTTCATGCTTGGGATTTTCTCGTCAAAGGATCTTACTTTACCCACATTGATGAGGTCTGATAAAATAAGATTCTGATCATTTTCATTCTTTAGATCAAATGAAATAAGCTGGTTTTCGTTGGTAATATTAAAGATACCGTATTTATCTTTGAAATAATCAAACTGTTGCTCGTTCACATCAGATAAGATCACTCCGAAAATATTTTTTTTAAATTTTTCGCGAACGTCAAAAACTCTTCCGTCAATAATTTTTTTAGAATTGTTGATTAGTGCTACATAATCACACATTTCCTCTACACTTTCCATTCTGTGTGTAGAAAGAATGATAGTGGTGCCGTTGTTTTTTAGTTCAATAATCTGGTCTTTTATCAGATTTGCATTTACAGGGTCAAAACCTGAAAAAGGCTCATCCAGAATCAAAAGACGGGGTCTGTGAAGAACTGTGACTACAAATTGTATTTTTTGAGCCATACCTTTCGAAAGTTCAGATAGCTTTTTTTTCCACCATTGATCAATGTTGAGTCTTTCAAACCATTTTTTAGCTTCATTCAAGGCATCATTTTTTTTCATTCCTTTCAGTTCACCGAAATATAGAATCTGGTCTCCGACACTCATGTTTTTGTAAAGACCTCTTTCTTCAGGCATATAGCCGATGTCTTTGATGTGGTCAGGATTTAGTTTTTGTCCGTTGATAGATACTTCTCCGGAATCTGCTTGCGTAATCTGATTAATGATTCTTATGAAAGACGTTTTTCCCGCTCCGTTGGGTCCTAGAAGTCCATAAATGCTCCCGTTTGGAACGTGGATGCTAAAATCATCCAAAGCAGTTTTCTTTCCTGCATTGTATGTTTTAGTAATGTGTTCAGCTTTTAACATGCAATTGTTTTTACAATTAGTTTAAAAATATTCCGAAAGTTACGGAATAATTAAAATAAATATTGCCAAAAGAAAAAATCCTGATGATTATCAGGATTTAAGTTTTATTGTTTAACTATTTGAGTAACCTTTTGGGTATTATCGCTCAGAATATATCTGATGAGATATTTCCCAGGCTTCAGTCTTTGGATATTAATCTCTGCACTATTGCTGTTGACATTGTAACTTGCAACCTGCGTTCCCAAAATAGAGTAGAAGCTCACATTTTTAATTTTTAAAGAAGAATCTTTGGCTTTCACCATCAGAAAATCTTTTGCCGGATTAGGATATGCGGTTAACACCCCATCATCAGACTTTTGAGAAAACGACGAAGGTTCTCTTGTTTGAGCTTTTGCACCGTCAGAAAAAGCGACAGAAGCGGTGATTAATATAATTAAAAGTAAAAATTTTCTCATCAATGAATAATTTGCTTACATATTACTAACAAAAATAATATATTCTACAATACAATGCAACAGTTTTTTGCTCAAGTTGTATTAAATTTGCAATAAATTATTCAAAAAGTATTCCAAAAATGATATATTCTAGAAACAGAAGGTTGAGAGTAAGCGATTCTATGAGAGGATTGGTGAGAGAATGCAGTCTTTCTGTCAATGATTTTGTAATGCCGGTTTTTGTGATGGAAGGTGAAAATAAACAAGAAGCCATTTCGTCAATGCCGGGAATTTTCAGAAGAAGTATTGATCTGACCGTGAAAGAATGCAAAGAGCTGTTTTCTTTAGGTGTAAAAGCCGTCAATCTTTATATGAAAGTTTCTGAAAACCTTAAAGACAATACCGGAAAAGAAGCCTGGAATAAAAACGGGCTGATGCAGAATACCATCAAAGCTATTAAAGACGCTGTTCCCGATATGATTGTAATGCCCGATGTTGCTTTAGATCCTTATTCTATTTATGGTCATGACGGAATCATAGAAAACGGAAAAATTGTAAACGATGCTACCAACGATGCCCTGGCAAAAATGGCAGTTTCGCAGGCAGAAGCTGGAGCTGACATTGTAGCACCGAGTGATATGATGGACGGCAGAGTTATGATTATCCGTGAAGCTTTGGAAGAAAGCGGTTTTCAGGATGTTGGCATTTTAAGCTATGCTGCAAAATATGCCAGTTCTTTTTACGGACCTTTCAGAAGTGCTTTAGACAGTGCTCCGAAAGATACTATGGAAATCCCTAAGGATAAAAAAACATATCAGATGGATTTTCACAATTCCCGTGAAGCTCTCAATGAAGTTTTCAAAGATGTGGAAGAGGGAGCAGATATTATCATGATCAAACCAGGACTTCCGTATCTGGATATTGTTTCAAAAGTTCGTGAAGCGATTGACTTGCCTATTGCGGTTTATAACGTAAGCGGAGAATATGCCATGCTAAAGGCGGCTGCCCAAAATGGCTGGCTTGATAATGATAAGGCAATTATTGAAAGTTTAACATGCTTTAAAAGAGCTGGAGCTGATATGATTTTTACATACGCTGCAAAGGAAGCAGCAATGATTTTAAATCAGTAATCATTAAAACATTAAAATCCCTGGTTTTTTTCTAGGGATTTAATTTGCTATCATTTACGACAAAAGAACTTCATGGAACAAATTATAAAAATACTTCAATCAGGCGGCACCATACTTTATCCTACAGATACTATTTGGGGAATTGGATGCGATGCGACAAATGTTGATGCAATCAATAAGATTTTTGATATAAAAAAAAGGGAAAGAAATAAATCAATGATCATTCTGGTAGAATCAGAAAAACGATTGCAGAACTTGGTAGATGTTCCGGAAATGGCTTGGGAAATTATTGATCTGAGTGAAAAACCCGTGACCATCGTTTACGAAAATCCGAAAGGCTTGCCCGAAGAACTTCTGGCAGAAGACGGAAGCATTGGAATTCGTCTCGTAAAAAATGATTTCTGTAAAAAACTGATTTCCAGGCTCAACAAACCTTTGGTTTCTACTTCTGCGAATTTCAGCGGAGATAAAAGTCCTTTGAAATTTTCTGATATTTCTCCCGAAATGATTGGGATGGTAGATTATGCCGTAGAAGAAGACAGAGAAAAAGTTTCAAAATATTCAGGATCATCTGTTATAAAAATCTGGAATGATAACCGCATCAAAGTTTTAAGGGAATAATCAATTTGTTACGGAAATTTTCACGATTCAATAGTTAGCTGTCTTTTGTGGTTTTTGCCTCAAATGGTTATCTTTGCCACTCTACAGCCATTATGAAACTTGAATAAAAAACTATTGTTTGATTTCTTAATGGTTCATATTTAGACAAATCTTTCAAAATAAGATAATTTGAAGTCTATGTCTTCAATCAAAAATTTAACATCCAAAAAAAATGTTCATCAATCTTGCTCAAAATAAAAATCTTACCCTTTTTAAGCTCATTTCTCAAGCTGCATCACGAAACAATCAATCGGTTTATATTGTCGGAGGATATGTTCGTGATCTGCTTATGAAAAGAAAAGCTTCTACCGATATTGATTTTGTGACCGAGCAGAGCGGAATTGCACTTGCCCAAAATGTAGGAAAAGAAATTGATCCTAAAATGAAGGTTTCTGTTTTTAAAACCTACGGAACAGCCATGATCCGTTATAAAGATTTGGAACTTGAATTTGTGGGTGCAAGGAAAGAAAGTTATACTGAAAACAGCCGTAAACCAGAAGTGGAAGGAGGCACTATTGAGGATGACCAGAAAAGGCGTGATTTTACAATCAACGCAATGGCAATTTCCCTTAATCAGGATAATTTTGGAGAATTGATTGATCCTTTTAATGGAATGGAAGATTTGGAAAAAGGAATTTTGAAAACACCGCTTGAACCAGAACAGACGTATTCGGATGATCCGCTCAGAATGATGAGGGCAATTCGGTTTGCATCAACTTTGGATTTTCAGATTGAAGAAAATTCCTTGAATGCGATCAAAAAGGAAGCAGAAAGAATCAAAATTGTTTCTACGGAAAGAATTATGGTTGAATTTAATAAAATTATGCTTTCCGGAAAACCTTCAGTCGGACTCAAACTGATGGCAGAAGTAGGTTTAATGAAACTTATTATTCCTGAGCTGATTGATTTGAAAGGGGTGGAAGAAGTAGAAGGACAAACCCATAAAGACAATTTTTATCACACTCTGGAAGTCGTAGATAATATTTCTGAAAATACCGATAATCTGTGGCTTCGATGGTCTGCCTTGCTGCACGACATAGGAAAAGCTCCTACCAAAAAGTTTGTGGAAGGAACAGGTTGGACTTTTCACGGACACGAGTTTTTAGGTTCGAAAATGGTGAAACATCTTTTCCAGCGGTTAAAGTTGCCATTGGGAAGTGATATGAAGTATGTTCAGAAAATGGTTAAGCTTTCATCAAGACCCATCGCTTTGATTACTGATGATGCCTCAGATTCTGCATTGAGAAGACTGCTTTTTGATGCGGGTGAAGATATAGAAGATCTTTTTACGCTTTGCAAAGCTGATATTACCACCAAAAACTCCAGAAAGCAGGAAAAATTTAAAAAGAATTTTGAATACGTTGCAGTAAAAATAAAAGAGGTGGAAGAAAAAGATCAGGTAAGGAATTTTCAGCCGCCTATTTCAGGAGAAGAAATTATGACGATGTTTAATTTACAGCCGGGTCGTGAAATAGGTATTTTAAAAGAAAAAGTAAAGGAAGCTATTCTGGAAGGTGAAATTGCCAATGACAGCGAAGAAGCTAAGAACTTTGTGATTTCAGAGGCCGAAAAGCTCGGGTTGAAGGTGGTTTAAATTTTTAATGATAAAATAATATAACTTCGGCGGCATCTTTGATGCCGCCGAAGTTTATTAAAAGTGATTGGTAACTAGTTAGAGTAAACTCCGTTTGCACCCATTCCTACAGTAAATTTCTTGATCAAAGTTCCTGAAGTTGTATAGACACTCATTTCACTTACCTGAGAAAATCCTTTTACATCAGACGTGAAAATTCTTCCATCCATAACATTGAAGCCGTACAAAGTGTAATATTGTCCGCCATCAACTGCTGTGATAATTGGAGCAGTAGGAGCAGCTGTCGCATTCATATTCATAGAATAGATTTTGTTTGCTGAACTGAAGAAAAATTTTCCACTTTCAATCTGCAGATTGGTTGCGTTGGGAATGTTTAACGTAATATTCTTTGTAATACTTCCTGCAGGAGAAATTTCATAAAGAAATGAGCTGGCAGCTCCTTCTGCAATTACATATACATTGTTGTTGTAAGCAATTGTTTTATTGATATTTCCATTAGGTACAGAGATAGGTGTGCCGTCAATTTCATTGGTTGTAGTATTTATTTTAGTAAGGGTATTCCCAAAACCATAAGTAGCATTTTGCACAAAAATACTTCCACCTGCTGATACAACTCTTTCTGCGGTATCAGAGAACGGAATTTTTTTCACTAAGGAAAAATCGGAAGTTTTATAAACACTTACATATTTCGCTCCCATATACTGGTCATTAGAAACATACAGCATATTATTGGCAATTGCCATATAACGAGGCTGGTTGATCTCATTTGTAATAGTTCCAATTTTTTTGAATGTATAACGGTTAACTACCTGAATTTTGTTGGAATTATTTAATAATAAAAATGCTTTGTCTCCGCTGATTACCATCGTCTGAAGAACATCACCTAGATTTTCATTATTATTGTTGGCTTTGTATAAATCGTTTTGCAGCACATTAAGATCCTTCGTAATAAAGCTTACTTCTGCATTGGGCTGTCCGAAATTTCCTTCATTGGTAATGAAATATCCGTTTTCGTAAGTAGCTTCAGGAATAATTTCCTCATATTCTGAAGTACATGAAAGTGAAAATAGCAATACAAATCCGAAAATAATTTGTAGTAATCTGTTGAATTTCATAAGTATATATTTTAATTGTTTTTAAAAGTTAATGCTTGCATAAATACTGTAATTTCTTTTAGGCATGAAGTAAAATGCTACCGTTTCGTAAACTGTATTAGTAATGTTATTCACTCTTAATCCTATAGTGTATTTTTTTGCTATGGTTGCCGAAGCTCCTGCGTTCATCACAAAATACGGATAGATCGCATATTTTTTACTTTCATCAGAAGTAGTATAAGTCAGCCCGTTAAATAATCCCTGTGCATATATTTTTACAACATCATATTCATAATCTATATTGGCAGAAAGCTTATGCAGCGGGACATACATGAGCTGGTTCTGTGTTTCCATATCAGTAGATTTTGCGTAGACATAACCTGCGGCTAATCTCAATTGATGATGATTCAGTTTTTTTTGATACGTCAATTGTGATTCTAAACCGTAAGATTCTACCTTTCTGGTGTTAAATGCAGACCAGTAGCCAAAAGGTGTTGGAAGCCAACGGATCATTTGGTCGATTTTCATGTAATAAGGACTCACTTTCAACGTGAAATCTGAGACTTTAAACTCATGAGTCATATCTGTTTGGATAGAGGTTTCTGGTTTCAGGTTGAGATTTCCGCCTGGTTCCCAGTATAAGTCATTAAATGATGGAAATCTGAAATTTCTTGAAAAATTAAGTGTAAGGCTATACCATTTGTTCGTATTCCATTTCCCTGAAAAAGAATACAAAAACGGTGAATCTATATCTTCTACAAAATCCTGTTTTACCCCGGCTTCAAAAGAAAGTGTAGGCGAAGCGAAATATCTTAATAACCCTGCAGCAGAGCCAATATTTCTACTTACATCACCAATTCCGGATTTATATCCTTCCCCTTCGTTATGCTGAAATTCTCCAATGATATTAAGATTCAATTTTGGAATGATAAAGAAATTAAAATCATTTTTTATAATATAATTTTTACCTTTTCCTCCGCTGGTTTTCTGAGCTTTTTCAATCCCGAAATACTGGAAATTTTCTTCCGTGTAAGCTGCTTTCAGGCTGTTGGATGTTTTTTTATGATTGAAATCCCAGGCGAGCAAACTTCTAATAGTCTGCGATTCATACTTTGTACGGTTTCCTTTATTTTCAAAAACAGGATAATTTTGTACAGCGTCATACCATTGGCTTTGCCAAGAGATTATATTTTTTCTTGAAATCCTGTATGAAGTTCCGAGGTTGAAAGTAGTATTGTAAAATTTTCCGTTTCGGTTGATGTAATTTTCTTCCTCCACCTGATAATTGTTTTCACTGATCAGATAATTACCGGAAACTTTAAAACTGAAACGATCATTGCTGAAAGATCCTTTTGCTAAATTATTGTAGGTGTTAAACGAACCAGCTTCAGTATGAATTATTCCGTGAAAACCTTTGTTAAAGTTCAGTTCATTATTTAGGTGAATACTTCCTCCAATAGCACCACTTCCGTAAATGACACTTCCGCCGCCGGATTTTATTTCCATTTGGTCATATCCGAAAAGTGCAATATTATTTACATCCCCTTGTCCGAGAAACTGAGAATTAATGTTGATCCCGTTCCATACAAAAGCAGTCTGCTGTGCAGTCGTTCCTCTGAATGAAGGTGAAGAAACAGCTCCACGACCATTTTCTTTAATGTAAACGGGAGACTGAAACCTTAAAACTTCAGATAAATTGGAAGAATTTTTTTGAATATCTGATGCACTTAAAGTAGTAACCTCATGAAAAAGTTTAGCCTTTTTCATTTGGTTATCAAAAATGTAAACCGTATCAATTGGGGTTTCCTGACCGAAATACAGGTCTAAACAGAAAAACGCAGAAACGAGAACGAATGATTTCTTTAAACTCATAATACATTTGCCTTTCCTCCGAAAGCAATTTTTTTTATGTTTAAATTCTGGCAGGTCTCCTGACTTTCGTTTTTCTGCACCTTCCCGTTGTTCACAGTGGTTTTTACAGAAAATTTTTGTACGATTTACAGTTGCGGGGACAGTTTGGGATTTTCACCCAATTCCCTCTTAGTTCCAATCTCTTGGAAACCAAAATTTTTTGCAAAGATAAGTTTTTAAATGAATCTGACAAATGGAGCACTTCAGACATCAAAGAGTTTTTTAGTCATCAAACTTAAATCAAGAATCATTATTAAATTTATGATTTTAATAATGATTGATCATAATTGCTTATTTTGCGTTAAGTTAAATAGCATGATTAATAACAGTAAATATTTTAATACTCGTTCTAATCAAATTAAATTTTGAAGAATTAAATAAACACCTATGGAAAATTATCTAGAGATCAACAAAAACTCATGGAATGCCAAAGTAGAAACACATCTTCAATCTGATTTTTATTTTGTTGGTGAGTTTATAAAAGGACGTACTTCTTTAAATCCTATAGAACTGGAACTGTTGGGTGATCTTAACGGTAAATCAGTTTTACATCTTCAATGCCATTTCGGACAGGATTCTATTTCACTTTCAAGAATGGGAGCAAAAGTGACCGCGGTAGATCTTTCCGATAAAGCCATTGAGGCGGGAATAAGTCTGGCTGAAAAATGTAAAGAAAAGGTTGAATTTATTTGTTCTGATATTTACAATCTACCAAATGTTTTAAATAAAAAATTTGATATTGTTTTTACCAGTTATGGAACCATTGGCTGGCTTCCTGATCTTGAAAAATGGGCAAATGTAGTTTCACACTTTTTGAAACCAGACGGATATTTTATCATGGCTGAGTTTCATCCTGTCGTTTGGATGTACGATGATGATTTTACAGAAGTATCTTATAATTATTTTAATGAAAAACCAATCTCAGAGACCTATGAAGGGACCTACGCAGATTTTTCAGCAGACATTGTTCAGGATTATGTGATGTGGAATCATTCTTTATCTGAAGTTTTGCAGAATTTAATCAGTAAAAATATAGAAATTCAAAATTTTAAAGAGTTCGACTGGTCTCCTTATCCATGTTTCAAGGATATTGAAGAATTTGAAAAAGGAAAATGGCGCACCAAAAAATTTGGGAACAGAATTCCGATGGTTTATTCTATTAAAGCACAAAAAAAGCCATCGTAATGATGACTTTTTCTGTATATGAATGTTTTGAATAATATATATATATGTTGCCGGTTAAATATTGGAAGCCGTATCTTCTACTTTCGTTTTGGCTTCATCCATTTTATTTTGTGCCTGAGAGACAACTTCATTCGCTTTATCTTTCAGGTCATTTCCCCATTTGTTGATATTGTCTTTTGCATTGTTGATTTTATCTTTTACAACCTGTTGTTGTTCTGGAGTAGATTTTTTATACTTCCAATAAGCTAATGCACCCAATCCTAATAATGCTAAAAGACCACTTGTTTTATTTCCCATGATTTCTGATTTTTAAAATGTTATAATATTAAATTTGTTAATATTAAGTATGTAAAATACGTGCCAAAAAATCAGGAGTTAGTAATAAAAATATGTTAAATTTTATTTAAAAACCTCAAAATCAGTTCCGTCGAAACTTGCGAAAACCATGGTAGGATAAGAGTCCTGATGAAAAATATTTCCGTTTTTATCAATGGCAATAGCACCTGCGAAACCATCAATAGTTTTTAATTCAGAAAAAGTTTTATTAAAAGCTTCCTGTATATTAAAACCATCTGTTACTCTGGTTACGATTTTAGCAGCAGTTGCGTTGCTTACAATATCTTCACCTACTCCTGTGCAGCTTACAGCACAAAATTCATTAGCATAATTTCCGGCTACAGTAGCAGAATCTGAGATTCTTCCGGGAATTTCAAACCCTTTTCCGCCCGTTGAGGTAGCAACAGCCAATCTACCTTGTTTATCCAAAGCTACACAGCCCACAGTTCCTTTTCCGCCATTTTGAAGTTTAGCTTCATATTCATTTCTGCGTTGAGGAATTTCTGTAGAAAAATTGTCAAAACCATGTTCGGAAGCATATTTTTTGGCTCCGCTTCCACCCAAAACTCTGTCATCCTCTTTCATCAGTTCCTGAGCAACAAAAACAGGGTTTTTTACATCCTGAATATTGATTACACCACTCATTTTCTGGGTATTTCCATCCATTAAAGCAGCACTCATCCTGATGATGCCGTCACTCTGAATCTGCGAACCGATTCCAGCATTATATAATTCATCATCTTCTAAAAGCGAAACAGCATAGGAAACAGTTTCAACTGCAGAATGATTTTGTAAATACTGATAAGCCTTTTCTATAATACTTTTCAATGAATTCTGCTTGGCAGTTTTTGTATCTTTGCTTTGATCGCTTTCAGAGAAAAATCCGCCGTGTATGATGATTTTCATAATTTGGTTAGATAAATGTTTATGTTTGTGGAATTGGGTTAAACTGAGAATTTTCAATCGTTAATGTTTTTGTCTTCAGGTCATAGTGATCATTCATAGACATTACGTGAACGGTAAGGTTATCAATTGAAATAGGTTCTCCCAGATTGATATTGGTGAGATTGGTATCTTTAATGAATCTTCCATCGACAATGATCACAAGTCCAGATCCAACTGCAGTCATCACGTCGTTATGAATAAAAAGACCAGTGTCTTCCCCAAGACCGATTCCCAGAGTTCTAGGATTGCTTACCACAGCCTGAAAAAGTCTTCCTATTCTTCCTCTCTGAACAAAATGAGTATCTACAATCACATTATCAATAAGACCTAATCCCTGCGTTGTCTTTATTTCTCCTTTCAGTAAGGCTTCAGAACTGCTTCCCTGATATATCATGTTTTCAGAAGCTGCTGCTGCTCCTGCAGAAGTTCCGGAATAGATAAAATCCTGCTCCTGATATTTCAGTAAAATAGCATCGTGAAATCTTGTTCCTCCGAGAATAGATGTCAGTCTGAGCTGATCACCGCCTGTAAACATTACCACATCTGCTGCATTGGCTCTCGCTACAATAGCATCGGAATTGGCTTCTTCACGATTGTAGATATCCAGAATATTTACATTTTTAGCTCCCAAAAATTCAAAAGCTTTTTTGTATTCTGCTCCTACAATTTGCGGAATTTGCGAAGCAGTAGTTACCACTTCAATAATAGAATTTTCTTTGTTTTTAGATTCAGTAATGATTTTTCTTAGAATTCCTCTCTCAAAAAAGTTAAGATTTTTTTCAACATTCTGATCGTAATCTGTTTCGGTAAAGCTGCCCTTATTCACAGCTCCGCCGATAATAATTAATTTTCCAACAGGTTTCATGCTTACAAAAGTAGAAAATTATTCATTGTTGATGAAATTTAATGAAGCTTTTTAAAGTAATTAGTTTGATTTTAAAGATCTTAACGAGTAAATATTTTTTTTCATAAATCTTCAATAGAGGTGCGTATTTTTTTCATGTTTTGCATTATCTTTGATTTGAAATGATGTATTTATTAATTAAAAAAAATTATTTGAACTAAACTATGAAAATTGAAAAAATACAGGCGCTTCGCGGTCCGAATATCTGGAGTATAAGAAGAAAAAAACTAATCCAGATGAGACTGGATCTTGAGGAAATGGAAAATTTTCCTACTAATAAAATTGATGGCTTTAGAGAAAGAATTGAAGAGCTTTTGCCTTCACTCATTAGCCATCGCTGTTCAGAAGGAGTAAGGGGCGGATTTTTCCATAGAATAGAAACCGGAACCTGGATGGGACATGTTATTGAACATATTGCTCTCGAAATTCAGACGCTTGCAGGGATGGATACCGGCTTTGGACGAACAAGAGAAACAAAAACTCCCGGTGTTTATAATGTTGTATTTGACTATATTGAAGAAAACGCTGGGATTTATGCTGCCGAACAATCTGTAGCAATAGCTGAAGCACTGATTGAGAATAAAGAATACGATATCAACGCCTGTATTCAAACGCTTAAAGAAATCAGAGAACGTGTAAGACTGGGACCTTCTACGGGAAGCATTGTAGAAGAAGCAGTTTCTAGAAAAATTCCATGGATAAGATTGGGAAGCAATTCATTAGTACAATTGGGATACGGTGTTAATCAACAGCGTTTTCAGGCAACAATCACAGGGAAAACCAGTTCAATTGCCGTTGATATTGCCTGCAATAAAGAGCTTACAAAGAGAATGCTTCACGATGCTGCCATTCCTGTTCCGATGGGAGATTTAGTAGTAGATGAAGATCAACTAAGAAATGTTATCAAAAAAATTGATTTTCCTATAGTTATTAAGCCTTTAGACGGTAATCACGGAAAGGGTTCTTCTATCAATATAAGTGATTTTGAATCTGCACTAATAGGTTTGGAACATGCACAAAAATATTCTAAAAAAGTAATTGTTGAAAAGTATATCACGGGTTACGACTTCAGAGTTTTGGTTATCAATAATAAAATGGTGGCTGCAGCAAGAAGGGTTCCTGCTCATGTGGTCGGAGATGGTGAATCTAACATACAAATGCTTATCGACAAAGAAAACCAGGATCCCAGAAGAGGTTACGGACATGAAAATGTTTTAACGGAAATCAATGTTGATAAAGATACAATGGAATTACTGGAAAAGCTTCAGTATACTTTAGAAACAATTCCTCAAAAAGGAGAAGTGGTTTATTTAAAATCTACAGCCAATCTTTCTACAGGCGGAACTTCCATTGATGTAACCGACATGGTGCATCCTGAAAATATTACAATGGCTGAAAGAATATCCAAAATTATCGGACTTGATGTCTGCGGAATTGATATCATGGCAGAAAATCTAACTCAGCCATTGAAAGAGAGTGGTGGTGCTATTATTGAAGTCAACGCTGCGCCAGGTTTCAGAATGCACTTAGCACCGAGCGAAGGGCTTCCGAGAAATGTGGCAGCTCCTGTTGTTGATATGCTGTATCCACAGGGAAAACCTTTTACTATTCCTATTATTGCAGTAACAGGAACCAACGGAAAAACAACTACAACCCGACTTATTGCTCATATTGTAAAAAGTAACGGTTATAGAGTAGGCTTCACAACTTCAGACGGAATTTATATTCAGAATACGATGCTGACAAAAGGAGATACGACAGGTCCTATTTCAGCGGAATTTATTCTAAAAGATCCAACGGTGGAATTTGCAGTGCTTGAAACCGCAAGAGGAGGAATTCTTCGTTCAGGTTTGGGTTTCGGGCAGTGTGATATCGGAGTTTTAACCAATATTAAAGAAGATCATTTAGGAATGAATGATATTCATAACCTCAAAGATCTTACAAAAGTAAAAAGAGTAGTTCTGGACAGTGTAAGGAAAAACGGATGGAGTGTAATGAATGCAGATGATGAATATTCTATGCGTATCATTAATGATTTACCAAGCCAGGTAGCTATTTTTAGTTTGGATGAAAATAATGAGCATATCAAAAAATTTGCAAAAGAAGGAAGAACTACCTGCGTTTATGAAGAAGGTTTTGTGACCATCAAAAAAGGCGACTGGAAGATAAGAATAGGCAGGGCTAAAGATTTTCCTATTACGATGGAAGGTAAGGCTAAATTTATGATATCTAATGTTTTAGCAGCAAGTTTGGCATGTTATCTTTATGGCTTTGGAATTGAGGATATTTCCAATTCACTGCGTACTTTTATCCCGAGTGCACAGCTTACACCCGGAAGACTGAATGTCTTTAAATTCAAAAATTTTAAAGTTTTAATAGATTTTGCCCACAATCCTGCGGGTTATGAAGCTATTGAAGATTACCTGAAAAATGTAGAATCTACCAAGAAAATAGGAATCATTTCCGGAGTTGGCGACAGAAGAGACGAAGATATCAAACTCTGTGGAAAGATTGCAGGAAGAATGTTTGATTATATTATCATCCGTAATGAAAAACATTTGCGCGGAAGAACGGAAGATGAGATCAATGGTTTGATTATAGATGGTATTCAGCAATCGGGTAGAGATGTAAGTTATGAGATTATTCCAAAAGAAATTGAAGCGCTGAAACATGCAATGAGTATGGCCGAAGAAGGTACTTTTATTACTGCTTTGAGTGATGTGATTTCGAATGCTATTGATCTGGTACAGGATTATCAGGCAAGAGAACTTTTGGAGGATGATAAATTTTAATAATATTCAATCCCTTTAATAAATTTCGGCGGCATCGAAGATGCCGCCGAAATTTATTTTCAAAATATGATTATTCTTCAGCAAAAAAAGCATTAGAACTTCCAATCCAAATCGCATCTTTTTTATTGAAATCTACATTTACCATGGCTGCTTTCGTCATTCTTCCGAGATTTTCTAACAGAATGGGGCGGTCTTCGTTTTCTCTCCAGATATACAATAAACGGATTTCAGCTTTTGAAAATTCACCGTTGATATCTTCAAAAATCGGTTCGTAGTTTACTTTTCTTTGTAAGATGTAATTTTCTTTATCCTTAATAGCATCGGTTATTTCTTTTGTTGGGTTTAGGTTTACTCCGCTCCCTGCAAATGAAAATAGAGGCTTCAATACAAAATTTTCAAGATTTTCAGTTTCCGGAAATTCATGCAGGAAGTAACTTTTCGGAACAAACTGATGATTCAGCATGGGTAAAAGAAATTTTGAAATTTTAAAAAACCAGTTAGGATGGGTGATCCATTTTACATCTGCCTCTTCACGAAAATCAAATTCAATTTTAAGATCAGGAATTTTATCCAGTTCATCAAAAATTACCCGGTTATAAATGCGTTTGATCTCAGTTTTCTTTCCTTCATTTTCGTAGAACAGTTTTTTGTCTTCTTTTTTTACTTTGGTAAGGCAAACCGTTTTTATTCCTAATAATTTTTCAGTTAAAACAAAATCAATCAATGTTTTTTGTTTTTCAGGAAAAATTTCAAGTAAAATAACATTTTCTGGATGTTCGTCACCGATAATTAATTCTGTTAAATGTTGTTTCAGTTCTTCCGAAGTCATTTTATTTTTGATTTCATAAAGAAAAGGGTAAACTTCACAAAGTGTATCTTCAAAAATTTTCTGAAAAGCATACAAAGAAGGAAATGCCTGAAGTTCTATCAGTTGAGGTTCAATCTTGCCATTCTCACTTCTGCAGATTCCAAAATCTATGGTGAAAAAATGCGGCTGTTTGGTATCGTTAGGTACATTACAGTTTTCAGGAATTGCTTTCTCCAGAATGCCTTCCTGTAAGCTTTTGATTTGGTTGATGATGCTTTCGCTTGCGTCCAAAAGTTTGGCTTCAAATTCTTTAGTCAAAAAGAGAGGGCTTTCTGAAAGACGAAATCCTGCTTCGATGCCGCTTTTTTCTTTGATTAAATTTTTTACCTTTTCGTATTTTTCCTGTGAAAATTCCTGATTAAACAGTTTTCTATATTTTGAAATCATATTCTTTTTCTTTTTTGTGATTTAAAAAATCGAGCAGTGGTGCTCGATTTTCATTGTTTATATTTAATTTTTTCAGACTAAAACTTCATTTTTTTTTAAAATATTCTTTTTTGCTGAACGTAAAAATCTTGGTAAAATCTGAGCTTGTGTCAAAACAATTTTATCTTCATCATTCATCCTGTCAACCGTCTCAAGATATTTTTCCATGCCGTAGTTTTCAATCATTGCTTCCTTGTTTTTTTCGTCCTTAAGATTTTCAATCATTCCTGAAGGATTGGCTTCCGGATGGAACTGGGTTCCGAAAATCTCATCAGAAAAACGAACTGCCATTACTGCTCTTTCCAGATTAATATGCGGCCTGAATTTTTCTATCGCCACAACCTGCATTCCCAATTCTTCAAAACGCTCTGCATCCGGTTCTATAAACTGGTATGCTCTGGAATCTACTGCATAAAAAGGATCCGGAAGATTTTTAAATAAAAATTCGCTTTCGCCTTCCTCTGTTTTATGAACAGGCATTACACCGAAAGAATAAGATTTTCTCTTGCAAATATTGCCCAATTTCCAATGAATGCTTGCCAATTGGAAAGAATGACAAATCAGGAAAAGATATTTTTTGTTTTCGTTTTGAAGGTTATGGTTATACACTGCATCTAAAAAATCTGCAAACTGATCTTCCCATTCATGTCCTTCTTTGTGAGGATTTCCAGGTCCTCCTGAAGAAATAAATACGTCAAAATCTTCTATTGCCGGAATTTCGTTTTTATATCTTACATCAAAAGTCTGAATAGAAATTTCTTCTGTTGACTCTTGCTTAAAAGCTTCCGAAATTTCCTTAATATTTCTAAATCCCTGATTGACATGGTTATTGTTCATATCCAGCAACGCAATTCTTACCTCTGTCATAATTTTAAATTTAGGCAAAGTTATTAAAAAATTACAAAGCAGTTTCGTTGTGAGTGATTCCGTATTCCGTTTCAGAAATCATATAATCAACCACTTTTTTCAGATCTCCTGTTTCCTGATATACTCTAAGCTGCCTGTCGGCTCCTGTTCCGTTTTCCAGTATTTTCCATGCGTATTCTACTTCCTTTCTGCATCCCAGATCATCTACTACATCATCAATAAACTCAAGAAGTTCTTTCAATAGATCAGGATAAGGTACAGATTCTTCTTTGCCGAAATCTATCAGTTTAGAATGAATTCCGTCTTTGGAAGCTCGCCATTTATTTTCATTCAAAAGCAGTCTTCTGTAGCTTCGGAAGCTTAGGTTTTGCTGGTGAAGTTTATAAATTTTTGCTACAAGACTTTGCATGATAGCAGCAAGGCAGACGGTTTCCTCAATCCTTAAAGGCATATCGCAGATTCTGAACTCAATGGTGGGATAGAAAGGGTGAACTCTCAGATCCCACCAGATTTTTTTGGCATTATCAATAGTTCCGGTTTTTACCAATAGATCTACATAGCTGTCAAACTCAGCCAAAGAGTTGAAAAAACTTGGAATACCCGTTCTCGGAAATTTTACAAAAATCTCCTGACGGTAAGATTTAAAACCTGTATTTCTTCCGATCCAGAAAGGTGAATTTACTGAAAGTGCGTAAACATGAGGAAGAAAATAACGCATAACATTCTGAATTCTTACCCCTTCTTCACGGTTTGGAATCCCAATGTGAACATGCAGGCCGAAAATCAGGTTTCCTCTTGCGACATCTCCCATATCATCAACAATTTTGTTATACCTTTCACCGTTGGTAATTGTATTGTGTTCCCAATTGGAAAAAGGATGGGTTCCACCTCCGGATACACGCAGTCCCTGTTCGTGAGCGGTTTTAATAAGATGTCTTCTCAGGTTGGTAAGCTCAGCTTTTGCCTCCTGAATGTTCTGGCAGATTCCGGTTTCCATCTCAATCATAGATTCGTGCATTTCATGCTTTAAGTTTTCACTTAAAACAGATTTTCCGCCCTCAATGATTTTCGAAACATGAGATATTAAATCGCGGCTTTCAACATCAATAATCTGATATTCTTCCTCGATTCCGATAGTAAACTGATGCATTTTTGTGCTTTTTTTATGGTATGATTGGTTTATTTAACTGAGTTTTTTACAAATGTTCCCCAAGAGATATTGGGTTGTCCCGGAACGTATTCTTTAGCTTTTTCAATAGCTAATTTGGCAGCATGCTCTACAATCCATGCAAAATTTTCCTCTCCTACAGAATTTTTATCAGCATCAGGAGCTGGGTTGCAGAAATCAATAGCGTAAGGAATGCCGTCCCTTACAGCAAATTCTACTGTATTAAAGTCATATCCCAAAGCCTGATTCATTTTAAGGGTATAATCATGAATTGTTTTTAGTAATTTTTTCAATTCTTCACCTTCTGTCTGATGTGTTGTAGCATATCTCAAATGATGAGGGTTTCTTGGTTCGTAAGGCATAATGTGTACATATTTTTGTCCTAAACAATACACTCTGTAATAATCCTGAAAGACAATTTCTTCCTGAACCATCATCACCAGTTGCTCGGTTTCGCTTAGTTTTTCCCAAAGATCGTCAGGATTTTCTACTCGGTAAACGCTTTTCCAGCCTCCGCCATCGTGTGGTTTCATATAAGCAGGAAATCCGACATAATTGAATATATAATCCCAGTCATGGGGAAATTTCAGGTTTCTGAAAGAGGTTTCTGAAGTGTTGGTCGGTCTTTCATGAGAAGGTAATAAAACTGTTTTCGGTAAAGGAATTCCCAATTTTGACATCAATGCATTATTGAAAAATTTTTCATCTGCGCTCCACCAAAATGGGTTATTGATGACATAGGTTCCGTTAAGAGCTGCATTTTTTAAATATGCCCTGTAAAAAGGAACATCCTGGGAAATTCTGTCGATAATAACAGCATATCCGTAATCAGCACCCTGTTCAAGTTTATCAATATTTACAGGTTCGGCAATTACTTCTCCGCCTCCCATTTCGTTCACTTTATCAATAAATGCCCAGGGAAAAGTATCTTCCATTCCGAACAAAATTCCTACTTTTTTTGCCATAATTTTATTTTTTTAATGTTTTTATTTTAAGTTTATTTTTAAGAGAAAAAAGTTTCTATGTAATTAGGAAAAGTCATTCTCCATAAAGGCCAGTCGTGGTTGATCCATTTTTTTTCATCATACCAGAAATCTATTCCTTTTGAAGCTAAAATTTCCGCCATTTCAATATTTTTATCTTTACAGATGTCTTCGTCTGAAGTGCTCAGAACAATATGCATATGTTTGTATTTCCATGCTTCATCATTTCTCACAAATTCGCGCGGACAATTAAAATACACCAGCTCATCAGAATATCCGTCCATAAAGTTTCTGATGCTGAATGCACCGGAAAGACAGAATAAATGTGAAACAACATCAGGAAATCTGAAAGCAAAATTAGCAGCATGATAGCCTCCAAAGCTTGCTCCCGCAACAGCAACTCTGTGTGTTTGATGAAGCTTTTGGATGTAAGGAACAAACTCCTGTATTAAGAATTGTACATATTTTTCATAATTTCTGATTCTTTGCTGTGGAGAAATTTTTTCATCATAAAAACTCCATGCATCAATAGTCTGAATATTATAAAGCTTAACTTTCCCCTGTTCTACAAAATAATTGATGCTGCTGTTAAGGTGAAAATCATGGTTTTGGGTATATTGTCCCTGTGAAGTCGGAAACATGATGATCGGATAGCCGTAATGTCCCGTAACTTCTACTTTAAGACTTGTTCCGAGAATATGCGAGTAATAATCAGTGTGTTCTATTTTTGGCATATATAGTTGTAAATAATATTTGATTTTAATAATGACAGAATATCTTGAAGTACAAAAATAATTTTGCTAACTTCTAACTTTTTAGCTTGTCGGTTTGTCTTTAGGAGCAATGATATTAAGAAGTTCTGCATGAATTTTTTCTGCAGTAGTATCAAGTCTTTGCTGAACGATATTGGCATCGGTAGATTTGTAAACGATTCCAACGTGATAATCAATAGGAATGAATTTTACAGCTTCTTCACATTCAAACTCATTGTAATTCGGAGCAAGATCTTTGATTAAAGCGACAATTAATCCTGAATAATAACCGGTAGGTTTAGCTACTTCGTAATCTTTTCCTTTAAGAAGTGCATCTTCTATTTTTGCCCACTCACGCCAGATATTGATGCTGCTTGATGCTTCCACAAGATCTGGAATATGCGCCCCACCTACACGGGACGAAGTTTCAAGGAAATACCATTTTCCGTTTTCTTTACTACGGATAAACTCGGTGTGAGTGGCTCCGTTTTGCAATCCGAAACTTGATAAAACTGTAGCATTAATGTCATCCAAAGCCTTGAATTCTTCTGAGTATCTTCCTAAGGTTTTGGTTCTGAAAACCCCGCCTTCATGTGAAACCTGCATAGGCGGAGCGAGATATTTTGAAGCTGAAGTAAATACAGTTTTTTTATTAAAAGTAAGGCTGTCAACATGATAAACATCACCGGGCTTGAAGCTTTCCAACAGGAATAGGTGTCTTTCTTCGCCCAGTTTGTTAAGCGCTGCCCAGAGTTCTTCCTGAGTTGTTAGTTTTTTGATTCCTGATGCAGAAGCTTCAGATCTTGGCTTTAAAACCCATGGAGCAGGAATTTTTTCAATAAAAATTTTTACTTCCTGATCATTAAAAACAGCTGTAAACTCCGGAACATTGATGCTTGAATCTTTTGCTTTTTGCCTCATGGCAAGTTTATCTCTGAAATAGCGATGGGTAGTTTGTCCCATCCCAGGAATTCGGAAAGTTTCTCTTACCAGAGCAGCTTTTTCTACATCGTAATCATCCAGTGCAATTACAGCATCTATTTTGCGGCTTTTCATCAGGTGAGAAAAGCCTTGTACGAGATGATCAAGATTCCATACCGAAGGTTTTATTTCGGGCATATAGAAAACCTCATCTATTGCGTGCCACGGCCAGTTTTTCTCTTTTAAATTTTCGGATGTTATCAGGATAATCTTATTGCCGAGGTTCTTCATTTCGTCTATAAAATCGTATCCTTTATAGTAGCACGAAATACATACAATGTTTTTCTCCTTCATATAGTGATTTTTAAATTTTGTTAAATTATAAAAAATAAAAGCTTTTATTTGTTGATTATTTAATACTAAATTTTATTAATCACTGAGCTTTTGAAAATTTACTAATCAATTATACAGAGAAATTTTGAGAAAAACTAATTTTTAATAATAATTTTCAATTAAATCGACTAATAATTGCACTCCGTACCCAGTTGCAGCCTTTTCTTTTGAGTATTCTACATTTCCAAAAGCGACTCCGGCAATGTCAAGATGCGCCCAATTAGGGTGGTTTTCTATAAATTGTTCTAAAAATTTTGCTGCAACAATGCAATCTCCGATAGGTTTCATTGAGATATTTTTAAAATCTGCAACATCTGATTTGAAATCATCCATCCATATATCCCAAAGCGGCAGATTCCAAAGTTTTTGATTGGTTTTGTCTCCGCTTTTGATTAGAATGTTTTTTAGTTCTTCATTGTTTGAAAACATTGCCCCGCAAGTATCGCCAAACATTCTTACAGAGCTTCCGGTAAGCGTTGCCAGATCAATAAGAACATCTGTCTTGTAATTTTTGACCATATATGATAGCCCGTCTGCTAATGTCATTCTGCCTTCTGCATCGGTATTGAGAACTTCAATGGTTTTGCCGTTGTAAGCGGTAATCACATCACTTGGGAGATAAGAGTTTTCTGAAACCGCATTATCAGTTATTGGTAAAATAGCTGTAATGTTTACCGGAAGCTTCATTTTTGAAGCATAGATCAGTGTTCCGATGACCGCTGTAGCGCCACCCATATCAGATTTCATGTAGTGCATATTGTCTGAAGGTTTAATGGAGATTCCGCCGGTGTCAAATAACACGCATTTTCCAATCAATCCGAAAGTTTTTGCATTTTTTTCTGGAGATTTGTATTCCAGAATAGTAAAAGCGGCATCGTAAGCACTTCCCTGATTAACTGCCAAAAAAGCTCCTAAACCTAATTCTTTACATTTTTTTCTATTGAATACAGTATGTTTCAGATTGTTTTTTGTGGCTAAATTTTTCAGATAATCGCTAATAGCTTCAGGCTTTTTAAAATTAGCAGGTTTATTGAGCCAATCCTGAGATGCGAACTGACCTTCGCAAATTGCTGTTGTTTTTTCTGAAATTTTATCTAATTTTTTCTGGCTTAAATTTCCGAAATGCAGTTCAAAAGAGTCGTTCCAAACTGGATGGGTTTTTTGAAAAGGGTAATGATAGGTTCCTAGATAAAGTCCTTTGATGAATTCTGCAGACTGCTTTTCTGAAATGAAATCTGCACATAAAAGAGTAGGAACTGCTTGGATATTGCTTTTTTGGGACTGGGAAAATTTTAAACCTATCTTTTGAAACTCAAAATTTTTGATCCCTTCTTTTCCTATTCCGATGAAATAAGTAATGTTTTCTTCACTGGTCTGAACGAAAATTTCATTTTTTTTTCCCGAAAAGAAATGGGCTGTATTTTTATTGTATTTCTTTGAATTGATGTTCCATGATTCTTCTGTAAAAAGCTGAAATATTTGATTGTATTGCTTATTTATTTTGTTGTATAGTTTCATTTTTTTGAGTTTATTTTTGTGTTGCTTGTTGATGAGGTTTTACTTCCACAGGATTTTCTGTGTTGTTATAGAAAAGCCATTCTACGGCTCTCGGAAATTCCTGTGACCAGAAAAATTCGCTGTGCGAACCATCTGGATTGATGCTTGTTTTAAATTCAAAATCAAAAAGATTTTTTTCTTCCCATTTTTTAAGAGAATTTTCGAAAATTTTTATTCTTTTTACCATTTTTGATCCTTCCTGCTCACCTCCGTAAAGATAAATTTTGGTCTTATACGGAGTCCTGAAATTCATCATCGGGAAATTATTATTGGGTTCCACCCAAAGTGAAGGAGAGAAAATAAGCAGTTTAGAATATACTTCAGGATAAAGAAATCCGCTGTAAATACTGATAAGTCCTCCTAAAGAACTTCCACCGATTCCTGTATTTTCGCGGTCTTTTTTTGTGCGGTAATGCTGATCTACAAAGGGTTTCAGTGTGTCGGTAATGAATCTGATGTATTTTTTTCCTTCAGATCCGTTAGCAATATGGTCGTTATCAAAAATATATTCTTTTATCCTATCTTCGCTGCCATGTTCTACTGCGATTACGATCAGATCGCCCCTTCCATATTCCGAAAGAATAGAAAGTTTTTTGTCGATTTCCCAATTTCCGTAAGGACTGCCTTCGTTAAATAAATTTTGAGCATCCTGAAGATACAGAACCGGGTATCTTTTTTCTGATATATGATAATCATAAGGTAAAAGCGCCCAGACTTTACGGTATCGATCCAGCTGAGGAATATAAAATTCCTCTGAAATTACTTCAACAATAGGGAAAAACTCTTCTTTGAAAGGTCCCCAATTGAACCTCCATTTTTCTACGAAATCTGTGATTTCATTATCAATTTTTTTTACTTTTCTGTTGGCTGTAATACTTCCGTATTTGTCTAATTCTACATTTTCCCAACCTCCTTTGGTAAATTTATAATCTATAACTTCAGGGAGTATTTCGTCGTCTATTTCAATACAGTAAGTATAGTCTTTTGATTTTTCCAATTGAAAATTATAGTCTTTAGGATTCCAATTGTTGAAATTTCCTGTTATGAAAAGAGGTCTTGCGTCATTTTCAGCAGTTGTAAGTATAAACTTCATCTCGTGTTTTATCTGTTATAAACTCATAAAAGTATAAATTATTTTTTAATAAACACTTTTAAAATTGACTTAAAAAATACACGCCTAAAGTAAAATTTTGTATATATTTGATTGTTATCGCATGATTTTGGATGCTGTGATGTTGTGCAGAATGTAAAAACCAATTATGATGAATTTTGTTAAGCCTTTTACCCTTTTTACAGATCAGGATATTTATCTCTTCAAAGAAGGTAAACATTATAAACTCTATGAAAAATTTGGGTCGCACTCAGTGGAAAAAGAGGGTGTAAAAGGGGTGTACTTTTCAGTATGGGCTCCAAATGCAAAAAAAGTTTCTGTTATAGGAAATTTCAACAACTGGAACCACCGTGAACATATTTTATATCCAAGATGGGACGAATCCGGTATTTGGGAAGGTTTTATTCCTGCACTTGCATGGGGAACTCTATACAAATATGCGATTGAACATCAGGGGAAAATCTTAGAAAAAAGTGATCCTTATGCATTAAGCTGGGAACAAAACCTTCAGGCAGCTTCTATGGTCTCTACCAACTGGTATGAATGGAATGATAGTGAATGGATGGGAGAACGGTGGAAAAAAAATAGTCTGGAATCACCGATTTCTGTTTACGAAATTCATCTAGGCTCGTGGCTTAGAAACGAAAATAATCCTGAAAAATTTCTGAATTATCGTGATATTGCCTCAAAGCTCGTTCCGTATATTAAAGAGATGGGTTTTACTCATGTTGAATTCATGCCGGTGATGGAATATCCTTATGATCCGAGTTGGGGATATCAGATTACAGGTTTTTTTGCTGCTACCTCAAGGTTTGGTTCTCCTCAGGATTTAATGTTTTTAATAGATGAGCTTCACAGAAATGATATTGGAGTGATCTTAGACTGGGTTCCTTCACATTTTCCGGGAGATGCCAATGGTTTGCATCTTTTTGATGGCACTTATCTTTATGAACATGAAGATCCTAGAAAAGGTTTTCACCCCGACTGGAAATCATATATTTTTAATTACGGAAGAAATGAAGTAAAATCTTTTCTCATTTCCAATGCTGTTTTCTGGCTTGACCGTTATCATGCAGACGGACTCCGTGTGGATGCTGTAACTTCTATGCTGCATCTGGATTATTCAAGAAATGAAGGAGAATGGGAACCTAATATTTTTGGTGGAAATGTGAATCTTGAAGCCAAAACTTTTTTACAGGAATTCAACACTGCTGTGTACAAGGAATTCGGCGATAATATCATTACTATTGCCGAAGAAAGTTCAGATTTTCCTATGCTTACGAAACCTGTTCACGATGGTGGAGTCGGTTTTGGCATGAAATGGATGATGGGATGGATGCATGATACACTATTTTATTTTAAAGAAGATCCCGTCAACAGAAAGCACTTTCATCATAAGCTTACTTTTTCATCCATGTATATGTACAATGAAAATTATATGATTCCTCTTTCTCATGATGAGGTGGTGCATGGAAAAGCCAGTTTAATTTACAAAATGAAAGGCGATGAATGGCAGAAATTTGCCAATTTGAGGGCTTTATATGTTTATATGTATACACATCCGGGAGCTAAGCTTCTCTTTATGGGTGATGAATTCGGGCAAACCGGAGAATGGAATTTTAAACAAAGTTTAGACTGGCATCTGCTACAGTATCCTGTTCACAGAGGTTTGCAGAATCTAGTAAAAAATATCAACCATTTGTATCGAAGTGAGACAGCTTTATTTGAAAATCAATTTAAGCAGGAAGGTTTTGAATGGGTAGAAGCCGATGATTCAGATCATTCGGTTTACATTTATCTCAGAAAAGGAAAAAGAAGAGATGATGCTCTGATGATTGTCCTGAATCTCACTCCTCAGGTTTTAGATTATAGGATTGGAATCAATGCAGGCACATCTTGGGAAGTAATTCTAAATTCTGATGACAGAAAATACGGAGGAAGTGGAGTAGAAGCTAATATTTTTAAAGAAACTCCTGAATCATGGATGAATCGTAAACATTCAATATTTATCAATTTACCTCCATTATCAGGATTGGTTTTAAGGCAGAAAAAAGATAAAAAGTATAAATTAAACAGAATCAAACAGCATAAAAAATAAAATGACAATATTTCATCTCAGTACAGAATGTTATCCTGTCGCTAAAGTGGGCGGGCTTGCTGATGTTGTAGGAGCACTTCCAAAATATCAGAACAAAATAAAAAATATTGATGCCAAAGTTGTAATGCCTTGGTACAACAAACATTTTGTTTACGATTATGATTTTGAGCTAGTTTTTGACGGCTTTATTCATCAGGGACCCAATATGCTGCAGGTTCAGGTAATGAAAGAGCGCACGAATGTTTTAGGATTTGAGCTGTATATGGTGAAAATTCCGGGATTGCTTGATCGTGAAAATCCGTACGGCTATCAGGATGAAAGTTTTCAGTTTTTAGCTTTTCAGCACGGAATTCTTCATTGGCTCTCAGCGATGAAAATCCGTCCTGACGTTTTGCATTGTCACGATTATCATACAGGTTTAGTTCCTTTTATGATAGAAAACTGTCCTGAATTTGACTTTTTAAAAGGAGTGAAAACGATCGGAACTATTCATAATGGTGAATATCAGGGAATGATGAGCTGGGAAATGGCGCGGTATATACCTTCTTTCGATCAATATAAATGGGGACTTCTAGACTGGAATGGTTTAATCAATCCTTTGGCAAGCATGATTAAGTGCTGCCACGCTTTTACAGCGGTTTCTGAAGGATATCTTGAAGAACTTTTTGTAAGCTTCAGAGGCTTGGAAAGTCTTGTACGGGAAGAGTTTTCAAAGGCTTTCGGGATTATCAACGGAATTGATACCGATGTCTGGAATCCGCAGAGTGATCCAATGATTGATTTTAATTTTAATATTAAAAATGCACTCAAAATAAAAAGAAAGAATAAAGAAAAACTTTGTAATGAATATGGTCTTAACCCCAATCTCCCGCTTTTTGCATTTATCGGGAGGTTTGCTACCGAAAAAGGTGCAGATCTCCTTCCGGATGTGATATGGCGAAGCATAAAACAAAGCTTTGGAGGTCTGAATATTATCGTACTAGGCTCAGGAAACTCTTATCTGGAACAACAGCTCAAAGAATTAGATTCTGTTTATTCTAATTTTGCGTCAGATATTGGATATAAAGAACATCTTTCGCACAAAATATACGCTTCGGCAGATTTTTTGTTGATGCCTTCACGAGTAGAGCCTTGCGGACTCAATCAGATGTATGCCATGAGATACGGAACAGTACCTGTTGTAACTTATACAGGAGGTTTGAGAGATACGGTGAAAGATATTTCGACAGGCGGCTCAGGGCTTAATTTCACTTATCCGGGAGTAGATGATATTGTTCATGCGATGAGCAGAGGTCTTCAGATTTACAAAGACAAAACGAAAATGGATGAATTGGTTATTTCTAATATGAAATTTGATTTTGCATGGGAGAAATCAGCAGAAAAATACATA
The DNA here is from genome assembly GCF_007474535.1 of Chryseobacterium echinoideorum. GTDB lineage: Bacteria > Bacteroidota > Bacteroidia > Flavobacteriales > Weeksellaceae > Chryseobacterium > Chryseobacterium echinoideorum. The sequence continues at coordinate 238,649 of NZ_VKNW01000005.1, read as the reverse complement.
GCTTTATATAAAAACTAAAACCAGTATAATGAGTCTTCGATTTTTGTCTGCTACTGCATTTTTAATTTTGTCTAAAGGATTAATGGCTCAAAATCATAATACAGAGAATATGATGCGCACGATGCAGCAGCAAAACCGAATGATGATGATTAATGAGGAACAAAGGAGGTTTAACAGGTTTATGACTTCCCAGCCAATGATGTCTTCAGAAAAGATGTTGTCATTTTATCAAAAATATCTTGATAAGCTTAATGAAAGATCTTCAAAAACGGAGACTGAACTACAAACAGAATATAACAGATCCGAACAGAAAAAAATTCTGAAACAAATAGAAAAGAAAGAACAAAAACTGGCAGAGCTTAATAAGAACAGGAATATGATAGAAGCTGAAATGGAAAAGCTCGAAGCTAAAAAATTACAGGAAATTAATAAAATAAATAATAAATAATTCAATAGATTCTAAATCTACAAATAAACCACAAATAACTATGAACCGAAATGTTATTTCAATTGTTTTAGGAGGAGGCAGAGGAACGAGACTTTTTCCCTTAACGTATTCAAGATCAAAACCTGCAGTTCCAATTGCAGGAAAATACAGACTGGTTGATATTCCTATTTCCAACTGTTTAAATTCAGGATTAAACAAAATTCTTGTCCTTACACAGTTTAACTCTGCATCTTTAAATTCACACATCAAAAACTCATATCATTTTGATATTTTCAGTAAAGGTTTTGTGGATATTCTGGCTGCTGAGCAGAATGTTGACAGCGACAGCTGGTTTCAGGGGACAGCAGATGCTGTAAGGCAGTCTATGAAACATTTGGAAAAGTACGATTATGAATATATTTTAATTCTTTCGGGAGACCAATTATATCAGATGGATTTCAGAGAAATGCTGAATTTCCATATCGAAAAAGGGGGTGATGTTACTATTGCAACAATTCCTGTAAATGCTAAAGATGCGACAGGTTTTGGGATTTTGAAATCTGATGATGAAGGAAATATCACCTCGTTTATAGAAAAACCGGGCTTTGAAGCATTAAACGGTCTTCAGTCGGAAGTTTCTGAAAACAACAGAATGCAGGGTAAGGAATATCTTGCTTCAATGGGAATTTATATCTTCACTAAATCTATACTCAAAAAAATGTTTGAGGAAGGAGCGGGTGATGATTTTGGAAAAGACATTATCCCAAGTTCTATCGGAAAATATACTACATTGAGCTATCAGTATGAAGGGTACTGGACAGACATCGGAACTATTGAATCTTTTTATGAAGCCAACTTGGATCTTTGCCAGGATTTTCCTCAGTTTAATCTGTTTTCTTCTTCACCGATTTTTACCCGTGCAAGAATGTTACCGCCATCTAAGGTAAATGGATCTTATGTGAGTAAAGCGGTTTTTGGAGACGGTTCCATCATTATGGCAGATAAAATCGAAAATTCGGTAATAGGAAACCGTACTAGAATTGATAAAGGAAGTACCATTGTTAATTCTTACATTATGGGCGCAGATTTTTATCAGAACACCGCTGAAATTGTTCAAAACGATAAAAAAGGATTACCCAACATGGGAATCGGAAAATACTGTTACATTGAGAGAGCAATTTTAGATAAAAACTGCTACATTGGTGACAATGTTAGAATTATCGGCGGAAAACATCTTCAGGATGGTGATTATGGCACTCACTCTGTACAGGACGGCATTGTTGTGGTAAAAAAAGGAGCTGTCATTACATCTGGAACGCACATAGGATAAAGCGGAAATCTTGATACTGGATGTCGTGCGTGTGTGAAATAATAACTTGAGGTTTAATTATTTTATTAAAAAAATTAACAGCCGAATATCAAGCATCCAACACCAAACTTCCAACACCCAGCAAAAATAAAAAAACAAGAGTGATCAACATATTGGTCACTTTTTTTATTTGTATTACTTTTGTGCAATGCGTTTTATCAAAATTACAACGGTTATTATAGCTTTGCTGGTAGGGGTTTATGCAGCTTCTATGTATTTTTTTGTGGATGAAAGCAAGAAATTTACCATTGAAAAAGAAATTGATTTTCCCTTGGAGAAAGTTTTTAATCAGTTTGATAATCTCCAGAATTTTACCCGGTGGAATAATTTTTTTGCAAGTTCAAAAAACATCGTTATAGACTATTATCTTCCCTATGAAGGGCAGGGTAGCGCAATTAGCTACAATGATCCAATGAGCGAAGATGGAGGTGAAATGTTTATCAGATACTCAAATCCGAATAAAACTTTAAGGTATCAGCTTTTTGAAGATGAAGACGAAAACCCTACACTTATTGATGTGAAATTTACTCCTGTTTCTGCCGAAAAAACAAAAATAACCTGGTTTGTACATACTCCAAAACTACCGCTTTTATCAAGAGCTCAGAATTTTTGGACAGAAGATAAATTTGCAGATAATATTGATAAAAGTATGCTCAATCTTAAAAATGTTCTGAGTAATAAAGTTGAAAAAGATAATATGCTCGCTACCATTAAATATGACAGCGTGATGGTTGAAAAAGAAGATGAAAAAATGATTTTGGGCGTTAATGTAAGCACATCAAACAAAAAAGATGCTTTATATAAAAATATCGTAATGAATTTTAATAAAGTCAACAACTTTGTGACGATGGATCTTGGTAAAAAAAATGATGAAATCGGGTATCCTGTTTTGATTACCGATGCAGATAATTTCAAAGATAAAGAAGTTTCTTATTTCCTGGGTATACCGTTGTCTAAAAAAATAGGAATTAATGATAACAATTTCAACTTCAGATCAGTAAGCGCAACCCAAAACTATGTGATTTATTATAAAGGATCTTACGAAGGAAGAATAAAAGCAATTCAGCAGCTCATCCAACAGGCAAAAAAAGACGAAATGAGATTTGGAGATGTGTATCAGACTTTTATAGAATCTCCTTCCGAAGGAAATTCGGTCAATATGAAACTTTCATTATCAGTCTATAAATAAAATTCAGACAAAAAAAATCATATTATTTTTGTCATTCCCAAGTCGGTTTTTTTTATTAAATTTGAGGATTAATACGTTGAACAAAATTTAATAATAGATAAACTGTAATAATGGACAGATTTTCATTCCTAAACGCAGCTCATTCTCAGTTAATTGAGGATTTATACCAACAATATTTAAAATTTCCTGACTCTTTAGAACCATCATGGAAAGCCTTTTTTCAAGGGTTTGATTTTGCACTGGAAAACTACGGTGATGATGAAAGCATCCAGTATGTGCAGAATACGGGAAATTCTGCATCAGTAGTACAACAGGTATCTCAGGCTGCATCTAATGGTGAAATTCCTGACCATATAAAAAAAGAATTTAAGGTGGTAAACCTTATCGAAGCATACAGAACTAGAGGTCATTTATTTACCAAAACAAATCCTGTTCGCGAAAGAAGACATTATACCCCCACTCTGGATATAGAAAACTTTGGTTTAAGTAGTGCAGATCTGAACACAAAATTCAACTGTGCTACCGAAACAGGAATGAAGGAACCATCAACTCTTCAGGATATTATCACTCATTTGCAGAATATTTACTGCGATTCGATTGGGATAGAGTATATGCATATCAATAATGTTGAGGAGAAAGATTTTATCAAAAGATGGATTCAGGTTAATGAAAATCACCCTATACTCAATGAAAATGAGAAAACTGAGATTTTATTAAAATTAAATCAGGCAGTTGCATTTGAAAATTATCTTCACACCAAATTTGTAGGACAGAAAAGATTTTCACTGGAAGGGGGAGAAACTTTGATTCCTGCATTAGATCAACTGATCTCCAAATCTTCCATGCTGGGAGTAGATGAGGTCGTGTTGGGAATGGCGCACAGAGGAAGGCTAAACGTGTTGACAAATATTTTTGGTAAATCTTACAAGCAGATTTTCTCAGAGTTTGAGGGTAAAGAATTTGAAGAGGATGTATTTTCTGGTGATGTAAAATACCATTTGGGTTCATCCAAAAAAGTTAAAACGGCTTCAGGGGAAGAAGTTTCTATTAATTTAACACCAAATCCATCTCACCTTGAGACGGTTGCAGCTCTTGTGGAAGGAATCTGCCGCGCAAAAGTAGATGATAAATACGAAGGAGATTATTCTAAAATATTACCGATCGTTATTCACGGTGATGGTGCAATTGCAGGACAAGGAATTGCTTACGAAGTTGCTCAGATGATGACTTTGGAAGGATATAAAACCGGCGGAACTGTTCATATCGTGGTAAATAATCAGGTTTCTTTCACTACTAATTATATGGATGCAAGATCTTCTACCTACTGTACTGATATTGCAAAAGTTACCGAATCTCCTGTAATGCACGTGAATGCAGATGATGCGGAAGCTGTAGTTCATGCCATTCATTTCGCCGCTGATTTCAGAGCTAAATTTGGAAAAGATGTATATATTGATTTATTAGGATACAGAAAATATGGGCATAATGAAGGTGATGAGCCAAGATTTACACAGCCTAATTTGTATAAATTAATTTCCAAGCATCCCAATCCTAGAGAAATTTACAAAGAAAAACTCCTGAAAGACAGTGTTACTTCTAATGATGTAATCGCTAAAATGGAGACGGAATTTAAAGCTCTTTTAGATGAAAACTTTGATGCCTCAAAAGAAATTGAGAAAAACGTAATGGATGTTTTCATGGCGGAAGACTGGACGAATTTTCCAATCGCTAAAAGAGGTGCAGTACTAGAACCTGTGGATACAAAATATGATCTTGAAAAACTGAAGGAACTTGCTGTTAAAATGTCTACACTTCCGGCTGATAAAAAATTTATCAATAAAATTACCAGACTTTTTGAAAACAGAATAAAAGCGATTGAAGCTAATAATTTAGACTGGGCAATAGGAGAATGGCTGGCTTATGCAACACTTTTGGTGGAAGGTCATAATGTAAGAATTTCCGGAGAAGATGTAGAGAGAGGAACTTTCTCTCACAGACACGCTGTTGTAAAAACTGAAGATTCAGAAGAAGAATATATTCCGTTAAGACACGTTTCTGAAAGCAGATTTGATGTTTACAATTCTCATCTTTCTGAATATGGTGTTCTTGGGTTTGACTATGGTTATGCAATGGCATCACCAAATACTTTAACAATTTGGGAAGCACAGTTTGGAGATTTCGTAAACGGTGCCCAGATTATTGTTGACCAATATTTGGCTGCAGCAGAAGAAAAATGGAAGATTCAGGATGGTTTGGTCATGTTACTGCCTCACGGTTCCGAAGGACAGGGTGCAGAGCATTCTTCAGCCAGACTGGAAAGATTCTTAACACTTTGTGCAAATGAAAATATGGTGGTAGCAAATGTTACTTCTCCTGCCAACTATTTCCACTTACTGAGAAGACAGTTAAAATGGTCATTCAGAAAACCTTTAATTGTTATGAGTCCTAAATCTTTGCTGAGACATCCGAAGGTGGTTTCTCCGCTTGAAGATTTTGCGAACGGAAGTTTCCAGCCTATTTTGGATGATCCGAATGCAGATCCTAAGAAAGTAGAAAAATTAGTGTTTTGTTCAGGTAAATTATATTTTGAACTTATCGCTAAGCAGGAAGAATTGAATTGCGAAAATATTGCCATAGTAAGATTTGAACAGCTGTATCCTTTACAAAGTGATGCAATAGAAGCCATTTTTGCGAAATATAATAATGCGACATCAATTATCTGGGCACAGGAAGAGCCTGAAAATATGGGAGCTTGGTCTTATATATTAAGAAACTTCAGAGATACAGGAATTCAGGTAGTTGCTCCGGTTCCTAGCGGTGCACCTGCTCCGGGAAGTCACAAAATGTTTGAGAAAAATCAAAATTTAGTAATCAACCGAGTGTTTGACAGAGATGATGCTCCTGCAAAAAGACCTGTTACAGCTTAGTTAGAATAAAATAATATTCAATAAAAAAATAAAAAATACGATATGTCAGTTTTAGAAATGAAAGTTCCTTCACCGGGCGAATCAATCACAGAAGTTGAAATTGCAACCTGGCTTGTAAAAGATGGTGATTATGTTGAAAAAGATCAGCCCATCGCTGAAGTAGATTCAGATAAAGCAACTCTTGAATTGCCTGCTGAAGAAAGTGGTGTAATTACTTTAAAAGCTGAAGAAGGTGATGTGGTGCAGGTAGGGCAAGTGGTTTGTTTAATCGACAGAGATGCCGCAAAACCTGAAGGAAATTCAGCTACTGCTGAAGCTCCAAAAAAAGAAGAAGAAACCCCAAAAGCTGTTGAACCTGCAAAAGAAGAAGCACCAAAACCTGCAGCTGCAACACAAACGTATGCTACAGGAACTCCTTCGCCTGCTGCTAAAAAAATTCTTGACGAAAAAGGAATTGATGCTGCTCAGGTTTCAGGTTCAGGAAGAGATGGAAGAATATCTAAATCTGATGCGGAATTAGCTGCTGCTCCTGCATTGGGAGGAAATCCGATGACGGCGACAGGTTCGAGATCTACTACAACTACTAAACTTTCAGTTCTAAGAAGAAAAATCGCTCAGAGATTAGTTTCCGTAAAGAACGAAACTGCAATGCTGACAACTTTCAATGAAGTGGATATGTCTGAAATATTCAGACTTAGAAAACAATATAAAGAAGAATTTGCTCAGAGACACGGAGTAGGATTGGGTTTCATGTCCTTCTTCACAAAAGCAGTGACAAGAGCATTGCAGATGTATCCTGATGTAAATGCATCAATAGACGGAGACTTTAAAGTAAACTATGATTTTTGTGATATTTCAATTGCGGTTTCTGGTCCTAAAGGATTAATGGTTCCTGTTTTGAGAAATGCGGAAAATATGTCTTTTGCTAGTGTTGAGGCAAATATCAAAGATTTGGCTATAAAAGTAAGAGACGGTAAAATCACTGTTGACGAAATGACGGGCGGAACATTTACGATTACAAACGGCGGAACATTCGGCTCTATGATGTCTACACCAATTATCAATCCCCCTCAATCTGCCATTTTAGGAATGCATAATATTATCCAGAGACCGGTTGCTGTGGACGGACAAGTAGTTATCAGACCAATGATGTATGTGGCTATGTCTTATGATCACAGAATTATTGATGGTAAAGAATCGGTAGGATTCCTTGTTGCAGTAAAAGAAGCGATCGACAATCCTGTAGAAATTTTAATGAACGGAGACGAAAGAAAAGGTCTGGGCTTATAATAGATTATTTCTTTTATCATTATTTAATAGAGTCTCGCCTTCAAAAAAGGCGAGATTTTTGTATCTTTTACCTCAAATTGAATGAGATGTTTTCTAAAATTACTTCGAATATAAAAGTTTCGGTAGTGCCGGAATACGATGCCAAAAACAGTTATCCCTCAGAAAACCGTTTCGTTTTTAAGTACAATATTATCATTGAAAATGAAGGTGATTTTCCAATCAAAGTTCTCAAAAGAAAGTGGCTGATTTTTGATGTGGGTTTTGGTTTTACGGAAGTTGTAGGAGATGGAGTCATAGGGTTAACTCCGGATATAGAACCTGATGGAAATTTTGCTTACTTTTCTAATGTAATGCTGCGGTCAGGAGTAGGCAATATGTCAGGCAAATACATTGTCAAAAATATGGAAACTGAAAAAACTTTTGAAATTGATATTCCTAAATTTGATCTTCTTTCTGAAGTTCTGAGCAATTAACTTTAAATAGATTTAATTTTCCCTTTCATAAAATCGGATATTTCTTCATTGGTTGTAAGAAATAATTTTTCAAAGGCTAAGAGCGAAATCTTTGCACAGACTTCAGCATCATCTCCGGCTCTATGATGTTTAAATTGAATATTATGATACTCTGCCAAATGCTTTAATCCGTATCTTGGTAGATAATTCCATGATTTTTTTGCGAGCTGAATACTGCATAGATAGTGGATTTTAGGAGCGAAAATTCCAAAATGATTAAAGCAGCCTCTCAAAACTCCGGCATCAAAACTCGCATTGTGAGCAATCATTAAAGTTCCATACATCATTTCTTCTACTTCGTACCAGATGTCTTCAAAAGTAGGAGCATTTTTTACATCATCAGGATAAATACCGTGAACATCAATATTTCTTTGATGAAAGTAGGGAAAGCTGGGTGGTTTTATCAGCCAGGTTTTGGTTTCAACAACGATGGAATTTTGTACTACGCAAATACCCAGTTCACAGGCAGAATTTTTCTCGTGTGTTGCTGTTTCAAAATCTAATGCACAAAAATCCATGAATCCGGATAATAATTATTTAAGCCTTATTGTTTTGCAAAAAATGCTTGAAAATAAGCCATTTTGATTGATAATAATTTGAAGTCTGTTTTTTTTGACGCCGCTTAATTGTTCCTGGGATATGAATGTAAAAACCGTAATGAGCTTTAGCTACTGCCCAAAAATGAGCAATTCCGTTTTTATATCCAAAATAAAAAGAAGCGGCACCATCCAGAATCATTCTAAGAAAAATTATCGCCAAAAGTTTCGGAAATGGTAAATTTTTCAGCATCATCGAGAGATTGTTTCTCATATTGAGATACGTTTTTCGAGGACTTTGTTTATTTAAAGTTCCTCCACCAACATGATAAATTTTTGATTTTCCGGTGTAATATACTTTTTTTCCTGAATTGATCAACCTCCAGCAAAGATCTATTTCTTCTTGGTGTGCAAAAAATCTTTCGTCAAAACCTTTTTGTTCCCAAAAATCGTGTGAACGGATAAAAAAACAACATCCTGAAGCCCAAAAAATTTCTTTTTCATCATCGTATTGTCCCAAATCTTCTTCTACATCGTCAAAAATTCTTCCTCTGCAGTAAGGATATCCCAGATTGTCAATCAATCCGCCTGCTGCACCTGCAAATTCGAACTTATTTTTGTTTTCGTAAGATAAAATCTTAGGCTGAATTGCAGCGATAGAATGATTTTGCTCAAACAAATCCAAGACTGGCATAATCCAGTTTTCTGTTACTTCCACATCAGAATTCAGAAGACAGTAATATTCAGCATCAATTTTTTTTAAACCTTCGTTGTAGCCGCCTGCAAATCCTAAATTTTTATCATTAATAACGATTTGTACGGTAGGAAATTCTTTATGTAATAATTCAACGGAATCATCGGTTGATTGATTATCAATCACATATATGTTTGCTTCCGAAGAATGATTAATTACACTAGGAAGAAATTTCTGAAGCCAGTTTTTACCATTCCAGTTTAAAATGACAACGGCAATTTTTTGAGATTTTTGTGTCATTATTCTTCGTCATAAGTTTTTATGGCATCCTGATATTTCCATTTTCGATGAGACCAAAGGTAGTTGTCGGGATTTTTTCGGATGGTATTTTCCAATAATTGATGGAATTTTTTTACCACTTCGTTATTGACGAATTTCTCATTATCAGGATATATTCTTTTGTAATTGACCTGATAAAAACCTCTTTTTACTTTTTTCATTTCGCAATAGATGAAAACAAGATCCATTCTTGTTGCCAGTTTATCATAACCAATAAAAACAGGAGTTCTCTGATTGAGGAACTTCAGACCATAATTTACACTTGTAACATAAGGGGTCTGATCTGCAACAAACATATAAATAGATTCTCCGTCATTTCTTTTACGAAAAATATTGATGATAACTTCGTTGGCTTCTAAGGCTTCGTTTCCGAATTTGTTGCGCACTTTTTTCATTTGATTTTCCCAAAAACTGCTGTTTACTTTTCTGTAAACTGGGTGCGTGTTTTTTTGTGGAGTTAAAGTTGCAAGTGCGTTGATCCATTCCCAATTGAATACATGACCGGCTAGCAAGATAATATTTTTACCTTCAGATTTTGCATCGTGAAAAATCTGCTGATTGATATGTTGCATCCGTACACGCGCTTCAGTTTCGGAAATACTGAAAGATTTTATGGTTTCTACCAGATAATCTGAAAAATTGAGATAAAACTTCTTTCTGATTTCCTTTATTTCTTCATCAGATTTTTCGGGGAAGGAATTTTTAAGATTTTGAGTAATCACCTTTTTCCTATATCCTACAATGTAAAAATTTAGAAAAAACATAATGTCCGAAAAAATATATAATATTCTTAACGGCATTTTAGAAATCAGGTAAAGTATTTTGATCAGAAAATTCATAAAACAGACAAATTTAGTGATAAAATTATTATGGTTTTAAATTTGCTTATAATTACACTTATTTTTTTATTTTTATAGTATGAAAAAATTGTATTTAACAGCGTTTTTAGGTCTGGGAATTTTCACTTATTCTCAGCAATTAAAAGACAAGGCATATAAAAAGGAAACCGATAAGGCTTTATTGATAAAAACTGAGCAGGCAGAATTAGAAGCAAAGAAAAAAACTTCTGAAGAAAAAGCAAAGTTACCAAAACCTTATAACCCTAAAGCCGATGCAGAAAAAGATTTGCAAACTCTTATCGCAAAAGCAAAAAAAGAAAAAAAGAACATCATGATCCAGGCAGGAGGAAACTGGTGCATCTGGTGTTTGAGGTTTAATCAGTTTGTACAAACCAATCCTGAACTGAAAGAAATGGTAGATGCCAATTTTTTATATTATCATCTCAACTATTCGCCAGATAACAAAAATGAAAAGGTTTTTGAAGAATTTGGAAATCCGGGTGAAAAATTTGGTTATCCAGTATTTATAGTTCTTGATGAAAACGGAAAGTTGCTTCACATACAGCAAAGTGATGTTTTGGAAGAAGAAAAAGGCTATAGTCTGGAAAGAGTAAAAGACTTTTTTGAACAATGGGTCGTAAGAAAATAAACTTTGTTTTTGTATAAATGAGCATCCGGTCTGCTGAATGCAGACCGGATTTTTAATTAAGATTTTTATAAACTTTCCATTCTTCAAAACGGTAGTTAATCATTTGTTTCATCAAATGATAGTTTTCATGTGTATCTTCTATGTGATAAAAACTTTTATATGCTTCTCCGTTTTGTTCTGCTTTAGTATCAAAAAGATTGATATAGTCATCAGCAAAAGAACTGTATTGATTTCCAAAATCAGTATCATCTGCATAGTAATCTTGGGCAAAGCTGTTTCCGAAGTTATTCAGATCAGATTCTGAAAATTTTCCTTCCATGGCAGTAAGGATAAATTCTGCTCCGGTTATCTTTCTTTGCATTAATTTTTCAATGTCAGTGGCAGTAATTTCTTTCAGCTTATCTGAGATAAGATTGTTCTCAATACACCAGTTCAGAAACATTCCTGTATGGGTAGCGCAGTTTTTAAGAGGTACATCTTTTGGGAAATTTTCTCCGGAATGCCATGAAGCATCATCATATTTTAGCATAAATGATTATCATAATTGTCTGTTGCATCCAAAGATATAAAAAATCATTTTCTTTTGTCTGCATAGGAGAAATTTCCGTCATTTGCAAAATAAAATTAATGTATGAAAAGTGCCGTACTTATTACCATCGGAGACGAAATTCTTTCTGGCAATACCGTTGATACCAATTCTAATTTTATCGCCACAGAACTCAAAAATATAGGAATAAAAGTAGTGCAGATTTTTACTATTTCGGATGAAATTGAGATCATAAAAAATACTCTCAAATTATCATTTGAACTTGCAGATCTCGTCATCACAACCGGCGGTTTGGGTCCTACGAGAGATGATAAGACCAAGAAAGCACTGGCAGATTTTTTTGATGATGAAATTGCATTGGATGATGTTACTTTTGAGCATCTTAAAGCTTATATGGAGAAGCGGGGAAGAACGGAAATATTAGAAAGAAATCGAGAGCAGGCATTTGTGCCGACAAAATGCACGGTTTTCCAAAATCATTACGGCACAGCTCCCTGTATGATGATGCCCAACGGAAATAAACTGTCTTTCAGTTTGCCGGGAGTTCCTTATGAAGTAAAACCTTTGATTAAAGAACAGATTATTCCTTATTTAAAACAAAAATTCGGTTTGGAATATATTGTTTCAAGGATAGTATCTGTAGTTGGAATTCCTGAAAGTATTCTGGCAGATACAATTGAAAACTGGGAATTGCAGCTTCCTGATAATATGTCATTATCTTACCTTCCGATTGGAACACGCGTAAAGCTAAGGATTACAGCAAGTGGTAACAGTGAACAGTTTTTACAGATTCAGCTGGAAAATCAGATTCAAAAATTATTTCCAATAATTGGTGACAACATCATTGCAACAAAAGAAGATAAGATAGAGAAAATTCTGGCTGAAATTTTAAATGAAAAACAACTGTCTATTTCTACTGCGGAAAGCTGTACAGGAGGAGAACTGGCGAAAATGCTTACGTCAAATACGGGAAGTTCTCAATTTTTTTTGGGAGGAATTGTTGCTTATGCTACAGAAAAGAAAGTCAAAATTCTGAATGTTTCTGAAAGCACGATCGAAAGATTTACAGTAGTGAGCGAAGAAGTGGCAAGAGAAATGTCAGAAGGCTGCCAGAAACTTTTTCAAACCGATATTTCTCTCTCTACTACAGGCGTTGCTGGTCCGGATAAAGGTGAAGATGGTAAAGAAGTGGGAACGGTTTATTATTCTATAAGGGTAAAAAAACATACTCAGACATTCAAACTTTTTCTTCCTCATTTGGAAAGACAAGATTTTGCTTATTTTGTTTCTCAAAAAATTATTCAGGATTTAGTCGGGATTTTAATTGAAAAATAAATTGCAGTTCTCTGTTTAAATCATTTTTGAATATTCGTAATGAGTCATATTAGAAATCTTTGTAAAATTCAATAATTGTTAATGCCTTTGCGAACTCAAAATGAGTGCAAAACATTCAGTATTCAAAGAATCTTTGTAGACTTTTTGTTAAAACATTTTTCAATATGATTAAAAGCGGACAATCATAAATTATTTTAATTTTTGAGTAACAAATAATTAAAAACAGATACTTATCTTAAAATAAAAGAAAAAATACTTTTAGAAAAAAAATATTTTCTAGTTTTAAGAATACATACACCAATGAAAATAATGCAATTGATCAGGTATAAATACTTTGTTGAGTCTGCATTTAATTAAAAAAATAATAAAAATCTACATATGAAAAAACTGACACTATCCTTGTTTTTATTAGCCGGGATTTGTTCACAGACAACACTTACTGCTCAAACAAAATCAACTCAGACAGTACAGAAAGATTATGGTTTAGACATTAGCCTGATGGATAAATCTGTGCGTCCGCAGGATGATTTCTACAATTATGTAAGCGGAAGCTGGATGAAAACTGCTAAAATTCCTTCTGACAAGCCCACTTGGGGAAGTTTCAACAAATTGGCGGATGATACGGATAATAACTCTATGACCATTTTAAATTCTCTTCTGAAAGATAAATTTGCTGAGGGAAGTGAAGGTAAAAAAATTCAGGATTTGTATGCAACATATATGAATATGAATAAGAGAAATGCAGATGGAATTAAACCAATTCAGGAAAACATCAAAAAAATTGATGCAATTAAAAACCTTACGGATTTACAAAATTATTTAGCATCAGTTACCAAAGAAGGTGAAAATAATTTCTACGCATGGGGAGTTTATGCAGACCTTAAGGATTCTAATATGAATGCGGTTTATCTTGGGGATGCTTCTTTGGGAATGGGAAGAGATTATTATCAGAAACAAGATGCCAAAAATACAGAAGCTCTTGCAGAATATGAGAAATATGTAGCTTCCATGCTTGCCGAACTGGGCTATAAAAACTCTGCTGAGGCTGCAAACGGAATTGTTAACTATGAGAAAACGATTGCAAAACACCTTCTCACCAATGAGCAAAGCCGGGACAATACATTGCAGTATAATCCGAAGACGATGGCTGAGCTTTCAACTTTGGTGAAAAATATAAATCTTCCTGAGTATCTAAAGAAGGTTGGAGTAAATACTAACAGAGTCATTATTGGTGAATTGGATTATTACAAAAATTTTGATCAGTTGGTAAATGAAAAAACTCTTCCTGTGATCAAAGATTATCTTAAATTTCACATGATCAACGGAAGTGCTTCTTATCTGAGTGAAGATTTAGGAAATAAAAAATTCAACTTTTACGGTAAATATTTAAGAGGTCAGCAGGAGCAGAGAGCTTTGAACAAAAGAGGGTATGAGTTGATCAACGGTTCTTTAGGGGAAGCTTTCGGGAAACTGTATGTAGAAAAATATTTTCCTGCAGAAGCAAAAGCTCAAATGGTTGAGCTGATTGATTATTTAAAGAAAAGCTTTGCTGTCCATATCAATAATTTGGCTTGGATGTCTCCGGTAACTAAGGAAAAAGCAATGGCAAAACTAAATAAGTTTACCGTTAAGGTAGCCTATCCTGATAAATGGAAAGATTATTCTAAACTAAAAATCGTTCCTGAATCTAAAGGCGGAAATCTTTATGCCAATCTCCAGAATATTGCTGAATGGCAGTACAATAAAGAGCTTGAAAAAATTGGAAAACCTGTAGATAAAACCGAGTGGGGAATGACTCCGCAAACGGTAAATGCTTATTATAACCCTGTATATAACGAAATCGTTTTTCCTGCTGCAATTCTTCAGCCGCCGTTCTTTAATCCTAAAGCTGATGCTGCGGTGAATTTTGGTGCAATCGGAGCGGTTATCGGTCACGAAATGAGTCACGGATTTGATGATTCTGGGGCACAGTTTGATGCCGACGGTAATTTGATTGATTGGTGGACTCCTGAAGATAAAGCTAACTTTGAAAAGGCAACTAAAGCTTTGGCTGCTCAGTTTGATAAATATGAGCCTGTAAAAGGAACTTTCGTTAATGGTACTTTTACCAACGGTGAAAACATTGCAGATTTAGGTGGAGTAAGTATTGCTTATGATGCACTGCAGATGTATTTAAAAGATAAAGGAAATCCTGGAAAAATAAGCGGATTCACTCAGGATCAGAGATTTTTTCTAAGCTGGGCAACAGTGTGGAGAACTTTATCAAGCGAAAAATATATGGTTAATCAGGTGAAAACAGATCCGCATTCTCCTGGATATTTCAGAAGCTTCGGACCTCTTACCAATGTAGACGCTTTCTATAAAGCTTTTGATGTGAAACCGGGTGATAAATTATACAAAAAACCAGAAGAAAGAATCAAGATCTGGTAGATTAATTGATGATAAAACCAAAACCGCTGATCAACAGCGGTTTTTTTGTTTTTATTTATCATATTTGTACAAATTACACAATTAAGCATCCTCTAAAAGCTCTTGCAGCATAGTAGGAAGAAGCTCCATTGTGATAGGTGAAAACGGTATCGTAGCGCCGGTCACAAAATAAAGCACCACCTAGATTTCTGATTTTTTCTGGTGTTTTTACCCAACTTGATGTCTTCATATCAAATTCCCCCAAAGTTTGAAGAAAACGATATTGTTCTTCATTTAGAATTTCTATTTCCATGTCTGAAGCAGAGTCAATTGCTGAATGTTGAGGTTTGTTTTCTTTTCTTGAGTCCAGAGCTTCACGGTCATAGCAGAAACTTCTTCTTCCTTTAGGACTTTCAGCAGAGCAATCGAAAAAAGTATACTCATTTGTTTTTTCATCAAGACTGACTACATCAGGTTCGCCGCCAGAAATTTCCATTTGATAAAGTGACCATAGTTTTGAAGGACTATCATTTAATTTTTCCTCAATTTTTGCCCAATCCCCATCAGGATGACGGTTTTTGTGCTGATCAAATCTTTTTTTCAAAATATTGAAAATTTCAAAAGTCTGCTCTGCAGAAAGTAATTTTTTTGAAGTCATGGAAACTGGGTTTAAAAGTTTTTAAAATTAATAAAATTATAGATGTCATTTAAATGACTTCATTAAATATTGATATGAATATTTGTAAAAAACTGACCAAAAATAGTATTAGATAGTTTTTAAAATTCTTATTTTTGCCAACGTATGAAAAGATGGTATCTCTATCCTTTTTCTTTAGGTTTTCACATGGTTACGGGATTTCGTAATACAATGTATGATCTGGGAATTTTTAAATCTACTAAGTTTAAAACACCAATTATCAATGTTGGTAATCTTTCTGTGGGGGGAAGCGGAAAGTCTCCTATGGTGATGTATCTGGCAAAATCTTTGTCAAAATATTACAGAACCGGTGTTCTTTCCAGAGGATATGGAAGATTGACGAAAGGATATGAAGTAACCAACTACGAAAGCAATTACAAAACTGTGGGTGATGAAGCCATGCAGCTTTTTGAGCGCTTTAAAAACCGTTTTGTAATCGCGGTTTCCGAAGAAAGAGTTCCTGGAGCAAAGAAGGTGATTGATGATATGGATCTGGATGTTCTGATTCTGGATGACGCAATGCAGCACAGACCTATCAAAGCCGGTTTTAATATTTTGATGACCGACTTCAATGATCCTTATTTTAAAGATCATATTCTTCCCGCAGGAGATTTGAGAGAATCAAGATCAGGAGCTAAAAGAGCGGATGTTATCATGGTCAGTAAATGTCCGGATGAGTTAACGGAAGAAACCAAACGCTATTATATTTCCAGGATAAAACCTGCTGCCCATCAGAAAGTTTTTTTCTCTTCAATAGGATATGATGAAAATATTTATGCCAGAGACAAGATGCTTCCGGATAATAATCTGAATTATTACGACATTCTTTTGATCACAGGAATTGCCAATCCTAAGCCTTTACTGTCGCATCTTGCGAAATTTTCTCAGCGGGTAAAACATTTAAAATTCAGAGATCATCATAATTTTTCTGAGTCTGATATTAAAAATATTCTGGCAGAGTATAAAAAAATGGGTGAGTATAAACTTATTCTTACAACAGAAAAAGATTACGTTCGTCTTAAAACTTTCGATTATCTGAAAGATTTGGTTTATTACTGGCCTATTAATGTTGTGATTGACAAGAAAGAGGAGTTTAATCAAATCATTATGAATTATGTAAACCGAAAATAATTATTTTATTTGCTGGTTTATCTTCTTGTTATTTCTTTAATTAATTCTTTTGCCCGGTTTGCAGATAAGTAGATTCTCTTTTAGAATATATTATACAACCCAATCTTTAATAAGCTTTACAAAAAAACCGCCTCATTTACGAGACGGTTCATATAATTGGTAATTTCTTTAAATTAGAAAGTTTTATCAGCTTCAGGAGCGATTTTATTGTGCTTTGAATAGATCATGATAAATAAACCTGCTATCATAAAAGGAATAGATAAAACCTGACCTGTATTAAGTCCCGCAATGGAAATAAACTCTTTTCCCTGCGGCTCTTTCAAAAATTCCACAAAAAATCTGATTGCCCAAAGTATGATGAAAAATAAACCGAATAACCAGCCTTGCTGATATTTTTTATCAGTTTTTCTATACAGAAACCATAAAAGAACAAACAGCATTACATATCCTGCCGCTTCAAAAAGCTGTCCCGGAAATCTTGGGACTGTAATTCCGTATTCATCGCTCATCTGTGGAAAAAGAATCGCAAAAGGTGAATTCGGATCTGCAGGTTTTCCTACAATTTCTGAGTTAAAAAAGTTTCCTAGTCGTACAAAAGCACCTCCCAGCGCAACAACAATTCCTAATCTGTCGTAAACCCAAAACGGATTTTTCTTAATTATTTTAAAAGAATAATATAGCGTTGTAAAAATTAAGGCAATGGTCGCTCCGTGGCTTGCAAGTCCTGAAAATCCTGTAAACTCAAGCTCAGGTTTTGTTCTGATCGGCAAAAAAACACTTAAAAAATCATCTTTAAAGAGCTCTGGCTGATAAAAAATGACGTGTCCCAGTCTTGCTCCCAGAATTGTTCCGAGTAAAGTCCATGTAAAAAGAGGATCAAGATATTTCTGATTAACATGGTCAATATCAAATATTTTTTTCATCAGTATATACCCGAAACCAAATGCAAAAACAAACATCAGACTGTAATAATGCAGCGTAACCGGTCCTAAATGAATTCCTACGGAAGGATCCCAGATTTTATAGGTTGTGTCAAGCGAAACCTGATCTCCTTCTTTTAACGGCTGCTTGATTTTGGTAATATATTTAAAATCTGCTTTATTTTCTGTCAGCTTAAAATTTTTATTTAAAAACTGATACCCATTCTGTTTCAGAATGGCAAAAGAATTGTCATAAAAAGCTCCCCATCCGCCTTTAGATTCAAGATTGGCAGCATTGACAATGATTAAGCTGTTGGCAGGATTTTTTCCCGCAAACTGAGCAAAAGTCTGTGCATCTGTCGTAGAAAAAACTTTAACCGGGATTGACTGATTGTTGACTACCAGATCGGCATCAGAAACACCATCAGGATAATTTTGAGCAAAAATGTTTTGTACAAAAAATGCAAAAATCAAAAGATAAATTCGAAAGAATAAATTATTCATTATGAAATTTTTTTTAGCTTATTATTTTTTGGGCGGAACGGGATCATAGCCGCTTCCTCCCCAAGGATGACATTTTGAAATTCTTTTCACACCAAGCCAGAATCCTTTAAAAATACCATGAATCTGTAAAGATTCTACCATATAGTGCGAGCATGTAGGTTCATAACGGCAGTTTTTCGGAAGTAATGGCGAAATAAACCATTGGTAAAATCTGATGACAGTTACCAAAGGAAACGTGATGATTTTATTTAATGTAAATTTCAAAACATTGCAAAAATAGGGTAAAAAATTGAAAATTAGTTTAAATTTGTTGTAAGTTTCAACGATGAAATAAGGCTTTGGTCGTATAAAATAGGATGTTGGTCGATTATAGTCTTTTCGCATAAAATCAGTGAAGTTTTTCCCTTAATTTTTACTTTAAATCAATTAAATTGGCTCAGAATATCCCATTAGCAGAACGGTTAAGACCCAAAACTTTAGATGAAGTTTTAGGACAGGAACATCTTACCGGTGAAAAAGGTACAATAAGAAAAATGCTGGAGAATGATACATTAAATTCATTGATTCTTTGGGGTCCGCCGGGAACGGGCAAAACAACTTTGGCAGAAATTATTTCAGAAAAATCCGGGCGTAAATTTTTTAAACTTTCTGCGGTTTCTTCCGGAGTGAAAAATGTTCGCGATGTAATAGAAGATGCCAAAAAGCAGAATCTTTTCTCAGGAAAATCTCCGATCTTATTCATTGACGAAATTCACCGTTTCAACAAATCTCAGCAGGATTCTCTGCTTCATGCGGTAGAAAAGGGGTGGGTGGTTTTAATAGGTGCAACTACAGAAAACCCAAGTTTTGAGGTAGTTTCCGCACTGCTTTCCAGAAGCCAGGTATATATTCTGAAAGCTTTAAGTTACGAAAAATTGGAAGAACTTATTGATATTGCGGCTAAAAGATTTAATAAGGATGAAAATTCAGATTTTATCATTAAACAAAAAGAAGCATTCATTCAATATTCCGGTGGTGATGGCAGAAAACTGATTAATTCTGTCGAATTGGTTCTCAATCAGTTTAAAAATTCAGGTAATCAAGAAATTGATAACGAGGATGTAATGTCGGTTCTTCAGGAAACGATGGCGCTTTATGACAAAAATGGTGAACAGCATTATGATATTATTTCTGCATTTATAAAGTCTATGCGCGGAAGTGATCCAAACGGAGCAGTATACTGGCTTGCCAGAATGATTGCAGGTGGTGAAGATATTAAATTTATTGCCCGGCGAATGCTGATTTTAGCTTCAGAAGATATTGGTCTTGCCAATCCGAATGCTTTGGTTATTGCCAACAACTGCTTTCAGGCAATCAATGTGATAGGAAATCCTGAAGCCAGAATTTTATTGAGCGAAACGGCAATTTATCTGGCGGTCTCGCCTAAAAGTAATTCTGCGTATGCGGCAATTAATGAAGCGTTGGCTTTTGTGAAAAAAACAGGAAATCTGCCTGTACCTCTGCATCTGAGAAATGCTCCAACCAAACTGATGAAGGATTTGGATTATGGAAAAGAATATAAATATGCTCATTCATTTGAAGGGAATTTTGTAGATCAGGATTTTTTACCCGAGGAAATAAAAGATGTGAAATTTTATCAACCGGGAAATAATGCTACCGAAAAAAAGATTCAGGATGAACTTAAAAAGAAGTGGAACAATAAATATTAAAAAAGGGAATGATCAGTATTGATCATTCCTTGAATTATTTCGATAAGTTATTGATTTGCGAATACCAATAATTTTAATCTAAGCCTTTGGTTTTTGTAGGTAAAGTATAAACAGATTTTGAAGCTGTAACAAATAAAATATTATTTTTTTCTCCTCCAAACGTAATATTTCCTGTCCAGTCTTCAGGAATTTTGATATGATGAATTTTTTCACCTTTATTATTAAATACGGTAACACCGTCTCCTGTAATGTAAAGGTTTCCTTCTTGGTCAAGCGTCATTCCGTCTGAGCCCATTTCGCAGAATAATTTCTTTTCCGAAAGCTGTCCTTCTCCCAAAATATCGTATACATAGGTTTTGCCTCCATCAATATCGGAAACATAAAGTTTTTTTAATTTTTTACTTCCGATAATGCCATTAGGCTGAGTAAAGGTTTCAATTTTTGATATTTTACCGTTTTTGTTTCTGTAATAAAGATTTTTCTCAGGAATTTCTACTTTGAAATTTTCCCAGTAATCTCTTTCATATAAAGGGTCTGTAAAATAAATTCCGCCAAAATCATCCAGCCATAAATCGTTTGGTCCGTTCAGTCTTTTTCCTTCAAAACCTTTAGACAGAACTTCTACAGATTTGTCTTTACTGATTTTCCAGATTTGACCTTGATTGTCTGAGCAGGTAATCAGATGGTCGTTTTCATCAAAAAAAGTTCCATTAGCACGACCGGTTTTGTCTAAAAATAGCTGAATTTTATCGGTTTTCCAGTCCCAAAAATAAATTTTGTCATTGGGCTGATCGGTAAAGTAAACATTTCCTGATTTATCGGCAGCAGGACCTTCTGTAAAGCTGAATTGATCTGAAATTAATTTTGGTTCGGCGTTTTCTTCAAACATATTTTTATATTTTGTTGATTGGCAACTGAATAATACCAAAATTAAACCAACAATACCCAGAACTTTCTCCTTTTTCATTTTTTAATTTTAAAGATTACAATGTACGATTTGTACGGTAGTTTCAAAAATATTTATCTTTGAATTTTCAGGATTCAACGTAATGAAGATAAATTTACCCGACAAACTGTATTATTCGATAGGAGAAGTGGCTAAAGCATTCGATGTAAATGCTTCATTAATAAGGTATTGGGAGCAGGAGTTTCCCATTATTAAGCCCAAAAAAAACAAAAAGGGTAATCGGTATTTTACTCCGGAAGACATCAAAAATCTTAAAATCATTTATCATTTGGTAAAAGAAAAAGGCTATACATTAGACGGAGCCAAGATTGCGCTGACTACCAACAGTAAAATTTCAGAAACGGTCACTATTATTGACAGACTGGAGTTCGTAAAAGCTGAACTTTTAAAACTGAAAGATTCTCTGGCAGAGAAAAACGAGGACTAGGTCAACAATTTTAGTTGATGTTTTGCTGCTAAGCTAAAAATAGATATGCATAAATTTTTAGCATAAAAAATAATTCTTATCTTTAGTTTACTAAAACATAAGAGATGAGGAAAAATTATTATCAAAAAATGGCTGTGTTGGGAGTTTTACTCCTTACTTCACTTGCTTTTAAGAAATATTCAGCAACAAAGGAAGATAAATTTCCTGAAATTACATTTGTCACAGAAAATTCGTCTTCAGAAATCTTCTCAGACTTCAATCCAAACGATTTAGATGAAAATCAGTGGCAGAAGCTTGGCTTTTCCGAAAAACAAACCAAAACTATTTTAAAGTATAAAGAAATTGTTGGCGGTCACTTTACTTCAAAAGAACAGTTCAAAAAATGTTTTGCAGTTTCGGAAGAAAAATACAATGAGCTAGAACCGTTTTTATTACTTCCTGAAAATGGTTCTGAATCTACAATAAATTACCATTCCGGAAATTTTGAAAAGAAATCTTTAATCATTAATGGGAGATTCAATCCTGATCATATGGCTAAAAATGATTGGCAGGCAATGGGTTTTTCTGAAAAACAGTCTGCTGCTATTTTAAAATACAAAGATTACCTGGGGGGAAGTTTTGTAAGCAAAGAAAAATTTAGGGAATGTTTCATTATCAGTGATGAAAATTACAGAAAACTTGAGCCTTATATTATTCTGCCTGCAAAAACTCCTGCAAATTTTAACTCGTCTGCTGTAAAGTCTAAGGCACAAATTAAACTCACTGCTTTTGATCCAAATATTTTAGACTTAAAAGGCTGGGAAAATCTTGGGTTTTCTGAAAAACAGGCCAATGTAATTATAAACTATCGCGATAGAAATCTAAAAGGAAGTTTTAAAACTTTGGAGGATATAAAAAGCTGTTTTGTAATTTCTCAGGAAAAGTTTGAAAGCCTAAAACCATTTATAAGACTTGATCTTTCAACAATTACTAAAACTTCTGATCAGAAAAAGCCTGAAATAAAACAGGAAAAAACAGATTTTACAAAAACAGATCTGAATTCGATCACTTTTAAACAGCTTTTGGAGTTTGGTCTTGATGAAAAAAGTGCTGGTTCTATGATCGGTTTTCGCAGAAAGCTTGGCGGATTTATGACCAAAGAACAGATTCTTGAAACGTATAATATAGATAAAGAACTGGTTCAAAAACTTTTAAATATTGCTCCGCTCGACAACTCCAAAGTTGAAAGATATTCTCTGGTTGATGCTCCTGAAGAATGGCTGAAAAATCATCCTTACTTTAAATATTCTGCGGATAAAATCCTTTACTACAGAATCAGTTATCCCGATGATAAGAAAATCTGGAAATTATTGAAAACCAAGCCGGAATATGAGGCAAGGATGAGACTTTATTTAAAGTAATTATTGGAATTTTGAAGTTTAACAGAATGCAGGGTATTTTATTGAAACATCCCGCATACTTACCCTCTATCTCAAACCAAAACAACTGAAAATTCCGAAGATAAAGAAATAATTCCTTCTGTTATATTTTCGGGGTGGGAACCAAAACCTTTCAATTTGGAGGTTTTTCCTTTTAAAATAAGATCCATCAATTGTTTTTCGGAAAGCTTTTTACCAAATATTTCAAAAGGAATTTTAAAGCCACAGTTCTTAAAGTCCGAACATCCAATAGCGGTTTTACCTTTTATTAAATGATGGTCTTTACATTTCGGACACTTTGTTTCTTCCCAAGTTGGCAAATCTTTTTTTACCGACGATTCCCGCTTTTTCTTTTCTTTAGTTTCAGGTTTTTCTTCTTTCAGAATGATAATTTTTCCTTTTCCATCGACTACTTTTTTAGTAAGCTCGGTCACCATCTGGATCAGTTCTTCTTTAAAGTGGTTCGCTTCATATTCGCCACTTTCAATTTTCCGAAGCTTAAGTTCCCATTCTCCGGTAAGCTCGGGGCTTTTCAGCAGCTCGTCTTCAATCGTGTCAATCAACTGAATTCCTGTTGGTGTTGCGATCAGGTTTTTTCTTTTCTTTTCAATATATTTTCTTTTGAAAAGCGTTTCGATAATATTGGCTCGGGTAGAAGGTCTTCCAATGCCATTATTTTTCAGCATTTCACGAAGTTCTTCATCATCTACTTGCTTTCCTGCGGTTTCCATAGCACGAAGAAGTGTTGCTTCTGTGTAAGGTTTGGGTGATGAAGTTTTCCCATGATGAATCATAGGATCATGCGGTCCGGTTTCCCCTGCAATAAACTCGGGAATAGTTTGTTCTTCTTCCTTGTTTTTTTCTTTATCAGATGTCTCATCTTTCGTGTCTTTGGCATAAACAATTCTCCATCCTGGTTCTAGAATTTGCTTTCCGCTGGTTTTGAAGGGTATTGTTCCTACTTTTGCTTCTACCAAAGTATTTGATATTTTGCATTCAGGATAAAAAACCGAAATAAAACGCTTGGCTATTAAATCATAAATCAGCTTTTCTTCCCGGGTTAAATTTTGAGAAGGCGGTACTTCTGTCGGAATAATCGCGTGGTGGTCAGTCACTTTTGTATCATCAAAAACAGCTTTAGACTTAGGAATTGATTCCTGAAGTAAAGGAGTAATCAGATCCTGATAAAACTTCATACTTCGTAGAATTCCCTCAATTTTTGGATATAGGCTTTCAGAAAGATAAGTGGTATCCACACGAGGGTAAGTTACATGCTTTTTTTCGTAAAGACTTTGGATATAATTGAGGGTATTTTCCGCAGAATATCCATATTTCTTATTGGCTTCTACCTGAAGACCGGTCAGGTCAAAAAGCCTCGGATTTTTTTCTTTACCTTCCTTTATTTCAAAGGAAACAATTTCAAAGAGGTTTTGTTTTAAATAATCCAGACCCTTTTCAGCGCGGTCTAAAGTTTTAAGCCGGTCAATGGCAGCACTGAAAACTACCTCCCTGTATTTGGTTTTCAGTTCCCAATATTCTTCTACAGTAAAAGCATCAATTTCTTTCTGACGCTGTACCAGCATTGCCAAAGTAGGTGTCTGAACTCTTCCGATAGACAAAACACTCTTATTTCCGCCAAATTTTTTGGTGAAAAGACGGGTTGCATTGATTCCTAGAAGCCAGTCTCCAACGGCTCTTGCATTTCCTGCGAGATACAGATTTTTATAATCTTCAGCAGGTTTAAGGTTGGCAAAACCTTCTTTGATAGCCTCTTCCGTTAAGGAAGAAATCCATAAACGACGGACAGGTTTATTACATTTTGCTTTCTGCAACACCCAACGCTGAATGAGTTCTCCTTCCTGTCCGGCATCCCCACAATTGATGACTTCTTCACAGTCTTTTACAAGTTTTTCAATGACTTTGAACTGATTTTCTACCCCTTTATTTGGAATTAATTTAATTCCAAATTGAGGAGGGATAATGGGAAGCAGAAAAAGATTCCATGATTTGTATTGGGGTCCATAATCGTGAGGTTCTTTCAGAGTACAAAGATGTCCGAAAGTCCATGTTACCCAATAGCCATTTCCTTCCATATAACCTTGTTTAGGCATTGTTGCACCCAAAACTTTGGCAATATCTCTGGCAACACTTGGTTTTTCGGCAATACAAAGTTTCATGAATGATTAAATTATGGAAAGGGTTGCAAAAGTCGGTAAAAAAAAATTAATGATGCTTTTTTGATTATTAAAAAATAAGATTAACGAGATGATGAATTATAATGCTTTCATCATCAATTCTGCTTCAAAAACTTGTTCAAAATGTTTTTTAATACTGTTTTTTACTTGTTCTACTTCTTCGGTAGTTAGTTCTCTTTCAAGTTCTCTTTTTAAAGAAGTTACCTGTTTATCTTTTATTCCGCAAGGAACTATGTATTCAAAATAACGCATATCAGTATTAACGTTTAAAGCAAAACCGTGTAAAGTAACCCATCTTGAAGCTTTTACACCCATTGCGCAGATTTTTCTGGCGTAAGGTTTCCCAACATCCAGCCAAACTCCGGTTTCTCCTTCAGAACGCTCGCCTTTTAGACCAAATTCGGCAATTGTCCTTATAATTACTTCTTCAAGGTTACGCATATATTTATGAATGTCGGTGAAGAAGTTTTCAAGATCAAGAATAGGATAGCCAACGATTTGTCCAAAACCATGATACGTGATATCTCCGCCTCGGTTTACTTTTACAAAAGTAGCTTCAATTTCTTTCAATTTATCAATTCCGGCAAGCATGTTTTCTTCATGTCCACTTTTACCTAAAGTGTAAACATGAGGATGCTCTACCAAAAGAAAATGGTTGGGAGTTGTGATGTGCTGTTCTTCAGAAAGATCACGATTTTTTATTTTCAGATCAATGATATTTTTCATCAGAGATTCCTGATAATCCCACGATTCCTGATACTCTTTGATTCCTAAATCTTCAAATTCTACAACTTTATTTTGATGTGTATTCATTATTTACTTTAATGAAACAAATTTAGTGATTTTTATGCGTTTAAAGAATTTGGAAAGTTCATTGGTTTATTTAACCATAAACCGAAGATCAAACGAAGTCATCGTTACAAATGTTTTTTGCTCTTCTATTTAAAGTTTAAATTTTTACGGTTAAAAGCTAAGAAAAGTATATTGTAAATCATTATTAAAATAGAATCTGCCTAATTTCGAGAAATTTGCGGGAACTTTTAATACATTAATCACATAATTTTCATGTTTAAAATCTCAAAGAAGAACTTGACCAATATTTCTTCTAAAAAAAATAAAAGCAGCCTTACTTAAAAAGTAAGACTGCTTTTTTATTAATTCTTTACACTTTTAATAAAGCTCTCTGCTTTTGCTTCCCAATCCTGATTCTCCAAAAGGATTTTTACAAAAGCGGTTCCAATAATTCCGCCCTGCGTTTTTTCCGTCACATTTTCAAAATCAGATTGATTCTTGATTCCAAAACCGATGAAAACAGGATTTTTCAAATCTAATGAAGCCAATCTGTCCAAATAATTTTCATTTTTTAAAACTGCATTTTCGTTTCCCGTTGTTGAAGAAGAACTTACAGCGTACAAGAATCCTGAACTTAAAGAATCAAGATATTTGATGCGCTCTTCCGAAGTTTCAGGTGTTACTAGGAAAGTGAAATTCAGATTGTATTTCTTTAGAATTTCTCCGTATTTATTTTCAAATTCAATAGGAGGCAAATCAGGAATAATCAATCCTGAAACGCTGACCTCTGCACATTTCTGACAAAAGTTTTCAAATCCAAATTGAAGAACAGGATTCAGATAACCCATTAATATTTTAGGAATCGTCACAGAATCTTTAATTTCTGCCAATTGTTCTAATAGTTTTTTAATAGACATCCCGTTTCTCAATGCCAGAGAATGAGCCTCTTGGATCACTGATCCATCCGCAACAGGATCAGAATAAGGAATCCCGATCTCCATCATATCCGCTCCCGATTCCTGAATTAGTTTTGCAATTTTTCCGGTGTCGTCAAGTTTTGGAACTCCTGCTGTGAAATATATGTTTAGTTTTTTCATTTTGTTTAATGTATCAAAGTATTCACGTAAAATGTATTAACGATTGAGAATCATAAATACATTAATACGTTTTACATTTTACAGATTTAAAGATGTTTCAAATACGTTTCCATATCCTTATCACCACGTCCGCTTAGACAAATCACGACTACATCATCTTTCTCGAATTTCTTCTTGTCCAAAACCGCCAAAGCGTGCGCACTTTCCAAAGCCGGAATAATGCCTTCGATTTTTGTCAGTTCAAAAGCTGATTTCAAAGCTTCATCATCATTGATACTGAAAAATTCTGCTCTTTTTTGGTTGAAAAGATTGGCGTGCATAGGTCCAATTCCAGGATAATCCAAACCAGCGGAAATAGAATGTGGTTCGATAACCTGTCCGTCTTCCGTTTGCATCACAAGGCTTTGACTTCCGTGCAGAATTCCCAAAGTTCCCAAAAAAGTTGTCGCTGCAGATTTCCCTGAATCAACGCCAAAACCACCAGCTTCCGCCGCAATGATTTTTACATTTTCTTCATTCACGTAATGATAAAAAGTTCCGGCTGCATTACTTCCGCCACCAACACAAGCAATCACATAATCAGGATTTTCTCTGCCGATTTTTTCATTCAATTGTTCTTTGATTTCTTTCGAAATAATACTCTGAAATCTCGCTACCAAATCCGGAAATGGATGCGGACCAACCACACTTCCGATAATATAATACGTTGTAGAAGGATTATTGATCCAATCTCTCAAAGCTTCATTCACCGCATCTTTCAATGTTTTTGAACCTGAAGTGGCGGGAATGACGGTTGCACCAAGCATTTTCATTCGGGCAACATTTGGCGCTTGTCTTTGGATGTCGATTTCGCCCATATAAACTATGCATTCCAAACCTAACAAAGCACAAGCTGTTGCCGTTGCGACACCGTGTTGTCCGGCTCCGGTTTCTGCAATGATTCTATGTTTTCCTAATTTTTTAGCCAATAAAGCTTGTCCTAAAGCATTGTTGATCTTGTGCGCTCCGGTGTGATTCAAATCTTCTCTTTTCAGATAAATTTGAGTCTGATATTTTTCGCTCAGATTCTTAGCAAAATAGAGTGGAGTAGCACGTCCGACATAGTTCTTCAACAAATCCTGAAATTCATTCTGAAATTCTTCGGATTCGATGATTGGGAGATATTTTTCTTGTAATTCTGCAACGTTCGGATACAGCATTTCTGGAACGAAAGCACCTCCGAAATCTCCGTAATAACCGTTTTTATCTGGGTTTTGAAAGTTCATTTTTTAATTTTGTTTATAAGTTATTTCCGGATGATGCTTCACTTCAAAGTTCAAAGAATTGGCAATGAAACAATATTCATTTGCCTTCTGATGAAGTTCAACCGCTTTTTCTATCATTTCTTTTTCAGAAACAACAATCCTTGGTTTTAAAGTAATTTCACTGAATTTTCCACTTCCGTTTTCCTTCTCAATCATTGTTCCTTCTGCAAAATCTTCATATTCCAAAACCAGAATTTTGTTCACAGAACAAAGATGAAGATACCCCAACAGATGACACGAAGATACCGAAGCCAGCAACAAATCTTCAGGATTGTGAAGTTCCGGGTTTCCTAAAAATGCTGGGTCAGATGAGCCTAAAATATCAGCTTTCCCATCAATTGAAATCGTATAATTTCTTTGATATGAACGATAGTTTTTTGTGGATTCGCCGGTGTTTCCTGTCCAGATTATTTTGCTTTTATATTGATGGTTCTTCATTTTTTATTAATGATAAAAATTCTTTTACTTTTTCTAAATCTTTGTTACCAGCTTCAATTTCAAATCTTGAGTTGATGTCGAGAGCAGTTGGTTTTTGATTGATATTTTTTAAATCCTCAAAATTTTCCAATGAAATCCCGCCACTTAAAAAATAAGAAATTGGAATGTCAATTTCATTTAAAATATTCCAGTCAAAGGTTTTTCCTGTTCCGCCAAACGCTTTGGATTCGGTGTCGAATAGGATGTAATCGATGGTTATTGGTTGTTGGTTGATGGTTTTTTGTAATTCTTCTGATGTTTGATTTCCTATCCTAATAACTTTGATAATTTTAATACTTTCACCTATCATTTGCCTTAATAGCTTTATATATTTTTCATCTTCATTACCATGTAATTGAATTATATCAAGATGAGCTTCTGAAACTATTTCAGCAATTCCTTTGATACTCTCGTTTACAAAAACACCCACTTTTTTGAAA
This sequence comes from Chryseobacterium echinoideorum, assembly GCF_007474535.1. GTDB lineage: Bacteria > Bacteroidota > Bacteroidia > Flavobacteriales > Weeksellaceae > Chryseobacterium > Chryseobacterium echinoideorum. The sequence goes on along the minus strand of NZ_VKNW01000005.1, from coordinate 209,509 downwards.
TGTGGAATTTCCGCAATTTGTTTTAAATTCAAATGATTCAAAACATATCTCGGAGATTTGTCATAAAAGATAAATCCCAGAAAATCAATTTTCAAATCAACCAATTCTTTAATTTGATTGAGTTTTGTTAATCCGCAAACTTTGAGTTGATAGTTGTTGGTTGTTGGTTTTCGGTTAGTTGTACTCATTACTTTGTACATTTTACATTATACTTTTTAAAAAAGTTGCGAATTTATTTCCCGGATTTTCATTTTTCATAAAATATTCGCCCATCAAAAATCCATCAAAACCTTTTTCTTTAAGGAATATGAAATCTTCTTCATTGTAAATTCCGCTTTCTGCAATTGAGAAAATATCTTTTGGAAGTTTGTTTTTCAAATCTGCTGAATGCTGCAGATCTACTTTGAAATCTTTCAAATTTCTGTTGTTGATTCCTACAAAATCAACATTTTTATTGATGTGTTTTAATTCTTCTTCAGAATGGATTTCCAGCAAGACTTCGAGATCTAAAGAACGTGCTAATTCTGTAAATTCCGAGACCTGAGTTGGCGAAAGACAAGCAGTAATCAGCAAAACAACGTCTGCTCCAATTGATTTTGCCTCATAGAATTGATATTCATCAATCATAAAATCTTTCCTCAGAATAGGAATATTAACGTGATTTCTGATACTCAAAATATCTTCAAAACTTCCACCAAAAAAATCTTTGTCCGTCAAAATAGAAACAGCGCTCGCTCCGAATTTTTCATATTGGGAAACAACTTCCAAAGGCGAAACTTTGTCATTGATAATGCCTTTGCTTGGCGATTGTCTTTTGAATTCGGTAATAATTCCGGATTTTGTTTTGATAGTTTCTTTCAACGAAAAAGTTGGTCTTCCGAAAAACTCCGAATCTTTTAGTTTTTCAACAGAAATTTTAGATTTTGCTTCTGCAACTTCTAGTTTTTTTCGTTTTATGATTTTATCGAGAATGTTCATTTTGTTTTCTTTTTGGATTTTGTCATTCAGAGCGAAACGTAGTGTAGCGAAGAATCTTTTTAAATTTTATACTGAGTTCGAAATAAAATTAAATTAACCATTTATTAAAAATTTATTCAATTTTATCATTCCAAAAATCCCAATTAGGATTAATATTTTTAATAAGATTTTCTTTTTTGATTCTTGAATAGCCTTTTAATTGTTTTTCCCTAGCAATTGCTTGGTCTATATCGTGGAAAAATTCGTCATAAATTAAAAAGAAGCATTAAATGTAAAGTGGTTAGTATGAGATTCAGGATTTATATGCCAAAATAATCTGCCTTTCAAATCATTAGTTACTCCTATATAAAGAACTGTTCTGTTCTTATTTGTCAGAATATAAACATAATAATTATGTGTTCCTAAAGTTTTCATACTTTAATTTAAAAAGATTCTTCACTCCGCTATGCTACGTTCTGAATGACAAACTTTAAGTTATTTGATAATACTTTTCAAACTTTGTAATGCCTTTCCGTTTTCCAGACTTTCTTTTGCTAACTCAAGACAGTCGTCATAACTTCCATATTTTCCAGTGTTTTCCAAAGCAATTGAGGCATTAGAAAGAACAACCGAATTTTGTTCTTCGGTTCCATTACCTTCCAAAATATTGATAAATAATTTCGCCGCGTCTTCTTTAGTTTCACCTCCAAAAATACTCTCAGGAGATATATTTTTGAATTTCAAATCTTCTGCGGAATAGATTTTTTCTCCAGTTTTACTGAATATTTTAGTGTCTCCAGTCAAAGAAATTTCGTCATAACCATTCAAAGCGTGAACAATCATAAACTCGCTTTTCTGCTTTTGTAAAAGATATTGATAAACTCTTGCAATTTCCAGATTGGCAACACCAATCATCGTGAAATCAGGACGTGCAGGATTAACCAAAGGTCCGAGAATATTGAAAAAAGTTTTCAGACCAAGCTGTTTTCTGAGAGGCGCAACCGATTTCAAAGCGGGATGGAACAACGGTGCATGAAGAAAACAGATATTTCCTTTTTCCAGATCGGTTTTCAAATCCTCGGAATTATCCTTGAATTGGTATCCCAATTTTTCCAGAACATTGGACGAACCTGAAATAGAAGATGCACCGTAATTGCCTTGTTTTGCAACTTTTTGTCCGGTTCCGGCAACGATGAAGCTTGCCAAAGTTGAAATGTTGAATGTGTTTTTTCCATCCCCGCCAGTTCCGACGATGTCAACCAAATCTTTGGTTCCTAAATCAATAGGTTTTGCCAATTGTAGCAATGCTTCCCTAAAACCAGTGAGTTCTTCCAGGGTAATTGTCCGCATCAGAAATACCGTGATGAAGGAAATGACTTCACTTTCGTTGAATTTATTTTGTGCTAAATCAATCATTACAGCTTTTGCTTCAGTCTTCGATAAGGTATGATGATTGAAGAGGTAAATAAGGATTTCTTTCATGATTTTAGATTTAATTCAGAAGAAAATTTCGGATAATAGCTTCACCATCAGGTGTGAGAATGCTTTCCGGGTGATACTGTACTCCGTGAAGATCAAAGGTTTTATGTTGGAGACTCATAATCATTCCGTTTTTATCAACGCTGGTAACTTCCAGTTCTGCAGGAAGACCTTCAGGATTTACTGCCCAGGAATGATAACGCCCTACTTCTATTGTTTTGGGAAGATTTCTAAGGATGGTGTGATCTTTTATACGAATTGCTTCCGTAGCAACACCGTGGTAAATTTCGGATAGATTGATTAGACTGCCTCCGAAAGCTTCAGCAATAGCCTGCTGACCAAGACAGACTCCCAAGATACTTTTTGTTGCAGCGAATTTTTTAATCAGATCTAATAAAATTCCTGCTTCTTCAGGGATTCCTGGTCCTGGAGAAATAACAATTTTATCATATGTGTTTATTTCTTCCAAACTAATCTTGTCATTTTTGATAACATCGATTTTTTCTTTCAGTATTTTTTCGATCATTTGTACCAGATTGTAGGTAAAACTGTCGTAATTGTCAAATACTAAGACTTTGGCTTGTTCTTTATTATTATCCATTTTTTTTATTTAATTAACCAACAACTAATTTTTCTGCTTTCTCAACTGCTTTTTTTAGTGCGTTCAGTTTATTGTTGACCTCTTCCAGTTCGCTTTCAGGATCAGATTTTGCTACCAATCCAGCTCCTGCCTGATAATAGAGTGTATTATTTTTACTGAGAAAAGTACGAATCATAATTGCCTGATTGCAGTCTCCGTTTAATCCTATCATTCCTATACATCCACCGTAGTATCCTCTTGAATCCTTTTCGTAAGTGTTGATGAGCTGTAATGCTTTATGTTTTGGAGCGCCGCTTAAAGTTCCCTGCGGAAAAGTTGATGCAACCATTTCAAAAGGATTTGTATTTTCATATAGGTCTGCCGTTACTTCGCTTACCATGTGAATAACGTGGGAGAAAAGCTGAATTTCCTTTAACTTGGTAACGGTAATATTTTTTCCCAGTTTTCCCAGATCATTTCTTGCTAAATCAACCAGCATCGTATGTTCTGCATTTTCTTTCGGATCTTTTTTTAAATGATCAATAGATTGAAGGTCAATATTCAAATCTCCTGTTCTCTTAAATGTTCCTGCAATCGGATGAATCACCGCTTTGTTGTCTTTGATGATAAGCTGGCTTTCAGGACTTGATCCGAAAAGTCTGTAATTACCGTAATCAAAGAAAAACAGATAGGGAGACGGATTAATATTTCTCAATGCACGGTAAACATTAAATTCGTCACCTTTGAATTTTTGCTGAAATCTGCGGCTAAGTACCAATTGAAAGACATCTCCTCTCATGCAGTGCTTTTGTGCGATTTTTACAAGCTCAATATATTCTTCATCTGAAAGATTTGAACTTTCTTCCGAAACTTTTTCAAAAGGATAAATTACTGCATTTTTATTTTTAATTAAATCTTCAACAGTCATAAATTCAGATTTTATTCCGTCAATCTGGTTTTCAATGAGGTGCATTTCATCATTAAAATGATTAATGGCAATTACATATTGATAAAGTCTGTAACGCAAAATAGGAATTTCAACTTCCGGAGTCTGATTTTTAAAGAGGATGTCTTCAAAAAACTGTACGGCTTCAAAACTGGTATATCCGAAAAGACTTTGTGCGGTTTCTTCTATTTTTTCATTTACTTTCTGATATTGAAAGATTTGTGAAAACTGATGCAGAAGGCTGGTTACCTCTATGTTTTCCAAAGATTTTTTCTCAGGATTTTGACCGGGAAGTTTTATTTCAAACTCGGTGAGGTTTTTAATTTCAATTCCTGCAACGGCATTAATCGCTATGAAAGAAAAGTTGTTTTGCGGGTTTTTGGAATCTGCACTTTCCAGAAGAATGGTATCCCTGAAGTTATCGCGCAGACTCAGGTAAATATTCATGGGAGTATGAAGATCTCCCAATATTTTTTTTGAAATTGTTTTTATTGTTATTTTTTTATCGAACATTTTTTTTCAGATTTTTATAAGTTGATTGAGATATAAAACAAAAAAAGACTTCAACGTATCACGTCAAAGTCGTATTTATATTTTTAATATTATTCCTGCTGTAATTGATCAACAACACGACAATAGTTTCAGACCCGACGAAGAGTTTGAAAGCCACCACCAATTTCTGTTGTTTGAAGTAATCATATTGCAAATGTATATATTTTTTTGAAACCAAAAATAAAAAAAGCAAAAAATGTTCTTCACTAAATTAGAAGCCGAAGCTGATGATGAAAGATAATATTTTCCTATTTTTGTGATCAAATTATAATTAACAATGAAAAAAGTTTTAGCAATCGTATTCATCGCAAGTTTAACGGCAGTAAGCTGCTCAAAAAAAGAAGAAAAATCTCTACAGGATAGCAATATTATGCTTGAGGAACCTGCTGCACCTACTGTCACTGATTCTACAGCAACAGATTCTGCACCGGTAGCGGCACCAGCTCCTGCTGCGGTTGATACTATAGCTGCAAAATAATGAAACATTTATTTTTGGCATTAGCAGCAGGTTTATTTCTGTTTTCCTGTTCTAAAAAAGAAAATTACGAAGCTCAAAAAACGGATACGGATGATGTGCCATCTCCTGTGGTGAAAAATATTTCAGGACAGGCTTTGATAGAGACATCCGACTGTATGTCATGCCATAATGTGACAGAGAAAATGATTGGTCCTTCCTATCAGGAGATCGCCGCACGATATTCCGAAAAAGATATTGAAAAACTTGCTTCCAAAATAATTGAAGGCGGAAGCGGAGTATGGGGAGATGTACCTATGGCACCTCATTCCCAATTTTCAAAGGAAGATGCCAAAAAAATGGTAGAATATATCCTAAAACAGAAGAAGTAAATGTCTTCTGAAAAATCAAATCTGCACCCAAGAAATCTGCACCGAAATTCTTATGATTTTGATTCCCTGATTTCTTGTGTGCCGGAATTGAAACATTATGTGTATAAAAATCCTTACGGAAACTTTACCATCAATTTCAGCATTCCGAAAGCGGTAAAATTACTTAATAAAGCTTTGTTGGAACATTTTTACGGAATCAAAAACTGGGATATTCCGGATGGAAATCTTTGTCCTCCCATTCCCGGAAGAGCAGATTACGTACACTATATTGCCGATTTGCTGGCTGAAAATCATCATCAAACTCCAAAAGGTTTTTCTGTGAAAGGTTTGGATATCGGAGCCGGAGCTAACTTGGTTTATCCTTTAATAGCGCATCAATCTTATGGTTGGAGAATGGTCGGAACCGATATCAATAAAGATTCTCTTAAAAATGCACAACATATTTTAAATCAAAATCCAGATTTGTCGTCTGGAATTGAGCTTAGGTTTCAGAAAAATTCAAATTTTATCTTTAAAAATATTGTTTCTTCTGAAGATAAGTTTGCTTTTTCCATGTGCAATCCTCCGTTTCATGGTTCTGAAGAATCTGCTTTGAAAGGGAATTTGAGGAAAACAAAAAATCTGAATACATCCAAAATTAAAAATCCCAATCTGAATTTCAGCGGACAACAATCTGAACTTTGGTGCGAAGGTGGTGAACTGGCTTTTATTTCAAAAATGATTGAAGAAAGTACTGTGTTTTCTTCCAAAGTGTTGTGGTTTACCTGTTTGGTTTCAAAAAAAGAAAATCTTTTCAAGTTAAATTTACTTTTAAGCAAACTAAAAGCAGCAGAAATCAAAACGATTGAAATGTCTCAGGGTCAGAAAGTAAGCAGAATTTTAGTCTGGACTTTTACCTCACAAAGTGAACGTAAAAACTGGATTTGAGTATTTTAAGTTTTCAAACATGAAAATTTGGTTTATTTATTTTAAGATTCTTGAGCACGAACAAATTTAAAATTATATGGAAAACCGTAAAATATCTTAAATATTTTACGTCATAATTCTCAACTCTTTCATAAAATTCTTAAAGGATTAAATCTTATCTAAGTTATTTTTCTAAATAAATGGTGGTATAAAATTTAACTTCCATAAAATCTTTAAATTCATTACTTTTGCAATTCCAAAAAATTGAATTTACAATGCAATTATCAGAACAGGAAATCATTAGAAGAGAAAAGCTGAACAAGCTTGTTGAAATGGGAATCAATGCATTCCCGGCAGAAGAATATGTAATTACAGATACTACGGAATCTATAAAAAAGGATTTTTCTGAAAGTAAACAGGTAAAGATTGCAGGCAGACTAATGTCCCGCAGAATTCAGGGTAAAGCTTCTTTTGCTGAATTGCAGGATTCTACAGGGAAAATTCAGGTATACTTTAACCGTGACGAAATCTGTACCGGAGAAGATAAAACTTTGTATAACGACGTATATAAACACCTTTTAGATATTGGTGATATCATCGGTATTGAAGGAGAGTTGTTTACAACACAGGTAGGCGAGAAAACGGTTTTGGTGAAAAATTTTACTCTTCTTACCAAATCTTTAAGACCGCTTCCGCTTGCAAAAACGGATGAAAACGGAGTGGTGCATGATGCATTCAACGATGCCGAACTCAGATACAGACAACGCTATGTAGATCTTACTGTAAATCCTCATGTAAAAGAAATTTTTGTGAAAAGAACAAAATTGTTCAATGCCATGAGAACTTTCTTCAATGATGCAGGATATTTTGAAGTAGAAACTCCAATTTTACAGTCAATTCCCGGTGGAGCAGCTGCAAGACCGTTTATTACTCATCATAATGCTTTAGATATTCCTTTGTATTTAAGAATTGCCAATGAGTTATATCTGAAAAGATTGATTGTTGGAGGTTTTGACGGTGTGTATGAATTCTCAAAAAACTTCAGAAATGAAGGAATGGACAGAACCCATAATCCTGAATTTACCGCAATGGAAATTTATGTGGCTTACAAAGATTACAACTGGATGATGGATTTCACAGAAAAGTTGCTGGAATTCTGCGCAACTTCTGTAAACGGAAATGCAGAATCTACATTTGGTGAACATACCATCAGCTGGAAAGCTCCTTATCCAAGAGTTTCCATGACAGAAGCAATTCTAAAATATACAGGTTTTGATATTACAGGAAAATCTGAACAGGAATTATTTGATTTTGCTAAATCTATTGGGATTGATGTAAACGAAACGATGGGGAAAGGGAAATTAATCGACGAAATTTTTGGTGAGAAATGTGAAGGAAACTTCATCCAGCCGACATTTATTACTGATTATCCGATCGAAATGTCACCTTTAACCAAGAAACACAGAAGCAAAGATGGTCTTACAGAGCGTTTTGAATTGATGGTGTGCGGAAAAGAAATAGCCAATGCTTATTCAGAATTGAATGATCCGATTGACCAGAGAGAGCGTTTTGAAGAGCAGCTGAAATTATCAGAAAAGGGTGATGATGAAGCAACAGGATTTATTGATGAGGATTTTCTGAGAGCTTTGGAGTACGGAATGCCTCCAACGTCAGGTTTAGGAATAGGAATGGACAGACTGATTATGTTCCTGACGAATAATCCATCCATTCAGGAAGTATTGTTTTTTCCACAGATGAGACCTGAGAAAGCAGTTCCTCAAATCGAGCTAGGCGAAGATGAAAAAGTTATTTTGGAAATTTTAAATTCTCAGGAAGACGCATTTTCTTTAGCGGAGGTAAAAGAAAGGAGCCAATTATCCGGTAAAAAATGGGATAAAGCTTCAAAAAATCTTACCAAACATGGTATAGTAAAAGTGGAAAAAATAGATGAAAATGTTTTGATGAGATTGGTTTAAGAATATCACAAAAAAGATAAAAAAAAGACTGTGTCACTATAAGTGATGCAGTCTTTTTTTTAAGATATTAATTCACCATTGCTTTTTTTTAGTTAATGTGATCATTGATTTTACTTAATGAATAATCGTTTATATGTATTGATTTGTGAATTTTTACTACATAATTTTATATTTTATTTGTTCATATATGTAATTTGTTACTTTTGTTAATTAATGGTTTTGATGTTTTATTTAATTCAAGCCATTTTAATAATTATAATCAAGCCAAATCAATGACAAAATTTTTATCAGTTTTTTGTTTATTTTTCGCTGTTTTCTATTTTGCTCAGACTCCTATTGCTGTCAAAGTAAAAGATGCGTTGGGAAATGAAAATTTTAATGTTACCTGTATCAATAATCTTGATGCCAATGGCTGCTTTACACTCGGTGTAGAGTATCCTGTTATTAAGCAGACAACATCATACCAGGTTACTTCCGAAAATTTTTCTCCTCTGATTCCCTTTAATCAGGGAACGCCTATCAATGCAAATTATGACGATCTTTTTGCAGTAAAGCTTAATCTTCCCTTTAAATTCTGCTTTTTTAACCAGTACTTTGAATCTGTTGTAATAGGCTCAAACGGGATGGTCACCTTTGATGAAAACCAAATAGGAAACATCAATTATCCGAATGTTGCATGGCAAAATCCAAGTACAAGTCTGCCTAAAAATTCGATTTTCGGAGTCTATCATGATATGGTTTTTTCTTCATCCGATCCTTCAGAAATTTATTATTCTGTAACCGGAACTTATCCTAACAGAAAATTTATCATTAATTTTTTTGAAGGAAGAATTGCCGGATGTACAGAAAGATCTTCGTCTCAGATTGTTTTGCATGAAACTACCAATATTGTAGATGTTTTTATCGGATCTAAACCACAACCTTGTGCGACAAGAAAATTTGAGAATGCACTTGTCGGTATATTGAATAACGATGGCAGTTTGGGATATTCTCCGTTATCACGAAATACAGGGAGTTGGCAGACTTCGCAGGAAGCCTGGCGATTTGCGCCATCAGGAGCCAATATTCAGCCACAGGTCAACTGGCTAGATTCTTCAGGACAAATTTTGGCAACAGGTACTACCGCGACTCTTTGTCCTACACAAAATGAAGTCTATACCGCCAATGTAAACTTTAATATCTGCGGAAATAGTATTTTAACATTATCTGATGATTTTAACCTCAGTTTTGATCCTGCTTATCCTTCGTCTAAAAATTATAGTCAAGATTTTTGTGGAAATTCTCCGCTTACACTCAACCTAAATGATTTTAAGCCTAATCTTACTTCTCAAAATCCTTCCAATTTTATTTTTACATTTCATAATACCATTCAGGATGCGCAAAATAATACCAATAGTATCTCAACCAATTATACTCTCAATTCAAATTCTGTTTTATATGTAAGAATTCAAAATCCATCAATTCCTGACTGTTACAGAACCGCTGTTCTCACATTGAATTTTAAGACATACCATCTTTTAACCGACATTATTTCTATCTGTGACACCAATAATGATGGTGTTGAACCAAACTATGACTTGAATCTTATTAATAACGAAATTTTCCCGGTGGGGACTACTGGTTTTTCATATTTTCTTTCACAAAATAATGCTCAAAACAATACAGGATCTGTTGTATCTGCCAATATTTCTTCAGGAACAAAGGTTTGGGTTCGTTTGCAGTCTGCGGGTTGTACTTATATTTTAGGACCTGTAAATTTTGTTTTAAAAACGGGTGTTAATGTCAACTCACCAATTTCCTTTGTTTTTACTATGTGTGACATTAACGCAGATAATCTTGAAGGATTTGATTTTGCAGTAAATCTGGGACCGCTTATTTCAAATCAGTCCGGTGCTTCTTTTACCGCTTATGAGACTGCAGTGGCAGCTTATCTGGGTGGCGGAACTCCTTTAGGAAACATAAAAAAAGGTATTTATACCATTTTTATAAGGGTGGAGATTCCGGGTGGATGTTTTGCTGTAGTTCCTGTTAACATGAACATTACTTTTACTGAAATTGTGGCTAATGATAAGAATGAATATATATGTTTTAACGGTTTGGAAGATGTCACAATTAATTTGGCTACCATTTCTTCCAGCATGCTTATCCAACCGCTCACTGTAGCTGTTACAGAATTTTATGATAATTATCTGGAAGCAGTTGAAGGTCTTAATCCTATTTCTCCGAATCAGGTGATTACAGATAACGGAAATTTAGTTACTAAAATATTTTTTGTTCGTTTTGAACAAAGTGATGACTGTTATACGATAAGAGCAATCAATGTTAATCTCGTACACCCTGTGATTGCACAATCAAACTTTACCGTTTGTGATTTTAATAACAATAATTCAGAAAGTGTTTCATTGAATCAGTTTTCGGCTCAGATCATAGGCAGCCAGAATGCAACCACAACTTTTTTTCTTACTCAGGCTGATGCACAAAACAATACAAATGCGGTGACTACAGCAAATATTAGTGGCAGTCAGCAAATTTTCGTTAGAATAAATTCCTATAATTGTGTTCAGATTTATCCTGTCACGGTTGGTCTGGTTCCTACGCCTAATGTAAACTCTAATGTAACGATTTCTCTAAATAATATTTGCGATAATAATAATGATGGTATTGAAGTTTACAATCTATTGCAGGCTCAACCACAAATTTATACGGGTTCTGGTGTGACTTTTACTTACTATACTTCTTATAATTCTGCAACACAGACATTTTCAGGGCAGATTTCAGACCCTTCTCAGTTTCTGGTTCCGGGAAACGCAACGGTTTTTGTTAAAATTAAATTTAATAACAATGCATGTTTTTCAGTTGCTCAACTTACTGTTCAGATGACTTTCTTGCCGGCAATTGTATTAAATAATGCGGTGCTTAATCAATGTGATGAAGATTTTAATCTGAATGAAACATTTCAGTTAAATGATGCACTTTCGCAATTGTTTGTAGCCTCTCAAAATTCTCAGCCTTTATCGGATATGAATATTTCATTCTATCTTAATTCAGCCGATGCCAATTCAGGAAATTCATCATCGCAGATTGGAAATACCATAGTAACCAGTGTTTCCACAGTTCAGGTTTGGGCAAGGTTTCAATCGAAAACAAGTGGCTGTTATTCTATAGCGCCTATCCAGCTCAATACTTATTTCCCGCCTAAAGCGATTAATTCAACAGTGATTATATGTGATGATAATTTAGATGGAATTTTTGAGGTTAATCTCAATAATTTTACTCAATTGTATGTTGATATTCCTAATTCAATCAATACATTTTCATATTATCTCACTCAACAGGATGCTTTGAATGGGGTAAATCCAATTACAAATCCTCAAAATTTTTCTGCACAGCCATTTCCGCAGCAAATTTGGGTAAAGGTTACCAATATCCCCGGTTGCGATGATGTGGCAAATATTAATTTTACAGTTGGAGATAAAATTACTCTTCAGAATGCAGGACCATTTTTAATGGATAATATTTGTGATAATGGAAATGATGGTGTAGAAAATGTAAATCTTATACAATTTGAAAATCAGATATTTAATGGGAGTAATGCTGTGTTTACCTATTATCTTTCGATTGCAGATCTGAATTCCGGTAGTAATGCAATTTCGAATCCTGCAAACTTTGCTTTTAATCAGAATACCATGTCAAATACTGTTTTTGTAAAAGTAAATGTTCCTGGTTTTTGTCCGGATATTGCATCCATAAAAATTGTATTAAAATCGGTTCCTTCTTTTATCATTCCTACCCAGTTTTTTTGTCCGGAAGAAAGCTTTAGCTTTACTTTGAATGTTGAAGGGCATACTATCGTAAGTTATGCATGGACCAATCCTGCGGGAGAAATTGTATCCACCGGAAGCACTCTTTCTAATGCTGTTTTACAAGGAATTTATTCTGTAAACGTGATTTCAGATAACGGATGTTTTTTTACTGCGATATTTGAAGCTAAATATTATGATGTTCCTGTAATAAAACAACTTATAGCAAATGGTAATAATTTTACGGTAATTGCCACCGGTTCTCAGCCTATATTATATTCTGCAGATGGGATTAACTGGCAGGAAAGCAATATTTTCTACAATCTTCCAACCGGAATTACAACATTCTATGTGAAATATGCAGAAGGGAAATGTATCGTGAAAAAAGACGGAGTGATTTTAGATATTAAAAATGCGATCACACCAAATGGTGACGGTTTTAATGACAAATGGATTGTGAAAAATCTTCATGTATTTGGAAAAGAAATGACTAATGTGAAGGTATTTGACCGATACAGTTATCTAATTTTTGAGCAAAATACCAATACCCAGATTATTTGGGACGGTACTATTGCAGGCAGACCTATTCCTACATCAAGCTATTGGTACGTAATTACACTTCCGGATGGAAGAACATTTACAGGCTGGATTCTGGTTAAAAATAATAATTAATTGTACTGCTTTTTCGAGCCATAAATCTCACATTTTTTGTGAGATTTGTTTTGTTGTAAAGTACAGGAAAAGTAAAAAAGGTATTTTCTTTATCATATCTTTCCATATCTTTACCAAACAATTAAATGCAACGTGAAAAAATATCCTTGGTGGAAAGCGATGATGGATTATGGGCTGAGTCTTACAACGATCATTGTTCTGCTTCCTGTACTTTTATTATTGATTATAATTTCATCTTTTGATACCGGTTTTCCTGGAATATTTACACAGAAAAGAGTAGGGCTATATGGCAAAACTTTTGTTATTTATAAGTTGAGAACCTATCATTCTAAAACTTTAAAAAAATCTTCTGTTGGAAAATGGATGCGAAAAACAAAGCTTGACGAGCTTCCGCAATTATTTAATATTTTGAAAGGAGATATGTCTTTTGTCGGTCCGAGACCCGATATTCCCGGTTATTATGATACTTTAAAAGGTGATAATCAATTGATTTTAAATCTAAAGCCTGGTCTCACCAGTGAAGCAGGTATCAAGTTCAGAAACGAAGAGGAGATTTTGAAACAGCAGAAAAATCCTTTAGAATATAACGATACCATTCTTTTTCCCGAAAAGGTAAAAATGAATCTTGATTATTATTATCAGCTTTCATTTAAAAAAGATGCACAAATTTTGCTGAAAACCCTTTCTGTTATTATAAAATAAATTAATGATTTTTAAAATTTGCATCTTAAGACTGTTGCAGAAAATTTCTACAGTGCTTCCGTTATTTTCTGTTTTATTAATTAAAGCTCAAACTGAGGTTAAAATTAATGCACCATTTGTTCCTTTAGGTATACTTAATGTTGCTGTTGAGCAACCATTCAATAAAAAAATATCTTTACAGACTGAAGTTTTAGTTTCTCCCTGGAAATCATTCAGCGGAAAAAATCTCCAGATTTATATGGGAACTGTAGAAGGAAGGTATTATTTTAATGAAGTTATGAAAAAATGGCATCTTGGAATTTATGGATCTGTTGGTGTTTTTAATATACAAAAATGGAATTACTTCAATCTAGCTCCCGTAGTTGATGAAAATGGAGTTCCTGAAGTATTGCCGGATGGAACCGTTCGTATGACAGATCGTTATCAGAAAGGGTTGGCTTTTATATTAGGAGTAAGTGGCGGATATCATTTTATTATTAATGACAAACTAGGAATTGATATTTATGCTGGATTCGGTCTTACTCAGTCATTATACAAAGGATATTTGAAAGATAACGGTGAACGCTACGATGGTGCAAAGAAATGGAATAAGAGCGGAGAAATAATTCCTACAAGAGGCGGAATTATGCTTACTTATAAACTATAGATATTCGAAGAGTTACGGTTGATATTTTTTTTGTATTATTATGGTTGGTAAAATTTTTATTAAAAGATGGAAAAATGGTAAAATATAGATACTCACAACTGCTTTTTTAAGTAAATAATAGATATATTTGCAATCGTTCACAAAAAACTATAATTAATCCGAAAATGGATCATAATATCAAGAAAGAAATCAACATAAAAGAACTTATCGCACCATACTTAAGAAACTGGAAATATTTTGCTGCGACTGTTTTTATAGCTTTATTGGCTGCAGTTTATTATATCAAATCAAAATCTCCTGTTTTCAAAGCTCAAACATCTGTACTTATTAAAGATGCAAAAAAAATGTCTGCAGCTTCCGGTGATATGGGGGTTCTTCAGAGTTTAGGTGGATTTAGCGGGATGGGAACAAACAGCATAGAAAATGAAGTAGGGGTATTTGAATCAAAATCAATTGTAGAAGACGCTTTAAAGGATCTTAATTTTCAAACTACATTTTATGCTAAACAAAGCCTTAAAAACGTAGAGTTGTACGGGGAAACAAATCCTTTTATTATTAATGTTATTCAGGAAAAGGAAAATTCTGAATTGCCCAAAAAACCAATATCAATAAAAACTAAGAATAATGAAATAATTTTATCCTCGGATGAATTTGATAAAGATATAATAACATCTTTTGGCAGAACAATAAATCTGCCTTTTGCTTTAATAATCATAACTAAAAACCCTAACTACAAAGCTCCTCAAAAAGTAGATATGTCTGATCTTTTTTTCTACTACTCTAGTTTTGAAGATGCAGTAAATAATTATCAAGAGGCACTAAAAGTGGATCTTCTTGACAAAGATGGAACGATAATCAACCTTTCAGTAGATTTTGAAAACAAAGATAAAGCAAAAGATTTTCTGAATAAATTAGTGAGACAGTATAACAGTTATGCAATCAACGATAAAAATATTGAATCTAAAAAAACAAAAGATTTTATTGATCAGAGAATTGTAATTATTTCAAAAGAGCTTGGAGATGTAGAATCCCAGAAAGAAGGTTTTAAATCTGGTAATAATATTGTGGATTTGCCTACCGAAGCGAGAATAAACCTTCAGATGAAAGAACAGAGTAAGGCTCAAATTCTAGAGATCGGTACTCAGATGGAGATAACAAAGTTGTTGAGAAATTCACTTATTAGAAAAGGAACCGGAGATATTCTTCCTGTTAATATAGGTTTAGAAAACGATGCAGCTTTAAATGCTATTCAAGAGTATAATGCTTTGGTTTTACAAAGAAATAGATATTTACAGGAAGCAACACCTGATAACCCTTTGGTAAGAGATGCCAACAAACAAATTGAGCAGATGAAGTCTTCGCTTTCTGAGTCCTTACAAAGAAATATGACGACTTTGGAATTAGCACGAAGGAAAGTTGAAAGTCAACTTGGTAGTTCTTCGGGCATGATCAGTAAAATTCCTGGTCAGGAAAAACTTTTCAGAAGCATAGAAAGACAACAACAGATCAAAGAAAGTCTTTATTTACTCCTTTTGCAAAAGAGAGAGGAGGCTGCAATCAGTATGGAAATAACCTCTGAAAAAGCAAGAGTTATAGACAGAGCTTTCATTCTTAAAAAACCTGTTGCACCTAGAAAAATGATTGTTTTAGGAATTAGTCTTTTTATAGGCTTATTGGTTCCTTTCGCTGTAATTTATATAAGAAGCTTATTACAAAGCACTATTTTGAGCAGAGCTGATATTTCTAAGGTTACTGATTTGCCTGTTTTGGCAGAAATTCCTAAACTTAAAAGAAAAGATAATGCTCTTTTGTCTTTCAATGATGTTTCTCCAATGGCAGAAGCATTTAGGATTTTTGTTACCAATCTAAAGTTTTTGCTTCCGAATAAAGATTCCGGGAAAGTAATTATGGTTACATCATCGGTTAAAGGAGAGGGGAAAACATTTGTATCCACTAATCTTTCTATTATTTTGGCTTCTTCACGAGATAGAGTGTTGGTAATAGGTGCTGATGTCAGAAACCCTCAGTTACAGCGCTACAACGAAAATATGAAATCTACAAAAGGTTTAACTGAATTTTTAGGTGGAGAAAGTCTGAGCATTCAAGAAATTATTCATCCAAGTGGATATAACGAAAATTGTGATTTTATTTATTCCGGTGCCATTCCACCAAACCCAACAGATCTATTGCAGAATGGTAAGCTAGATGAGCTTTTATTACTTATTAAAGCGGAAAATAAATATAAATATATTGTACTAGACACAGCACCACTTTTACTCGTAACAGATTCCCTGCTTATTGCAGATAAATCTGATGCAATTGTTTATGTTACCAGATCGGAGGTTACCGAAAAAAGTTATTTCGAATTCCTGAATAATTCGGTAAAAGAGGAAAAGCTCAAGAATGTTGGAATCGTTCTTAATAGTGTTAAAGAATCAAACTTTGGTTACGGTAACAAATATGGATATGGCTATAGTGCTGACGAAAAAAAATGGTGGCAAAAATTTAGATAATGCAAAATAATAAGGTTATCGCTATTTTTAGAAATAAAATAGGAATAGATACTGCAATTATTTATACCGCATTCAGCCGAATTATACAAGGAGGTAGTGGGTTTTTAAGTATGCTTTTTGTTATTAAATTTTTAGATAAATTTGAACAAGGCTACTTTTATACTTTTGGAAGTATTATAGCTCTTCAGGTTTTTTTTGAATTAGGCTTAACAAGTATTATAACCCAATTTACGGCACATGAATTTGCAAACCTGAAATTTAGCGATAAGTATACTTTAGATGGAGACTTGAAAAATCTTTCCAGAGTTAGTTCCTTGCTACATCTTTCTGTGAAATGGTTTTCAGTTTTAAGTATACTTTTATTTGTTTTTTTAACCGTAATAGGTTTTATCTTTTTTCAAAATTATGGTAACAATAGTGTAGATTGGTTTTATCCTTGGCTTATTCTTGTATTGACCAGTAGTTTGAATTTACTAGTGATTCCAATACTATCTTTTTTGGAAGGATTGGGTAAAGTAAAGGAGGTGGCTATGATTAGATTAGTACAATATTCTATACAGGCTGCATTTGTATTACTGTTCCTATCAACCGGATTTCATTTATATTCGAGTGCCATAGCTAATTTTCTTGCTTTTATAGCTATTCCTTTGTTTTTATATTTTAGCTATAGGAAGAAATTAATTATTAATATTTGGAAAAATAATATTACAGAACGCGTTAATTATATTAAAGAAATATTGCCTTTTCAATGGAAAATATCTATTAGCTGGATTAGCGGTTATTTCATTTATCAACTTATAAACCCTATAGTTTTTGCGACAGAAGGAGCCATTGTAGCTGGGCAAATAGGGTTGTCTTTGGCTGTTTTTAATGGTATTCAAAGTATTTCTTTAAGTTGGCTGAATACTAAAATACCTTTTTTTTCAACAGCTATAGCACAAAAAAAATTTGATACATTGGATTTGGTATTTAAAAAAACAATAATACAATCAACTGTCGTTTCTTTTGTGAGCATTTTATTTTTTCTTTTCGCATTAAATGTATCAAACTTATATATTGAAAACTTTTCTCAAAGATTTCTAGAACCAAAACTTTTGTATGTCTTAGCTTTTTCTGTCATTACAAATCAGTTTGTGTCTGGTTTGGCAATATATTTAAGATGTCATAAAAAAGAACCATTTCTTTATTTTTCAATATTAATGGCAGTAATAATTGTAGCTGGAATTTTTCTGTTGGGGAAACTTCATGGAATTTGGGGAATAATTCTATTTTATAGTTTTGTAATAAGCTGTATTAGTCTGCCTATAGCATTATGGATATTTTATACAAAAAGAAAATTGTGGCATTATGATGAAAAATAATACTCTTTCTATTTTATCCATTGTAATTCCTACTTATAACAGAGCAGAAATTTTAAAAGAAAATCTTGATAATATTTTAGAAGATCTTATCAAATATGATATTCCTATTTTCGTTTCTGATGATAGTACTACTGATGATACTAAAATTGTTATAAACGATTTAAAAAAGAAGCATAATAAAATTTATTACTTCAAAAACACCCCATCTTTAGGACATGACAAAAATTGCATTGCTTCATTAAAACTTAGTAGTTCAAATTATATATGGTATTTAGGAGATTCAATGATGATTAAGAAAGGTAGTATTTTAAAAATACTATCTATTATTGAGTCTGAGGATCCAGATTTTATATCTTTTAAAGATGAGAACAGAAATATTCATATTAATACTGGTATTATTAATAAATCCAAAATTATTTTTAATGATTTTTCCTGGCATCTTACGATGTCCGGAGCAACAATTTATAAGAGAAGTAATTTGAAATTAAATGATTTTTCTTCTGAAAAATTTAAAAACTTTCCACAATTAGGTTTGATATTTTGTAATTTTAAAGATAACATAAATAGATTTTACTGGTTAAATGAGGATCTAATTGTTGCTAATAATAAGAAGATAAGTTATTGGAAAAATGATGTTTTTGAGGTTTTTTTTAGAGATTTGGAGCAATCACTTTTGCACTTTCCTCAAAACTTCAGCACTTCTGAAGCGGAAAAGGTAATTAATAAGCATAGTGTTTGTTCTGAGATTTTTGGGGTTAATAATATGATAAAACTGAGAATTTCTGGTATATTTAATTTTTATTCATTTAGAAGTTATTATAGATATTTTTATAGAAATACCAATTGCAATGTATTGTTTTTATTCATATTATCATTATTTCCAAAAATTCTATTAAGGGTTATCTATAATGCTATAAAAAATATAAAGTGATATTTATAAATATTATATTTAAAGTACAATAGTTATATTGTGAAAATTTTCCTAATCTTAGGAGTTCTAATGTTATGATTAAAATAATTACCAAAGATGTTATATTATCTTTTATTCTTTTTTTCTTCAATTTTTGCTTTTATAGCAAATTTTAAGTTTAAAAATATTTTTGTTATCATACTGATTGTATTTTTGGCTCTTTTTGCAGGGACAAGATTAGATGTAGATAATGATTATATGTTTTATTTAAAGCTTTTCAAATATGTTCCGGATAATGCAAAAGACTTTTTAAATGATGAGAAAAAGATAGAATGGTGTATGTATGTTATTCCAAATACATTGAATTTTTTTGTAAATTCTAAATTGGAAATGATAAGAGGATCGTTTCTTATTTTTGCTTTTTTAGGTGTGAGTATAAAGTTATTTGCTATAAAAAAATATTCGCCATTTTTCTTTTTAAGTATTATCATTTATCTAAGTTATCTTTTTATTATGCAGGAAATGACAACGATAAGGGCTGGTGTTGCTTCTGCAATCTTCTTGCTATCTTTAGATGATATTGATAATAGAAACTATAAATCTTTTTTTTTAAAGATATTATTGTGTCTTTTCTTTCATTCATCTAGTTTAGTATTTATAATAGCTTTTTTTATTATTTATTATAAAATAAGCATAAAATATTTGTATGTAGGGTTGTGTATTTGTTTTTTATTGGCTGTTTCAAAAGTAAATTTTTTAACACTTCTTTATCTTGATCGTATTTTTCCGAAAGTACAAGTATATTTGGAAATGATGGAGTGGATGAAAGAAAAGGAAACCAATATATTTAATTTTAGAATATTATTTGCTTTATTTTTTACAGGCGTATTGGGTTTTTATTATTCAAAATTCAAGGATGTGAAATTTTTTGACTCCCTTTTTAAATTACACGTAATATCCCTTTGTTTCTTTTTTATTTTAAGCCCCTCCGCACACGTTTTCTCTATAAGGACATTTGAATTGTTTTCGGTAATTCAAATTATTTTGTATCCCATGATAGTGTTTTTGTTTGAGCCTAGATCAAAATTTATTGGTTGGACTTTTATTATACTTTTCTCAATAGTACAGATTGTATATTTGATCGATGTAGTTGATATTTATAAACCATATAAGTCATGGTTATTCTATTAATATTTTATTTTTATGCATTTCGTTAATATGTCGTCATTGGTATTTGGAATTGTTTGTTTTCGGGAGAAATTTTGGGAGACAGAATCATTTATTAGTTTAATCGAATCTTTCAAACAATCAGTTTCTTGTAACAATATTATAATTTATATCTACGATAATACAGATTTTGAATATTGGAGTGTCTCAAATGAATTCGAAATAGCTGAAAATATTAAAATTTTTTACTTTTGGGACTCTAAAAATACAGGAATATCAGCAGCATACAATCATATTGCAAAATTTGCAAATAATAATGCAGTAGAATGGATCGTCTTTTTAGACCAAGATACTTTTTTACCTCTTGACTTTGTTGAAAAATACTTTGAAAGATGTAAAGAAACATCAAAAAAAATATTATTTCCCAAAGTTTATTCAAATCAAGCTTTATTATCTCCTTCTATTTACAGGTTTTACCGCACTTTCAAAATTAAAAAACTTGGAAATGAAATTATGCTGAAACATATCACTGCTATAAATTCAGGATTAATGATACAAACGAATTTTTTTTTCCAACATCACGGCTATGATTCCTGTTTAAAGATTGATTTTTGTGACCATGAATTTATTGAAAGGATAAACAATAAAAATATTATAGCTGAAATTATTAATATACGTTTAGAACAAAATTTTTCAGGTAATTCAAATAATCTGCAAAAATCATTGGACAGATATAAAATATACTTAAATGATTTGAAAAGTTATAGTAAGAATAAAAATAAAATACTGATATTTTTTATGCTGGATTTTCCTCATTTACTAAAAGAAACATTCAGGAATAAAAGTCTAGCATTTCTTAAAATTCGGTATTATTTTGGAAGAAAATAAATTAATATATATCACTATTTTATAAATATTTGTAAAATCTAATTGCTAAATGAGAGACCCTGTTTCAGTATGTATGGCATCCTATAATGGTTTTAGTTACATAAAAATACAAATAGAATCTATTCTTAAAGAATTATCTGTAGATGGAGATGAACTAATCATAGTGGACGATTGTTCAACAGATGATACTGTCAAAGTAATAAAAGCTTTTACATCAAATGTAATAAAATTATACTGTAATGAGATAAATTTTGGGTATGTAAAAACATTTGAGAGAGCTATTTATAAAGCTCAAAATAGATATATATGTCTGTCTGATCAGGATGATATTTGGATTTCAGGAAGATTAAATAAAATGTTTGAAGCAGCAAAAAAAAATAATGTAAGCTTGATTGCCTCAAATTTTGAGATAAATAATCAATCTAAAAAAAATGTAAGTTTTTATAACCTTAAAAATGAAAACTCATCAAAATATTTAGGGAATATTAGAAGGATATTTTTAGGTAAATCTGCTTATTATGGTTGTACAATGATGATAGATAGAAACTTATTAAAATTTATATTACCTTTTCCAGGTTATATTGAAGCCCATGACTTATACATTGCAATGACGGCTAACCTTTTAAAATCTGTCTACCATATTTCAGATAATACGCTTATTTATAATATTCATCAAAATAACTCAAGTCTAAGAAAAAGGAGTTTACAAAAAAAAATAAAAGCTAGATACTATTTTTTTAAAACAATATTGCATTTTTTAAAAAAAAGAAAAAACAATAATTTTTGACTCAAACGTATTAATAAAGATAGTGTATGAAAGTTAGTATTATTACAGTTTGTTGGAACAGTGAAAAATATATAGAAACAGCATTAGAGTCTGTATTAAATCAAACATACAAAGATATTGAATACATCATTGTAGATGGAGGATCTAAGGATAATACTTTGGATATTATTAAAGAGTATGAAAAAAAATTTGCTGGAAGATTACATTTAATAAGCGAAAAAGACCAAGGGATATATGATGCTATGAACAAAGGTATTGTATTGTCGTCAGGAGACATTATCGGAATTCTTAATTCGGATGATTTGTATACTTCACAATATGTTATAGAGAATATTGTTAAAAATTTTAAAAATAAAAATATTGACTCTTTATTTTCTAATCTCTATTATGTATATCAAGATGATATAAACAAGATTCAAAGAAAATGGACTACAGGTTTACAGGATAAATTTAAAAATGGGTGGCATCCCGCTCACCCAACTTTATTTGTAAAGAAAGAAATTTATGAGCGTTGGGGTGTTTTTGATTTAAAATATTCTATAGCAGCTGACTTCGAGCTTATGATGAGGTTTTTTGAAAAAGGGAAAATCTCATCGTATTATTATCCTGAATATATCTTAAAAATGCGATCAGGAGGTACATCAAATAATAATTTAAAAAATATTTTAAAAGGAAATAAAGAAGTTATAGATGCTTTCAAAAAACATAATATAAAGGTGCCTTTTTATTATACTTATAAAAGATGGTTTATAAAAGCTATGCAATATTTTTAATTTATTTATATTTGTACAAATAGTTTCAACGACTGATTGATTTTTTGAGAAATAAGTAAGCATGAAGAATTATCTAAATCTTTCAAAATATAATGAAAGATATCTTTTTATAAATATAAGCAATATAACATTGAAAATTTTAGAAGAAGATAATTTCAAGAAATCTCATAAGTCTTTTTTTTATAATTCAGAAAATAGTAAAAGAAGCATTTTTACTTATATTAAAAAATTAAATATTAAAACCATTATTATAGAAACTTCAGAATTAAATCATCTTCCGGAAAATGTAACTAATGAAATTGTAGAAGCAAAACTGCAAGGAATAAAGGTATTTGAAGTACATGAGTTTTATGAGAAAATAAATAAAAGAATTCCTCTCGTTAAGTTAAAAGAGAACGAATACTTAGCAGATGATATTTTTTCTATAGGTTTAAACAATCGAGATTTCGTTTTCAAAAGAGCTATAGACCTTATTTTTTCTATTATTTTAATACCGTTGGTACTTCCTGTAATTCTAATAGGTTGTCTTATGGTTTTTATTAACTCTCCTGGAAAAGTTCTATTTTCTCAGGAACGAGTAGGTAAAAATTTACAGACTTTCAAAATATATAAGTTAAGAACGATGACATTAAAACATAACGGTGAATTTACACAAAATAATGATAATAGACTTTTAACTGTAGGTAAGATTCTCAGAATAACCAAAATTGATGAGTTACCACAGTTATTTAATGTTCTCAATGGAAGCATGAGTCTCATTGGACCTCGTCCTGAGCAACAAAAATATGTTGCCTTATCTGTTGCTGAAAATTCATACTTTGATTTAAGACATCTAGTAAAGCCAGGAATTACAGGTTGGGCTCAAGTGAATCTTCCTAAAGCAACCCCGAAAGATAATCTCAAAAAACTAGAGTACGACCTATTTTATATCAAAAATTATTCAATATTTTTAGATTTAAAAATTCTATTGAAAACGATTAAAGTAGTTTTCACTTTAAATAGTAACTAGTATTATGTGGCTGAGTAAAAAAACAATTGTTTTTTGTTTAATCTTTCTTTTTGAAATATTTTTTTCTCAAAATAAGCTTATTCCAATTCTTGCCTTCCACGGAGTGCCTCAAGGAGAATACTCTACTAAAGAACATTTTCTAAATATGAAAAATGTAGGAATTGATATTTGTTATAATTCATACAATAATAGTTTTGAGGCGCTTAAAGCTTTAGATGCAGCACAGCAGGCAGGAGTGAAGATTGTTGTAAGGGTACCTACTTTATTTACGGATACAGAAAATACGGTCAAATTATTTAAGAAACACCCAGCACTTTATGGATACTATATTTTCGATGAACCCTCTCCAAAAGAATTTGATAAGCTTAAAATATTAATAGATACTATAAGTAAATACGACTCCAAACATATTTTTTATATAAATTTATTTCCCAACTATGTAGGAAAAGACGTTATTCGCAATTATACCTATAAGCAATATCTTGAAGCATTTATCAGTAAAGTAAATCCAAGTTATATTTCTTTTGATTATTATCCTATTGCAAATAATAATGTTCGTAAAGGATGGTATTCTAATCTGGAGGATATAAGGGATATATCTAAAATAAATAATATACCTTTTTGGGCATTTGCTTGCTCTACTATACATTTTAATTATTTAGCTCCTACAACTGAAGGTATAAAATTACAGCAGTTCAGTAATTTATTATATGGAGCACAAAGTCTTCAATATTTTACCTATTGGACAAATACATTTGAATATATTTGGATTAAAGATAAGTATGGTAATGGAATTGTTGATGATAAAGGAATGCCTACCGCTACTTATGATATTGTTAAAAATGTCAATCAGCAAATACAAAGGTTAGCTTGGGTTTTTGTAGGTGCAAAGTCAGATCAGGTTTTTCATATAGGGAATCAAATACCTGAAGGAACATTCAAGTTACCTTCTCTACCAAAAGGTTTTAGTTTTTTTTCTACTAATGGTAAAGATGCGCTAATTTCTTACATGTCGAATGGGAAAAATAATTTTATAATTGTTCAGAACAAATCATTAGAGAAAAAACTTAAGTTAGAATATAAATTAAGGTTAAAAATGAAAAAAGTAAATAATAATACTGGGAAAACTGAAAGTCAAGTAATTGGAAAAAAAAGTGTGGACTATATTTTGCCAGGTGATATTCTCATTTTTTCTTTAAATTAATTAATTAATAAGAATAATATGAAAATAAAACACACTCCATTAAAAGACTGTTATATTATCGAACCGACTATTTTTGAGGACGATAGAGGCTATTTTTTTGAAAAGTTTAATGAGAGAAAATTTGAGGAACTTACGGAGATGAATGGACATTTCGTTCAAGATAATATATCAAAATCATCTTATGGTGTTTTAAGAGGCTTACATTTACAAAAAGGTGATCACGCACAGGCAAAGCTGGTTTCATGTCTTGAAGGAAGTGTTTGGGATGTTGCGGTTGATCTTCGTAAAGATTCACCTACTTTTGGACAATGGTTTGGCATAGAATTATCAGCTGAAAACAAACTGCAGTTATATATACCTAGAGGATTTGGACATGGTTTTTCTGTAATTAGTGATTTTGCGTTATTTTCTTATAAATGTGACAATTTTTATAATAAAGATTCTGAAGGAAGTGTCAGATTTGATGATCCAAACCTGAATATAGATTGGAAATTAAAGCCAAAAGATATTATTTTATCAGAAAAAGACAAAAAAGCACCATTATTTTCTGAAAAAAATTATTAAAATCATAAAACACAGAACCGAATCCTTTGGTTCTTTTTTTTATTCTTAAATTTGCAGCCACAAAAAAATACTTAATTACTTATTATTCAATATAAAATGCGCACAAAATCTGTAGGGAAGAAGAAAATAAATATCGTGACACTTGGTTGTTCCAAAAATGTTTACGATTCTGAAGTGTTGATGAGCCAGCTGAAAGCCAACGGAAAAGAAGTGGTGCACGAAGATAAAGGAGACATCGTGGTCATCAATACCTGTGGCTTTATAGACAATGCTAAAGAAGAATCAATCAACACGATACTTGATTTTGTTGAGGCTAAAAACCGGGGTGAAGTAGAAAAAGTTTTCGTTACAGGCTGTCTTTCGGAAAGATATAAACCGGATTTGGTAAAAGAAATTCCCGATGTAGATCAATATTTCGGAACCAGAGATTTACCGATTCTTTTAAAACATTTAGGAGCAGATTATAAGCACGAATTAGTAGGAGAAAGACTTACTACTACCCCCAAACATTATGCTTACCTAAAAATTTCTGAAGGTTGCGACAGACCGTGCTCATTCTGCGCAATTCCTTTGATGAGAGGGGGGCACGTTTCAACACCAATAGAAAAACTGGTGAAGGAAGCTCAGAAATTAGCAAAAGTAGGAGTTAAAGAGCTTATACTTATCGCGCAGGATCTTACTTATTACGGACTTGATATTTATAAAAAAAGAGCTTTGGCTGATCTTCTGAAAGAGCTGGTAAAAGTTGAAGGAATTGAGTGGATTCGTCTGCATTACGCTTTTCCTAGCGGATTTCCGGAAGATGTTCTTGATATAATTCGTGAAGAACCGAAAGTTTGTAATTATATAGATATTCCTCTGCAACATATCAATTCAGATTTGCTTAAATCTATGAAAAGAGGGACTACTCATGAAAAAACAAATGCTCTCTTGGCTAAATTCAGAGAAAAAGTACCGGATATGGCAATCAGAACTACCCTTATTGTAGGATATCCGGGAGAGACTGAGGAAAGGTTTCAGGAATTGAAAGAATGGGTAAGAGAACAGAAGTTTGACAGATTAGGATGTTTTACTTATTCCCATGAAGAAAATACTTCCGCTTATGTATTAGAAGATGATATTCCGCAGGAAGTAAAAGAAGAAAGGGTAGAAGAGATCATGGAATTACAATCACAAATTTCATGGGATAAAAATCAGGCAAGGATTGGCGAGATTTACAAATGTATCTTCGACCGCAAGGAAGGAAATTACTTTGTAGGACGTACTGAATACGATTCTCCTGATGTTGACAATACTGTATTGGTTTCTGCAGAAAATACGTACATCTCAATTGGCGAGTTTGCCCATGTGAAAATTACTTCAGCCGAAGAATTTGATCTATATGGTGAGTTGATTTAGAATTTACAGTAAAATATAAAGCCAGACATTGTGTTCTGGCTTTTTTATTTCATATCAAAAAAACTGTTTTGCTGAATAAATTTTTTGCTGATGGCAATGCTTTCAAAAATGTTTTTATCGCTGGAATCCTGTTCCAGAAACCAATGCTTCAATCCCGCTTTTTCTTTATATCTGAAAATCTTTCTAAAGTCAATAGTTCCGTTTCCTATCTCAGTAAAATCGTTATTTCCAGCTTTCATATCTTTTATGTGCCACAAAGGAAATCTACCTGGATATTTTTCAAAATAATCTACAGTATTGAGTCCCGCTTTTGCGATCCAGTACAGGTCAAGTTCCATTTTTACCCTATCTGATGAGGTATTTCTCAAAATGAAATCATAAGCATTGCCTTTTTCATCAAAAGAATCAAACTCAAAATCATGATTATGATAAGCAAACTGAATATCTGCTTTTTGTGTAACTGTCCCTGAATTTTCAAGCAAATCAGGAAGTTTTTTGTAATGGTCAACGGTTCTTTCTTCAGGAAAAAGGTACGAGCACACCATATATTTTGTACCCAAAGATTGCAGATCTTCTACGGTTTGCTCCCAATTGGTCATTAAGCTGCCTTTACCTGGGTGTACAATTCCTGTTGTGTGATGTGAACTGATGACTTTCAGTCCTGTATTGTTCAGAATTTGCTTAAATTCGTTGAGGTTTCTCCCAAAAAACAAACCGTCATAACCATATATTTCAAGTTGATTGAATCCTAATTGTGCCAGCTTTTCCAAGGCTTTTTCCGGATTTTGTGAAACAGCATCCCGAATGGTGTAAAGTTGTATTGCTAATGTTTCTTTGGTGGTCATAATGTTTGAAATTCCGCATGAATATAAGCCAAGAATACCCAATGATGAAAGTTTGATGAAGTCTTTTCTTTCCATTACAAAAACGGTTTCATTTCGTCCTCAATCTGAGTTCTGAGCTGCATCAGTCTTTTTGCATATTCTTCCTGCTTCATTTCTTCTTCAGTAATAGGAATCCATTTGGGAACCGGAAGTTTTTTTCCGTTTTCATCCACTGCGACAAAAACAATGATACAGTGGGTTTTTTTATCAAAATTCGGCTGTTTTAGATTTCTCGAAAAAACATTGATCGAAATATGCATACTGGAAGAGCCAGTGTAGATTACCAGTGCTTCCACTTTTACAATTTCTCCTATTTTTATAGGTTCATAAAAACGTATTCCGCCTACATATACTGTAACAGAATAATTGCCGCTCCAGGTTGTAGCACATGCATAGCCAGCCTGATCAATCCATTTCATTACACTTCCGCCATGAACATTTCCGCCATAATTGACATCTGATGGCTCTGAAATAAACTGAAAAGTAACAGGTTTGTTCTCCATTTTTTTAATTTGAATAAAGGTATTTATAATTTTTAAAATTTTGCATTAAATCTTATTTTTGTGGATGTAAAATTTATTAGAAGTACATTTTTAAATCTAAAATATATATAATGAAAAAAGTTTTTTATCTGAATACTTGTGATACGTGCAGAAAAATTTTAGCACAATTTGATCTCTCCGGTTGGGAATTGAGAGAAATAAAAAAAGAACCGGTTACAAAAGAAGAGTTGGATAAAATGTATGATAAAAGTAAATCTTATGAATCTTTATTCAGCAAAAAATCTACTCAGATAAAACTTAGAGGTTTGGATGTAAAATCTTTACAGGAAAAAGATTTTAAAGAATTGATTTTGAATCATTACACATTTTTAAAACGTCCGGTTTTTCTTACCGACAAACAAATTTTCATAGGTAATGATAAAAAGAATATAGAAGCACTGAAAGAATTTTTTGAAACAAAGTAACTGGAATTTCATTTCAATAAAAATCCTTCATTGTTTAAACAATGAAGGATTGGTAAGCAATATTAATGGAAAATTTTATTTCAGATCAAATCGATCTGCGTTCATCACTTTTGTCCAGACTTTGATGAAGTCTTTTACAAATTTTTCTTTATTATCGTCCTGAGCGTAAACTTCAGCATAAGCTCTCAGAATAGAATTAGAACCGAAAACCAAATCTACTCTGGTTGCAGTAAATTTTGTTTCGCCAGACTTCCTGTCTACAATGTCATACCTATTTTCACCTGTTGGCTGCCATTTGTAATTCATATCAGTAAGATTGGCGAAGAAATCATTACTCAAAACTCCGATACTTTCTGTAAAAACACCATGTTTAGTTCCGCCGAAATTCGTTCCTAAAACCCTCATTCCGCCAATCAGGACAGTCATTTCCGGCGCAGTAAGTCCCATGAGTTGGGTTTTGTCGAGCATCATTTCTTCCGGAGTTACGAGATAATCTTTTTTCTGCCAGTTTCTGTAGGCATCATGCAACGGTTCCAGTTCTGCAAAAGATTCTGCATCAGTCTGCTCTTGCGTAGCATCACCTCTTCCAGGAGCAAACGGAACTTTTACGTCGAAGCCGGCTTCTTTAGCGGCCTGTTCTACAGCAGCACTCCCGCCTAAAACAATTAAATCTGCAATGCTTATTTGTTTACCTGACTCAGATTGAATTATTTCCATAACATCCAAAACTTTTTTTAGTCTTTCAGGCTCATTTCCTTCCCAGTTTTTCATTGGCTCAAGACGAATTCTGGCTCCGTTTGCTCCACCTCTGAAATCAGAGCCTCGAAAAGTTCTTGCAGAATCCCAAGCCGTGTTGATCAATTCTGTCTTAGTTAATCCCGAACTTAAAATTTTTGTTTTTAAATCTTCTATTTCAGCATCAGAAAGTGTATAATCTACTGCAGGAATAGGATCTTGCCAGATGAGATCTTCAGCAGGGACATCGTTTCCCAGGTATCTTGATTTTGGTCCCAAGTCTCTGTGTGTTAATTTAAACCATGCTCTGGCAAAAACGTCCCGAAAATATTCAGGATTTTCACGAAACTTTTCTGAAATTTTTCTGTATTCAGGATCTGCCTTTAAAGCCATATCTGCATCGGTCATCATTGGGTTTCTGCGTATAGCAGGATTGTGTGCATCGATAGGTTTGTCTTCTTCTGTAATATTTACAGGCTCATATTGCCATGCTCCTGCCGGACTTTTTCTTAGTTCCCAATCATATTTAAAAAGCAAATCGAAATATTCATTATCAAATCTTGTCGGGTGGGTTGTCCAGGCTCCTTCAATTCCTGAGGTCACTGTATTTCCGCCGCCACCTTTAGGATTTATCCATCCAAAACCTTGATTTTCAATATCTGCTTCTTCAGGATCACTGTCCAAAGTGGAAGCGTCGCCATTTCCGTGCGCTTTTCCTACGGTATGTCCGCCGGCTGTAAGAGCAACCGTTTCTTCATCATTCATCGCCATTCTTTTGAAAGTGGTTCTCATATCCTGAGCGGTTTTCAAAGGATCAGGATTTCCGTCAACGCCTTCAGGGTTTACGTATATTAATCCCATCATAACGGCAGCCAAAGGATTTTCCAGATCTCTTTCTCCGGAGTATCGGCTTCCTTCACTTCCTGTAGGAGCCAGCCATTCTTTCTCGCTTCCCCAATAAATATCTTTTTCAGGATGCCATATATCTTCTCTTCCTCCAGCAAATCCAAAGGTTTTAAAGCCCATGGATTCGTAAGCCATATTTCCTGCCAGAATCATGAGATCTGCCCAGGATAATTTATTTCCATATTTTTTCTTGATGGGCCAAAGAAGTCTTCTCGCTTTATCCAGATTAGCATTGTCGGGCCATGAATTTAACGGGGCAAATCTTTGGTTTCCCGTATTCGCACCTCCTCTTCCGTCAGCAACTCTGTATGTTCCGGCAGCATGCCATGCCATTCTGATCATCAATCCTCCGTAATGTCCCCAATCAGCAGGCCACCATTCTTGACTTTCGGTCATCAGGTTTTTCAGATCAGATTTTACGGCTTCAAGATCAAGTTTTTTAAACTCTTCTGCGTAATTGAAGTCTTCCCCGAGAGGATTGGTTTTTTTATCATGTTGATGGAGGATATCTAAATTTAAAGCTTTTGGCCACCAACTCATCACTGATTGGTCTGTTCCTGTATTTGCACCATGCATTACAGGACATTTTCCCGAACTGTTTCCTGATGCTTCCGGAGAAACAGGATTTTTTTCATTCTGACTGTGAATGGTTTCTCCCTGATTAGGATCATTTTTCTTTGAAAAATCGTCGTGAGGAAAAGGACATTTGCCCGAGTCTTGGTTATTCATAATAATTTATTTTCAATTAATATTTCAAAATTAAAATAAGAGCAGTTGTGAAAGATGTTTTTTTAATTTTTAAAGATGATCTCTTTGATAGATCAAATAAATCAATAACTAATACGTGATTAGTAAAATCTATAATATTGAGATGTATTATCTAAATTACAAATTTTAGTTTGAAATATTCATTAAATTTTGTATTTTTAGAATGAAAATTACCAATATCAACCATTATAAATAAGTTATTATGAATAATATTAAATTTGAAATATCGCCATATCAAGATGAACTTCAACTTATTATAGATAATGATAAAGTTGGATATATGTCTATTTCTGTGAAAGGACGACTGCTTAATGTTTATTATACGAAAATTGATGAAAATTATGAGGGACACGGCTTTGCAAAGCTCCTTCTAGACAAGCTGGTAAACTATGCCGAAGAAAAAGATCTGATGATAGATCCTGAATGCGATTTTGTAAGACAGCAACTCGAAAATCATCCGAAAAGATACAAAGGAATATGGCACGATTAAGCTATTTCCACCATGTTTCAAATGTCATATCACTATTGTTAACGTCTAAAAGTTCGCCTATTTTTGGTGTTAAAATTTTGATATTGTGTTCTTTTGCTAAAGAAGTTATCTTATTAAGCGGTTCGTTCCACGGATGAAGCGCCAGTGCAAATTTTCCGGAATGAACAGGAACGATATTTTTTGCATTAATATCAAGACTTGCCTGAATTACATCTTCTGGTAGCGCATGAATATATTTCCAGGCTTCGTTATACTGTCCGTTTTCCATAATGGCTAAATCAAAAGGCCCGAATTTTTCACCTATGTCCTTAAAATGACTGTCATACCCGCTGTCTCCACCTAAAAATATTTTAATTGAAGGTGATTCCAGGACATAGGATGTCCATAAAGTATTGTTCTTGTTAAACTTTCTTCCGGAAAAGTGCCTTGCCGGTGTAAAAGTAATTTTAAATTGCTTTTTGAGCAGAACCGAAGTTTCCCAATCTTCTTCTATAAGCTGATCTTCGGAATATCTCCATCTTTCAAAATGCGCCCCGACTCCCAATGGAAGAATTACTTTTTCAACCCTGTTGCGGATTGCTTTTACCGTAGGATAATCAAGGTGATCGTAATGATCATGAGTAATGACAAGGTAATCAATATTGGGAATGTCTTCAGGTTTAAATATATCTGCCCCCTCAAAAGCCTTATTAAATATTGGAAAAGGCGAACCATATTTGCTTAAAACAGGATCAATCAAAAACGAAACTCCCTCGATTTTTAAGAAGTAAGAAGAATGTCCCAGCCAAATAAATACATCTTTATTTTGAGGAAGGTTTTTAATATCCGAATATATTGAAGGAATAGCCTGAACAGGTTTTAGCAAAGGATCTTTCTTACCAAAGAAAAAATCTGACATTACTTTGGGCATAGAATAGCCTTCTGCAAACTGTGGAGTAAAACTTTGATTCTGAAATTGCTTGTTTCTGAAGTTTTTTGATTTTAAGATTCTTTCCAGACGTTTTCCTTTTGGGGTTGCTCCGAAAACTTCTGATGAAAGAATAAAATAGGCTAGTATAATCAGTATAGCAATAATGAGAAAGAAATAAATCATTTGAGCTTTTTTTAAATATGAAACAGTAGTAAGTAATTAGTCATCATTATAAAGGTAATCAACTTTTTTAACTGACGAATGAGTTTCTGTTTTACTTTTTTAATTTCGGATAAAGTTTAGTATTTTTAATTCTTAAAAAACCGCTTAATCTTGAGATATCTTTCTTTTATTGCTTTAGCAGTCATTTTTTCTTCCTGTATTTCTGTGAAAAATTATAATAAACAGAGATTGGAAATGATCTCTCCCGAAAACCTAAGAAAAGATGTAGATTTTACTTATTCTAAACTTCAGGAGCTTCATCCGAAGCTTTACTGGTATATTTCTAAACAAGAACTTGGTTATAAATTTGACAGCATTAAAAATACGATAAACAAACCGCTCAATTCTGTGCAGTTTTATTTTAAATTACAGCCTGTAATTGCTCAGATCAAAGAAGGTCATCTTTCTCTGAGAATACCCTCAAAAAGGTTTTCAAGAAAAGAAATTAAAGTATTGAAAAATAAAAAAGGACTTTTCGGAAGGTTTGAGTATCGTCTTGAGGGTGATCATCTTTATTTTACAGAAAATAAAGATTCTATTGAAAACATCAAACCGGGAACTGAGCTTTTAAGCATTAATGATGAACCTGTTTCAAAATACATCAGAAAATACAGTCAATTAATCAATAGTGACGGCGAAAATACTACGTTTCAGCCTTATTATCTGAACGATGTTTTCTTTAATTTTTATGTTGCTGAAAAAGGAATTCTGGACAGTGCAAAAATTGAAACATTGTATGAAAGCGAAAGAAAACAAATCGTTTTGAAACGCGAATCCAAAAATAAAAATGAACTCGAAAAAGAAAAAGTAAACCGAAAAAGAACTCCCGAAAAAAAGATTAACGATTATGTGGCATTCAGTAATTCTTATAACAGGAGCTTTAAGTTTCTGGACAAAGACAGTACAATTGCATACATGAAAATCAAGAGCTTTTCCGGAACTTTTTCTCGGAAGTTTTATAAAGAAACATTTTCAAAAATTAAAAATGCTAACTCCTCACACCTGATTATTGATATCAGGAACAATTACGGTGGTTCGCTTTCAGAGATCAACAATCTTTATTCTTATCTTGCAAAAGAACCTTTTGTACTCATTAAACCGGCAGAATTAACCTCTAAAACGAGTCCATTAAAAACCAATTATTTCAGAAGAGTCAGTCCTTTGCAATATGCTTTAAAAAGTTTGGCTTACCCCGGCTACTTTTTTTACCAGGTCTTTAGCGTTTACAAAGGCGATAATGGAGGTGCATACTATAAAATGAAAGAAAATAGATCTACAAAACCTAAAGAAGATACTTTTTCAGGGAAAATATATGTATTGATCAACGGAAGCAGTTTCTCGGCTTCATCTGTCATTTCATCAAAGTTAAAGTATGATAAACGCGTTGTTTTGGTAGGTGAAGAAACGGGAGGAGCTCATGATGGAACGGTAGCAGGATTTTATTCTTATCAAAAATTACCGCATTCTAAAATAGAATTTCCGATTGGTTTGCTTTTGGTGCAGCCCAATATTGATTTTGAAGAAAAACATCGAGGCGTTATTCCTGATGTTGAAGTTAAAGAAAGCCTACAAAATATAATTGACAAAAAAGATGTGCAGCTGGAATGGATTTTAAACGATATTGCTGTTCATAGATAAGCCTCTTTTTAGAGGTCTGTCGTCATTAATCAGATTTTAAAATGGGACTGAATCTTTATCTTTTATTTTTTCACCATAACAAATCTGTCATTTCCACTAAGATCTTTTATTAATTCTGCTTCCGGGAAATTTTTTTTATATAATGCTAATGTTTCTTTTCCTAATTTCTGATTGATCTCCAGGAATAATAATCCGTTTTCATTCAGGTATTTCTGGGCATCGTCTGCGATTTTTCTATAGAAAATCAGCGCATCTGAAGTAGGAGAGAATAGCGCCATTGCAGGTTCAAAACCTTTTACCGAATGTGCTATTTCCTCTTCTTCATCAATACCGATATAAGGCGGATTTGATATAATGATGTCGAATTTTTCATTAAAATTAAAATTCAGATAATCGGCATAGATGAAATTGATGTTAAGCTGATAAAATTCTGCATTTTTTTTGGCAATTTCCAAAGCTTTTTCCGATACATCAATGGAGGTAACTTCCGCTTCAGTAAAACATTTTTTTAAAACCAACGGAATGACTCCGCTTCCTGTTCCGATATCCAAAATCTTTAAAGCTTGGACATTCAGCTTTGAATTTTTAATTTTTTTGATCGCAAATTCCAACAATTCTTCTGTTTCAGGACGTGGAATCAGCACATTTTCATCCACAAAAATTTTCATTCCGTAAAATTCAGTTTCACCCAAAATCTGCTGATAAGGTTTTCCTGTTTTTAATTCTGAAATAATATGTTTAAATTTTTTTTCATGTTCTTCTGAGATTTTCTCGCCAGAAAACTGTCTTTGTAGAATTGTATTCCAGCCCAGAATATCTTCGGCAAACAGTTGAAACATGAAACGGCTTTCCGATTCTTCATACAAATCAGAAATGTTCTGAGCAAAAACTTTTTTTATTTCTTCAAATTTCATCGTACAAAAACAAGATGATTATCCGTTGATTTTTCCTCATCAATTCTATAGCGTTCATAGTTAAATGCTTTTACATCGTCCAATGTTTTGGCATTTTGTTCGGCACAGAATCTTGCGACCAAACCTCTTGCGTGTTTGGTATAGACAACAATGGTTTTCAGTTTCCCTTCTTTCAGCTCATAAAAATCAAAATCAATCATCTGATGATTCAGTTTTTTTCGGTCAATTACTTTTACATATTCGTTGCTTGCAAGGTTGAGGAGAATTTCCTTTTTTTTCATCTCAGAATTAAGCTGCTCAGTTACTTTTTCTGTCCAGAAACCGTAGAGATTTTTATATTCTTGAAATTCAAAATTTCTGCCCATTTCCAGACGGTAAAGCATTACTTTGTCAGAAGGTTTCAGCAATCCGTATAATCCGGAAAGTATTCTGTGATTTTTTTGAAGATAATCTACAGCTTTTTTATCTAAACTTTTGGCATCTAAACCTCTGTAAACTTCTCCTGTAAAAGCAAATAGGGCAGGACAGGACTCTTTTGCTGTTGGTTTGGCTTTCCATTTTTGGTTTCTTTCCCAGTTTTCGTCAGCGAGTTTAGACGAAATTTCCATTAATTCTGAAAGATATTTCGGAGATTTGTCTTTTAAATAAGATTGTATTAATGCTGCTTCATCAATAAATTTCGGTGTTGTGGAACGAAGGAAACCCGTTGAATAGTCTACATTCATCAGTTTTGCAGGAGAAGTTATAATTTTCATAACTGTAGTAAAGATAAGTGTTTAATATCGATCAGATTCATCATCATCAAAGAAATAAAATCAATAAGAAAATGACAGATGATTAAAATTTTAATATTGGAATATACTTTATAAGATATGGCAAAAACCAGCCCTATAAAAAAAGGAATCGCAACCTGGCCAATTGTTCCATAAGTGCTGTGCAGAATTCCGAATAAAAGTGCCGAAACAACAACACCTAATATCGGACTGTTATAAATTTTTTCAATTCTTGGCTGAATGTAAGCTCTCATCAGCAGTTCTTCAATGACTCCCGCAGTAAGACAGGTAAATGCTATAAGCAAATAATTATTTTGGAATAAGATTTTGAACTCTGCAAGTCTTTTGCTGATCTTTTCTTCCGTTAAAAGCATGATAATACTGTTCAAAAAAGCACCGCCAATGGTACAAATAAGATATAAAACAGTCACAGCGCCCAAATAAAACAACGAAGAATATTTTTTGTCTTCCCAAACGAAAAAAGATCTGTCTTCTATGAAGAAGTTGTACACCAGAACCAAGACCAACACCAGCCAGAGCGAAAGTCTGTTATAAAAAAATAAATCAGGTGTTAATGTTTTGTACTGAAAAAAAACATTAATGACAGGAATTGAATACAGCATAAAAGCAGTAAGCAATACAAAAGTCAGGATTATACCTAAAGAATATCTTCCGTTTAAACTCATTTCTAAAGCAGATCTATATTTCTCCTTTTCCCTGACGAATGATTTCCGGCTCACCGGAAGTAAGATCTACAATCGTGGATGCTATGTTGTCTCCGTAACCGGAATCAATCACAATATCAACCAGATGATCGTACTTTTCAGCTATGAGTTCGGGATCAGTAGAATATTCGATGATTTCATCATCATCCTTAATGGATGTGGAAGCAATAGGATGTCCTAATTTTTCTACAATTAATTGCGGAATAGGATGATCCGGAACTCTTATCCCGATGGTTTTATGGTTTTTGTAAGCTAAAGGTAAACTTTTGTTAGCATCAAGAATAAAAGTAAACGGACCCGGAAGGTGACTCTTCAAAAATCTGAATATAGAAGTATCAATAGGTCTTGTAAAATCTGAAAGATGGCTCAGATCGTTACAGATGATAGAAAATTTTGCTTTTTCCAGCTTTTGTTTTTTCAGCTGGGCAAGTTTTTCCATTGCTTTAATGTCAAAAATATTACAGCCCAAAGCATACACCGTATCTGAAGGATAAATGATCAGTCCACCGTTGTTCAATGTTTTAATGACCTCATTAATAAGATTTTCCTGAGGATTGTCTGGATATATTTTTAAAATTTTTGCCATAAACAAATGTACGAATATTTACACCGAATCAAAGAATATGCCTTATTTAAAAGAAAAACTTGCAATTTTGAGAATTATTCGTATATTTGCAGTCCAATATCGCGGGGTAGAGCAGTAGGTAGCTCGTCGGGCTCATAACCCGGAGGTCGCACGTTCGAGTCGTGTCCCCGCTACAAAGGTCACTTTTAAAGTGCGAAAAATATATCGCGGGATGGAGCAGTAGGTAGCTCGTCGGGCTCATAACCCGAAGGTCATCGGTTCGAGTCCGGTTCCCGCTACTAAGCATAACGTTTTCGGTAGACGTTCAGAAAATATACCGCGGGGTAGAGCAGTAGGTAGCTCGTCGGGCTCATAACCCGGAGGTCGCACGTTCGAGTCGTGTCCCCGCTACCAACAGGAGAATCAGAAATGGTTCTCCTTTTTTGTTTGAAATAAAGACTTTTATAATAAGCAATAAGCTGGGGTTGCAATTTTCACGGATAGAATTTTCTTTATATCTTTAAAACCTTGATTTTATAACTTTAATTTCAGCATTCAACCAAAGAATTTTAAACTCAACTATGACTTTCAAAGAGCAAATACAGCAAGGTATTCCAAGCCAGCTGCCACAACCTAAACCATACGAAACCAATATCAATCACGCTCCGAAACGAAAAGAAATTTTATCGGAAGAAGAAAAAAAACTAGCGTTAAAGAATGCTTTACGTTATTTTGAATCCCAATTTCATACAGAATTAATTCAGGAGTTCAGAAAAGAGCTTGATGAATACGGAAGAATTTATATGTACCGTTTCCGTCCGGATTACGAGATGAAAGCAAGAGATATTGCAGAGTATCCTGGGAAATCGGAACAGGCAAAAGCAATTATGTTGATGATTCAGAACAATCTGGATTATGCGGTGGCACAACATCCGCACGAACTGATTACTTATGGCGGAAACGGAGCCGTTTTCTCTAACTGGGCGCAGTATCTTTTAACGATGAAATATCTGTCTGAGATGACGGATGAGCAGACTTTAGTGATGTATTCCGGACATCCGATGGGATTGTTTCCTTCGCATAAAGATGCACCAAGAGTGGTGGTGACAAACGGAATGGTGATTCCTAACTATTCTAAACCCGATGATTGGGAAAAATTTAATGCGTTGGGTGTTTCACAGTATGGACAAATGACAGCGGGAAGTTATATGTACATCGGTCCGCAGGGAATTGTGCATGGAACCACGATTACGGTTTTAAATGCTTTCAGAAAAATCAATAAAGAGCCAAAAGGCGGATTGTTTGTTACTTCAGGATTAGGCGGGATGTCCGGAGCGCAGCCAAAAGCAGGAAATATTGCAGGTTGTGTGACCGTTTGTGCAGAAGTGAATCCTAAAATTACCAAAATCCGTCACGATCAGAAATGGGTGAACGAAATCCACGAAAATCTGGATGAATTGGTAGAAAGAGTGAGAAAAGCGCAGGAAAATAAAGAATCGGTTTCTCTGGCGTTTCTTGGAAATATTGTGGAGGTTTGGGAAAAATTTGATCAGGAAAATTTAAGAATTGATATCGGTAGTGACCAGACTTCTCTTCATAATCCTTGGGCGGGAGGTTATTATCCTGCAGGACAAAGCTTTGAAGAATCCAACAAAATGATGGCGGAAAACCCTGAGCTGTTCAAAGAAAAAGTTCAGCAAAGTCTGAGAAGACACGCAGAAGCCATCAACAAACATACAGCAAAAGGAACCTATTTCTTCGATTACGGAAATGCCTTTTTACTGGAAGCTTCCAGAGCCGGAGCTGATGTAATGTCAGATCATCCTACATTGGGAAGAGAATTCAAATTCCCTTCTTATGTTCAGGATATTATGGGACCGATGTGTTTCGATTATGGTTTCGGACCGTTCCGTTGGGTTTGTGCCAGCGGAAAACCGGAAGATTTACAGAAAACAGACGAAATTGCCTGTCAGGTTTTAGAGGAAATGATTAAAACTTCTCCTGAAGAAATCCAGCAGCAGATGAAAGACAATATTCAGTGGATTAAAGGCGCACAGGAAAACAATCTGGTGGTCGGTTCGCAGGCAAGAATTTTATATGCCGATGCAGAAGGAAGAATGAAGATCGCTGAAGCTTTCAACAAAGCTATTGCCAACGGAGAAATCGGAGCGGTGGTTTTGGGAAGAGATCACCACGATGTTTCGGGGACAGATTCGCCGTACAGAGAGACTTCCAATATTTATGACGGTTCGAGATTTACGGCAGATATGGCGATCCATAATGTAATTGGCGACAGTTTCCGTGGGGCAACCTGGGTTTCTATTCACAATGGAGGTGGCGTTGGTTGGGGCGAAGTCATCAATGGTGGTTTCGGGATGTTATTGGACGGAAGCGATGATGCCGACACAAGATTAAAATCCATGCTGTTCTGGGATGTCAACAACGGAATCTCCCGAAGAAGCTGGGCAAGAAATGAAGGCGCTGTTTTCGCTATCAAAAGAGCCATGGAAGCAGAACCGAATTTGAAGGTGACGCTCCCGAATTTTGTGGATGAAAATCTCTTTGATTAAAAATTCCCCTCCAACGGAGGGGTGGCGATTCGCCAAAAGCGAAATTGACGGGGTGGTTATGTAAAAACGAATCAAATCACCCTTTTCATTCAAAGAAGTTTTAGCTATAATTTTCAATAATAAAACTCTCAAGTTCTTTTATGGCTGTAGACAAATTCTGCTTTACATCCCAATCGGTCATTCTAAAAACTTTCAGTCCAAGACTTTCCAGAAACCCGGTTCTTCGCAGATCATATTCCTGCTTAAAATCATGACTTGTCCCATCAATTTCAACGACCAAGCCCAATGTTTTTACGTAAAAATCAACAATGTAGTTTCCTATAATTCTTTGTCTGTCAAAATCAATATGGTGAAAAGTTTTATTTCGGACCTGTTTCCAAAACAAGACTTCTGATAAAATTCCCAGTTTTCTTTTTTCTTTTGCTAAAGGTATGAGTAGCGGATTGTAAGGCAGGTTTTCGACAAAGTTTCGGTAGATAATAATGCCGTTGATGTGTGTTAATATCTGCTTTTCTAACATTTGTGTTTTTATTTTGAACGAATTTACGTTTTTTTCTAAATGGAACTGACCACCCCGTCTTAATTTTCTTTTGAAAATTAATCCACCCCTCCGGAGGAGGGGAATTTCCACACGTCTTTTTTTTGTTTAAAGATAAAATGGCGAGATTAACTTTGTCAGAAATAAGGTGCTGTTTTCGCACAGGTTCCCCTCCATTGGAGGGGTGGCGATTCGCCAAAGGCGAATTGACGGGGTGGTTACAGTAAATGTCTGCAACAACACTCGTTTTTAATTTTTGCCTTGTCCATAGTAACTCAATAGAAAAACCTGCTGCGAGGCAGGTTTTTTTCCGATTTTTTTTTGTATAAAAACCAATTTTGCTTTCTAAAGGATTTAATTGCTACAGTCCTTAATTTGAAAAGTCGGAACTGTTCCTTTATTAAATAACTTTATACAAAGAATGTTTTTTTCGCTAACCCAATTATCAGACCCTACATTTGTATACCTTTCATTATAAAAATTAATAAATTCTTGAAGTGTTTCCTTATTTTTAACTAAAATTAAACTTGTACTACAAATATTATTTCGATCAAAAGTATACGTAACTCTATAATTCTGCCTTTCTAGTAACAAGGATTTTATTTCAGAACCACCTATCCAAATACTATTCATAGGTCTTAAATTTTCGTTACTATACTTATTAACGACTTCATTATAAGTGTAACCTACCATAGATTGACCAAAAAACATTGTACAAAATAAAAAACACATCACTAAATAAATTTTTCTATCCATAATAAATTGTTTGATTACTCTCTAATTAAATCATCTTTTAATATCCATCCAATACTGGTCTGCCCTAAAGTATTTGTAAACTCTATGTAAATAAAGTATTTTGATTCTGCAATGGCATAAATAACTGTGTCATAAATTAGATATGCTTTTCTAGCGTCTTTAATGTTTGGAGTATTGCAAAAATAAGTTTTATCAACGTTTACTCTAAAGTATTTTGAATCATTGCTTCTAGAGTTATTGTTGTAAGTATCTTCAGTTTTTACAGAAGGTGTCAGGTATCTACTGTTTATAAAACCATTTATTGTAGAATAGCTATTTGTATTGGGCAAATATCTTTTTACTTGAACCTTGTCCCAATATCCTACTTGTTTTATAGATATTACTTCATCTGAGAAAGCAAGTTCTTCAATAATATTGTCGGAAACCTTTGGTGCAGTTCTTAAATTCACATTAGTTGTATTTACGTATTTTTTCGTAGAACGGATATAATTATTTGAATTGTTATAATATTGGTAACTGGATGTAGGAGAACTTGTCGTTGTTGATCTTTTCGTACGATAATATCCACTTACATAAGTTCCATCATTTCGATAATAACCATTTACCAATTCTTTATCATAATTAGATGAAGAAGAATTATTATAATAATTATAAGTTGTTGGAGAAGAAGTTCTCGAAGAACTTGTAGTGTATTCTGTATTTGGGTTGTAATTACCCCTATAACTATAATTGTCCGTAATAGTTGAATTTGGTGCAGTTCTTACATGTGGCTGAACATAAGTGCCGTTCTTTCTGTAATAGCCTCTCACGACAACCTGAGAATAATTATAAATTGACAGTAAGATAACAAAGAGAGTAAATGTTTTTTTCATACTTTATTATTTAGTTTTCAAAGATAAATATTATAATGAAACTCCGATTACGTGTTCCCGTAAACAATAGAAAAAAAACAAAAAAAATCATTCCCAATCAAAACCACAGCATCTGCAATAACCTTAAAACCAACCTTATTCATCCGCATTTTATTAAAAACAATCTTGTTTGTAACCTCCTGCAATTGCGAGTAGTCTCCAACAAATTGCGGGAAACCTTCGGAGAACTTTTCTAGTTTAAAACAAACCTGTTTGTAACTTCCGGAGCAATCCGTTGGTTTAAAACAAGCTTGTTTGTAATCACAGAAGATTTCGTTAGTATTTCTTTGCTGAGTAGAACGCCATTGCGAACCTTAAAAGCATTTAGTAATGAAAAAATATTTGCGAACCTTGCGTTAAAAATCACTACAATCTTTAAAGCATATTCAAATTTTTATATATTTGATTCTTAAATTATTAATTAAAAACGCAAACGTATGAAAATTGCACTTACAAAGCTGAGCACGAAAGACCTTGCAACTTTGGCTCAGAGAATTATTTCCAACATTCAGTCAGGAAAATATCCTGTGATTACCAATCATCCGCTTACCGCAGCTTTGCAGGCTTCCTACATCGAGTATGATCAGGTCTACACCAAACAAATCTACAGCGGAAAAGGAAAAGACGTTGCCACGGCAGACCACGAAAGGGATGTCGCTTATACTGATCTGAAAGCTTTTCTTAACGGGTACCGAAAGCTCTCTTCCGCACCCAATTATCAGTTGGCGGAGGATTTGTACGGTATCTTCAAGACATTCGGGCTGAATCTGGATCGTTTAAGTTATTCTTCACAAACCGCACAGATGAAAAAGCTGATCGAAGAACTGGAAACTCCCGAAAACACACAGAA
Source organism: Chryseobacterium echinoideorum (assembly GCF_007474535.1). Classification (GTDB taxonomy): domain Bacteria; phylum Bacteroidota; class Bacteroidia; order Flavobacteriales; family Weeksellaceae; genus Chryseobacterium; species Chryseobacterium echinoideorum. The sequence continues at coordinate 166,751 of NZ_VKNW01000005.1, read as the reverse complement.
AATAACAGCTCTTTCCTTAACTACGGCTTTCGCAGATATGAAAACCAAGCACGAAGATTTTGAAGTACAGTTTGCAGATCAGGCAGAAGCCAATGCGGACCTCAGACAAATGACGAGTGCAAGTGCCATCCGGAAAGATCTTGAGAAAAACCTGAAAACGTACCTCGGTCTTTTAACGGCAATGAAAGATGTTACCGGTTGGCAAATGCTTTACAGCGATACCAACGAGCTGGTAAAAGCAGCAAAAAATTCGGAACTAAAGGAGGGTGAAAAACCATCGTAAATAATGACTCAGCAGACCGCTGAGTTTTTTTGTGAAATATAATGATTTACTGGAAATATTAATCTTTTGTAAGTGAAAAATATCATTGCCGATAGTTTAATTAAAAAAGGCCGGCAATTGCCGACCTTGTTACTTGAAACTTTATTCTATAACAAAATAACATTTTCAATTTTCGCCACTTCCTGATAAATAAATACTACCTGATCTGCATCCAGAACAAAAGCATTGATGTTGCAGGCGGTATATTTGCCGTTTTTGCTTTCACGGTTACTCATGGTGAATTTGATGCCGTCGAAAACTTTATAGATTTCTGTAATCTTTGCCTCATCGGTCGGAATGATGAATTTGAACAGATAATCTTCCGGAAAATCATGATTGTTTTCCAGTTTTTCCTTTAATGAATTATAAAAATCCTCAGGACTTGCGTGGTTATTTCCTTGTAATATTTCCATATTTAAAGATAGTAAAAATTATTTTTTTCCGAAAGGCCCTAGAAGGGTTGCGGAGTTCTGCTTTTCGTGGTCTTCAATAATGTTGAAAAGTCCGTTCACAATCTGTTCGGAAGCCAGGATGCTCAGTCCGCCTGCGTTGACATTATTTGTATTTCCTCCTAAAAGGCTTCCCAATAAATTACTTCCCGAAAGAGCCGTATTGATCGTTTTTACAATGCCATATTTATTGAGTTCCTGCTCAACTCTTGGTGCAATTGCCTGAATAAGCTGTGCTTGAGTTTTTTCTTTTAAAATTAAAGTGGCAGTCCCTTTTTCTCCCTGAATAATGCGGGTTACATCCTGTGCGTTGAGACTGTTAACAGCGTTTTCCAGAATAGGTTTTGATATCTGTACGGTGTAAGCTGCGGCTTCGGCAATATATTCTCTTTGTTTGGCAACAAGTGCAGGTGCAATTTTCTCAAGCGTTGAATTGATGTTTCTTAATTCGCTTGGTAAAGCTTTGTCTACAAGATTGTTTTGGAGAAAAGCTTGTTTGTTTCCGTAAATATTCGCTCCTTTATTGATGCCGCCCAGTAAAACTCTTTTGATAACTGCCAAACCTAAGTCTGTAGTAGCAAGCGTAGAACATGACTGAACGCTTGTAGTGATTACTGCTGCTGTACTAAAAGTGATGATTGCAGCAAAAATATATTTTTTCATAGTAAGTTTATTTTAGTTAAAATAAATGATAAGAGTTTACTGTTTTCTTTTAAATTCCAAAGTTAATATAATAAACCTCACAGTAAAAACTTGGGTAATGAGATTTTCAAGCTAAAATTTAAGACAAATTTAATGCCTTTTTGACTGAAAGTTCCAAAAAAGGGTTTTTGCTGTTGTTTTTGGATATTTTTATTGCTTCATTATGAAAAAATGAAAAAAAATATGATATGAAATTGATAAAATAATTATTATAAATTAAAAAATAAATAGTTAAAATGGCTTATAGGTTATCAATAACATAACGGAAATTGAATTATTAAATTTTTTTTAAGAAACATTAACATCTTTCGTAAATTTTTTTATTTTTGAGATAATGTCTTATTTTGAACATAACAAAGTGAATGACATTAAAGAAAACAAGATAAAATTAAACTATATGAAACAAACTAATTTAAAGTATTCCTGTCTTATTGCCGTTCTCTACTTCGGAATGAACGTTAATGGACAGACTACTCCTCAGGACACGCTCCCAAAAGAGCAGAAAATAGAGGAGGTGGTGATGATTGGATATGGTACAGCAAAGAAACGTGATCTAACAGGATCAATTGTTAAAGTAGAAGGTGGAGAAGTTGCGGATAAGCCAGCATCTAACCCATTGAACTCATTACAAGGTAAAGTTGCAGGTTTATCTATCGTAAACTCAGGACAACCGGGTTCACAAGCGGATGTAAGAATTAGAGGTACTGCTACAATTAATGGTGTAAATCCTATTTATATTGTTGACGGTGCTTTTGCAAATAATATTGATTTTGTAAATCCTGCAGATATAGAATCAATGGAGGTTTTGAAAGATCCATCATCTCTTGCGATTTTTGGTAGTAGAGCAGCTAACGGAGCCATTATTATTACTACTAAAAGAGGAAAAACCGGAAGAACTAGTATAAGCTTAAACTCTTCAATTGGAGTAAAATCTTTTGATAACAGACCTGACTTAACAGATGCGCAAGGTTTCAGAACTTTATATAATGAAGATCTTACGAATCAAGGATCAGCTCCATACAATTTTTCACCATTTACTGCAAATACTAACTGGATAGATGAGATTGCTAAAAAGGGAGGTATTATAAATCAGCACAATATTACAATTTCAAATGGTAGTGAGAAAAACAGAATGAGTTTCTCCTTTGGTTATCAATCTGAAGATGGTTCTATCAAAAACGAGAAATATGATAGAATGACTTTTAAGTTTAATGATGACTTGAAAATTTCAAATTCTGTAAGGGCAGGTTTTGGCTTAACAGGTTCTTATGCAAATCTCCCTCAGCTTCGCAGTTTCGGTTCTGCTTTAAATGCTACTCCTGTTGTTAGTCCTATCAATTTAATACCGGGTGAATTTTATGGATTATACAATTCTTTACCTCAACAATTAGGGGCAGCACAAATTGGTAATCCTCTAGCTGTTGTAGAAGGGATGAGAAATACCCAAATCAATAAAGACATTCAGTTTAACCCAAATATGTATTTTGAATTTGATTTCTTTAAAAACTTTACTTTCAGATCCAGTTATTTCGTAAATTACAGAAATGGTTACGGAAGAGGGTATACTCCTGTTTTTAATGTGTATATTACAGAAACAAATACTGCAGCTCCCTATTCTGGTAATTTATTAACTGGAATTAGACAATTTGAAAATCGTGACATGAGTTTTCAGCAAAATCAATTACTTACCTATAAAAAGAAATTCGGAAGTCATGACCTAACTTTAATGGCTGGTTTTGAAACAATAAACCGTGAAATTAGAGGCATGAATGGTTCTGCAAGAGGAAGTTTGTCTAATCCGTTTGGTCAGATTCCTAACGACCCGAGATTTTGGTATCTAAATTCGGACTTTGTAGATACTGCTACCAAAACGGTTAATACGACAGGATATACAGAGAAACAAGCTTCATATTTCGGTAGAATGTTGTATAGTTTTGCTAATAAATATATGCTTAATGCATCAATCAGGAGAGATGGCTCTGCATATCTTTCTCCTGGAAACAGATTTGATAATTTCTGGTCTGTAGGTGCAGCTTGGGAAGTCACCAAAGAAGATTTTATGAAAGATATAAGTTTCCTAAATTATTTAAAACTTAAGGGATCTTATGGAGATTTGGGTAACCAGTTTGTTGCTGGTGGTAGATACTATGGATATCCTACGTATATTGAAGGAGGAACTGGGGTTTTTAATGGTAATATATATCCTGCCTATATTCCTGAATTTGTTACAAATCCTAATTTATCTTGGGAACATTTAAAATCTTATGAATTTGGTTTTGAATCAATGCTATTAAACAGAAAGTTATCTTTAGATGCTAACTACTATAATAAGAAGACAGATGGTATAATTACAAGAACAGATGGTGGATCTGGAAATATATTTTATTCTAATGCTGGTTCCATGGAAGCTAAAGGTTTCGAATTTTCAGCAGGATGGAAAGATAATATTTCTGAGAATTTCAGTTATTATATTAATGGTAATTTAACTACGACAAAAACAAAAGTTCTTTCAACATTATCTGAAGGCTATACAACATTTGACGGACCCTCTATATTTCGTGCAGGTTTACCAGCAGGTGCGTTTTACGGGTATGTTGTTGAAGGATTATATCAATCGTATGCAGATATTTTAGGGTCTCCAGCTTCAACAATAGGAGATGTAGGACCAGGTGATTTTAAATATAAGGATATTAATGGTGACGGGAAAATTACTCCAGATGATAGAACAATGATAGGTAATCCTACACCAGACTTTACATATGGTTTTAGTGTGGGTGCGGAATATAAAGGGATTTACATGAATGCTGATTTTTACGGAGTGTATGGTAATGAAGTGTTTAGAAGCTGGGGTAATGGAAACTCATTTGCACCTTTCAATTATCGAGAAGAAAGACTCGATCGTTGGACGGGTCCAGGGACATCTAACTGGGAGCCAAGGAGTTTTTCAGGTACAGCATACAACCGTGAAAATTCTACCTATATGATAGAAGATGGAAGTTTTTTTAGAATAAGAAATGTACAATTGGGATACAATTTTAATAAAGATCTAATTTCACAATTTAAATTAGAAGGTTTAAAATTGTATGTAAATATTCAAAATCTTAAAACATGGGATCGTGTAAATGGATTTACACCAGAATTTGGAGGATCTGCAACTCAGTTTGGGGTGAATTCTAGCGGATATCCAAACCCAAGAATTGTTAGTTTCGGACTTAATGCAAATTTTTAAACAAGTTAAAATGAAAAAAATTAAATTTAAACATATTGTAATTGCAGCATTTTTAGGAACAACTGCAACAACTATTCAAAGCTGTGGAGAAGACTGGCTTGATGTTAAACCATTAGGAAGACCTGTAGGTGATGAAGTAACATTAGGTGGATTTGAAACTAAAGCTTTTGGTCTTTATGCAAGTTTGAGAGAACAGAGCGGTGTAAGTGATTTTTCGTATGTCTGGACTCATTGCATCAGAGCAGACGATAATGAAAAAGGAAGTACAGCTACTGATGCAGCAGCAGACGGAACTGTTTTTAATAATTTTGGCTATGTAGCAACAAACGGTCATATTAAAAACAACTGGACGGGCCATTATAAGATTATTTTTGATGCAAATAGTCTGATTAGCGTAGCAGTTGCATCTGGTGATACATCTAGTGGAACATTAGCTAATATTGCAGAAGCAAAAGCAATCAGAGGATTTTGTTTTTTTGAATTAAGAAGAGATTATGGTGAAGTGCCTGTAAATCTTAAAACAATTGTAAATCCGATAGATGAGATTGCACCTAAAAAAACAATAGCAGAAGTTGATGCTCAAATTATCAAAGATCTTACAGAAGCAGCTGTAGATCTACCTAATCAATGGCCAACCGCATATTTGGGTAGAGTAACGAAGGGTACGGCAAATGCTGTATTAGCAAAATTATATCTTTACCAAGGGAATTATGTTAAAGCATTGGAACACGCAGAGCTTGTTATCAATTCTGGAGTGTATCAGTTAAATAATTCTTACGACGCAGAATTTACTAAAGCTGGCAATAATTCTAAAGAATCTATTTTAGAAGTTCAAAAAACATACGACTTTCCAACAAAGTATACTAACAACTTTTATGAATCTCAAGGGGTTAGAGGTTCAGGAACTTGGGATTTAGGATGGGGATTCAATGTACCTTCCACAGATCTTATTGCAGCTTATGAAACCGGAGATTTGAGGAAGAAAACAACAATCCTTACTTCTGGAGGTCCGGATATTTATAATACTGCAACACTTCCTGCGGGACCTAATAATCCTAATCCGGTTCTTGCTCAGCAATATTGGAATGGTAAAGCCTATACTTTACCCTCAGAAAGAACATTTTATGCCCAAAACAAAAATCACTGGGAAAATATTAAACTCATAAGATATGCAGATGTTATCCTAATTGCTGCTGAAGCTGCTTTACAATCTGGAAATGCTGGAAAAGCAACTACATATCTTAACATGATCCGAACCAGAGCTGGTTTGCCAAACACAACAGCCACTTTAGCTGCCATTAAACAAGAAAGAAGAGTAGAATTTGCAATGGAATTCGAGAGATTTTACGATTTAGTAAGATGGGGTGATGCTATTACTGTTTTATCTTCTAAAGGATATCAGGATAAGCATAAATATTTCCCAATTCCTCAGGATGCTATTGATAAAGCTCAAGGTGTATTAGTTCAAAATCCTAATTATTAATCAAATAAAAATGAAAAATATATTTAAAATTTTTAGTATCTTTTCGATAGGAATTTTAGTATTTTCTTGTCAGGATCTTGATAGACCAGATATTTCAAATGATTATCCTAAAGACACAAATATTCCTGGGGGGCCTCTCAAATTTTATACAGCATTTGATGGTACTACAAATAATCCGTTAATGAATGCAGTAGATAGTATTCGTGCCAAATTTCCTTCGGATAATCCTTTAATATCAATTGACGGGATAAAAGGGAAAGCTTTACAAGGAGCTAAGTACAAATATGTGAAATATTCTAGTGCCAATGATTTTGCTCAAAACGCGAGAAGTTTTAGTATCTCGGTATGGGCTAAAAAAGGTACATTGGCAACTGATCATATTTTCAGTCTTCCTGCATCATATACAGGCAATGCTGCCGCAATGTTTTTGTTAACAGAAGGAAGTGTAGCAACACCGCTTATCAAGTTATATGTTAAAGATTCTACAGGTGATAAATGGTTTGAGTGGGTTGGTGCCAATTCAGTACAGGGGTTTTATGATGGTAACTGGCATCATCTTGTATTTGTATATGATGGGCTGACATCTAAAATGACTCTATATTATGATGGAGTTGCTCGATCTCATACACCGGAATGGAATGGTCATGGAAACATAATTTTAGAACCAAGTAAAATTACTGGACTGAAAATTGGGGCTGGTCCTCAGGAGTTTACTGCTCAACAAATTCAAAATGGAGCTAGTGATTGGTTGAAAAACTCATGGACTGGAAGTATAGATCAATTTAGAATGTATACTAAAGCCTTAAGCTCAGCTGAAGTTACAGATCTTTACAGTAATAAAAAATAATTGATGCACAAAAATTCAATATTAACAATAGCAACTGCCATATTTCTATGTGGCAGTTGTTCTTCAGATTCTGTTGTAGAAGGAACAAATGAACCTCCTATTGTTACACCGCCTAATAGCAATACCTACACCGACACCCAACTCGTCGAAATGGTGCAGAAAGATGCGCTTAAATATTTTTGGGATTATGCAGAGAGCAACTCTAAATTAGCCAGAGAAAGATACCATACCGATAATCCGGGACAAGATGCTCACGTTGTTTCAGCGGGAGGATCTGGTTTTGGACTGATGACAATTCTGGTAGGTATTAAGAATGGTTACGTTACAAAAGCTGAAGCAGTCTCAAGATTATCAACCGCATTGAATTTTCTTCAAAATGCCGACCGTTTTCACGGAGCATGGCCCCACTGGATGAACGGAAATAATGGTCAGGTAATTCCATTCAGTCAAAAAGATAACGGCGGAGATTTAGTAGAAACAGCTTTTTTAGCTCAGGGGTTAATTTGTGTAAGAGAATATTTTAAAAACTCTACAGATCCTTCGGAGATTGCATTATCACAAAAAGCCGACACCCTTTTCAAAGGAATTGAGTGGAACTGGTACACCAAAGGAGAAAATACTTTGTACTGGCATTGGTCACCTAACTATAATTTCGAAATGAATATGCCGCTCAAAGGTTTCGATGAAGTTTTAATTACGTACGTACTTGCAGCTGCATCACCAACTCATACCATAAATAAGCCGGTTTACACAAACGGGTGGGCGAGAAATGGAGCTATTGCAAGTCCGGCATCGCAATATGGTTTACCTTTGGTAGTTAATCATAATACAGCACCCGGGAATGTAGGACCTATGTTTTGGTCACACTATTCTTTTTTAGGGCTTGATCCACGAGGATTAACAGATGATTACGTTAATTATGGCAATGCTACTACAAATCATGCAAAAATCATGTACCAGTATTGTGTGGCAAATCCGAAAGGCTGGCTAGGTTACAACTCAAAAAGTTGGGGACTTACCGCAAGCTATTCCCGAAATCCAAGCACAGGAGGAGATGATTATGCTGCACATCAGCCAAGCAATGATTTAGGAATCATCACGCCTACGGCAGCATTGTCAAACATGCCTTACACACCAGTGGAAAGTATGAACATGCTCAGATTTCTTTACAACGAGAATTACAGTAAGTACATTGGTGTTGCAGGTCCTTATGATGCATATTCGGTACATTACAACTGGGTAACGCCAAGATATTTAGCCATAGATCAGGGAACCATTGCTCCTATGATAGAAAACCATAAAACTCAGTTTTTATGGCAGTTATTTATGAATGCACCGGATGTAAAACAAGGTTTAATCAAACTTGGTTTTCATTCTACGCAATACGGATTTTAATAAATCAAAAATTTTGCTTAGCTGAAGTTTAAAATCTTCTGTTAAGTTTCAACTATAAAATTTAAAAATGAAAAAGATACTATTGACAGGAGTTTTAGCATTAGCTGTAATTTCCTGCAAAAACAACCAGATCAATCAGAATATTTCAAAGGCAACTACCGTCAAAAACAATATCGCTGACGAGCAGCTGATGGACAAAGTTCAAAAAGATGCACTCAAATACTTCTGGGATTATGCAGAACCCAATTCGTTTTTGGGGAGAGAGCGTTATCATGAAGATAATGTTTACCCTGACAAAGACAAGCACGTTATTACAACAGGAGGTTCAGGATTTGGTTTGGCAACAATATTAGTCGGAGTCGAAAGAGGTTTTGTGCCAAGAAAGGAAGCTGTAAAAAGGCTCACAACCATGATGGACTTTCTGGCGAAAGCTGACCGTCACAAAGGAGCCTGGTCACACTGGATTAATGGTGAGACAGGCAAAACCGTTCCTTTCGGAAAAAAAGATAACGGTGGAGATTTGGTAGAAACAGCATTTCTAACTTCAGGTATTTTGATGGTTCGCGAATATTTCAAAAACGGAAACGCCGAAGAAAAAGCTTTAGCCAAAAAATGTGACGAACTTTGGAAAGGAATTCAATGGAACTGGTACACCAAAGGCGGAGAAAAAGTTTTGTATTGGCACTGGTCACCAGAATATCAGTGGGATATGAATTTTCCTTTGCAGGGATATAACGAATGCCTGATTACTTACATTTTGGCAGCTTCATCACCTACCTATTCTATTGATGCAGAAACCTATTACAAAGGTTGGACAAGAAACGGAACTTACCTTTCTGATAAAGAAAAATACGGACTTCCGATGTACGTGAAGCACAACGGAGCCGAAGAATATGGCGGACCTCTATTCTGGGCGCATTATTCGTATATCGGTTTAGATCCTACGAATTTATCAGATAAACTCATCAAAAATTATTTTGATTTAAACAAAAATCAAGTACTCATTGATTACAAGTACTGCTTAGAAAACCCGAAGCAATGGAAAGGTTACGGACCCAATTATTGGGGACTTACCGCAAGTTATACACGCAATAAAAACGGCGGAACCGGTTACAATGCACATTTTCCGCAGAATGATCATGGAGTAATCACTCCTACAGCAGCATTGAGCAGTTTTCCGTATACTCCCAAAGAATCAATGGATTTTCTGAAGTTTTTATATAATCACAAACCCGAGTTTATAGGAACTGCAGGTCCTTACGATGCAACTTCTATTCATTATGATAACTGGTTTACGCCAAGGTATTTAGCGATAGATCAGGGAACAATTGCGCCGATGATCGAAAATTACCGAACCGGATTTCTCTGGAAATTGTTCATGAATGCACCGGAAATTCAACAAGGATTAAAGAAATTAAGTTTCAAATCAGAAAAGTATAACATCAAATAATTTTTTATTAGGAGCTATTTCCCGCTATCCGCTGTATCTTTTTTGTTGCAGTCTCCGCTTTGCTCCGCCTGCAACAAAAAAGGATGCCGCTTCTATCGGGGCTATTAATAACAAACTGAAAAAAAAGCCTTATCAAGGCTGACAAAACAGAATTTCTGATAATAATTAAAGCTCCGTAGGAGCGACCAGTTAATAGCAAAATAAGAATAGTTAAGAGAGCTCCGTAGGAGCGAACTGTTAATTAAAACATCGATTTAAAATGAAATTAAACTTAAAATTACTTCCTGTTTTATTCTTCGGACTTACCACACTTACCTCAGCTCAGGAGATAAAAACAGAACTTAATAAAGAAATCAAAAGACAGGAAAAAATTTCCTACATTTTAGATTATCCGAAAAATGCGAAAGGAAATGTTCCTTTGATGGTGTTTTTACACGGTTCCGGCGAAAGAGGCAATGATCTGGAAAAAGTAAAAGCACACAGTCCGTTTACATACAAAAATCTTATCAAAGAACCGGTTGCCATCTTGGCACCGCAATGTCCTGCTGATACATGGTGGGATACAGTAACCGTGTATCATTTAATCAAAGAAATTCAGGCAAAATATAAGATAGACGATTCCAGAATTTATCTTACCGGACTTTCCATGGGAGGGTGGGGAACATTAAAATTAGCAATGGAGCATCCTGAAATGTTTGCTGCGGTAGTTTCTGTTTGTGCGCCTACAGATAGAGTAATGTATGCCAATATTCATCAGTACAAAAATTTAAACATGAAAATTTTCCATGGCGGAATGGATGATGTGGTTTTACCGGAAAATGCTTTTAATTTTTACCAAAAACTTCATCCCATCAATCCAACAGCGGAATTGACGATTTTCCCAAATGACAATCATAATTCGTGGGATTCCACCTATTCCAATCCTAAGCTATATGAATGGATGTTAAGTAAAAAGAAAGAAAAATAATTAGTTGTCTTGGCTAATAAAACAGTTTTAGAGATTAAAAAAAATGAATATCCGCAATAAGTTATAGTAAAAATCTTTGCGATAAAAAACTCTATATGATTAAAAGCGGCTAATCATTAAAAAAAAATTGATTGTCCATAATTTGTCATAATAGAAAAACCTTTGAGTTCTTTGATGAGTGAAATCGAAGATTCAACGAAGTCAAAGGCTTTTGCGAACTTAAAAACAGCGGGTATATAAAAGAATCTTAGCGATCCTTTGCGTTAAAAAAGTATTATAATTTATAACGGATAATCATTAAAAAATTAGAAAAAAATAAATAAAAGAAGATAGATTTATGAGAAAGTTTATTGTAATAGCCACTTTGGCACTTGCACCTATGTTTTCGGCGCAGGAGATCGTCACGAAACCCGTTCAGTCTTTTCAGACCGCACAATATCAGGCTAAAAAGAAAGCTTTCGTAGAAAGTCTTTTAGCAAAAATGACTTTAGACGAGAAAATCGGACAGCTCAATTTACCAAGTTCAGGAGATTTTACCACAGGTCTGGCTAAAAGTTCAGATATCGGGAAAAAGGTAGAGCAAGGTTTAGTAGGCGGATTATTTAATATAAAAGGTGCTGATAAAATCCGTGCAGTGCAAAAAGTTGCTGTTGAAAACAGCCGACTGAAAATTCCTTTGATCTTCGGAATGGACGTTATTCATGGTTACGAAACTACTTTTCCTATTCCTTTAGGTTTAGCAGCTTCATGGGATATGAATCTTATTCAGCAGTCAGCAAGAGTAGCAGCAAAAGAAGCTTCTGCAGACGGAATCAACTGGACTTTTTCGCCAATGACAGATATTTCCCGCGAACCAAGATGGGGAAGAGTTTCTGAAGGTTCCGGTGAAGACCCTTATTTGGGAAGCGAAATTGCAAAACACATGGTGTATGGTTATCAGGGAAAAGATTTGTCTGTTAGCAATACCATTTTAGCTTGTGTAAAGCATTTTGCACTGTATGGAGCAGGTGAAGCAGGACGAGATTACAATACCGTAGACATGAGTCATGTAAGAATGTTCAACGAGTATTTTCCACCTTATAAAGCTGCGGTAGATGCAGGGGTAGCTTCTGTGATGGCTTCTTTTAATGAAGTAGACGGAGTTCCGGCAACGGGAAGCAGATGGTTGCAGACAGAAGTTTTGAGAAACCAGTGGAAGTTTAAAGGTTTTGTAGTAACGGATTACACAGGGATCAACGAAATGGTAGATCACGGAATGGGTGATCTTCAGCAGGTTTCGGCCTTAGCTTTAAAGGCAGGAGTTGATATGGATATGGTAGGTGAAGGATTTTTAACAACGCTTAAAAAATCTCTGCAGGAAGGAAAAGTTACTCAAGCTGAAATTGATATGGCAGCCAAAAGAATTTTGGAAGCGAAATATGATTTGGGATTATTTGATAATCCTTACCGTTACGGAGATGCAAAATTGGCAGCAAAAGAGGTTTACAATTTAGAAAACCGAAATATTGCAAGAAATGCAGCAGCGCAATCAATGGTTTTAATGAAAAATGATAATCAGGTTTTGCCTTTGAAAAAATCAGGAACTGTTGCCGTTATAGGACCATTGGTTAACAACTCAATGAATATGGCAGGAACGTGGAGCGTTGCCGCAAAACATGCGAATGCTGTTAATTTAATGCAAGGTTTGCAGGCTAATTTCGGAAAAGAAGTGAAATTTATTTCTGCTAAAGGAGCCAATATTGATTATGATGCAAAATTGGAAGACATTTATGCAGCTCATGGTAAAAAGACCGACAGAGATAATCGCCCTAAAGAAGTTTTACTAAAAGAAGCAGTGGATGTTGCCAAAAAATCTGATGTTATAGTTTTGGCAATTGGTGAATCTGCGGAGATGAGCGGTGAGTCTTCTTCAAGAACTGAAATTACGATTCCACAGTCTCAGATTGATTTACTAAACGAATTAAAGAAAACAGGAAAACCAATTGCGGTGGTACTTTTCACGGGTCGTCCTTTGGCTTTGACGAATATGAAAGATGCTCCTGATGCCATTCTGAATGTTTGGTTTGCGGGTTCAGAAGCCGGAAATGCAATTTCTGATGTCCTTTTCGGAAAAGTAAATCCTTCGGGTAAACTGCCAATGACTTTTCCAAGAAGTTTAGGTCAGGTTCCTATCTACTACAATTCAAAAAATACGGGACGACCTTTGGCGCAGGATAAGGTAGATAAATGTCAGTACGAAAGGTTCCGTTCCAATTATATGGATGAGTGCAATACGCCGTTATATCCGTTTGGTTTCGGTTTAAGCTATACTAAATTTAATTATTCTGATATTACCGTATCGAATGCAAACCCTAAAGGCAATCAGACGATTCAGGCTTCAGTTACGGTTACAAACTCCGGAAATTATGATGGAGCTGAGGTTGTTCAATTATATATCAGGGATATGGTGGGAAGCATCACAAGACCGGTAAAAGAGTTGAAAGGCTTTCAGAAAGTTATGTTGAAAAAAGGAGAATCTAAAAAAATCACTTTTGATATTTCTCCTGAACAGCTGAAATTCTATAACGGTGAACTGAAATATGATTGGGAACCGGGTGAGTTTGATATCATGATCGGAACCAATTCCGAGGATGTAAAACACTCAAAAATTAACTGGTCAAAATAAAGTTTTCAAAGCCGGCTTCAGAAAGAGCCGGCTTTTTTTTATTAGATTTTCCGTCAATTAATTCAGATTAAAGATTTTCATTTATTAAAGAAATTCTATTTTTTATATTAATGATTTTCCGCAATATGCCATTAATTAAAAACCATTTGCTGTAATGATTATTTTCCAAAACGGAAACAATGGTTATTCACAAAGCTCACAAGATTATGTTTTTGGTGAAATCTTTAGTGCACTTCGTGGCTAAAACCGGAGTATGATCAAAAACCAATATTCAATTTATATTAAAAAAATGGTGAGTATCTTTTCCATCAAATCATCAATTTTCTCAATCATCATCATTAATATTCCACTTTCCACTTTCTAATCCGTAAATTTGTAAGCTTTCTGAATAATCAGAATTCATCTTTTTTGTTATGATGCATAAGAAATATATTGAACAGACACAATTTGATAAAAATAATTATGAGTACATTACCGTAGAGCATGATGAAAATAAGGTAAGAATTTATACCATAAAAAATGGGCTTAAAATTTTCCTTGCCCAAAACTTTGATGCTCCCAGAATACAGACTTTTATCCCCGTAAAAACGGGAAGCAATAATGATCCTTCAGATAATACCGGTCTCGCTCATTATCTGGAACATATGATGTTCAAAGGAACATCAAAACTAGGAACAAAAGATTGGGAAAAAGAAAAGGTTTTGCTTAATCAAATATCAGACTTGTTTGAAAAGCATAAAGCTGAATCTGACCCTGAAAAAAAGAAGGAAATTTACAAAGAAATAGACGAGCTCTCTCAGGAAGCAAGTCAGTATGCTATTCCAAACGAGTATGATAAAGCTATTTCGTCTTTAGGAGCAACAGGAACCAATGCGCACACCTGGTTTGACGAAACGGTTTATAAAAATAATATTCCTAAAAATGAGCTTGAAAAATGGCTCAAGATTGAGAAAGAAAGATTTTCTGAAATGGTTTTGAGACTTTTTCATACAGAGCTGGAATCTGTTTATGAAGAGTTCAACCGCGCTCAGGATAACGATTCAAGATTGGTAAATTATGAGTTGATGGATGCCTTGTTTCCAAACCATCCCAACGGAAAGCAAACCACACTCGGAGATCCTGAACATCTGAAAAATCCTTCTATGAAGGCAATCCACAAATATTTTGATGAATATTATGTACCTAATAATTACGCTATTGTTTTAGTTGGAGATCTTGATTTTGAAGAAACAATTTTCTTGGTTGAAAAATATTTTGGTGCAATTCCTTATAAAGAATTACCAAAGAAAGATCATATTGTTGAAAAACCATTGACAAAAATTGTTGAGAGAGTTGTAAAAAGCCCGACCACGCCAAGAGTTCAGTTAGCCTGGAGAACAGATAGTTATGGCACCCGCGAAGCAATGCTTGCGGATATTACCGCCAATATTTTAAGCAATAGAGGAGAGGCAGGACTGCTGGATCTGAATATCAATCAAACTCAAAAGATGCTTTGGGCACAGGCATTTTCTTTAGGTTTAAAACAATACGGATATTTCTCTGTTGTAGCCGTTCCCAAAGAAAACCAATCTTTGGTTGAGGCAAAAGCAATGATACTGGAGCAGATTGAATTAGTAAAGCAGGGAAACTTTCCGGACTGGATGCTTCCTGCAATTATTAATGACTTTAAAATACAGCGTCAGAAAGGGCTGGAAACAGCAGAGGGTTTGGCAACCAATCTGTATGATACTTACATCAAAGGAAAAACATGGGCTGAAGAATTAAATGAAATGGATGTTTATGCTTCATTCACAAAAGAAGATATAGTAAGTTTTGCGAATGATTTCTTCATAGATAATTATGTAGTGATCAACAAAGAAAAAGGGGTTAACGATAAACTTTTAAGGGTTGAGAATCCCGGAATTACACCTGTAAAAATTAATCGTGAGGTACAATCTGATTTTTTACTGGAAATTTTGAATGATAAGAAAGATGATATTCAGCCAGAATATATTGATTATCAAAAAGAAATTTCTACGGATGTTATCAAAAATAAGAAGCTGAGTTTTGTGAAAAATAAATACAACGATATTGCTCAGGTACATTTCATTTTTCCGATGGGAAGCGACCATGATCGGAAACTGGGAATTTCAACTCAGCTAATACAATATTTAGGAACAGAAAAATTTTCGCCGGACGATTTAAAGAAAGAGTTTTTTAAAATTGGGATCACCAATGATTTTAAAACCACTCCAGACCAGCTTACAATTTCTTTGAGCGGATTGGAATCTAATATCGAAAAGGGCATAGAATTGCTTCTTCATTGGCTTTCTGACTTAATGCCTGATCAAAAAATCTACCAACAGTTTGTGTCCACTGTTCTTGAAAGCCGGGAAGCTGGAAAAAAAGATAAAAACCGGATCATGACTGCTCTTACTACGTATACGAAGCTCGGGAAAACGTCAAGATTTTTGGATGTGATTTCTAAAGATGAGCTTCAAAATACAGAGGTAAAAGATTTTACTGACAGAATGAAAAAGCTTTTTAGCTACCCCTATCAGGTTTTCTTCTACGGGAAAGATTTTGAAAGCTTCAAGAGCTATATTCCGAAATATATTACAAATGAGACTTTGAAGGTTTCTCAACCTAAAAAATATCCCGAACCTGAAACTTCAGGGATGGTCTATTTTACCAATTACGATATGGTACAGATGGAAATGAGTAAAATTGGAAAAGGAAATTTTGTAAATCCTGAAAACTTTGGGAAAATCAATGTTTTTAACGAATATTTTGGTCGTGGTTTGTCTTCTATTGTGTTTCAGGAAATAAGAGAAAGTAAAAGTCTGGCATATTCTGCCTATGTTTCTTACGCTCCCAATTCCGAACTGAAGCATCCTGATTATATAAGTACGTACATTGGGACACAACCCGATAAACTTCAGCTTGCGGTAGAGACGATGGCAGGTCTGATGTCGGAACTTCCGGAATTTTCTGTTCAGTTTGAAAATGCCAAAAAATCTGCTCTTAAACAGATTGCTTCAACAAGAATTACCAGAACCAATATATTCTTTAATACTTTACGACTCCGGAAACTAGGAATTATGCATGATTTCAGAAAAGATATCTATCACCAGATTGAAAATCTGAAATTTGAGGATTTAAGATATTTTTACAATCAGGAAATAAAATCTATCCAGTTTAATACTGCAATTATTGGGAAAAAAGAAAACCTGGAAATGAGTGCAGTTAACGAAATGGGAAGTTTTAAGGAGCTTAGTCTGGAAGAGATTTTTGGGTATTAATATAGATGAGTTTTTAATAAATTTTAGCTGAGGATTATCAATTAAAAAGGTCGGAAGAATTTTCTTCCGACCTTTATTGATAATTGAACTTGATATACTATTTTTTAATAGCTTTCAATGTCTGTTTCGTACCGTCGTTCATGTGAAGAACTACCATATACATTCCTGAATTTAAATCTCTTAATTGGAGTGTAGAAGAAGGTTGGTCAAAAGTTTTTACTAATCTGCCTGTAATATCCATTACAGAAATTGATTTTACATTCTTGATGTCTGAAATATTCAATACATCAGAGAAAGGATTTGGATAAACTTTAATATTATTTTTAGTAATATCGGTCTCTGACGTTCCAAGACAAGCAGAAGAGTCTGCAGTTGCAGTAACCTGTTGTCTTGCTGATTCACATCCTGTTACAACTTTCCAGTCATAGAAATAATAATAGCTGGTTGAGGTAGCATTTCCTGAACAACAGTTTCCACTGGTAATAGATAATGCGCCTGGTACTGTAAGTGGATAAGATCCCCAAGATGTTCCGGATTCTCTTATTAATCCTGTTACAAGACCGGTTCTAGTCATCATCATTAATTTGTAACCAGTACCCACAGGAACTGTAAAATTAAGAGGAACATAAGTTTTTACAGGCGTTGAACTACCAGTTAAATTTACCGTGATAGATTGTATAGTCGTTGCCGGAGATACGCTTCCATCCTGTAAAGCAATAGTTACAGTTCCAGCACCGGTTCCGGTAGGATAAACATATACTCCCTCTAATATGAAACTATTTGTTGCATTGAAAAATAAACCTGCTTCCAAAGTATAACCGCTTGTTGAAATAGCATTCGTTAAACCTGCCGAATTGGTAGATCCGGTTGTAGCAGAAGCCCAGTAATTTGTTGTTGATGTAATAGCTGGAGTAGTGAAAGAATTACCTGTTGCTATTGCAGTTCCTCCTGTTGCAGAATTATACCAATTAACTGTTGCTCCTGTATCTGCAGTAGCAGAAAGAGTTGCTGTATTCCCAGGGCATACAGTAGCTCCTGTTGTTGATAGAAGCACAGGTGGTTGACACAATGTGGTGAAAGAAGTTACACTTGTCCAAACACTTCTGTCTGTGCCTACACATACCGATCTTACCCAAACATAATATTGTGTAGATGGCGTCAACCCGCCGATGGGTGCTGTAGTTGTTGTAGAAGTTACGGAATTTGTTGCATCTAAAACTGTACTTGATGTAGGTGCAGTACTTGAAGTACTGTAATAAATCTCATAGCCATTAGAAGGTGCTGTTGAAGGAGCTGTCCAAGATGCGGTACCACTGTTTGGTGTTATAGTCGTACTGTCGACAGTTAAAGCGGTAGGTTCTATACAAGTGGCTAAAGTAGTAAATGAAGCAGAAGTTGTCCATGCACTTTTGTCGGTACCTGTACAAGCAGATCTTACCCAAACATAGTAGGTTGTAAAAGGTATTAATCCGTTGATAGTGGCTGAAGTACTTGTAGAAGTAGTAGAATTTGTAGGGTCTAAAACAGTGCTTGCTGTAGGGGCAGTGTTGGAAGTACTGTAGTAAATTTCATATCCATTTGTTGGAGCTGAAGGTGAAGGATTCCATGATACGACAGCGTCATTTGCTGTTATTGTAGCACTTGCAACAGTCACCGCAGCTGGAGCAACACAACTTGGAGGAGACCAAGTAAAAGTTAATCCCGAAGCAGGAAAATTCGTATTATCTCTTGAAACAGTAGCATTGTTTGCTGTTCCTGCAGATGTATTGTCCCAAGGATTTCCTACAGCTCCTGATCTGTTATTAAAATCAGTATTTGTAGCACCTCTTAAGCCGATCTGATTGGTTCTGGATGTCGCATTAACATTATAGGAAGGTCCATATACTGTAGAAACTGTGTTTGCAGTTTCAGATAACCTTAGTTGAAAATTGAGATGGTTACTTCCAGACACAGCAGAATTGAAATCATTATATCCTATCCATTCAATCACAAAAACTCTGTTGGGAGCTGTACCTTCAACAGAAGTTAAAACTTTACCGGATCCGTACCTCACAACAGCAGCAGAAGAACTAGAAGTAGCAGGCGCAGACATTGTAATGGTTCCCGCTGTTTCATCAAATGCTGTAATTGTAGCTCCTGCAGGTATTCCATTTGCATTATTCAAAGCTTTTCCTACTTCAATTCCTTTAAATGAAGCGACATTAGTAATCACATTTGAGCCACTTGTAGTAACTCCTGATGTAATAAATACTCCCCACAAGTCTCTGTTCATCACACCCACAGCTCCATTGTAAGCAGTTGAAGAAGATATAACACCGGAGCTTGTGCTTGTTGTTGCACCAAATACTGCACCTCCGTTAGAATTTACATAAATTGAGGTGTAATCTGTTGCGTTAAAATTGAAATTGAAAGGAAGTGTGACAGTCCATCCAGTAGTGTCATTGGTGGTGGAAGTTGTTGCTTCACTTCCGGTAACAATAGTACCTGTTGCTGCAATACTATTAAAGGTTCCGTTGTTTTGTGAAAAAGTGTAATCACTTACTTGGGCATTTAAGCTCTGGATTGCCCCAAATAACGCAAGAATTGAAATTCCTGTCTTTTTTAAACCGTTACTGTTCCACAGTGACGGACATTTGTAGTGTTTTCTCATATTCAGTTTAATTTATATAACTATCGCAAAAGTAATCAATATGTGAATATAAATAAGATATAATGGTATTTTTTTATAAATATTTTAATTATATCTTATTTATTGTATTTATTTATAAATTAAAAATTGTTCTTAACATAGTGTAATTTTAAAACTTGTGGTATAATTTTATAGAAATTTTAAAATAAATAGAAAGAATAAATATAAATTTTTACTTACAAATTAAAAAATAAAAGTCCCGAAATTACTTTCAGGACTTTATCATGTAAACTTGCTATTTTTATTTTACAATCTTCATTTCATTAATCAGCCATTTAGAATCGGCAAACTTATCAATGATAAAAAGAATGTATTTCGTATCAACCATAATATTTCTACTGAAACGAGGGTCATAATTGATGTCACTCATAGTGCCTTCCCATTGCCTGTCAAAATTCAACCCAATTAAGTTTCCTTTTGCATCCAGAGCAGGACTTCCGGAATTTCCTCCCGTTGTATGATTGGTTGCCGTAAAACCAACAGGAACATCACCTGTTTTATCCTTATAAATTCCGTAATCTTTTTTGTTGTAGAGATCAATCAGTTTTTTTGGGACATCAAACTCATAATCTCCGGGAACATATTTTTCCATTACTCCCGCTAGATGCGTTTGATAATCGTAGGAAACGGCATCTCTTGGAGTAGAACCCTTTACCTGTCCGTATGTTACACGAAGCGTAGAATTGGCATCAGGAAAGAATTTTCTGTCCTTATCAGTTTCCATTTGCTGCGCCATATATTTTTTCTGTAAAGCATCAATCTGAGTCTGTAAAGAAGTGAATTGAGGATCTACAGATTTCATATAAGTATTTTTCATATTCATAAATAACTCATAAACAGGATCTTTTTTAATAGTTTTAATTAAATTATCCTGATCAGAAAAAGCTTTATCAATATTTTCGCTTAATGAAGCTCCGTTTACATATTTTCTTCCCGTAATCACAGAATTCTTTGAAAGCTTTTCAAAACTGATGATGTTTTGGTTTTCATCTTTAAACTCTGCAAAGCCGTCTGGTAAAAACTGTGGCGCAGTTTTGTTTGCGTAAAGTGCTAAAAGTTTGGCAGTTACTTTAGCATCAAGCTCTGCATTATAATTTTTGTAGAACGAACTGAGTCTGCTCTTGAATGACGTAATTCCTTTTTCATCAAGTTTTCCGGATTCATAAGCAGAAATAAAGTTAGAAAAAAGATTACCAAGCATTAGTGTCTCTGCATTTCTTACAACTTCGCTGTAGTAAGCATTGTTCAGTGCAAAAGGAGCTTGGTTTGCATACAGTTGATTGATCTGGTCAATTGTTGATTTTATTGCAGGATTTTTGGCAGCCAAAGAATTTTCGTAATTTTTTTTCTTCTGAACGGCATTAGATTTTTTCAGACCTTCTACCTCACCGATCCATTTTTTCCAATAGTTGGCTACAGAAGCATATTTTGATGCGTATTGTATTCTTGTGGCATCATCGGCACGCATTTTTTCATCTAAAGTTTTCAGAGCGACGTCGCGTACTGCAATTCTTGCAGGATCTATTTCGGTCATAATTTTTTCTACGGCGATGGCAGGAAGATATTCTGTTGTTCTTCCCGGAAATCCGAAAACAAAAGTGAAATCATTTTCATTTTTATCTTTGATGGAAACGGGAAGATAGTGTTTGGGTATATACGGAACATTATCTTTAGAATATTCTGCAGGTTTATTGTTTTTATCAGCGTAAATTCTGAACATAGAAAAATCTCCCGTATGTCTTGGCCAAACCCAGTTGTCTGTATCACTTCCAAATTTCCCGATACTTTGCGGAGGGGCACCAACTAAGCGTACATCTTTATAAGTTTCAATCACGTAGGCATAAAATTTATTGCCGTAGTACATCGACTTTACAGAAATTGACTGGTAATCTTCAATTTTTTGAGATTTTTTGTAAGCATCAATATTTGCGGTAATTTTTTTTGACAACTCAGGCTCCTGAAGGTTTTCTGTTCCCTGAAGAATCTGTGTTGTTACTTCCTTTATATCAACAATAAAATCTACGGTAACTCCCGGATTTGGCAGTTCGGAATTCATGTTTTTAGCCCAGAAACCATTGGAAAGAAGGTCGTTTTGTACTGTTGAATGTGACTGAATCTGCCCGTAACCACAGTGGTGATTGGTAAGTAATAATCCTTTAGGAGAAATAATTTCTGCTGTACAACCGCCGTTGAACTGTACTACTGCATCTTTAATACTCGGTTTTTTGGTGTTGAAAATATCTTTTGCAGAAATTTTCATTCCGAGATCTTTCATTTCCTTTTCATTAAGCTCGGTCGGAATCCACATTCCACCGTATTGCTGTGCAATTCCAAGAGAAAAACTGAAAAATGCAGAAGCAATAAGAATATTACGTTTTATCATTATTAAAAATTTTGTCTAAAATAAGCATTTTAGTTTTTTTATTAAAGTAAAACTCAGGTTTTAGATTTATGATTTATAAATTTGTGGAAATATGATTGCTTTTTTTAACAAAAGCAATGAAAAGTTATTAAAACTCGTAGGAAAAGATTTTCTCATCCTTCATCAGGTGTTTTATCAAAGCTTCGTGGTTTTCATTTTTTCCTGCAACAACCCAAGACGTAGTCATGGTTCCCTGATTGTATTTCTGTTTGGCAATTTTAGATTTCAGCTGGTATTTTTTAAATAGGTTTTCGCAGTAAGACACCGATTGAAAATCGGTTACAGCAATACTGTACTCACGGATTTTATGATAACTGTCGATAAATTTTTCAAAAAAATTGAGCGAACTGAGAACCAGAAGAATAAGGAATGTTCCCAGAATGGATAAATAAACATAACCGGAGCCTACTGCCATTCCTACAGAAGCCGCTGCCCAGATTGTTGTGGCAGTTGTAATTCCGTCTATTTTTGTGTCGCCTTTAAAAATTACACCGGCTCCCAAAAATCCAATTCCGGTAATGATATTGGCAGCAATTCTGTCCGGATCATCAACTCCAATTTTAATGGATAAAATAGTAAAAAGACAAGACCCGAAACAAATCAGAATAAAGGTACGCAAACCCGCAGATTTGTTTCTGTATTCACGCTCTGCTCCGATTAAAATTCCCAGTAAAACGGAGATAAATATCAATAAAAGTTCGTTCTGAATAGAGTGATCTTTAAGGAAATCCATTTCTTATATTTGAATAAAATTACGATAATTATCAATTGATTAAAATAAATTTAAAAATTTCCTCACACAAATTATTTTTCAAACATCAAATCCATTTCAGCTTTGCGGCCATTGTACAAGCTTCTGTTGTATTTCCTACGCGCATTTTTTCTAAAATATTTTGTCGGTGACGGTTTACGGTATTGATGCTGATAAACAAAAGTTCTGCAATTTCTTTACTTCTTTTTCCAGTCTGAATCATTTTTAAAATTTCCTTTTCACGAATTGATAAGAATGCGGAATTTCCATCTTCTGTCTGATGAATTATTGAGTTATCTGCAGTATTGATAATCATCCCGTGATGGAGTGGCGAATTCAGAAAATCAAAATGGTAAAGACAAAGCGCCAGTTCTATATTTTTATCACTGGCATTTGTGAAATAAAACATTTTGTGCAAAAGTGCTTTTTGAGAGGGATTATCGGCAATTCTCAATCTGCTCACCACATAATAATCTTTATGCTGTTCTACAGGAATTGTTTTGATAAACTGGAAAAACTGGAGTTCAAGCAAGTGTTTCTGCAAAAGACCTTCAGAATCTAATTTTGCAAAAAGTTCTTCTTCCCAAATGCTTTCAATCTCCTGAATGTTTTTATCCCGAAAAATATTGAGTTGGTCTGCCAATTTTCCTGAATAAACATAGCTTTTATTATGTTGAAGGTCACTTAAAACAGCAATGCCATTTTCCAATTTAACAAAGTTTTGAGCAATCTCCCGGCATTCTTTTAATTGAATGTTTTCGTTGCCTGTGATTGAAAAGTTCTGTTGCAAGAGTTTTTCGTTGAGGTCAGATTGGATGGGTTTCATTTTAAATGGTTATAAATCAGTATTGATTTCGCTGTCTTAAGTTTGTAGATTTGCTCATTATCAACGTAAAAATACAATGAATAATCTGAACGAAAAAGAAAAAATGCTAAACGGGGAAATCTATGATGCTTCTGACAAACTTCTCGTACAAGAAAGAGAAAATGCAAAAGATCTCTGTTTTGAGTATAATCATCTCCAGCCTTCAAAGATTGATGAGAGACAAATTTTAATCAAAAAACTCTTAGGAAAGACTACAGAAAACTTTCATATCGAACAGCCATTTTACTGCGACTACGGTTACAATATTGAGGTCGGCGAAAATTTTTACACCAACGTCAATGTCGTGATTTTGGATTGTGCAAAAGTGACTTTCGGAGACAATGTTTTCATCGCTCCCAACTGCGGATTTTACACAGCGGGACATCCTTTTGACGTAGAACAGCGAAACAAAGCTTTAGAATATGCTTATCCTATCACGGTAGGAAATAATGTCTGGATCGGAGCAGGTTGTAGTATTCTTCGGGGTGTTACGATTGGTGATAATACTGTGATAGGAGCGGGAAGTGTAGTCACAAAAGATATTCCTGCCAATGTTCTGGCGTTCGGTAATCCCTGTAAAGTGATACGAGAAATTTAATGTACATCTATTAAAATCAGTTAATTCTGCGAAAACAAAAAAATATATGAAAAAATTAATACTGTCATCAATTATAATTTTAAACTTTTTTCAAGTAGTAAAGCACAGTCTCTTGAGAAAATGATTTGGTTCAACGAGCCTCAACAATGGGAAATCAAAGACAAAAAACTGATAATGAGTGTCACTCCGCAAAGTGATTATTGGAGAATTTCACATTATGGCTTTACAGTAGATGATGCTCCATTTTATTACTCAACTTATGGCGGAGAATTCGAAGCAAAAGTAAAAATCACCGGAGATTACAAAGTCCGTTTTGATCAGATGGGGTTGATGCTGAGAATTGATGAACAAAACTACATAAAAGCCGGAGTAGAATTTGTTGACGGAAAATTCAATCTAAGCACCGTTGTAACCCATAAAACCAGCGACTGGAGCGTTATTGTTCTTGAGAAAACACCACCTTTTGTATGGATAAAAGCTGTCAGAAGATTAGATGCCGTTGAGATTTTCTATTCATTCGATGACAAAGAATACGTAATGATGCGAAATGCTTATATGCAGGACAATACACCCGTGAAAGTCGGGGTTATGGCGGCAAGTCCCGATGGGAATGGCTTTAAAGCAATATTTGAAAATTTTTCTGTGAAACATCTTCCGGATCAGCGTCGTTTAGAATGGCTGAAGAAAAATAAATAAAATAATACTGCATAAAAAACTCTCAGAAAGCTAAATCTGAGAGTTTTGTTTTTTAGAAGCCGGGAACCTGCTTTCCGCTGTATCTTTTGTTCTGCTTTGCTCCACAAAAGGATGTCGCTGCAATCAGGGCTAGGTAATTCAGTCTATTTTCAAGTTTTCATATTAATTCAGGGACTCTCCGTTCCAAAAACTTTCAACTTAACCAATCAAATCCAGAAACTGCTGTTCATCCAGAATCTCGATTGTTCCAATATCCTGTGCTTTTTTCAATTTACTTCCGGCTTTTTCACCTACAACAAGATAATTCAGATTTTTAGAAACAGCCGAAATATTTTTTCCGCCGTGTTTTTCTACCATTTCTTCGGCCGCTTCTCTGGTGAAAAGAGAGAGTTTTCCTGTGAAGAGAAAAGTTTTTCCTTCCAGTACATTCGATAAAACTTCATTAGTGTTTTCTCCTTTTTCCAGCTGAACACCGTAGGACTTGAGTCTTTCCAGCATTAAGATGTTTTCAGAATTATTGAAGAAGTCAGCAATGCTTTCTGCGATTTTTACACCAATATCTTCCACCTGACAAAGCTCTTCCACTGTTGCTTTTTTTAGGTCATCAATCGTTGGGAAATTTTTCACCAGTTTCTTGGCAACGGTTTCTCCAACATGTTTTATGCCTATTCCGTACAACACTTTTTCAAAAGGGATTTCTTTTGATTTTTCGATTCCTGAAATAATATTCTGTGCAGATTTTTCCGCCATTCTTTCCAACGGAAGCAGCTGTTCTTTGGTCAATGCATAAAAATCAGCAGGATTTTCAATCAGTTTTTCTCTGTAAAGCTGTTCAATGGTTTCACTTCCGAGATTTTCGATGTTTAAGGCTTTTCGGGAAACATAATGAATCATTCTTCCCACAACCTGTGGCGGACAGTGTAAGTCGTTCGGACAAAAATGAATAGCCTGATCTTCTACTTTTACCAATTCGGTTCCGCACTCCGGACAGTTTTTGATGTATTTAATTTCCTCACTGTCTGAATTTCGTTTTTCTGTGTTGACACCAACAATTTTTGGGATAATTTCACCGCCTTTTTCCACGTACACAAAATCATGCTCGTGAAGATCCAGTTTTTTGATGATATCCTCGTTGTGCAGAGATGCTCTTTTTACGGTAGTACCTGCCAATAAAACAGGTTTCAGATTAGCAACAGGAGTGATGGCTCCGGTTCTTCCGACCTGATACGAAACACTTTGCAGTTCTGTTTCTACTTTTTCGGCTTTAAATTTATATGCCATTGCCCACCTTGGAGATTTTGCAGTGTAACCAAGCTGGCTTTGTTGCTTCAGAGAATTTACTTTTAAAACAATTCCGTCAATTTCAAAAGGCAGATTGTGTCGTTCGGTATCCCAGAAATTGATAAACTCTTTTATTTCATCCAAATTTTTACACAATTTTGCCTGATCAGAAGTTTTGAAACCCCAGTTCTGGGCTTTATGCAGCAATTCCCAATGGGTTTCTGCGGGAACTTCGGCAGATACAAACTGATAAAGAACAGAAGACAGTCTGCGCTTTCTTACTTCACCGCTGTCCTGCATTTTCAGACTTCCGCTGGCTGTATTTCGGGGATTCATGAAAGGATCCAGACCTTCTTCCTCACGAAGCTTATTGATTTTATCGAAATTTTTTCTTGTTAAATAAATTTCACCTCTCATAAAAAATCTTTCAGGAAAATCTCCCGTGAGTTTCAGGGGAATATCTGAAATAGTACGAACATTGGAGGTAATCTCATCACCCTGAAAGCCGTCACCTCTTGTTATAGCTTCTGTAAGTTTTCCGTTCTCGTATAGAATTGAGATAGAAGCTCCGTCATATTTTAGTTCTGCTACAAATTCTACCGGGTCATCAATGGTTTTAATGATCCGTTTTTCCCAATCTGCAAGATCATCAAAATCATAAGAATTATCTAATGAATACATTCTGAACTGATGCTGCACCGTTGGGAAAATTTTTGTAACACCGCCGCCAACACGAATCGTAGGAGAGTTGTCATCATGAAATTCCGGATATTTCGCTTCCAGATCCTGAAGATTTTTCAGGAGCAGGTCAAATTCCATATCTGAAATGCTTGGCTCATCTAAAAGATAATAATTTTCATTATGCTGATGAAGTTCTTTTCTCAGTTGTTCGATTGTATGTTGAATATTTTCAGACATCAGATTTTTTTACTTTGCAACAAAAATAATAAGTATTGAGGAGATTTTCAGATTAAAATTAATATTCCATTAAAACTAATATTCATTCTTTTTAACAGTTGATATAAAATGTCTTTATAACTTTGCATGATTGTATGTTTTCTTCTGTTTCTTGAAATACAAAGAAGAAATTTCAGTAATAAGTAATTTAATATGAAAAAAGTAATTTTAGGACTAGCTATTGCAGGGACGGTTTTTATGAATGCTCAAACAAAGATCATTGCACACAGAGGGTATTGGCAGACACAGCCAAAAACAACAGAAAACTCCATCAAAGCTTTGAAAAATGCCCAAAATCTAAAGATTTATGGTTCTGAATTTGATGTTAGAATGACAAAAGATGGCGTTTTGGTGGTGAATCATGATGAGCATCACGACAAGATGGAAATTTCTGAAACGGGTTTTAAAGAACTAAAAAAAGTAAAACTTTCCAATGGTGAAAACTTTCCGACCTTGAAGGCTTATTTAAAGCAAGGTAAAAAAGACAAATCTTTGAAGCTTATCGTTGAAATCAAGCCGGATAAAACCAAAGAAAAAGAAGATGAAATGACCGCAAAAACAATCCAAATGATTAAAGCTATGAAGCTGGATAATCAATGCGAATTCATTTCTTTTAGTCTGAATATTTGCAAGGAAATTAAAAGATTGGAGCCTCAATTTAAAGTTCAGTACCTGAAAGGCGAACTTTCACCTCAGGAGATAAAAAAGCAGGGTCTTGATGGTCTTGATTATCATTACAGTGTTTTTCAGAAAAACCCGACATGGATTTCTGAAGCCAATAATTTAGGATTGATTACTAATGCATGGACTGTAAATGATAAAAAAATTGCTGATGAACTGAAGGCACAAAACATTGGTTTTATCACAACTAATATTCCGGATCAGCTTAAAGATTAAGAACCTAAAAATTTTAAAGATATAATCTGCTTCTTTGAGGAGCAGATTTTTTTATTTTTCAAATTGAAATTTTTTCTAAACTGAAAATTTTTTGAGAGAAAACTCTCAAAATTACTTTAAATAAAGGGAAAGTATATATTAATAATACTTAATTTCTTTAAATACCTGCAATACAAAAGATTATGTGAATCTGTTAAATATAAATTAATATGATGTTCAAAAATTCTTTAAAAAATGTTAAAATCTTATTAAAGTCCTCGTCATAATGCCTTTATAATTTTGCGCAAACAAAAAATTAATGCGTAGAGAGATTCAAAAAGTACTGATGTTATCTGTTCTGGGATTGGTAAGCCTCAATCTGACAGCACAGCAGAAAGTAAAGAAAGACTCCATCAAAGAAATTGATGAGGTAGTAGTAACCGCTTTAGGAATTAAAAGACAGGATAAGTCTTTGGGTTATGTAGCGGAAAAGGTAAATTCTGAAGTATTTGAAAATATTCAGAACAATAACTGGGTTCAGGGTCTGGAAGGACGCGTTTCCGGCTTGAAAGTTCAGACAGCAGGAGCGGGACCTTTGGGTTCGGCGAGAATTACTTTGAGGGGAGAAAAATCTTTTTCATTAGATAATAATTATGCTCTTATTGTGGTAGATGGTGTTCCGTTGAGTAATTCTACTACGGGAACAGGCACGGCAGCTTATGGAGCCGGAACGGGAGGAGATTTGCCGATTGATTTAGGAAATGGTTTAAACAGTATCAATCCGGATGATATTGAATCGGTTACAGTACTGAAAGGTGCTTCTGCAGCGGCTTTGTACGGTTCAAGAGCTGCGAATGGAGCTTTGATGATCACCACAAAATCCGGGAAAAGCAAAAATGGGAAACTTAGAGTTTCATTCAATTCTTCTTTGAGTTTTGATTCTGTTTTAAAATGGCCGGATTATCAACATGAATACGGACAGGGAACATTGGCGAAAAACTCGGCAGGAGAATTTTTCTATTCCTACGGAGCTTCTGCAGATGGGGTGAGTACAGGTGGGACAAGTAGTGCTTTCGGACCGAAATTTAACGGACAGTATTATTTTCAGTATGATCCTACAGTTTTGGGACAGAGCAAAGAAAGACAACTTTGGAGACCATATCGTGATAATGTAAAGGGCTTTTGGGAAACAGGAGTTACTTCGTCTAATAATGTTTCTTTGGAAAGCAGCAATGGCAAGTCGGGTTTCAGGGCTTCATTAACGTATCTGGACAATAAATGGATGATGCCCAATACAGGTTTTGACCGTTTTAATGCCGCATTTTCATTCGATCATAAACTGACAGATAAATTTAAAATTTCAACAAAATTCAATTACGCCAATACAAAGAGTGATAATCTTCCGGCAACAGGATACAACAACCAGTCGATTTCTTACTTTATGATTTTCCAGAATCCGAATGTAGATTTGGCATGGTACAGACCCGTCTGGAAGCCGGGGCAGGAAGAGATAGATCAGATTCACCCATTCAGCTCGTTTATTGATAATCCTTATCTTATTGCTTATCATATGCTGAACGGAGTAGAGAAGAAAATGATTACCGGAAATATTTCGGCAACGTATGATTTCAATAAAAATTTCAGCATGATGCTGAGATCAGGTATTGAGATGCTTAATGAAGAGAGAACAACGAAAAGGCCTTACAGTTCAGCTAATTATGTGAAAGGATTTTACAGAGAGCAGTATATCAAAAATAATGAGTTTAATAATGATGTGCTTTTCACTTATAAAAAAGATTTTGGCAAATTTAATCTGAATGCCAATGCCGGTGCCAGTATACGATACAACGAATATGTAATGAATGATTACCGTGCAGAAGGGCTTAAGATTCCTGGCGATTATAGTCTGAATAATGCTATTTCATTGATTACCAAAGTTCCGAGACCCAATGACCAGCAAACCAATTCGGTTTATGGATTGGTAAGTGCAAATTATGACAATCTTGTATTTTTGGATGTGACCGGACGAAATGACTGGAGCAGTACACTTCCTGTACAATACAGATCTTTCTTTTATCCTTCAGTAAGTACCAGTTTTATTCTTTCGGATATTTTTAATTTATCATCTCCAAGTTTCAATTATTGGAAGTTGAGAGCTTCATGGGCGAAAGTTGGGGTTGCAGGACTTCCTTATCAGCTTGATAAATATTATACGCCAAGTGATTTTGTGGGTTCTGTTCTTACACCGGGAACATATCCTAATCCTTTGCTAAAGCCTGAAGATAATACCAATATTGAAGCAGGGATGGATTTTTCAGCATTGAAAAACAGATTGGGTTACAATATCACGCTTTACCAAAACGATACCGAAAATCAAATCATTACCGTACCTACATTATGGGAATCAGGTTATTCAAGCAGAATTATTAATGCAGGTAAAGTAAGAAACAGGGGTATTGAAATGAGCCTGAACGGACTTCCATTCAAATCTCAAAACTTCACCTGGAATATTTCCGCAAACTGGTCGATGAACAGAAACAAAATTCTTACCCTACCTGCGGAATTTGCAGGAGAAAGTTTCTATACTATTTCTACCGTTGCAGGAGTTCTGTATTACAATGCTGTTGTTGGCGGATCTTTAGGTGATTTGTATGGATTTAAATTGGTGAGAAATCCGAACGGAGAAGTAGTATACAATCCGTCAACCGGACTTCCGGAGAGACCTGATCGTGTAGAAAAAGTTGGAAATGCATTCCCGAAATGGAGAGCAGGTCTTCAGAATGATTTTAAAATTAAAAACTGGCAGATCAGCTTCTCATTTGACGGTCAGTATGGTGGAGTAGCCTATTCTCAGACGCATCATAAAATGTCTGAACAAGGAAAACTGCAGCATACTTTGGTTGGCAGAGATAATCCGGGAGGAACCATTGTAGGACAAGGGGTAATCTTAAATCCGGACGGAACGTATAGTCCAAATACAAAAGCTGTAGGTCTATCAGCTTATTATGGTGATTATTACAGAAGAGCCAATGTAGAAACCAACACTTTTGATACGTCATTTATTAAGTTGAGAGATGCAAGAATCGCTTATTCTTTTTCAAAAGATGTCATTGCTCCTTTAAAGCTTACAGAACTTACTTTAGCTATTTTCGGAAAAAATCTCTGGATGTGGACTAAATTCCCAATGTTTGATTCTGAAGTTGCCGCTCTCAACGATTCTACCATTACTCCCGGAGCCGAAATAGGACAGCTTCCAACAGCAAGAACAGTCGGTTTTCAAGTTAATCTAAAATTTTAATCAAAATGAAAAAAATATTTTTATCTACTGCAATAGTATTGTCTGTTTTGAGTTTAAACTCATGCGACAGAAATTTTGAAGAAATCAATACCGATACAAGCCGTATAAAAAATCCTTCGGTAGGAAGTTTTCTGGTTCCTATTCAGTACGAAATGGGATCATACGGATACAACCGTGCTGATGATTTTACATTTGATATTATGCAGATTGCTTTAGATTTTCCCAACGAAGGAAATACAATCAGCAGATATTATCTTACCGAAAGCACCGGAAACGGATTCTGGAATACAAGTTACAAATGGCTGAAACAAGTAAAAGAACTGAATGAAGCTGCTAAAAAAGAAGATAATAAAAATTATCTTGCCATCTCTAAAGTTTTGAACGCATGGATTATGGCTAATCTTACCGATGCATTTGGTGATGTTCCCATGACCGAAGCATTAAGGCTTGAAGAAGATATTATGCGACCGAAATATGACAAGCAGAAAGATATTTATTTGTTTTTGCTGAATGATCTGAAGGAAGCTAATACACTTTTTGATACGACAAAAACATTATCGGAAGGCGATTTGTTTTTTCAGGCACATTCAAGTACGGCAGGAATCGTAAAATGGAAAAAATTCTGTAATTCTCTTTCATTAAGACTTTTGACAAGGATTTTAAACCGAAACGGAGAAGTAAATGTTCATCAGAGAATTGCTGAAATTGTTAATGATCCTGTGAATTATCCGATTTTTCAGAATAATGCTGATGGAGCAGTTTTGGATATCTCGGGAGTTGCACCTCTGCTTCCGCCAATCGCAAGACCGCAGGATTTTACGGCTTACCGGGCTTCGGGAGAGTTTTTTACCAAAACTTTGGTAGACAACAACGATCCAAGATTGAGTATGTTTTTCACACAGGCTAAATCAATTCCGGGAAATACCAATATTGGATATAAAGGAGCTCCTTCAGGGTATGCTTTAGGATCTACGTTTAATTATCAGCCTTCCAATCTTAATCAGAATCTGGCAAAAGCACCATTGAAAATTTTGATTATGCCGTATGCAGAGCTTCAGTTTATTTTATCAGAATTAGCCTTTAAAGGAATTATTCCGGGAAATGCACAAACTTTTTACGAAAACGCTGTAAAAGCTACCCTGGAACAGTGGGGCACTACAATGCCGGCGAATTATTTTGCGAACCCGAAAGTAGCATATAACGGAACTTTAGAAAGAATTATGCTTCAGAAATATGTGGGATTATTTTTTGTAGATCACCAGCAATGGTACGAACAAAGAAGAACAGGTTTTCCGGTTTTACCAAACAATGGCGGACTTTTCAACGATGGAAAAATGCCTCAGAGAATGATGTATCCTACGGTAACAAAGGTTCAGAATTACGATAATTATGTCATCGCATCACAAAATATGGGCGGAGACAACATCAACACCAAAATGTGGTGGAATCAATAATTCCAATAATTAATCAAATTAAAAATGAAGATAAAATTCTTAATGCCATGCATGCTGATTGCAGCAATGGCATTTTCACAGACTTCTGTATCAGGATATGTTTTTGAAGATTCAAATAAAAATCAGAAAAAAGAAAACCGCGAAAAAGGAATAGAAGGTGTTGCCGTTTCTAACGGAGTTCAGGTTGTTCTGACGGATAAAAACGGAAAGTACAGTTTGCCGATTCAGGAAAACCAGACCATTTTTGTGGTAAAGCCTTCCGGTTTTATGACACCGGTAAATCAAAACAATCTTCCGCAATATTATTATCAGTACAAACCAAAAGGTTCGCCTGCTGATTTTAAGTATAAAGGAACAGCTCCGACCGGAACATTACCGAAAGAACTCAATTTTGCTTTGTACAAACAAAACGAAGATAAAAATTTTGACATTCTGGTATTCGGAGATCCGCAACCATATACGGAAAAACAGCTTGATTACTTTAAAAGATCTATTGTAAATGAAGTGAAAAGTACCAAAAAAAATGCAGTGTTGGGAATCAGTTTGGGAGATTTGGTGGGTGATGATCTTAGTCTGCAAAAGCCTTATGCAGATGTAATGCGGGAGATCGGATTGCCTTGGTACAATGTAATGGGAAATCATGACATGAATTATGATGCGAAAGAAGATCAGTTCTCAGACGAAACTTTTGAAGCCAACTTTGGTCCTGCCAATTATTCTTTCAATTACGGAAATGTTCATTTTATGATCTTGGATGACATTCTTTATCCGGATCCAAGAGACGCAAAAGGCTATTGGGGCGGATTCCGTGAGGATCAGCTGAAGTTTATAGAAAACGATTTGAAGTTGGTTGACAAAAATAAATTGGTTGTTGTTTCGCTTCACATTCCTTTGGAACATACCAATGAAGATAATTTCAGAAATGCTGACCGTCAGAAATTATTTGATTATCTGGCACCGTTTCAAAATGCATTGGTTCTGTCAGCTCATACCCATATTCAGCAGCAGATTTTTTACGGCAAACAGGCAGGTTGGAATGGTTCTAAAAATTTGCATGAATATAATGTAGGAACTACTTGCGGAGATTGGTATTCAGGAACAGCAGATGATGCCGGTTTGCCGACTTCTACCATGAGAGATGGTACAGCCAAAGGGTATTCTTTTATCAGTTTCAGTGATAATCAATACAAAGTAAAATATAAAACAGCAGGAAAACCTGAAGATTATCAGATTCAGCTCTACGTTCCGAAGGTGATTCCTCATCCGTCTAAAACTTCTGCAAAAATTTTGGCTAATTTCTTTATGGGAAGCAAAAAAGACAAGGTAGAATACAGAATTGACGGCGGAAAATGGGAAGAAATGGATTATAATGAAACCATTGATCCCAACTTTGCTCTGTCTGTTTTCAAATGGGATATGGCTCCTTCAATCCTTACAGGGCGAAGACCTTCCAATCCTGAAGCTTCCAAGCATATCTGGACGGCAGATTTTCCGAGAAAACTTTCTTTGGGAAAACATAAAGTGGAAGTAAAAGCAGTAGATATGTATGGCAACGAATCTGGTTCATCAGCAGAATTTGATGTGCAAAACGCTGTCCTTATTCCTTAAATTTCAATTTTTTACTATACTTTCAACGAAACCGGTTCTGTTTTTAGAACCGGTTTCTATTGTAATATTTTAAATTTTGTTTAGTATTGTGCTTAGAGACCCACTGCTAAAAATTTATTATCTAAAAATAAGCTAAAATTTTATCCAGAACAAGTTCATCATAATCAGACACTACAACATCTGCCAAATCATAGGTTTGATTCACAGAATGCAGACTCTTATAAGCGGCACAAAAAATCTCTGCTCGTTTTGCTGCCAAAATTCCGTTGGTAGAATCTTCAATGACCATGCAGTTTTCTATAGATTGATTTGCCATTTCAGCAGCTTTCATAAAAATTTCAGGATGAGGTTTAGATTCTTTTAAGTCGGCACCGCTTATTTTTCCGCTGAAATATTTTTCCAGACCAAATTTTTCAAAAACCATATTGATGGTCGTCATGGTTGCGGAAGAAGCTAAAATTAATGTGATTCCGTTTTCATGATAATGCTTGATCAATTGTCTTACACCGGGAATCAGATCAAATTCTTCATCATTGTAAAAATAATCTTTAAAATGACTTCTTTTAATGGCAGCGATATCTTCATGCGAATGAGAAAGATCAAATTCACTGATTAAAGTTTCGCAAACTCTCTTGGTAGAAGCTCCTGTGAAAGAGGTATACAATTTTTCAGAAACATTGACTTCCAATTGATCGAATGTTTTGAAATACGCTTTTCTGTGCAGTGGTTCTGTATCTACAATAACGCCATCCATATCGAACAGCACAGCTTTTAATGACATAGAATTTTAATTTGTGCAAAAATAATGTTTTAAAATTTAAGGATTGGTGATTTGGGAAATTGAAATATGGCATTTTATCTTGTATGAAGCTTTGCACAATGTTTTATAGAAGCACTTCAGCCGCCATATTGCTAAACCGATGCTGTATGTTCAGCTTTGTTCTTTATGTTTGCCAATCTTTTCTAAATATTTAATTGGATCTTTCAAAAAACTGTATGTGTTTGAATTCCTAATACTATTTTTAATTTCTTCATAGTTTGGTTTCATAAGTCCTCCTTTTCTGTCAAAGAATAACCATTCATTTTCTTCACATAACACTATCATATTCTTTAAAAAGATTAAATTTTTTTCTCTCAAATCTGCTCGAAAATAAAACTCTCTGATTGTCAAAGAATTTTCATCCAAATAAATTGAAGCGTCATTGTCAACTTCGTCAGAGTAAGTTTTCCAATTAATACTTGTTTTATCGTTTCCCCAATTTGCTCGTTTAATAATGAAGTCAATTTTTGAAACAATTTCGTCTGCTTTTATTTCGACTTCTTTCCAATAGATTTCTGCGTCAGATTCGAAATATCCCGTTTCTGTGTTAACTCCAATGGTTTCAGGTATGTATCCGTGCTTCTTTTCAATTCCTTTTTTTGGAACAACTGCTAAATAATATTGATAGGTTGCCATTTTGTTTCTTTTTTTAAACTGACTTACAATTTTGCACTAACCTGTTGCTACAAAAAATGCACAAACTTTCTATGTTTCCTTTAACCTGCCATTTCATAAAGCCGCTGTTTATTTAAAGTAATCTATAATTTCGTAGTTTCCGTCGTAATATTTCTCTAATAATTCTAGTAAATAATATTTATGCTGAACACCTGTTAACACAACTATTTTTTTTCCTTTGTGTCGGAAAGCAGTTCTAATAATATTAATTGCCATTGAATTATTTCTTAAATCCCAAAAATTACACCATAGTTTAAATCCATCTTTATAGGAAATTTTTTGTCCGTTTGGTTTAGTAACAAATCGATTAGAAAAAACATTTTCCGTTTCACAAATTTTTAACAATTCTTTATGTTGAATGTTTTGGCGAATTTTGTTTATCGAATCAAATTGTTTAGAGTTCATAGCTCTGAAACCTTTTTTTGAAAATTCAATCAACGATTTATTAGCATCAATATAATTTTGATAAATTCTTTCATTTTGAGGAGATAGCATTTTTTTGTTATATAAACTATCAATAAGTTTTACGGTTAAGTTATCTGTTGGAGTCATTCCATTATAATCTCTATAAGAATTTCTTCCTTCAAACTCAAACGGTAAATTCAACGTATTCGGATATTTCTTTAAATACTGCAAAGAAGCATTTTGTTCATTCGAATTTGGACGAATATCCTCGAAATATGTTGTAATTTGCTCACTGTCGTTTTCTTGTAGTAAAATATCAGGTCTTATATTATCCAATATTTCAAATAACATTTGAGGGTTTAATATCTCAGAACTTTGATGAACAGTTCCAATAATATATAATTTCGTTTTATCAGTAGTTTGACTAAATAATATATTAAATACTAAACTTAGTAAAATTGTAAATATATATTTCATTTAAGCGGTTTTTCTTTATAAGCTTACAGCTAACAATCGGATCGGCTTTGCGAAGTAGATGTTAGCGGGATCGGCTTTTTATGTCAATATTGTTTTTTCATCGTCCAATTGTTTTGTGTCGCCAGACGGCAATTATATTTGTGTCTGCGTGATGTTCATTTGGGTTGTTTTCTAAAAGTCGTTTCTTTATATCATAAGCTTTTACAAAGTCGGCAATTAGTCCTTTATCGTTAAGGTCAGTCGGCAAAAATGTTTCGTCAAAACCTCCACAATTTGTCAAAGCACTAATGCTGAAATCTTGGTCTAGTAAGTCGTAACCGACAAATTCATAACCTTCAATGTCTATGTTCTTACAGTCTTGGTTTGGATCTAATACAATAGTCAAAAGGTTAAATTTATCTTTTGCTTTTAGTCGTTTAAATACAAAGTCAAGTGTCGTAAAGAAGCCTGTTTGATACTGTTCTACTACGTGAATAAAATTCCAATCATCTGCATTTTCATAATCTGGCTCAACTAAAATCTCATTCAGCATCCCATCAAGCGAAACAAGTTCTGTCAAGTGTGTCAATTTAGACCACTCAACATATTTGTCCCACGACATTCCGTCTTCGTCATAAGTCTTGTTGTATGTGCCTCTTGCTGTGTATAAAAATGTCATTTGTTTGGTTCTTAAGGTTGTTTGATAAGCTGACCGCAAACGGATTAGGGCTTGCGAAGGCGGGGTTTTTAGCACAAAAAGTTCAATAGAATTACTAATGTTGAACCTTGCACAAATACTCAATAAAAGCACTTTAGCCCGCATTATGCTTATACAATGTTGTGGCTAGTTTTTCTTTCTCAATATTTTGACTATTCGATCATACATAATTTCTGACATATTCCAATTATAACCTTCAAAGTTTACCGTATTCGTAAATTGAATGACTACAGCGTCTATAT
Source organism: Chryseobacterium echinoideorum (assembly GCF_007474535.1). Taxonomy (GTDB): domain Bacteria; phylum Bacteroidota; class Bacteroidia; order Flavobacteriales; family Weeksellaceae; genus Chryseobacterium; species Chryseobacterium echinoideorum. The sequence continues at coordinate 129,150 of NZ_VKNW01000005.1, read as the reverse complement.
CCTTATGATATTTAGCAATGGTTTGGTATCCGGGTATCAATCCTGTATGTTCATACTTGTAAATAGAGGAATAGATTTCTTGTTCTTTTTTATCTCTAAAGACGGAGCCATCGTTTAATGCTCGAATAAATCTGCTCAAATCTTCCGCTGTCGCCAGTATTGAGCCTACATTTTCCGTTTTTAAGTCCCTATTGTAACCTACATAGTAACCGCTCATTACATCATTAATATTCACATCTTGAATGGAGCGGAAAGTATGCTTTAAATTCAGTGGGTTTAATATCTCTTTTTGAATATATTCAAATTTGTCGTAACCAAGAACTTGGTTCATTATTCTGCCAAGTAATAAGTAATTCGTGTTGGAATATTCATATTTTTTATCGGGTTTAGAGTTAGCTGGTTTATCCAAAACCAAAGCAAGTTGTTCATCTGCTGTTTCTTTTGGATGTGCCCAATAATTAGGAGTACGAACATAATCGGGAATGCCACTACGGTGTTTAACCAACATACGCAACGTGATTTTATCAGCATATTCTATTCTTCCGTTTAAATCAGGTAGATAGTCTGCAAGTGTTTTGTCTAATGATAATTTTCCATCCCGAGTCAATTTAGCAATGGCAACAGCATTATATAATTTACTAACACTTGCAATTTTAAATAATGCATTGGAGTCGGCTGGAATTTTATTTTCTCTGTTTTTGTAGCCTGAAGTATAAAATTCTGATTGATTTCCCGTTTTGTTCACACAAACAACAATACCATCAAATCCGTAATCCGCAGCTTTATCGACTTGTTCCTGAACGGTATTTGGAAATGGTTTTATCCAAGCGGTTATAATAGACCACGGAACAAAATACAATGAGATTACTGTTCCCAAGAACAATAAAATTCTAATAACTCGTTTTGATTTTGTTTTAGTCATTTTGTTTTTTGTACGAAGCTGTTTTTAAATTAATCACAACTCAAATATTGACGCATTGCGTCAATCCCAATTACAATTTCAAATATAAAAAAAACAAGTCTAACAACAATTACGGTTTCCCATAATTGAGAATTTTTATTTTATCAACCAATTTCTTTGCTTCTGTATTTTTGGAATCAGATATTCAACTTCCGCCAATCTCCCAACTTCTTTGTATCTTTGGCGAAAATCTTTCAATCGTTAAATCATTTAATTTTTTAATTATAAATTATGAAATCGCCATGACTAATGTTGAAACACAAACACCAATGAAGATTAGGCGATACCATATGACCTTAAAAAAACAATAAATATCTACATATGAAAACATACGCAGGAATTCCTGAAGAAAATGCTTCGTTAGAAAATTCAAAAGTAGTTTTGGTAACCGTTCCTTATGACGGAACTTCAACCTGGGGAAAAGGAGCCGACAAAGGTCCTGAATTGTTCCTGGATGCTTCTGAAAATATGGAGTTGTACGACATCGAAACAGGAACAGAGCCTTACCTTGAAGGAGTTTACATGGCGGGAGAAGTTGCTGAAAATTCTTCACCGGAAGCCATGACGGAAGCCGTTTATCAGAAAACAAAAGAACTTTTGGAAACAGATAAATTGTTTACGCTTTTCGGGGGAGAGCATTCGGTTTCTATCGGTTCAATTCGTGCGATAGGAGAGAAGTATGATAATTTGACGGTTCTTCAGCTGGATGCACATACAGATTTGCGTCCTGATTTTCATGGATCTACTTCCAATCACGCTTGTGCCGTTTTTGAAGCCAACCAGAAACATAATCTGGTTCAGGTGGGAATCCGTTCGATGGATGTGGAAGAAAATCAGTATTTACCGGAAGGAAGAGTCTTTTTTGCGCACGAAATCGCAAACAACGAAAACTGGGTAAACGATGTATTGGAAAAAGTTTCAGGTAACGTTTATATTACTATTGATTTAGATGCTTTTGATCCTTCTATTGCTCCGTCAACAGGAACTCCGGAACCGGGTGGTTTGCAATGGTACCCAACTTTGGAATTGTTGAGAAAAGTTTTTGAAAAATGTAATGTTGTTGCATTTGATATTGTTGAATTGATGGATTCTCCGTATTCTAAACCAACAGCGTTTTTAGCGGCAAAATTATATTATAAAATGTTGGCGTATTACCACATCAACAGAGATTAAAATTCCGCAGGAAACGGATTTTTCCTCTCATTTTTTCTTTGGAAATTTGTGATGTAAAACAAAATGAAATGTCTGCACAGGATCAAATAGATTACCAGAGAATTGCCAAAGCGATAGAATACATCCAAAGCAACTTTAAACTTCAGCCCAATTTGGATGAAGTGGCGGAGAAAGTTCATCTGAGTCCGGCTCATTTTCAGAAAATATTTACAGATTGGGCGGGAACAAGTCCGAAAAAATTTTTACAGTTCATCAGTCTGGAACACGCAAAAAGTTTATTGAAAGAAGAAAAAACGACCCTGTTTGATGCAGCATTAGAAACCGGACTTTCAAGTACAAGCAGATTGCACGATTTGTTTGTGAAAATTGAGGGAATGACACCTGCCGAATATAAGAACGGCGGAAAAAATCTGAATATTAATTACAGTTTTTCCGAAAGTCCTTTTGGTGAAATCATGACAGCTTCTACAGAAAAGGGAGTCTGCTTCATGGCTTTCACCGAAAATAAAGAAAATGCATTGAGAGATTTAGTAAATAAATTTCCCAATGCATCTTTTTTTGAAAAACAGGATGATTTTCAAAGAAATGCATTATCAATTTTTAATAAAGATTGGTCGAAGCTTAATACGATTAAACTTCACTTAAAAGGAACAGATTTTCAGCTCAAAGTGTGGGAAAGCTTATTAACGATTCCCATGGGAAAGCTTTCAACCTACGGAAATTTAGCCAAAGAAATCGGAAGTCCGAAAGCTTCAAGAGCAGTAGGAACGGCAATTGGCAGTAATCCTGTTGCGTTTTTAATTCCATGTCACAGAGTGATACAGTCTTCCGGAAAAATTGGCGGTTATATGTGGGGAAGCGACAGAAAACAACTGATGATTGGCTGGGAAAGTGCAAAAGTTTTTTCTGATTAATTAATTTAATCCTTCAGTCGATTATTTAGTTTTCAAAATTAATATTTCACACAATGAATAATTTATTCGACGAAACACAAAATTTTCCCATTAATATTCTCCCAAAAGAAGGAATAGCAGAATATTATGGAAAGATTTTTTCTGATAAAGAGTGCGAAAAATATTACCAGTATTTATTCACCCAAATTCCGTGGGAAAATGATGAAGCGGTGATTTTCGGAAAGCTTATTTATACCAAAAGAAAAGTTGCATGGTTTGGCGAAAAAGAATTTGAATATACCTATTCAAACCGTACAAAATATGCTAAAATCTGGACTCCTGAATTATTAGAATTAAAGCAAAAATGTGAAGACATTTCGGGTGAAACGTACAACTCCTGCCTTCTCAATTTGTACCATGACGGAAGCGAAGGAATGGCATATCACAGCGATGGTGAAAAAGATCTGAAGAAAAACGGAGCTATTGCGTCATTAACTTTTGGAGCAGAAAGAAAATTCTCTTTTAAACATAAACAAACAAAAGAACGAATAGATATTTCGCTCGAAAACGGCAGTTTACTGATTATGAAAGGAAAAACACAGGAAAATTGGCTTCATCGGCTTCCTCCCACCACAAAAGTAAAAACGCCGAGAGTCAATCTAACTTTCAGAACGATTGAAGAATAAGATCTGGTTTAAATAAATTCTAAAAGGCTTGGACACTTATTCGCTTTATCTGAAAATTGCTAATTTTACCTGATGAAAAAGATTTTTTTCCTTTTTGCTCTAACGATTTCGGCCAGTGTATTCTCTCAACAGGCAACAATTTTCAAAATCAAAAAATACAGAGTTGCTGAATTAAACGAAAAGATTCAGGAAACTTCAGGATTAAATATTTTCAACACAAAATTATATACCTTCAACGACAGCGGAAATACTTCAGAAATCTATGAATTAGATCCTAAAACGGGTGAAATTGTTGGCAGTTTCAAAATTAATGCTGAAAATAAAGACTGGGAAGCTCTTACCAATGATGGGAAAAACATCTACATCGGAGATTTTGGCAACAACGCAGGAACAAGAAAAGATCTGAAAATTTATCAGATACCTTTTTCTGATAATACCCTTCAGAACGATTCCCTCAAGATTATTTCTTTTGAATATCCCGAACAAAACGATTTTTCCTCCAAAAATGGCTCAACCGATTTTGATGCGGAAGCGATGATTTATCTCAACGGAAATATCCATCTTTTTACCAAAGAATGGTCGGCTAAAGCTACATCTCACTATACCATTGATCCGGAAAATTCAGAAAGACAAAAAGCGATAAAACATGAAGCTTTTAAAACGAATTTTATGGTAACGGATGCGGCTTATTTTGATAAAAAACTATATTTAGTTGGATATACCAAAAAAACGGAAGTTTTTCTGGAGATCTTCAATGAAACAGAACCTGGAGTTTTTTTTAATGAAAATCCCAAGCGTTATTTTCTCGGGAGCGCTTTGTCAATCGGTCAGATAGAAGGTATTGCTGTTGATTCAGACGGTATTTACATTTCCGGAGAAAAGTTCAACTCTCCAATTGGTGGTGAAAAACAAAGCCTGTATTTTGTTCCGAAAAATAAGCTGAAAGACTGATTGATGATAATGAAGCTTGGCAATAACGAACTATTAATTAAATTTAGCCTGGCCAATTTTGAGCATTAAAACAGGACTTTCAAATTAATTGTATGTTAAAATTGCCCGAAAACAATTATCTTTGTGGGAATTAATCAACAACCACCCATCATTCTTACTTCGTGGCAAACATTGTAGAAGAAATCAAGCAACCGATCAATGAGGAAATGAAACTTTTCGAGCAGAAGTTTTATGAATCTATGCAAAGCAAAGTCCCTTTGTTGGATAAAGTGACCCGTTTTATTGTGACAACTAAAGGGAAACAGATGCGTCCGATGTTTGTTTTTCTTTGTGCTAAACTTATTGGTGATGTTAATGAAAAAACCTATCGCGGAGCTTCGATGATTGAGCTGATTCATACAGCAACTCTGGTGCATGATGATGTGGTGGATGAAAGTTTTAAACGACGTAATTTCTTTTCTATTAATGCGTTGTGGAAGAATAAAATAGCCGTTTTAGTAGGAGATTTTCTTCTTTCAAAAGCGGTTTTATTGTCTACTGATCATAAAGATTACGATTTACTTTCTGTAATTTCCAGAACGATCAGAGAAATGTCTGAAGGTGAGCTTCTTCAGTTAGAAAAAGCCAGAAAACTGGATATTACGGAAGACGTTTATTATGAAATTATCCGTCAGAAAACAGCAACTTTAATTGCCGCTTGCTGCGAAATCGGAGCCTTGTCCAACGGCGTTGATGAAAATTTAGCAAAAAAAATGATGGATTTCGGGACTTATACCGGAATGGCATTCCAGATTAAAGATGACCTTTTTGATTATTTAAGTTCAAATGTGATCGGAAAACCTGTGGGAATTGACATCAAAGAACAGAAAATGACTTTACCGCTGATTCACACTTTGAAAATTGCTAATGAAACCGACCGAAAGTATTATTTTAATACAATAAAAAGGTACAACAACGACCAGAAAAGAGTAAAAGAGCTGATTGCTTTTGTGAAAAGTTCCGGAGGTTTGGATTATGCTATTAAAGTGATGAAAGACTTTCAGCAGAAAGCAAAAAATATTCTGGATGAATTTCCTGATTCCGAACCTAAAAAATCTTTACATCTAATGTTGGATTATGTAATTGAAAGAAAATTTTAGATTAAATAATTTTCATTGTAACGATAATAACCGCCAGAACTATGCAAAATAAAGCGGTTAAAAATAAATAATCCGCAATAGTTTCAAATCTGTTTCTAAGCTGGTCTTTGGTTGTCCGTATAGACAGAAAGGAGAAAAAACAACTGAATGCAAAAAGCAGGCACGCAATTCCTGCAAATTCATCAAGATGAGTGCTGTAACTGATTTTTGATATTTTAAGGGATGTAATAATTACTAAGGAAAACCCTAAAAGATTACTTGATGCATTCAGAATATGACCCGATTTCTTTTCCATGTTACAATTTTATTCTAAGATAATCACAATAATTTTTATTATCAAATTTTTAAAAAATATTATTGAAAATTAAAATTAATTTAAAAATTGTATATTAGCAAAATACTTCAAAATAAAATTTATTTAATATTTGGCTATGCAGACAACCTATATTGAAACTCAGCAAATTTCCTTTCAGGACTTTAAAAATCAGATACTTGAAGATTATAAATTAGGTAGGATTTCTCGTGAGATGTCTTACCTCGGAAGAAGAGAAGTACTTACCGGAAAGGCTAAATTTGGAATTTTCGGGGATGGTAAAGAGCTTCCGCAGCTTGCGATGGCAAAAGTTTTTAAAAACGGAGATTTCCGTTCAGGGTATTACAGAGATCAGACTTTTGCTTTGGCTGTAGATGCATTATCAGTTGAAAGTTTCTTTGCACAGTTGTATGCAGATACCAGCGTAGAGAGAGAGCCTGCTTCTGCAGGTAGACAGATGAATGGTCACTTTGCAACAAGAAGTCTGAACGAAGACGGAAGCTGGAAAGATTTAACTGCTCAAAAGAATATTTCATCAGATATTTCTCCTACTGCAGGACAAATGCCGAGACTGTTAGGTTTAGCGCAGGCTTCAAAAATATATAAATCCGTAAAATTTGACGGCTCTCAAAAATTCTCAAAAGAGGGTAATGAGATTGCTTTTGGAACTATTGGTGATGCCTCTACCGCAGAAGGGCATTTTTGGGAAACACTGAATGCCGCTTGTGCGCTTCAGGTTCCGATGATTGTTTCTGTTTGGGATGATGGTTACGGAATTTCGGTTCCGACGATGAAGCAGAGAGCAAAAGCAGATATTGCTGAGATGCTGAGTGGTTTCCAAAGAAAGGAAGGAGAATTTCAGGGTTGCGAAATTATTCAGGTAAAAGCGTGGGATTACCCATCTTTATTGGATGCTTATGCAAGAGCAGAGCAGTTTGCAAGAGTAGAAAGTGTTCCTGTTGTAATACATGTGATTGAAGTGACTCAGCCTCAAGGTCACTCTACTTCAGGCTCACACGAAAGATATAAAAATGAAGAGCGTTTAGCTTGGGAATCTCAGTTTGACGGATTATTGAAGTTCAAAGAGTGGATTTTAAATTATTCTATTGAAATTGAAGGCGAGGAAAAAGTTTTAGCAACCGCAGAAGAGCTGGACGCGATTGATGAGGATGCTAAAAAAATGGTAAAAGCCGGACAAAAAAAGGCTTGGGAAAACTATCAGAAAACAATCACAGATTTAATAAATTCAGTTTTACCTTTAGTTGAAAATCTGAAAACGCAGAATGCTGAGATCGAAAATTATATCAGTCAGTTTAGCAAATTGGTTTCAAAAGCGAAGAAAGATGTTTTCCACCTGGTGAGAAAATCTTTGCTCGCAACAAGAGGAACAAATTCTGCGGAAAGAAATCAGTTGATGCAGAAGTATAACGAGATTTTTGAAGTTGAAAAAGATAATTATTCTTCTCACCTATATTCTCAGTCTCAATGGAAAGCTGAAAATGTGAAAGAAATAAGACCTGTTTTTTCAGATAATTCTGAAACAGTGGATGGTAGAGTAGTTATCAGAAATAATTTTGATAAAATTTTCGAGAAATATCCTGAAACTTTGGTGTTTGGTGAAGATGCAGGTAATATCGGTGATGTCAACCAGGGACTGGAAGGAATGCAGGAAAAATACGGTGAAATTCGCATTGCCGATACAGGAATCCGTGAAGCTACTATTTTAGGTCAGGGAATCGGGATGGCAATGAGAGGTTTAAGACCGATCGCTGAAATTCAGTATCTTGACTATATTTTATACTGTTTACAAGGGATGAGTGATGATTTGGCAACGGTTCAGTACAGAACAAAAGGCGGTCAGAAAGCTCCGGTAATCATTAGAACAAGAGGACACAGATTAGAAGGAGTTTGGCATTCTGGTTCACCAATGGCAGGAATCTTAAATCTTTCTAAAGGGATTTTGGTATTGGTTCCTAGAAACTTAACGAAAGCTGCCGGATTCTACAACACAATGCTTCAAAGTGACGAGCCTGCTGTAATTGTTGAATGTCTAAACGGTTACAGATTAAAAGAAAAGCAACCGGATAATATAGGTGAATTTACTGTTCCTGTCGGGAAAATTGAGGTAACTAAAGAGGGAAATGATGTTACTTTGGTTACTTACGGTTCAACCTGGAGAATTGTCATGGAAGCTGCGGAAGAACTGGAAAAATTAGGGATTTCTGCTGAAGTGATTGATGTTCAGTCATTAATTCCTTTCGATTTAACTCACGAAATTGCTGAATCTGTGAAGAAAACCAACAGATTGGTTGTCATTGATGAAGATGTGGAAGGCGGAACTTCTGCGTTTATTTTACAGCAAATTTTAGAAAAACAAAAAGCATTTAGATTCTTAGATTCGGATCCGCAAACAATTTCTGCCAACGACCACAGACCTGCCTATGCAAGTGATGGAGATTATTTCTCTAAACCTTCTGCAGATGATATGGTTGAAAAAATCTATGCGATGTTTAACGAAACAAATCCTCAGAAATATCCTGCGATATTTTAAGAAGAAGTTAAAATAAATTTTAGAAACCGCTTTCTTAAGAGAGCGGTTTTGCATATTTTAGTTTAAGATAATTAAATGAAAAATAAGTTTTTAATTTTAATAATTCTATTGTTGGTAAATTGTCAGGATAAGAAAGAAATCTTTTCAGCTGACCGAGAAGCTCCTTTAGGCTGGATATATTTAAAAATGTATAACGACGAAAGTTTTGAATTCATATCAAGAGGAATGATGAGAGAAAGTGATGTATATTCGGGAAAGTATAAAATGATGAATGATACAATTGATTTTGAATATGAAAACAAAATTCCTGCAGCAGGATCGAAAGCTCTTATGAAAGATGGTTTTTTATATTATTTAAACGGAGAATATCCGGAAACACTTAAAATTAAATTAAATCAACTAAAAACAAAAAAATGATGAACAGTAAAATTCGTTCTGTTTTATTTGCCTGTCTCGGATTGCTTTTCGGGATGTCTGTGATGTTTGTGTATAATAACTTTATTGCAGAAAAAAAACAGAATCAAGAATATAAGAAAGGAAATACTGTTGAAAATAGCGGGGAAATTTATTCAATAACCGAAGAAAATACTGTCATTTCTTATATAAAACAAAATCATCGTCTCCCCGATTATTACATTACAAAATCAGAAGCTAAAAAACAGGGGTGGATTCCTTCTCAGGGAAATTTGTGCGAAGTTTTACCAGGTAAAGCAATTGGTGGTGATCATTTTGGAAACAGGGAAGGGAAGCTGCCAAGAGGCGAAAAATATTTTGAGGCAGATGTCAATTACAATTGCGGAAACCGTAATGCAGACCGTATTGTTTTTACTAAAAACGGCGATGTTTATTTAACTAAAGATCATTACACGAGTTTTCAAAAAAAATAAACATAAAGCAAATATAATCACTTAATTTTGCGAAAAATTTTATTCAGATAATTATGAATACAGTATATATTGATTTTATCGAGGTCGGAGATTACGAAGATTTCTATGCTCAGCTTAAAGAAAAAATGAAGCTTCCCGATCATTTTGGTGATAATCTGGATGCACTCGCTGATGTAATTACGGGCGATCTAGAAATGCCATTGCATCTGGAATTCGTAAATATGAGTGTGGATCAGCTTGAAACTTTTGAAGATCTTCTGACAACTCTCGAAGATATGGAAGAAGAAACAGAAGGCTTTTCTTTTGCGTATTATCTTGAGCAGTACGAAGATGATGAAGATGAAAATAAAACCAAATAAAAGAACAATCCCGCAAAATTTTGCGGGATTGATTGCCTATAATTCTTTATTATTTTCCTAAAACTTCCATCAATGGCTGTCCTACATTTCCGCTTGGATTTTCAATTCTTAAAAACTGAGCAAGAGTAGGAGCAATATCCGTCATATAGTGTGGAGCATTGCTTTCGCCGGGAGAAATCTTCCAACCCATGAAAATAAGCGGTATGTGTGCATCGTAAGAATTCCAGACACTGTGTGTTGTTCCTTTTTTTGCGTAATTAGGAAGCATACCATCATGCGAAATAATCTGAATATCACCGCTTCTCTGCCAATTGTAACCATTGATTACCCTTGATTTAATCGGTTCAGGAATCGGGGCAGAACCCACTTCTTTCAAATCTACCGCATACAAAACCCTAGGATCTTTATTTAGATTTTCAATAATGCTTCTTTTGATAGCATCCTCTTCAAGCTTTTTTTCTTTAATAAGCTCATGATTCAGGTAAATCTGGTAATTATCAATCCCAAGAATCAGTTTGCTTGTCGCGTATTTGGCTTCAAGTTCTGCTCCCAGGTTTTTTTCCAGTCCGTCATCAAAAAAACCGGTCATCATTTTATTTTCTTTCATATAGCCTTCAGCGTGAGCTCCACCATGATCAGCAGAAAGAAAAATCAGGTAATTTCCTTCTCCCACTTTTTTGTCGAGAAGTTTAAAGAAATTGGCGAGTTCGATATCAAGACGAAGATAAGTGTCTTCCACTTCAATCGCATTAGGTCCGAAAGAGTGTCCTACATAATCTGTCGAAGCGATATTAATGGCAAGAAAATCAGTAATCGGATCTTCTCCTAACTCATAACCATCAATGGCAGCTTCTGCAAATCTTAAAGTGTAAGAATTTCCGAAAGGAGTAGTTCTTAAAACGCCTTTATTTTCGGCATAATCTTTAGCCAGATTAGAGTAAGGGAAAACAGGTTTTTCTGCTTTTCCTACGGGTCTTTCCCACGGAACATCATCTCTTGTGCTTTCGGTGTACTGTTCAATGGGAAGAAGGGTATTCCATCCGTTGGCAACAAGTTTTTCTGCCAGTTTTTTATCGTTAAATTTATTTACCCAATCTGGCAGGCTGCTCATGTAGTATGAACTTGTTACAAAATTTCCGGTGTTTTCATCAAACCAGAAAGCTCCTGTAGGATTGTGTCCTGCCGGTAAAATAGAAGCGCGGTCTTTTAACGAAACACCCACTACTTTAGACTGGAAATTGCTTGCCATTCTCAGCTGATCGGTAATGGTGGTACTCCAGAGGTTTTTTGGAGAATGCCCGCCAACTTTCTGGCTGCTGGTTCCTATTCCCTTTACTTCAGGATCCTCGGTACAGTACACGTTTTTACCCGTTTTTTTATCTGTCCAGTCATTTCCGGCTATGCCGTGAATAGATGGTACGGAACCGGTGTAAATAGATGTGTGACCAATTGCTGTTACGGTAGGAACGTAAGGAATCATAACGTTATTAAATGAGAAACCTTTATTGAGTAGCCTTTTGAAGCCATCATTTCCGTATTTGTCATAATATCTGTACAAATAGTCCCATCTCATTTGGTCAATAACGAGACCCACAACCAATTTTGGTCTTTCTATTGGTGATTTTTTATTTTTCTGAGCACTGACATTCGCTACCGATAAAAATAGTATCGCAGCAATGGTGATTTTCCTTAACATTACAATAACTTTTGAGACCACAAATGTAAAGGTTTTGAATTTTTTATGAATGAAATTTTGGTTAAATTAAATTCATATACGTAAGAAAATAGTTTTAACGAGCAGATTGAATATATTTGCATTCCAATATAAATCAAGAAAATGTTTTCAAAAATAGTAGTACACAGAGTAGGAAATAAAATTAACGGAGAATCTCTCATTCTTTCACAGGAAGAGCTTCAGCTGGATGAAGGAACGGTAGAAATGCTTGAAAATTATTTTTTAGGCTCATTTAAGACAGAGGAAACCTATCAGTTTTACAGCGACACTTATCTGGTTAATAATCCTGTTTTCAGTTCAGTTTCAGAAATTTTTGAAGATAAATCTAAGTTTTTGTGGGAATCTGAGAATATAGCCAAACATCTTTTTGATGCTGCCGAAAATCCGAGAGTTCAGGGTGGTGAATTGTTTATCATATTTTTTGAAGATGAACGAGAAGGAACTGAAAAAGTTGATAAAATAGGAATTTTCAAAACCGAAAAAAGAGAATCTTTCCTGAAAATATTTCCTCAGAACGAATCTTTTGAAATCGAAAAAGATCAGGGAATTAGTCTTTCTAAAATAGATAAAGCAGCCTTAATTTACAACAACAATAAAGAAAGCGGCTATGTACTTTCGGTAGTTGATAATAACAAAAACGGCGATATGTATTACTGGTTTGAAGATTTTCTAAAAGTAAAACAGCGAGATGATGAATATTTTCATACACAGGAAGCTTTAATGGTGTATAAAGATTATATTACCAAACAGCTTCCACAGGAGTTTGAGGTTTCTAAAGCAGATCAGGCGGATTTTCTGAACAAATCTATTCAATTCTTTAAGGAAAAAGAAGAGTTTAAGCTGGATGATTTTACCACAGAAGTTTTGGGAGACGAACACGTAATCGAAAGTTTTAACAATTTTAAAACAGATTACGAACAGGATATGCAGATTAATATTGCAGAAGAATTTCCGATCAGTGAAGCTGCAGTAAAGAAAACACAGAGACACTTTAAAAGTATTATCAAATTAGATAAAAACTTCCACATTTATATTCACGGTGACCGCAAAATGCTGGAGCAGGGACAGGATGAAAAAGGGAAGTATTATATGCTTTATTTTGAGAAGGAAGTTTAAGAATCGCAAAATATTACATAAAAAAGACAGGATTTATTTAAGTCCTGTCTTTTTTCCAATTCAGTAATTGCAATTGTAGTTTGGACTTTAGTTTTGTAAACAAGTTTTTCGAAAAACACGGGAGTATAAATAATTAAATTTAAACAAATGAAATAATCATTTTATTGGAGTTGCCGGATTAGCAAGTGCTAAAAACACTGAACAAAAAGAAACAAAAAATGTTAAAGTAAAAACTATCTTTGTAGAGAATAAGTGTAGTAAGCAGCAATATATTTTAAAATATTATAATCCAATAAGATTAGAATAATCTTGCGGATATGTTGAGTATATTACTTTAACTCCAGAAGATCATCCTTCTTGTTTATTAGTGGAATTGGCTCAGATGGAAGAATTTTGTTATGCATCTGTAGATGGAGAGTGGTTAGTTTAAAAAAGCAAAATGAAAATAATTAATATCTTTTTACTGTTTATCCCAATCGTGTTTTTTTGTCAGTCTCAAAAAAATCTATCAGATTTAATAATTAAATATAGTTATGATTCTGTAAAAGATACAGCACAAATCAACAATAAAAATAACGAAATTATGGTGCTGGCTATGAATGGAAGTTCTTCTATTTATTATAGTGATAAGTATCAACAAGCTTTGGATTTAATGAAGAAAAAAATGGAGATGGCTCTAAGCTCAAATACAACTGTTGAGGTAAATGGAAAAGATTTTTCTATGCCTAAAGTTAAACATTCTGTTTTTCGATTAAATAGCGATATTTTTGTTTCTGCTCAATTAGGAAGAGATTTATTTACATTTAAATCAAATTTTCTAAAGTGGAATGTTGATTTTATTGAGTCAATAGATATTTTAGGATATAAATGTAACAAAGCTACTATAATGTTTAATAATAGACTGTATACAGCTTGGTATACTAAAGAAATTCCTTTTTTTGAGGGACCTTATAGATTTAAAGGATTACCTGGTTTGATTTTACATATAGAAGATGAAAAAGGCTTTGATAAATTTAAAGCTGTTTCAATCGAAAAAAAACAAATCGAAATAGCTCAATTACAAAAAGGTATACCTGTTACAAGGCAAGAGTATATTAAAAAAAGAGAAGAATATAAACAAAATCCTTTTCCAGAAAAAAATCTCACTCCTCAACAGCGAAATCAAATAATTGAAAATCAAAAAAAAGTTAATAATACTTTAGAAAGATAACCATTATAAGTTTAAGTAACCAGAATATTAATATTCTGGTTTTTATATTTTATTAACTTTAAATTTTTTGTAAATTCTTTTCTTAATAAGTAAATTTGACAAATTTTCAATTTGAAACCAACCATTTCCATTATTGTCGCTATATTCAACAGAAAAGATGAGCTTTTTGAGCTTCTGAATTCACTCATTTCACAAACCGATAAAGATTTTGAAGTCATTATTGTAGATGATGGCTCATTGGTTGACCTGAAACCTACAATTAAAAATTTTGAAGAGTTTTTAAACATTAAATATTTCAGAAAAGACAATTCAGGACCTGGTTTATCAAGAAATTATGGTGCTAAAAGAGCTTTCCACGACTGGCTGGTTTTTGTGGATAGTGACGTGATTGTAGAGAAAGATTATATTGAAAATATTAAGAATAATATTCAGAATATTCCATGCGATGCTTTTGGAGGAGCAGATAAGGCGCATAAAGGTTTTAATCTGATGCAGAAAGCGATTTCTTATTCTATGACATCTGTTTTTACAACGGGAGGAATCAGAGGAAGTAAAAAATCTGTGTCCAGATTTCAGCCGAGAAGCTTTAATATGGGCGTGAAAAAAGAAGTTTTTGAAAAAGTGGGCGGCTTTTCTGAAATGAGAATAGGCGAAGATCCTGATCTCTCAATGACGCTTTGGGAGAATGGTTTTACTACTGCATTTTTCGATGATATTGCAGTATATCATAAAAGAAGAGTAGATTTTGGTAGATTTTCAAAACAGGTGTATCAGTTTGGATGTGCAAGACCGATTCTTAATCAGCGCCACCCTGATTATGTGAAGATTTCTTTTGCTTTTCCAAGTCTTTTTCTGTTAGGATATGTTTTAGGATTTATAGAATATTTTATTTTAGGAAAAGGAATTATATTGGCTTTCTATGGGTTTTACACTTTCGTAATCTGTATTCATGCCATGATGGTTACCAGAAATATTGCTATTGGTGCAATGGCAGTAATGTCTACTTACATCCAGATGTTTTCCTACGGTTATGGCTTTTTAAAATCCTGGATTTTGCTGAATGTTTTCAAGATGAAGCCGGAAGATGCTTTTCCTGCACATTTCCATAAAGGTTAGATCGGTTGGTGATTAAGAATTAATCAGATGATCTCTCCGTTGAATAATAAGCTCATTCTAAAAAACAATAAAAGCTGCCAATTAAGACAGCTTTTATCTACAAAATAATTAGAATATGGATGATGTTTTATGATTGAGAACGCCTGTCTTCAGCATGCATTCTTTCATTTTTTCATAAGTACGTTGTATGTCATGATCCAACCCAATAGAGAATCGGATCAGTCCGTCAGAAATTCCCATCGCTTCTCTTTCTTCCTCAGGGATTTCAGAAGAAGTGGAACTTCCGGAGCATGAGAATAATGTTTTATAAAATCCTAAACTTACCGCAAGATAACCCAGGTTTTCTTTCTGCATCAACTCCATCAGTTCATTGGCTTTATCTGTCGTTTCTGCATCCAAAGTTAAAAGTCCGCCAAAACCGTACTCTTCATGCATCATACTTTTCATCAGGTCATGGTTTTTATGGGATTTCAGTCCGGGATAAGAAACCTTCAGACCGTCTTCTTCAAACTTTTGTGCAAGATATAAAGCATTATGGCTGTGCTGCTTCATTCTGATATGAAGTGTTCTTAGGTTTTTAAGAATGCTTGCCGAGCGAAGGCTGTCCATGGTTGGCCCCAACAGCATACACGCTCCGTTATTTACATTTTTGGTGTCGTCTATAAATTGCTGGCTTCCACAGTAAACACCGCCAACAGTATCGCTGCTTCCGTTGATGAATTTAGTTAAAGAATGTATGACAATATCTGCTCCTAAAAGAGTAGGAGAAATGGAAAGTGGTGAGAAAGTATTATCAACAACCAGTTTTAGATTGTGTTTTTTACAGATTTCAGAAAGTTTTCTAAGGTCTGCCACTTCAAGAAGCGGATTACTTACGCTTTCACAATAGATTATTTTGGTGTTGGGCTGAATTGCATTTTCAATAGACTCAAAATTACCGATATCAACAAAGCTGGTTTCTATTTGGAAAGTGGGAAGAAAATTTTTCATGAAAGCATAAGTTCCTCCGTAAATCGTTCTGCTTGAAATAATGTGATCGCCGCTTTTACAGATCTGCATTAGCACAGAAGTTATGGCTCCCATTCCTGAAGCTGTTACATTGGCTGCCTCTGTGTTTTCCATTTTTGCCAATGCCTCTGAAAGATACAGATTCATAGGTGAGGAATGACGGGAATACAGATAACATCCTTCCGCATTACCTTCAAAGGTGTCAAACATTGTTTTTGCTGAAAGAAAAGTGTAAGTAGAACTGTCTGAAATAGACGGATTTACTCCTCCAAATTCACCAAAATACTGAAGATCCTGAATTTCGTTGGCTGCATTAAATTGATCCATATTTTTTTGTTTAAAAATGACTAATTTCAATGTTTATTACAATCAATTGTAAGATATTTAGAAAATAAAACTATCATTTTATATTTTGGTAGATATAAAGTTTATTATATTTGAATAATTATTCACAGCATAAATTTTTTTTCTATGAATTTTGATGAAATCGACAAAAAATTACTGCAATTTTTGCAGAAAGACGGTAAACAAACTACAAAAGAGCTCTCACACAAGCTTAATCTTTCGGTTACAGCTGTTTATGAGCGCATCAAAAAGCTTGAAAACTCCGGAGTTATTTCTAAGTATGTTGCATTGGTAGATAAGACTAAAATTGACCGCAGATTTTTGGTGCTCTGCCACGTAAGGCTTACTCAGCACAAGAAAGAATTTGTAATGCAGTTTGAGCGTGAGATAATGGATCTGCATGAGGTTACCGAATGTTTTCACGTGAGCGGAGATTATGATTATATCCTTAAAATCTGCGTGAAAGATATGGAAGATTACCGCAATTTTATGCTTACAAAACTAACAGCACTACAGCATATTGCCAGTACACACAGTGCATTCACAATTTCTGAGGTGAAAAATACGACTGAGATTGTGGTGTAGATTTAAAATCGACTAGCACTATTAAGTTAAGCTTCAAAAAAAGATTTTAGAATAAAACTCAATCTAGCCACAAAAAAACTCCCAGAAAATTCTGAGAGTTTATATTGATAAAGTTTTTGTAGATTATTTTCCGAACATTCCGCCCATTCCCGGTATATTTGGCATTTTGCTCATCATCTGCATCATTTGTTTTCCTTGTGGTCCCTGCATCATTTTCATCATTTTTCCCATTTGGTCAAACTGCTTCATCAGCTGATTTACATCTTCAATTTTTCTTCCTGCACCCTTGGCAATCCTGTTTTTTCTCTGAGTATTGATGATGGAAGGTCTTCTTCTTTCTTCAGGTGTCATAGAATAAATGATTGCCTCAATATGTTTAAATGCATCATCACTGATTTCAACATCTTTAATGGCTTTTCCAACTCCGGGGATCATTCCCATCAAATCCTTCATATTACCCATTTTTTTGATCTGATTGATCTGCTTTAGGAAATCATCAAAACCAAACTCGTTTTTAGCAATTTTTTTGTGAAGTTTTTTAGCTTCTTCTTCATCAAATTGTTCTTGCGCTCTTTCTACTAAGGAAACAACGTCTCCCATTCCCAGGATTCTGTCTGCCATCCTTTCCGGGTAGAAAAGGTCTAGAGCTTCCATTTTTTCGCCTGTAGAAATAAATTTTATAGGTTTCTCAACTACAGAACGAATCGTTAAAGCAGCTCCACCTCGTGTATCACCATCTAATTTAGTCAAAACAACGCCGTCAAAATTCAAAGCATCATTGAATGCTTTTGCCGTATTTACAGCATCTTGCCCTGTCATAGAGTCAACTACGAAAAGAGTTTCATTAGGCTTGATAAAATAATGAACAGATTTTATTTCGTTCATCATTTGTTCATCAATTGCCAAGCGACCTGCTGTATCGACGATCACCACATCATGCCCGTTCGATTTGGCAAAATTAATTGCATTTTCAGCAATGGTAGAAGGGTTGGTTGCTCCTTCTTCTGTGTAAACAGGAACCCCAATTTGTCCGCCTAAAACTTTCAGCTGGTCAATAGCAGCAGGACGGTAAACGTCACACGCTACCAAAAGAGGTTTTTTGGTTCTTTTTGTTTTAAGATAATTGGCAAGTTTTCCGGAAAAAGTGGTTTTACCTGACCCTTGAAGCCCTGCAATCAGAATTACAGACGGTTTTCCTGAAAGATTGATTCCTTCCTGAGAACCTCCCATCAAATCTACCAACTCGTCATGAACGATTTTCGTCATCAACTGTCCCGGAGTAAGCGAGGTAAGAACATTTTGTCCTAACGCTTTATCCTGAACTCTTTTGGTAAGATCTTTTGCTACTTTATAATTAACATCGGCATCTACCAATGCTCTGCGGATTTCTTTTACGGTTTCCGCCACGTTGATTTCCGTAATCTTTCCTCGTCCGGAAATATTATGAAGCGCCTTGTCTAATTTATCCTGTAAACTATTAAACATATTAATTGTAAATTATAGTTGGCAAAAATAAGGAATTTTTAATTAAATGAATAGGATATGAATGCAGATTTCTTTTGATTATCAATTATAATTTTATTTTTGCAGAATGAATTTTTCGGCGGCTTTCATTATAATATTTCTAATTGTAGTACTGAATATCCTTATATATATAATATTCAAAAAATTTCTATACGGAAAATCTGATGCAGCAATGAGATTTTTGGTCATCAATATTGCAAAAGATATTCTATGGCTAGGATTTTCATTGTTTATCATTGATAAAACGAAAGCAAATTTTCTGTTTCTTGTGATTTGCTTTCTTATAAGTTCTTTCTTTATATACTACCTGGTAATAAGGGCTATTAACAAATCCTGATTTTTTTGATGATAAAAATCAATTTTTAATATTGGTAAAGTTTAATAAAAACGATATATTTGCACACGATTAAAAAAGAGATATGAACAGAAAAATTTCTTCCCTATTTTTCGCATTTTTATTTGTGTTTATTAGTGCTTTTGCTGCTGCTCAACACGAATCTGAAGGTGAAAAGATAGCTGAAACGGTAGAGCATGCAGAAGGAGACAAGCCTTTCAATGCTACAAAAATGATCATGGAACACATCGGTGATTCAAACGAATGGCATATTTGGACTACTAAAGATGAAAAGGGAGAAGAACATCATTTTTCTATTCCGCTTCCTGTGATTATCAAAGACAGTGAAGGTTTACATACTTTTTTATCTAAAGATATTGCTCATGGACACGAACACGATGGCTACACTTTAGAACATGGAAATGTAGTTTCTACAAAAGGATTAAAAAAAGCAACTTTATTTGCAACTATCAGCGGTAAAAATAATCCAAACGAAGTTTTCTACGATTTTTCAATTACTAAAAACGTAGCTTCTATGTTGCTTTCAGTAATTTTTATGGCGGTTATCTTTATCGGAATGGCAAGAAATTATAAGAAATCTCAGCTTCCGAAAGGTGCAGGTAAATTGATGGAGCCTGTAATTGTATTCATCAGAGATGAAGTAGCTATCCCAAATATCGGATCAGTAAAATATAAAAGATATATGCCTTATTTATTAACCGCATTTTTCTTTATCTGGTTCAATAACTTGTTCGGTTTGATTCCTTTCTTCCCGTTTGGAGCAAATCTTACAGGAAATATTGCAATCACGGCTGTTTTGGCAATCATTACTTTATTAATAACATTATTCAGTGCTAATAAAGATTATTGGAAACATATTTTTATGCCGCCGGTTCCTTTATTATTGTATCCGATCATGGTTCCAATTGAGATCATCGGAATTTTCACAAAACCTTTTGCTTTGATGATGCGACTTTTTGCCAATGTAACGGCAGGACACATCATGATTCTGGCGATTATCTCATTGATTTTCATCTTTAAATCGCCATTATTAGGATTTGCATCTGTACCTTTGGCGCTATTCGTTTCAGTTTTGGAATTGTTAGTCGCTGCATTACAGGCATATATTTTTACAGTACTTTCTGCTTTATTTATCGGAATTGCTGTGGCAGAGCACGCTCATGAAGAACATGCTCATTAATTAGAAAAAAAGAAAATAATTTTAACTAAATAATTTATTTATTATGGACATTTCAACTGGAACAGGATTAATTTACGTAGGTATCGGTTTAGCTGTACTTGGAGTAGGTATGGGTATCGGTAAAATCGGTGGTCACGCTATGGATGCTATTGCTAGACAACCTGAGCAAGCTGGTAAAATCCAAGGAGCAATGCTTATTGCTGCAGGTCTTATCGAAGGTGCTGGTCTTATTGCGATTATCTTTGGTGCTTTCATCAAGTAATTTATCCTTACAAAAATATTCTTAGCAGTGAAGCGGTTGGCTGCTGCTAAGAATTTTTAAAAGAAATCCATAAAATAATATTAAAAAAAGAATTTACAGATATGGGAATTATTGAACCTGGAATTGGACTTTTATTTTGGATGACTCTTACTTTTGTTATCCTGTTATTTCTTTTGGCTAAATTTGCCTGGAAGCCAATTGTAAATGCAGTAAATGACAGAGAAACTTCTATTGTTGATGCATTAAACCAAGCGAAATTGGCAAGAAAAGAAATGGAAGATCTGAAGTCTGACAACGAAAGAATTATGCGTGAGGCTAAGATCGAAAGAGATGCTATTCTTAAAGAGGCAAGAGAAATTAAAGACAGAATCGTAGGAGAAGCTAAAGATATTGCAAAAGTAGAAGCTGATAAATTAGTAGAAGCTGCAAAACAAACGATTGAAGCAGAGAAAAATGCTGCAATGGCAGATATCAAAACTCAAATTGGTGCTTTGTCTGTGAATATTGCAGAATCTATTTTGAAGCAAAAGCTTGAAAATAATGAAGCTCAGAATGAATTAGTTCAAAATTATTTAAACAAATCAAACCTTAACTAATAATGCTTACATCTAAAGTAGCTAAAAGATACGCACAAGGTTTACTTGATTTCACCAACGAATCAGGTCAAACGGCTACTGTATTTTCTGACATGAAGGATGTAGTAAAGCTGATGAACGAATCTGCGGATTTGAACAAATTCTTTCTTACACCTTACATAGATTCTAAGAAAAAAGTAGAAGTAGCAAAAGAAATTTTCAAAAGCCTTTCAATTTCTTCACAAAACCTGATTACTCTTGTAATCAGACAAGGACGTGAGAGCCACCTGAAAAATATTGCACAGCAGTTTATCAACAAAGTTGAAGATATCAACGGTGTTCAGAGGATTACTCTGACTACTGCAACAGAATTATCTCAATCAAATATCGAACAGATTTTGAAATCTACCAATCTTGTGAATACAGGTGCTAATTTTGACATAAATGTAATCGTAAAACCTGAAATTTTAGGAGGTTATATTTTGAGAGTGGGAGATCAGCAGGTAGATGCATCTGTAAAATCAAAATTGAATAAGATTAAAAAAGACTTTCAGTTAAATTAAGAAAAAAACCATACAATGGCAGAAATAAATCCGGCAGAAGTATCTGCGATCTTAAAACAGCAATTGGCCAACTTCGATACTCAATCTAATGTTGAGGAAGTAGGTACAGTTCTTACCATCGGTGATGGTATTGCTCGTGTTTACGGGTTAGAACACGTACAATACGGAGAATTGGTAAAATTTTCAAGTGATGTAGAAGGTATCGTACTCAACCTTGAAGAGGATAACGTAGGGGTTGCCCTTCTAGGAGAAAGCAAACTTGTAAGAGAAGGAGATACCGTAAGAAGAACAAACAGAATTTCTTCTATTAAAGTAGGAGAAGGTATGTTGGGTAGAGTAGTAGATACTCTTGGTAACCCTATCGACGGTAAAGGTCCTATCACCGGAGAATTGTATGAAATGCCATTGGAAAGAAAAGCTCCCGGAGTTATCTACAGACAGCCGGTAACAGAGCCTTTACAATCGGGTATCGTAGCAATTGACTCTATGATTCCTGTCGGAAGAGGACAAAGAGAGCTTATCATTGGTGACAGACAGACCGGTAAAACTACGGTTGCGATTGATACAATTATTAATCAAAAAGAGTTTTATGACGCTGGTCAGCCTGTATACTGTATTTATGTGGCAATCGGTCAGAAAGCCTCTACAGTAGCCCAGATTGTAAAAACATTATCAGATAAAGGGGCGCTCGCTTATACGGTTATCGTTGCAGCTAATGCTTCTGATCCAGTTCCTATGCAGGTATATTCTGCAATGGCAGGAGCATCTATCGGAGAATATTTCAGAGATACCGGAAGACCTGCTTTAATCGTTTATGATGATTTATCTAAACAGGCAGTTGCTTACCGTGAGCTTTCTCTTCTTTTGAGAAGACCACCGGGTCGTGAGGCTTATCCTGGAGACGTTTTCTATCTTCACTCAAGATTATTAGAAAGAGCGGCAAAAGTTATCGCTGATGACCAAATTGCAAGCCAGATGAATGATTTACCAGAATCATTAAAACCAATCGTAAAAGGGGGCGGTTCTTTAACAGCACTTCCGATTATTGAAACTCAGGCTGGTGACGTTTCTGCATATATTCCAACCAACGTAATTTCTATTACAGACGGACAGATTTTCTTAGAGTCTGATTTATTCAACTCAGGGGTTCGTCCTGCAATCAACGTGGGGATCTCTGTATCTAGAGTAGGAGGTAATGCTCAGATCAAATCAATGAAAAAAGTTTCTGGTACACTTAAATTAGACCAGGCTCAATATAAAGAATTGGAAGCGTTTGCTAAATTCGGTTCAGACCTTGATGCTTCTACATTAGCAGTTATCTCTAAAGGTGAAAGAAATGTGGAGTTACTAAAACAACCGGTAAACTCTCCACTTCCTGTTGATAGCCAGGTGGCAATAATTTACGCCGGAACGGAAAACTTAATGAGAAATGTTCCGATCAGAAAAGTAAAAGAATTTCAACACGAGTACATAGAATTCTTGAGATCTAAACATCCAGATACAATGGCTGCTATAAAAGCAGGTAAAATAGACAACGATATCACTGGTGTCCTTAAGCAGGCTGCCCAAGATATAGCTGCTAAATATAACTAAAAATTCAATGTTTGAGGTTTAAAGTTCTGTATTTTGGAGCCTTAAACCTTGAACTTTAAACATTGAACCCAAAAAATGGCAAACTTAAAAGAAATACGAGGGAGGATCAGCTCAATTTCGTCTACGATGCAAATTACCCGTGCTATGAAGATGGTTTCTGCTGCGAAACTTAAAAAAGCTCAGGATGCTATCGTGATGTTGAGACCTTATTCTGAGAAACTTCAGGAGATTATACAGAATGTAAATTCTAGTTCAGATCCGGATCAGGTTTCTATTTATGCTCAGAAAAGAGAAGTAAAAAGAGTTCTTTTTATTGCGGTAACTTCCAACAGAGGTTTAGCAGGTGCTTTTAACTCATCTGTGGTAAAGGAGCTAAATAATCAGTTTCAGAATAATTCTCAGTACGAAATTGAAGTTCTTACTATTGGTAAAAAAGCTTATGATGCTGTAAGAAAAAGCCGTTCTGTATATTCAAACGAAAGCTCTGTTTTCGATAGTTTAAGTTTTGACAGAGTTTCAAATATTACGGAAGGAGTAATGTCTAGTTTCAGAGAAGGTAAATTTGATGAAGTTTATGTAATTTACAATAAATTTATCAATGCGGCTACTCAGGAAGTAATTACAGAACAGCTTCTGCCAATCTCTATGGCTGATACAGATGAAAATCATGTTGAAACAGACTATATTTTTGAGCCAAACAGAAACGAAATTCTTGATAATTTGATTCCAAAATCTATTAAAACTCAGGTTTTCAAAGCAGTACTTGATTCAGTAGCATCTGAGCATGGAGCAAGAATGACAGCAATGCATAAAGCAACAGATAATGCACAGGCACTGAAAAATGATCTGGTTATTTTCTACAATAAAGCAAGACAGGCAGCAATTACCAACGAGATTTTAGAAATCGTCTCAGGAGCAGAAGCTCTGAAGAATTCTTAATCGGAGGTAGAGTGCTTAAAACAATATTTTGGAAGGATGGTTTTTACCATCCTTCTTTTATTCTCCTTCAGAAGTTTCGTTACAGAGCTTTTCCCATTACTTTTCTTTGGTTTTTTCGGGAATTTAATTAGGTCATAATTATATATTATTCATTGATTGATAATAGTAATTTTTTAAAATTATTCTTTTATCAAATTTTAATAAAAAAGCGCGAAAATTGCTTTCCGCGCTGCCAATATCAAAGATAAAAGATCACTTTTGCTCGTATTCAGTCTCCCATTCGTTACCATCATCTCCTTTGTGACCATCCATTTTAATAAGGAAGTTTTTAGCCGGAAAATATGGTTTCATATGAATATCCAGATGAATTCTATCTTTTTGTACAGGATCCTGTTCAAATTTTCTGATCTCAAAATTTTCAATCAGTTTACCCGGACCTGTAATTCCGTCAAGAAAACGAACAATCTGGTTCATGATTTCTTTTCTGGTGACCGCTGTGAAGTTTTCAAAAGCTCTTCTGTTCAAGAAATCCATCAAAACTTTAGTTACATAATCAAACACTCTTACAACAGAATACGTCTGAAGTCCTAGGTTATCTCCGTTAAACAAAGTTTTTCCTGAGAATGCCATTACTTTTCCATATTCGTTGACCATTGGGATCAGTCCAAGATTTTCAAGATTGGCAATTTCACTTTTCTTCAAATCGAATTTCACACCATCTACTTCGTTGATTCCTCCAAACTTTTTACCTGCAGTAACCTGAGACATTAATGTATGATAAATTTTCCCGGCCAATGCTGCAGAAGGCGGAATGAAAAGGTCTTCCGTTTCGTTGATCTCTTCAAATCTACCTCTTCCAACCAACCAGTTACAAGTCATCAAAACGTTTGCTCTGTAAACATCTCCACCAGTCAAATACGCCTGATCGAACATTTTCATTACATCATCCGGTTCATCAAGATGTTCAAAATCGGTTACCAACATTACTTTGTTCTCATGAGCCAGTTTTGCCCATTTTTCAACCACTTTATTAGACCCCAAATATCCCGGAATCACAAGAATTCCATAATTGTTTTTAAGATCTAATCTGTCGTAGTTATCTGAAAGCTCCGCGTGAATCGTATCAATAAATCTTGTGTTATCAAGATCTTTTAATTGCTCCAGATTTGCATTAACGATTGTGATATTCTTTACTTTATCAGATTCTGTATTTTTGTAGAATAATGCTGCAGTTCTATAGTTAGCTTCTAATTCTCTTGTAATATCAACCGCTTTTGATAAGTTTTTAGAAAGCAGATCTTCAGAAGATTTTCTTTGATCTTCACAATTCGCAACCATATCGGTAAGGGAATCATTTTTACTGATCACACTCGCCCAAAGTTCAAGAGTTTTCTTCAAAGTTTCTCTTTCTTTTTCTTTAGCCAGCTCAGTAAGGAAGATTTTTCTTCTTGCTTTTCTGTCCGGATTGATGTTTTGTACGCCTTCAATAGAGGTTTCCAACAAATCGAAACCGCCATAACGTGCTAATTTATTAAGGCTGCTTTCTAAAGATGCACCTCCCTTTTTTTGTTCTAATACGGGAGCTGATGACGCCTGTACTGATTCTTCTGGTTTTGCCATAATTTGTGTTTTTAGTTGTTATTAGTCGTAGTATTGTTTTCTAATTCTTTGATCAATGACTGAAGCGTATCCAGCAATCCTTTTTTAGCATCCGAATCCTCAAGAGCAGCTTTAAGGATTTTGTTAGTCTTCAATTGCTTGATAATCTTTTGATACTGATCTTTTTCAGTTTCCAATCCGCTTAAAAACCCACTTTGACCAGTGATTCCTTTCGTGCCAAAATCACCTAGATTTTTAAATTTCAGGTTTTCCATTTTCACAGACCCTTGTGCATCTTCGAAATCGACCTTGATCTCTGGTTTGAAATGTTCAAAAACCTTATCAATGGTATTCAATCCTTCTACCAATTCTGGCTTCACGGGATCTTCCGCAGTTAATTTTTGCGCCAGAAGCGTTCTGTTTTGAGGGATCTCAAAAATCGCCTCGCTTGCGTCTAGTGGAACTTCATTTCCACCAATTCCTTTGTTTGTTAACATAGTGTTTTTTTTAAAGGGTTAATAAATGTGTTTAGTTAATATCATCGACTGTTTTAAGTGATATTCTATTTTTCAAAAATTCTGTAGGGATAGATGTTTGCAGAAGCATTTTGCAGTTTAAGCAGAAAGCTCTCGCATAAATAATCCCATTCCGAATCTTTAATTGAATCTTTTACATCAGGATTTCTGAACAGGGTAATATCAATCGTTCTGCTGAATCCGCCTTTTAAAGACACTTCTTTTTTGGTTCCTTTAGAAACTTCGATGCCTTTTATTGTATTTTTAAAATGATTAAGTCCGAAAACTTTGATGTCGGCAACAGTTACAATTCTTCCTCTGGTAAGCAAAGAATTTCTGTATTCCAGAATTTTATCTTGTGGCGACAGGCTTTTTCGTCCTCCGGTTGAAGCCTTTATCATTACTGCTGTTTTATCCATTGCGACAGCATCAGCGCCTTCTGCCGTTAATATGGTTGCGGGCTTAATCTCGTTCCCTTCCTGTGCAAGAGTTAGCCAATACGAAACATTACACGCAACTTCTGAATCCTGAGAATCTGAAGTAATAATCAAATACGGATTATTGGTCTGTGAGAAGCTTTTTTCTTTTGCTAATTGATGCAGAGCTGCAACATTTTGATTAATTTGTCGCAAAGTTTCCTTTGCAGAATCTCCACCAATTCCTGAGAAAGCTGCCGTTTCATCTTTTATCAATTCCAAAAGGTATTGTAACAATTCTGAGGCACCTCTTTGATCAAATCTTGAAACACCTCCTTTTCTTAAAACTGCGGAAATTCCGGTATTTTCAGCTTCATAATTTTTTACATCGAATCGCCTTCCTCGATCGTCCGAAACATAATCCAAGTCCAAAAAACTGTCATCAGATTGTATCGGAATGATATTCAGTCTTCCTGCAACTCTGTGATAGGATTTTACATTGTGAATATTGACAACGGGAATACAGTTCAGTGTGATGCTCACATTTTCCAGAACTTCACTCACCACAGCTTCCGAAAATTTGAATTTTAACCAAATCAAATTTTCATCATCAGCAAGCTTACTATTTTGAAAATATTTTTCGAACAGCTCTTCTTTCTGAGGTTTATCAGTGTGAGGAAGTTTTTCTTTTAATGTGAAAAAATTGGCGAAATAGTATTGGTTGACATCCGTATAAATATGTTCAAGATCTGAGTAGTTTTTGGTAATAATATTTTCAAGATTAATATTTCCCTGATCCACATTATAACCTTCCTGCAATGAAAATTCTTTCTCTCCAAAATAGATTTTTGCCTGTTTTAGATAATAAAAAAATAATTCTTTCTGATAATTATTATTAATGTCAATATAAAATTGAAGATTCTCCAGATCTGTCCTGTCTTTGCAACCAATCCCAATCCACATTTCTCCGGACGGAATATGATGTTCTCCTTTCGACAAATGATCCGTGAAAAAGAAACTTTCCACACGATTCAAAGTATTTCCAAAGGCGATGTATTCTACTTTTGCGGTTGTTAGTTCAGTTTCAATAGTTGGGCAAAAGTACACATCTTTGTTGCTGCTTTCCGTTGGGTTGAATATGTTATGAATCCGCTTATTGGTTTTAAAATGATTTTTCAAAGATATATTAGACTTGTTTTCCAACGGAAAAATCTGAATCAGCGATCTTGCAGGAATAACACCGGAAACTTCTTCAGGAAACATAATTTCCAGAATTCTTTCGATGATTCTTGAACGTGAACTTTCCAGCTCAAAACCTAATTTCTCAAGTTCTGAAGCTGTTGCAGAAAGAAGCAGGCTCACAATCGGGTCAAACGAAGTTTCTGCTTCCAACTCGTTGTAACCCCAAAGTCTTGCCGCTCTTCTTAATATTCTGTCTTTTATTCTTTCCTGATTCATTTGTAATTTTGTGTTTTTTAATATGAAAGAGGTCCTACAAAAAATGAATTCTGAAAAAGAAAAGGTCTGTTGGTTTCCAAAACCTGTCCTTTTACCGAAATCACAACTCTTTTTTTCATTCTTCTTTTTCCAATAGTTCCAAGATTATGATCTTTTACAGTAACTTCCACATCTTCCAGCAGAAGTCTTTTCTCGTGCATCACAATTGATTTTTTCATTGAATTAACAATAAATTCTTTCAAACTATTGTCGGTTTTAAGAAGGTCAAAATCCATTTCCCAAATCTCCGTTCCGAAAGTTTCATCAAACTTACATTCTCCCAAAGCCGTTGTCGAAATCAAAAAAATCTGCTGACTTATGGAATTGTCAATAGAAATTTTGTCGGCATCTTTTTTATTGATCATCGCCTCAAAATCCATTGGAATTTTATAATATACGCCTCTCATTATTTCTAAAAATAAATCGTTCTTTTAATATTTCCTTTGTCATCATATTCAAAGTTCTTCGCCACTTTGCTTCTTCTGATGATTTGCAATTCTACTTTTGGGGTCAGTTTCAAAAACCTCTCACGATACAGAATATTTCCGATAAAACTTTTCCCGTCATTATTATCAACAATGATGAAATATTGTGTGTTTTTATCGGGCTTCTCAAATTCATTGATATTACCGGAATACAGGATAATATTTTGTCCGCTTCCAGACAACTGATAAGTCAACTGATCCTGTGATAGCTTTCTGTATCGGGAAATATCAAATTTTTCAATATGATCACGAAGTGGTTCGTAAGCAATATTTTCATATAAAAAAGAAGTTTTATCAAATCGTTTGATTCCTAAGAAAGACAAAAAACTCTTCTTTGTAGTTGTTTTCACAAAGCTCAAAGTATCTCTTGTCACCTGATAAGCTTCCGTTTCATTCGTTTTATCATCAGTAACGGTCAATTTATAAGTAGGAATTTCTACTTCTTTATTATTGATTTTCAAGTGAACTTTTCCTACTTCCTGATCCGAAATAATCATAGAAATAGTATGCTTGCGAAGTCCGGAATCGGTTCGTACTATAATTTTTTCTCTATCATCTGCCGATGAGGAGTTTTGGGACATTCCAAGATTGAGATTAAGTTCCGGAATCGGGCTCATTTTTTTTCTTCTTTTTGATTTTTATCTCGTCTGTTTTTTTGATTTTGTAGGCAGATAAGCAATCCAACTGATTATTGATATCAATATTCTGAACTTCACTCACGTACAATTCGTAGTTCTTTTTGTAGGTATATAGCTTAATCAAATCAATATCATTTTGTCTTAATTTTTCAAATTCTTTTTTACTAAGTTGCTTCGCAAAAAATCCATCGCAGTTCAGTGAGAATCCATTTTTGTAAGTCACAACTTCTCCCGTTTTGAAAAAAATATCCAAAACTTTATCTTTTTTTATACATACATTTTTATCTAAAATCTGAATGTACATAAAGACTTTATTTTTCCTTTTTCCGAGTTGCAATGTTGCATACACATAGTCGCTGTTGTTGATTCTGAGATACAAAGGCGTTGTACTTGCAAACTGTTTTTTATCCAATTTCTGTTTGCTCTGCATAATTCCACAGTCAAAACCAGCAACTTCCACACTGTCGTGAATGATCTGTTTCTGTGCTTTTCCAACACAGATTCCTGAAAGAAAAATAATAAAAAAGAATATTGATTTTCTCATTTTCTCCATTTATTGAGCTTGGTACAACTGACGACAAACATCCAGATCTGTTTTGATCTTGTCATATTCTTCTTTCAATGTTTTGTTGATCGTACTCAAACTGTCCATTGTCATTTGATTTCCGGATAATTGCTTGATCTGTTTTTTCGCATCTACAAGATCTTTAAACGTCATAATGGTGTTGTTATACATTATTTTATTCTTCAGAGTATCTTTTGGGAGCTGTTTGTACATATCGGCAAGTATCGATAATGACAGTTTTTCGTTAAAAAAATCATTTTGCCCGGGAACGCCTATCGAATCTACTGCAGACTTCACTTTTTCCAATTGGAAAGAAAACTTATCCTGAGTTTCCATTTCTCTTTTCATTTTGGCATTTTCAGCTTTCAGTAAACTATTTTCTTTGAATGGAAAATAAGCATTGAAAAATACTGCAACCAGCAAAACGATGACGGTTATTACGAAAAACAAGATAAAAAAGGAAAAAGCTCTTGATCGTTCTTTTCTATTTAGGACTTCCATATAAGTAAGTAATATTTGTGTTTAATTAATTTTAATCTGCAAGGAAAGTTCTGCTTCGTTTAGCATGAATTACAGAATCTCTTTCATCCGTATTTTCTGAAACAAAGATGCTTCCGTCACGTTTTTTACCGATGTAATCCAATCTGTTAAGAACTGAATAAAGTTCTTCAAGCGTTTTCATAAAAGTCTTGACTTTAGAAATCGTCACATCGATTTGATTATGATTATAATCTGTATTTATCGTTTCTGTAAAAATAGTTTCAAAACTTCCCTGGCTTACGTTGCACCATTCGGCAAAATAATTCAGCAATTCTTCTTTTCCGGCTCCAGAACGTGCATCGATAAAGTTTTTCAGCACTCTTGCCAAGGCAACCACCGATAACAACATATTTGCAGGAGGCGTGTGCGGAGAAAGCCATCTGAATCTGTTAATCTCGTGACCAAGATAATTCAATGTTTTATCTGCCATCAATCCCATCATGACGGCTAAAGAATTGTTCTGTTTTTTAACGTGGATTTTTTGTTCGATTTGCACCGCATATAATTTAATCTGACCATAAAAACGGTCGATTTCAACATATAAATCCTGTAATTTTTTGGAACTTGTAATACTCACGCAAGGAGGAATGTAATCTTCATCAATTCTTGATTCGCCCGCATTGACCAATATTTTTCCAATCGTAAGGTAACCGGTCCCAAAACCTAAAGTGTTTTTCAATTCTTTTTCCGGAACAAGATTTAATGAATATTCAGGCTGAGTGTAAGGATATCTTGGTGGGTTTTCTTCCGGATCCGGCTCACCAAAAGGTGTTCTTTTAAAATGGTTCACGGAAAGACAGGCCATTAAAACCACACTTTCGTTATCTTTTATTTCATAAGCCGCCTCAGGGTATGGAATGGATAAATTAATCGCTTCAGAACTTCCGTTTCCAATATCAATTCTTGATCCGCTTGGCGTAATGGCGTGGCATTCTTCTACTTTTATTCTGAGCAGTTTATGATTATCAATAATAAGACTCAGCTTTATAGAGTCATTTACAGGTAATAATCCATAATTAATCATAGAGGTATGAATTCCTACAGAATCTCTTACGGAATCGCTTACAAAATTCTGTACATCTGCGAAGTGGTTTTTATTAATTTTCATCCCGTCTATCCAGTTTACCGGGAAATGGTTTAGTTTTTCTATCATTGTATGTTTTGTTATTCAGTTATTACTCTTTCGTCGTCTTTTTCTTTGTTATACTCAAAATCAGGAACTTTATTTCCTTCTTTGTTCTGTGCAATCTTTAATTCATCAGAACGCATACAGAAAATCACACTGTTTTCTTCTATTCCGTTCATATAAAGGGTAAGATCTGGGTCGATGTATTTCGTGGATTCGTACCATTTGGGCTGTAAAAAAAACACCCAGCTGTACAATCCGTTTGGTCCTTCTACTTCAATTTGGTCTTCGGTATGTCTTTCATTATAATCGATGACGAAATTATAGAACAATCTTCCGAAATCCACTCTTGTAGGTCCTTTTGCACGATAAACACTGTACTTTTTAGCGTGATGATCTTTGTCCATCAAGAAAGTGAAAACGACCAAATCCCTCATTTCTTCATCACTCACACCGGCTAATTCTTTGTAATTTTCAGGAAACTGCCAAGTTTTGTAAATCTTTGGAGGAATCGACATCGCTTTGTTAAAGGTGTCATTCAAAAATGTAGGGATAAAGAAAACAATGAAATGTCCCAACATCAAAAATGAAAAATCAATCCCATTCAAAAATGTGAAAATCAGAATGAAAGGAATCGCTGAATACATTATTGTGACGAATGCAAAAAGATATTCGGTTCCGTTACTTTTTTGTCCGAATTTCTGGAAATAGGTTCGATACATCGAGCAGTGCAAAATTCCTATGACCAGCGAACAGATCTGATAAAAAACAAATTCGTACAGATTATTATCCTGAAAAAGCTTATTGAATCCCAAAAATGCAATAATGGAATAAATGAAAGCCACAGAAAAAAGATAAGTATAAAACTTCCCTTTATATTTCTGCTTAAACTCAGGTACTTTCTGAGCAAAAATCATCGTAAGGATAATGCAGAAAGCCAGAAAAATAATAACAGCCGCCAGTATTTTCGGTTCAAATAGATTAATAAAATATTTCTTCAATTGTGTCATATTCTTGTGTTATAGCCTAATATTGAGTTTTGTTGTTCAGTGAATTCAAAGTGTTCTTTTTCGTGAGAAAGCAGAATCGTTGTTTCTATCTCTACTTCGATCGGAAAAAAATATTCATAAAAAAGGTCGACAAACCTTTTCATCGCTCCATCGTGGATATATTCTGAGAAATTAGAATTTTCCAGAGGTCCAATCTGAAGATTAAAATGACTGGAATAATCATCATAACTGCTTCCTGTAATAAGCTCCAATCCTAGTCTCACATCTCCTAAAGTGATGCTTTGTTCGTCGTCCAGATATTGCTGATAGCCTTTATTATTGATGATTACTTTTTCCTCAATCAAAGAAGAAAGTATATGACACGCCAAATCCACATCTCCAACTATCTTATAAGCATAAGGAAGGATCCTTATAAACTTTGAAACTAAAAGTGGTGGCAAAGCTTTTTCTATCCCCCAGAAATCATAAAACATCTCGGGAACCAAAAATCCATTTAAATCTGATAAAAAATCCTGCTCAAATTTCTCTATTTCAACACCGTAACTGAATATCTCGTTCTCAAACGGTTGAAAAAATAATCTCCCGGCTTTTTGTTGTTTTTTCTGAATCTGATATTCGCGAATCATTCCGTCAACATCTTTTTCCGGTGAATCGTTTCTTGCTACGTGAATCATATTTTCCGGCAATAGATCGTAAAAACCGTCTCTTGAAAGCTCAAGCTTCAGCATTTGAGTTGCATCCAAATCATAATCGGCAACATCAGCATCCAAAACATCAAACCGAAACGCTCTCGAAAACTGACCTTGTTTTGAGATGACATACTGCAACACATCAATATCATTATTTTTAAGGAGGTTGTTAATGATGACTTCGGCTCTGATGTCATATTTCAGAGAAGTGATTTGTTTTGCAAGGCTATTGAGTTTTTCCATCGTCATTAGTTTTTAGGTTTCAGTCTTCCTGATGCAACATATCTGAGCTGGAAATATTCATCATTGAAATCATAAATATTAAGTCCGGTCGCTGTGCAAGCCAAAATCCTGTCATTATGAAGGTAAATTCCCACATCTGAAATCGGATGCGTTTTATCATATCTAAAGAACAAAATATCGCCTTCCTTCAAAAAAGTTCTTCCTGTAAAAAGCTGAATCGCTTTTGAACGGAAAATTCCATCCGGTGTTTTCTGAAAAGTTTCGCCGTAAACATCACTATATAAAGACTGCACAAAATAGGAACAGTCAACACCTTCTTTCTCCTCCAAAGACTGCTTTTTGTAGGGCGTTCCAATCCAGCGGTCGATATAAGAATAGAGTTTGTAATTGGTCACTTCTTTCGGCATCACTTCCATTATGATGGAATATTTTTCCTTAATTCTAAGTTCGTCATCGCTCAGTTTTTCAACATTATCATCTACATTAGAAAACTGTTTATCGACATTGGTTTTGGTTCCGTTTGCAGAATCCACATAAGAATCGGAAGAGAAATTGTAAGGAATCTCGTTGATGTATTTTTTGCTGTTGCAGGAAATGAGGGCAAAACCTAGCAACACACAACAAGCAATATGATCGTAATTCAAATTTTTCATCTCAAATATTTTTATGAAATCCTTACTTTCTTACCATTTCGTCCAAACCAATTCATTTTCTTTCAAGGAAACCTCGATGTCATCACCATCTTTAAACTCTCCTGCAACGATCTTTTTGGCTAAAGGTCTTCTCAATCTTCCTCGGATTACACCTTTCAATGGTCTTGCTCCGTATTTGATGTCGTAACCTTCTATTGATAGAAATTCTTTTGCTTCCTGAGTGATATTCAAATTGATATTAAGTCCTTTCGCCAAGTCTAAAAGTTCTTTCTTTAAATGGATTTCGAAGATTTTCAGGGCATTATCTTTACTGATTGGCGCAAAAGGAATTGTCTCCGTCAATCTTCCCAAAAATTCAGGACGGAAAAAACGGCTCATCATTTCCAATAATTTTGACGACTGCGGAATTTCTCCTTTTCCGAAAGATTCAACAATAAATTCGGAACCAATATTTGAGGTAAAAAGAATGATGGCATTAGAAAAATCACCTTCTTTTCCCAATCTGTCGTGTAATTTTCCTTCGTCCATAATCTGAAGAAAAACATCAAAAACGGAAGTGTGTGCTTTCTCAATTTCATCAAAAAGAACAATAGAGTAGGGCTTTTGACGGATTTTGTTCACCAAAAGTCCACCTTCTTCATACCCGACGTATCCCGGAGGCGCACCATAAAGCAATGCGGCGGAATGTTCTTCCTTAAACTCCGACATATCAAAACGGATAATCGCATTTTCATCCTGAAAAAGAAATTCTGCCAAAGATTTTGCAAGCTCCGTCTTTCCGGTTCCGGTTGGTCCTAAGAAAAAGAATGAACCAATCGGTTGTCCGGCTTTACTCAACCCTGAACGGGTTTCTAAAACAGCTTCTGAAACAATTGTAATCGCATGGTCTTGTCCGACGACTCTTTTCGCAAGAACGCCTTCCATCTCGTTGAGTCTCTGCTTTTCTTCTTCTTTGAGTTTGCCAATCGGGATATTCGTCTTTTGTGAAATAATTAAAGCCAAATCAAAATCGGTAATATGCGTTCTTTTTTCCTGCGCAATCTTTTCTGTTTTCTCGATGAGAATTCTGGCAAAACTCAACAATTCTTCTGTATCTTTAAACTCAGGAAGTTCGTTTTCTTCTTCGTTGGAATCGGCTGTACTGATGAGATATTTTGTTTTTTCAACCAAATCTTTCAGAAGCCAGTCGGCGTGCATTCTTCGTTCGTCTTCAATATAATTATTGGTATTGTCCTCAAGGTGAATAATTCTTGTTACGAGATGATTTCTTTCCTTTAAAAAAGATTCGCCGGCGGTTTTTAAAACAGACATTGTGTGGTCAATCAAATCAATCGCAGAAGCTGGAAGACTTTTTTCCTTCATATATCTTTGCGAAAGACGAATCGCCTCTTTCATAGTCTGGTCATCGATACTGATTTTATGATGAATCTTATAATCTTCCAAAGTCTGCTTCAACATCCTGAAATGAATTTCATCTGTACTTTCCTCCAGTTTCAGAAGTTCAAACATACCTGCAAGACCTTGTTCTTTTTCGATTTTTTTAGTGTATTCCTCTATGGTAGAGGTTGCAATCAACGTTAAACCATTGGAAAGTTCACTTTTCAAAAGATTCACAATCCCAGAATCCGAACCGT
This sequence comes from Chryseobacterium echinoideorum, assembly GCF_007474535.1. Classification (GTDB taxonomy): domain Bacteria; phylum Bacteroidota; class Bacteroidia; order Flavobacteriales; family Weeksellaceae; genus Chryseobacterium; species Chryseobacterium echinoideorum. The sequence goes on along the minus strand of NZ_VKNW01000005.1, from coordinate 93,521 downwards.
GACTTCCAAACAAAGAATGGATCTCTTCAATAATCAAAACAGACTTGGGAATCGCTTTCAATTCCTGGGCGATATTTTTAATGCGGTCTTCAATTTCTCCTTTATAAGAAGCTCCGGCAATCAAAGCGCCCATATCAAGCTCAAAAACTTCCAGTCCACTCAGAATATCAGGAATTTGTTTCAATACAACTTTTTGCACGAAACCTTCAATAAGAGCCGTTTTACCAACACCGTGGTCGCCAATTATCAACACATTTTGTTTGCTGTATCTGCAGAGAATCTCGGTGATTTTGTTAATTTCCGTATCTCTTCCGACAAGAAGTTCTTTCTTGTTTTTTTTCTTGATTTTATCCTTCGTATTGATGCAATATTTTTGGATAAAGCCTTTACTTGCTTTTTTTGTCGTTTCTATTGTCCCTATCATATTATCTTCTCCAAAAGAGGATACATCTTTTAATAGCTCATTTCTTGTTACAGGAAAAGTTTTCATCTGGTCAAAAGTAAAAGCCACACCAGGCGAGCTGATTGCCGTCATTACAGCGAAAAGTGATATTTCCTGCTCGTCTAAAATTTCTCTTACCTGGTCTGCTTCTGCAAAAATTTCATCAATAACTTCATCTGGCTCACAAGAATATTTATTGGGAGATTTTGGCAATTCTTCGATACGGACATCTGCCCATTCTTCCAAATAAAAAACATCAACGCCAAGATTTTCCAAATGTTTTAATAAAGACAAATCTCTGTTGAGCATCGCTTTTATAAGATGTGCGCCTGTAAAAGTGGCATTGAGATTTTCCCGACCGATTTTCTGTGCTATATTGAGTGCTTTTGTAACTCCCTGACTGTATGTAATTTCTTCGTTATTCATTTGCGGTTATTTTGTGTTTTTACTTATTACTCTTTCATCCAAATCAGATATTTCTTCACTTTATACTGGATATTAAGATTTTGAATACAGTTTTTTTGGTCTTTGTTAATTCTAAGAGCCGTAATTTTTATTTTTTTCCCAGTAATAGATTGGCAAAACTGGTCAAAAGGAATCAATTTCTTATCATTAACAACAACCGGAATATCATACTTTCCGCAGAGATAATCTTTAAAATCATCTTTTGTTTTGAGTTGTGCTGCCACCTGATTGAATAATAACTGAAGCTGTTCGTTGGAAATTTCAGGTGCTTTCTTTTCAACACTAACAGAATCTTTTTTCAATTTAGATTTAGGAGAAACGGGAATATACTGCAACATATCTACCAAGGGGTCTTTTTGGGCAGCTCCTACAGGAAGCGAAAAAGCAACGTGTGGTTTTTCAAATTCGTAGGATTTTATATCAATTTTCTGTTTTGCTCTGATGGTTTTCGGTGCTACATAAATTGTTTTTACAGCGGTATGTTCCACATCACCATTGACAATGAGCGTTATCTTCTTTTCACCAACCGATTTGAATTTGTAAGACGGGTTTTTATCAAGTGCATCAGTTCCTCCGTTTTCACCAAAGCTCCACTCCCAGGATTCACCATCTTCTTTATCCGCATCAAATGAAATCAATTCTCCAACAGTCACAACATTTGGACTTTTAATAATCGGTAAATAACCGGTTTGCTGGCTGATGCTGGAAATGGTAATTAACTTTTCGTGTACACAATTTCCATTAATTTTTAATTTGACAATATAATCTCCCGGTTTTTTATATTTATGAAGTGTTCTTTGTCTTGAATCTACAGCAGTACTGTCGCCGAAATCCCATTCCCATGATTTGGCACCTTCTGTGTTGTCATAAAACTCCACAACACGATTAATCATAAATTCATCCGAATGAATAATATACTTAGCATTCTCACAATCTACGTGTCTCGTATATTGAAAGGAAAAAACAATTAAACTGATGAATAAAAGTACACCTAAGCTTATGTAAACTTTGGGATCTATATTTTGGAATAAGTTGATATTCGTTTTCTTCATTTTGCATTTGAGTTCACTGCAAATATAATCAGATTTACGTCATAAGCAAATGATTTTCACTGTGTTGATCATGGTTTTAAGTGAGTCATATTTATTTTTTTGATAAATATAAACGGCTACTATTTTTATTAAATCAACATAAATTCATTATTAAGTGAAAAAAAATATCATAAAATGATTATTGATAGGTAAAATTTTTTTTATTTTATCATTTTGCTTGTTTTATTATAAATGAAAACTCTGCTTTATTGAGATAATTTTAAAAATTATTTGTGGATTTTTTTTTATGATTTTCAGCTTTAATCATATTGAAAAATGTTTCAAAACTTCTTTTTTCTGCTTGAGATATTTTTCTTATTCTATTGTCTAACTGAAAAGTATTGTAGTGAAGGTTTTGGGGTATTTCAGAAGGCGGAGATTTTAGCACTAGACCCAAAGAGTTTAGATATTGCAAAAAACTTTAGTAAAACTCCTTCAGATATCGTTTCGGCAATATCGTATGGTGTAATGTGCTATTCATTCGTAAGTCTTATAAATTCTTCAGATTCAAAACCTTTCTGCAAAAAAGTATTTCTGATGTTGATGTATTTCTTAATATCATTTTGCATTCTATGTCCGTCTTTGAAAAAGAGCAATTTTGCGTTGGGATATACTTGCTGGATTTTTTGGTTAATTTCGTCAGAGAAAACCACATCCTCCGTCCCTTTTAAGATCAAAACTTCTCCCAAAAATTCGCTCCTGTTGATGTTAAAGTCTTTTGCCGGAATTTTATTTTTCCTGTGATATTCCAATACGTCGGAAACTGCTTTTGAAGAAATTTCATACAATAAATTGTATTCTTTATCGCTATTATACTGTATCAAATCATAGCCCACCAACTCAAACCAACGTACTCTGGCCATAATTTCCGAAGGTGGATTTATCAAATAATTGAGTAGCGAAAGGTTGTGGATAGGCTTAAATTTAAACCAAAACAGACTTCCTCCGTTTTGTACATCTTCAAGAATTTTTATTTGAGCCTTTTTCGGTTCTTTTTCGGTTCTTCCCGTTTGGTACAGAATATTAGCCAGACTTTGTTTGTCAATAGTTTTTTTGTTTAAAATTTCGTTTACAATCTTTGCTCCTTCAGGATTGAATTTTTTAAAATCGGGAGAATATTTCATTCCGAACTGTTGGGCTAAATCGGGTGCTCCTGTAGATTCCAAAATCACACGATTTACATTTTTTCCATATTTTGAAATGTATTGTTGTGCCAAAATTCCTGCTCCAGAAGCTCCGAAAATATTGATTTTATCATCTATATTTAAGATTCCTTTTTTTATCAAATCCAATCGTACGTGTTCAATATCTTCAACTTGCTGATCTGAATCGAATAGATGCAAAGCTGTTTTATAATCTACTGTTCCGTTTTTATACACTTCGGGAAAAAGCGTAGGCGAATGCCCTCGAACAGCCATCAACACATAAGAGTGTCCGCTCAATACATTTTCAAAAAACTGAAAATCCGTTTTCGGACTTACCAATTCCATTTGCCCGTCTGTCAGCAAAAAGGTAATGTTTTTAGTTTTATAAAAGTTCGGACTGAACTGATAGAAACTTCTAAAATTTCCTTTGGATAATTGATAGTGGTCTATCGGTAAATTGATGTAATGATGGAAACTATCTTGTGGCATTTCAGCGTAGTTTTCGTTCAGACCAATTCTTGTTTTCGGAATTTTATAAAAGTTGTAATGTAAATAATATAAACCTCCTGCAATAATAGTCAGCGAAATGAAAGTTATGATCAGTTTTTTCTTTCTTTTTTTCATTTGTTTGGTGAAACTATTTTTGGTTTCAGTGTATGAGATAACGGTTCGGGGCTTGGCGAAGGCGGGTATTTTTAGTACAAAAGTTCATCGAAGAACGAAAGTTGAACCTTGCACAAATGTACGACCGAAGCCGTTCAGCCCCGCTTTTGGCAATACCTTGTTAGTGGCTGGCTATCTTGTTTACTTGGTTTAATAATTCTGATAAGTTCTCATATTTAAAGTAATTTCTTCTGATTTTTTCTGTTAATTTTTCAATTTCTTTATAATCTGGATTTAGTTGTTTTCTTAAAATATCTGCTTTTAGTCTTATCAATTTAGCCCCATCATATAATTTCAAGGCTTGATTAATTTCAGATAATGCCAAGTCAGGTTTGTTTGTTTTTAAGTAATAAACGGCTTTTAAATAAGGTAATTCAAACCCCTTAAAGTTTAATTTTTCAATCTTATTGAATAAATCTGTTAAACTAAATGGATAATCCTTTTGTATTTGATTTCTTCCTCTCAAATATTCATCCATTATCTTAAAGTACGTCCAACTTATATAAACTCGCGCGTCATTAGGGTATTTATTTAATATGTTTTTCAAATATTCTGTATCCAAACTTATATTAAATAATGGGTCTGCATATAATCTTCTCAATAGAAAATCAAGTTCTAAATTGTTGTTGTTATATTCTTTGGTTTGGTAAATTTTATTCATTAAATCCAACATTGGTGCCCATTTATAAGAATAATTGTAAATGTAAAAATGCTGATTGTTTGGCTGATGTTTTAATAATAAATCAATCAATTCTTTTGCCCTTGAATAATCATTTTTTTCATAATAAAATTTTGATAAATTATAAACATTCTCTATAAACCCTTCGATATAGCTATTTATTTGAAATTCATCATAAGTTGGTATGGCAAGAAAGGTATAATTAATTAAGTTCAAAAGATATTTTTCAAGTCTTTTGTCTTCTTGTAATCTTTCTAAAAGTTCTTTTTTTTCGTAAATAAATGGTTCTATTTCGTTTCCTGTTAATGATTTCGAAAACTCCACGGGAGAAACCAAATCTAAATAGCCTAAAGCTTTTTTGGTATATTGATTATAATTTACTGAATTCGATCTGTTTAAGCTAAGGTAATAATCTGACAAGCTTTTAGCTACTCTAACTTTAAGTGGTTGATATGGGGTTTCAAGAACTTTATGAAAATCAGCTAAAGCATTAATTGTATCATTATTTGATAAGTAAATCTCTCCTCTTAAATAATGAAAATTATATCTATCATACCTTAAATAATCAAATCGACTATCAATTTTTACATTTTTATCAATAAGTAAACTTAATTCATTTATCAAGTCAATCCTGTAATATGCGGTAGATGAACCATCTGGATATTCTATAAGATTTTCTTGTTTGGGCTTTGTGAAAATCATCTTGTCACAAGTGCGAGTTTGAATTGTTTCAATTCTTTCCCATCTTAGATTATAGTTGTCTGGAAATTTATTAATTGAATCTGATAACTTAACAAGTTTTTCAGCAACACTCTTTTCGGGTACACATCCCGGCTGAGAATAGATTTTAGTAGATAAAATCAATAAAATGACTATAAATAATATTTTTCTCATTTCGTTCATTTAGCTTGCCACTAACTTATAAATTCACGCATTGCGTCAATCCAAACTATAGGCGCAATTTCTTATTTATCAATCAAATATAAATAAATTCCCAACTTGTAAGAAAAATATTTTTGTTTTCTTATCCTATGTTAATGATTTCAATCATAATTTTTCCGAGGTTTGCAAAATCAAATAATAAAAATAATATATTCAATAATTAAAACTTAAAGAAATGAAAAAATTTGGTGTAATTGCTTTGGCTGGATTAGGGTTGCTTTTGGCATCTTGTGGTGATAAAAAAGCTGATAACGCAGCAACTTCACAAGAACAAAGCGTTGCTGAAAAAAACGGTGAGGTATTCGCAGTAGATACAGCAGCTTCAAAAGTAAACTGGAAAGCTTTCCATAAAGGAGGTTTTGCTCCTCGTTGGGGAACTCTTAATGTAAGCACGGGTGAGCTTACTGTTGCTGAAAATAATCTGGCTTCAGGAGAATTCGTTATCGACATGAAATCTCTAAAAGTAGATCCTGCTTCTGTAACGGAAAAAGATAAAAAATATACGGATCTTGAAGGTCATCTTAAAAATGCAGATTTCTTTGATGTAGAAAAATTTCCTACCGCAGATTTTAAAATTACCAAAGTTGAAGAATTAGCTGCAGGTGCAACCAATGCTATTGAAGGAGCTAATAAAACGATCAGTGGAAATCTTACTCTTTTAGGTAAAACAATGAATGTAACTTTCCCTGCAAAAGTAGAAGTAATGGAAAACTCTGCCGCTATCAAGGCAATGTTTACCGTAAACCGTGCAGATTGGGGAATCAAATTCGGAACGGATGAAACGGATCCTGCAGAATGGATGATCAGCAAAGATATTGAGATCAATATTGATGTGAAAGCCGATAAAAAATAAATTTTTTCTCCAAATATTAGAAAAGACATCTGCTTCTGCGGATGTCTTTTTTTTAATTATAATTTAATTTTGATAATATTTTACCAGCTTTTTTAGTTTTACACATCTTTTATAAAGTCTTCATACTCATAGTAAAACCTTTCAAAGCCGTCCATTTTTTCAACAAAAAATTCAAAAATTTCCTGCCATGTATTTTTATTAAAAACAGAAACATGATGCTTTTCAACCCAGATTCTGCTGATTAGTTTTCCGTTTTCAAGCGTGTAATATTCGTCTTTTGAGAATTCGCCTACAAAATCTTTCAGAATATCTTCCAGAGACCAAATCTTTTCATAATACGCATTCCGGAAAATTTCATCCTTCATTTCAATATCTATAGAAACTTCAGCTTTCTTTTTATCTGCATAAAATTTGAACGAAAAATCTTTTATTTTCGTATCATATAAAATCCATTTTCTCGGAAATGATTTTCCAAAGGCGATCCAGAATTCTTTTTTTAATTGTTGGGCTTCCTGCTTGCTAAACATGATGCAAAGATAAGTTTTTGGTTTGAAACATTGGGATCCAACCATTATCCATCATCCAACCAATACTTCGTCGTATATCGCAACTTTTTATTATTTTTGCGGTAATGCTGTCAAAAAAATCACAATATGCATTCAAAGCCCTTTCATATCTTGTAGAAAAGAGAAATGAAGGTCCTATTCTTATTTCTGAAATCGCTGATTCCAAAAAAATTCCGCTCAAGTTTTTAGAAAATATTCTTCTTCAGTTGAAAAAAGCAGATATTCTGGAAAGCAAAAAAGGAAAAGGCGGGGGATATTTCTTCAAAGAAAGTCCTGAGAAAGTCAATCTGGCAAGAATCATCAGATTGGTAAACGGTCCTATTGCTTTACTGCCTTGTGTAAGTCTCAATTTTTACGAAAAGTGTGAAAACTGTACCGAAGATCATTGCGGTCTTCATGATGTTTTAATTGAAGTGAGAGATGCTTCGCTTGCAATTTTAGAGAAAAAAACGCTTTTAGATTTGGTTGATTAATTGTGATCTCCCAATCCGTTATTTTTCAGAAGCTCTGCAAGCACTTTTTTGGCGCGCATTACGCGGACTTTCGTATTGGCAACCGAAATGCCGAGTTCTTCAGCAATTTCTTTAATGCTTTTTTCCTCGAAAAATCTCAGCTGGATGATGTCCTGATAATTAGCGTCCAGAGATTCTATTGTTTTGATGATCTTCTTTTGTTCTTCTTCTGAAATCATCAGCTCTTCAGGAGATTTTGCAAACTGATTCTTTACCTCTTCAAGATTTTCTGTAGGATCCTGATTTTCTCTTGATTTTCTTCTCCAGAAATCAATAATGGTATTTTGTGCGATGGTTAAAATCCATGTTTTAAACTGAAAGTTGGGGTCATACATATCCAGTTTGGATAAGACTTTTGAAAAAACATTCACAGTGATTTCATCAGCATCATTTTTATCCTGTACTTTTTTCATCACAAAAGAAAAAACATCCACCCAGAATATATTAATAAGCTGTGTCTGTGCCTTCTGGTCTTTATTTATTGCTTTCTGAATAAGCGGAAATAACTGTTCGTTTTTCATAAATAAACAAATATAGCAATATTTATTCCTGTTAAAAAATCAAAATTACCTTCTTTTTTAAAGAAAAAAAACGGACAAAAGCCCGTTTTATATGATGAATTTCTGTTGTTTTATCTTAGTTCTGCATTGAATTCTTTTTGGAATGTTTTAATGAGAGAATCCATCACCTGAGTGATTTCTTTTTCCTCCAAAGTTTTTTCTTCGTTTAAAAGTTCAAAACTCATTGCATAAGATTTCTTACCTTCCGGAAGGTTTTTCCCTTCATATACATCAAAAAGATTGATGTTTTTGATGAAAGGAGATTTGTTTTTCCTGGCAGACTGATACAATTCCTGATAAGTGGTGTTTTTGTCAATCAATAATGCCAGATCTCTTCTGATTTTGTTGAATTTTGGAATATCATTAAACTTGAGTTGATTGGCAGTGCGCAGCTTTTGAGCCAGCTCCAATTCTATTTCTGCATAGAAACAGTCCTGTTCAATATCTGCATCTTTCATCAACTGCGGTGCTACTTTTCCTATTCTTACCAGAGTTTTGCCTTCAGCTTCATAAGCAATGGCATCAGAAAACCTGTCGTCAGCAAAAGCAACTTCCTGATAATTGACTGCAAGTCTTTCCAAAAGAACTTTTACAAAAGATTTCAGATTGTAAAAATCGGTAGCAGATTTTGGCTGAAGCCAGTTTTCGGCAACATTTCTTCCGGAAACCAAGATAGCAAGCTGCTTTCTTTCTTCGTATTTTTCCTTTTTGTGATAAATTTTTCCGAACTCAAAAAACTTGATGTTCTGATTTTTTCTGTTGATGTTATACACTGCATTCTGCAAAAGACCTTCCAGTAAAGATTTTCTCATGAAAGCTAAATCTCCGCTTAAAGGATTCAGAAGTTTTACGGCATCGGTTTCATCTTTTACGGAAGTAAGAGAATTATTCATCACTTCATTGAAGCCTAAGCTTTGCAATGTTCTAGCCCAGGAATTTTCCAGTTCGTCCTGATCATTTGCACTGAGTTTTACCGGAGTGAAAGATATCTTTTGAGGCGCATCAATCTTGTTGTAGCCGTAGATTCTTAGAATTTCCTCAATCACATCTATTTCTCTTGTTACATCTGCTCTGTAAGCAGGCACTGAAATCTCAAAACCATTTTGAATTTCATTCAATACCTGAATTTCAAGAGCTTTCAGAATTTCCTTTACCTTCTCCCTGTGAATTTTTGTTCCTAAAATCTGTTCAATTTTTGAGAATCTTAAAATAATGTACTGATCTTCAATTTTCTTAGGATATTCTTCAAGCAATTCTCCTGTCAGTTTACCTTCTGCAAGATCTTCGATCATTTTAATGGCATGAGTAATGGCAGTTCTTGTGATGTTTGGGTCTACACCTCTTTCAAATCTGAAAGAAGCATCAGTATTTAAACCATGAAATTTTGCTGCTTTTCTTACCGCAACCGGATTAAAATAGGCGCTTTCCAGAAAAACGGTTTTTGTTTCTGAAGAAACTCCCGAGTGAAGTCCTCCGAAAACTCCGGCAATGCACATTGGGTTATCTTTACCGTCTTTAATGATGATTTCGGAACCATTTAAAGTTCTTTCAATACCATCTAAAGTAGTGAATTTTGTTCCTTCTGCTACAGTTCCTACTTTTACTTTTTGATCTGCAATTTTATCTGCATCAAAGGCGTGAAGCGGTTGTCCGTAACCGTGAAGAATATAATTGGTAATATCTACAATATTGTTGATAGAGGCTAACCCGATCGCTTTCAGTCTGTTTTTCAGCCAGTCCGGAGAATCTGTAACTTTTACATTACTGATAACGGCTCCGATGTATCTTTGGGTAAGCTCACTGTCTTCTACCTCAAGCTTGAAACTGTGCGAACCTTCATTATTCAAAGCAACACTTGAAATTTTTTCAAATTCAGATTTTTGCTGATTGGTAGAAAGATAAGCATGAAGATCTCTTGCTACGCCGTAATGCGACATGGCATCTGTCCTGTTGGGCGTTAAACCAATTTCGAAAACTTCGTCATTCGTCAGTTCAAAATAATCGGCAAAATTTTTCCCGATTTCATATTGATTCTCGTCCAGAACCATAATTCCGCCATGATCATCGCTCAATCCCAATTCATCTTCTGCACAGATCATTCCCTGAGAAACTTCACCTCTGATTTTGGCTTCTTTAATTTCAAAAAAGTTTCCGTCTTTACCGTATATTTTAGTTCCTACTATTGCAACAGGAACCGTTTGTCCGGCAGCAACATTGGGAGCTCCGCAAACAATATTCAGGATTTTTCCGTTTCCAACATCCACCGTAGTTTTATTCAGCTTATCTGCATTTGGATGTTTTTCACAGGTTAAAACTTTTCCTACAACAATGCCTTCAAGACTTCCTTTTACACTTTCAAATGCTTCAATTCCTTCTACTTCAAGACCAATATCTGTAAGAAATTCTCCGATTTTTTCGGTTTTTAAATCTGTCTTGATGTAGTCTTTCAGCCAGTTTCCTGATATTTTCATTGGTAGAATTTTAAAAATTTAATCTTCAGGTAATACATGCATTACTTTTTATAACGCGGCATATCCCTGAATTTTGAGTGTACAAATGTCGTGTTTTTTTAAGAAATACCGAAATTGACAGAGGTTAAAATTATATCTAAATTTATTGTATTTGGAAATATGTTATAATTTCTTTTTTGATAATTTTTATCTTTCTACCGTATCACTTTTCTTAAAGGCATCTACTTTATAATATTCATCACCCATTTCATTCTTCTTTTTATCTGAAATCAAAATTCCGAAGAGATGATCAATTTCATGCTGGAAAATGACTGCCGTGAAACCTTCTATAATTTCGGTAAATTTTTGACCTTTCAGATCTACATATTCCAGCTGAATGGCTTTGCTTCTGTAAAATTGATCTCTGAATTCAGGAATAGACAAATCTCCTTCCGGACCAAGATTCTGAAGTTCGGATTTCCAGGTAATGACCGGGTTGATAAAATATTCGAGTGGCTCGTTTGATTTATCAAAACGCTGTACCCAGATAATTTTTCTGTTGATTCCGACTTGCGGAGCCGCAATTCCTACACCACCATTTGTAGACAGCAGAGATTCTTTCATTCTTTTAACTAAAGTTGCAGTATTTTTATCAAGCGGATCAATATTTTGCGAAACAGCCAGTAAAGTATTGTGCTGCTGTTTATCCGTTGTCTGATATATTGGCAAAGCTGAATTAATATTACCCTGATTGATAAGCGCAATTTCAGAATCTGAAAATTTTTGTGCATTGATAATTCCGATGAACAGAACTAAAAATAGAGAAATTTTTTTCATTTTTTTTAATATGTTTTGGTCATATCACTCGGAATAATCAGATTATAATCTGTAGGATAATAATCTTTTTCCGGGATTTTCAGCTCAGGATTTTCAGTTTCAAAAACCGAAATGACCGCCATTTTTAAGCTGGGATTTTTCTTTTTCAGATACCAGTAAATGCCACCAAATTCTTTAGTGTGAAAATTTCCGTTGAAGTGGATAAATGTTTTTCCTGGCTGTAAATTTCTCAAAATAGATTCTGCCATTGTAGCATCTTTTACTGCCTGTGCAGAAATAAAATTCATTACTTTGGTTCCTTCCGCATGATCGCCCATCATTTTTTTCATTTCAGTATAACCGGGAGTGTCCAGTGTGATTTCTATTGGCAATTCTGCAATATAAGATTTTTCTTTCTCTGAGATTTTGCTGAGAGATTCGATGCCTTCTTTTGTTGTTTGTGAAGCATATTTTCTAGGCACATTGGTAGCAACGAAATTTAGGTTTTTATCTTTCGCAAAATCCAGTAATGGTTGATAATCGGTAGCATAGTTGTTCCACAAACGAACAGAATCTTTCAGGCTTTTGGCATCAATTTTCCCCGCTAAATACTGATTCAGCTGCGGCTGATTGTCTCTTTCAAACATTTCTGCGCCTAAGGTAATTTCCTTGTTTTTTTTATCATACAACGCTGCAGTTAGTTTAAGCTGAAGCCAGTGAATGATAGAATTGTTGTGAAATTCGCCAAAGAAAACAACGTCATAACCTGCCAGATCTTTGATCATTTTTTCTGTCTTTACGGTTTTTCCTTTTTTGTCGTAAAACTGATACGGCTTGAAATTTTGTGATTTAAAAAAAGAAAATCCTAAAACAAAGGCAGCAACAAGAATATTTTTCATTGAATATTTTAATTGTTTAATGTTTGTAAAGTTCGTGAAGTTTTTTTTCAATTTGAAGATATTATTTAAAATTTATTTTACTGTGATATTTATTGCTGTTCATTTAATGCTTTAAATTGTTCTTACTACAGATTCTGAGGTTATGCAACGGTAAATTTATCAAAAGCATACTGTTTTTATGTCTCAGCTCTGAGGAAAAAGAGGTTGCAAAATAATAAAGAAAAAGACCGCTTTGAATCATTAACAAAACGGTCTCTGTACAATATTTAATCTTATTTTTCTAATCCTGCCACGAGATCTTTCCATTCCTGAAGCTCGGGAATTCCGGGTTTTCTTTTTCCAAAAAACTGTACGATAAATTCGCCGTCTTTGTTGAAGACTTCAATGGCAGTAACTTCGCCGTCTTCGGTAGGCTTTTTTACAATCCACGCTTCTGCAATTTTTGTAACGTCGAGGTGAAGGTTGAAGTCGGGATCCATCACATTAAACCATTGCTGATGCCACAATGTTTTCTTCACATTTCCTGTATGGATCTGAATAATCCCTCTGTTCCCGACAAAAATCATGATCGGAGTCTGTTTTTCAGAAGCATCTTCGAGGATATTGACTACTTTAGAAGGATCTATTTTTTTGGTGAAACCTTCCGGAGCCAAACGCAAAGCCTGTGTTCTGCTTACTCCGAACTTTCGGGTCATCATAAAGAAATCATGAGTATCCTTTAGATCAGTCCATGCTTTTTTAAATCCTTGCACATCAATATCTTCATCCGGTTTTTCGTCTGCTTTGGGTGCAATATTTTCAAAATTAAGTGCTGCATTCTGATCTTGAGCAGCAAATTTTTCAACTAAAACATCAAATGCTTCAGGATTGCTGTCTTTTGTAAGATAAATTTTATGTAAAGCCAAACCGTCTTTTCCGAAAAACTGAAGGCTTTTTTTGTCTTCTTCCACAACTGCAAAGGCAAATTTCCAATGATTAAGGAAAATTCTCAGGTCAATATCTTCACCTACGAAAAGCTGTGCATGCGGACTGCTGAAGTCTCCGTTTTGATAAACTCCTTTTCGTTCATGTACACATTCATCATTTCTGGTAAGAGCCATTACTTTTCCCAGTTTTTCAACTTCGGACAGAATGTTGGGAAATTCAGGTTTTAAAACGGTAACTCCGTTATTGATGTTGGTTGACAACAACTCTGCTTCGCTTACTCCAAGCTGGCTGGCTGCATTTCGTATTCTCATGTGTGGATTTTCTGTCTGCAGAGCCTCCCATCTTTCTTTAAGGTCGTTGATTAGTGTATTCATTTTATTTTTTTATGGTTAAAACTGTGTAAATTCTTTTGATTAATCCGTCTCCGGTTTTACTGTTTATTTCTTCTTCTTTTTCAGATATTTTCATTCTTTTAAAAGGACTTTGAGAAATTATATCGGCTAAATCTTCGTTATTATAAAGTGTAAAATGATAAGCTGTAAAAGGCAATTTATCCATGAAATCTTTCTGCCCAAAAGTGAGAACAAAAGTTCCGTTTTTTTTCAGAACTCTGTAGATTTGTTTAAGGTAATCAACAGGATTATCCCAGAAATAAACCGTATTCACAGTAAATATTTTATCAAAAACTGAGTCTCCAAATGGCAGGTTTTTTCCATCGTATAGGATAAATTCGGACTGATCTTTCAAATCAGCATTTATTTTTCGGGCCTCTTTATTCATTGTTTCCGAAATGTCGATTCCGGTATATCTTAAGTTTTTAGCTCTGTTTAGAATGTCTTGAAGATGACCTGCATTTCCATGACCAATTTCTAAAATATTTTCATTGTCTTCTATCAACAGGGTTTTGATGCTTTCCAATGTCATTCCTATATTGGTTGCATTCATCATTTCGCCAATCTCAATCCCTTTTTCTCCTTGCGGATTAGCAAGGTTTTGAGCTAATATTTTTAATTCATTTTGTTCCATTATCCAAAAATTATCATTGGGTTTGCATTAACTGGATGTGCACAAATAGTGCAGGGAAAGTTATAAGCATAGGAAATATTTTCCGAGGTGAAAACCTCTTCAGGAGTTCCGTATTCTGCCACTCTTCCGGATTTCATCAGTAAAATCTTGTCTGCAAACTGAGCGGCAAGATTCAGATCGTGAAGAACAACAATGGCTGAATTGGCTTTTTGTGTGAATTTTTTGATGATCTCCAGAGCTTTGTACTGATATTTTACGTCCAGATTATTAAGCGGTTCATCCAAAAAAACCAGTTTGTGCTTAATCTCATTTTTCAGTTGTGCCATAACTCTCGAAATGTGCACTCTTTGCTTTTCACCTCCTGAAAGAGAGTTGTAATCTCTATCCTGCAGATGAAAAATTTCTGTTTCCTCCATATATATTTTTATGGCTTCAAAATCTTCCTCATTCGGCTGTGCATCAAAATAAGGGTATCTTCCCATCATTACCACATCTTTTACCTGTAAAGGAATTTCTACAGCATTGTGCTGGGAAAATTTAGATTTATGTTTGGAAAGTTCTTTCACATTCCAGTCAGAGATCGGTTTGTTCTTGAACGAAATTTTCTCTTTTTCAGTTTTTACTTCATTGGCCAGAATACTCAGTAGGCTTGATTTTCCTGCACCATTCGGACCTACTATTGCTAAAAATTCGCCATATTCCACCGAAACATTTACCGCATCAAGAATATGAAAATCTTTAAACTTATAATTAATATGATGTGCTTTGATCATTACAGTGTTTTTTTAAATTTAATTAAAATAGCAATGAAAACCGGACCTCCCATTAAAGCTGTTAAAATTCCGATGGGTAATTCTGAAGGAGCCACAATGCTTCTGCTGATGGTATCTGCAGATAAAAGCAATATGCTACCCATCATAGCAGACAGCGGAAGAATAAAGACATAATTGGACTTGAATAAAAGCCTTAAAATATAAGGAACGATTAATCCCACAAATCCAATAGTTCCTGAAAACGCAACACAGGTTCCTATCATAAGAGCAGTAGTAATAACGATTTGTTTTTTTAGCTTTTCTACATTGATTCCCAAATGTTCTGCATCTTTTTCACCCAGCATCATGGCATTCAATGCTTTTCCTTTTGGCAGTAAAATGGAGTAGGAGATGATTAAAACAATCGTTAGAATCAAATTTTTCGTCCATGTTGCCGCCGCAAGACTTCCCATATTCCAGAATGTGAGATCTCTGAGCTGCTCATCTTTAGAAATATAAATTAAAAATCCGGTGATGGAAAATCCGATGGCTGTTATTGCCACACCACTCAACAGCATCATCACGACATTTGTTTTTCCGCTGCTTGTGGAAATTCTGTAGACAAAAATCATGGCCAATAAAGCTCCGATAAAAGCAGAAATTCCAACCAATGAAAACTGAACAGCTTCCGGAAGGTATTCTTTAAAATGTCCTCCCAGAACAATTGCAATTGCAGCCAATAAAGTTGCACCGGAAGTTAACCCGATAAGATCACCTGTTGCCAAAGGGTTTTTGAACATTCCCTGAAGGCTCGTTCCCGAAACTGCAAGCAGACTTCCCACCAAAATTGCCATTATAATTCTTGCGCTTCTCACTTCCCAAATCACATAATGGTCGGTGAGAGAAACTTCGGAATTCCCAAGAATTATATCTTTCAGAATGATGAATGGTGAATTTCCGCCAAAGTCATAAACTCCGACATGAAGTGACCCCATTGCCAGTAAAACCAGCAAAAGGGTACTTATAAAAAGGTGAAAGTATAATTTATTTTGTGTTTTCAACTAAAAGTTTATTTAATGCAACTGCTGCTTCTCCTAATCTTGGTCCGAATGAGGAAACTAGACCTCCATCCATGGCAATAATTTTTTTGTTTTTACCTGCATTGGTCTGCGAAACTCCCGGCATTTTCAGCACACCTTGGTTTCCGCCTGCACCTTCAAGACCGGAAGAAAAGAAGAACAAAACATCAGGATTTGCTTTTACTACAGCTTCGGGAGTCAGAGGTTTAAAGTCTTCAAAATCGTTCACTGCATTTTCTCCGCCTGCAATTTCAATCAAAGAAGCCATTGGGGTATTTTTCCCGGAAACCATCATCATATTTCCTCTTGCATAGATGAATAATACTTTAGGTTTTTTGACGATCGGCTGAATCTGCTGTAAGTCTGCATCAATTTTATCATTAAGTTTTTGATAATCAGGATTTCCTAAAGCTTTGGCGACCTGCTCAATCAGTTTTTTGGTTCCGTTTACGGAATATTCCTGTTTAAAAAGCTCTGTTTTGATTCCAGAAGATTTTATTTTTCCTAAAAGCTCAGGATTGATGTCTTTATCTGAAGCTAAAATCAAAGTAGGATTTACTGACATAATCGGCTCAATCGTCATTGATCTTACATGACCCAGATCTTTTGCAGTCGATTTAAGCGTTTCCGGGTATGTACTAGTGACATCTGTACCTACAATTTCGTCCTCGTGACCAAGTGCAGTCACAATTTCTGTGATCCCGCCACTTAGAGAAACTATTTTTTGATTGGATGCCGGTGTTTCGGATGAAACGGCAGTTTCGTTTTCTGTAGGTTTCTGGACTTCTTTTTTGCATGAATATATCATTGCAAGAAAAGACACTGCAAGAATGAGTTTTTTCATTTTATATTATTCTTATAAAGGTTTGTATTCAAATTGAGGAAAACCGCGTTCTCCGGAAGTATTGGTAAGACGGGTAAATTTTAGTTTAAAATAGTATCCGTCTGCATCTTTAATGATGTAAAAACGATCACCGTAGACTTCCAATCCATTGGCTCCGACAGGATTTCTCCAGTTTCCGCCAATAATACGGTGGTCATTATATATCAGTTTTGAAGGATCAATATTTTCAGATTTAAAATTATTATAGGCTTCAGTACCCGAGTTCTGCGCAGGAACTTTTACTTCATAAGCTCCGACTCCGCTAATATTGTTGTTGAGGACAAAATCTGCGAAAACATAACTTCCTGCTCCGGTAATAGTATTGGTAAAGACGGTAAAACAAAGATCCCATTCTTTTTTTTCAGGCTGAATAAAAACTTCTTTTGCCAGGGTAAGATTTACAAAATTATAGTTGTAGGCAGGATTTTTTTCTACTATCAATTCTTTGTGAGAAGTCTCATTCAGTTGTGCATATTTTATTTTATACCCTGATGAATTTCTGATCACCTGAATTTTCATCCAGCCTCTTGGATCTCCGCCTGTTGCAACAGAGCCTAAAGCAACGCTTCCGCTGTAAATTTCCCTCCCCATATTGACAAGATAAACAGCATTCTGAGCATCGTTTTCTTTCACTGATTCTATTGCAGTATATCCTGCAGGAAAATTACCTTTTACATCATCAATATATGCTTCATTATCAGGATTGAAAGTTCCTACCTGAACGAGATTCATCAATCCGGCAACATCAGATTGAGTAACAAGATCAATATTGGTTGAACTAGGAATTTTTGCTGCAGCCATCATGATAGAAGAATTTAAAATGACCTTAAATTCATTTCCTGTATACAATGCAAGATCCCAATCGGTGCGTTTTGTGATGATTTCCTTTCCTTTGCTTAAGTCAAACCAAACCTGATTAGGCTGTGTAGCTCCACCGACACTTGGGTTTACAATAGATCCCTGAATAGGTGCTACTGCTACCGGATTTTCATTGTCATTAATGCATGACTGTGTGATAAATGCGCTGCTGAAAATGAAAGCAATAAGTATTTTTTTCATGTGCTGATATTTTTATTCAAATATTAAAACTGATAATTGAGTCTGGCGAAATAGCTTCTTCCGTAGAATAAATTCTGAGAACCTGTTGCTGAGTTATGAGCTCCACCTGAAAGCACAGTATTTCTTACATCTGAAACATCAAAAATGTTTTTTACCCCAAAACTAACTTCAAGATGATTGTTGAAAAATGGCTGACTTACAGTAAAATTCATCGTATTGAATGCGCCGATCTCTCCCAAGATATATTGCGGGCTTTCGCCAGGATTCTGCGATGCCTTTTGAGTAAATCTCTTTTGCATCCCGGTGTATTTATAATATAATGCAAAAAGAGTTTTCAGTTTTGGAAGAGTGTAGTTGGCTGCAAAATTGGCTTCTGCATTGAAATTATAATCTTCCGGGGAAGTCATATTTCCCGTGTTTAGATTTTGTGAAACTCCCAGTACCGAAACACCGCCATTGAATGAAATATTTTCTTTTTTCAGGCTAAAGCCACCTCCAAAAAGCAAAGATTTGTAGTTGTCTACATTCAAGAAGGTATATTTAAGCGGACTGTTGCTTACAATGAAGCTTTCTATTCTGTCTTTCACATCAAGGTACATTGCAGAAAAACTAATATTCATTTTCCATAATTTGCTCTGTGAGGTGGTAAAATCATAAAATAATCCTAAAGAATATCCTGTTTCTGGATTAAGATTTTCGTTTCCTCTGATGTCATGATTGTTGTCGACAACAAAAGTGTAAAGCTCCTCATAGGTAGGAAACCTGTTGGATGACCCGAAAACGGCTCTGAAATCTGATTTTTCCGTAGGATTGAATCTTGCCGTGAAAGAATAATTATACTGAGAATCAAACCTGTCGCTCAACGCAAGTCTTACACCGGGTCGAAATGATAGTTGGTTGTTAATTTTCCATTCAGCAGACAGAAAGTTGGCATAATTGAAGATAGATCTGCTGATGTTGGTTCCGTTATTATTAAATTCAAATGTTTCAGACCCGGCAAAACCAGTGGTATGATCTAATTCGTACCCTAGCTGGAAATTGATTTTCTCACTATCCAGGAAATTGCTGAACATCCCTCTTGAATATAAAACTTTAGATTCGTAAAAAGATTTTTTCTCATTTTCCGAAAGAATTTTTCTGTTAGGAATATCATAAACAACGTCCTGGGATTTTCTAGTCTGTGTCTGGTAAGAAAAATCTCCGAGATAGTTGATTCTTGATCCTATTTTTGTCTGGATATTAAACTGATGAATCCAGCGGGTGGTAAAATAGTTTCTGTCGTTTCCTATGTAAGTCCGGTTACCATTTCCTAAAGGAAAATCTTCTATAACCGGATTATAAAAATTAACAGTTTCGGTCAGAAAATTTGACTTTAAAAATAAGGAAGTATTATTTTTTGCATATCGTAAAGCAGCATTTGCAGTCATCTGATCTTTCGGAAGCCAGTTGTAACCTCTTTTTTTATCATTATTTTCATTGAAATATCTGTAACCTTCAAGATTGCCTTTATATCCCTGAAAATCATTCCGGTTAAAATCAGCAGTTATCATCCAGTTTTCTGAAATTTTATATCCAAGATTCAAATTCTGCGCATGACGCCCGTTTCCTTTTTTGTACCAGTCGTAATCTTTCCCTACTGTTTCTTCCTGTAATGATAACAAGGCAGTCAGTTTTTTAGCATATTTTTTTTTGGTAATGATGTTAATAACACCTGCAACCGCATTATTTCCGTACTCAACCCCCATTGCACCTTTTACAATTTCTATTCTTTCAATATTATTGACATTGATCTTGCTTAAATCTACCTGATTTCCCATTCCCTGATCGCTTACAACAGGAATATTGTCGATCAAAACTTTGGTATAAGCACCTCCCAATCCCATAATTCTTGCATTAGAATCACCGTTTCCGCTATTAGGCTCAATTAATATGTTGAGGTTCTGATTCAAAACTTCTGAAGCAGTAGTTGCTCCCATGTTTTTAATCTGCTGTGCATCAATTACCTCAACTTTATAGATTGATTTGTTGATCGACTGTTGTTTGTACTGTCCGGTAATGACCACTTCGTCAATTTTTGATAATTGTAAAGAATCTTGATTCTGTGCATTTGCCCAAATTACAGCAGACAACAGACCGACAGATAAAACCTTCTTGCTCATTACTCAAATAATTTTCAGCAAATATATAATTTTATTTAGAATGAATAAAAATTAATTATTACTTTTGTGGAATAATTCTAAATAATAAATTTTAAACCATAAAAATTATGAAAGCAAAGTTACTTTTAGCCTCGGTGATCAGTTTAGGAATTCAGCAGATGAATTTCGCTCAAGTAGATTCAAATGGATATACTACCGTTAATATGTCGATGGGAAGTTCTTATCAAAACAGAGTTTTTTTTGATTTTTCTTCCAATACAAGCGTTTCACAGGCAGCAGATATCTGGGATATTGCTTTTTACAGAAACAATGCAATGGATAAAGGTATTAAGGTAAATGATGCTAAAAATATTACTGTTTACCAGACTTCAGCTGCTCCTTCAGATTTTGATACGGTGCTTCCGTCACAAAAATCTACTTGGGGAAATCCAATTTACAACCCGGATCAGACCACAAGAATTCAGGATGGAGTGTTTGATTCTGCAACTTTACTTCCGGCAGGTCCTTTCAATTTCGGATGGGGTAATTATAATATGGCAACTCATAAAGTAGAAGGGCAGGTGGTTTTTGTTCTTGATTATGGAGATGAAAATTATTATAAATTCTTTATTAATGAATTTTCTGCAGGTTACAGCTTCAAATATGCTCAGTGGAACGGAACTTCATGGAATCCTACTCAGACCAAGATGATTACGAATGGATCAGATGATTCTTTTTTTAACTATTTCTCTTTCACCACAGGTGATAAAGTGAATAATATGGAGCCGCCTAAAGCTAATTGGGATCTGATGTTTACCAGGTATTACACCAATTATGTTTATCCGGGTGGTTCTATGATGTATAAAATGGCAGGTGTAATTCAGAATCCGAATGTTACCGTTGCAAGAGTGCAGCCAGAAATACAGTCAACTTCTGCGGTCAACTTACCGGCCTCATCTTCCTTTTCCAGTACCATTACTGCAATTGGTCATTCATGGAAACCAGCAACCGGAGCTCCTTTATCGGATGTTGTATATTATGTAAAACAGGGATCAGATTATTACAGAATGTATTTTATTACCAATGAAGGAACTTCTACAGGGAATATGTATTTTAAATATAAAAATATTACCTCAACTTTAGAAGTAAAAGAAGTTGGTAAAAAAGCAGAGTTTGGAATTTATCCAAATCCTACCACAGCAGATAAAAAAGTAACTGTTTTGTTTGATGTAAAAGAAAAATCTGAAAATAGAGGTAATGTTGAGGTTTTCGACCTTTCTGGCAAAAGAGTATATCACACTGAACTTACGAATCAGGCAGGTTTTTATAAACAGGATATGAATTTATCTCATCTGTCAGCAGGAAATTATATCGTAAAAATTACTTACGGCGGGCAGATTGAGACCAAAAAACTGATGGTAAAATAATCTGTCCATCTAAACAAATTTTAATATTTTTCTATTTTTTCTAAGAAAGACAGGATCATTAATTTGATTCTGTCTTTTTGCTTTTAATATCCTAAGCCATATAAACGACCAAAAAGTTTTGTGTAATCTACTTTAAAAATGAATGTAAATATTTGAAATAATCAACTTGTGAAAAATTCGTTCTAACGCAATAAATAAATGTTAATGACTTATTTGTTGTGAAAAATAATTGTAAATAATTTAATTTAATGATTTTTTTTTAAAAGTGTCATAAAAATTAATTATCTTTATACATATTTAGTTATGGCGATTGATTCGTATGATATTTAGCTAATTCACCTAATCACAATTTTTAATCCTAAAATAATTTTTATGAAAAAAAAATTACTTTTTTTAAACGCAGCATTCCTTTTAAGTTCGACGGTATATAATGCTCAAATAAATAAAATTTCCTTTGAAACCTCAGAAGGATATACTCTGGGAAATATTGGAAGTCAACAGGGCTGGACGTACTGGGGAGGAATACCGCCTGCAAATGCACAAGTAGTTAATAATAATGCTACTAATGGAGTAAACTCTTTGAATGTAACAAGTAACGAAGATATCTTAGATTTCTGCGGAATTGAAAAAAATATCGCTTCTTTGGTAACCAGCAACGATATTGAAATTTCTTTTGATTACCGATTTGAAGATATTGATGGATCTGATTATGAAATGGCAGTATATAATGATGGGACAGATTATTATTACACTGCAGCCTTCAAAATCAGTTATTTAACAGGAGCATTAAGTTACAGAACTGCAACTGGATTTATTGCGGGACCGGTTTTGGCACCCAATCAATGGCACAACCTGAAAATGGTCATTAAAAAATCTGATGATACTTTACAATATTTTGCCAATGGAACTCAGATTTATTCCGGGGCATTGGGAACGTATAAAAATTCGCAGATTATTGATTTTATTTATGATGATTACGGTACAGGTTTCAGAGTGGATAATATCAGTATTAATAATCTATCTGCTCTTTCTACTCAGGAAAACTCAAGAAAGGACATCATTAAGGTTTATCCTAATCCTGCTACAGAAAAAATAAGTATTGAGACCGATGATAAAATTGAAACTATTGCGTTTTTTGACAGCCAGGGTAAATTGATAAGAAATTATACAGAAAATGGGATATCAAATGGCAAAACAATCGACATTTCAGATTTCGTATCAGGAATGTATATGGTGAAAGTAAAAACCAAAACTTCTGAATTTACCAAAAAAATCATTAAGAAATAAATCACTCAGAAAAATATAATCATCTGTTTTTTAAAAGCTCAAGGTTTTTAATTTTGATAAAATAATATTTAAACAATTTGTTTAAAGGCTTTTTATTAAATTAGCGCCAATAAAATTTTATTATATGATTTCCGGAAAATATCTAGAAAACCTACAGAACGAGTTGAAAAATATTGAGAATGACGGTCTTTATAAAAGAGAAAGGATCATCACTTCTCAGCAAAGTGCCGAAATAGAAGCGAATGGAAAAAAACTGCTGAACTTTTGTGCCAACAACTATTTAGGACTATCCAATCATCCTGAAGTGATGAAGGCTTCGCAGGATATGATTGCTTCTCATGGTTACGGGATGTCTTCTGTACGTTTTATTTGTGGAACTCAGGATATTCATAAACAGCTTGAGGAGAAAATTTCTAATTTTCTAGGTCTGGAAGATACTATTTTATATGCTGCATGTTTTGATGCCAATGGCGGTGTATTTGAGCCTCTGTTTACCGATGAAGATGCAATTATTTCAGATGAATTAAATCATGCTTCAATTATTGACGGAGTTCGTCTTTGCAAAGCAGCGAGATACCGTTACAAAAATAATAATATGGAAGATTTGGAAGCGCAGCTAAAGGCAGCTTCTGAAAAAAATCACCGTTTTAAGATTATCGTGACAGATGGTGTCTTTTCTATGGACGGAATTGTTGCTGACCTGAAAGGAGTTTGTGACCTTGCAGATCAATATGATGCTTTGGTAATGGTAGATGATTCTCACGCTACAGGTTTTATCGGAAAAACAGGACGCGGAACTCATGAAGCTAACGAAGTAATGGGTAGAGTAGATATTATTACCTCTACTTTAGGAAAAGCTTTGGGGGGTGCTTTGGGTGGTTTTACTTCCGGAAAGAAAGAAATTATAGATATGCTGAGACAGCGTTCAAGACCTTATCTTTTTTCAAATTCTCTGGCTCCGGGAATTGTTGGAGCGGCAATGAAGGTTTTGGATATGATTTCTGATGATACAAGTCTTAGAGATAAAGTGATGGAAAATGCAGAATATTTCAGAACAGAAATGAAATCAAAAGGTTTTGATATTCCGGATGGTGATGCAGCCATTGTACCGGTAATGCTCTATGATGCTCCTTTATCACAAAAAATGGCAGAAAAACTGATGGATGAAGGTATCTATGTTATAGGATTCTTTTATCCTGTTGTTCCAAAAGGAAAAGCGAGAATCAGAGTACAGCTTTCGGCGGCTCATAAAAGGGAGCATCTGGATAAAGCAATAGCAGCTTTTGAGAAAGTGGGTAAAGAATTGGGTGTTATTTGAGAGTAATACTTATAAAATATTAACAGCTCAAAGCTTATTCAAAAATAAGATTTGAGCTGTTTTTTATATTAATGATCTATAATAATGATTTAATTAAGGTTTCCAAAAAGACCATTTGCTGCCATTAAAAACAGCCAGTCGCTTTGCCCCACTCTTATTTACATAAACGATCATACCCGGTGAAGGACTGACAATATTCTGCACATCTTCAACAATAGGAAGAAGGAGGGATTTATTGGTGGATTCTAAGACTAATATTCCGTCAGCAGAACTAGAATTGGAGCCAATGATTGCCTTTGAACTTAAAAGTTCTGCCGTTGTTGGTTGGGAAGATAATTCAGCTGTAATATCAGCACCTTGTCCACTGAGATCTATCCAATTGCCATTATAAAATTTAACCCTCGCATTTGCTCCATTTGTGGCATCTAGTATAATTGTACCTTCTGCAGGATTAAGGGGTAATGTTCTTAGATAAGGCATAATTATTCCTTTATTTTGGTTTGCAGCAAATTCTAATAAGACTGAGGTTTTTATAGAAGCTGTCCCTATTGTATTTCCTATAATTACTTGTGCATTAAATATAATTGTCAAGTTTAAAAAAAGGAATGAAGCTATTTTTTTTATTTTCATCTTATAACTGTTTTATGAAGAGATTAAATTTGATTTTACGGACAGGTCGGGGTATTAAAACAAGACCATTCGGTTCCATTATAAACTTTTAAACATTTTAAGTTAGTATCATATGTCATCATACCTTCTTGTGGGGAAATTATTGCATTAATCTGTGCTGAGGTCATTCTTGTGATGACAAATCCTTTAGTGTTTGATTCTAAAACAGTATGAGCAGATTTTCTTATCATAGGCCAATTGCCGTTTTCTGCTCCAGCTCTTTCTAGAAGTGTAATACCATGTTTGCTTTCTGTGCCTGTGGCAGATGTATTTGCATCATTGTAGCAAACACATTGCAGGATGAAATAATCGTTTGTTGTTGGATAATATGTATCACCAAATATAGGTGATGATGTGGAAACAAAATTATTTGTAGAGCCATTAGTTCCCTGTTCTTTGATTTCAAACTTAAAGGTTTCATTAGGCTCTTGTATTCCATCATTGACAGAGGTAATATTTAATCCTATTCCGTCTTCATCATTATTAGGGTTGGCGTATCCTAGCGTAGAACCTCCATCATAATTTCCTGTAGGAATAGTGATCAAATATATGTTGCTTCCTGCAACATGGCTTACAGTAGGGGTACCGTTGGAATTAGGAATACCAGTTACTGCAATATCACTATCTGTTATAAATTGAGTTCCATTTCCTGGATTTATTAGCTCTACTGCTACTCTTGTTGGAGACTTAACAGCTCCATTAATTCTTAAAAATAAATTTCCGTTGCTACTGCCTTCACAAGATGATAATGCAGATGTAAATTTTAAATCAATAAGAGGATTAAGAGTTACTCGAATATCGTCAAGAAGATTTCCTAATCCGGGATTACCACCACTTACCAATGCTCTAAAACCAACCCTGTATACACCTGATACCCCTGTAAAAGTATAGGTTCCTTGATTGACAGACCATGAAGTGGTGCTTGATGTAGCCGCTGTATTTCTAATAGTTGCTATGTTTGTCTGGTTTTGATTTTCGATAACCATGGCTGCTCTTTCGGTAGTAAGTGCTCTTGCTCTGTGTCTAAAGTAATAAGTTATTACATCATCTGTAGCCAAGTATATATTTTGATAGATCATTGAACTTTCATAGGCATTAAGCTCTACAAAGTTGGTCCCCTGTGCAGCTGGAACATTAAGAAAACCAGTTCCCCAAACCTCAATCGGATGACAGTTTCCGGAAAAACCGGGATTACAAACACCTGCTACTGTTGAATGCGACGTATACCAGGGAGACATTACACTGGCACCGGCATCAAAACTAGGTCCGAAACCAAAATTTCCGTCATTCATAGCCACTGCTCCATTGCCAACACCAAATTCTAAACCTGGATTAACAACGACTCTGCTCTGAGAAAATAACATGTTGCAACAGAATACAAATAAAACAAATAGTAAAAATGTTTTTTTTAAATAAATGAGATCCGGATAAAAGTTTTTCATAGTAATTTGATTAAAAGTATCAACTAATTATAGAAAAGGATCTATAATTAGTTGATGCAGGAACAATAAGTGTTATGTTTTTAGAACCATTTCTGGTGCAAAATTAGAGTCTGATTATAGTAAGGACAAGCTTATTAGTTATCGTTTTCCGGAATTTGATAGCTTATTAGATATAAATCTCATATAATCAGTTATTATTTTTCTAATATTAAACATATTTAATTCTAATTGATACTATTCGCTTTGAATTGAGGCTTCTGTTACCTATATTTGTGAATACGAATTGTTTTATGAGAGTGATCTTTTTGCTAATGATATGTCCGTGTTATTTCTTTTTTGGACAGGATACAAATCTTTTTAATACAATTTATAATAAAACATATTTAGAAACTTCTCAGAAAGATTTTTTAAAAGCAGTTTCTATAGCAGATTCCTTATATACTCATTCCGATGAACCACTACTTAAGGTTAAGAGCTTAATGCTTTCCGCAACATTATATGCGCAAAAAGGTGAATTTGAAAAGTCATTAAGTTTTGGAGTACGATCTCAAAATATTATTGAATCTACCAATAATATCATCTGGAAAGCCCGGGTTTATGGATTTCTTGCAACTCATTACCGCTTTGTAGGGCTATTTGAACAAAATAAGGTGTATACAGAAATGGGTTTAGAAGTTAGCAAAATGATTTCTGATGAGGAACAAAGAAATTATATGATGGTTATGTTTCTTCAGGAAAAGGCTTATATGGAAATAGAAAATAAGAATTATAAGAAGTCTATTAAACAACTATCACAAACACTAGCATTCTTAGGAAAAATAAGACAGAATAAAGACGTTTTGGAAGCCACGAACGAACAGCTTTTTGGTTATAATTACTATCATATTAACAATATTGAAAAAGCTTATTCGCATTATGAAAAAGCTTTACAGATTTCTCATAGATTACCTGAAAATTTTATCACAGCACTTATTAATAATGGCTTGGCGCTTATATATATCAGCAAAAAAGATTTAGTAAAAGCGGGCGAATATTTAAAAACAGCTAAAAGAATTGCAGATAATTCTCATTTTTTATCTTTAAAAGATGAGGTTTATAATACATCCGAAAAGTATTATACTGCTGAAAAAGATTTGGATAAATATCTGGAAGTAAAGTATAAACATGATACCGTAAAAACTACTCTTCAAAATAATGCACGACTTTCTGTAGAAAAATCTTACGAAAGAGTAAATGAAAATATCAATACGAGCAAGTTTGAAAGTTATTTGAAAAATTTTATAATCAGCACGATACTACTCATTATGTGTGTAGGGATTTATTTCTTTATTAAATACAGAAACCGGCAAAAGAAAAATATTGAACGGTATAAATTAATATTAAAATATGTTAATCAGAAATTGTATTTTTCAAATTCAGAGTTAATTAAGAATAAAAGTGAGGGTGAGATTCATGAAATAAAAAAAGAAAATTCAGATCAAGAACCTCTTTATATACCTTCACAAACGATTGAAAAAATACTTTCCAAACTAGATGATTTCGAACAAGGCGAAATGTTTACAGATAGGAATATTTCTTTGTCTTACTTGTCAAATTATTGTGAAACCAATTCAAAATATCTCTCGTACATTTTGAAAAATTATAAAGAAACAGATTTTAGTAATTATATCAACTCACTAAAAATCAATTTCATTATCAGAAAACTCAGAAACGATCCTAAATACAGAAAGTATAAAATATCTGTACTTGCTGAAGAAGTTGGCTTTTCATCTCCAAACAAATTCTCTCTGATTTTCAAGAAATATACAGAGTTGTCTCCATCACAATTTATTAATTTGCTTAATGAAGATTTTGAATGATTATGAGAAATTTATTTTTGTGTTGGTAAACTTAAATTTTTTATAGTATCATTTTAAATATCGAAAAAAAAAATAAAGCCAAAACTGAAAAATCAGCTTTGGCTTTATTTTATATTCTGTAAATTTTAAACTAGAATTTTAAATCTCCGTTTACTTCTCTTACTGCTTTTGCAGCTTCAGCAAACTTTGCTTTTTCTTCTTCCGTTAAAGTGATATCTACAATTTTTTCTACACCGTTTGCACCAATGATTGCCGGAACCCCAAGACAAATGTCGCTTTCTCCGTACTCTCCGTCAAGCATTAATGAGCAAGGAATCATTTTTTTCTGATCGCAAGCAATTGCCTGCACCATCACAGAAACTGCTGCACCTGGAGCATACCATGCTGAAGTACCTAAAAGTTTTGTTAAAGTAGCTCCGCCTACTTTAGTTTCTTCAATGACGTATTTTTGCTTTTCATCATTAAGAAACTCTGTTACAGGAACACCATTTCTTGTAGCTTTGCTTAGTAAAGGAAGCATTCCTGTATCACTGTGAGCAGCGATTACCATTCCGTCAACATCAGAAATCGGAGCTTCAAGAGCTTCCGCCAATCTGTATTTGAATCTTGCAGAGTCTAATGCACCACCCATACCGATGATCTTATTTTTAGGAAGACCAGAAGTTTTGTGTACCAGATAAGCCATGGTATCCATTGGGTTAGACACTACGATGATGATTACCTCCGGAGAATTTTTTACAAGATTTTCAGTAACTTCTTTTACAATTCCAGCGTTGATTCCGATAAGCTCTTCTCTGGTCATTCCCGGTTTTCTTGGGATACCTGAAGTGATTACGGCAACGTGAGAACCTGCTGTTTTGCTGTAATCTCCTGTTGTTCCGGTAATTTTAGTGTCAAATCCGTTTAAGGATGCTGTCTGCATCAAATCCATTGCTTTCCCTTCGGCAAATCCTTCTTTGATGTCTACCAAAACTACTTCCGAACAGAAGTTTTTCATAGCGATGTACTCTGCACAACTTGCTCCTACTGCTCCTGCACCTACTACAGTTACTTTCATAATGTGTACTTTTTAATTATTTATTTTTGTTTAGTCTTTTCTTTATTTGAGTTTCCCAAATGTACAAATTCCCGAAAAATTGAGCAATTTTTCAGGAATTTTAATTTTTATTTAAAATCTAACCTATGTTAATCAAAAATTCATACATTTTCTTTGCTCCGGACAAAACCTTGTTATAGCTTTCTTCTTTTATTTGACTATCAAGAAATTCTTTGAAGTTTTTCCACATCAGTCCTGTATTTTCCTGATAGCATCCGAAAAAATAAAAGCTGGTTTCTTCAAATCCTTCAGTTTTAGAAAGCTGTTTAGCAATGACATTTCCACCCAATGTAGAGCCTTCAATGACATACATTGCTCCCAACGCTTCAAATTCGTCAGAAATATGAAAGGAAAGTTCGGTATTGTTTTTCATCTGCAGAGCCAGAAAATCTTTTTCAATAAGATGAAATTTTTTTCTGTTTTCCAGCTGAAGCTTTTTACCGTATTTTTCATTTAAAAGATCAAAAATTTGCTCTTCACTGTGAAGAAGCATCAGGTAATTATTATAAATGATTTTTTTGTAATCTTCTAAAGTAAATGTTTTACTGAATATTTTATGTGATTGAAAAATTTTTTCGGCTGTATCGTGATAATTTGCTGTATTTTGTTTAAGATATTCAGAAAGCATTATTATTGATTTCATTTTTGACGATGGATGGCTTTTGAAAGGTAAGTATAAAGCAGGTTCCGTTTTTATTGCTTTCGTAATCTACACTTCCTCCCAATCTCATCATGATTCTGTGTACGATTGATAATCCTACACCATTTCCTTTAAATTGTTTGGCATTATCCATCCTGTTGAAAATCTTAAACATTTTGTGTTTGTTTTCTTCAGGTATTCCGATTCCGTTATCTTTAATGCGGTAGATAATTTTGTCGCCTTCATCTGTGCCTTCAATCTGTACGATTGGTTTTTCCTGATTTGACGAGTATTTTATTGCATTATTGATGATATTTAAAAATACCTGATGCAGCATGGTTTTATCCGCCAAAACTTCAGGACATTCTTTGATAACGATTAAACTTTTCGGACTTCCGAAAGTGATTTTGGCATTTTCAGTTATTTTCTGAATGGTAGCGTTAGTTTCGATAGTTTCCAGCTTAATCTCAATATGTTTTGCACGGCTGAGCTGAAGTACATTCTGCATCATTTCTGCCATACTGTCAATCTCTTCAATGATGGAATTAATTTTATTTTTCTCGGCAGTTTCGCCAAGAGACTTCAAAAGCATTTGTGCATTGAGTTTCATTACCGTAAGCGGAGTTCCCAGATCGTGTGAAATGGTGTACGAAAAACTGTCGAGTTCTTCATTGACTCTTTTGAGCTGATCATTCAGTTTTTTTATGGTAATATACTGCTTGTGAGAAGTTTCCAGGATTACATCTCTGATAAGATTAACCGAGATGATGTTGTTGGAACTCCATTTTTTAGAGCTTCCTTTGATATTCTGAGTGAATATTTCAAAAGACGTTCTTGGTGAAACTGTATGTTTTTCCACTCCGTCCTGTACAAAGACATCAATTTGTAGTTTCGGATCTCCCGCCCAGTTAATATGTTCGTCAAACTCTTTTCTGAACCAGATCATCATTTCGCGCTTTGTTCTTTCAACAAAATAGATGATGATTCCTGCTGTTTTAGATTCAAGTCCGAGTTCTTCTCCATGATTTTTCAGAAAGCTGCTACTGGTGAAAATATTTTCTGTTGTATTTTCGTATGCCCACTCTATAATGGAAGCTATTTTATCTCTGTCCGGAGTGATTCCTTCCAAAACCATATCATGATCTGAAATAATGGCAATTCCATCTGCTTTAGGAATCTTTCTGAGTTCTGTTTTATTAGCATCCAAAGCTTCAAATAAGGTTCCGTGTTTTAGAAATTCAGATTTCAGAAAATTTAATTTTTCATTCAGATTAATTCTGTCTTCCAGCTCTTTTTTTGATTTAAAAGAAGAATAAGCATTAGAAGCCAGAACTGTAAATATTCCTGCCTGTACACGATCTTCCAGATCAATGTGTTTTGCGTCTTTATTTTGGCAGGTTACCAGTCCCCAAAGTTGGTCTTCTATAATGATAGAAATGCTGAAACTTGAAGAAGCTCCTGAGTTTTTTACATATTGCCCATGAATAGGAGCCATAGCTCTGGTAACAGCAAAAGTAAGATCAATATCTTTTTTGGTATTGCTTAATATCTTTACTGGTTCGGAATAGACATTAGAAAAAATTCTTTTTCTTTTCTTTTTGTAAAGTTCTCTGGCTTGTCTCGGAATATCATGCTCTGGGTAATTCAGACCTATATAGCTTTCAAGATTTCCATTATTTTTTTCGGCGACCACTTTTCCGGAACCATCTTCCATGAAGTGATACACCATCATTCTGTCATAATTAATAATAGTGGAAATCGTGTTCAGCAGCTGATCCCATATTTCCTGCTCGTTGTCTATGATATAAAAATTATCATATTTGTTGGTAATTCTTTTATTCCTGTTCTCAATAACAGCTTCAAATTCTAAAAAAACATATTGATTGGATCTGAATACTGAGAAATGATAAGTTTTATCATCAATGATAATTTTATCAAAATAGGTTTCGTTTTCTCTTCTGGAAAGAAAATCTGAATTTTCAAATATATCTGAACTTAAAATTGCCTGAAAAACTTCAGGGTAATCGGATAATCTTTTACCTAAAAGAGAGGTTATGTCTTCAATTTTGAAAACATCTTTAATATTTTCGCTTAAAAAAGAAATGGTTCGAGAAGCTGTGTTAATGCCAATCAGGTAACCAAAACTTTGAATGTAACCCGGTATGTGAATGGGTTCATCGTGGCATTCCACAAAATTCATACTTGATCTAAATAATTATCAAAGATATAAAAAAATAGTTGTAATAAGATTTCTATGGTATCAATTATTTAATCTTTAATAATAATTAACAAACATTAAAATTAATAATTAATTACCTTATTCCTGATTTCAAATCAATTATCATATTTTATTATAAATCAATTACTAATAAGAGAGAGAGAATCTTATTTTAGTAAAGGTAATATTTGCCAGCAATATTATAAAAGATTAATTTAGTCTTAAATTTTGAAATATATTATTTCTTTGGAGTTATCAATCTATTAAATATGAAAATTTACACAAAAACGGGAGATAAGGGCGAAACAGCGTTATACGGCGGAACAAGAATTTCTAAAGCCAGTGTGAGAGTGGAAAGCTACGGAACAATTGATGAGCTTAATTCCTTTATCGGAATTGCAAAAAGTCATGTTGAAGATGAAGAAGTTTTGAAACAGCTCAAAAAAATTCAGTTTGATCTTTTTACAGTTGGTTCTGAAGCAGCAACGCCTATAGATAAACTTTTGCTGGCAAACGGAAAATCGCGGTTATCGCTTGTTATTTCGGATAAAGAAATAGAAGAACTCGAAAATTGGATGGATGCTTTTGATGAAAAGCTTGAGCCGCTGCAGTTTTTTATTCTTCCTGGAGGCGGAAAATCTGCAACTTTTTTACACGCCGCAAGAACGATTTGCCGCAGAGCAGAACGGTCACTTGTTTTCTTGAATGAATCGGAAGAGGTGCGTCCTGAATTAATTAAATATCTGAACCGTCTCTCAGACTATCTTTTTGTTTTGGCGAGATATATTTCGAAAATTAATGAAGAGCCGGAAGAATACTGGAATCCGAATGAAAGATAAAGCTTTACTTTTCATCAACGGAGATGCTCCGAAATCTTTTCCAAATTTAGAAAGCTACAGTCTTATTGCCTGTACAGACGGTGCTTTTCATTATTTGAAACAGTTGGGTTTTCCTTTAGATAAATTAAATTTTATCTCCGGCGACTTCGATTCTCATTCTGGAGCAGATGAAGATGTATATGAAGGTAAATTTATCTACACCCCCGATCAAAACAAAACAGATTTTCAAAAGGCTTTAGAAATTATTTCAGAAAAAGGCTTTAAAAACATTGATGTTTTAGGGGGTAGTGGTGGTGAGCAGGATCATTTTTTGGGAAATCTCACGGTTGCTTTTTCCTTTAAAGAAAATTTAAACATAAAGTTTTATGATGAGTTTTCTGAATATTTTTTTGTTCCTAATAATTTTGTGCTGAAAAATGTAAAAAATAAAATGATATCTCTTTATCCTTTTCCTTGTGTTGAAAAGATTTGTACGTACGGACTCAACTGGTCTCTAGACAATGAAGATTTGAATATGACTTCGAAAATCGGAAACCGTAATTTTGCTGTCGAAAACGATGTAAGTATTAATTATGAAAAAGGAGACCTGCTTGTTTTTGTAGGAAAAAAGTATATATAGATTCTGCAATTGAAGTAATTTATTTTTTGAAAATTTTAATAGAATTTAAAACCCAAAAACCAAACTTTTTTAGCAATTTTGCATTCTTAATTTACTCGTTCAAAAATGAAGATAAAATACTCGGAACTTATTGATCAGACTTTATATTTTCCTACGGAAGAATTTAATGTTTCTGAGAACAATTTGTTGTTTCATGATATTCCGCTGATGGATGTCGTTGAAAAGTTTGGAACGCCTCTTAAGGTAAGTTACCTTCCGAAAATTTCTCAGAATATCCAGAAAGCAAAAGGCTGGTTTAAAGAAGCTTTCGAGAAAATTGATTATAAGAAAGAATACAGATATTGTTATTGTACCAAATCAAGTCACTTCAAATTTGTAATTGAAGAAGCACTAAAAAATGATATATCTATAGAAACGTCTTCGGCTTATGATATGGATATTGTGAAGTCGCTTTACAACGAAGGAAAAGTTTCTAAGGATATTGAAGTAATCTGCAATGGTTTCAAAACGGATGATTATTTGGCGAAAATTTCAGATATGATCAATGGCGGTTTTGGAAACATTACACCGATTCTTGATAATTACCGTGAGCTTGATAAACTTACGGAAAGTATTGATACTACTTTTGATATCGGAATCAGAATTGCCTCTGAAGAGGAACCTAAATTTGAGTTTTATACTTCCAGATTAGGAATAGGGTATAAGGATATTATTCCTTATTATAGTCAAAAAATTGCGGAGCATCCCAATGCGAGGCTTAAAATGCTCCATTTTTTTATCAATACCGGAATTAAAGATACTGCTTATTACTGGAACGAATTATATAAATGTCTTCGGGTATATGCCCGTCTGAAGAAAATAGCACCTGAAGTTAATTCTCTTAATATCGGAGGTGGTTTTCCTATCAAAACTTCTCTCAACTTTGATTACGATTACCAATATATGGTGGAAGAAATTGCTTCACAGATCAAAAAATTCTGTGAGGAAGAAGGGGTGGAAGAGCCTAATATTTATACAGAGTTCGGAAGTTTTACAGTAGGAGAGAGTGGTGCTAATTTATACAAGATTATTTCTCAGAAACGCCAGAATGACCGTGAAAAGTGGAATATGATAGACTCTTCGTTTATGACCACACTTCCTGATACATGGGCTATTTCGAGACATTTTATTATGCTACCGTTAAATCGTTGGGAAGATTCTTATGAAAGAGTTTTTCTTGGTGGATTAACCTGTGACTCAGATGATTATTATAACTCGGAACAGCATACTAATGCTATTTATCTTCCCGTTTTTAGTGATACAAAGCCTTTATATATTGGTTTTTTTCATACCGGAGCCTATCAGGAAACTATCGGAGGTTACGGAGGAGTTCATCACTGTCTGATGCCGCAACCTAGACATATTCTGATTCAGAAAGATGAAAACGGTGAATTTCAATATGAAGTTTTCAGAGAAAAGCAGGAGCCGGAAGATGTTTTAAAATTATTGGGATATTAAATATCATTTCCTCATCTTTAACTTTCACAAAAAAGTTTTTGTATAATTTAAAATGCAATCAGTTATAAAGCCTTGTCAGAATTATTTGAATTTCTGACAAGGCTTTAAACAAAAAAAACAATAAATATTTTCTTCAAAATATACTTTTTCTTTCTAAAAAAATACTCATTTATTACTGTTCATAGCAATTCTCTCGTTTTGGAGGATTAGATTTGAACAAATGCAGCAAAATACGACAGCTTTTAATCTTTGTAGTTAACTACTTTCCTTTTCTATATTAATTACAGGTAGACATCATTCATTTAATTTTCAGTGCAATAGACTTGGTTAAAGCTCCTTTTCACTTGGTGAAATTCTTTTTTGGGAGTATATATATGTATATCTTTGTTTTATGAAATGTCATCGAATTATTCTTTTAACTGTGCTGATTTTTTCTGCGGATCATCTTTATTCACAGCAAGATGTGGCAGAGGAAGTTGTAGCTGAAACCTCAAAACTCAAAAAAGCAGTAAGAACTAAAGACGAATCTGCGGAAGCTGGGTCTTATTACAATATCGGGGAATCATATTTCAAAAACGGGAATTACTCTAAAAGCGAAGAATATTTTTTAAAATCAAAAAATATTTACGAAAAAATCAACGACAAAAAAAATCTTGAGAAAGTGACCCGGAAACTGGCACAGTCTCAGGAAAATCAAAATAAACTGAAATCTGCACTCAGCAACTACGAATCAGCATCAAAAATAGGATATTCAAAAGCGGGCAGAAATATCAATTCTAATGATGTATCCAGAATTTCGGCACCTACTTCTCTACAGAAAGCTGAAGCCATCCGCAGTAATCTTGTCATTAGCGAAAAAGAAAATAATAAAGAAGATCTTGCCACCGGTTACAGCCAGATGGCAGAAATTAATATCGAAAACAAAAACATTCCGAAAGCAGAAGAAAATTTTAATACTGCTTATAAAATTTCAAAGGAAGAAGCACCGCAACAGGCTTTGGCAATCAATCAGAAATTAACCGATTTTTATGTGGAAAATAAAAATTTTGATAAAGCGATAGAAGCAAAAAAATCGGTTTTGAAAGAAGACTTCATAAAAGAAAATTCACAGAAAAAAGTTGAGCAGATTCAGGAACTTGCAGAAATTTACATCATGAAAAATGATCCCGAAGAAGCAATAGCTTTATTACGAAATGCATATGAAATTGCTTTGCAGAAAGGTCATACGCTAGAAGCACAAAGAAGTGTAAAAAAGCTCGACAGTCTGTATCAGGTTTCACAAAATATAGACGCTTCCGTAAGTTTGTATCGTGATTTTTTGGGTAAATTACCTGATTTGGTCTCAAAAGATAAAAGCTTGGTAGATGAAAAAATTCTTGAGGATACAGAACTTAAAATTGAACAGCTGGAACAGGAGAAAAAACTCAAAGATGAATTGATTCGCAAGAAAAATATGTTCAATTACAGCTTAATTGCTGCTTTAATTATTTTAACGGCATTAATATTTTTTATTTTCAGAACACTTAAAAAAGTACAGGTCAAAAATAAAAAAATCGCCCTTCAGTCGCTTCGACGTGAGATGAATCCGCATTTTATCTTTAACAGTTTAAATTCTGTCAATCATTTTATCGCCACGAACAATGAGCTGGAAGCTAATCAGTATCTGACCAGATTCTCAAAGCTAATGCGCGGGGTGATGGAGAATTCTACGGAAGACTTTATTCCGTTTCAGCAGGAATTAGATTTGCTTCACAATTATTTGTCTTTAGAAAAAACACGCTTTGCAGATAAATTTGATTATGAAATTGAAGTTGATGAAAGTCTGAATACCCAAAGTTTGAAAGTTCCAGGAATGTTGGTGCAGCCTTTTCTTGAAAATGCAATATGGCATGGCTTAAGATATCGTACTGAAAAAGGTTTTTTAAGTTTAAAGTTTGAAAAAAATAATGATTTTCTGAATATTTTGATAGAAGATAACGGCATCGGAATTGAAGAAAGTAAAAAACAAAAAACAGAACATCAGAAAAGCCGCAAAGGTCGCGGAATGAAAAATACACTGGAAAGAATTGCTTTACTGAATGATTTATATCAACAGAATATTGATTGTAGAATTATCGATAAGAAAGATACACAGGGAGTATTTGTTAAAATTTCTTATAAACTTTTGGATATTAAACCTTAATCGAAAAAGATGAAAATAAAATCTGTAATTGTAGACGACGAAATCATTGCAAGAGAAGTTTTAAGAAATTATCTCACTAAATACTGCCCGCAAATTGAGGTTTTAGGGGAGGCAGAAAATATTAAAGAAGCTGTTCCTCTGATTGCCGAAAAACAGCCACAGCTTGTTTTTCTGGATGTGGAAATGCCTTTCGGAAATGCCTTTGATGTATTGGAAGCAACAAAAGATTTTTCTTACGAGACAATTTTTATTACTGCGTTTTCGCAGTATTCTCTACAGGCGCTAAACAAATCTGCAAGCTACTATATTCTAAAACCGATTGATATACAGGAATTGATTGTAGCGGTTAACAAGGTTGCAGAAAGCATTCAGAACAAAGAAGAAATCAACCGGAACAAAATTCTTCTCGAAAATTTAAAGTTAAAACCGGAAAAGCAACAGCTTATTCTTCCTACTTTACAGGGATTTGATGTAGTAAAAACAGAAGACATTCTTAGATTACAGGCAGATGGAAATTTTACGCAGGTGTATCTCACAGATGGCTCCAGAAAAATGGTGTGCCGTTTTCTAAAGCATTTTGACGATCTGTTGCAGCATCCCTTTGTACGGGTTCATCGTTCTCACATTATCAACAGTAATTTTGTAAAATCATATCATAAAAGTGGTACTGCAACTCTTTCAGATAATACGGAAATAGAAGTTTCGGGAAGTTTCAAAGATCAGTTTCTGAAAGTTTTTTCGTAAGGATAAATGTATTCGACTGGTATTAAACCTTAATAGTAATGATTTAACTTTAAATTGATTATTATATTTACATCATCTAGGCATCATTTTTGAATTTTTAGCTCTATAAAATAGACGATATGAAAACCTTACAAAAAGTTGCCATTCCTGTTTCTTTAGGAGTTTTAGGATTACTTATTCTCGGTTCATGTTCTGTAGGAATTCCAAAAGG
This sequence comes from Chryseobacterium echinoideorum, assembly GCF_007474535.1. Classification (GTDB taxonomy): domain Bacteria; phylum Bacteroidota; class Bacteroidia; order Flavobacteriales; family Weeksellaceae; genus Chryseobacterium; species Chryseobacterium echinoideorum. Next base: position 55,526 of record NZ_VKNW01000005.1, on the reverse strand, counting down.
AGCGACTGCTGTACAAAATTTTAAATCTAATAAATATCTGGGAAAATGGTACGAAATCGCCCGTTTTGATTATAAGTTTGAAAAAAACATGGATAATGTAACAGCAACTTATTCATTAAATCCTGATGAAACCATCAAAGTGCAGAACAGAGGCTATAACTACGTAAAAAAAGAATGGAAAGAATCGGTTGGTGAAGCAAGATTTGTTGATGATAAATCTGAGGCAAGGCTTAAAGTTTCTTTTTTTAAACCGATTTGGGCAGGTTATAACGTGATTGATATTGACGAGGATTATCAGTATGCTCTCGTTGTAGGAAATAGCACAAAATATATATGGATTCTTTCCCGAACTACACAAATTCCGGAAAGTTATAAACAGAGATTTATTGAAAAAGCTCAGAAATTAGGTTATAACACGGATGATCTGATTTGGGTAAAACATGATAAGCAGTAAAAGTGATTTTGTTTAATACGTTTTTATCCCGAAATATTAATAATGATAGTATTTAGAACGTATCTGCAAATTCAAACATGAATACTAAGCCGTAATTAATTTTATTTTAACACTTTAATTTTATTTTCTCAATTTGAGATAATAAAATTTTTTGTAATTTTGAAATTAATTAATAAAAGTTTTTATGCTGAAGAAAACTGCCTTTATTGGCTTATTTGCTTTAATGACATGCCCTCTTATGGCTCAAGATACAAAAACTCCTGTTTACCTGGATGAAACAAAACCTGTAGAATTGAGGGTGAAAGACGCACTTTCAAGAATGACTCTTGAAGAAAAAGTAGCCATGCTTCACGCACAATCAAAATTCAGTTCACCGGGTGTTCCAAGATTGGGAATTCCCGAATTCTGGACAACAGACGGACCGCATGGAGTTCGCCCGGAAGTTATGTGGGATGAATGGAATCAAGCGGGCTGGACGAATGATTCAATTATTGCTTATCCTGCTTTAACTGCTCTTTCCGCAACATGGAATAAAAAGATGTCGTGGAATTATGGGAAAGCTTTGGGAGAAGAAGCGAGATACAGAAAAAAAGATATACTTTTAGGTCCAGGAGTAAACATTTACAGAACTCCTCTGAACGGAAGAAATTTCGAATATATGGGCGAAGATCCGTATTTGACTTCCAAAATGGTAGTTCCTTACATTAAAGGTGTACAATCTAACGGAGTCGCAACTTCTGTGAAACATTTTGCGCTGAACAATCAGGAAATGTTCCGTCATACGAGCAATGTAATTGTAGATGACAGAGCATTATATGAAATTTATCTTCCGCCATTTAAAGCCGCCGTTACAGAAGGGGATTCCTGGACAATTATGGGAGCTTATGATATGTATAAAGGTCAATATGCAAGCCAGAATCAATATCTATTGAATGATATTTTGAAAGGTGAATGGAAATACAAAGGCGTTGTGGTTTCAGATTGGGGCGCTGTAAATGATACAAAGCAGGCTATTCATAATGGTTTAGATCTTGAATTCGGAAGCTGGACTAATGGACTTTCGGCAGGGACAAAGAATGCTTATGATAATTATTATTTGGCAAAACCTTATTTAGATTTAATTAAATCAGGAAAGGTAGGAACAGCAGAGCTGGATGATAAAGTAACTAGACTTTTAAATCTGGCTTTCAAGACGACAATGAATACCAAAAAACCTTTTGGAAATATTGCTTCTGAAGAGCATAAAGCCATAGCCAAAGAAATAGGAGAGGAAGGAATCGTGTTATTGAAAAATCAGGGAAATGTGCTTCCGATTGATATTAATAAAGCTAAAAAAATTGCGGTAATTGGCGAAAATGCTATCAAGATAATGACTGTTGGTGGCGGCTCTTCCTCCTTAAAAGTAAAATATGAAACTCTGCCTTTAGATGGCATTAAAGCAAGATTCGGAAAAAAGTCTGATGTACAGTATGCAAGAGGTTATGTGGGAGATATTGGTGGAGAATATAATGGCGTAAAATCCGGTCAGGATCTGAAAGATGAACGTTCTGCATCCGAATTACTGAATGAAGCAGTAGAATTGGCAAAAAACTCTGATTATGTAATTTTTGTGGGAGGTTTAAATAAAGCTGATTTTCAGGACAGTGAAGGAAACGACAGAAAAAGCTACGGACTTCCGTACAATCAGGATAATGTGATTTCAGCATTAGCTAAGGCGAATAAAAACCTTGCGGTAGTTCTTGTTTCAGGAAATGCAGTGGCAATGCCGTGGATTAAAGAAGTTCCTACTATTGTGCAGGCATGGTATTTAGGTTCAGAGGCAGGAAATTCTATCGCATCGGTTTTAGCGGGAGATGCTAATCCTTCTGGGAAACTTCCGTTTACTTTTCCTGTAAAACTGGAAGATAATTCTGCTCATCAATTGGGAGAATATCCGGGGAATAAAGAAGAATTGGCTGCCGGAAAAGGAAAAGATCAAAAAAATCCGATCAATATTACGTATAATGAAGGAATATTGGTGGGTTACAGATGGCATGATACCAAAAAAATTAAACCTTTATTCAGCTTCGGACATGGTCTGAGTTATACGACATTTGAGTTTGGTAAAGCGAAAGCCAATAAAACTGCTATTTCACAAAATGATCAGATTACTTTTACCATTCCGGTTAAAAATACAGGAAAAAAAGCAGGAGCAGAAGTGATTCAGCTTTATATTAGTGATTTAAAATCATCATTACCGCGTCCTTTGAAGGAACTCAAAGGTTTTGAAAAAGTGTTTCTGAATCCGGGAGAAGAAAAGCAGGTTTCGATTACCATTGATAAATCGGCTTTAAGTTATTTTGATCCTGAAAAACATGACTGGGTTGCAGAATCGGGTGATTTTGAAGCGCACATCGGGAATTCTTCAGACAATATTAAAACAAAAATAAAATTTACTTTAAAATAGTCGGTAAATTAAAATTCCTATTGTAACGGAAAATTACCATAAGGTTTATTGAACATCTGTTCAGTAAACTTTTTTTTATAGATGAAATTCAGATTTAGTTTTTTAATCAAAAATGATAAATATTGCAGATAATCAATAAATTGTGAATTAAAATAATAATTGAGATTAAATTTAATTTTGAAAGTCCGCAGTATTTTTATAATTTTATTCAATGAAGGATGAGAAAATAGGACTTGTTTTATCAGGTGGTGGAACCAAAGGCATTGCTCACGCAGGGGTTCTGAAGTTTTTGTCTGAGAAAAATATTGACATTGACGTTCTTTCCTGTTGCAGCGCAGGTTCAATTGTGGGATGTCTGTATGCGGTCGGGAAAAAGCCGGAAGAAATTCTGGATTTCTTTCAGTCAGTGTATTTTTTCAACTGGAAACATTTCGCTTTCAATCAGCCGGGATTGGTTTCATCGGTGATTTTTAACAATTATCTTAAACCTATTTTTAAAGATATGAAAATAGGAGATCTTCCAAAAGACGTTAAAATTGTTGCTACAGAATTGGTTTCGGGAACAGAGAAAATATTCGAAAAAGATTTTCTGGTTTCAGATGCAATTATTGCTTCGTGCTCTATACCCGGAATCACCACGCCCTATGTTTTGGGCGATGAAATGTTTTGTGATGGTGGTGTTCTTAATAATTTTCCGGCAGATATTATCAGGAATGACTGCGATCAGCTGATTGGGGTTTTTGTATCTCCGCCCAATGATATTAAAATCAGCGATTTAAAAACAATCAAAGCCATTGTTTCACGGTCTTATGATCTGCTTTCTTACAGAATAGAAAAAATAAAATTTGAACATTGCGATTGGCTGATCTCTTCTCAGGATCTTTCAAAATACGGAACTTTTGAACGCAAAAAAGATAGATTAGAACAGATTTTCAACATCGGTTATCATGCAGCTAAAGAAAGCTTTTCTACAAGCAATTTTTTTAATTCTATGGCAAAAATTTCCGAAAACTAGCGGTACTTCAGATAATTCAAAATGCAGAAACTGTAAGGAATATGATTCTGTATCAAACTTTCCTTGGCTTATCAGCAGGGAGATTTTAGTTGAAAAGTTTTAAACAATAAAATAGTTTTTTTACGGTTTTAAAGATAAATCCGGTAGTGATATTAACTCGCATTAATGAACTAAATAACTTTCATGAAATATCTTGTTGTGTTTTTGATTTCATCAATCAATCTGTATGGTCAGATGGTAACTTCAGTTTATTTTCAGAATAACTCTTCCGAACTCAATAATGAATCAATAAAGAAACTCGACAGCCTATCGCTGCTCAATAAAAGTTTAGAAATTAAAATTTTTGGTAATTGTGATTCTTCAGGAAGTGATGCTTACAATAGGAAGCTTTCTGAAAGAAGAGCGTTTGCTGTTGCAGAATATTTAGAAAAAAACAGTAAAGAAAATATAAAAGTGATAAGTGTGGTGGGGCTTGGTGAGCAAAAGCAGATCAATGACAACAGTACCTATGAACTTAAAAGCAAAAACAGAAGAGCTGATATTTTTGTTGAACCAATGTTTAAAAACCATGAAAAAATTCAAAAAAAGCTATTACCGGATTTCATCAGTACGGATGTTTCAAAAATGAAAAAAGGGGATACTCTTTCTATACAGCATATCAATTTCGAGGGAGGTCGTCACGTCTGGATTTCAAATGCTAATCATTCTTTGATTATTATGGTGAAAAAATTGCGTGAGAACCCTTCGTTTCATATAGAATTACAGGGACATATCTGCTGTGATTATGATAATTTTGACGGACAGGATCTGGATTTTGGAACTTACAATCTTTCTTTCACCAGAGCGGATGCCATTAAAAAATATCTGGTAAAATACGGCATCAGTCCGGAGAGGATTCAGGTAAAAGGGTTAGGACATCTCAATCCTGTCGTTTATCCCGAAAAATCGGAAGCCGACAAAATAAAAAACAGAAGAGTTGAAGTCTTAATTATTGATAAATAAATTTTGAATGCCATAATCAGTCATTGTAAAAATCCTTTGTAAACATCAGTAAGTGTTAATTCTAAAAATCAACGGAATTATTTGAAGAGAAATCTTTGCTTTCAAAATCTTCAAATTGATTAAAATTGGACAATCATAAAAAATTAATCTTTTGCGTGCCGTCTGCTGAACGAAAACATCAGATAAAACAAAAAAGGCAGAATAAAAATACAGCCAATCATCAAAGCCCAGGCTAAAAAACTAATTGTTTTTTCGGGAGCCATATTTTCGGTTAAAGATAAATGATTGCCATTCTGAAGGAGAATGATATCAGGATAAAGCTGATACGTTGCGGCAACAAGAATCATCAGGATTTGCGCACCTGCCAAAACTCTTACAAGAAGCAGTCTTTTGGTTTTAATAAAAAGAAAAAGCATTGCAAGGAAAACACTTGCGGTAACGACCGCAGAAATGCCAATCCAGTGTCCGAAAACTCTTTCAAGCAGAGGAATTCCCGATACATACGCTGCAATAAATACTAAAATACCGGTGACAACCACAAAAATCATAGATTGTTTTGCTTTTTTTATCATCAGATTGAGATTGTAGCCTGCTTTTGTTTCCCGAAGGCTAAAAATAGATGCGAGATAAAAACAAATGGCAACTGTAAACAATCCTACACTGATTCCGAAAAAATTAAACCAGTTTAGTATATATAAATCCATAAAGCTCTTTGCATCTGGATTCAAAGTTCCTGAAATGGATGATGCACCAATCATACCTAAAAAAAATGGTGTCAGTAGGCTCGAAAAATAAAAAATCTGCGTATAAACCGTTTGCCATTGGTCTTCCACAGCGTCATAATGTCTGAAAGTAAAGGCTGTTCCTCTTGCAATAATTCCAACAAGCATTAAAACCAAAGGAATGTGAAGATAGGTTGAGGCAAAACTGTAAATATCCGGGAAACCGACAAACAGAATAACAATGGCAATAATCAGCCACATATGATTGGCTTCCCAAATGGGAGCAATAGATTCATACATTATTTTTTCGGTGTATTTTCTTTCTTTTTTCCGGCTGAAAAATTCAACAATTCCCGCCCCGAAATCAGCTCCTCCCAAGATAATATAAAGGCATATAGAAAGCCAGAGAAATCCAATGACGATATAACTCATAATTTTTTGTTTTTAGAAATAAATTCGCTATCGGTAGGATCATAAAGTTTCGGAACCATTTTAATCTGTCTTTTGAGAAGAAATAGGATAATTAATGATAACGAAACAAAAATACCAGTAAAAAAATAGAAAGAATACTGTATTCCGGGCATTGGAGTGACGGCATCTGCGGTTTTCATAATTCCGTAGATAATCCAAGGCTGTCTTCCGACTTCTGTTACCGTCCATCCCGCTTCCAAAGCAATATATCCGAATGGTGTTGCCCAGAGAAATGTTTTTAAAAGCCAGTTTTTAGAAAGCCATTCTTTTTTGAAAAATGATGCATATAAATAAATACCGCCAATAATAATCATCACAACTCCAAAGAAAATCATAATCTGAAAAGCATAATGAACAACTGCCACAGGCGGCCATTCGTCTCTCGGAAAGTCATTTAATCCTTTTACTTCAGAATTAAAATCATTGCTCACCAGAAAACTCAATACTTTAGGGATTTTTAAAGCATAATTGATTTCTCCTTTTTCTTCATCAGGGATTCCGCCAATGACAAAAGCAGCACCTTTTTCAGTTTCAAAATGAGCTTCCATAGCTGCCAGTTTTATTGGCTGTCTTTCCGCAACAGATTTTGCAGCTACATCACCGCTCAGCGGTGCGCCGAAGGCTCCGATCAACGCAAAAGAAGCGGCAATTCTGAATGCTTTGGTATGAAATTCTACGTTTTTCTTTTTCAGAATTAAATAAGCATGTACTCCTGCAACTGCAAAACCTGTCGCACAAAAGGCGGCAACCGTCATGTGCAGTGCCTGAGAAAACCAAGCGTCATTAAACATTGCTTTTACGGGATCAATATTTATGTATTGTCCGTTAATATAATCAAAACCAGCGGGAGAATTCATCCATGCGTTTGCTGCAACAACCAGAATTCCGGAAGCCAAGCCGCTCAGTCCGACAAGAAATCCGCAAAACCAGTGAAACCATTTATTAAATCTGTCCCATCCGTAAAGAAAAAAACCGATAGCAATGGCTTCTATGAAAAAAGCTGTTCCTTCCAGTGAAAAGGGCATCCCGAAAATAGGACCTGCATGTTTCATAAAGCCGGGCCACAATAAGCCCAGTTCAAAAGAAAGCATTGTTCCGGAAACAGCACCCGTTGCAAAAAGAATAGCAACACCTTTGCTCCATGCCTTTGTGAGTCCTTTATATATTTCATTTCCGGTTTTAAGGTATTTCCAGTGAGCAAATGCCATCAGAAAAGGCATAACCATTCCTACACAGGCAAATATAATGTGAAAACCTAAAGAAAGAGCCATCTGTGCCCTTGCAGCAATAAAATCATCCATAAGATTAATTTTTCACAATAAAGTTAATGATAAATTATTTTGCTTAAATATGATTTAAAACATTCTCAAATTTTAGTATTTTTCCTGTAAATTTGATGGTTTTTATATTTTGTGAAGGTATGGAATTAATGATGATGCTGATGCTTTTTTGTCTTTCATAACTCGAAAAAAATCACGATATTTGTAAGCATTTTTATTAAAAAAATAATCTAAAAAAGCTGCAGGTGAAAAGCAGGCAGCTGTTAGCTAAAAATATGAGTCAAAAACAATATACAGCAAGTAGTATTCAGGCATTGGAAGGAATGGAGCACGTTCGTATGCGTCCTTCAATGTACATTGGTGATGTAGGTTTCAGAGGTCTTCACCATTTAGTTTATGAAGTAGTAGATAACTCGATTGATGAAGCTTTAGCGGGATACTGTGATACAATTTCCGTGAAAATCAAAGAAGGAAATGCCGTTGAGGTGATGGATAACGGTCGTGGTATTCCTGTAGATTTTCACGAAAAAGAACAGAAATCTGCGCTTGAAGTAGTAATGACCAAAATTGGTGCGGGTGGTAAGTTTGATAAAGATTCTTATAAAGTTTCCGGTGGTCTTCACGGAGTGGGGGTGTCATGTGTGAACGCTCTTTCCAATGAAATGGTGACTACCGTTTACAGAGACGGTAATGTTTACCAGCAGATTTACTCGAAAGGTAAAGCACAAACTGAAGTAGAAGAAATCGGAAACAGTGACATCAGAGGAACAAAACAGTTTTTCAAACCTGATGATACTATTTTTACTGAATTAGTTTATAATTATGATACGCTGGCTACTCGTTTAAGAGAGCTTTCGTACCTTAACAAAGGAATTACGATTACTCTTACTGATGAAAGAGAAGAGCTTGAAGATGGATCTTTCAGATCTGAAGTTTTTCATTCTGAGGGAGGGTTAAAAGAATTTGTTGAGTTTATTGACGGAAACCGTGAATCTATTATGGAAAGTGTGATTTTCATGGAAGGTGAACGTGATGACATTCCTGTGGAAGTTGCCATGCGTTACAACACTTCTTTCAGCGAGAATCTTCATTCTTACGTTAATAATATTAATACTCATGAAGGGGGAACTCACTTGGCAGGTTTCAGACGTGCTTTGACGCGAACGCTTAAAAAATATGCGGATGATTTAGGGATTCCGCAAAAAGAAAAAGTAGAAATTACCGGTGATGATTTCCGTGAAGGGTTAACTGCCGTGATTTCTGTAAAAGTAATGGAACCTCAGTTTGAAGGTCAGACCAAAACAAAATTAGGAAACTCTGAGGTTTCCGGAGCGGTTGATAAAATCGTAGGTGAGATGCTTACCAACTTCCTGGAGGAAAATCCTAATGAAGCGAAGCTGATCGTACAAAAAGTTGTTTTGGCAGCTAAGGCAAGACAGGCGGCAAAAAAGGCCAGAGAAATGGTTCAGAGAAAATCTCCGATGGGAGGTTCCGGTCTTCCAGGCAAATTATCAGACTGCTCTTCAAAAGATCCAAACGAATCTGAATTGTTTTTAGTAGAGGGAGATTCCGCAGGAGGAACGGCTAAACAAGGTCGAGACAGACATTTTCAGGCAATTTTACCATTAAGAGGTAAGATTTTGAATGTTGAAAAATCTATGCTTCACAAAGTATATGATAATGAAGAAATTAAAAATATCTATACCGCACTTGGTGTTTCTGTAGGAACTGAAGAGGATAGCAAAGCTTTGAATATGTCTAAGCTAAGATATCATAAAATCGTTATCATGACCGATGCGGATATTGACGGTTCTCACATTTCGACATTAATTCTTACATTCTTCTTCAGATTTATGAAAGAATTGATCGAAAACGGATATGTGTATATTGCACAACCTCCTTTATATCTTCTGAAAAAAGGAAACAAAAAAGTTTATGCTTATAATGAGAAAGAGCGTGAAGAATTTACCTTGGAAATGTCACCGGACGGAAAAGGAGTAGAGGTACAGCGTTATAAAGGTCTTGGAGAGATGAATCCTGAACAGCTTTGGGAAACTACTCTTAATCCTGAAAACAGAATTCTGAAACAGGTTACTATTGATAATGCAGTAGAAGCCGACAATGTATTTTCTATGCTGATGGGTGATGAGGTGCCGCCAAGAAGAGAATTCATAGAAAAAAATGCAAAATATGCTAAAATTGATGCATAACATTTTTTAATAATAAAATTAAAAGGTTTCACTACTTTGTGAAACCTTTTTTTGTTTTCATTTATAATTGTTTGGTTTTATTTAACTTTTTATTAAGAATTTTTTTATTTTTGAGAAAAATTCTAACCTTGATGAAAATTTGGTGTCTCGGGGCGCTTTCAATGGCGTCATTATATTATGCTCAAAATTATCCTGTCTCTGCAATCAGTGATGTTTTAAAGAAAAATGCGAGTGCGGTAATCAGAAATGAAAGCACTGTGCTTGAAATCAATAAAATTGATGAAATTGTTTACCATAATTCTTCTGCAATTACAGTAATCAACAAAGATGCAGTTGTTTTTTCTACTCCTAAAATTTACTATGACAAAGGAAATTCTGTTTCCAATATAAAAGTAACATTATATGACGAAAAAGGAAATAAAGTAAAAACTTTTTCTAAAAAAGATTTCAACGATATAGCTGCCAATTCACAAGGGTCATTCTATTCAGATAACAGGATGATGTATCTGTCTTTTACTCCTACATCATTTCCCTATACAATAGAGTTCAGCTATGATCAGAAAGATCAGAATACAGTTTTTATTCCCGACTTTACACCGTATCATGATTTTAATATTTCGTTGGAAAAAAACAGTTTTAAAATCATCAATAAATCAGGAATCAATCTTCGCTCAAAAGTTTACGATTCTCCTTTCAAATTTGCTGCCGTAAATTCATCAGATGAAGACGGAGCTAAAGTTTACAGCTATCAGAATATTCCTGCGATTGACAATGAAGATATGGTTCCCAATCCCCAGAAAATACTTCCTAAAGTGAGTTTTTCGCTGGATCAGTTCAGCCTGGTTGGAAAAAAAGGAGATATTACTACATGGAAAGATTTCGGACTTTGGTATTACAATAATCTGCTGACTCCGGTTTCGGTTTCAACTCCTCAGATCAAATCTGAAATTGCAGCACTTAATCTTTCAGGAACAACTGAAGAAAAAGTAAAGAAAATTTATCAGTATATGCAAAGTAAAACAAGGTATGTTTTTGTTGCTTTAGGAATTGGTGGTTGGCAACCGATGATGCCGGACGAAGTTCAGAGAAAAGGGTATGGAGACTGTAAAGGTCTTACCAATTATATGAAAACATTGTTGGATGAAGCAGGAATAAAATCTTACTACGCAATTATCAATTCCAACTCATCTCCCGTAAGTTTTGATACAGAATTTCCCAAAATGGGAGGTAATCACGTTATTCTTGTTATTCCTACTGAAAAAGGAAACATCTGGCTGGAAAATACTTCTCAGGAGATTGCATACAATCATTTAAGCTACAGTACCACAGACAGAAATGTTTTGGCAGTAAAACCTACAGGAATAGAAATTTTGGAAACTCCAAGTTATAGTTCCGAACAAAATAAAGAGAAACAGATTTTAAATATTAAGGTCAATCCGGACAAAACTATTTCAGGAAACGGGAAGTTTTCCTACACAGGAAATCAGTATGATTTTAATCTTTCGTACGCCTCTTTAGGTCAGCAGGATAAAAATAATGCGGTAAAAAATGCAATTTCTACATTGCATCTGGAAAATGTTGAAATGTCTAATTTCAAAAATAACAAGGATCTTGCAACAATTGATTTTGATCTGAATTTTAAAGCAGTCAATTATTCTAAAATGGTAGGTTCCAGTTATATTTTTCGTGCTGTTCCTATTTACACCAATGCTGCTTTTCACAAAGACGAAAATAGAAACCTTCCTTTCGAAAACAGATTTGCGTATCAGGATGAATATGAAATCATCTATGAAGTTCCGAAAGATTACGTTATTGAAGAAATTCCTGACAACGGAAACATCACTTCCGATTTTGGAAATTATAAAATTTCTTATGAAAAAAAGGAGGATAAGTTGATTGTAAAAAGGCTATTCGAAATGAAAAAAGGACTTTATTCAAAAGAAAAATATAATGATTATATCAATTTTAGAAAAAAAGTTTTAAATGCAGATAATGCGAAAATTCTTATTTCTAAAAAATCTTAATCTGTCATAAATAATTTAAAACAATAACTACGATAACATTCAATTATAACATGAAAAGTTTTATTAAAGTTTTCTTCTTTTCTATGAGCATTTCTTTATCTGCACAGAATCAGCAGTTTTTGAAGATGCCTAAATTTAATAAAGAAGATTTAACCAAAGAAAAATCGGCTATTGATCCTAAAGCTCCTGCCGAGTTGCTGTACCGTTCCGTACATTACAGAATTGATAATAACAACGGATATCTAAAAAAGAAAAATATTTACAGAGTAAAAATTTATGAAAAAGATAAATCTGAAGAATGGCACAATCTGGAGATTCCTTTATATGATAATAATTCCGGCGACAGAGAAGTTTTAGATAATATAAAAGCGGTGGTTTATAATCTGGAGGGAGATAAGATCACCGAAACAAAGGTTGAGAAGAGTTCTAAATTTAGATCTAAAGAAAATAAATATTATACTGTCAGTAAATATGCATTTCCTAATATCAAAAACGGATCTATAATTGAATATCAGTACGAGGTTTCTTCACCATTCACCTATGAGATTCCACAGACTTATATTGAGCTGGATATCCCTTCGGTTTATACGGAATATGTTTTTGATACCCCAATTCAGGTTTCTTACAGTGTAGATTTCACGGGAAGTTTAAATCCCAAATATAAGGTGTTGAAAGAAGATGTTCTGTACGGTTCGCAGCATAAAACCTATCGCTTCGGATACGATAATCTAAAAGGATTTAAAACCGAAAAATATGTAAAGAATAATGATAACTACAGAACAAAAATCAGGGCTGAGTTGCATTCTACTTATTTTGGGAACAATTTAAAAATGTATACTTCAACATGGGAAGATATCAGAAAAAAATTATGGGATCACGAAGATTTTGGCTCGCAGTATAAAAAAGACCGCTTGGTAAAAGAGGTGATGCCGGAAGGAATAATGGATGAAAAAAATGAACTTAACCGCGCCAATAAAATTTTAGATTATGTAAAAGCAAATTATACATGGAATTATAACAATGGTTATTATGCTGAAAACGGCATCAGAGAACTTCTCAAAACGAAGACAGGAAACACCGCAGATCTTAATCTCTTATTGGTTGCTATGTTCAGAAGTGCAGGAATTACCTCAAATCCTATTTTAATTTCGACGGTTAAAAACGGAGCGCTTAATTTAGCTTTTCCTAATTTGGGTAATTTCAATTACGTAATTGCAGGAGTAGAAATTGATGGTAAGTTTTATCTCTTTGATGCCACTTCAAAACAATCTCAGGTAAATCTTCTACCTTCCAGAGTCTGGAATAATAATGGGCTTCTTATAAAGGATGATAAAGCAGAAGTAATCAGTATGTTTAATGCAAAAATGAGTTACGCCAACCTTACGGCAAAAGCAAAATTAAATGAAGACGGATCAATATCCGGAAGATATTTTGACCGAGATGCCGGACTTTTGGCATTGAATGCTAAAGAAAGCTACGATGAAAACCCGGATAAATATAAAAAGCAATACAAAGAAAATTTCCCGCAGGATTTTACCGATATTACTTCAACTGTTCTGGCGAATGGTGACTTTGAATCTAAAATGAGTTTCAGCTCTCAGAATCTGATTGATAATGTGGGAAAAAAGAAAATTTTCAATCCTCTTTTGTTTCTTAATCAGTCAGGAACCGATTTTAATGAAACAGAAGAAAGAAAATACATGATCAACTTTGTGTCGCCTTTTACAAGGGTGAAAAAAGTGGAAATAGAAATTCCTGAAGGTTACACTGTTTCAGACTTACCGAAAAGCAAAAAAATTACAACAGATGATAAAGAAATTTCTTATTCTTATATTGTGGAAAATAAAGACAATAAAATTTTTGTAACATCTGAAGTGAAGATTGCAAGCGCAGATTATCCTAAAGAATATTATCCTGCTTTCAAGCAAATCTGGAAAGTTATTTCGGAATCTGAAAGTCAGGTAATGAGTTTAATTAAAAATCAGTGATTTTCACAATATATTTGAAAAAACTGTTTAGATTTACTGTATATTTAAGAACACTAAAGATATCTTTGGTGTTTTTTTATTTTAAAAAATCTTAGATCAGTTTCGGATTAATTTGAAATATTCAATCTTCAGAACATTAAAAACATCTTAGATTGAGAATAATCAAAAATATTTTAATTTTAATAAAGTAAAACAAAAACTACAATCGTCATAGCAATATGGAGGTTGTCGAAAAAATATCAATGCCACAGAAGGAAAAGGAAAACATCATTTCTCAAACCGTATCCAGTTACGGTGGTAAACTGATGTCTTTTATCCGTCCTAAAGTAAAAAATACCGAAGATGCAGAAGATATTCTGCAGGAAGTCTGGTATCAGTTCAGCAGTCTTACCAATCTTTCTGAAATTGTGAATATCGGTGGATGGCTGTATAGAGTAACGGCTAATAAGATTACCGACAAATACAGAAAGAAGAAAACAGAAAATCTGGAAGATTTTGTTTACGAAGATGAAAACGGTGAATTTTCTATTAAAGATATTCTGCTGATGGATGAAAGTGCCGGTCCGGAAATCAAGATGTTTCAGGATGAAATCTGGAAAAAACTTTTTGAAGCCTTGGATGAGCTTCCCGAAAAGCAAAGACTGGTCTATACCGAAAACGAACTTAATGATAAAACTTTACAGCAGATTGCGGATGAGCAAGGAGAAAATATTAAAACGATTATCAGCAGAAAAAACTATGCAGTAAAGCATTTAAGAAACCGATTGAGAAAATTATACGAAGATTTAAACAATTAATTTGAAAATGAAAAATAAAAATAAATATAGAAAAGGCTGGTGGTTTTGCATTATTTTATGTCCGCCAATTATCTTTTTGTTGATTTCATGGATCGTCATGTTGCTTTGGAACTGTCTTCTGCCTGAAATTTTAGGAGTAAAGGCAATCACCTTTTGGCAGGCAATGGGAATTTTGATATTAAGTAAAATTCTGTTTGGAGGTTTTCATGGAAAGTTCGGACAAGGAATGAGACAGATGAAAGAAAAACATCTGCAGCATAAAATGGAAGGAATGACAGAGGAAGAAAAGGAAAAATTCAAAGAAATCTGGAGACAGAAATGTTCCGGAGGTTTTTTTAACAAAAATAACGAATGATTTTAATTTTTTGAAGTAGTAAAATTAAAGCAGATTCGTCTTTATAAAAAAGTAGTAAAATTTAAAATTAAGAAATGAAAAATTCAGTAATGAAAGGTGCCTTAGGAGCACTTGCTGTAGCAGGAATTGCTATGATTGCTAAAAAAGCAATTCAAAGAAAAAGATTCGTAAAAGGTATTTTTGAAGAGTACGGAATCAGAGAAAAATCACCTTTTGGTTTTGCAGATAAAATCAGAGAGATGAATGAAGAGGATTATCATGAATTAAAAGGAAAACTAAGAAAAGAGTTTGCTTCAAAATGCTGTAAGAAAGAGTTTAAAAAAGAGAATTTTATTGAAGCATAATTCTTTTGATAACTAAATGAAATTGTTCAATTCACCCCGGAAAGCTACGCTTTCCGGGGTGAATTTTTATAAAAAATTACCATATCCAAATATGCTTAATCAAAATCAAATTCCTTATTTTTGTAGAGTTCAATGAAAGATTACTACTATTTTCTCGGGATTTCTCATGATGCTTCAGAAGAAGACATCAAAAAATCTTACAGAAAACTCTCATTAAAATACCATCCGGATAAAAATGAAAATGATGGTTTTTTTGCTGATCGCTTTCGTGAAATTCAGGAAGCTTATGAAACATTGAATGACAGAGATAGAAGAAAGACTTATGATCAGAATTTAGAAAATCATCAGAAAAGTTTCAGATACAATATTCCGCCGTCCATCAAAACATTCACTGCTAATAAAATCCATGCAAAAAAAGGAGAAGAAATCATCATCAATTGGCAGACTCAGAATGCTGATGTAGTGAAGGTTTTACCTTTTGGACTGGAGAAGGCTTATGGAGAAAGAGTTTTCAAAATTACTGAGTTTAAGGACGGGAAATTTCAGATTTTGCTTCATGCAACCAATTCACAACTGCATAAAACCGTAGTGCAGGGAATTACCATTACAGAAGTTTTTGAAAACGATGGGGAGAAATTCAGGGATAAGGCAGAAGATTTATTCAAATCTCAGCCAAAAACTGCTGCAAATCCATCCGGTCAACCGAAAGTTTTTAGAATTATTGCGGCTGTAATTTTGCTTTTGCTAGCAATTTATTTTCTCATTAATAGCTTTGGTTAAGCCATTTTTTTTCTTCCCGGGCATTTTTTGCATCTTTTACCTTTTTTAAATTTTTTGCAACAGGATTTTTTTTCACAAAACATTTCTTCTTTTCCGGATGACAGTACCGGAGTCAGAGTCGGAACTTTAAAAGGAATAATGGTATTCATGTGACAAATATATTAATTTAGAATAAATATAATTAATTTTTTTTGCTGATTTTTCACCATAATAATTTGTAGCAGCTTTTAAAGAAATTTAATGTGTAATAATCTGGTTATTAAGCAAACATTCATCTATCATTTCTGTATTCATAATCTATTTTGATTATGTAATTTTCTATTGTATAGTCATCGGAAAAAGCGTAATTTTACGAACCTTTTTTACAATCAAAATCTAATATAAAAAATGAATACAGAACAGTTTGTGAGCCGTCACATCTCCCTTAATGAAGCCGATAAACAGGCAATGTTGGAAAGAATTGGCGTTTCCGATATTGAGGAATTAATTTCTCAGACCATTCCTTCGTCTATCCGTTTAGAAAAAGATCTTGAAATTTCGGAACCGCTTTCGGAATACGAAATGTTGAATCATTCTAAAGAATTAGCTTCTAAAAATACAGAATTCACAAGCTACATCGGATTCGGATATTACAACACCCTTCTTCCTTCAGCTATTCAGAGAAATATCTTTGAAAATCCTAGCTGGTACACTGCTTACACTCCTTATCAGGCAGAAATTGCACAGGGAAGATTAGAAGCTCTTCTTAATTTCCAGACTGTTGTGTGCGATCTTACGGGTTTTGCTTTGGCAAATGCCTCCTTACTGGATGAATCTACTGCTGCTGCAGAAGCAATGCATATGTTTTTAAACAACATAACCAAAGATCAGAAAAAATCCGGAGCCAATAAGTTTTTTGTATCAGATCTGGTATTGCCACAGACTGTTTCTGTGCTAAAAACGAAGGCACAAGGTTTAGAAATAGAAATTGTAATAGGAGATCACCAAACTCATTCTTTTGATGAATCTTATTATGGAGTTTTATTACAATATCCTGGCAAAAACGGAATTGTTCTGGATTATACCGAGAATATTTCTGAATATAAAAAGTTAGATTTGCAGGTTGTGGTTGCCTGTGATCCGATGGCGTTGGTAAAATTAAAATCCCCTGCTTCTATGGGAGCAGATTGTGCTGTAGGAACTACCCAGAGATTTGGGATTCCAATGGGTTATGGTGGTCCTCATGCAGCTTTCTTTTCTTGTAAGGAAGATTACAAAAGAGACATTCCCGGAAGAATCATTGGTGTTTCTCAGGATGCCTACGGAAAACGTGCGTTGAGAATGGCTTTGCAGACAAGAGAGCAGCACATCAAAAGAGAAAGAGCTACCTCTAATATCTGTACAGCTCAGGTACTTTTGGCGGTAATGGCTGGAATGTATGCTGTTTATCACGGTCCGAAAGGATTGAATTATATTGCAGATCAGATTCACTTTAAGGCAAATGCCTTGAATAATGGTTTGAAAACTTTAGGTTACAATACCGTTGAAGAGCCGATTTTTGACACTGTGAAAATCCTGATAAGTGAAGAGGATAAAGCAAGACTGATGAGAATGATGAAAGATCATAAAATCAATCTCAATTATTTCACAGAAGGTGTGGTAAGTATTGCCATCAATGAAAGCACAACCATTGAAAAGCTGAATTACCTGATGACTTCATTTGCTCGTTTCAATGATAAGCAGGCTTTCAAATTAGAACTAAAAGAAGAATACAGTATTCCTTCGGATATTTTGAGAACAGACGAAATTCTTACTGAAGAAGTATTCAATAAATATCATACAGAAACGGAATTGATGCGTTATATTAAGCGTTTGGAAAGAAAAGATCTTTCTTTAACGCATTCTATGATTTCTTTAGGATCTTGTACCATGAAGCTGAACGCCGCTACTCAGATGCTGCCTCTTTCTTGGGATAACTGGGGAAGTGTGCATCCTTTCGTTCCGGTAGAACAGGCAAAAGGATATCAGGAAATGATTCATGAGCTGGAGAAAGATCTTGCAGAAATTACAGGTTTCGCAGGAACTTCTTTACAGCCAAATTCCGGAGCGCAGGGAGAATATGCAGGTTTGATGGTAATCAGACAATATCATATCTCAAGAGGGGAAGGTCACAGAAATGTAGTTTTGATTCCTCAGTCAGCTCACGGAACCAATCCTGCTTCTGCTGCAATGGCGGGGATGAAGATCGTTGTTGTTAAGAATCTTGAGAGCGGCGAAATTGATTTTGAAGATTTAAAAGCCAAAACTGAACAGCATTCTGCTAATTTATCTTGTGTGATGATCACATATCCGTCTACTTATGGTTTCTTTGATGCAAATATTAAAGAAATCACAAGTCTTATTCACGAACATGGCGGACAGGTTTATATGGACGGAGCTAACATGAATGCTCAGGTTGGTTATACCAGTCCTGGAAATATTGGAGCAGATGTTTGCCACTTAAACTTACACAAAACTTTCGCTATTCCTCACGGAGGAGGAGGTCCTGGAGTGGGTCCGATCTGTGTTGCAAAGCATTTGGTTCCTTTCCTTCCTAATAACGCTAATATCAACGTAGGATCTAAAGATGCAATTGAAGGAATTTCAGCAGCACCTTATGGTTCTGGTTTGATTCTGAATATTTCTTACGCTTATATTAAAATGCTGGGAACTGTTGGATTGAAAAAATCAACCGAACACGCAATTCTTAATGCTAATTATTTGAAAGAAATTTTAGCAGAGCATTTCCCGATTTTATATTCTAACAAAAACGGAAGAGTAGCCCATGAGTGTATAGTAGATTTCAGACAGTTTAAATCTTTAGGAATTGAAGTGGCAGATGTGGCCAAAAGATTGATGGATTATGGTTTCCATGCTCCTACAGTTTCTTTCCCGGTTGCAGGAACATTGATGATTGAGCCTACTGAATCTGAAAATAAAGCAGAAATTGATCGTTTTGCAGAAGCTCTGATTTCTATTAAACAGGAAATTGATGAGATTGCTAACGGAGAAGCAGATCCTTCAAACAATGTATTGAAGAATGCACCTCATACAGAGCAGATCGTTGTTTCAGATTCTTGGGACAAACCATATAGCAGAGAAAAGGCAGCTTATCCTTTGGATTGGGTAAGAGATCATAAATTCTTTGCTTCAGTTTCCAGAGTAGATGAAGCTTATGGCGATAGAAATTTGGTTTGTACTTGTGAGCCGATTGAAGCTTATATGTAATAAAACTTAAAATAAAGAATAAATCAACCCTGAAAATCAATATTTTCAGGGTTTATCATTAAAGTTTGGTATTTTTTCTTGTCTTTAACAAATGTCTTTATTAGAAGTGCAAGTTTTGGGAAAATTGTTGATGAAAAGTAAGCAAAAAAATCCGGTGTTTACCGGATTTTTATTATTACAATAAAAAATTAATTTTCTTTAGCTAGGGTATCAAAAGGAGCCAATTTAAAATCCTCAGATTTTACCTGCTCAAAATAGGATGATTTGCTGTTACCTTTTAGTTTTTTTACCGCCTTTGATGCTGCTGTAAAATCAGTATCAACTTTAGTGGCGATTTCTGTCGGTTTAAAATCTAATTTTACAGATTCATCTTCTACTCCCAGATAACCGTTTTTCTTGGTAATATAATTCATGTAGTTGTTGTAATTACCTAAAGTATTTCTAAAATACAAAGTATGATAATTCATACATTTAGTAGCCTTTTTTGATCTGCCTAAAATACAGTTGGCCATATTACCTCTGTAAAGGTCAAATTCAAGCGCAACCGTTTCATATTCTTTTTTCAGAGCTTCTTTTCCGTTGGTATAGATGGAATGATCTCCTTGTGATTCACTTATTTTTTTAAGATGTTCCAACACAACAGGAACGGTGCTTTCAATTTTTGATTTTGCTTCGGTCACAGATCCAAAGACTGAGGACGACTGTGCTGAAACCACATTAAAAAATAATAGTAATAATACAGAAAATAGCGTATATCTTTTCATGAGAAATTTTTAAAGCACTAAAATAAATATATTTTCTCATTTTAGCCGTATTCATTTTGATTTTATTTAATATAATTTAACAAATTTTAAGAATTTTACCTAAAATAGCATGTTTTTGTGATAACTTGAGATTATGGTAATTGAAAAATAATATCTTTATTTCAAGTTATTGTTATGAAAATCAATCACTTAAATAATTTTAACAATTTATAACTATAAAAATAGTTGTAAGAAATAAAATAATTTCTACATTTGTATAACTAATTGATTAGTGATAAAAATTTGTAAATAATTATAATAAAAATGAAAATCCAGACTTTGACAAAAGCAGAAGAGCAGGTAATGCAGTTTTTATGGAAAATACAAAAAGGTTTTCTGAAAGATGTTTTGGATTTGTACCCAGAGCCTAAACCTCATACTAATACCGTCTCTACGATCCTGAAAGTTCTGAAAGACAAAGAATTTGTAGATTATGAAGTTTTCGGCAGACAGCACCGATATTTTCCCTTGATTACCAAGGAACAGTATTCAGGTAAAACTATGAAAAATCTTGTGAAAAATTATTTCAAAGGATCTTATAAAAGCGCCGTTTCTTTCTTGGTCGAGAAAAACGAAATGAGTGTTGAAGATCTGGAGATGCTGCTTAACGAACTTAAAAACAAAGATTAATGATGGAAGCTTTCTTTTTTTATTTAGGTAAAGTAATTCTATGCTCCGGTGTAATGTTTCTGTATTATCAGTTGTCTTTAAAAGACAGGACATTTCATCATTACAACAGATTTTATCTTTTATCGGCAATGGTCGTTTCCATTTTACTGCCTCTAATAAAAGTAGAAGATTTTACTATTGAAGTAAGCAATAATCTGTTTTTGCTGATCAGTCAGTTTCAAAATGCAAACCAAGAAAAAACTATAAACAATGACTACATTTATCTTACAATTATTTTTTCAGCTTTGGGAGTGGTTTCTCTCTATTTTTTAGGGAAATTTCTCTACGGTATTTTTAGAATCCAACAGCTGAAATCCCAGTTTAAAAAAGAAACCTTTGAAGGAGTAAACTTCTATCAGACCGATCTGTCCGAGGCTCCTTTTTCTTATTTCAAAAATCTTTTTTGGAAAAATACGATTATGCTAAATTCTGATGTCGGAAGACAGATTCTGAAGC
This sequence comes from Chryseobacterium echinoideorum, assembly GCF_007474535.1. Classification (GTDB taxonomy): domain Bacteria; phylum Bacteroidota; class Bacteroidia; order Flavobacteriales; family Weeksellaceae; genus Chryseobacterium; species Chryseobacterium echinoideorum. The sequence goes on along the minus strand of NZ_VKNW01000005.1, from coordinate 34,464 downwards.
ATGAAATGGTTCATATTGAGCAGAAACATTCTGTTGACAAAATCATTGTCGAAATCATTACTTCTGTATTTTGGTTCAATCCGTTTTTCCACATTATCAAAAAAGAAATTAATCTTATACATGAATATATGGCTGATAAAAAAGCCGTAAAAAATTCGGACACGAAAGCATTTGCGCAGATGCTTTTAACAAGCCACTTTTCCGGAACACAGTTGCCAGCAACAAGTCCGTTTCTTAGTTCTAACCTTAAAAAAAGACTTAAAATGTTACAGAAACCTAAAACAAAATTCGGGTATGCGCGAAGAATTTTTGCCTTACCAGTGCTATTTACCGTTGCTTTTGCTTATATGGTGAACGCAAAAAACAAAGAAATTATAGAAACCAATACCGAGATTGATAAAGCAGCTGCAGAGATTAAAAGAGATACTGTATCTCCCAAAACTGAAATTGATCAAATTGTAAAACTACAGCAGGAAAAAATCTCTAAAGCCAGCGAAAAACTAAAAGTACAGTCTGAGAAACTGAAAACTTTAAGCGAAAAATCAAAGGAGAAATCTGCAGAACTTCAGAAAATTGCCAAAGAAAAAGGCGAGAAAAGCTATGAATTTGAATTAAAAGCTAAAGAACTTAAAAATCTTTCCAAAGAAATGGAAAAGATTGCTGACAGGGATAAAATTTTTAATGATTTAGAGTTTTCAGAAATTCTTCCAAATGGTAAAAACTATACTTTTAGACTGAATGATAACAGAGTAAAAACATTTGATAAAAGTAATGATGAAGGCCTCAAAGTATTAGAACAAAATATGGATGAGGCTTTGGAGAAAATGTTTAACTCTAAAGAATTTAAAGATTTGGCTTTAAGTGAAGATAAGATTAAAGCATTAAAAGATAAATTTAATTCACTTGAATTCAAATCAAAGTTTGATAACATTAATAAGTTATATATCAACGGAAAAGATATATTTGGTCCAAATACTGAAGAATTAAGAAAAATAGGTAAAGGATACAAAGTTTTTAACACAACAACTAATTTTTCAAAAAAAGAGCTTACTAAAAAAGAAAAAAGAAAACTTGAAAAATTAATCAGGGAAAAAGCCGAAACTGAGAAAAAACTGCAAGAAATCAGAAAACAGCAAAGAGAATTACAGGGAAATCCTTGGATATTCTCCGTAGATGCTCATGCGCCTAAAACTGTAGTTACATCAAGTTCCGTCAGTTTTGATAGCCAGAATGATAAACTAGCTGCTTCTGCAAAAAAATATAAAGAAATAGAAAGAGCAACAATTCTCAAATCCAACTTTGAAGATGATGCCATAATCTATATCAACGGAAAACTGGTTACAAGAAGTGAAGTAGACACTTTAAGTCCTAAAGATATTTCAAAAATTAAGATTAATAAATCGAACAATAATGGTGAGAGGAAAAATGAAATTCGTATAGAAACAAAATAACTTTTAATGATACAAAAACTATTTACCATCCCGATTTTATTCTTCTTAGTCCTGTTTTGTAATGCTCAAAATAAACGCTTTACCTACGAATATCAATTTATTCCTGATTCTACGAATGTTTCCGAGGTAAAGACAGAAATGATGAATCTTGACGTTTCATCTGAAGGATCCAGATTTTACAGCTATACGGTCTATCATTCCGATTCTATCTCCAGAATTGATTTGGAAAAGCAGTTGGCAGCTACAGGAGTGATTAATATTAAAGCAGATTCAAGGAAAGGTCTCGTTAGATACTCGGTTTCCAAACAATATCCAAAATATGAAGTATTCTTACATGACAGGATTTTGATGGATAAATACAAGATTGCAGATAGAAGACCGATGAACTGGAAAATCATTTCGGAAAATGAAAGAATCGGAGAATGGAATGTTCAGAAAGCGGAAGCAGATTTTGCCGGAAGACACTGGATGGCATGGTTTACTACGGAAATACCCATTCAGGACGGTCCCTACAAATTCCACGGTCTTCCGGGATTGATTGTAAAACTGGAAGACCAGACGAAATCTCACAGTTTCACATTGAAAGGAATAAAAAATATTGATTCTGTTCCTGAAAATGTTTTTGCATCTAAGGAAATTGCTATTAACTTAAAGCAATATGACAAAGTGGTAAAGGATTACGAAAATGATCCTACAAAAGGATTAAAAATTCTTCAGTCCGGAGGAATCACCATGAAAATGATTGACGACCCAAACAATAATATGAAAGAACAGGAGAAGCGTCAGAAATCTAATATCAAAAAAAACAATAACAGAATAGAGCTTAATACCATACAATAATGAAAAAGATACCTTTAGCTTTAATGATTTTACTTGGATTTTTCAGTTTTGCTCAAAACCGTTTTTTCTATGAATATAAATTTATTCCGGATTCTACCAATAGAGACGATGTAAAAACAGAAATGATGCTTCTGGATATTGATAAAGAAGGGTCAAGCTATTACAGCCAGGACAAATTTATCTCAGATTCCACAGCAAAAGCCAATTTGGAAAAACAGATAAAATCAGGTTCAACAAATTTTACCATCAACCGCACCGAAAAACCGGGACAGGTGGGCTATAAAGTGACCAAAACCTATCCTGAATTGAAAACATTTCTTTTTTTGAAAGTATCAACAGACAGTTATAAAATTGAAGAAGATCAAAAACCCGAATGGAAAATACTTCCGGAAAAGCAGAAAGTAGGAGAGTATAATGCTCAGAAAGCTACAACAAAATTTGGAGGAAGAGAATGGACGGCATGGTTTTCTACCGATCTTCCCTTTCAGGATGGTCCTTATAAATTTTACGGACTTCCAGGTTTAATTGTGAAAATAGAAGATACAACAGGATCACATTCTATGACTTTGGTAGGAAATAAAACCATTCATATAGTAAACAGCGAAGAGTCACAGCTTCCGCAGGGAATTCAGATTTTCGGAATAGGTGGAAAGGAAATAGAAACGACTGAAAAGCAATTCAAAAAAGTCTGGAAGGCATATATAAACGATCCCGCTAAAAATATGCGTGAAATGATGATGAAAAATACCGATACCAATAAAATTACGTTTAAAACAAAATCTGCAGATGGACGTGAGATTTCAGATCCTAACCAAGTTTTCAGAGAAATAGAAAAAAAAGCAAAAGAAGGTTTTAAAAAGAATAATAATCCTATAGAACCGGATTTGTATCATTAATTTTGAAGTAGTAAGAAAGAGGCTGTCCAAACTTTTTGGCAGCCTTTTATTTTATCGTTTATTCGAGTAAAGATTCCCCTCCTTTGGAGGGGTGGCAAAAATTTAAAGTTTTTGACGGGGTGGTTATTTCCAATGACAGAACACCTCGTTTTTCTTCATCAACCTTTTAGTTGGAAAAGCTTAACTATAATTTTTAATGATAAAATTTTCAAGATTTTTCATTGCTACAGAGAGATTGTGCTTCATATCAAAATTGATAATTCTGAAAATTTTCAGATCCAGACTTTCAAGAAACTTTGTTTTCTGTAGATCATATTCCTGTTTAAAATCTGGACTGATTCCATCAATTTCAATAACCAAACTTAATGCTTTCACATAAAAAATCAACAATATAATTACCGATAATTCTTTGTCTGTCAAAATCAATATGGTGAAAACTTTTATTTCTCGAACCTGTTTCCAAAATAAAACTTCTGAAAAAACACCTAATTTTTTTTCTTTTGCTAAAGGTTTTGGGAGACGATTATAAGATAGATTTTCGATGAAATTACGGGAGATAATGACACCATCTATTTGGATGAATATCTGTTTTTCTGACATTTGTATTTAAGTTTAAACTAATTTAAGAACTTTTTTGAAAATAGATAATTATGAAACCACCCCGTCAAAAATTCTCACGAATTTTCGCCACCCCTCCGGAGGAGGGGAATTCTCACACTTAACAATGTAAAACTTTTGTTTACAGTAAAATAGCAGCAAACAATTCGGACATAAGAAAACAATAAAAAATCATAAATAAAAAGGCTGTCCAAAAAAAATTGAACAGCCTTTTTTTAGTTTATTTTTTTCCGGTCAGCCACTGATTTTGCAGTTTTTGCTCGGAAGCAGTGGGATTAGGTTTAAATTCAAGTGTTTCTAAGACTGTTTTTTCGAGAACAGCTTTTCCTTTCAGGTCAATTTTATCGGTTTTACCTCCATTTTTGCGAAGAACAGTTACGGTAACGTTTTGTCCGTCCTTGATAGATTGTGCATAGCCGATAAATTCCTGAATATTCTGTACATTCACTGTCTTTCCGTCCAAAGCAACCACTTCATCGGTGATCTTGAATCCGATGCTTTTTGAGAAAGCGGAAAGTGCGGAGCTTTCATCAAAAACAAAGGTGTTGTTTTTCTCATCATAACCGGTTTGCTCAGGATTTTTAATAAACCAGAACATCGGCGGTGTTTCCTGTTTTTTAATTTCGACACCCACCATATTCAGATATTCTGCATACGGAGTAGGCTGGCTTCCTGCAATGTATTTGTTGTAAAAGTCTTTTACCTGCGGATAGCCTGTGATAGAAACCAGTTCATCAATCAGCTTATCATCTTTAAATGGCTTGTTTTCTCCGAACCTTTGCGAGAGCTTTCTGATCATATCACGGTAACCCATTTCTCCGTTCGATAATTTTCTCAGCTCAATATCCAGACACATGGTAAGAAGCGTTCCTTTTTCATAGACATTTCTGTACTGGTCTTTATATTCATCCAAAAGAATATTTTTGCTCATCACCGTGAAAGGCATCGTGTCGTTATAATTTTTGGAATTTTTAATTTTATCGCTGATTCTCTGCAAGAACTGCTCTTTGGTAATCAAACCTTCCTGGATCTGAAATAAATTGGCAAAATATTCAGTTCCGCCTTCGTACATCCAAAGATGTTGAGACATTTTCGGGTTGGCATAATCAAAGTAATGAATTTCTTCAGAATGCGTTTTCAGAGGATTTACCGTATGGAAAAACTCGTGGGAAACCACATCTACGATTGCTTCGTCTATTGCTTCTTTCGGCATCATCTCATGAAGCACAACGCTGGTTGACTCATGATGTTCCAACGCTCCGAATCCTTTAATCTGCGGACCGGTTAATCCGCCCAGATAAAGCATGATGGCGTATTTTTTATTGGTATTCATATCACCCAGAAATTTTTTCTGGGCGACAACCATTTTTTCTAAATTTTCTTTAAAATCTTCAGCTTTATATTTTCCGGTTGGGGAATAAACGCCTAAAACCAGATCCATTCCTCCTGCATTGAAGGTAATGTAATCGGGTTTGGAATACATCAGCGGAGAATCGGTAAGTTTAGCATAATTTGCCAGTGTGAAAGTATCTGTCGCTTCGGATTGATCCTGGTCTACCAAAGCCGTAGTTCCGTAGAAATCAGTTGGTTTTTTGATAATCAGCTGATAAGGAACATCCTGCATATTTTCAATATATCCTACAAAACCATGAGTATTGATGAGATATACTTTACCTTCTTCAATATTGGTTCCGGATGGGGAAAAGACGGCTTTGTGCTTAGACGTGTCTTGCTCTTCATCAAAACTGTCATTTACCAAATAGGTTATTTTGCTTAAATACTGTGCATTTTTTAGTGAGTACGTATTGTCATTTACCTTAGTAAAAGCCAGCTCTTTTCCTTTATTGTCAAAAAATTTTATTCCTTCTACAAATCTTCCGTAATCATCTACCGAATAGGTTCCGGGAACGGTTTTTGGAAAATGAAACTTTACATCTCCCGATTTCATTTTCGGAAACTCCATGGCTACTGCTACTTTATCATCTTTTATATTCACCAGATCAATATTGGTTTTAATTGACTGTGCATTAGAAAAGAAAGCACCCAGTAATCCTAAACTTATTGCTATTTTTTTCATATTACATTAATTATAGATAAGTAGTTGACTGTAAATTGAATTTGTTACAGAATATCTTTAAAGTGATTATTTTTTCTTCAAAAAATTTTCTACTTCAATGAAATAATCTGAACCGTAGTGTTTCAAAAATTCACCATTGGGCTTTAATAGAAAAAATGCTCTGCAATTTTCCTGCAATGTAAATATGGTTTGAGCAAAGAAACCGGAATCTTTTATGTAATTTTCTCTTTTTTCAAATCTCTCTTTATTCACTGCATCGTTTGTGAAAACAAAAAAATCAACAGCATGATGAGTTGTACTTATTTTTGATGATAACTTAATATAATTATCTATCAATTGGTTGGCGTATTTTTCTTTCAGACTGTATTCGCTACAGTTTTTTGCGTATTGAAAATAATTGATAAATATTGATTTATCTTCTTCGATTTCTACTTTTAATTCATTGGTAATTAAAGTTCTGATTTGCTTTAACTGTACGGAATCTAATTTACCTTGAAATTGTTTACGGCTTAATAAGTAACTTTCGTTGATTTTTGTATTTCTTTTCTCATGTTTGTTTTGTGCATTACAACTGAAAAATAGATTCAAAATAAGAATTAATAACAATTTTTTTTTCATATGTATTAATTAAACTTTTTTATATCTGATATAATAATTCCTGTTAAACTGCACCGGTTTTGTATCGGGAAGCTTTATATTCTGCCATTCTTCAGTAGGAGAAATGGTCTGGTCACCAATTTTTAGGGGAAGTTTTAGGTTCTTTACAGTATTATTATACCGAAATTTGAGTTGATTTCCTTTTTGAGAATATTCCAAAATGGGAACTTTTGTTGTTCTGAGATATTGATCAAAAACAGTCGAAAAATCAATTCCAGCTTTCTTTGAAATATAATTTTCAATTTGCTGTGTAGTAACAGTCTGATGATAGAAATCTTTATTGATACCTCTCAAAATCTGACGGAATTTTTCGTCATTATTAATTATCTGTCTGATGGTATGCACCAGGCTTGCACCTTTAGGGTACATATCGCCGCTGCCTTCATTATTTACGCCATACTTTCCGATAATCGGAATATCGTTTTCTATATTATTCTGAATTCCCTGCGCATAAATTTCTGCTGATTTTTTATCCATATAACTTTCGGTAAACAATACTTCAGAATACATGGTAAATCCTTCGTGAATCCACATATCGGCTTTGTCTTTTGCCGTGATATTATTGGCAAACCACTCGTGTCCGCTTTCGTGGATAATGATGTAATCCCAGTTTAGCCCGACTCCTGTACCGGAAAGATCAGTTCCTAAATACCCATTTTTGTACCCATTTCCGTAGGCAATATTACTCTGGTGTTCCATTCCAAGGTAAGGCGAATCCACCAGTTTATAAGAATCTTCGTAAAACGGATAAGGTCCGAACCAATGCTCAAAAGACTGAAGCATAGGTTTTACTTGCTGAAACTGTTTTTTAGCTTTTTCTAAATTATAATCTATCACCCAGTAATCCAGATCAAGTTTTCCTTTTTCGCCTTGATAAGAATCTTTAAAATTTACATATTTACCAATGTTTGGAATGATAGAATAAGCATTGATAGGATTTTTCACTTCCCATGTCCATACCGTTCTGTTGTCTCCGATAGAGTTTCCCATTTTTACTTTTTCATCAATTAATCTACCGTTTCCGATACCTACCAATCCTATTGGTGTGATGATATTCATAATTATTCCTTCATCAGGCTCGTCACTCCAGCTATCTTTTACCGGAAGCCATACAGAGGCACCAATCCCTTCATCGGCAACACTCATCCAGGGATTTCCTTTTTCGTCCTTAGTGAAAACCCATCCGCCATCCCATGGTGCATTTTTGGCGATAGTGGGCTGACCGGAATAGTGTATATCAATTGTAAATCTTTCTCCTTTTTTAAAGTTTTTCTTTGCTGAAATAAATATAAAATCTCCCTGTCTTTTAAAACCATCAACAGTTGGGAAACTGCACAATACTTTAGTGGCTTTCATAGGTTGTTGAAGATCAATCTGAAATACGGGATTTAAGACATCATTAATAATTTCAAAGCTGATTTTGTTATTTCCTGAGATGCTTTTCTGTTCAAAATCTGGTTCTACAGAAAGTTCATATTTTTTAACATCCCAAAAATCTCGGTATTCGGTATTGGAGCCTTTTAAAGTATCTGATCGGGTAAAGGATGTATTATGATTAAATAACTGACCAAAATATAGGCTTGAACTAAGTATTGCAGCAAAGGAAATGATCTTCATCTTAATTTTGAATTTGTCTGTCCAAAAATAAAGAATATTATTAAACGGAATACAAAATCCACAACAATTGATTTCACTTTTTATGAAAAGAGCGGTAAAATCAAATATTTTACCGCCCGTAAGTCTATTTTTAAGGAATTATTTTGCTTTTTCCAGACCCATTTCACGCTTGAGAACTTTTTTGTAAGTGTAAGAACACATGACAATACTAAACTCATAAAGCAACAAAAGAGGAAATGCTGCCATAAGCATACTCAAAACATCTGCCGGAGTAATAATAGCTGCAATAACCATAATAAGTACAATAGCATGTCTTCTGTAAGTTTTCATAAAAGTAGGGTTCAGAATTCCGATATTGGTAAGGAAATAAATAAGAACCGGAAATAAAAATACAACTCCCATTCCCAAAACAACCTGCAGAAAAAGAGTAGTATAATCACTAAGATCATATAAAGGGATGATGATATCCGAGATTTTAAATATAACACCAAAGTTGACTGCAAATGGAAGAATAAGGAAATATCCGCATAAAACTCCGGTCATAAAAAGAATCCAGACAGAATTGATGATGAAAATAGAATTTTTTCTTTCATTTGGATGCAAAGCCGGACTTATAAACCGCCAAAGTTCCCAGACAATATAAGGAAAAGCAGCTACTACACCACCAAAGATAGAAACCGCCATCATTACATTGAACTGCTGATATAAGCGCTGTACACGAACAGGAAATTCTGCGGGCAGAGTAATACTGTCTTCACCCAAAACCCAACGTGAAAACTGATTGACAATTTTAAAAGTAGGAAAATCATTTCTGGTGGGACCGAAAAAAATATGATCCATAATCCAGTTAATATTAAATCCAACAACAACTGCTGCTACGATTATGGCAAGAATAGATCTGATCAGATGCCCTCTTAGTTCTCCAATATGTCCAAGAAAGGACATTTCTTTTTCTTCACTCACAGATAGTAATTTAATGTTTCAAATTTAGTTAAAACTTTGCTTAATTCAGATGTCTGAAGCATATCACACAGAAAGCTTTTATAATTCTATATTATTTTAAATTAGCCTAAAGTTTAATTAATTCCTTCATCCAATAATTTGTGCAGGTCTATAATTCCGAAATATTTTCCGTTTTCCGTTACTACGAGTTGCCCGATGTTATTATCTTTCAAAATTTTCATTGCTTCTTTTGCCAATGCATCTTTCTCAATTGTTTTCGGCTTTGAAGACATGATGTTTTTTGCCAATGTTTCAGATATATCATTGCCGTTTAAAAGCATTCTTCTTAAATCTCCGTCTGTGATAACCCCTACAAGGTTTTCTCCGTCTGTGACTACCGTTATTCCGTGGCTTGATGCACTGATGGAAATAATTACATCTTTTATAGATGCATTTTCAGATACATAAGGTTTTTGTGAAGATAAAAACTGCTCAACTTTTGCCGTTAAATTTTTTCCCAGACTTCCACCCGGATGAAATTTGGCAAAATCATTTTCCTTAAAATCATTGAGCTCCATCAAACACACTGCCAAAGCATCTCCCAAAGCCATTTGAATAGTTGTCGAACTTGTAGGAGCCAATTTATTTGGGCAGGCTTCCATGTCCACATGCGTATCCAGAATTACATCAGCATATACGGCTAATTTGCTTGTTTGGTTTCCGGTCATTGCGATCAGCGCAGAAGAATAATCTTTAAGATAAGTAACCAGATTGGCAATTTCCGAAGAATTTCCCGAATTGGATATGCATAAAACGACATCCTGTTTCTGGATGACACCCAAATCACCATGAATAGCTTCGGAAGCATGTAAAAACTGAGCGGGAGTTCCGGTGGAGTTTAGTGTTGCCACAATTTTATTACCTACATGAGCAGATTTTCCGATTCCTACCACAATTAGTTTTCCTTTAGCCGAGTGAATAAGTTCTATGGCTTTCACAAATTCGTCACCAACTCTTTCTTTCAGTTTTTCTAATTCGGAAATTTCAATGGTAAGGGTGTTTTTCGCAATTGAGATAATAGAGTCTCTTTCCATTATTGTTTAAAATTAAGATACACATTACCAAAGTTTTTAGTTTATACAGTATATAAATAGAGGGTTTAAAAAATCTATTGCTTTTGTTTTAACTAAAATTTTTATAACTTTGGATTGGATGCAAATTTAGCAATACAAAATTAGATGAGTGCAAAAAAAGCCAATTTATCAGGTGAATTGAAAAAATACTTTGGGTTTTCTACCTTTAAAGGACAACAGGAAGAAATCATCAGTAATCTTTTGGATGGAAAAGATATTTTTGTGCTAATGCCTACCGGAGGAGGGAAGTCACTGTGTTATCAGCTTCCGGCTCTTATTTCCGAAGGTACTGCGATTGTTGTTTCTCCGTTGATCGCCCTGATGAAAAATCAGGTAGATGCGGTGAACGGATTATCCTCAGAGAGTGGGGTTGCGCACGTTTTGAATTCTTCTCTGAATAAAACCCAGACCAAACAGGTTTTTGATGATATTAAAAACGGAAAAACCAAACTTTTATATGTTGCCCCGGAATCGCTGATTAAAGAAGATTATCTGGATTTTTTAAAAGATGTAAAAATTTCTTTCTTTGCGATAGATGAGGCTCACTGTATTTCAGAATGGGGACATGATTTCAGACCAGAATACCGAAATTTAAAATCAATAATAGATAAAATTGCCGATGTTCCGGTGATTGCTTTAACAGCAACCGCAACTCCTAAAGTACAGGATGATATTCAGAAAACTTTGGGGATGATCAATGCTTTAGTTTTTAAAGAAAGTTTTAACAGACCGAATTTATTCTATGAGGTAAGACCTAAAGTAAATATTGATAAGGAAATTGTAAAGTTTATCAATAAAAATAAAGGGAAATCAGGAATTGTGTATTGTCTCAGCCGAAGAAAAGTAGAGGAGTTTTCCCAGCTTCTTCAGGTAAACGGAATCAATGCACTTCCTTATCACGCAGGTTTAGACCAAAAGGTAAGAGTTGCCAATCAGGATAAGTTTCTGATGGAAGAAGCAGATGTGATCGTTGCAACCATTGCTTTCGGAATGGGGATTGATAAACCGGATGTCCGTTTTGTGATTCATTACGATTTTCCGAAATCTCTGGAAAGTTATTATCAGGAGACAGGACGAGCCGGACGTGACGGAGGTGAAGGATATTGTCTCGCTTTTTATGATCCGAAGGATATTGAAAAACTCGAAAAATTTCTCGCCCAAAAGCCTGTTTCCGAGAGAGAAATAGGTTTGCAGCTGCTGAATGAAGTAGTAGGCTATGCAGAAACTTCCATGAGCAGGAGACAATATATTCTATATTATTTTGGTGAAAAATTTGATCCCGTCAATGGTGACGGAGCCAATATGTGTGATAATTCTGCCAACCCGCCAAAACTTAAAAATGCTACAAAAGATCTGAAAAAAGTTTTGCAGCTGATTGATGAGACCAAAGAAAAATTCAAATCAAAAGATTTAATCTCTGTTATTGCCGGAAAAGAAACAGCGGTTACCAAATCTTATAAATTAGAGAAAAGTTCTTTCTTCGGTTTCGGAAAGCATGAGAAAGACAACTACTGGAAAACCATTCTGAGACAGGCAACCGTTCAGAATTTTTTAACTAAAGATATTGAAACTTACGGCGTTTTAAAAATTGCCGAAAAAGGAAGAAAGCTACTAAACGGAGAATTTAAAGAAGTATTCCAAATTGCTGAAGACCGCGAATTTGATTTAACGCAGAGCAAAGCCGAAAGCGATCAGGTTCAGATGCAGTCGGGAGGAGGCTTAGATCAAAATCTTTTTACGCTTTTAAAAGACTTAAGAAAAAAAATTGCTAAAAAGCACGAGATTCCGCCCTATACGGTTTTTATGGATCCGAGTCTTGAAGATATGACAGTGCAGTATCCGATCACGGTGGAAGAGATCGCAAAAATCTATGGAGTAGGAGAAGGAAAAGCTAAAAAATACGGAAAAGAATTTGCTGATTTTATAGCTAAATATGTAGAAGATAATAATATCGAACGTACTCAGGATATGGTTCTGAAGCAGGTTGCGAATAAATCCAGCCATAAAGTTTTTATCATTCAGAATACGGATAAAAAAATTGATCTTGAAGATATTGCAAGAGCTAAAAATCTTTCGATGAGCGAACTTCTGAAAGAAATGGAACGTATTGTTTATCAAGGAACAAAGCTAAATATTGATTATTATATCGAAGAAAATTTTGATGAAGATATTGTAGATGATTTTATGGAGTTTATGCGTGAATCTGAAAGCGACAGTATGAAAGTTTTGCTGGATGAGTTTGGTGATGAATTATCTGATGATGAGGTAAGAATACTCAGAATTAAGTTCATTTCTGATGTCGCAAATTAATCATGATTTTAATTTCAATGTCAAAAATACGTCAAAAAATTAATAAAGTTTGGTAAAAAGTCTTTACAATACAAAGCTAATAACAATACTTCGTGGGACAACCGATTTTTAATTGATCATATTATCAATAATCATTCTTCAGAGTTTGAGGATTTATTTTAAAGTCAGTAAATTTATCATTACTAATTTTGCAGGATGAACAAGAGAATTTCCATCATATTTATTTTGCCTGACTTGGAAACCGGTGGTGCAGAAAGAATCGTTACCACCATTGCCAATCATTTGTCAAGAGACTTTTTTGACCCTAAAATTTTGCTGCTGAGAAAACAAGGCGGCTATTTGGATTTACTGAAAAAAGATGTTGAAATCATTGATATCAATACAGAAAGAATAAGACATTCTTTAAAACCCATTCTTAAAGAAATTTACAGACGAAAGCCGGATATTGTTTTTTCAGGATTTGGTGAAGTTAATGCTTATTTGTCGTTATTTATCAGGCTTTTTCCTAATACAAAATTTATTGCGAGAGAAACCAATGTGGTTTCAGAACATGTGACCCGAAAAGAAATCAAATTTTTCTATAAATTCTACAACAATTATCATCAGATTATCGCTCAAAGTGATGATATGATGAAAGATTTAACGGGTAATTTTAATATAAAGGAATCTAAAGTGATTAAAATTAATAATCCTGTAGATTTTGATTTTATCAATTCCAAACTTGCTGTTTCCGCCAAACCGGAAAGTTTCAGATATAACTATAAAAATGTAGTGGCAATTGGTAATTTATCTTCCAGAAAAGGATTTGATAATTTACTGAAGGTTTTTTCACGGCTTAAAAACGAAAATATTCTGCTTCATATTTTGGGTGATGGGCGAGATAAAGAAATACTTCATCAGATGAAAGATTTTCTTGGGTTGAAGCACGTTATTTTTCATGGCAGACAAGAAAATCCTTATCGGTTTCTGAAATTTGCAGATTTGTTTATTCTCTCTTCAAGATATGAAGGTTTTCCCAATGTTTTGCTTGAAGCCGGAGCTTGCGGAACTTATGCTTTAGCTAATAATTGTCCGGGCGGAATTAACGAGATCATCCAAAACGGAATTAATGGTGACGTTTCGGATATTGATAATCACGAAGAATTTTCGCAGATGATTTTGCAGATTTTGCATCGTGAACATGATGCTGATGCTATTAAAAATTGCATTAAATCAAGGTTTTCCAAAGAAATTATTCTGAATCGTTACGAGAAGATTTTAAAAGATATCTTGAATTAGATAAAAAAATTATATTCCTAAATTTGCGCACCAATTTTCTTTAAAATTACTCCATTCATGAAAAAACTTACGAAATTAGGTTGTGCCTGCGAAAAACACGATCTTACTGAATCTGAATACAGAACATCAACAGTAGGGATCGACTCTTCTAATAATACAAATGCTAAAGTAAGTATCATACAGTGCAGACTTTGCCAAAGAATCTGGCTTAAGTATGAAATTGAATCTCCGGATGATCCTAAATCTTCAAGATGGTACAAAGGAATTATTGCTAAAAAAGAAGTTGCTGTAATGAAACCTGAAAAGGCAGTTGAATATTTGGAAAATCTGGAGTGGTATATTGGGGGTGGGAATTTTTTTGATAATAAAGAAGTTTTTGGAAAAGATAAGTTGAATATGAGTCTTTAAATCATGTTTTTTGATAAGTATTGTACTTTTAATTTTAAGAATGTAGGTATAGAACTTGTTTTATTATTTCTTGTAGTCTTTGTGTTGATTAACGCAAATAGATAAACCTGACAAAACTTACTTTGCTTCTTCTAAATTATTCAGTAAATTTGTAAGAATTAATCAACAGATAATAAATAAATTAAAATATACAATGAGTCAATTCGATGTCACCGTAATCGGTTCTGGTCCTGGAGGTTATGTCGCTGCTATTCGTGCAGCACAATTGGGTTTCAAAACTGCAATTATCGAAAAATATCCAACTTTGGGCGGAACTTGTCTGAATGTCGGGTGTATTCCGTCAAAAGCACTTCTAGACAGCTCTGAGCATTTTGAAAACGCAAAACATAATTTTGAAAACCACGGAATTATTATTAATGAGCCAAAGGCAGACATCGCAAGAATGATTGCCAGAAAAAATGAAGTGGTAGAGCAGACAACAAAAGGAATTAACTTCCTGATGGATAAAAATAAAATTACTGTCTTTGAAGGTATTGGAAGCTTCGAATCTGCAACTCAGGTTAAAGTAACTAAAAACGACGGTTCTACAGAAACTATTGATTCTAAATATACCATTATTGCAACAGGTTCTAAACCTTCATCTTTACCTTTCATTACTTTAGATAAAGAGAGAGTGATTACTTCTACAGAAGCTTTAAATTTAAAAGAGATTCCTAAGCATCTGGTCGTAATCGGAGGGGGAGTTATCGGTCTTGAATTAGGTTCTGTTTACTTAAGATTAGGTTCTCAGGTAACTGTAGTTGAATTTATGGATAAAATCATTCCTACGATGGATGGAGCTTTAAGCAAAGAATTGACAAAAGTTCTTAAAAAACAGGGAATGAAATTTATGCTTTCTACAGCGGTTTCTGCTGTTGAAAGAAACGGAGATTCTGTAAAAATTACAGCAAAAGATAAAAAAGGAGAAGAAGTTACCGTTGAAGGAGATTACTGTTTAGTTTCTGTTGGAAGAAGACCTTTTACAGACGGTCTTGCTCTTGAAAAAGCAGGTGTTGAACTGGACGAGAGAGGAAGAATTAAAACCAATGATCATTTACAGACTAATGTTGCTAATATTTATGCAATCGGGGACGTAATCAAAGGGGCAATGTTGGCTCATAAAGCTGAAGAAGAAGGTGTTTTTGTTGCTGAAACTTTAGCAGGGCAAAAACCTCACATCAATTATAATTTGATTCCCGGAGTAGTGTATACTTGGCCTGAAGTTGCAGGAGTTGGTAAAACTGAAGAGCAGCTGAAGGAAGAGGGAGTTGCTTATAAGATAGGAACTTTCCCGATGAGAGCTTTAGGAAGAAGCCGTGCGAGTGGTGATGTAGATGGATTGGTGAAAATTATTGCTGACGAAAAAACGGATGAGGTTCTTGGTTTTCATATGATCGGAGCAAGAGCTGCCGATTTGATAGCAGAAGGAGTGATTGCAATGGAATTCAGAGCAAGTGCTGAAGATATCGCAAGAAGTTCTCACGCTCACCCAACGTATGCAGAAGCCATTAAGGAAGCTGCATTGGATGCGACTGGAAAGAGAGCACTTCATATGTAATTTAAAGATTATTAAATTTAATATTCAAAAAAAGACTGTCGTTATCGGCAGTCTTTTTTGTTAACAAATTTAGACTCTTCAACTCTCCAACTTATTTTTCCTTATCTTTGTCAGCTAAATGATCATTAATGCAACCCGGAAAAACTCAGACTTTAAAAATTTCAGAAAAAAACAATTCAGGATGGATTTTAGAAGACAATGGCGGTGAAAAAGCTTTTTTGTCTAAAATTTTTATTGATGAAGAAAAAGAATTTGGAGAAGATATTGAAGTTTTTATTTATCAGGATGATAATAAGCTGAAAGCAACAACAGAAATTCCGTTGGCGGAAGTAGGCGAGTTTGCGGTAATGAGCTGTGTGCAAAGCCTTCCGAGTGGAGCTTTTATGGATTGGGGAATTATCAAAGATTTGTTTATTCCGTACAAGCAGCAGAAAACCAAAATTATTGAAGGCAAAAGATATTTGGTTTATTTGTATGTAGATGAAGATTTAGAATTAATCACCGGTACTACAAAGTTCAAAAGAAATCCTCAGTACGAAAATCTGCCTTTTCAAAAAGGGGATAAAGTGGATTTGATAATGATGAACGAAAGCGAATTGGGCTGGAATGTAGTTATCAACAAAAAATACATCGGTTTAATTTATGCTTCCGATGTTTTCAAAAAGCTTTATCCGCTGTCTGAAGAGCAGGGTTACATCAAAGAAATTCGTGAGGACGGAAAAATTGATGTTTCTCTTCAACCGCAGGGATTTGAAAATATTGATGAGTTTAAGCAGAAAATTCTTACAAAACTCGAAGAAAATTTCGGATTGCTTCATCTTTCAGATAAGTCTTCACCGGAAGATATCAAAGATGAGGTTCAGATGAGCAAAAAGAATTTTAAAAAAGCAATCGGTGGATTGTATAAAGATAAATTGATAGACATTCTGGATGATAAAATCAAACTGTTATAAATTTCTTTCAATAAGTAATAAGGCTTAGATTTTTATCATCTAAGCCTTTAGTTTTGATTAGGATTTTCTTAATTCCGCCATTCTTCATTGATGTCACATACAGGAATAGGCAGCATTTTATGTTTTGCAGCCTTATGCATTCTATCGAAAATCATAAAAACTTCTTTATCCCGACCTTCATAATCATCGGCAGTTTTTGTCCCGTATTCTTTCTGAATTTTTTCCAGTTCCAGATACGTTGCTCCAATTTGTTGCTCATCTGTTCTGTCTACATCCCATAATCCGTCTGTAGGAATTGCATTTTTAATGCTTTCAGGAAGATTGAGCGCCTTTGCAAGTTTGTAAACTTCCGTTTTGTAAAGATCAGCAATTGGTGAAACATCTACGCCGCCATCACCGTATTTGGTATAAAATCCGATTCCGAAATCCTCAACTTTATTTCCTGTTCCACAAACAAGAAGTCCGTTTATTTGTCCGTAATAATATAAGGTAAGCATTCTGAGACGGGCTCTTGTATTGGCAAAAGCAAGCTTTTCATTAGGGAATTCGTCATCTTTCACATCAAAAATATCGTGTAAAGCCTCAAACGGAGCATTGAGATCTATAGTTAATCCTTCTACATTGGTGAAGTTTTCTTTAAGAAAATCAATCTGTTCCAAAGCTCTCGAAATTTGGTCTTTCTGCTGTCTGATTGGCATCTCAACAACAAGAGTTTTAAGCCCTGTCATTGCACAGAGTGTAGAAACAACTCCGGAATCTACCCCCCCGGAAACTCCTATAATATATCCTTTTGCATTAGCTTTTTTTGCATAATCTTTCAACCAGTTTACAATATGGTCTATTACTTTTTGTGTCTTCATTGTATCTTTTTTTATTTAGCTTTAATTAAAATTTTATGGAAATGAAGGAATTGTTCCTTCTTCTTTGATTGGTTCTTTCAGGTTTATCCAAATATTTTTTTCATATGGTTTTATAATATCAGATATTTTAAGATTATTACCAAACGCATATAAAAAATTCAAATTTATGTTTTTTGATAAATCAAGTTTTGTTATTTTGTTGTTATGAATCCTAAGATCTTTTAATTTTAAAAGATTTTGTACATTTAAATTTTGAAGGCTATTATTTGAAACATAAAGACTTTCAAGGTTAACAAAATGATTTACTTCAATGACATCGAATAGATTATCAGATAAATCTAAGGAGTATAATTTGGGACTGTTCTTAATAGAAAAACTTTTTAGGGAATTGTTACTTATGTAAACACTTCCTAGGTTAGTTAAATTTTCTATTTCAAATAGAGTAAGATTGCAATTAGTACAAAATAGATTTCGCAAAGTTGGAATATCTCTTATTATCAATTTATTGATAGACATATCCTCAAAAATCAATTTGCTTATATCAAACTGATAAATATCATCATATGTTTTTAAGGCTACTCCACGAAAATGAATTGTTTTAATGTCTTTTTTTTCATTTTCATCGATATGATTATCGTGGTTTTTGTCATACTCTTCTAAAATAGCTTTTTCAAAATTTTTGTCTTTAAATTGAACTTTTTGAGCATAAGAAAAAAAAGAATAAAATATACAGATAATAATTGATAGTTTTTTCATATTTACATTTATCAAAATTTATTTAAAATTTTCTTTTTTTAATTCATACCAAAAACATTCGTCCCCTTCATCGTTAAAAGTTTCTTTTTCTTCGAAGCCCAGTTTTCTCAGTACATAATTGGATGCCTCATTATTTACATCTGCATAGGCATGAATTTTCTCCAGTTTCATGGTATTGAAGCCAAAATTTAAAACTGCAGCAGAACTTTCAGTGGCATAGCCTTTTCCCCAATGTTCCGGTGAGAAACGATAACCCAGATCATGAATGTTTTTATGGTTATTAATTTCTTTTATCAGTTTAAGTCCGCTCCAGCCAATAAGTTGATGGTTTTCTTTTTTGATGACAGCCCATCTTCCGATGCCGTTTTCAGCATATTGGTTTCTGATGCTTTTTATCATTTCTACACTTTCGGTAATTTTGGTAAGAGGCTTTATACCGACATATTTTACCACCTCAGGATTGCTGTCCATAGCAAAAAATGCTTCTGCATCTTCCGGAATTATTTCTCTTAAAAGAAGTCTTTCGGTCTCAATGAATATTTTTGCCATTAATTTTCCTTATTTTTGTATACTTAAATTCCATGTAAAAATAATGAAGATTTTTAAAATTGCTATCCTTTCTCTTGTTTTAGTTTTAAGTTTAAATTCCTGTAAAAAAGATCAGGAAAAGCAATGGAAAGTTGAGATCAAAAATCCTGCTGAAAAAGTGGAAGTGACTGATATTTCCAAAATATTCTATGATCCCGCCGTGCCGTTGGAAAAATTTAAGGCTCAGTTTCCATGGTTTCAGGGAACTGTTTCTGACGAAGACTTTGCTAAAAATAAAGTAAACGAAACCGAAATAAAAATTTATAAAGAAGCGATTTCTAAAATTGATCAGGCGAAATTACAGCAAGAACTTCAGGATCTTTTTTCACACATCAAATATTATTTTCCTGAATTTAAAACACCAAAAGTTTTTTTGTTTTCATCCAGTCTGCAGATGATTCAGGATCCTATTTTATATGATTCTAAGACCAACTTTCTGTTTATTGACATTTCCGGCTTTATGGGAAACAAAAATCCTAATTATGCTGGCCTTGAAGAGTACTTTCAGAAATCCATGAATCCGAATAATATTGTCCCTAAAGTTTCTAAAGTTTTTGCAGAAAATTTGGTTCCTTTCTCTCCCGATCATCAGAAATTCATAGATTTATTGGTTTATAACGGAAAAATGATGATTCTTCAGGATGCTTTTCTTCCGGAAACTCCCGATTATCTGAAAATGAATTATGATCAGAAACAATATGAATGGACTACAGCCAACGAACCGAATATTTACAATTATTTTGTGGAGAATAATTTGATTTTTGGAGATGATCACCGTTTGGTAGATCGTTTTATCAATCCCGGACCATTTTCAAAATTTTATACAGAAATAGACAACGAATCTTCACCTATGGTAGGAGTGTATACAGGATGGCAGATTTGCAAGGAGTTTTTAAACAAAAATCTGGAAACACAACTTCCTGAGTTCCTGAAAATGGATGCCACAGATATATTTAATAAGGCAGGCTATAAGCCAGAATTAGAAAAATAAAAACTTAATGTTTGATAATGAAAACTGAAAAGAATCTTCAATTTATCAAATGCTAAAAAAAATAAATAAGAGAAATAGAAAATGAGAAAAACTCAGATTACAATAGATGTAGAGCTTGATGAAAATCACATCCCGGAAAATATGACATGGAATGCACAAGATGGCGGTGTTGAAAAAGAATCGACAAAAGCCACCATGATTTCAGTTTGGGATGACAAAGCAATGGAAGCTTTAAGGATTGATCTCTGGACTAAAGATATGCCTGTAGATCAGATGAAAATGTTTATCCATCAGATTTTGGCTTCTTTAGGAAATACTTACCAGAGAGCTACAGGAGAAGAAGACGTAGCAGAGTGGATGGAACAGATGGCTGAAGAATTTGCAGTAAAATCTGCTATAAAAATGTAAAAAAATGATGTAAGCTGGAAGTAAGATGTCAGAAGTTTGAGGAAACATCCGTCTTCCATCATCCAGCTTCTAACCAAAAAATAAAATTATGAATTTCAATACAAAAGTTATACACGGCGGACAACATCATGAGTCTGCAACCGGTTCTGTAAATGTTCCTATATTTTTAACCTCTACATTTGCACAAAAATCTCCGGGTGTACATTCGGGATATGAATATTCAAGAGCAGCAAACCCTACAAGACAGGCTTTGGAAGACTCTTTGGCAAGCATAGAAAACGGAGCAAAAGGTTTGGCTTTCGGGTCTGGTTTAGCAGCAATAGACTGTGTGTTAAAATTATTAAATCCGGGTGATGAAGTAATTGCAGTAGACGATTTATATGGCGGAACATACAGAATGTTTACAAGACTTTTCGAAAAATATCAGCTGAAATTTACCTTCGTAAATTTTGACGATGTTTCTAAAATTAATGATTTAATCACCGATAAAACCAAATTGATCTGGGTTGAAACTCCGACCAATCCGTTGATGAAATTAGTGGATATCAAAGCGGTAGTAGAAATTGCAAAAGGAAAAAATATCTTAGTGGCAGTTGATAATACTTTCGCTACACCTTATCTTCAACGACCAATTGATTTGGGAGCCGATATTGTAATGCATTCTGCAACAAAATATTTGGGAGGACATTCTGATGTAATTGCCGGAGCTTTGATTGCCAAAGATATAGAATTGGGAGAAAAACTTCATTTCATTCAGTTTGCAAGCGGCGGAATTTTAGGACCTCACGACTCTTATCTGGTTTTGAGAGGAATTAAAACATTGGCTTTAAGAGTTCAGAGACACTCTGAAAACGGCATGGCTGTTGCGAAATACCTGGAATCTCATCCTGCTGTTGACAAAGTAATTTATCCGGGATTAGAATCTCACCCGCAGTA
This sequence comes from Chryseobacterium echinoideorum, assembly GCF_007474535.1. Classification (GTDB taxonomy): domain Bacteria; phylum Bacteroidota; class Bacteroidia; order Flavobacteriales; family Weeksellaceae; genus Chryseobacterium; species Chryseobacterium echinoideorum. The sequence goes on along the minus strand of NZ_VKNW01000005.1, from coordinate 13,148 downwards.
TGAGCTGGCAAAATCCCAAATGAAAGACTTCGGAGGGATGGTTTCTTTTACTTTTAAATCAGGTAAAAAAGAAGATGCAATCAGATTTTTAGAAAATGTGAAGGTTTTTACTTTAGCAGAATCTTTAGGTGGAGTAGAATCGCTTGCCAATCATCCTGCTTTGATGACTCACGCTTCTATTCCGGCGGAAAAACGTGCAGAATTGGGAATTACAGATGATTTAGTTCGTTTAAGCGTAGGAATTGAAGATGCGGAAGATTTAATTGCAGATTTAGAGAGAGCATTTTCTTAAATAAATAAAAATCTTAGCATCCGTTTTCTGGCGGATGCTGATTTTTTTTAGAGTTATTATTAATGAAACAAACAAAAATTCTTATTATTAAGTTGTGAAAGCGATGACTGATTTTAAAAAATATATTCAACGATATTTAGATTTAATTCCATCTGAAAACTGGCTAGAAGAACTTAAAAAATGTGGAGATAAAACTAAAGACATTTATACTAATCTTTCTGAACAACAGTCTATGTTTGCTTATTCTGAAAGAAAATGGACGTTGAAAGAACTTCTCCTGCATTTATCTGATACAGAAAGAGTTTTTCAGTACAGAATTCTGGCTATTGCGAGAGGCGACCACAATGAATTGCCTGGTTTTGATGAAGAATTATATGCCACTCAGTCATTTGCAAACGAGCGAACTTTGGGCTCTTTAGTTGAAGAATATCAGCTGATCAGAAAATCTTCACAAATTTTGCTGGAAACTGCCAATTATTCTGCACTGAAAAATATTGGAACAGCAAACGGAAATCAGATTTCTGCAGAAACCATCGGAAAATTGATCGTGGGTCACAATATTCATCATTTGAATATTATAGAAGAAAGGTATTTACACAAATTGTAAAATAGAAGTTAATTATAGATAATTATTTAGCTTATTAAGCTATAGTCATTTTCTCCTTTTCCAATGCCAGTTGCTTTTTTTTGCATTCAGGACTTTGATATTTTGATTCCCATTCTTCAAGAAGGTAAAGAATGGGCAGTAATGCCAAACCTTTTTCAGTTAAAGAATACTCAACTCGTGGAGGAATTTCTTTAAACTCTTCGCGAATAATCAAGCCGTCAGTTTCCATTTCCCGAAGTTGATCAGTCAAAACTTTCCTGGAAATCACATTAATTCTTACCGCAAGTTCTCCGAAACGTAGCTTTCGGTCTTTAATTACCAAAGCAATAATGGGTTTCCATTTACTGCCTAAAGCTGACATTGCTTTGCCGAGAGGGCAGTTATATTTCATCATCTCATTTTTTCTCATTGTCAGATTTTTTAAATTATTTAATAATATTTTATCAAATTCATATTGTTAATCATGCTTATTCACAATCGTTACTTTATAGTTACCATCACTAGTTACTGCAAAGTTACTACTTTTTTTAATTATAAGATACAAATACAAACTATTATTAGTTACTTTGCGTAACAAATAAATATTTAATTATAAAATGAATACAGAATCATTATTTAAACCATTCATATATAAAAATCTGGAACTTAAAAACAGATTCGTTATGGCTCCTATGACCAGAGCTCAATCTGATAAAGGAGTTCCTACCCAGCAGATTGCAGATTATTATCAAAGAAGAGCAGCTTCTGAGGTGGGACTAATTCTTTCTGAAGGAACCGTGATTAACAGACCAGCTTCAAAAAATCTTCTAAATATTCCTGACTTTTATGGAAATGAAGCATTAAACGGATGGCAAAACGTCATAGATGCAGTTCATGAGTATGGCGGAAAAATGGGACCTCAGATTTGGCATGTAGGAGATACAAGAATGTCGGCAGAATATCCGTCTGTTGATATGGAGAAAGCCTCTTCAATGACTTTGGAGGATATTCAGGATACCATTGCTCAGTTTGCTGCATCAGCAAAGTCTGCTAAAGAATTGGGATTTGATGTTTTGGAAATTCACGGAGCTCACGGTTATCTGATTGACCAGTTTTTCTGGGAAGTAACCAATACAAGAACTGATGAGTATGGTGGAAAAACGCTTAAAGAAAGAAGCCGTTTTGCTGTAGATGTTGTAAAAGCAATTCGGGCAGCAGTTGGAGAAGATTTTATCATTATTATCCGTCTTTCTCAATGGAAGCAGCAGGATTATTCAGCAAAACTTGCCAATACACCGGAGGAAATGGAAGAATGGTTAATTCCTTTAAAAGAAGCTGGTGTAGATATTTTCCATTGTTCACAGAGAAGATTTTGGGAACCTGAATTTGAAGGTTTTGATCTGAATTTTGCAGGTTGGGCAAAGAAAATTACGGGTCAGCCAACCATTACCGTAGGTTCTGTAGGTCTTGAGGGAGATTTTATGGAAGCTTTTTCAGGAAAAGGTACAGAAAAGACAGATTTGTCTGAGCTTACCAGAAGACTGGAAAGAGGTGATTTTGATCTTGTCGCTGTGGGAAGAGCGCTATTGCAGGATCCTGAATGGGTAAAGAAACTCAAAGAAAATAAAATTGATGAGATAAAAAATTTTTCTGCTGAAAGTATGGCAACACTTTATTAAAAATTTAAAGCATAATTTTACCTATAATTTTTTGATTTTAAACCGTTTTCAAATTTTTGAGAACGGTTTTGTTTTTATAAATAAGAATAAAAATAGATCATATTATTATTTTTTCAATTATTTTTAGAAAAAGTTTACAGTGTTTCCAACCTGCATCAAAATTTCTGCATCTATTAAAGTATAAAGCCTGACTATGGAACAAAAACTAATAATAGAATGCCAGCAAAACAACCGGAATGCACAGCGGAAAGTTTATGAAAAGATGGCGGGTAAGCTATACTCGGTTTGCAGACGTTACCTGAAAAATGATGAAGACATTGAAGAGGTACTTGCAGATAGTTTTTACAAAATTTTCACAAAGCTCAATCAACTGCAAAATCATGAGATTTTCGAGGCGTGGGCAAAGAAAATTACTGTGAATGAATGTCTGCAGAAATTAAGAAGCATGAAGTCTCTACATGTTTCTTTGGATGAAAATCTGATAGAATATTCTGATTCTAAAATTGAAAATCTCACTTTTGAAAAAGACATTCTCAAACTTCTTCATTTTCTTCCCGAAGGATGCAGAGCGATTTTCAATCTTTTTGCGATTGAAGGATATCCGCACAAAGAAATTGCAACAATGCTTTCGATCAGTGAAGGAACATCAAAGTCGCAGCTCAATTTTGCAAGGAAAAAGCTTCAGGAATTACTAGTCAATCACAACATTTAAACTTTTACATAATGGAAAACAATCACGATATAGATAAAAAATTCAACGAGGCTTCTCAATCTTTGGAAGAACCTGCTACTTTTTCTGGTTTTGATAAAGTTTGGGCAAAAGTTGAAGAAAAATTAGATAAAAAAGACGACAAAAAGAAAATCGTTCCAGTGTGGTTTCCATACGGAATTGCTGCCAGTTTAATGATTGGTTTGGGAGCCTTCTACTTCATGAATAAAAACATTGTTTCTGAAACTGAGAAAAATACAATTACGCAAAATACTGTCTCATCTAAAATAAATTCAAATATTCAGGCAATTGACAGCATGGTAAAATCTAATACTAAAAAGGAGACAGATGGTTTAAAAGAAAACCGAAACCAAGCAATATTAGCTTATGAAGATGCAAAAATATTGTACAATGATCATCTTGAATCAGGGTATATTTTTGAAGACAAATCATTAGTAAATAATCTTAAGAATTATAGTATAAAACCAATTAAGCTCAATAAAGTAGTTCCTTATATTCCGGTAGATAGTGGTTTTAAAGAAAAAAATATTGAAGAAGTTGTTATGCTTGGATATAGTAAAACAGCAGCAAGACCAGCATCTGTTGCGTCATCTTCAAATGTGAGTGAAAATCTTATAGCCAATAATTCATCAAGTGCAGTGGTTTTAAATTCTTTAAAAGCAGAAGTTGCCGGAGTGTCAATCAGTTCTACTTCAAGATCTCCGGGTTCTTCAAAAAATGCTATTCTTATCAGAGGCATTAGTTCAATAAAAGGTTCAGAGCCAATGTATGTTATTAACGGTGAGATTGCAAACGGAGAAAAATTTAAAAATTTAAAACCTGAAAGCATCAAAGAAATTTCGGTGATTAAAGATGCGGCTGCAACTTCTTTATATGGAAGCAAAGCAGCAAATGGGGTTATAGTAATATCTACAAAAGATGCTTCAAAATCAAAAATCAAAAAGTTTAATAAATTCCTGAAAAAAAATTCCCTTAAACCAAAAAACGGTAAACCAATAGAAAAGGAAGAAGTACTTCCAAAATCAGGACAATTAACTGCCGGAGAAGTTAATGATTTTTCTAAATGGAATTATTGGGTGGATATTGCTGTACCTACTTTGGAGAGATATAAAAATGAATGGAAATTTTTTCCTGAAAGAAGAGTGTCGGTACAACTAGTTAATAAAAATAAAAAACCGATTGTAGGAGAAAAAATAAAATTAATCAATGATAAAAATGAAGTTGTCTGGGAATCTATTACAAATAATCTTGGAAATGCAGAATTATGGATTAATCCAATGAATGGTTCTGAACAAAATCTGGAAAAATATACTCTAAAGGATCAATCAAATAATGTTATCAGTAATCACCCTAAAGAGTTCAAAAACGGACAAAACCTTATTGTTCTAGATAAGCCGTGTATTGAAAAAAGAACTTTAGATCTTGCTTTTGTAGTTGACGCAACAGGATCAATGGGCGATGAAATTGCATATTTGCAGTCTGAGCTTCTGGATGTTCTCAAAAAAGTTGAATCTAATCTTAAAAACACAGAGGTAAGATATGGTTCTGTGTTTTACAGAGATAAAGGAGATGAGTATGTAACCAAAAAATTTGATTTTAATGATGATGCGAATCAGCTTTTGAAATTTATTAAAGAGCAGAATGCTTCAGGTGGAGGTGATTTCCCGGAAGCTGTAGTTGAAGCCATGGATGTCTCTGTAAATGAGCTGAAATGGAGTGATAAAAATTCTGCCAAAATCATGTTTTTAATTCTTGATGCGCCTCCACATCAATCAGAAGAAAATATTGACAAGCTTTTTAATTATATAAAAACTGCAGCACAAAAAGGTATTACCATTATTCCTCTATCAGCAAGTGATATTGATAAGCAGACAGAATATCTGATGAGAACTTTTGCGCTGATGACGAATGGTACTTATAGTTTTCTAACTAATCACAGCGGAATTGGAAACAATCATATTGAGCCAACCGTAGAATCTTATGAAGTTGAAAAACTGAATGATCTTCTTTTAAGATTGATTTTGCAAAGAGCGCAACTCACCGAGTGTGATAAAAGTACATCCCACAATTATCTGAATAAAAAACTGGAAACAGAAGTGGGAAGCCAAGCTGAGCATCAAATAAAAATATTTCCGAATCCTACCAAAGGTCCGGTAAATATTATTTCAGATCTTCCAATCGATGAGCTTTATGTCTATGATTTGGCAGGGAAAATTATCATGAAAAAAGAAAAACTGTCAGGGAAAAGTGCGATTGATATTTCTTCATACCCTCAAAGTATATATCTGATAAGAGCCAGAACAGAAAAAGGTTGGGAAACATTTAAAGTGATTAAAAATTAACATAAGGAATAGGTTTCAAAAAAAGAAATTTCTTCGGAGATTTCTTTTTTTTCTCTATTTTTAGACATATTATTTATGATGAAAAAAGTTTATCTGTTTTTACCTGTATTTGCCATTCAATTTGCCTTTGCGCAGGATTCTCAACGTTATTTTTCAGGGAAATTTTATAATGAAAAGAAGAAGCCTCAAAATTTTCTAAAGGTTTTCAATAAAAACAAAGGCATTTATGAACTGACCGATGAGAAAGGTTTTGCAATTATACAGGCTGATGTGAGTGATACTTTGGTTTGGAATAACGGCAAAAGCATTCAGGTAGTTTCTACGGTTTATGAATTAAAAAATATTCTTGAAAGACAGATTGATAAAAAATATGTTGAAAACATCAGTTCCAAAGATTATAACAATCTTATCAAAAAAATTGAAGCAGATGAATTCAGCGTTGAGAAATCTTATGATTCTCTTAGAAATTATTCAGGTTACCATCTTTCGGCAGTTAGAAAATTGAAGTTGAAATCAGACTCTACCTATAAACTTAAAAGGCAGCCTGAAAAATTTCTCGTTTTCAACGGAAGTTTCAGCAGTTCATTAGATATAAAAAACAGAAACCGAATTCCCAAAACTCAAAGCAAATACGTTCAGGGAAGATCTGAAAATGGTTTTTTGGTTTGGAAAGGTCCGGAAACAGATGAAGTATTCAGCTTCGGACCAGATATTTCAACTTTAGGTTACAACGGGCAGCCTTATGAATATGATGTTAACGGACAATTGGTGGGTTTGTCCAACGGAATTTTTCCTGCAAAAACTTACAACAACAATCTTTTCAAAACAACAGTTGGTTACAGCAATCAGCTAAATGTAAATGCGATTATTAAAAATGGCGGTTACAACGAAGATGCAAGACTTTCATTGAATATCGGACAACAGAAAGATCAAACGTATTTTATAGATCAGTTTGATATTGTCAATTCTTTTAAAGCAAAATTCAGCACAGAAATTTTAAAGTTTAAAATCAATGCAGGATTTAATTATGAAGAAAATAAAGCAACCAATACCAACAGAATCGGGCTTTTCAATCGGGCATATCAAAATTCTCTTTTAACGCCGATTTCGTTTTCAAATCAGCAAAATGCTTTCTTAAATAACGGTTTACAGAGAAGTTTTAGCTCAAATGCAGACAATCCTGAATTTCTTTTTAAACAGGAAAATAGATACAATTATGACGAAAATATACGACAATTGACTTTTGATGTAAGCAGACAGTGGAGAGGCTTCAAACTCAATATCAGTCAGGCTTACGATAATCAGGATGTTATGCATCGTGATGTGTTTAAAATTTCAACGAACGGCTTTCAAAACGGCTTATACAATATAAGAAATCAGAAAAATGAGTTTTACAATTCAAATATTTCTGCGAATTACGAGTTGCAGGGTGGAAATTTGACAAATAAATTCAGTTTAAATCATATTCTAAATGACCGAAAGATCAATATCAATCATAGTTTAGACCGAAATTATTTTTACCAGCGAACTTCACAGGATTATATTTTTAATTATAATCTGGATTATGAGGACTATAATGACATAGAATTTGGGGTTAATCTAGGAAACTCATTTTATATATCAAATACTTCTCTCAAAAACAATTATTGGCTGCCAAAAGCAAACGGATATTTTACTTTCAAAGACATATTTGGATGGAATTCTACAGATTTTCAGGTTCTGGGAGCATACACACAATTAGCTGCGGAACCGGAAGTTTCAAAATCGTATTCTTCTTATACAACGACTCAATTTTCTGCACAGAATTCTCAATTTTATTTCCCTTTAAAAGAGGTTGAAACATTTAATAACCTCTCGAATATTAATGTTAAAGAATGGAAAACAGGATTCAAATTTATCATTAATCATAGAATGAATTTAACCGCAGAATATTTTAACAGAAAAATTTTCGATGATGTATTTCCTGTTTTTGAAAATCAGAATTTAGTTTTGAAAAATCTCGCAGACCATACTTATGACGGGTATGAAGTTAATTTTAATTACGATAATATCATTCGAAGTCAAAATATCAGTTTAAGTACGAAAGCGTCAATCTTTAAATACCGGGATATTGTTGATCGAGTAAATTTTGGTTATAATAATCTGATAATTTCAGGCTTCAGTGATATTTACAAAACTCTATCGGAAGGTCAGGTTTTAGGAGCAGTTGTGGGAAGTTATTTTGAAAGAAACGCAGATGGAAAAGTAATCATTGATAATAATGGTTATCCTATAAAAGCTTCTGGAACGAAAATTATAGCAGACCCAACTCCTGATTTTGTGATGAAATTTTCCCATAATCTCACTTACAAAATGTTCGCTTTAGACATCAATTGGGAATGGAAAAAAGGCGGACAGATCTGGAACGGAACTCAGGCTGTTCTTGATTATTATGGGCGTTCTCAAACTTCGGGAGACGAAAGAAATAGTAAAAATTATGTTTTTGAAGGCGTAAATCCTAACGGAAATGTCAATCAGATTCCTGTTGATTTTTACAATACTAATTTGTCAGTCAACGAAAATCGTTGGACGAGATATGGTCTTTTAGGGGTTGCAGAAAATTATGTGCAAAAATCTGATTATGTAAGAATTAATGACATTACACTTTCCGCATATTTTGATATTGGAAATTTCAGAAAAGCTTTGGGCGTAAGTTTTTATGTGAACAATATTTTTCTTTGGCAGGCAAATAATGGGGTAGATTCTAATCAGAATTTTTATGATTTTGATAACAGCCGAGGTTTAGATTTTTTCAATCTGCCGTCTTTTAAAACGTATGGCTGCACAGTTTCGTTTAAATTTTAATTGAATGTAACCACCAACCGAAGTATTTTCAAACCTAAAAAGAACCTAATGAAATTCAATATTTTATCCTATATCATTGCTGTTTTTATTTTGCTTTCAAGTACATTTTTTAAAGCACAAAATAAATTCGGCGATTTCAAAAAAGAAAAAACATACATCCAGACCAATCATGTTTTTTACAAACCGGGAGAGGAAATGTATTTTAAAATTTATATTGTTCAGGCAGAAAATCAACTTCCGACAGAGCAATCTAAAGTTGTCAATTTTGAAATAGTCGATCCAAGCGGAACAGTAGTGAAAAAATCTAAGTATGAAATCAAAAACGGTCATGCTGAAGGCTATTTTTATTTTGATAATAATATGAAAGGCGGAATCTATAAAATCAGAGCGTTTACAGCCTGGATGCAGAATGAAACCGGAAAAAATGTTTTTGAAAAAGAAATTACCCTTCAGAAAATTGTTTCTCCAAGAATTTTAATGAAGCTTGATTTCCCTAAAAAAGGATATGGAGCAGGAGATGAGGTTTTGGCAGATTTTTCCATGAGAAGTTTGAGCAACCTTCCGATTCCGTTTTATGAAGCGTATTTTACCGTGATGCATCAGGGCGAAAAAATCACCGAAGGCAATTTGATTACTGACAAAGAAGGAAAATATTTACTGAAATTTAAACTTCCGGAAGTGTTGAAATCTTCGGATGCTTTGTTGAATATCAAAGTAAATTTTGACGGTTTCACGGAATCTATTTCTAGAAATATTCCGATAGTTTTAAATAATCTTGATTTAAAATTTATGCCGGAAGGCGGAACTTTGATTAACGGAATCGAACAAAACATCGCTTTTAAAGTTTTGGATGAGTTTGAAAAACCGGTAGATGCAGTTTTAGGAATTTATAATCAGAATCATCAGAAAATAACTGAGGTTTCAGCCTATAATTTTGGAATGGGAAGTTTTTATTTAACTCCAAAAAATAGTGAAAGGTATTATGCGAAAATTTTAAAACCGGAAAATATTAGTCAGATTTATCAGCTTCCAGTTGCCAAAAGTGACGGAATTGTTTTTAATCTTAAAAAAGAAAATCAAAGCATAAGTTTAGTAATCAATTCTACCTCCGAAAGAAACGTTGTAATCTCCGGAAACTTCCGTGAGAAAGAAATTTACACTAAAAATTTAAGTTTAAAAAAGGGCTTAAATCAAATTGAAATTTTTGAAAAAGAGCTTCCAATCGGAATCTGCAGGTTTACGATTTCAGAGAATAATAGTCCACTTGCCGAAAGAATTGTTTTTACGAATGAAAGTAAGCAGATGAAAGTAAAAGTTTCTCCGCTGAAAAAAAATTATTTGCCGAGAGAGAAAGCAATTATCAATATCGAAACTACCGATGAAAACAACCAACCCATTCCTGCAAATCTTGCCGTATCAGTGATTGACGATAAATTGTGGACTTATGCAGATGATAAACAAAATCATATTCTTTCCTGGCTTTTAATGGATTCAGAATTGCGAGGAAAAATTGAGAGACCTCAATTTTATTTTGATAAAAAAGAAGAGAAAGCAGTGAAAAGTTTGGATCTGGTGATGCTAACAAATGGTTACCGATATTTTGAAATGAATCCTGAAGTTGAAAAGAGCGGAAACTATAAATATCTCCCTGAAAAGAAAAACCCAATCTACGGAATTGTTGAAGATGAGCATAAAAAGCCTGTGAAAGCAGAAGTTTATTTGGTCGGTAATCAATCTAAAATAAAAAAGCAAATTACATCGGAAAACGGTTTGTTTTATTTTTCAGATTTAAACAGGAGTGAGTATTATTCTGTTATTGCTAAATCTGCAGATAAAAAACAGAAAGTGAAAGTGAGAATGTTATCTTACAAACTCAATATAAATCCTTTAGTAAAGCAATCTTTAGAAAATATTAATGTAGAAGAAATTATTAAAGAAGCAGAGATTAAGAAGGAAAATCTTAAGGTTTCTAAGGGAATTGAAAATTTAGTGAGAACTTTGCCTTCTGTTAATTCTAAATCGGATACAATTAATAAAGAACAAAAAATTGAGGAAGTTGTAGTTGTCGGTTACAAAACGGTAAAAAAAAATGCAGCAACTTCATCAATTGTAAATTTTAACGAAAGACCAAATTCAAATGTGCTTAATATAGCACAAGGTCAACTTGCAGGAGTCATTATTTCTACTGGAACAGGACAACCAGGTGCAACACCATCAATTGTTGTAAGAGGAGTAGGTTCTTTGAGTGGAAATACAGATCCTTTATATGTTATAGATGGTTTTCCTACAAATAGTAATGCTTTTAAAACTCTAAATCCAAATGATATTAATTCGATGGAAGTTCTAAAAGATGCCTCCGCAACATCAATCTATGGTAATCGTGGCTCAAACGGAGTAATCGTTATTAATACTAAAAAAGGCAGAAATTCAAATCTAAAAATTGATATTACCCCGGAAACGTATTTTGCAGTAAAAAATATTCCCAATGACAGTTTAGTCAGTTATGAATATTCACGGCAGTTTTCTTATCCTGTTTATGAGTCGACAAACACGGCTTACCGTCATGATTACAGAGAAACGTTATATTGGAATCCTCTTGTTGAAACTGATAAAAACGGAAAAGCTCAGATAGAATTTTATCAGTCGGATGCCAATTCAGCTTTCAGAATTATGACAGAAGGTATTTCCGCAACGGGATTGATTGGTAGAGATGACACCACCTATGCAGCACAAAGTTTGATTTCTATTGATGCTAAAATTCCACAATATTTAACACGAACTGATCAAATGACCATTCCGGTAGTGATTAAAAACAATTCGCCAGAAACAAGAACTTTGAATTTGGATGTGATTGTTCCAAATCATATAAAATTGATGAAAGCAGACAGTTTAATTACTTTGAAGCCGTTGGAATCAGGAAGGTTATTTGTAACCATGCAGACCGATAAACTGATTAGTTCTAATATTCAGTTCGCGATAAAATCCGGAGAGTTCAGAGAAACGATGATTTTGCCTTTGAAAGTTGAAGAAAAAGGTTTTCCGCATCATTTTTCTATAATAAATAATAAAAACGAAAATCTTAAAATTGATATTCCGGAATACATTAACGGAAGTTTTATCTCATCATATTACGTTTATGAGAATTCGGCATTGCAAATGTTTGAAGATTTAGAAAGATTAAAACGAGAACCTTACGGATGTTTTGAGCAGCTTTCATCAACGGTTTATCCAAATATTTTTATTTTGGATTATTTGAAATCTACAAAAAAAATTGATCCGAATAATGAATTTAACGTCATTAGGAATATGAAAAAAGGATATCAGAAAATGCTCTCCTACAAAAATAAAGATGGTGGTTTCTCTTACTTTGGAGGTAATGAGTCTGATGTTGCATTGTCTGCATTTGCTTTATTGGAATTCAGAGATTTAAAAAAATATGTGAATGTTGATTCAAAGCTCATTCAAAATCTGAGTTCATTTATTTTATCAAAAAAGAATACAAACGGACTATTCGAGGTGAGAAAATCATATGAAATGCAAAGCAACTATTCCGAGTATTCATGGTCAAGAAATATGTATGTTTTGTATGCACTTTCTAAAGTTGGTTTTAAAAACGAACTGCTTCAAAACTACGATTACAGCTTGAAAAGAGTTTTGGCGACTAAAGATTCTTATCAGTTGGCTTTAATGGCAAATACTGCGAAAAATCTTGGAAAAAATGAAGATTATACTCATTTAATTGAAATTCTTAATAAACAGTATGCCGAGAAAAATCTAAAAGTAAAGACTACTTTTACCGGTTCAGGAGGAATTTCTGCCAATGCAGAAACACTTTCACTTTATATGATGGCATTGCAGAAAAACGAGAAACATAATCAGCTGAAAATCGCTGAAATTGCGGATGAACTGATTAATTATAATGGGTATTATGGTTTTGGTTCAACGCAGGCAACGGCTTTGGCATTAGAATCATTATCTAACTTCTTTGCTAAAAATGAGAAACTATACGGAACTGATAAACCTACAATTAAGGTGAACAATGTGATTGTTTTAGACAAAAATAACAGTTTTGCCTCGGCTTTTAGAAAAGGAGAAAATGATTTGACAGTTGAATATTTATGTGAAAAAGGTTTACCTTACAAATTAGATTATCAGTATTATACTTTAGAAGCTCCAGAAAGCAACAATATTCCTATATCCTTAGAAACTAAATTAAAATCTGAAGTTTCTAAAGTAGGAGAGACCAACCAACTGACGGTAACTGTAAAAAATAAAATCAACGGAGATTTACCAATGGTGACTACGAAAATTGGCATTCCGGCGGGTCTGACTTTACAAAATGCTTTACTGAAAGATTTGGTCGATAAAAAGCAAGTTTCCTACTACGAAATTTTTGATAATTACCTTGTTTTGTATTGGGAACATTTTGATGCTAACGAAACGAAAACAATTAATCTTGATTTAAAAGTTGAATTTGCAGGGGAATATATAGGAAAAGTAAGTAATGCGTATCTTTATTATATGCCGGAAGATAAATTTTGGAATGAAGGAGTCAGGGCAGTAATAAATCCATAATCTTCAAATCTTATTTAACCTGAGTTCGGTTTAAGCAAAGTTTAAAAATAGTTGACCGTCATTTACCTTTTTCAAGTTGAGTGACGGTTTCTTTGGAAAG